>DDAL01000008.1 GCA_002332615.1 Sphingobacteriaceae bacterium UBA2059 | reverse complement strand
TGTACTTCAGCGAGAGCAGCCGCGCGAGGCATTGCCATATACTCTATATGAGAGTAGGTAGGCATATATTCGGTCCATATATTTGCCTGCACACCTATGATGTGTTTCTTTTGCTCGGCCGTTAGTTCAGCAGGCAGCGGCTCGTAATTGTAAACAGCTAATACCGGTACATAGCCGCCAATACCAAAGGGCTCCTTATCGATGTTGCTTGACTGATAATAGTCAAAATACATATAGGTATTTGGCGTCATGATCACATCATGTCTTTGTTTAGCTGCTTCAATACCGCCTGCAACCCCTCTCCAAGACATAACGGTAGCATTTGGTGCAAGGCCTCCTTCAAGGATTTCATCCCAGCCGATGATCTGGCGATCATGACTATTAAGAAATTTTTCTGCGCGGCCTATAAAGTAACTTTGTAAGCGTTCCTCAGCAGTATGATGTGCATCACTCTTCAATCCCAAAGATTTGATACGGGCCTGGCATCGCGGGCATTTTTGCCAGCGCACCTTAGGTGCTTCGTCTCCCCCTACATGAATGTACTTTGATGGGAATAGTTGCATGACTTCCGTCAGGACATCTTCTACAAACGAAAAGGTTTTTTCGTTGCCGGCACAGAGTATATCTTCTGACACTCCCCATATTGTCCATAAATCATAGGGGCCGCCTGTACAGCCTAGTTCAGGATAAGCAGTAAGCGCAGCCAGCATATGCCCCGGCATATCGATTTCCGGAATTACGGTAATGTTGCGCTCTTCGGCATAGGCAACAAGCTCTTTAATTTCATCCTGAGTATAAAAGCCGCCATAAGGCTTGCCGTCATACTTACCTGAATTTCGACCTATGACAGTTTCTTTTCTTTTTGATCCGATTTCAGTAAGCTTCGGATGTTTTTTTATCTCGATCCGCCATCCCTGATCGTCTGTAAGGTGCCAGTGAAAGCGATTCATATTGTGTAAAGCAAGCATATCTACGTACCTCTTTACCGAGTCGAGGGTAACGAAGTGGCGCGCAACATCGAGGTGCATACCACGGTAGGCAAACCTTGGAGCATCATTAATAGCCACTGCAGGAAGCATAATATTAGCAGCCTTAGTTACTGGCAGCGACTTACGCAAAGTTTGCAAGCCGTAAAACACTCCGGCTTCAGAAGCACCGGTTATTGTTACGCCAGCTTTGGTAACCGTAAGTCTATAAGCCTCCTTGTTTGAGGAGTTAAGCCCCAGGTTTAACTCTATCGCATTTACTGCAGCACCATTGGCCGCTATCTGCAAAGACTTTCCAGTCGACGTTTTTATGTATTCTGACAAGAACTCGGCATTACGTTTCATTTTAGCATTGCCAGCCCTGTAAATGATCTTAGTATTGTTTTTTAGTGTAAACCCTTCAGCCTGAGGAGTAGATACAGACTGAGGCGCGGGAATAACATTATAACTTGCCTGATTTGTCCGGGAACCGATTCGTTGAGGTCCGGTGGTAGAGCATGATGAAAGCAATCCTGCAATTGCAGCTATGCCCAGTATACGTTTAATTTTACCCATGAATTATGAAAAGTTAAGATTATATGATCACTGGTGCATCGCTTTAGATCACTACGCACCTTTGCTAAGATACTAAATCAGTTTTAATAGCGCCGGATAATCTTCCCCTGTATTCTTCTTTGATAAACACAGCACAAAGCCACGGATATAAATCCATTCGGCTTATAAAATCATTAGTTATCAATCCTGCACAACCAATAATTTCATCATCTTTCTCTAATAAGTACCATTGAGGTAGTGGTTGTTCTGCATGTATACAGTTTGAGATGCAATCTTCATAAATAATTGGAAATACTTCAGACCAACTGTTTTGTAAGTATTGGATTGCTTTTTCCTTATACCTAGGACTTTTTCTTACAGAAATTACTCTCATTTAATTCAACTTTCTTTATTGCATTTTAACACCACAAATCTATAAAATGAGTTTCGCATAACCGCTTGAAAATGAACGAAAAAGGATCGGTTATAAACGAAAAAAGAGGGACTTCTTGATGAAGTCCCTCTAAGCGGAGAGGGAGGGATTCGAACCCTCGGTACCCTTTTGAGGTACACACACTTTCCAGGCGTGCTCTTTCGACCACTCAGACACCTCTCCTTATCAGGTGGGCAAAAGTAAACATTTTTTATGTAAACTTTTTTGCCGCTTGCTAAAATACTGACCTTGATGTTATGCGATGCACCTTGCTAAGCTCGCCTCTGAGGTCGGTCTCGAGATAGCGCACAATGTCGCGCTGCGAAAAGTTACAGCCCAGCAAATACATTAGCTTGGTTACGGCAGCCTCGTAGGTCATATCATAACCGCTGGCTACGCCAATACTCTTAAGGGTGCGGCTGGTTTCATAACGCCCCAGCTCTACGGTCCCTACCTTACACTGCGATATATCTAAAATAACCTTCCCGTTCTTTATAGCAAGCTCAAGGCATTCGATAAACCAAGGGTCGGTCATGGTATTTCCGGCTCCAAAGGTTTCAACAATAATGGCATCGGCCTTGGAGTGAACAATGGCCTCCACTGTTTCGCGGCTTATACCCGGATAAAGCTTAAGCACGGCTATTGAGTCGCTCAGATTGGTGTGGGCTATAAGTCCGCCTTCACGGCATTTACGTATGCTGGCATCATTAAAGCGCAGGTGTACCCCCGCTTCGGCCAGCAGCGGATAATTGGGCGAGCGGAATGCCTCAAACTTCATAGAGTTGTATTTAAAGGCGCGGTTGCCTCTAAACAGCTGCGAGTCGAAGTAAATACATACTTCGGGCACGCGGGCCTTGCCGTTTTGTTTGGCGGCAGCTATTTCCAATGCGGTAATAAGATTTTCTTTGGCATCGGTGCGTATTTCGCTAATGGGCAACTGCGAACCGGTAAAAATAACCGGCTTATTAAGCCCTTCGAGCATAAAGCTCAGAGCCGAAGCACTAAAGGCCATGGTATCCGAGCCATGCAGTATTACAAAGCCGTCAAACTCGTCATAATTGGAGGCAACGCTATTGGCAAGTTCAGACCATATAGCCGGATTCATATTGGATGAATCTATAGCCTCGCCAAACGGATAAACGACAATTTCATAGCGCAAGCGTTTCAGATCGGGCAGGTTAAGCGTTATCTGCGTAAAATCAAACGGCTTGAGCGTACCGGTAGCCTTGTCATGCACCATACCTATAGTGCCACCGGTATATATGATCATTATCTTTGTCATCTATTCCTTTTACATATAATTCGACTAAAGATAGTAAACGATTTAATATATTAAATACGAAATATAGCAGCGGAATTGGCGGTAGTTATTTCTGCAAGCTCCTCCAGAGTCCTATTCTTAAGCTCGGCAAGCTTTTTTGCAATGTAAATAAGGTAGCTGCTTTCGTTGGGTTTTCCGCGAAAAGGCACCGGGCTTAGATAAGGCGAATCGGTTTCTAAAACCAGGTGCTTTATGTCAATTTGCTCTACCACCTTATCCAAGCCTGAGTTTTTATAAGTAAGCACCCCTCCTATCCCGAGGTAAAAGCCTAAGTCGATAATTTTTTCTGCCTGCTCCAGCGTGCCTGTAAAGCAATGAAAAATGCCTCGGAGCTTTTCATGCCTTTGCTGCTGCAAAACTTCATACACCTGGTCGAACGCATCGCGGCAATGGATAACAACAGGAAGGTCGAGCGCAAGCGCCTTATTTATTTGCCAGGCAAAGGCTTCCTGCTGCAAAGGCAGCGTAGCCTGCTCCCAATAAAGATCAATACCAATTTCGCCCACTGCATAAATTCGGACCCTGTCAAGATAACTGAAAATAGTGTCCAGTTCCTGCAGATAGTCTTCTTTAACATCGCAAGGATGCAAGCCAAGCATGGCAAAGCACTTATCAGGGTAGGCAGCCACTGTATCAAGCACTTTAGGCACCGACGAACTGTCTACATTAGGCAAAAAAAGTCGCTGTATGCCGTTTTGATCACAGCGTTCTATCAGCTCCTGCCTTTTTTCAGCATCTTCTTCATAGTATAAATGCGTATGGGTATCGGTAAGGATCATGGTACTCTGCTGAATAAATGGATTATTGTATACAAATAGCATGCGTTTGCTGCAAAGCTAAGCAATACAACGATAGCGTATAAACCTGAAGTATAACTGCAAGCCGGCCCACTAAGATCTTTTATACACGTTCATAAAAAAAAACGCTGTAAGCGGGTGCTTACAGCGTTTTTAAAAGTTAATGCTTATGTCAATTATTTCACTTCTTCGAAGTCAACGTCGGTTACATTATCTGCACCTGCGCCGGCATCTGATGAAGCGCCTGCTCCAGGATTAGGGCCTTGCTGCTGAGCGCCTGCTCCGTCCTGAGATGCTTTATACATATCTTCAGAAGCAGCGGTCCAAGCAGTTTGAAGAGCTTCCTGAGCGGCATCAATATCGGCAAAGTTCTTAGCCGCATGAGCATCTTTAAGTCTTTTCAGGGACTCTTCAATCGGAGCCTTTTTATCAGCCGGAATCTTGTCGCCATACTCCTTCAGCTGTTTTTCGGTAGAGAACACCAAAGCATCGGCAGCATTTAGCTTATCAATTTCCTCTTTTGCTTTTTTGTCAGCCTCGGCATTTGCTTCAGCCTCGCGTTTCATTTTTTGGATTTCATCATCGCTCAAGCCCGAAGAAGCCTCAATACGAATCTTTTGCTCTTTGCCTGTTGCCTTATCTTTGGCCGACACGTGCAAAATACCGTTGGCATCAATATCAAAGGTAACTTCGATCTGAGGCACGCCGCGAGGTGCAGGAGGAATAGAATCCAGGTGGAAGCGACCCAGCGTACGGTTTTGATTGGCCATAGGACGCTCACCCTGCAGAATGTGTATTTCTACAGAAGGCTGATTATCGGACGCGGTAGAGAACACTTCGGATTTTTTGCTCGGAATGGTTGTATTTGCTTCGATAAGCTTAGTCATAACACCACCCATGGTTTCGATACCCAAAGAAAGCGGAGTAACGTCAAGCAGCAATACATCTTTCACTTCGCCGGTTAGTACACCACCCTGTATAGCAGCACCAATAGCTACCACCTCGTCGGGGTTTACTCCTTTTGAAGGTTCTTTTCCAAAGAAGCTCTTTACAGCTTCCTGAATGGCAGGAATACGGGTAGAACCCCCTACCAAAATAATTTCGTCAATATCAGATACAGAAAGACCCGCATTCTTAAGCGCAGAACGGCAAGGATCAATCGTTCTCTTGATAAGACTATCGGCAAGCTGCTCAAATTTAGAACGGCTCAGGGTGCGCACAAGGTGCTTAGGACCGCTTTGATCAGCTGTAATATAAGGCAGGTTGATCTCGGTTTGGGTAGAGCTCGAAAGTTCTACTTTTGCTTTTTCTGCCGCTTCTTTTAAACGCTGCATAGCCATAGCATCTTTGCTCAGGTCCATGCCGTTTTCGTTTTTAAACTCTTCGGCCAGCCAGTCGATAATAACGTGGTCAAAGTCGTCGCCACCCAGGTGAGTATCACCATCGGTTGATTTTACTTCAAACACACCGTCGCCAAGCTCAAGCACAGAAACGTCATGCGTACCGCCACCGCAGTCGAACACAACAATTTTCATGTCCTTGTGCGCCTTATCCAGCCCGTAGGCAAGTGCTGCAGCAGTAGGCTCGTTGATTATACGCTTAACAACCAGACCGGCAATTTCTCCGGCTTCCTTAGTTGCCTGGCGCTGCGCATCATTAAAGTATGCAGGCACGGTAATTACCGCTTCGTTCACTTCCTGACCAAGAAAATCTTCGGCAGTCTTCTTCATTTTCTGAAGAGTCATGGCAGAGATTTCCTGAGGAGTATATTTACGTCCGTCTATCTCTACGCGAGGCGTATTATTATCGCCTCTAACCACGGTATAAGGCACGCGGCTTATTTCCTTTTCTACCTCATTGTAGCTGCTTCCCATGAAGCGTTTGATAGAAAAAATGGTTTTTGTAGGATTAGTAATGGCCTGACGTTTTGCAGGATCACCAACTTTACGCTCGCCATTTTCTACAAATGCTACAATAGAAGGAGTTGTACGCTTACCCTCGCTATTAGCGATAACTACCGGCTCATTACCTTCCATTACAGATACGCATGAGTTTGTAGTTCCTAAGTCAATACCAATTATCTTAGACATATTATATTTGATTATTTCTTTTTACTGTTTGGTAATTACTTAACAAGCCTTATGCCAAGCTTTAAATTATCAACCCAATGTCAGCGACAGCACCTGCACAAAAGCCATCACTCTCTTTTTTATGACATATTGACATTAAACAATAAAGCCCCGCCGGAAGGCAGGGCTTTATTGCAGGGCATTTTATGTTAGTGATGCTCCGGATGCATTGGAGGCATAGGCGCAGGCGTGCTGCCCGGCTTGCCCTTTATAATATCAAGAACCTCAATATCAAATATCAAAGGAGTGTATGGACCGATGATCTGATTGCCCTGCTCGCCATAAGCAAGTTTGGACGGTATGATAAGGGTTGCACTGGTTCCTTTAGGAAACATTAGCAATCCTTCGTCAAATCCAGGGATGGCTGCGTTTACGCCAACCGGCATTTTCATAGGCTCGTATGGACGCATGGCATTAAATGTTCCTGCTTTTTTAGCAACATCCGGCTTGGTAGACTCTACCACTTTGCCCGACAGGAGCTTAAGGGTATAGTTTAACTGTACCGTATCGCCCGCGGCCGGCTTGGCTCCGTTACCCTGTTTGGTAACCACATAGTTAAGGCCTGAAGGGCTAACGGTAGGCTTAAGGTTGTTAGACGACAGGTATTTTTTCATTTTACCTTCTTCTTTTCCTTTGGCCGCCTCTACTTCAGCTTTAAAATAGCTTTCAATGTTTTGGTTGAAAACACTGTCAGACAGTTTTCCTTTAGGAATAACCTTGTCAACTTTAAAAGTGAACAGCATGTATTTGCCCTTGGTATTTTCGGGCTTAGGCATGTTCATTTTTTGAGATAATGAATCCATATTGATCTTAAAGGTGGCACTGTCGCCTTCGCTAAGCATGCCTAAGGACTGATAGATATCGCCTTTGAACACTGATTTTTGCTGAGTTACAAAAATAGGCCGGTCAAAATCGTATGAATTGGTTAAAACAGAGTCTTCCTCGGTTTTTTGGATGGTGTGTAAAGCTACAAAATCGCCTTCCTGAATGGTTGGGCCCTCTTTGTCTTTATGAAGAAGGTATTCAGAATCCCCTTCACCCTTTTTGAATTGCTTACAACTTACCAAAGCAAGCGCCGCAAGTCCAAGAATAACGTTTCTTTTCATCATGGAGTGTTATCTAATTGTTTAATTTATTATTGTATTAATATTGTTTTATACTCAGGCAATATACGCTTAAAATCATTTATCACTTCGTCTAAGGGCTTTTCGGACATACCGCCGGCAGCATTTTTATGACCGCCCCCGTTGAAGTATTTTTTGCATATTTCATTGGCCGGAAAATCGCCCGTAGAGCGCAGGGATAGTTTTACCATGTCCGGACGCTCAATTATAAGGGCCCCCAGGCGTATTCCATTAATGGTAAGCGCGTAGTTTACAAGCCCCTCGGTATCGCCGGTGGTAATGTTAAAGCGCAGCAACTCTTCTTTTGAAATGCTGATTATGGCGGCTTTATATTCTTCAAAAACCTCCAGCTTATTAAGCAGTGCATACCCTATAAAGCGAACCCTCGACTCCGAAAAGTTATCATACACAAGGGCGTGTATTTTAGAATTTTCGGCACCGGCGGCTATAAGATCGGCCGCTATGCGATGCACATCCGGCGTAGTCGTATCAAACCTGAAAGAGCCCGAGTCCGTCATGATGCCTGTATAAAGGCAGGTGGCTACATCTTTATTGATCAGTTCGGGCTCGCCCATTTTAAGGGCTATGAACTCATAAATAAGCTGCGCGGTAGCACAGGCGTTGATAGACCAGTAGCGGTAATCGTCAAAATCTTCGGGCTCGAGGTGATGGTCTATAAGTACCTTTTTTCCTTCGGCGGCACGCACCAGTTCGCCCATGTCGCCAATGCGTTTAAGGGTATTGAAATCCAGACAAAAAATAAGCTCGGCTTCGGCAATGAGCCTGGCCGACTCGTCCTTATGGTCGGGGTATACCAGCACATGGGTATTGTTGGGCAGCCATTGCAAAAAGAACGGATAATCGCTCGGAGTAATAACCGTAACATGGTGACCTTTTTGTATAAGATAATTATACAAGCCCAGTGAAGAGCCAATAGCATCGCCGTCGGGCTTATGGTGGGTTGTTATTACTATTTGCTTAGGGTAAGCAAGTAATTGCTTAAGTGGGGTTACATCCTGCATTCTTTACACAAAAAGAGACGCAAAGCTATTAAAAAAAGCAGAAAGCAAGAAAGGTTTTAAAATAAGCGTATTGCGTGCTTTGAGCGCCTGAATGCCTGCCGCGGCAAAGCAGTAAAACACGCGAAAGCATGGTGTTAGAAAGCACCGCGGCGGCGATGCATGGAGGGGCCGGGCGGGTGGCCCGGCAGTATAGGCCACAGCCTGGTGTGCCCGGGCCGGCATTGCTGTGGAGCAGCTTCGAAATGCCGGAATGCTGCAGCCGTATTTAGTGCAGGATACATCCTATACAAAACATGGACTCATCATGGGTACATCATGCATTGATGGCGCATGCATCTCCCGGCGGCAGTAAGGCTGTCCGGAGCCTGAGACGCTCCTGCAGGCAGACTTAAGAATGGCCCGTGCTTGTTTCCGCGCCCCTTGTAAAACGCCTCAGCGATGTTCTTCTTTCAGAGCTTCAGACCGCATAAAGCCTTAGAGCGCACAGGGTGCATTTTTCTGTTTAAACTTAAAAACATGTACTTTTGAGGCAATCAAAAAATAGACATGACTAACAGAACATTTACAATGATCAAGCCTGATGCCGTAAGCAACGGACACATGGGCGCTATTCTTGACGATATTATTAAAGGCGGCTTTAAAGTTGTTGCCTTAAAATACACTCAGCTAAGCGCTGAAACGGCCGGTGCTTTCTATGCTGTGCATAAGGAACGTCCTTTTTACGGCGAACTGGTAAACTTTATGTCTTCAGGACCTATAATTGCAGCTATCCTTGAAAAAGAAAACGCTGTTGAGGATTTCCGCAAGCTGATTGGCGCTACCGATCCTTCCAAGGCCGAGCCCGGAACCATCCGCAATAAATATGCAAAATCTATTGACGCCAATGCTGTTCACGGGTCTGACTCTGATGAAAATGCAGCCATTGAGGGCAGCTTTTTCTTTTCGCAGCTGGAGCGCTTTTAAGCGCTTAACAAAGCGGCTCTTTAAACCAACAAAACAGCCATAAAAGCTTGCAATGCCCCTGAAAGTAAAAGACTTATCAGGGGCATTGCATTTTGGCGCTATTTTTACTGGAATATAATATCGTTTATAAGCTGCTGGCCGGCAAAGCCATTCAGATGTTCGATTATTTTAGAGCGCATCATCACCATTTCATTTCTTAGCACCGAAGAGCTGAGTTTTACCACCAGTTTTTGATTGCGTATATACAGTTTTTCGGTGCGGCTTGCCACGGCAGGGCCCATAAGCCTGGGCCAGGCTGCAATAAGCGCGGTTTCATCAAACTTTTGCTTGCGGCTGTTCTCTTTAAAGAGCTGGCTTATTACCTCTTTTACCGGCCTGTCGTTAACTCTGCTCATGTGTTACATTTCCATTAATAACGTCAAACAATTTAATAGCTACCCCAATGCGGGCAAATATCTCTTTTAACCTGGCCGCGTTGGTATCTGTAATGAAAAGCTGCCCGAAGTCATCGTTAGAAACCATGTGCATCAGCATGCCTATTCGCTTATCGTCCAGCTTGTCAAAAATATCGTCTAGCAGGAGCATGGGCTTATACCCTTTTTTTTCGTGCAAAAAGCTGTATTGCGCCAGGCGCAAAGCGATGGTGAATGATTTTTGCTGCCCCTGCGAGCCAAACTTTCTGAGCGGCAGCTCATTGACGGTAAACAGCAAATCGTCCTTATGTATACCTGTGCTTGTGCGCTCGAGGGCACGGTCCCGGGCGGCATGCTGCACCAAAAGCTCTTCGAAGTTTGCATTAAGCAAGGGTGAGTCGTAGCTTAAAACAGCGCTCTCGGCACCTTCGGTAAGGTAGGCATAATGCCTGTTGAAGATAGGGATAAAGGTTTCCATAAACCGGCATCGCTTGGCAAATATGCGCTCGCCCGAGCTCACCAGCTGGCTGTTCAAAATTTCGAGCAGTGAGGGGTCATAGCGGCCGGTTTCGGCAATGGTTTTAAGCAGCGCATTGCGGTTGGCCAGGTGTTTATTATAGAGTATAAGTTCGTCCAGATACTGAGTATCGGTTTGCGATAGTACATTGTCTATAAAGCGACGGCGTTCTTCGCTCCCTTCCATAATGATGTTAACGTCGTAGGGCGAAATCATTACCGAGGGAAACAGGCCGATATGATCGGCCAGGCGGGCGTATTCTTTTTTGTTACGCCTGAATTGTTTTTTTTGATTGCGCTTTACGGCACAGGATATTACCTCTTCCTTATCATCTTTATTAAAGGTGCCCTGCACCATAAAAAAAGCCGTACCGCTTTTAATCTGCTGGGAGTCTATGGGGTTGAAATAGCTTTTGCAGAGCGACAGATAGTGAATGGCGTCCAGCAGGTTTGTTTTGCCGGCGCCGTTATTGCCTGTAAAAGCATTTACACTTGCCGATAGGGCAAGCGTTGCTTCCCCGTAGTTTTTAAAATTAATAAGCGATAATTTTTCCAGCCACATAAACAGACTACAAAGGTAAAGTATATTTTGTGCTTAAGGGCAAGGCGCCCGCCTGGCTTAATTAATTAGTTAATGTATTGATAGTGTTGGTTAAAAATGTATTTTTGCAATCTTCAATTAATACTCCATGGCGAATATTCATAACGATACTAACAAGCATACCACGCATACACAGCCCGCTAAACCTTCTTTTTTTAAGGAAAACTCCCGCAGCCTTGCTATTATAGGCATGTCTGTACTTGCTCTTATCCTTATTTACATAGGATACCAGCAATTATACCTTGCGCCGCGTGCTGAAAAAGCAGCTAACGAAATGTTCAGGGCTCAGGAATATGTGGCTGTTGATTCGCTAAGCGATCGCGCCATACAGGGCGACGGATCTTACCCGGGCTTTGAAAAAATTGCCGAAGAGTATTCGAGCACCAAGTCGGCCAATCTGGCCAATGCTTACCTGGGCGGCCTGTACCTGCGCAAAGGGCAGTTTCAAAAAGCCTTAAATGCACTCGAAAAATATAATACCACCGGCAGCCCGGTTATTGACCCTCTGGTTTTGGGTATGATGGGCGATGCGCACTCGGAGTTAAAGGAGTACGATAAAGCAGCTACTTATTACAGAAAAGCGGCCGATAAAGATCAGAATGAGTTTACCGCCCCTCTTTTTCTTAAGAAGCTAGGTTTGGTATATGAAGAGCAAAAGGACTATAAAGCAGCAGCCGAAGTGTATAGGAAAATTAAGAAGGACTTCCCGGTAAGCTATGAGGCTTCGGCCATTGATGGCTATATTGCACGTGCTGAAGCACGCTTACAGTAATAAAGAGCTTAACTAAATTTTGAGGCTGCTGGTAAATAACCCGCGGCCTTTTTTGTATACTTACATGCTATGGCAACACATTTAAAAAACCTTTCTGATTTTTCAAACACTGTTATTCCGGATGCCCGCGAGTATAAGTTTGCTATTGTGACTGCACAATGGAATGCCGAAATAACCGGTGCTCTTTATAAAGGCGCCTATGACCTCCTGATTAAGCAGGGCGCCAAGCCCGAAAACATAAGCAGCCTGATGGTGCCTGGCAGTTATGAGCTTATTACAGGTGCAGACATGGCTCTGTTTGCCACCCGTGCCGATGTGGTGATATGCCTGGGCTGTGTAATACAGGGCGATACTCCTCACTTTGATTATATATGCAGTGCGGTGGCGCATGGGCTGGCGAATGCCGGCCTGAAACACGATAAGCCGGTTATTTTTGGTGTACTTACTACCAACACGCTGGAGCAGGCACAGGAAAGAGCCGGCGGTATTCATGGCAATAAAGGAGAAGAAGCCGCTGCAACGGCTATCATGATGGCTGCTCTTAAGCAAAACATTTCCTGATTTTTAAGAACAATTGCGTCCTTATGGCGGTTAACAAATACTAAACTCAAAAGAAAATGAATTGGAAACCACTGGAAAGTATGGAGCAGCTGGAGGGAATAAAAGACTCGGGTGGCTATAGTGTTATTTTTAAACATAGCACCAGGTGCTCGGTGAGTATGTTTGTTAAAAAGCGATTCGAATCTGAAATGGAGGCGCTTCCGCAGGACCTGCCTGTATATTACCTGGATCTGCTGAAGTATCGGGATATTTCCGACCGGGTGGCTTCGGAGTTTGATGTGCACCATCAGTCGCCCCAGGTACTGCTTATCAAACAGGGCAAATGCGTTTATAAGGCTTCGCACAGCGAAATATCGGTTGCCGATTTGCAGGACCAGCTTACCGCGGGCAAGTAGTTTTTTAAAGCGTTTATTTGTCAATATAGGTATAGTTATATGCCGCAAACACTCCTAAGCCGCCTTTTACGTTGGTATATACTCTAAGGCCCTCGGCAAAGGGATTGTCGCTTTGTTCGCTGTTGGTCTGAGCGCTGCTGACAAAGCGGTAATATTCTTCGCTAAGGTTTAAAAAGTAGGCCCTTAGCATTCTCCCATCTCTGTATGGCGAGTTTTTAAGGGGATAATAGTAGGCCGGAACTTCAAAACTTTGGGCCACCTGGCTGGCACTGTGCTTGCTGTAGGCCGCCATGTGAGTATTTAATTGCTCAAAGCCGTAAGGACGCTGGCTCTTTGGCACATAGGCGGAGCTAAGTGTGAAGCGCAGGTAGGAGGCTTCGGTTTGCTCCTTTTGCATAATAAGGTAAACTTTAAAAACGTCGTGCTGGTTGCGTTTATACTTGTCGCCCAGCTCCATGTGCGCGTTTGCCGGTGCGGGAGGTATGGTGGTTTGTGCCTCCAGATACAAGCCCTGCGATCCATGCACCTGCAGGCTGTAGCGCTTGCCCTCTGCCAGAGGCATTTGCCTGGCCGGCAGGCTGAACACTCCTGAGGCGGAATTAAAGGGGATGTTTTTTGTTGTCTGCCCATCGCTTATGGACACCTGCATTTGCCCCATAAGGGCATTAGCCGCCTTGCTTTCCGCACGGTTAAAATAATTGGATGCGTATTCCAGCCTCACGTTTATAAACTCATCATGCGGCGAGATGAAGCACTGCATCACGAGCTCCTGCTTTGCAAGCAGTGCATCATCCTTTACTTCTTTTTTACAGCCGGAAAGTATTAACACGAGGAAGACGAAGCTGAGGTATTTCATATATTAAAAGGTAAAGGACCAGGATACTGAAGGGATAAACGGAAACACGGTATACTTGTACAGCCTGGAACTTGTGGTGCCATTCGTATAGGTGCTCTTTACGTCATAGAAAAATGGGTTCATGCGGTTATAGGCATTGTAAACGCTCAGTTCGACTACGCGCTTATACCTGCGCCTTTGCTTATGGAACTGTATACCGGCGTCCATGCGGTGATACAACTGGGTCTTATAACTTCCACGCATTCCGTAGTTCTCTACATATAGCTCGCGGGCTTGTGTAAAAGTTCCGTTGCGGTCAAGGCTTGGTTCGTACACGGCATAATCGCCTGTAATAAGGCTGGTAGCATTGCCCGATGCAAGTACAAAGGCTGCATTTAACTTAATGCTTCTATTAAGGGAATAAAGGGCCACAACAGAAAGGTCGTGCCGGCGGTCGTGAAGGGGATAAAATTCTTCGCCCTGATTGAGCTGTTCAAACTGGTGCCTTGTCCAGGACAGTGTATAGCCTATCCAGCCGCTTAATCTGCCTGCCTTTCGTTGCAGCAGCACTTCGGCCCCGTAGCTCTCTCCCTTGCCCGAAGTGACGTTGTTTTCAAAAGGTACGCGCTCGGGCTTTTCAAAATCATCTAACTTTAAAAAAGTGGCACCTTCTTTATACGATATAATGTTTTCCATGCGCTTGTAATAGCTTTCTATGCTTAGCTGAAGCTTGCCGGCACTTAAGTCGCGCGACAAACCCAGGGCTATCTGGTGCGAGCGCTCGGGCCGTATGCTCTTTAATGAGGGCACCCAAAGATCGGTGGGCAGGCCGATGCCTGTGTTGGAAAGCAGGTGCAGGGACTGGTTCATTAGCACGTAGGAGCCTTTTATGCCGGTAAGCGGACCAATGAGGTAGCGCAGCGACACGCGGGGCTCGACATTATAAAAGTTGGTTCCCTGGGTGCTGAATAAGCTGGCTCTTAAACCGGCATTTATCCCCAGGCGCTCGCTTATGTTCCACTCATCTTCGGCATAGGCATTGTATTCATAGCTGTCAAACACTTCTATATCTTGAGTATGGAGCTGCAGCTGCGTGTCATTGGTGGTGAGTGCACTGGGTTTAAACCTGTGCCAGGTTACCTTTAAGCCTGCTTTAATGGTGTGGAGTGCGGATGGATAATAATCGACATCGTACTTAAAGGACAGGTCGCGAATGGAGGATGTATAGTCGGACTTGTAAAGGAACTCTTTATAACGCTCGTCATAGGAAGTATTTAGTTTGTAATTGCTGTATATGAAAGACGCATTCGAAAAAAGTTTCTGACTGAACAGGTGGTTCCAGCGAAGGGTGGAGGCGGTATTGCCCCAGTTAAAATTCGTTTTTTCGTCGTCTGCTTCTTCTTTGAACCTTAAAAGCAGCTTATCGCTGCCCATATAACCGCTCAGGTAGAGTTTATTGCTCTGACTAAGTAAAAAATGAGCCTTTGCATTCAAATCGTAAAAGTAGTAGCCGGACTTTTCATCTTTGGGCATAAAGGGCCTGGCAATAAGGTCGGCATAGGTGCGGCGTGCCGACAACAGGAAAGAGGATTTGTTTTTGCTCAAAGGCCCCTCGAGGGTAAGGCGTGATGAAAGCAGGCCTATGCCGGCTTCGCCATGAAGCTCTTCCTTGTTTCCGTCTTTCATATTGAGGTTTAAAACAGAGGAAAGACGTTCGCCGTATCGGGCGGGGAAGCCTCCTTTTATGAGTTCTACACTTTTAAGTGCGTCGCCGTTAAAAATGGAAAAAAAGCCGAATAAATGGCTGGCATTATAAACCACCGCATCGTCCAGGATAATGAGGTTTTGATCGGAGCCGCCTCCTCGTACGTAAAAACCGCTGCTTCCTTCGCTGCCTTTTTGTACACCCGGCATTAGCTTTATCACCTTAAATACGTCTTTTTCGCCCAGCAGGGCTGGTATGTCTTTAACCTGGCTGATGGGTATATCGATACGGCTCATGCTTAGCTGCCGCGAGCCGCCCTCCTGTTGCCCGGCTGTTATTTCTACTTCGCTCAGCTGGTTGCCCGCCTGCAGCTCTATGTCTTGTTTTTTATCTTTCTGGAGGTCTATATCAAATACAAGGGTTTCAAAGCCTACCATTGACACGCGCAGCTTATAGCTGCCTGCCGGTAAGCTAAGGGAGTAAAAACCGTAATTATTGCTGGTAAAGGTGCGGCCTGTTGAGAGCACGCTTATATTGGCTCCGGGAAGGGTTTCGGAGGAGCCTTTTTCTTTTATAAAGCCACTGAGTATCAGTGTAGATTGTGCAGCGGCGAGCAGGCTTATAAACTGAAATAAGAAACACACTACAGCCTTTTTTTTCATGCGGTTTTATTGGATGGTTAGTGAAGGGGTGCCGGTTTGCAGGATGGCACATGTATTGTTTTGTGCAAGGCCAATGTGCTTTGCAGGCTTTGCAGCGCTACGTGCACACGGCCATTAACCTTACCTTGAGGCAGACATTATAGTGTACCGTTTGGCGGGGGTGGCGAGAGGCTTACCTGCCTGCCCTGCTACCATCCAAAGTCTATCACCTTTTTAACATCGGGGTGCAGGCTTTGTGCTACCGGACAGGACATGGCTGTTTTTTCGATAAGCTCTTTTTGCAAACGCGAGTAGGTGTCTTTAAGGGGAAACTTGAAAGTTACCTGTATTTCGGCTATGCGACGCGGATTGGCTGCCATCACCTTGTTTACAGTACAGGTGGTACCGCTAATGTTTATACCCCGGTCTTTAAGCAGGATTTCAACGGTGGTTAGCATGCATGCCGGCAATGAGGTGGCCATAAGGTCGGTAGGCGAAAAGGCTTCGCCCTTGCCGTGATTATCCGTAGGAGCATCTGTAATAAGGGTTGTACCCGATTGCTGATGGGTGGCTTCAAGGCGCATCCCCCCTTTATACACTAGTGTTGATGTTGACATAGTAGTTAATTAATGCTTAAAGATACAATATCTTATACAGGCTGCTAAAAACAGCCCCTTGTTTTTACGCTTGCTGGTTTTTTTATGTATAAGCACTGTGTCAAATTGGAGCGTGCCGGTCGCCATATCCACAGTATAATTAAGTACATTTGTGTTATGATTGAACTGCCTGTAATTCCTGCCGGTGAAACTAAACGCAGACCTAACTGGCTAAGGGTTAAACTTCCCCTGGGAAAAGAATATGCTAACGTAAGGGGCCTTGTTGATGATCATAAACTGCATACCATCTGCGAAAGCGGCAATTGTCCGAATATGGGTGAGTGCTGGGGTGCGGGTACGGCTACTTTTATGATCCTTGGAAACATTTGCACGCGCTCCTGCTCTTTTTGTGCGGTTGCTACGGGCAGACCTCTGGCTGTAGATACGGATGAACCTAACCGGGTGGCTGCTTCAATAAGCCTTATGAAGGTTAAACATGCGGTTATTACCTCGGTAGACAGGGATGATCTGAAAGACGGGGGTTCGATAATATGGGCTGAAACAATTAAGGCCGTGCGACGTGAGAGTCCGGAAACGACGATGGAAACTCTCATTCCTGACTTTAAAGGCATATGGGATAATTTATACAGGGTTTGCCAGGAGCGTCCGGAGGTTATGTCGCATAACATTGAAACCGTGCGCAGACTTACACGGGCGGTGCGCATTCAGGCGAAGTATGACCGCAGCCTGGAGGCTTTAAAGCGCATTTCCGACTTCGGGCTTCGCACTAAAACAGGCATTATGCTCGGGCTGGGCGAAACGGAAGAAGATGTTATTGAAACTATGCAGGATGTGGCCGATGCGGGTGTTCATATTCTTACTATAGGTCAGTATCTTCAGCCTACTAAAAATCACCATCCGGTTATTGACTGGATACACCCTGATCAGTTTGCAAAATATGCGGAGATAGGCCGTAGAATGGGTTTAAAATATGTGGAAAGCGGCCCCTTGGTGCGCTCTTCTTACCATGCCGAAAGGCATTTGTTTGATCAGGAACCTCTGAGTATATAGGAGATTGGTTTGATCATGCTGCCTGGCTTGAGAGCCCCTTAGAAAAGGGCATGGCTGTTGGCTTTTAGTATATGTACCGGCTCATTACAGCCGGTATTTTTTTTATCAGCTCGCCGGCAGGCAGCACGTAGTGCATATCCTGCTGTCCGCAGAGGCCATGCAGGTACATGGCCAGCAGGGCTGCATCCTCCGGACTATAAGCCTGCGCCAGCAGCGAGGCCAGCATTCCGCTGAGCACATCGCCCATGCCGCCGGTGGCCATTGCCGGACTGCCTGTAGGGTTAAATATACATAGTCCGTCAGGACAAAAGAGTATGCTGTACCTGTTCTTAAGCAGGATATAGCAGTGCAGCCGGCCGGCTTGTACGCGCCCGGTTTTAAGTCTTTCCCACCAGCTTGTATGTTGGCCAAAAAGGCGGTCAAACTCTTTCATGTGCGGAGTCAATACCGAGCCTTTGGGTATTGCAGCCATTAGTTCGTTGTGTTGCGACAGTATGGTCAGCGCGTCGGCATCCAGTACCATGGGCCGGCTATAGTTGTTTAAGACTTCTGTGAGCAGCAGGNNATCCGGACCCGCCGCTATGCTGTTATACCGGTGCCACTCAGGGGGGCCCGACAGCTGGCTTCCTTCGCGCAACAGGGCCATGGCCTCGGGCAGGCGAGCGTTGAGGGCACTCAGGCCGCTGGCAGGTATGCAGGCGGTAGTTAAGCCGGCACCTGTATATACACAGGCTTCCGAACTAAGGATGGCGGCGCCCATACTCTTTGCCGAGCCGGCCAGGACCAGGGCATGGCCATAGGTGCCCTTATGGCTAAACGCAGCTCTTGGCCTGAGACGCTCGCGTATATCGGTTTCCTGCAGGAGCCGGTAAGGAGTTTCGCTGGCGTTTAAACAAGGAACATCAAGTCCTATATCGGCTACGATAAACTTTCTGACAAAGGGAGCGCACTCGGGCAGCAGGAAAGATATGCGTGGCTGGTGAAACGTGATAACAAGGTGGCTTCTTACTGCCTTTGCGTTAGCATCTTCATGGCCTTCGCTGTACAGGCCGGTGGGCACATCAACAGAAACAATATGCGCTTTGCTTGCATTCAGCCGGTCGGCAAGCAGGGCCATTGCTCCCGAGAGCGGCCGGTTAAGTCCGGAACCGAGCAGGGCGTCAATAATAATGTCGGCTCCCTGCTCCACTTCCTGGCTGCTGTCTGTAAGCTCGAAGCTGCCTATGCCGGCGGCATGAAGTTTTTGAAGGTTTATCGAAAAGTCGGGGCTGGCTTTTCCCCCGAAGCCTGCAACCAGCACATTGACAAAATTATAACCAAGCTGTACAAGCAGGCGTGCAATGGCCAGTCCGTCGCCCCCGTTATTGCCCCGGCCGCAATAAACAGCAATGCGTGCATTCCGGTCGGGATACTCTTGTGTAAATATACTTGTGAAGGCTGTGGCGGCTACTTCCATCAGGTCGGCGGAAGATATTGCTCGCTTTTTAATGGTATAAGCGTCGGCAAGATGCATTTGTGCGGAGTTGAGCAAGGGCTGCATAGGCAATGGCGGTTAAAGCGTTGTTTTATTAAGAACAGGGCTTTGACTGGCGTTCACCTGCCAGGTAGAAAGTTTATACCTGTCGTCAATCTCTACTATACGGTAACCGTAATACTCGGTTCCCCAGCTGCCCCCGTAGTGGCCGTCGAAAAAGTGCGGAAGCCTGTCGGTATATCGTACGCCGTCCATGCTGTGATCATGACCGTGAAATACAGCTTTTATGTTTCTGTAACTGTGTATCAGATTAAGCACCTCGGTGCAGGTAGTGTAGAAATCTTCCTCCTTAAGCCACTGGTATATGGGTATGTGAAGCACAACCAGCACGACTTTTTTTGCTTTATATTTTTCAAACTCCCTCTTTAAGAAGTTGATATCGGGACATAGATAATCGCCTTTGGTATTTGATGTATTGCCAAGCACCAAAGCCGTATCAGCATGCTCAATGGAGTAGTTATCCTCATAGCCAAATACTTGTTTCCACAGTGCTGTGTCTGCATGATCATGGTTGCCAGGCAAAGCATAAAACGGCATGTTTAGCTGCCGGAAATACGTGTCTCTTACTTCCTTAAGCAGGTCGGGACGGTCATGAACGTTATCTCCGTTGAAGACAACGAAATCAAGCTTACTGGTGGCGTGCTCCTGGTTTATCCAGTTAACTATATCCTGATGGGTTTTGGCATAATTGGTCCCGGGCTGCGCATAATGGCCGTCTGAAGCGAGCAGGAAGCGTAGCCTGGTGTTTGCACCCTGAGGGCCTGGCAGCCCGTCTGCTGTTTTGACGCCTGCAAAGGCCGGCGCCAGCACAGCGCTTGCGCTCATTGTAAGACCTAGTTTTAAAAAGTCTCTTCTGCTTTTCATGATACTTCTTTTCGGGGGTATTTTTCTGCCTCTAAGATATTTAAATATATCGGGCACCCGAAGCATTTGGTTTCACAGCGTATGACCTTCCATCTCCAGTTTTAAATACTTGCCTGTATAGCTTTTGTTTTCCTTAATCAGTGCCTCGGGCGTTCCGGCAAAGACTACCTGACCTCCCTCCCGGCCGCCTTCCGGCCCCATATCGATTACATAATCTGCCACTTTGATGACATCCAGATTATGTTCAATAACAAGCACTGTGTTTCCTTCTTCAACCAGGCGGTTCAGCACGCCGAGAAGTACATTAATGTCTTCGAAATGAAGACCCGTGGTTGGCTCGTCGAGTATATAAAAAGTGTTTCCCGTGCTCTTTTTCGATAACTCGGTAGCCAGCTTTACGCGCTGGGCCTCCCCTCCTGAAAGCGTTGTGGACGACTGCCCCAATCGTATGTACTCAAGTCCTACGTCATTCAGCGTCTTTACTTTACGGTGTATCGAAGGAATGGCTTCAAAAAAATCCATGGCTTCCTCAATACTCATATCCAGGACATCACTTATGGATTTGCCTTTATAGCGCACCTCCAGCGTTTCGCGGTTATAGCGCTTGCCGTGGCATTCTTCACAAGGCACCTGCACATCGGGCAGGAAGTTCATTTCGATTACACGCATTCCGGCACCCTGACAAGTCTCGCAGCGGCCGCCCTTTACATTGAAAGAAAAGCGTCCGGGCTTATAACCTCGTATCTTGGCTTCTGGCAACTGAACAAACAGATTACGGATATCTGAAAACACGCCTGTATAAGTAGATGGATTTGAACGAGGGGTGCGGCCGATAGGGCTCTGATCTATTTCTATCACTTTATCTATATGCTCCAGCCCTTCGACTTTTTTGTAAGGCATAGCCGGTTTTTTGGCTCTGAAAAAGTGGTGGTTTAGAATAGGGTAAAGAGTTTCGGTTATCAGCGTTGACTTTCCGCTGCCTGATACGCCCGTTACACATATGAACGTGCCAAGGGGAAACTCTACACTTACATTTTTTAAATTATTACCGCTGGCGTTCTTAAGGGCGAGGCGCTTTCCGTTACCCTTTCTTCGGGTTTTGGGAACAGCTATTTCTTTTTTGCCGCTCAGGTATGAGGTTGTAAGGGTTTGAGCCTTACGTATCTCCGCAGGGGTGCCCTGCGCTACTACCCTGCCTCCGTGCACTCCGGCAGCAGGACCCATGTCGATTACATGGTCGGCTTCCATAATCATGTCCTTGTCGTGTTCAACGACTAAGATAGAGTTACCTATGTCCCTCAGGTTCTTTAAAGCGCCTATCAGGCGCGCATTATCCCGCTGGTGTAATCCTATGCTGGGCTCATCAAGTATATATAACACGTTTACCAGCTGGGAACCGATCTGGGTTGCCAGCCTTATACGTTGGGCCTCTCCGCCTGACAGGGTGCGTGCCGTGCGGTCCAGGGTCAGGTAGTTCAGTCCCACGTCGAGCAGGAAACCTATACGCGAGCGTATCTCTTTTACTATTTCACGCGCAATGGTGTTCTGACGTTCGGTAAGCTTTTCTTCTACATTTGAAAACCAATCAGACAGGTTGCTTATATCCATGGACGAAAGCTCATAGATATTCTTTTCACCTACCTTAAAGTGCAGCGATTCTTTTTTGAGCCGTGCGCCTTTACATTCGGGGCAGATTTTATGAGCGCGGTACTGATCGATGTCTTCCGTTCCGGCGTCGCCTAAACGATCGATCTGCTCTTCCATTAGTTTAATAACTCCTTCAAAGGGAATCTGGTTATTCTGAACGTTCCAGCGGTTATACTCTACCGGAACAGTAAGCATTTCGCCGCTGCCGTGAAGGATTAGTTTTATAGTCTCAGGATCTAGTTTTTCTATAGGACTTGTGAGCGAAAAATTATGCTTCTTAGCAAGGGCCTTGAGTACCTGAAATATCCAGGTGTTCCTGTATTCGCCCAGAGGCGCCAGCCCCCCGTTCTGTATGCTGAGTTTCGGGTTAGGGATCATGGCGCTTTCGTCCAGCTCGAATATGTACCCTAAGCCGTCACAACGCTCACAGGCTCCGTAGGGTGAGTTGAAAGAAAAAGTGTTAGGCTGAGGCTCATCGTAAGAAATACCCGATACAGGATCCATAAGGAAACGACTGAAAAAGAACTCGTTATTCTCCTGATCAGATATCTTTATAACCCCTTTAGCCGTTTTAAGGGCTGTCTGAATGGAGGTATACAGGCGCTTCCGATCATTTTCTGAAACCATAAGCCGGTCTATCACCATTTCGATATCGTGTATCTTATAGCGATCCACCTGCATTTTAGGAGTCAGGTCCATAATCTGCCCGTCAACCCTGACTTTAAGATATCCCTGCTTACGCATCTGCTCAAACAGCTCGCGATAGTGCCCTTTGCGGCCTTTTACTACCGGCGCAAGCACATTGACCGCTTTGCCATCAAACTGGGAAAGTATATTTTGCAGCATCTGATCTTCGGACATGCGCTGCATCTTCTCTCCGCTCACATAAGAATAAGCCTCGCCGATACGGGCGAATAGCAAACGCATAAAGTCGTAAATTTCCGTTACTGTGCCCACCGTTGAGCGCGGATTACGCGAGGTGGTTTTCTGCTCGATGGCAATCACTGGGCTCAATCCGGATATCTTGTCTACGTCGGGACGTTCCATCCCTCCTAAGAACTGCCTTGAGTAAGCGCTGAAAGTCTCCATATAACGCCGCTGTCCTTCGGCGTAAATGGTATCGAATGCAAGAGAAGATTTTCCGCTTCCGCTTAAGCCGGTAATCACAACCAGCTCATTGCGGGGAAAAGATATGTCTATATTCTTAAGGTTATGAACCCGGGCACCGTAAACCTCTATCTCGTTTTGCCCGCCCTGCTCAGCAATCACTTTGTCCATGTATCTTGTTTAAAGTAGTGCAGGCTTTAATAAATGCAACGCCTGCAAGGCTGCCATGTCCATTCTTCTTTCTGCAAAAGGCATTTGCTTAGGCAAACCGACTTTATAAGCATAGAGAGATCCTTCTTTAAATCCATACTCCACGGGATTCTCAATGATTTCCTTCATAGACACCAGCTTGTAAACATACGAAGCGGTCTCTCTGTTCAGTTTCATTTCATAATAATTATCGTTGCCCCGGCCCAGTTCTTTTTTGATTGCATTCTCGCCCACATTGTAGGCCGCCGCAACAAGCGTCCAGTTATTGAAATAACTGTACATATCTTTCAAATAAAGGCAGGCTGCAACAGTGGCTTTGCGAACATCCTTGCGCTCGTCTATATGCCGGTCGACCCTTAATCCATAGTTCCGAGCCGTACCAGGCATAAACTGCCAGAAACCGGATGCGCCTTTTGGCGAATCGGGCCCCTTGGACATCCCGCTTTCAACCAAAGGTATATATTTAAAATCCTGCGGGATTCCATAACGGCGCAATATAGGCTCAATTACAGGGAACCAGCGGGCCGCCCGGTAGTGGAGCCGGTTGGTTTGAATGCGCGAAAAACGGTGCGCCTTAAGATGAGCGTTCATCCTGTAAGCTACTTTTTCGTTATCCAGGGGAATTAATTCATTTGCAAAAGAGAGTAGTCTTTCTTCTTCCCCGGTGCTGTCATCAGGAGCGTCTAAACCTGGCTTATGCGGTGTATTGATGCCGTGTGTTAAAAGTGTATTACCCTTGTTTATTTCCGCAGAAACCATGAAAACACATACCAGACAACACGCAACCAAATGTTTCTTTGTCATACGTTTATACCAACTTTTTAATGTAAAAAAACTTCCAAAGGTACACTTATTTATTTAACCATCAAACACTTACAAACAAGCACTTATTTACAGCTCTTTTAAGGAACGCTTTTATACCTGTTTTAAGCATTCTATTTACAAATGCTTAACTACCTTTAAATCATTAATTTTAGCTACCTTTACACCCCCATTTAATGGGCTCACAAGCATATCATGCCATATAAAAACAACAAGAACAGTCGGGAAGACAAATCATTCAACAAGAATCGCTTCGATAGCTCAAAAAGCTCTCGTAACGATGCCACTAACAGCGACAGAAACAAGAAGTTCGACAGCAACAGACGGGATTCATCCCCTTATGCAGGAAAGAGCTTTGGCGGAGACGGCGAGCGCAGACCTTTCGTGAAACGCGACGGCGACAGGCCTTACTCAGACAGACCGTCAAGAGGAGGAGACTTTGGAGATAAAAAGAGAAGCTTTGGAGGAGACAGCGAACGCAAACCTTTCGTGAAACGCGATGGCGACAGGCCTTACTCAGACAGACCGTCAAGAGGAGGAGACTTTGGAGATAAGAAAAGAAGCTTTGGAGGAGACAGCGAACGCAAACCTTTCGTGAAACGCGATGGCGACAGGCCTTACTCAGACAGACCTGCAAGAGGAGGAGACTTTGGAGATAAAAAGAGAAGCTTTGGAGGAGACAGCGAACGCAAACCTTTCGTGAAACGCGACGAAGGAAGGACCTACTCCGAAAGACCGTCAAGACCTGAGTCCGGAGAGCAAAGACACTCATCCGGTGACCGCCCAACGGATAGCAGACCCTTTAGGGAGCGCAGACGTTATGACGATGACCAAACGCGCAAATGGACTTCCGAAGAAAGGCTTGAAGGACCTGTTATGCGCGGACGTAAAGGCAAGCCCCAACTTGCAGACAGCGATGGAAAAATCCGCCTGAACAGATACATTGCTAATGCAGGCATCTGCTCTCGTAGAAAGGCCGACGAACTAATAGAGGCAGGAGTTGTTTCGGTAAATGGAGAAGTAATATCTGAACTTGGCTTCAAAGTTGACCCGAGCAAAGATACTATACGCTACAATGGCGAAACCTTAAAGCGCGAAAAGATGGTCTATGTTCTGTTGAATAAACCGAAAGACTATATTACTACTACAGACGACCCACAGGAGCGCAGAACAGTGATGCAACTTGTAGAAAAAGCATCTCATGAACGAATTTACCCTATCGGGCGGCTGGACAGAAATACAACCGGGCTACTGCTGATGACAAATGACGGCGACCTGGCAGAGAAGCTATCTCACCCAAGAAACAACATCGTTAAGCTTTATCATGTTGAACTCGATAAAAGTCTTACTCAGGGCGATTTAAATAAAATACTTTTTGGACTAGAGCTGGAGGACGGGCTGATTAAACCCGACGCCGTAAGTTATGTACAGGGAGGGAGCAAGAGAGAAGTAGGCATACAGATACATAGCGGAAAAAACCGCATTGTCAGACGCATTTTCGAACACCTTGGCTACGAAGTTATTAAACTTGACCGTGTTGTTTATGCAAACCTTACCAAAAAAGACCTGCCCAGAGGCAGATGGAGGCATCTGGAAGAGAAAGAGGTGATCCAACTTAAGCACTTTATCAAATAATCAGATCAACACCTAAAGCGATGGTAGCGGGCCGGAAAGCCGCTACCCGAAACAAAAGCTATAGATCCAAGGACGGCCTGCATTATTAGTAATGCAGGCCGTCCTTGGATATGCACAAACCCCTCACCTGTGACAGGGATATCAAAAATATACACTTCGCAAACATGCGCTGCTGCTTTGAGCTTTATTAATTATCAGTAACTTTGTCTCTTATTTTTTAAAATAGATAAATGAATACATCATTTGATTTTGAAAAACCTATCGCTGAGCTCGAACAGCAAATTGAAAAGGTTAAGCAGGTGGCACAGAAAACTAATGTAGATGTGTCTGAAACGATGAATGAGCTGAACGAGCAATTGAATGCTACCCGTAAAGATATCTACGGCAATCTAAACGGATGGCAAAAGGTTCAGATATCAAGACACCCTGAGCGGCCTTATACGCTTCAGTACATTGAAATGATGTGTGAGGACTTTATAGAACTCCATGGAGATCGTACCGTAAAAGATGATACAGCTATTGTAGGTGGCTTTGCAACCCTTAATGGCGAAACGGTAATGATCATTGGTCATCAAAAAGGCACCAATACCAAACAAAGACAATACAGGAACTTTGGAATGGCTAACCCTGAAGGTTACCGCAAAGCACTGCGCCTGATGCGGCTGGCCGAAAAGTTCAATAAGCCGGTAATAACCTTAATTGACACCCCGGGGGCCTATCCGGGCCTTGAAGCTGAAGAACGCGGACAAGGCGAAGCCATTGCGCGTAATCTAATGGAAATGTCTGTACTGCAAACGCCTATTGTATGTGTTATTATAGGCGAAGGGGCCTCGGGAGGAGCGCTCGGCATAGGGGTCGGCGATAAAGTGTTAATGCTTGAGCATTCCTGGTACTCGGTAATTTCTCCAGAGAACTGCTCAGCCATCTTATGGCGCAGTTGGGATCAAAAGGAACGGGCAGCAGAGTGCCTTAAACTTACAGCCGAAAACATGCTTGATAATCGTCTTATTGATGGCATTATAGAAGAACCGCTGGGAGGCGCGCATCAGAATCCGCAAGCTATGGCCGCAACACTCAAAGCAAGGTTATTACAAGAAATTCACGCTCTGAAAGAAAAAACAAAGGAACAACTTGTAGAAGAGCGAATAAGCAAGTTTTGCTCAATGGGCATGGTTGAAGAAGGCTGATAAAAGCCTTTCTTCCCTCGCTTATCCAGTGATCTTTCACGCTAAACGACCGCTCAACCGACCTCTTTCCAGAGTTAAAGGTTCTACCACATTTATGATCATTAGCAGGGTATTATCTTATCTCAATATCAGCAATTACAGGATAATGATCCGATAGTTTCCTTGAAACCACATAATAACTCATTACAGCAAACTGCTTTGCTGCCAGGATGTAATCAATCTGGAAGTTTGGAAAGTCGCCGTTATACGTAATACCAAATCCACTTCCCTTTTTACGAAACGCATTTACTTTACCGGCAAGCAATGTATTCAAGGCGTATGAGTTAGGAGTGTCGTTAAAATCGCCTGCAAATATTGTAGGGTAAGGAGTAGATGCAGCATGGCTGGCAAGCATTTTAACCTGCGAACTGCGTTTTATAAATGCACGCTTAAGCCTGCCTACAATACGCCTCGGCGAAATAACATCCCCATTATTTACACGCACATTTCGTATATACTCGTAGTCTTCAGGCTGGAAGCGGATAGATTGCAAGTGAATATTATAGACTCTGAACCGCTTACCTTTCACTTCGAAATCGGCAAAGATGGCCTTATTCCCCGAGTGAGGCTTATCAAAGGTAACCGAGCCTGTATCTTTCACATTAAGTTTTGAAAAGATAGCCATCCCGGACACTTCCCACGGATTACTAAAGTCTGCATTGAGGTAATAGGACTTAGACTGAAGAATGTCCTCGATATTCTTACGAATGTTTCCGGCGCCCCGGCGCTTGGAATAATATTCCTGCACACAAAGAATATCCGGCTGTTCGCGGGCAATTACAGCAAGCATATCATCCTTGGCATAGTCGCTGCCCCCGGGGCTCACAGAACGGAAGTTATGTACGTTCCAGGTCATTACCCGAACAATGTTATCCTGCGGATGCGTGTGAACCACCTGTTCGGAATTCAAACCGAAGGTACTGACAAAAAACTTCCAGCCCAGGAGAATAGCCAGCAGTGAAAGCATAGCGTAAGCCGGGCGGGAAAAGAGCCAGTATAGAATGAACAAACCATTCAACAATAAAAACAGAGGGTAGCCAAGACCAAAGAAGGCCAATGGCCAGAATGTGGAAGGATCCACATAAGACGCCAGATAACTAAGCACCAGCAGCAAGACCGATGCGGCGTTTAAAAACAATATAATGCGGCTGAAAAAGCCCGTTTTCTTCTTTCTTCTGCGTTTAGCCATTACCCATGTCCTCACCGGCTGTAGTAGTCAAGATATGCATACCAGCCGTTTAAGATTAAAAGAAACCTCCCTGCCTTCGTATACCCCACATCTTTACAAGCAGGAAGCCAAAAAGAGCGCCTCCCAGATGCGCAAAATGCGCTACTGAGTCTCCAGATATGCGGGATACGCCCAGAAAAA
Source organism: Sphingobacteriaceae bacterium UBA2059 (assembly GCA_002332615.1). Taxonomy (GTDB): domain Bacteria; phylum Bacteroidota; class Bacteroidia; order Sphingobacteriales; family Sphingobacteriaceae; genus Arcticibacter. Next base: position 545,754 of record DDAL01000008.1, on the reverse strand, counting down.
GCTCAAGCACAATATATACCGGTATAATATACTTTGCTTTTATAGGAACAGGGAAAAATATAATAAAAAGCTCTGCATTAGGAAACAGCATACCAAAAGCAATAAGAACACCAAAGATGGCGCCCGATGCACCCAGCATTGGCGAACTGTAAATACCCCTAAGCGTTTCAAACTGAGACTGGTTTGCAATAGTCATAGAGGGGTCAACACGAATACTCCCAGCAATAGAATACACTTCGAACGCCTGCACAGCAAACTGAAGAACCAGCGCGCCCAGGCCCGTTAATAAATAGAAAGTAAGAAAGCGCTTTGAACCCATTACATACTCCAGCGCATTGCCAAACGTAAAGAGAGCAAACATATTAAACGCAATATGAGCAAAGCTTACCGGGCTGTGCATAAACATATAAGTGATGATTTGCCAGGGCCTGAAGAAAGGCGAATCCGGATAATACACAGCAAGATACTGAACAAGCGGATAGGAACCGTTGCTACTGAACAGCATGGTGGCAAGATAAAATATACCGTTAATAATAAGCAGGTTTTTAACAACCGGCGAAATATTAGCGAAAGGAGATGAGGGTCTGGTATAACTATTCATTTTCAATGTTTAATGCAGGAGAACCTATTTTTCAAACTTCTGCAAAAGTGTTTCAATAGAGTATTTAACAATAACAGGCTTTCCACTTAAAGAAAGATTGGGTTTCTGACAGGCAAAGAGCTCATCAATGAGCGAGTTCATCTCTTCCTGAGAAAGGCTTGAACCAGCTTTGATAGCCGAATTACGCGCCATGCTTCTGGCAAGCGCATCACGTTTTTGAAGCTTAAGTTCACTAAAGTCATACTTAAACCCCTCTATTAACTGCTCCAACATACCTATTTCGTTTACATTCAAGCTAATTTCGGCAGGAATACCCTCAATAATAAACGTATTTTTTCCAAACTCGCGTATTTGAAAGCCCAAAGCCGTGATATCACTCATAAGTTCCTTAACAAGTTCAAAATCCGAAGGTGGCAGAGTAACCGTCTGAGGAAAAAGACTTTGCTGGCTAAGGCCCTGATGCGTTTCAAGCTGCTCTAAAAAACGTTCATAAAGTATACGTTCATGAGCAGCCTGCTGGTCTATTAGCATTATGCCCGACTTTATCGGCGATAGTATAAGGCGGTTATGCAGCTGGAAGAACTGGCCATCACTTGCCGACACCCGCTCATCATTATCTTCAACACTTATAGACAATTCTGCCTGACGGGGTTCCTCCCGCTGCCCCTCCAGTATTTCGTACAAAGAATCCCAGCGTTGCGATCGTTGTTTATAAGAACCACCGGGCACATAGGCTTCTGCCGAACCCGATGAGCTATTGTTGCTAAAGGGATTGAAAGAAGGGTTAAAGCTAATTTGAGGCGGAACAATATCTTCTTCCTTAATGGGCGTGATCATACCGTTAAAGCCCGTTTCCTGGTCGAAGTCTATAGTAGGAGTAATATTGTACTGCCCCAGGGAGCGTTTAACGGACGAACGGATAATGGCATAAATGGCCTTATCATCCTGATACTTGATCTCTGTTTTAGTAGGATGAACATTAATATCAATGTGAGAAGGGTCTATCTCTATAAAAAGCACGTATAAAGGATAGCTGTCTGCAGGAAGAAGCTCTCTGTAAGCATTCAGAATGGCATTATTGAGATAAGGATCCTTGATAAACCGCTTATTGACAAAAAAGAACTGCTCACCCCGCGTTTTCTTGGCAAACTCGGGCTTGCCGATGTAACCACTTACACTGATAATGCTTGTTTCTTCCTGCAACGGAACCAGCTTTTGATTATACGAATTGCCAAACACGTGAACAATTCGTTGCTTAAGAGTACTTTTAGGGAGATGAAATACCTCGCTGCCGTCGCTATGAAATGTAAAATGTATTTCGGGATGAGCCAGTGCCACACGCTGAAACTCATCAATAATATGCCTTAGCTCGACCGGGTTGCTCTTTAAAAAATTGCGCCGTCCGGGCGTATTATAAAACAAGTTCTTAACGCAGGTACTGGTACCGGCGGGACACATAACCGGCTCATGATTTACAATTTCCGAGCCCTCTATGATAACTGAAGTACCCAGTTCATCCTCGTGGCGACGAGTTTTAAGTTCAACCTGGGCAATAGCAGCAATAGAGGCCATAGCCTCGCCCCGGAAGCCCATGGTCCTTATGGAAAAAAGATCGCCGGCCTTACGTATTTTAGAGGTAGCATGCCGCTCAAAGCACATGCGGGCGTCGGTAAGGCTCATTCCGCAGCCATCATCAATAAGCTGGATAAGAGATTTGCCTGCATCTTTTACAACCAGGCGTATAGTAGAAGCACCGGCATCAATTGAGTTTTCTATTAATTCTTTTACTGCCGAAGCCGGCCTTTGAACTACTTCTCCTGCTGCAATTTGATTGGCTACTGAATCTGGTAAAAGCTGAATAATATCCGACATAAGCTTCTGCAAAAGTATCAAAAAAAAGCACAGGGAATGGATTCAGAATGTGTACGTTATTAAGACAATCGCTGTGTAACGTAAATGATTGACTTTTATTTTGTCAAAGCCTTGTAATATTGAAATTAAAACCTCAATTTACATTTTAAATAAACCTATTCTAAACGAGCGCAATAAATCAGGCCAATGTACAAGTCTGTAACAGCCTGGCTTATTGCTAATTGAAGCATTCCAAAGGAATCAGACTCAAGCTAGCCCATGGCCCGCGTTAAACGGGCCTTTTTTATGCCCGGGTAATTACTCGCAGCTAATACCGTTATACTTGACAAATAGCTATCTTTTAATGTACACACTTTACACTCTCCTTAGATCAAGTCTGCGCTTCCTTTTACTCTGTTCAGCAATGACCATACTGTGCCTGGCCTGCAGGGCAGGCACCAGCCCCTATGCCAATCACATGGAGCTGGCTGCCCGCACTACCATATTACTCAACAACAGCATGGCAACCCTGCCGCTGCTCAACCTGGAAAAGAAAACCATAGCAAACGTTAACATAGGGGGCGTTTACGCCGATCATTTCCACGCTATGCTTAATAACTACACCCATGTGCAGGCATTTACATACACCCCTTTCGGACAAGCCCAGCTAAAAAGAAGCCTGGAAAGGTATACTACTATTATTATACAAACAAACGAGAGCAGCCTCTCTGACCCCAATGTGCGTCAGTTTTTATATGAGCTTAACCGGGACGCCCGGCTCCTGCTGGTATACTACGGCAAACCCTCGGGTCTTAAACCATTGGGGAGCTTGAAATCGCCTGTTATTTGTTCGCCCGAAACCACTCAGGCGGCAGCCATCCATGCTGCACAGCTGATATTTGGAGGTACCGAAGCAAAAGGAGTATTGCCCCATGACGTATTGCCGGCTTTTAAAAAAGGCGATGGCTATCAGACCCGAGCCATACGTCTTGGCTATAGCGAGCCCGAAGAAGCAGGAATGAGCCGCCAGGATATCGAAGAACCTATTGACGAAATAATGGCTTCGGCAATAGCGCAAAAAGCCACCCCGGGCGGCGTAGTGCTGATAGTAAAAGATGGTAAAGTTGTATTCAATAAAAGCTATGGTGCTTTTTCCTACGGAAGTGAGCAGCTAACAAAAACAACCAGCATCTTTGACCTGGCCTCCGTAACAAAAATAGCCGCTACCACCCTTGCCGCCATGCGACTGTATGAACAGGAAAAACTAAACCTCAACAGTACCATGGGCGACTATTTGCCCGAAGCAATGGCGAGCAATAAAAAAAATATAAACGTGCAGCAGCTAATGCTTCATGAGGCCGGGCTTGTACCTTATATACCCTTCCATAACGCATTAAAGGCTGGCGATTACAGCTTTGACTCTACCGTATTTTTTCCGGTCAAAATAGCCGACGGTTACTTTATAAGGCAAAATTACTATAGAGATATAATGCTGCCCCGCATGCTCAACACCGGCCTCAGGCCTAAAGGGCGCTATGAATACAGCGACCTGAGCATGTTTTTCCTCAAAGAAATTATAGAAAAGCAAGCCGGAGAAACACTTGACAACTACGTTGCAGAGCAGTTTTACCAGCCGCTGGGCATGCAAACAGCAGGCTTTAACCCCCGCCGGCGCTTTGCAAAGGACCGCCTGGTGCCTACAGAAAACGACACTTACTTTCGCCGCACTCTGCTGCAGGGCTATGTACACGATCAGGGCGCAGCCCTGGCAGGCGGCGTTGCCGGCCATGCCGGCCTCTTTGCATCGGCCAATGATCTGGCCATTTTATTCCAGATGTTTTTAAACGGAGGCAGTTACGGGGGTGTGCAGTATTTTAAACAAAGTACCATCGATCTGTTTACCTCGGCGCAGTCGCCCGTTAGCAGGCGCGGCCTGGGCTTTGACCGCTGGGATCCCCAGCCCGGCAGAAATTACCCCTCCGAACTTGCCTCGCCTCAAACCTACGGCCACACCGGCTTTACCGGAACAGCCGTGTGGGTAGACCCAAAGTTTAACCTTATTTACATCTTTTTGTCCAACAGGTTAAACGGGCAGCCGGCCAACAGGTTAAGCAGCCTGCGCATACGTCCGCGCATACAAGACGCCGTTTACCGGGCCATCCTAAAAGGAAATACTTAGCCATATAGAAGTAAATACCCCAAGGGTAAAAACAAAGCACCTGTTTTTATCATTATTTTAGCACAATGAAGATCGGAATAGTATGTTATCCTACCTTTGGAGGTAGCGGTGTAGTTGCCACCGAACTGGGCAAAGCCCTGGCCGACAGAGGTCACCAGGTACACTTTATAACCTATAGCCAGCCTGCCAGGCTCGACTTCTTTTCAGAAAACCTGTTTTACCACGAAGTATCCGTATCGCAATACCCTCTGTTCGACTATCCGCCCTACGAGCTCGTACTTGCCAGTAAACTGGTAGATGTGGTACGCTTTGAAAAGCTTGAGCTTCTGCACGTACACTATGCCATACCACATGCATCGGCAGCCTTTATGGCCAAGCAAATACTGGCCACTTACGGCATTAATATACCTGTAATAACCACCCTGCATGGTACAGACATCACCCTGGTAGGAAAAGACATGACTTTTAAACCCGTTGTCACCTTTTCCATCAACCGGTCCGACGGGGTAACTGCCGTGTCCGAACACCTCAAACAAGACACCTACAGCCATTTTGACATTAAGAGAGACATACGCGTAATACCCAACTTTATAGATTTGGCGCGTTTTAGCCATAAAGGTAAGGACCACTTTAAAAAAGCCATTGCTCCGCACGGCGAGTCTATTTTAATACATACATCCAACTTTAGAAAAGTAAAACGCACACAAGATGTTGTAGATATATTTAAACAAGTGCATGATGTATTGCCGAGCAAGCTGCTGATGGTGGGCGACGGCCCCGAGCGCGTAAACTGCGAGCGCATGTGCCGGGATTACGGAATATGCGACGATGTGCGTTTTTTGGGAAAGCAAGATGCTGTAGAAGAAATTTTTTCGGTAACCGACCTTTTCCTCATGCCTTCAGAGTCCGAAAGCTTTGGCCTTGCAGCACTGGAGGCCATGGCCTGCAAAGTACCCGTAATATCTTCCAATGCCGGCGGACTGCCCGAGTTAAATATAGACGGACAGACGGGCTATCTGAGCGACGTGGGAAACACTACCGAAATGGCCCGTAACGCCATTCACATATTGCAGGACCCCGAACGCTTTGCAACCTTTAGCAATAACGCTTTAAAAAGAGCGCAAGAGTTTGAGCTGAGCCTTATAATGCCTCAATACGAAAACTACTACCTCGAAGTAATGGAACGCTATACCCGGTTTTAAACCGACGTAAACTTAAGGCACACCGGAGAGTTTACCACTATGCGCTCGCCCGTGGCCCGCAGCTGACCGGTTTTTTTATCGCGCTTAAATACAACCACCGTATTGCTGTTTTGATTGGCTGCCAGCAGAAAGTTGCCCGTAGGGTCAATACTAAAGTTGCGCGGCGTAAGGCCCAGAGTAGAATAACGCCCTGTAAGAGTGAGCATACCCGTGCTTTTATCAATAGCAAATACAGCTATATCATTGGCTTCGCCCCTGTTGCTGGTGTACAGGAACCTTCCATCTGGCGATACATGTATATCTGCAGCCCCCACAACGCCTTTGTATCCCGAAGCAAGCATAGAAACAGTTTGCACCGGGCTAAGCACCCCCCTGTTATACGCAAACGCAGTTACATTTCCACTAAGTTCCTGTAAGGAGTAGGCAAAGCGCGCACCCGGGTGAAAAGCAAAATGCCTCGGCCCGCTGGCGGGACTAAGCGTTACAGGCGCTGTACTGCTTTGCAACAAGGGCTGTTTAAGATTTTTATTAAAGGGATACGTAAATATCTGATCAATACCCAGATCGCTCACAATAACATATTTTTCATCGGGGCTGAAAACAGCCGAATGCACGTGTGACTTCTGCCCTTGCCTGATAGGCTGATGATTGATTACCTGCACCGTCTCTTCCAGCACGCCATTGCTCTTAATCGGCATTACCGCCAGGTTGCCCCCTCCATAATTACTAACCGTAGCAAAGGTCATATCCTTGTTTACAGACACGTAACAGGGAGATGCTCCATGCGAGTTTACCTTATTGATAAATGTAAGAGCTCCGGTTTTTTTATTAAAAGCAAACGAGCTGAGCTCGCATTTTGCACCCTCATTTACAGCAAAAACAAACCGCAGGTCGCGGCTTACAGCCAGGTAGGATGGGTTATCAACGCCCGATATGCTGTTTTTTAAACTAGCTCTTCCGGTTGCAGCGTCAAACTCATATACATAAATTCCTTTACTGCCGCTCTTGCTTGTGTAAGTTCCTACCAGCAAATTCATCTTTTGAGCATTTAACTTTGCGTATGCACCTGTAAGTACAAGCATACAAACCGTTAATAGCACCGCTTTGCTAAAACATATTAATTTCATCAAAGTAAATATACATTTTACCCCAATTGGGTAAGCAGTTTTTGTAAAATATGCATCTAATACCCTTGCTCTTCCGGCTGGTATAGTCAAGTACTGATTACTTGGCCAGCTCAATCTGCTTGCAGGCACAATCTTTAAAATGAGTATACGCTTTAAGGTTATTCTCTTCGCTGCTTATAAGCAGCTTGCCATCAATGAGTTCCGCACGAAGGTTTTGATTGTCATCGCCCGCACCTTCAAACACAATGCTGCTTTCCTGCTTATTATTTTGCACATGCGCTTTGCCACTGGTGCTGATAATGCCCGAATCCATACGATAGCTATAGCCTTCCTGCTCCTTTACAAGAACAATAACGGCCTCACAGTTGCAGTTGGTGGCCGTATAAGTACCGGCAATACCGTAGGGGTCGGCAATTTCGTTGGCCACCTTCGCGCTTTCGCGGGGGGTAAGAGTAGTTTCGGCAGCAGTGGTGGGCTTGGCGCTATTGTTTGACCTTCCTGAACAGGCAGCCAGCAGGCCGACCAGCGTGCAAAAAAAGATTAGCTTACTAAAATGTATCATATACTTAGGGTGATTAGGTAGTTCCGGGTGCTTTAATGGCAGTGCAGTGCTTAACGTATACATTGCTAAACTCTTGCACAGACGCGTCTACAGTAATTGTTACCGCTTTATACATCCCCCTCCTGCAGGTACCGCTGCCAGCACCCATGCGGGTAAAGCCGCGCGCCTCTACACGTATATGATTGCCCGTAAAAATGCGATCGCCGCCTTTTACTTCCTGGGCGCTGAGTAAAAGAGGTGTGCGGTTAATGATCATGGATCCGCGCCCCTGAAGCTCATCATAGTTAAGAAAAATTTCGCTGCTCTCTTCACTTTTATAAAAAGCGAGGTAATTGGTACCTGCACTATCCAGCTCGTTGGCAAAATCTTCAACTTTTAGAGCAACCGCAGCCTGGCTTGCCGAAGCCCCGGCATGTTGTTCGGAAGACGACCTGCCAGCGCATCCGCTTATAAAAACTAAAGCAGTCAGGCATATACAGAAGCAGAAATTAAGGCGAAAGAAATGTTTAAACATATAAAGCCACTGGTGATTTATAGGGTAACAGCTGGCGCTCATTTTTGTTGCAGGCCGGCCGGCTGCCAGTGTATAGGCACAAGCAAAAGAAACCTGATGCCTGCGCCTATACGCTGATACCAGCAGACAACACAGCCCGAGGACACGCCTGCCCTGCATCAACAACCCTGCCAGCACATCCGCCCATGATGTACCCGGGATGAGTCCATGATGAGTCCATGTTTCNNGTGCCTGCATGTTGCCTTTTATATAGCATGAAACCGAGGCATGTGCGCAGCAAGCTCATGCCGGTGTATGCCGCCTTGTATCACCAAAGACTTCCGGGAGGGCAATCAGGCAGTCCTGCAAGCCCCGGGCAGCCTTAACCCTTATTAAACTCAACCTGTGGTTTGAGTATAGAAAGCCGCGGCTTTTTTCATCGCCATTTTTATTCTAACTGCTTGATTATTTGAAATAAACTCCTAACTTTGCAAACCCTTTTTCAGGGTAAGTACATAGTGAATTAAATAATTTAATATCAAAGCAAGTGAATACGTTAAGTTACAAAACTGTCTCTGCCAACAAAAAAACCGTTAACAAGGAATGGGTAGTTGTTGACGCACAAGGAGAGATTTTGGGGCGCTTGTCTTCTAAGATCGCAATGATGATCAGAGGAAAGCACAAGCCTACGTTCACCCCACACGTAGACTGCGGAGATAACGTAATCGTTATTAATGCAGACAAGGTAAAAATGACTGGTAACAAATTGAGCGACAAGACTTATGTTCGTTACACAGGCTACCCAGGTGGTCAACGTTTCGTTTCTCCCAAACAATTACTGGCAAAACACCCCGAGCGCATCATCGAGAAAGCGGTTCGTGGTATGCTGCCTAAAAACCGTTTGGGCCGCGCCCTTTATGGCAATTTGTATGTGTATGCCGGTGCCGAGCATCCGCACACTGCACAAAGCCCAAAAGAAGTTAAACTTTAATTTTTAAAGAGAAAAAGAAATGTCGACTACAAACACTTCAGGAAGAAGAAAAACTGCAGTTGCCCGTATTTACATGACCGAGGGCGACGGCAACATTACCGTAAATGGTAAAGATTATAAAAACTACTTTCCTACCCTGCCCCTGCAATACATCGTTTCACAGGCTTTTGAAGTATCTGGAAATGAAGGCAAATTTAACGTTAGTGTTAATGTTGCCGGCGGTGGCGTTAAAGGACAAGCGGAAGCTGTTCGTTTGGCAATTGCAAAAGCCGTTGTTGAACTTGATCCCGAAACTAAATCTGGCTTAAGAGCTAAGGGCATTATGACCCGTGATGACAGAATGGTTGAACGTAAAAAACCAGGACGCAAAAAAGCTCGTAAAAGATTTCAATTTAGTAAACGTTAATTTAAGGAGGATCAAACAATGGCAAGAACAACATATCAGGACTTACTGGATGCAGGTGTACACTTTGGCCACCTTACCCGCAAATGGGATCCGAAAATGGCTCAGTACATTTTCATGGAACGCAATGGCATCCACATCATAGATTTAAATAAAACCTTAACCAAGGTTGAAGAAGCGGCTGCTGCTATTAAACAAATAGTTAAAAGCGGACGTAAAATACTTTTTGTTGCTACCAAAAAGCAGGCAAAAGACATCGTGGCCGAGCAGGCAAAATCTGTAAACATGCCCTTTGTAACCGAGCGCTGGCTGGGTGGTATGCTTACAAACTTTGCAACCGTGCGCAAGTCTATCAAAAAGATGAGCAACATCGACCGCATGACCAAAGATGGTACTTATGATGTACTGTCTAAAAAGGAAAAGCTGATGATACAGCGCGAGCGTATTAAGCTTGAAAGCTTACTGGGCGGTATTGCCGACCTTAACCGCCTTCCTGCTGCGTTATTTTTAATAGACGTTAAGAAAGAGCATATAGCTGTAACTGAGTCTTTAAAGCTTAACATTCCTACCTTTGCAATGGTAGATACCAACTCAGATCCTTCAAACATCGACTTCCCTATTCCGGCTAATGATGATGCTACAAAATCAATTTACCTGATCACCAGCATTATTACTCAGGCTATTAAAGAAGGATTGGAAGAACGCAAGCGTGAGAAAGAAGATGAGGCGGAAAAAGAAGCTGCTGCTGCCAAAGCGAAGATTGATAATAAAACAGAAGATAAAGAAGAAGCAGCTCCTGTAAAACGCGAACGTAAAGTAACTGCTGCTGCCGAAGCTGCTCCTGCCGAGCAAGCTCCTGCAACTGAAACTGAAGACGCTAAAAGCGAATAATTAACATTTATTTAATGGGTTGTAGGTTGTAGGTTTAAGATTTGTTTCTGAAACTTATAGCTTTCAACCCATTCACATTAAAATATATAAGGAACAAGAAAATGTCAACAGTACAAATTTCGGCTTCGGATGTAAATAAATTGCGTCAACAAACAGGCGCGGGTATGATGGATTGCAAAAAAGCGCTGATGGAATCAGGCGGCGATTTTGAAGCAGCTATCGATTATTTACGCAAAAAAGGGGCTAAAGTGGCTGCCAGCCGCCAGGACCGCGCTTCTAATGAAGGTGTTGTAATTGCTAAAACTACTGCCGATGCAAAGTACGGCGTTATTGTTGAAGTGAACTGCGAAACTGACTTTGTTGCCAAGAATGCTGACTTTATTGCTTTTGCAAACTCTATTGCTGAGCTTGCCCTTGAAATGAATCCTGCCAGCCTTGAAGAACTTAATGAACTTGAACTAGAGGGCAGAAAAGTGTCTGACCTTGTGCTTGATCAAACAGGTAAGATTGGCGAAAAAATAGGCGTTTCTAAATATGAAGTGATTGGCGGCGAAAAAGTTATTGCTTATATCCACGGCAACTATCGCCTGGGTGTATTGGTAGCTTTGAACGCTGATGCCCAAGGCGCTGAAGAAGCAGGAAAAGACGTGGCTATGCAAATTGCTGCTATGAACCCTGTTGCCATTGATAAGGATGATGTTGACAGCCACACAATTGAGCGTGAGCTTGAAATAGCTAAAGAGCAAATACGTGCTGAAGGTAAGCCTGAAGCTATGGTTGAAAAAATTGCTCAGGGTAAGCTGAATAAGTTTTATAAGGATTCTACCTTGCTTAATCAGGAGTTTGTTAAGGACTCTTCTAAAACCATCGCTCAGTTTTTAAACGGTGTTTCAAACGGCCTTACTGTTACCGCGTTTAAACGCGTGCAACTGGGAGCTTAAACTTTCATTTTTTCTATATAAAAGCGTTCGTGATTTTTCATGAACGCTTTTTTTATTCCCGCAGGGCTTTCCGCCTTGTGTTGAAACACCTGCATTTGCCGGGCACGCAATATACATTAAGCAGGCTTTTGCTCCACTCCTTTCTGGCGGTTTGCGGCCGCTTTTATCCAAATGGCATAAATCGTTTTCTTTTGCTTCATGCTTTGTGCTTATTTTAATAACTTCGCAAAACTTCTTATTGATCCTCATGAAATATAAACGTATCCTCCTTAAACTAAGTGGCGAAGCTCTGATGGGCGAAAAGCAATATGGCATTGACAGCGACCGGGTGCAGCAATATGCACAAGATATTAAAGCTGTATTTGAACAGGGGATACAAATAGCTATAGTGATTGGCGGCGGCAATATTTTCAGGGGCCTTAGTGCAGAAAAGGCGGGTATGGATCGTGTGCAGGCAGATTATATGGGTATGCTTGCTACGGTAATAAACAGCATGGCCCTGCAGGATGCACTGGAAAAACTGGGCGTAAAAACCCGTCTGATGAGTGCCATAAAAATGGAGCAGATATGTGAGCCCTTTATACGCCGCAGAGCAATGCGCCACCTGGAAAAAGGACGTATTGTAATATTTGGAGCAGGAACAGGAAATCCTTATTTTACTACCGATACCTGTGCCTCACTGCGAGCCATTGAGGTTGAAGCCGATGTGGTGATGAAAGGTACCCGGGTAGATGGCATTTACACTTCAGACCCCTTAAAGAATTCGGATGCGGTGAGGTACGACGAAATAAGCTTTGCCGAAGTGTATAGTAAAGGACTGAATGTTATGGATATGACCGCTTTTACCCTTTGCCAGGAAAATAAACTTCCAATCATCGTTTTTGATATGAATAAAAGCGGCAACTTTATGAGAATTACAAAGGGCGAACCTATTGGTACTTTGGTGAGAGGATAAATACGTATTTTTAAATCGCTATAAACGCTATAGATATGAACGAGCTGATTAAGACGAATATTACTGAGGCTAAAGCAGCCATGGAAAAAGCTATTGCCCATACAGATGCCGAACTGATAAAAATAAGAGCAGGAAAAGCAATGCCTTCTATGCTTGACTCGGTAATGGTAGAATATTATGGTTCTCTTACACCGCTGAGCCAGGTGAGCAGTATCAACACTCCCGACGCCCGCACCTTGGTGGTACAACCTTGGGAAAAGCCTTTGCTGAGTAAAATTGAAAAAGCAATTATTGATGCCAACGTAGGCCTTAACCCTCAGAATGACGGATCGGTTATACGCATGAATGTACCCCCTCTTACCGAGGAACGCAGGCGTGACCTGGTTAAAAAAGCGCGCGAAGAAGCTGAGAGAGGCCGGATTACTGTTAGAAACATTCGCAAGGATGTAAATGGTAAAATTCAGCGCTTAAAAAGCGAGGGTGTATCTGAAGATGAAATAAAGACCGGCGAAGCCGAAGTTCAAAAACTTACCGACAGTTTTATTGCCCAGGTAGATAAACTGATGGATTTGAAAGAAAAAGATATCATGACCGTTTAGCTTTAATGGTCACTGTTTTTGAGCCGGTCAATTGGATTGACCGGCTTTTTCTTTATAAACCTAAGTTACCAGAACTAAATTATTATAAAAAGTTTCGTTTTATTTTAATTTGTTCTACTTTAGTGCTAGCCAGAAGAAACCAATTATAAGACAGCCCGACTTTACACCTTATTAACATTTCATTAATGGCTAAGTTATACTGCGAACGTTCTTTTGTGCGTTGACACAGGCGCCTTGCATGTGATCTTAAAACAATTAAAATGAACGTAGCAGATTTAACCGGTTTGAAAGATTGAACAATGCTTACTGATTTACCCGAGGCAGAGTTAATTTGCCGTTTGCAATTGGAAGACAAGGATGCTTTTTATGAGTTATACAAGCGCTATTGCCCTAAATTATATATCCGCACCTTAAGAATGCTGCGCTGTGAAGACACGACCAATGAGCTACTGCAAATAACCTTCATTACGCTCTGGGAAAAACGCATGCACCTGGATGGGAACCGCAATGTACAAGCATACGTCTTTCAGATTATTCAAAACCTCATCTATGAACATTTTAGAAAAGCCGCCAGGGAAAAGGTACTGACAAGTGCTCTCTTGCGGGATACGGCCCCGGCTACTAATTATGTCGATGACTGGCTGGAGCAAAAAGAGAATAAAGCATTGATCAATAAAGCACTGGACCGCCTTCCAATAAAGCGCAGAGAGATATACCGGTTATGTAAAATTGAAGGCTACTCGTACCAACAGGCGGCAAACCTACTAGGTTTGTCAACCTCAACCATTAACGACCATATTGTTAAAGCGTCCAAACTGGTTAAAAGCTTTTTAATAAATGCTCGCTATTTTATCCTTTCCTTCCTTTTTTTGTATTGAGCCTGAAAAGAAAAGGCATGCCAACGTTAACCTGAATCCTGACCTTCGAGAAAGACGCCTATTTGAGCCAACTGCAAAAAATGCATCTTGGTAAGCTCCAGTTTGGAGAAGAAAGGCAGCACGACTATTTGTATTGCGCGAGAAATACGCTTAAACTCATCATTTAGTACAGCAGAGGTTAAATATTACATTTCTATTACTACATTTGTCCTCTTGCGTCTGACAACCAATTGGATTAAGCATATTATGAAGAAATTGACTTACCTGGCTTTCATAGCCATTCTTTTATTCTCCTGCAAAAAAGAAGATGAATTAGTACATAGCCTTTCGTTGGATAAAACCGAACTGACTGTTGATGTGGATCAGACGTTTACGTTAATAGCTGATTATCAACCTAATTCTAAGAATCTGAGCTATGAGTGGTCTTCATCCGATCCTTCGATAGCAGCTGTTGATACAGGAGGCCGAGTTAGGGGTGTGAGTGCCGGAAAAGCAACCATTACGGTAAAAGTAAATGAACTTACTGCCGCTTGCGAGATAACTGTAAGCCCTCTGGCAATAAAAGCTCTAAAGCTTAATAAGTCGGGCTCGCTGCTTGACATTGGAATGAAAGATACGCTAAAGGCTTTGATTGAGCCTGTTAATGCAAGCGATAAAAAAATACGTTGGACCGTGCTAAATGCAGATGTTGCCACGGTTAACAGTACAGGCCTGGTAGTGGCGGTAGGCGCCGGCAGCACCGAGGTTATTGCTACTTCGGGCAATGGAAAAGCGGAGGCCAGGTGCCGCATAACCGTAAATGAAATGAAAGTTACCGGCATTAATCTGCAAAAAACAGAACTAAGCATGGAACGAGGCGCGTCCGAAAAGCTTCTTGCTTCGGTAAAGCCAGCCAATGCAAGTAATCCAACCGTTATATGGACTTCCTCCGAACCTGAAATTGCCAGGGTAAGTCCTAAGGGTGAGGTAAGAGGCTTACAGAACGGCACAGCTGTGATTACCGCCCGTACGGAAGATGGTGACTTTAGTGTATCCTGCAAGGTGACTGTTATTCCTGTGGCCGTACAGAGTGTAATTATTGATAAAGCGTCTTTAGAAATGCTCATCTATTCGCAGCAGGAACTTAAAGCACAGGTATTTCCTGCAAGCGCCGACAACAAGAATGTCAGGTGGGAAAGCTCTAATGAAAGCATTGCCCGTGTAAGCGCTGAGGGCAAAGTTGAGGCAATAAAGCCCGGAAGCTGTCTGATCTATGCCATCTCTGAAGATGGAGGTAAAAAACCAATTGCAAAGTAAAGGTGCTGGACATTACTGACTATATGTCTTTGCAGATAGGCGACTCTAAATTCTCGTCGCTGAACGGCTTTATATTTGGCGATATCTACTCGCGCATTGCCAACAAAAGCACTGAATCAGTGCAGCTTACATCGTTTACCATTACAGACAGCTATACGAATAAAATAGCTATGCATACTGACAAGCCTGCTGATCTCGGGCAACTGGCCGCAAGTGCATCGCATACTATGGGCATGAAAATGAATGCCATCTATCTGCCCCGCTTTAAGTGGACCTTTATATGGAAAGGCAAAGAATACACCATGGAGCATCAGTATACAGAAAGCGGAGTAAAAGGTGCATTGATGAATATACAGGCGCCTGCTGCTAAGCGCAGATAGAGGCGGCAGTTTCAATGACAATTTGTATGAATGCCTGGATTAAGCTCTTGTCACTGCTTGTTTTGTGTTCGGCTTGTGTAAAGAATGATATTGGTTATTTGCTTGAGGAAGACGGGCCTAAGGACGAATTCTATACGGGAATGCTTACCGGTAAAACTTTTATATTGCTAAGTATAAAGACCGGTACAGGTATTGATTTGATGAACACGGGCAATTATCCGGCTTGTATAAACGATGATGAGCTTAGCTTTATGAAAGGTGGCGAACTGCTGTTTGAGTATCACAGTACCTGTGCAGGCCAGTCTGCCGTGCGGTTTAAGGATGCCTGGGGAATAAGCTTGCATGGCAATAAACGAATAAATGACTCTTTAAGACTGGGCAATGGCCTGGATGGTAATACGGGCAACTTTAGCGGCACCAGGTTTAAGATCAACGAGGCCTATAGAAAGAAAGCGGATGGAAAGGTGGTGCTTAGGCTCGAACAGACTATAGACAAAGGCCAGGTAATACGCACTTACCTTTCGGTTTAGCAGCCTGTACTAGCGTTTGAGCCGGCCTTGAGCGTATAAATTCATCTTTAAGCTTCCGTTCATACCGGTTACAAGATATCAGGCATCATAGGTATCAAAAAAAATTTCTTGAACCGAGCAGATGTAAATCTTTCGCCGTGCATATATGGGGTAAATAGGACCACCCAACTGTGAAGCAAAGCAAGGAAGATATAAGCAGACTTTTTCAAAAGTATATTCGCAACGAATGTTCGCCGGCAGAGACAGAGGCTTTAATGCACTACTTCGCCGACGAAAACAGCAAAGCTGATCTAAAAGAGGCCATTCGGACCGAACTGCAAAATGATGCGGGCGATAATAGCCTTCCGCTTGAAAAAGATAAGTTCAGGCACTTATTTGTCGGCATAAGCGATGTAATAGTAAGAAAAGAAGTTTCTGGTGCTGCTGTTCGTTTCTCCGTGTAAACCTTGTCTCGGAACAATAACTCAACATGGCGCCGAATTTGTAGCTGATCACGTACTTTTCAGAAATATGCCCGGCCAAGGCCTGATTGATTACCGAGCTGGTGCGGTTATTAGCCAGAGGAAACCGGTGATAGCCTCTTTTAAACTTTCCAAGAAATAAAAATGGTTTAAAAAGCTTTTGTTTTTATTCGTTATGTTTCTATTATATTTTTTTTAATTTTATATCTGAAAGCGAAAGAGAATATTCAAGCGGGGAGAAGCTAACTGAATAGTTACGAAAATATATAGCTGTAGAGCTTAGCAAAGAGCAATGCAGCAGTGTCCTGCAAAAATACGATTATGTCAAATACTTACTTTACAAAAACAATATGAACAGAAGAAATCTTCTAAAGACCCTGGGCGTGAGCTTAGGTGCTACTGTTATCAGTACTGAAGCAATGGCAAAGCTTGCCGAGAACAAATACGAATATGTAATCGGAGGCAATCCCCTTTACAAGCCAGTTCCTAAACCGGTGACAGCTATTATAATTGGTGCTGGTAACCGTGGCTCCGTTTACGGCGGCTATGCGGCTAAGTTCCCTGATCAAATGAAAATTGTCGGTGTGGCTGAACCCAGGAAAATAAGGAATGATCGCCATTCGGCTTTACATTCAATCCCTGCCTCAAATCGTTTCAATACCTGGGAAGATGTATTTAAGCGTCCGAAGTTTGCAGATGCTGTTATTATAAGTACACCGGATGACATGCATTACAAACCTTGCATGAAAGCTTTAGAGATGGGTTACGATGTGCTGCTGGAAAAGCCTATTGCTCCTACCGAAAGAGAATGTCGCGATATTCTTAATCTGGCAAAGAAGAAAAATCGTATTGTGGCGGTTTGCCATGTGCTTCGTTATGCACCTTATTTTGTGAAGATGCGCGAACTGGCGGCTCAGGGCGCTATTGGCGAAATAATAAGTGTTCAGCATTTTGAACCTATTGAGCATACCCACATGGCACACTCTTATGTAAGAGGTAACTGGCATAACTCGAAGCAAACGACTCCGATTATCCTTGCAAAGTCGTGTCATGACCTGGATATCATAAAATGGATCGTTAACAAGCCTGCTAAAAAAATATCTGCCATGGGCGATCTTAAATGGTTCCGTAAGGAGAATGCGCCAGCAGGCAGTACAGCCCGTTGTACGGATGGGTGCAAAGTTGAACGGGAGTGTCCATACTCAGCTGTAAAACATTACTATGACCAGCGCAGACGCACCTCTGTACTGGACCTTCCGGAAGACAAAAGCAAACATGCCGCAGTAATAATGGAACGATTAAAGACGACAAACTATGGCCGTTGTGTCTATAGAATGGACAATGATCAGCCTGATCACTATATTGCTAATATTCAGTTTGGCGATAGCGTTACCGCTAGTTTCTCAATGGAAGCATTTACTTCTTACCATGGACGTAGAACACGCATCATGGGCTCTATGGGAGACATGGTTGGCGATATGAAGGAATTGGTAGTAAATGATTTCCGCACCAGAAAAGAAGTAAAGTTTGTACCTAAAGCTGAAGATGTTGATGGCTACAAAAATAGCGGACATGGTGGAGGTGACTGGCTGCTAGTACGCGACTTCGTACAGGCCGTGGATCAAAATAATCCTAGCTTGCTTACGTCAACCATTGATGAGTCAATAGAAAGCCACATCATGGGTTTTAAGGCTGAAGAAAGCCGTAAAACCAGCAAAGTAATGGACATAAAGATTTAATGCATTAATCACGTCGGCAACGATGGTGCCGGCGTGATTAAATAATATAAGATAATTGAGGAATGAGTATGTTTGTGCCTCAATCATATAGGTCCCAAAAAGTTTTGTTAACTGATATCTTTCAAGCCTAAAGGTACAAGTAGTTTTGTTTTTACATAAGTTGCTCCTACGATGGCGAGGGTCATCATTCCGCCAAATACAACAGCAGGCACAGTCCCCATAAGCTTTGCTGTCAGTCCTGATTCAAAAGCGCCGATTTCATTTGAGGATCCTATAAACATGGAGTTTACAGAAGATACTCTCCCTCTCATATCATCAGGAGTAAGCAGCTGCATGATGGTGGACCGTATGACAACGCTCACACTGTCGAATACACCTTCAAAGAAAAGAAAGACGAGTGTAAGGTAGAAATTACGCGATAGCCCATAGCATATAATAGACACTCCAAATCCGGTTACCGCAATAAGCAAGTTTCTCCATGGGCGGATCATCGGTGAGTAACGTGCCATAATCAGCATGGTCAGCACAGCACCGATGGCCGGTGCAGCTCGCATAAGGCCAAACTGCTCTGGACCTACCTTAAGAACTTCGCTCGCTATGACGGGTATCAGAGCAACAGCTCCGCCGAAGAACACGGAGAACATATCCAAACTCATAGCACCAAGCATCATCTTATTACCAAATACAAAGCGTATGCCTGCTGATAAACTTTGAACTATACTTTCCTGAGGCACAAATCGGGGATGTATCTTCTTGAAGAAAAAAAGGCTGGACAGCGATACAGTAAAAAGAGCTATAACAATAAGAAATGTCAAGCTNNAGCCCCCCGTAGCCGGACCGCCAATTGCTGCTAGTTGAAAACCTGTACTATTCCACGTAGCTGAATTTGGGTAAACATCCCGGGGCACAATAGAGGACATTAAAGAAAAGGAAGCAGGCCCCATAAAGCCTCTGCATACACCTATAAAAAAGATCATAAGATATATCACGCCGGTTAGGTGCGACCGTATCAACAGGTCATCAAGTGAGGGAAGTGTGACAATATAGAGCACAACGGAGCAGATAATCATGCCTGACATAATGAGCTTTAGCAAACTGGTTTTTTCTGATTTATCTGCTATATATCCTCCGTATAAAGCGATGCCAATGGCGGGTATAGCTTCGCATAATCCTATAAAACCAAGTGAAAGCGGGTTTTTAGTTAACTGATAAACATGCCACCCGATGACCACAGCTTGTATTTGATACCCAAATACAAAAAATAAGCGTAACAAGAGGTACATACGAAACTCAGGTATCCGTAAAGCTATATAGGGATCCTTATTAGGTAAAGGTGATTCTTTTTCCAAAGCATACAAATTTAAAACTAATGCTTCAGGACAAGCAAACTAATCGCTAGCTTTAAGAAATTTTATTCCAGCCTATACCTGTTTCTTTCCTGAGGAAATACTCCTTCAACAGCCTGTTCTTGTCTAACTCAAGATGCGGATCTTCGTCAAATAACTCAATAACTTCGGCCCTTACGAGTTGCAGCAAAGGCTGATCAACGGCCAAGTTAGCAAGGTTAAGTTCTAAGATACCGCTTTGCTCTGTCCCTTCGATATTCCCGGGTCCGCGAAGCTCGAGATCAGTTTCAGCAATTTCAAACCCGTCGTTAGTTCTGACCATAGTTTCAAGTCGTTTGCGACCCTCTCTGCTGATTTTACTCCCGCTCATAAGTATGCAGAAAGATTGCTCTGCGCCTCTACCTACCCTGCCCCTTAGCTGGTGAAGCTGCGAAAGACCGAAGCGTTCAGCATTTTCAATGACCATCACACTTGCATTGGGAACATTTACGCCTACTTCAATAACCGTCGTTGCAACCATTATCTGAGTTTCCCCTTTCACAAAGCGTTGCATTTCAAACTCTTTATCAGCCGGCTTTAGTTTGCCATGTACAATACTTATCGCGTATTGAGGCAGTGGAAACTGCCGGCTAATGTGATCAATACCGGCTTCAAGATGGATCAGATCCAGCTTTTCACTTTCCTTTATAAGAGGATATACAATATAGACCTGCCGTCCTAAAGCTATTTCTCTGCGGATTAGTCCATACATTTTCAGTCGCTGACTTTCGACCAGGTGAAGAGTTTGGATCGGTTTACGACCAGCGGGTAGTTCATCGATTATGGATACATCCAGATCCCCGTAAAGCGTCATAGCCAAGGTACGAGGTATCGGAGTTGCAGTCATAACCAACATATGCGGAGGGACTTTATTCTTTTTCCAAAGCCTGGCGCGCTGCTCAACTCCGAACCTGTGCTGCTCATCAATGACTGCGAAGCCCAGCTCTTTAAACCTCACTTCGTCTTCTATAAGAGCATGAGTACCCACCAGAAGATGAATGCTTCCATCGATAAGAGATTCATGAATACGTCTTCGTTCCTTCTTGCTAGTAGATCCTGTTAATATAGCACATGTAATAAACCCATCTCCGGCAAGTTCTCTAATCGTTGAGTAATGCTGTTTTGCCAGTATTTCGGTCGGAGCCATCATACACGCCTGATATCCATTGTCAATAGCCAATAACATACACATGAATGCCACAACCGTCTTCCCGCTCCCAACATCGCCCTGAAGAAGCCTGTTCATTTGAACTCCCCGTTGGGTATCATACCTTATTTCCCTTAATACGCGTTTTTGTGCAGAAGTTAAATCAAAACGCAGCTTTTCAGTATAAAAAGTGTTGAACCTGCTTCCAACGCTACTGAAGACAAATCCTTTAAATCTTTCCCCGCGTACTATTTTTGCTCTTAAAAGCTTTAATTGCAGCAAAAAGAGCTCTTCAAATTTCAGCCGATAGGTAGCACCATCCAATGCTTCTGCGCTTGCGGGAAAGTGGATGCTTTGAAGAGCCTGCTTTCGAGATATTAGCTTATACTTTTCTATTAGCCATTTGGGAAGTGTTTCATAATCGGCAGGTAACTGTAGAATCAAGGCACTTTGCAAACGTTGAATACCTTTGCTATCAAGAAAGGCATTTTTAAGCTTTTGCGTCGAATTGTATACAGGCTGGAGGGTAAGACTGCCCTTTCTAACTGCTTTGGCATCATAGATCTCTACCTCCGGATGCGCCATAGATATCTTGCCTCCAAATTCGTTAGGCTTGCCGAAGGCAACGACAAGCATTCTAGGCTGTAACATCTTATCTATCCAGCGAAGCCCCTTAAACCAAACAAGCTCCATGACACCAGTCTCGTCCTTCACAGAGATGACAAGTCTTCTGGCTTGCTTCTCTCCTGCAATCTCTTTAGATAGTATCCGTCCGATCACCTGAACGTTAGGAAGGCCCGAATGCAGGTCTTTTACTTTATAAAACCGTGTTCTATCTTCATACCTGAAGGGGTAATAGGATATTAAGTCCTCAAAAGTAAAAATGTTAAGCTCTTTCTGAAGAAGCAAAACTTTACTTTCACTCAGACCAGAAAGATGATGAATAGGCGTTTTCAGGTTCACAGTTAACTCATTACTTCGAAGCAATAGCTGAGATTTCCACTCGAGCTCCTTTAGGCAATGCCTTCACGGCAATTGCTTCTCTGGCAGGAAAAATACTGTTAAAGTAGCTTTCGTATACAGAGTTAACTACGGCAAAATCATTCATATCTACAAGAAATATGGTGCACTTGACTAAGTCATCAAAAGAAAACCCTGCTTCCGCTATTATTGCTTTCACATTATTCATCACAAGCCTTGCTTCTGCTTCTACCGACTGGTTTTCAAACTGTGAAGTGTGTGGATATATGGCAATCTGGCCGGATATGTATAACATATTATTAGACAAAACCGCCTGGCTATAAGGACCAATGGGTGCCGGAGCATCAGGAGTATGTATTATCTTATTCATAGTAAACGATTATAGACATAACATCACAAAATATATGGAAAAATAAGCACAAAAAAACAGGGCTCCAAATAGGAGCCCTGCCGATAATAAGCTTAGATACTTAAATTATCAACTTATTTTTTAATCTCAACACGACGGTTTTGTGCACGTCCTTCTTCAGTTGCATTAGAAGCGATAGGGCGGCTTTCACCGTAAGCGTTTACTGCGATGTTACCAGCATCAACTCCAGAGTTAACTAAGTAAGTTTTTACTGCATTAGCTCTGTCTTTTGAAAGGTTCATGTTGTAAGACTCAGAACCTTCAGCAGATGCGTGACCGTCTAAAGTAACACGTCCGTTGTTGTTCTTAAGGTCAGTAGAAACCTGATCTAAAACTGGGTAAGAAGAAGTTTTCAATACTGAACTATCAAATTCAAACTGAATATTCTCGTAAGTACCAGTAGAAGCAGTAGCTTGCATTTGGATAGGGCAACCTGAACCGTCAACTACAGTACCAGCAGGAGTATCAGGGCATTTGTCGAATCTATCAGAAACTCCGTCTCCGTCAGCATCAGCTGATAACTGATTTACAGTGTTTTCCAAAGTGCTTACGCGAGTTTTAAGAGCTTCCACTTCCTGACGAAGAGTTGGATCTTTCAACTCATCATACATTAAAGCAACAGGATTGTTCCACTGTAAGCTAGGTTTAGTTCTGCTACCAAGAGTGAACTCAAGAGCTGCATAACCATAAGACCATTTGTCTTTGTTAGAAGGACCATTAGCCCAGGTAGCATCTAAGTTATCCGCATCAAGGAAGTTAGCATCATAACCTAAAGTTAAACCAACTACTTCACCTAATTTGAAGTTGATACCAGCACCTACAGGGATAAACAGCTCAGTTCTGTCTTTATCGTCACTTTTAGGAGTGTAACCAGCTAAACCAGCACCAGCCTGAACGAAGAAGCCAACATTTTTTTGGCGGCTAAGGAAAGATACAGTACCTACGTTAGCAACACCTTTCAAAGCTACTGCATAATCAAGAGTAGTTTCAAAATCAGCTGGCTTACTGCCTTGAGGAGCACGACCATCATAATCATCGTACTTTGCGCTTAGCTTACCACGGTGACCGTCTAACTTAATTGCGAACGAAGGAGCAATCTGCTTCTTAATCCATAGACCGTAACCTAAGTTAACGTCATACTTACCATAGTCATTCGTTCCAAATGGAATGATTGGCTGTAAAGCACCACCGTGCAAACCAATAGACCAAGTCCTGAACTGACCGCTTCCACCGAATAAAGTTGCAGAGGAAGGCATAACAGAAGTTTCTGTCGTTGTTGTCGTCATTGTTGTAGTGTCAGCTTCCTGAGCATTAGCAGCGATAGCAGCTAATGACAAGAAAGAACCAGCAACAACACTTTTAAGTGTAAAATAATTCATTTCTGTTTTGTTTTAAGGTTAAACAAATTTTTAATTGTTACAAAAGTAATTATAACTTTGATATGGACAAATAATCAAACACTATACCACTTTTGTAATAAATGAACATCAGTGCTATAAAAAGGTTTTAACTCCTTAAATATTTTTCATTCAAGCACCCCCTTTCATTATATAACTTAAGCAAACCTTTGATTTACAGCAAACTACTTCAAAGTATATTAAAGGCACCCCTGCCGATTAAAGGCTCATTCATTTTGGCATGTAGAATTTTATAAACAGCAAACAGTCCTCAATTCAATACAACTAAGCTATACGTGTTATGTTTATTAAACACTTTCCTAACTTTAAAGCTTTACTGCATATATAAACAATGCCTTTTAACAAAATAATAGTGTCAAGAAATGATGCAATAGGTGATATGGTACTCGCTTTGCCGTTTTGCGCGATGATAAAAGCATATTACCCCCAGTCTAAAGTCTACATGTTGGGACGAACGTATGCAAAACCGATCGCCGAAACAAGTACGTTCGTAGACGGATACATCAGCCAGGACGCCTGGAAAGGAAAAAGCGATGAGGAGACAGTTAGCCTGCTTAAATCTGAAAACGCAGATGCCATTATCTTTCTAAGGCCCGACCGGCAACTTGCAAAACTTGCCAGGCAAGCCTTAATACCCAAGCGAGTAGGCACGGTTTACCGCGTTTTTCACTTAACTACCTGTAACAGCTTTGTCGCTTTTTCGCGAAAACGATCATTGCTGCATGAAGCTCAGTTAAACATGAAGCTTCTAGAGGGTATAGGCATCAATGAAATTGCAACGCTGGATGTAATCCCCTCTCTATATGGAATGAATAAGATCGCTGCTCTTGAGAAGGACACCCAATTAAAGCTTTCAACAGAAAAATACAACCTGATCATCCATCCCAAGTCGCATGGTAATAGTCTTGAATGGAGCCTGAGAAATTTTTCAAGACTGATTGAGTGCCTTGACGCTTCCAGGTACCGTGTATTTATAAGCGGCTCGCCCAATGAAGCTTTAACGCTAAAACCATGGATCAAATCGCTGCCATCCCACGTGGTGGATATCAGCGGAACCTTGACCCTCGAACAGTTTATTTCTTTCATCTCTCAGGCAGATGGTTTGATAGCTGCCAGTACCGGACCGGTACACATAGCAGCAGCTACAGGCATAGATACCTTAGGGCTCTATACTGACATCCGGACAAAAGAAGGTTTCCGATGGGGGCCTGTAGGTAAAAACGCTTCATATTTGCAGTGCAAAGACGCAGATATGGATACTATAACAGTTGAGATGGTATTTAATATAGTCAACAAGTGGTCAAAACAAGACCGCTGACAATACATAAAATCATTAAATTGCTGTATTTTAATACATTTGCATCTTGATCTGATTAGATGAAGACATACTTTCGTTTACTATCCTTTGCAAAACCGCTGCAGAAGTTCGCTATCCCTTATATATTAAGTGCATTCCTTGGAGTCATTTTCAATACGCTTAACCTTGCTTTACTTATTCCCTTGTTAGGAGTTCTTTTTAACAGTATCGGAACACAAACCGTGTATCAAAAACCAGATCATTGGTATGATCTTCTGGCAAACTTCAATTATTATAGCCAGCAGATCAATAACACTTACGGCACATATGATACTCTTAAAATCATCTGCGGAGTTATTGTCCTTTCGGTCTTGTTAAGCAATGTATTTAAATATACCTCTCAGCGCATCATGGAAAATCTGCGTATTCAAACCTTATTAAACTTGCGAAAAGCAGTATTTGATAACGTTATGGATATGCATCTGGGCTTCTTTAACAGCGAAAGAAAAGGCGATATCATATCGAAAGTCACGTCAGACGTTCAGGTTGTCCAGTTTACGGTAACCGGCACGCTGAAAGTGATCTTCAGCGAGCCATTTCAGCTGATAGCCTATCTGGTTACTCTGTTCAGCATTTCTTATAAGCTGTCCATATTTTCAATCCTCATTATCCCTATTTCGGCTACTGTTATTGCCAGGCTTGTAAAAAGCTTAAAAAGCAGGGCAAGCAAATCTCAGTCATCCTATGCAACAATGGTAAGTTACTTAGATGAAGCATTATCCGGCATCAGAATTATCAAGGCTTTTAATGCCACAAACTTTGTAAAAAACAGATTTCACAAGGAAAACGAAACTTACTCCGATATAAATAGAAGCATAGCACGCAGGCAACAGTTGGGCTCGCCTGTTTCTGAGTTTCTTGGAGTATTAATGGTAGCCATAATTGTACTGTATGGAGGAAGCCTTGTTTTAAGCGGAAGCCAGGAGCTGGAACCGAAAGAGTTTATTGGTTATATCGCTATCTTCTCTCAGCTAATGAGACCCGCAAAAGCACTTTCGGACTCTTTCAGTACAATTAATCTGGGCATTGCAGCAGGAGAAAGGGTACTAGAGCTGGTGGACGTGAAGCCCGAAATAACAGATAAAGCAAATGCCACCGTAATCACCGCATTCAAAGATTCGCTTCAGATAAAAGACGTATCCTTTAGTTACGATGAAAAACCTATATTAAAGCATATCAACCTCACTATAAAAGCTGGAGAGACCGTGGCCCTAGTGGGACCCTCGGGAGGTGGAAAATCGACTTTAATGGACCTCTTGCTACGATTTATTGAACCAAAAGAAGGCTCTATTTTTATTGACGGCTTAAACATACAGGACATTACCATTGATTCCCTACGGGCGCAAATTGGCTTTGTCAGCCAGGAATCTGTGCTATTTAACGACAGCATTTTTAACAATATCGCGTTCGGCAAGACAAACGCTACGCTTCAGCAAGTAGAAGCAGCTGCTAAAATTGCCAATGCTCATGAATTTATACTTAATACTGAAGACGGCTACCAGACAAATGTAGGGGATCGGGGTGTAAAGCTGTCAGGGGGCCAAAAGCAACGTATAAGTATCGCTCGGGCAGTATTAAACAACCCTCCTATTATGCTTTTGGACGAAGCGACATCTGCACTTGACACCGAGTCGGAAAAGCTTGTGCAAGAAGCACTCAATAAGCTAATGGAAAACAGAACGTCGTTGGTTATAGCACACCGGTTAAGCACTATACAGAATGCTGATCTTATTGTAGTACTTGAAGCAGGAGCTGTTATAGAGTCGGGCACCCATCATGAGCTTATACAAAGAAACGGAGTATACAGGAAACTGATCGAGATGCAAACGTTCAGAGAGCAGTAGCAGGAGAACACTCCGCCACCGACGGTAACCTAACTAAAAAACTGGCGTATCTTTCTGTAAGCCATCTTAAGCTTATAGATAAGCTGCCTCTTGCCACCGCTCGCCTTATTATCAATCAATGATTTCACCTTGCCATTGTGGCTCATCTGCTGGCCAATAGAAGGATGACTCCAATACATGTTGATGATGCCCTTTCTTACCAGTTCATCATGAAATATGTCAATCGGCACAGAACATTTGTTCTCACGAGCATATTGCAAAATATTTCGTGCTGCTTCAGCATCAATAAGATAAAGGCCGGTACATTTCGCACGCTCCTTTTTATAGAGCACCTTGTCAGGCTTCTGTTCGCTCCGGTTTACAAAGAGGGTCAGAGAAAGCTCGTAATTAACAAGAAAATTGCTCATGCTTTGCTTAATTTCTTCCAGAGACTTTGTAAACATCCTATAAAACCCCGGGAACAACTCAATATCATCTTCCATAATTAAAAGAAGTGATCCTTCTCTGCTTAACTTCTCGTAGGCCAGAAAGTGCTTGAAAGCACACGAAGAAGCGGGAGAAGGAACCAGCAAAGGCCCGTCAAAAAACTCGGCAAGACGTTCTCTAGAAAGATCTTCGATATTTCCATCCAAAACAAACTCATACTTAAAGGGCACTTTTGAAAGTTCATTCACAATATAAGCTTCCCGCTCCCTATTGCCTTTCACATGAATAACGTTTATAATCAGGTGGTTCATATTCAATTAAAAGACAAAAGCGGCCGAAGCCGCTTTTAGTTAACTGATTAAAGAAAGCTATCAGAGCTTCCTTTTTACTTCAACATTTTCATAAGCTTCCACTATATCGCCAACCTTAATGTCATTAAAATTATGAATATTCAAGCCACACTCGTAACCGGCAGAAACCTCTTTAACATCATCTTTATAGCGTTTCAGTGAAGCAAGCTCACCGGTGTAGACCACTACTCCATCCCTCACAATACGCACTTTGCTATTACGGTTAATCTTACCATCCAGCACCATACATCCCGCAATAGTACCAACCTTGCTTATCTTAAATGTTTCACGTATTTCAACGTTAGCCGTAATTTTTTCTTCAAACTCAGGAGCAAGCATTCCCTCCATAGCCGCTTTCACCTCATTGATAGCGTCATAAATAATAGAATATAAACGAATATCAATAGATTCCTGCTCAGCAAGCTTTCTCGCACCGCCTGACGGCCGCACCTGGAATCCTATAATGATTGCATCTGATGCCGAAGCCAGCAATACATCCGATTCTGAAATCTGACCAACCGATTTATGAATAATGTTCACCTGAATCTCCTCAGTAGACAACTTCAATAAAGAGTCAGACAAGGCCTCGATAGAACCATCAACGTCACCCTTAACAATAATATTTAACTCCTTAAAGTTACCAATAGCAAGCCTGCGCCCAATCTCATCCAGTGTGATATGTTTCTGAGAACGCAAGCCCTGCTCGCGTTGCAGCTGCAAGCGCTTATTAGCAATATTACGCGCATCCGTTTCGCTCTCAAGTGCATTGAACTTGTCGCCGGCAGTAGGCGCGCCAGTCATACCCAATACCTGAACAGGGGTAGAAGGACCCGCTTTATCCACCCGCTGACCGCGTTCGTTAGTCAACGCTTTCACCCGGCCGCTATAACTTCCGGCAAGGATAGGATCTCCCACATGAAGGGTACCAGCCTGAATTAGCACAGTCGTAACAATACCGCGTCCTTTATCCAGCGCGGCTTCAATGACCGTACCTGTCGCACGCTTATTAGGTTCAGCTTTCAGCTCAAGAAGCTCAGCTTCGAGTAACACCTTTTCGAGCAGCAGATCTACGTTCATCCCTGTTTTACCAGAAATCTCCTGGCACTGATATTTGCCACCCCAGTCCTCAACCAATATATTCATAGCTGCCAGCTGTTCACGTATCTTATCCGGATTTGCACCAGGTTTATCAACCTTGCTAAAAGCAAATACGATGGGCACGTTAGCAGCCTGTGCATGATTAATAGCCTCACGAGTTTGAGGCATCACACTATCATCGGCAGCAATTACTATAATAGCAATATCCGTAATTTTAGCACCTCTTGCACGCATCGCAGTAAAAGCCTCGTGTCCCGGAGTATCAAGGAAGGTCATTTTACGGCCGTCTTCAAGCTTCACCTCATAAGCACCAATATGCTGGGTTATACCACCAGCTTCGCCGGATATTACATTTGTCTTTCTTATAAAGTCCAGTAAAGATGTTTTACCATGGTCAACGTGACCCATTACAGTTACAATCGGCGCTCTTGGAACAAGGTTTTCAGGATTATCAACTTCTTCTAAACTTGCCTCTTCATCCTGTGGTTTAACAAACTCCACCATATAGCCAAATTCATCGGCTACAATAGTCAGTGCTTCTGCATCCAGGCGTTGATTGATCGAAACAAACATACCCAGACTCATACAAGTAGATATAACCTGAGTTACAGGAACATCCATCATATTGGCAAGCTCATTGGCAGTAACAAATTCCGTTACCTTCAATACTTTTGCCTGCATCTCTTTTTCTTGTGCAGCTTCTTCAGCAGACAGGGCTACATCATCTCTTTTTTGCCGGCGCAACTTAGCGCGCTGAGCAAACTTTCCAGACTTACCGGCACCGCTCAAACGAGCAAGCGTTGCTTTGATCTGGTCCTGAATATCTTTTTCTGAAGGTTCCTCTTTAGGAGTATCCGTTCTTGGAGCATTTCTGTTTCCCCTAAAGTCCGGCCTTGAGCCCGAAGGCCTGTTAGCACCACCCCTGAAATCGGGCCTTCCGCCCGGATGGGATCCCGGCGGACGAGAACCCGGCTGGTGGGTACCAGGGGTACGCGTGCCTGTTTGACCGCCTCTCTGATCGCCCGTAGCAGGCGTACCTGTCGCCGGCTGGTCTTTGCGCTTTCTCTTTCGGCGATGATCATTTGCCGAATTAGAAGAAGAAGCCACAGGCTGGTCTTTTCTGCGAGGCATTTGAGCCGAAAGATCAATCTTGCCCACTACATTAGGGCCGGTAAGCCTTTTTGCACGGGCCCGTATTACATCATCAACAGGAGCTACTGCTTTAGGGGCTTCCTCAGTTTTAGGAGCCTGTTCAGTTACAGCCGGACTTGCTGTTTCTTCCGGCGTCTTTTTAATATCAACAGGCTCAGCAGTGCTCACCTTATTATCTTTAGTTTCGTTTAATACTGAACCAGCTTCTTCTTTTTTCTCAACGGAATCAACAGCCGGAGCAGAGGGTGCTGGTTCAGGCTTCTGTTCAGCAACAGGTTCCGGCTTTTTAATTTCAGCGGGTGCTTCGGGCTCGACTGCTTGTTTTTCAGCAGGCAGTTCAACTACAGGCGCCTGCTTTACAGGCTTTTGCAGCTCTTGCGTTTCAGCCTTTGCTTTCACGGGTTCCGCCTTCATCTCAGGTGCAGGGCTTTCCTTTACAGGTTTAGCCTCCTGGCTGGCGGCCGGAGCCTCAGCCACAGGAGCTTCAGAAATGTTAGGAGCATCAGGCTTACGCTTATTTATAGAGTTCAGGTCTATTTTACCAATAACCTTAACCCCGCGCAAATGCGCTTCGTCCTTCTCAGCTGGCTCTTCACTTGAAGCAGCTGGTTCAGGCTCGGGCTTAACTCTGTCTTTAACATGAGACGAGCCCCCTCCCGATCCTGTATTCTTAATAAGGATATCCTCCTGCTCAAACTCAGTGCCATGTTTAGTTTCAGGCTTATCAGATGCAGAGGGAGCAGTATCATCACGACGTATTTTTCCTATAACGATCTGTCTTGCTTCTTCTCTAACAATCTTATCGCCCTGATACTCCTTCAAAAGAGCGCCATACATTTCCTCTGTAAGCTTTGAATTCGGCTTCGCCTCTAACTTAAAGCCTTTTTTAGCCAAAGACTCTACCGCAGTGGATAAGCCAATATTCAACTCCTTTGCTGCTTTTAGTAAATTTATACTTTTACCTTCTGACATCTAAAATTACCTGTCCTTTTAAAAATTAAAACAAAAATACGTTTTTATCACGTAGTTACCTAGCCAAACCGTTGTTCACTTCATACTATTCAAATTCGGCTCTTAATATTTCCATTACTTCCTTAATGGTATTCTCTTCAAGATCTGTACGCTTTGCAAGCTCATCCAAAGGCAGTTCAAGCACAGACTTAGCAGTATCCAACCCAATACGCTTAAACTCATCAATGATCCAGCCATCAATTTCATCTGCAAATTCTTCCAGATCCACGTCCTCATCATCATCCGGAGCTTCCCTGTAAACATCAATCTCATACCCGGTCAGTTTACCGGCAAGTTTGATATTATGACCTCCTCTGCCTATCGCCAAAGAAACCTGATCAGGTTTAAGATACACCGCCGCATGCTTGCTCTCATCATCCAGCTTAATAGACGTAATTTTTGCGGGGCTCAATGCACGCTGAATATAAAGAGAAAGATTGGTTGTATAGTTAATAACATCAATATTCTCATTCTTCAGCTCACGAACAATACCATGTATTCTCGAGCCTTTCATACCCACACAAGCGCCCACCGGATCAATCCTGTCATCGTAAGATTCTACCGCAACCTTAGCTCGCTCGCCAGGTTCACGCACAATTTTCTTAATGGTAATAAGTCCGTCAAAAATCTCAGGGACTTCCATTTCAAACAAACGCTGCAAAAACTCAGGAGCCGTACGCGAAATAATAATTTTCGGATTATTATTCATCATATCCACCTTAAGAACCACCGCACGCACCGTATCCCCTTTCTTAAAATAGTCAGCCGGTATCTGCTCCGTTTTAGGCATCAGCAACTCATTCCCTTCATCATCCAGCACAAGCGTTTCTTTTTTCCACACCTGGTAAACCTCGCCAATTACAATTTCGCCTACACGGTCTTTATATTTGCGGAATATTTCATCCTTTTCGAGCTCCAAAACCTTAGACACCAAGGTTTGGCGGGCGGCCAAAATAGCTCTCCGTCCAAAGCTNNAATCATCACCCACTTCCAGGTCCGGATCAATTTTCCGCGCTTCAGACAGCTCAATCTCCAAATCATCGTCTTCCGAAAAGCCGTCTTCCATTACCGTACGGGTGCGCCATATCTCAAGGTCCCCATTGTCGGGGTTCACAATAACGTCGCAATTCTCGTCCATCCCAAATCTCTTGCGCAGCATACTGCGGAATACTTCCTCCAGAACGCTGATTACTGTGGGGCGGTCAATATTTTTAAACTCCTTAAACTCCTGGAAGGAATCAATTAAATTAATATTGCTCATTTTTATTTAAATGAAATTAAAACCTTTATTTCTGTTATCTGGTCAAAAGCAATAAAGCTATCAGTCGTTACGGCCTTCTTTCCTTTTTCTTTAATAATTTCCTCAATCAAAACACCTTCACTGCTTACCTCTTTCAATACCCCTTCACGCACTTTTCCCTCCTGGCTTATAGCTACTTTTCTTCCAATATTCTTTACATACTGCCTTCTAAGTACCAAAGGGCTGTCTATGCCGGGCGATGAAACTTCCAGATTATATGCGTGCTCAATAACGTCCTCCTCTTCTAGCTTAAAGCCAACAAAACGGCTTATAGCCACACAATCATCAATCCCAATACCTTCGTCGCCATCCATCTGGATTATAAGCTTACCATTGGGATGCATTTTCACACTCACAATAAAAAGATCATCCCGGTCAGAAATCTTTTCTTCAATAAGATCAATTACCTTTTGCTCTATATTCATAAAAAGTCTGTAAAAGAAAAGAGGGGACAGACTGTCCCCTCTTTTCAGAATAATACAAATATATAATTTTTTTTTATTTCCTGCAAATCACCGCTTTAACTGCACAGGGACATTGAGCAACTCCCAGCAGGCCGAGCGCTGCCAAAGCCGTCTCGCCGTCAAGAGACTATCCGGCTGCAATCGCCCTCATAATCTGTTCTAAACAATTAAGCGAATGCTTACTTTTGCGCCGTGATAAATGAAGCGTCTTTCTGGCAGCTGTTTTGGCAGCAACTTATAAACACTTCTGCTCTGGAGTGGGTTGGCACAGTCACCGGTTTTGCGTGTATCTTTCTGGCTGCAAAGCAAAACATTCTAAACTGGCCCGTATCGCTTATAAGCATACTTGCTTACATGATATTATTTTATCAGTACCGTTTATACGGCGACGCCTTTTTGCAAGGTTATTTTCTTATCATGGCCATCTATGGCTGGTATTACTGGAAAAAAAGAAGCACCCAACACCAAAAACCCGTATCTGTGCTTAAATGGCACCACTACATTATTGTAGTCTTTGCAAGTGCTGCACTTTCCTTGCTGGCGGGGTATTTATTGAAAAACTACACCAACAGCGATGTGCCTTATATAGACGGATTTTGTACTGCAGTAAGTCTTGTAGCGCAATTCCTGATGAGCAGGAAAATCCTTCAGAACTGGCTTTTATGGATACTTGTGGATGCCTGCTATGTGCCACTTTATATTCATAAAGAACTTATGCTTACTGCCGTACTTTATACCTTATTTTTGGGCATTGCTGCCATGGGCTATTTAGATTGGAAAAAATCGTGGAAAGAAACCAGATAATAAAAATTGCCGTGGTCGGACCTGAGTCCACCGGCAAATCTACCATCGCAGCGCAGCTTGCAGATCACTATCAAACCGTATGGGTGCCCGAATATTCCCGCGAATACTGCAGTAAGCTTAACCGGGAGTGCACCCTGCAGGACGAGCTAAACATTTTTCACGGCCAACTGGCCCTGGAGGATCAATCCATGGCTTTTGCAAACAAACTGCTTATATGCGACATCACTATTTTAGCTGTTAAAGTATGGTGCGATTATGTTTTCAAAAGCACGCCGGCAGTGGTGCTTGACCAGCTTCAGCGCAGGCACTACGACTTTTACCTGCTTATGGACATTGATCTTCCCTGGCAGCCCGATCCGTTAAGAGATTTTCCTGATCAACGTGCCTATTTTATGCAAGTTTGGGAAAACGAGCTAAAACAGCTTCAGGCAAATTATCAAATCATCCGGGGGCTTAACGGCCAGCGATTCAAGAATGCCATGAATGCTGTTAACAATTTTCTAAAGCAAATTTAACAAAGCGGTTACATAGCACTTCGTACTTTTGCACCCTGTAAAGAGCATGTTAAAAACTTTCTAAATGCAAAGATGTAACATTTAACCCTCCGTGTCGTTTAAAACAAAACAGCCCGGGTCACATGGCGCAAGGAGGCTGAAAAATATATTGGTAACGCTGTTATTATTAAAAGCACTTACATAGTTAAGTATCGTTCTTTTTAAATTAATGATTAAAACCTTCCGGCATCCGGAGGGTTTTTTGTTAGAAAAGCAAAAACCGCAAAACACATAAATGGAATATCTTTTTACATCCGAAGCCATCATATCTCTCATTACATTAACCATTCTGGAGATTGTATTAGGCATAGATAATATCGTATTCATCTCCATATTATCTGGCAAACTGCCGGCCCATCAACAAAAGAAAGGACGCCAAATCGGCTTAGGACTTGCAATGATTACCCGTGTCCTGCTGTTGCTGTCTTTAACCTGGGTAATGTCTTTAACAACGCCTCTTTTTAATGTAGGGTCCTGGATTAATATTACAAGCGACGAGTGGTTGGAAAAGCTTGCCATCTCGGGGCGCGACCTCATCCTCATCATAGGAGGCTTGTTCCTCATCTATAAAAGCACGGCAGAGATACACGAAAAACTCGAAGGAAGCGAACACGATGCCAGTGTAAAGAAAGCACATTCGTTTTGGGGGGTTATTACGCAAATACTCATTCTGGATATCGTTTTCTCCCTGGATTCCGTTATAACCGCCGTAGGCATGGCCCAGCATATAGAAATAATGATAGCAGCCGTGATTATAGCTGTCATCATCATGATGATCTCTTCCGATAGCATAAGCAACTTTGTAAACACACACCCAACAGTAAAAATGCTTGCCTTGTCTTTTTTACTGCTCATTGGCGTGTCCCTTCTTGCAGAAGGCTTAGACCAGCACATACCCAAAGGATACATTTATTTTGCAATGGCTTTTTCAGTACTGGTAGAAATGCTCAACTTAAAAATGAAGGCCAGGTCCAAAAAGCCTGTGGCCCTCAAAAACAAGTTTACAGCACCCGGCACAGAAGACCTTTAAGATATTCCCCTTCCGGAAACGACGCCCTTACCGGATGATCTTCCGGCTGGTTAAACTGATGAATGAATTGAACCTGGCGGCCTGCGTCCAGAGCCGCCCAGGCTAGTATTTGTTTAAACAAAGCCAGGTCCACTGCCCCCGAGCACGAAAAAGTGGCCAGAAGCCCGCCAGGCACCAGCAGAGACATGGCCACGCGGTTAAGGTCTTTGTAGGCGCGCGAAGCCTTTGTTAAGGCCGATCTCGACGGGGCATACTTCGGCGGGTCAAGCACAATGCAGTCAAACAGCTCACCCTGCTCCCGCAAGGCTCTCAGAAATTTATTTACGTCAGACTGTATGGCCGTGCAGCCTGCCGCATCAAACTCATTAAGAGCCATATTTTTCCTAAGTGTTTCAATAGCCAGAGGCGAGCTATCTACACTTATAACATGCCTTGCACCATGCTTAAGCGCATTAAGGGTAAAGCCACCCGAATACGAAAAGCAATCCAGCACACGTGCATTGTGGCAATGTGCTGCAACAATACGCCGGTTGTCGCGCTGGTCACAAAAGAAGCCAGACTTTTGCCCTTCGGCTATGTTTATATTATACCGAATGCCGTTTTCCCTTACCTCAACAAACTCAGGAGGCTCACTCCCAAGCAACACCAGTCCGCCCGAAGCTTCCAGCCCTTCGTGCGCACGTGCAGAAGCGTCACTTCTGTCAAATATTCCCTTCGGCTTAAGCAATCTGTTTAACTCATCCAACACCACGGCCTTCACTTGTTCCATACCCGAAGTAAGTATCTGCAAAGACAGGAAGTCACCGTACTTATCAACTATAAGTCCGGGCAGATAATCAGCCTCGCTAAAAATAAGCCTGCAGGTGTCTGTGTCAGCAGCATCAAGCAAAGTGTTGCGACTATATACCGCCTTTTGTATACGCTGCCTCCACCACTCTTCATCAACAGCCACATCAGGATTCCATTCAAGCAAGCGCACTGCCACTCTCGACTGGTTATTATAGAAACCCCGGGCAAGAAAGCCGCCGGCATAATCGCACACCTCCACTACACATCCATTTTCAGGTTTGCCTTTTACACTGTCTATTGCACCCGAAAACACCCATGGATGCAACTGCAATACCGCTTTTTCCTTACCCTTTTTAAGTCTTACTTCTGCCATGCCGTAAAGATATACTTTTCAGTTAGTAGGTTCTCTTTTAAACAGACGCTGCTTTTTTGGTAATTTTGAAACCAAGGCACTCAAAAACTTTAAAACCTTTGCAAATGAAATATATAAGCTTCGAAGAGCAAACTATACTACCCGATGAGTTATTTATGAACGAGGCGCTCAAAGAAGCCAGGCTCGCTTTGCAAAAAGACGAAGTACCTATTGGAGCGGTAGTAGTTGCCAACGGCCGTATAATAGGCCGCGGTCATAACCTTACCGAGCAGCTTCAGGATGTTACCGCCCATGCAGAGATGCAGGCGCTTACGGCCGCCGCTAATTATTTACAAGGCAAATACCTTAAAGATTGCACCTTATATGTAACTGTAGAACCATGCACCATGTGCGCCGGGGCGTCCTACTGGACCCAGATAAGCCGCATAGTCTATGGAGCCCCCGACATTAAACGAGGTTTCCGACGCGTTGGATCAAACCTCTTACATCCCCGTACAGAAGTCAAAGCCGGGGTAAAAGAAGAAGACTGCATGAATCTTATGCGCAACTTTTTTCTGTCTAAAAGAAGTAAAACTTAAAACAATCCTCAACAAATAATGTTGGGCACGGTTATATCAGTACAATTAACACTTAAAACATATATATTATGGCTTTTGAATTACCAGCGTTACCCTACGCACCAGATGCTCTTGAACCTCATTTTGACAAAGCTACCATGGAAATACACCATGACAGGCACCACAAAGCCTATGTAGATAACCTTAATAAGGCACTTGAAGGCACTGAAGCACAAAATAAAAGCATTGAAGAAATACTTTCGCAAGTTTCTACCTTTCCTCCGGCAGTGCGCAACAATGGTGGTGGCCATTATAACCATAGCTTTTTCTGGCCCATACTATCTGCCCAGGGAAGCAAAGAACCTACAGGCGAGCTGGCACAGGCAATCGATGAAGCATTCGGATCATTTGAAGAGTTTAAAAAGAAATTTGCCGAAGCCGCCGCTACCCGCTTTGGTTCAGGCTGGGCATGGCTTATTAAAGGCGCAGATGGCAAACTACAAGTTTGCTCTACTCCAAACCAGGACAACCCTCTGATGGACCTTGCCGAAGTAAAAGGCACCCCTGTTCTTGGCCTTGATGTTTGGGAACACTCCTACTACTTAAAGTATCAAAATAAGCGCCCGGACTATATAGCTGCATTCTGGAATGTAGTGAATTGGGATGCCGTTGCCGAAAACTTCAGGAAGTAAAATCAAACCTTTGTCAAAAAGTAGTGTATTTATATCTAAACCACTACTTTTTGCTTTATGAAAAAACTATCTAACTTAACACCGGCTCTGGCCTTACTCCTGCTTACATCAACTTTAACAAGCTGCGAGGCGGTAAAGGGTGTATTTAAGGCCGGTTACTACGCAGGCATCTTTGTAGTAATTGCTGTATTGCTACTAATTTTCTGGATTATGAGCGCATTCCGTAACAGGAAGAACAGATAATCATATAAAAGAAATTTAACCCAGGCTTCTGCATGCAGAAGCCTTTTTTCGTTAATAAGCAGGCATCAGGTCTTTCCTGCTCTTTTTAAGCATTCCTGGTGGCACACTTTTCCTGATTTCCTTCTCCAATGCTTTTATCATAGATTTCTTTACAAAATCAGGCAGAGTAAGCAGGCTGATCTCCCTGCTTGGCACAGGAGCGGCAAAATGCCTTACCCGCTCCAGTTGTTCTTCTGTAAAGTCAACGGTACTAAGTTGCGGCAAAATAGTCACCCCTTTATTAATATCAACCATGCGCCTTAGGGTTTCCACACTCCCGGTATTATACTCCAGGGAATGTGTGTTGCCCGCCGCAGCCCTTTGCCTGCAAATATTAATAACCTGGTTACGCATGCAATGGCCCTCATTTAACAGCCAGATATCTTCAATGCTAAGATCTTCAGTTTTTACGCTTTTCTTTGATAGCAGGGTGTTACTGTCTGAGGCATATATCACAAAGTCTTCGTAAAACAGAGGTATCTCTTCAAGGCTTTTATCTTCCAGCGGGGTCGAAAGTATTCCACAATCCAACAAACCTTTCTTAACCTCTTTAAGTATTACATCTGTAGTATACTCCCATATTAATAGTTGTACTTTTGGATACTTTTCAGAAAAGCCTTTAATAATTCCAGGCAGCAGATAAGGAGCAATAGTAGGTATCACCCCTATCCGCAACTCACCACTCAGCTCATTCCTTTGGTCTTTAACAATTTCGCCAATCCTTGCTGCTTCAGCAAGAACAACGCGCGCCTGTAAAATTATCTGTTTTCCTGCCTCTGTAGGCGCCACCGGCTGTTGGGTGCGGTCAAAGAGCTTCACCCCGAGATACTGCTCCAGCTTCTGTATCTGCACACTCAGCGTTGGCTGGGTTACAAAACATTTCTCTGCGGCCAGAACGAAGCTCCGGTACGTATCAACTGCAACAATATACTCAAGCTGGATAAGGGTCATTTACATACAAAGGTATAAACTTATGCAATGGAAAACTGGCGCAAAAAGAGACAGGGCAAACGGCCATAAAACAGCAATGACGGCATGAAGCCGTCATTGCTGTTTTACTCTATCTTAAAGTTGCTCATCCTCTAAGGCTTTGAATAAATAACATTAAGCTTAATTTTATACTCACCGCTATCCTTACCTCCTAATATAGCCCGCGCAGCCGTGGTAGCAGTAGGACTTTCATTTATCCGCATGTTACCCTGGTTGGTTTGCCTGTTAGAAATCGTAAGAGGTGCTATAAATACATCGTACATCTTAGTCTTGCCCATTACAAGCGGCTGCAGGTAACTTGTTATTTCAAATACATAGCGTTTATTTACCTTGTCATAGGCTGCGGGTATGTAATAGGCCGAAGCAACTTTTTGCCCTGCAATATCTGTATAATAAAGCGCCATATAAGGAGCAGGTTTAAAGCCGGGCGCGTCCGAATCAAGCACATTCACCACCAGTTCCGAGCGGTGTACAGCCACGTTGCCCATGGCAGTAAGTTTGCTAATGTCAGGCATTTGAAGCTTTACCCTCAGCCCTCCCATTGGCTGGGCATAAACGGTTGGATAAGATACACCCGGATTATCAAGCTGTTCCTGAATAGGGGTACCGTTATAGGCATGCTTAATACCTGCTGCAGCGGCATACACCTTAAATGCAGACACATTAGTATCCAGCTTACTGGTTGTTGTGTTTTTATTCTTATAGTGCACCTCTAACCGGCTGTCGCCACTCAGATTGAAAAAAGCAACGCCACCCACATTATCCGGCTGCTTTGTGCTCAGCTTCAGATAGAAGCCTTTCATATACTTTTCGAAAGCCTCCTGATTAATAAGATCGGCCGAACCTGCAACTAATAAGCGCTTGGCAGCAAAGTCATCCATGCGAATCCGCAACTCAGGCGAAACCTTAACAAGCGTGTCCTTTTTATCTTTAACAACCTGGTTAACGTAAATACTATCCCTCCATTTAAAATGGTTAACAGTGTTGCTTACAATCGGCTGCGAAGCATAGTTCCAGCTCTTGTTACTGTAATAGTTCACGCCAGCCTTTAAACGTTCCTGAAGCTCATGCACCCCGACAGCAAAATTTGTATAAAGCGAGTCGCCATAGAACTCCCTGCCATATTTCAGCACCAGGATAGCCGAGTCGAGCTGCGGTTCTGTTCCAAAAGAAAAGCCTGTGCCCGGCAATTGAAAAGACATTGCCATGCCTGCTTCCGTTAGCCCAAACACCGGGTCTCTTAAAACAGCCAGTGGATACTGGTCCATTCTGGAGGTTAATACACTATCATCCCGTACGGTAAGCGTAGGTATATTATAGTCTACTATATGATTGCTGGCCAAAGAATCAGTATTATCTATATCAAGGCCAATCAAATCACTTTTATTACAGCTGCAAAACAAAAGAATACCAAAGTAAGCAGCCAGTAACCGGGGTGTAAAAAAACTCATCTATTATTTTCCTTTAATCAAGCAATAGAAACCAGTTCCTCGCTTGAAATTTCTTCGTAAAGGTTATAATAATTTTCGAAATCTGATGTATTAGCAAACTCTAAAACAGGTTTTCCGCATGTTTTAACATAGTTTAACATTTCTTCATTTACCTTTTCATCGCCCAGTACAACAGCCTCCGAGAACGATATAGCCCCCTTGTGCATCGCATTGCAATTGCAGTCTCCAAAAGCTGCCACGTCCTCTGCCGTCATCCCCTTCATTGTTGCCTTGCGCACAAAGTCTTTACTCAGATTTTCTGTAAAACAGTTTTCATAAACAGAATAAACCACTTTAGTTCCCTTAAAAGCAGGATCGTCCTTGTAAGAAGTTTTAAGATAAACAGGCACTAAGGCGCTCATCCAGCCATGGCAGTGAACCACATCGGGCGCCCATCCAAGCTTTTTAACAGTTTCAAGAGCACCTTTGCAAAAAAATATTGCACGCTCGTCATTATCTGCATAGAACTTGCTCGAATTATCTCTAAACACGTGCTTTCTGTGAAAGTACTCCTCATTATCAAGAAAGTAAACCTGCATACGCGCTGCCGGAATAGAAGCAACTTTAATAATCAGCGGGTTGTCATTATCATCAATAACGATATTCATACCTGATAGACGAATAACCTCGTGAAGACGGTTGCGGCGCTCGTTGATGTTGCCAAAGCGCGGCATTAGTATCCTAATCTCAAACCCCTTGTCCTGCATCGCCTGAGGCAATTGCCTGGTAATTTCAGAAATCCTGGTTAACTCGAGGAAAGGCGACATCTCGTGGGTAATAAACAGTAGCTTCGTTTTTGCCATTTCCGAATTTTAATAATGAATATAAAAGTTTGGGTTTGCAAATATACAGAATTAAATAAGAGCTATCAATTTAATGCACAAATACTTTTGGATTTGTATGGACAATTCCTCACCTTTGCGCCAAATTTTCAAACCTGGGCTTTCTGGTCGTTTTCAACTCCTCCGGCCCGCTACCCATCAAATAAATACCACGTTGGAAATAATCAAGACTAAACAGGAACTCGCCCGATTAACCGACGAATTCAGGATGCAAAAAAAAACGGTTGGACTAGTGCCTACCATGGGTGCCCTGCACCAGGGACATCTGTCTTTACTCGGCATTGCCCGCCGCCAGGCAGACATTACCGTGTGCAGCATTTTTGTAAACCCTACACAGTTTAATGACAGCGCCGACCTGAGCAATTATCCCCGCCCGGTAGAGCAAGACATACGCTTATTAGAATCGGCCGGCTGCGATATACTCTTCATGCCCGGCGTAAGCGAAATGTATGCTGAAGACGAAACCTGGAACATAGATCTTGGCTACCTTGAAACTATTATGGAAGGAGCCATCCGCCCGGGGCATTACCAGGGTGTTACTCAGATTGTAAGAAAACTGTTTGATCTTGTAAAGCCCCAAAAAGCATTTTTCGGACAAAAAGACTATCAGCAGGTAGCGGTCATAAAGCACATGATCCGGCTGTTCAACCTGCCGGTACAATTAGTAGTATGTCCCATAGTTCGTGATGCAGATGGCCTTGCACTGAGTTCGCGTAATATTCACCTTTCGGCCACCGAAAGAAAGCAGGCCCTAGCACTTCCCGCTGCCCTGTTCCATATACGTAGTGCCTGCAGACACCGCAACCCCGTGCGATTAAAGGAGGAAGCGCTTGCGCTGCTGCAAAACAGCCCGGGAGTTAAGCCCGACTATGTGGAAATACTCAATGCAAATACACTGCAGCCCCTACAGTCAGAAGAGGAACCTATGGTAGCACTTGTTGCTGCAACCGTAGGCAAAACACGCCTTATAGACAATATATTACTCGGCTGACTGAGTGTAGATGGCGCTTTTTTATGACTAAAATCAGTGATAAGTGCCAAGTTATTCTTAGTAAATTTGCCCGATGATGATTATAGAAGTATTAAAATCTAAAATACATCGCGTAAAAGTTACGCAGGCTGAACTTAATTATGTAGGCAGCATCACTATCGATGAGGACCTTATTGACGCAGCCAACATAATACCTAATGAAAAAGTTCAGGTAGTAAATAACAACAACGGCGCCCGGTTTGAAACCTACGTTATAAAGGGCGAACGAGGCTCAGGTATTATCTGCCTTAATGGCTCCTGCGCACGCCAAGCCCAGGTAGGCGATATACTTATCATCATGTCATACGGCTCCCTGCCTATGGACGAAGCACGTAAATACCAGCCTATCCTCGTTTTTCCTGATAACAATAACCGACTGATCAACTAAGCGCATGAAGTCCTTGCCTACAAGCATAAACGGGCCGGCCTTAGCCTTAAAAACCAGAACCTAAAACGGTTTTCATTCTACATTTCATGTAATAAGCCCTATATTCGTTTCTATAAAAAATGCTCAGCCATGAGAAATAATGACAAAAGGGATAATATAGACCTCATCAATGACAAAATCCTAAGCCTGCAGAAAGCAATTTACCGCATTAATGCATGGAAGTTTACAGGTAAGACCATTGTCTTTACAAATGGCTGTTTTGACTTGCTTCACCTCGGACACATAGACTATCTGGCAAAAGCGGCCATGCTGGGCGACAAGCTTGTTATCGGCCTTAATACCGACGCCTCGGTTTCCAGACTAAAAGGCGAGCATCGCCCTATTACCAACGAAAAATCGAGGGCCTCTATACTGGCTGCTTTGTCCTTTGTAAATGCAGTGATAT
The DNA here is from genome assembly GCA_002332615.1 of Sphingobacteriaceae bacterium UBA2059. Taxonomy (GTDB): domain Bacteria; phylum Bacteroidota; class Bacteroidia; order Sphingobacteriales; family Sphingobacteriaceae; genus Arcticibacter. The sequence goes on along the minus strand of DDAL01000008.1, from coordinate 503,067 downwards.
TGTTTGACCAGCCAACTCCCCTCGAAGTCATAGCAACCCTCGAACCCGATGTGCTTGTTAAAGGAGCCGACTATACCGTAGATAACATTGTTGGAGCAGATTTAGTGCTTAACAAAGGAGGCCAGGTAAAAACCCTCAATTATATAGATGGCTACTCTACCTCCCTTATTGAAGAGCGCATACGCGCATCTAAATAGGTAAACTGCGCCTTATAACACAAGATGAACCCCCGTTAACTCTTTTTAACAGATTAAAGGTGTAGGGTTATAAGCTAAACTCCTTATTTTTACATAGAACGAGTTCTTAAACCCGAACAATGGAAAGTAAACTATTACCTCTTAATTGCTGGGCCAAGAGTCTTATGCCTGCAAAGCTTATAGCGCTGATTGTTTTTTGCACCGCCTGTTTATTGACCGGATGTACAGGCCGCTCAGGCTTTACCGACGGCACCTGGAGAGCCACCCTCAAAACAGATTCAGGTATAGAAATTCCATTTAACTTTACCGTTACCGACTCGCTTGGGCGCAAGTTCGTGCACATCACCAACGCCGATGAGCATATAGAGGTTGAAGATGTTAGCGTAAAAGAAAACCGGGTGGTGATGAAACTGCCTTTTTATGACTCAGAGATACGTGCGCGACTTACCTCTGGCGGGCTCGAGGGCGAATGGATTAAACACCTGGGTACCGAAGATCGTAAAATGCCTTTTAACGCAGTGCCCGACACTGAATGGCGCTTTAGCAAAGACGACAACCAAGGCACTGACGTCAACATACAGGGCAGGTGGTCAGCCGTGTTTACAGGAAAAGACACTACCCGCACCAGCATAGCCATCGGCGAATTTATGCAGGACGGAAATCGCGTTACGGGTACCTTTTTAACCACCACGGGCGATTATCGCTACCTTCAGGGCACCATTAACAACAATACCCTGTATCTTTCGAGCTTCGACGGCTCCCAGGCTAACCTGTTTACCGCTACTATTCAAGACAGCTCCTTAACCAACGGACGTTTTTACTCCGGTGCGTCCCACCAGGAAACATGGACCGCCTCCCGGGACGACAAAGCCATGCTGCCCGATGCATACTCGCTTACAAGCCTTAAGCCGGGCTACAAAACCATCAATTTCAGCTTTCCCGATTTGATGGGCAATAAGGTTTCCTTAAAAGATAAGGCCTTCAAAAACAAAGTGGTTATTGTGCAGTTCTTAGGAACCTGGTGCCCCAATTGCATAGACGAAACGAATTATCTTAAAAGCTTTTACAAACGCTACAAGCTTAAAGGAGTTGAAGTAGTAGCTCTTGCTTACGAACGTACCAATAACGTAGCCCGCTCCCGCGCACTGGTAGAGCAGCTTAAAAAACGCCTGCATGTAACTTATCCTCTGCTTGTTACTGGATATACCAATAAAGAAGTTTTAAAAAGCCTGCCCCAGCTGGCCGACTTTAAGGCCTTTCCTACCACTGTTATTATTGATAAAAAAGGACAGGTACGAAGAATACATACCGGCTTCAGCGGCCCGGGTACAGGTAAACACTATACCGACTATATTCGTAACTTCGAATTGCTTATTAACAAACTGCTGGCAGAATAACATAGTATGAGAACACCTGTTAAATTCTTTATTTCCCTGCTTGCAGCGGGTATCCTGCTTGCATGCTCTTCTACTCAAAAAGTAACACTCGATCCTGTATCTGTAAGCGAACTGAAACCCGGGGTTAAGGTATACCGGGCTACATACACAAAGGATATGGATATATTACATACCCGCCTTGAACTTAAACCCGACTGGGACAGTGCCTTCCTGCACGGCAAAGCGTATATAGATGCCCGTCCTTATTTCTATCCATCCAACAAAATAGTACTTAATGCACAAGGGTTTAAGATAAACGCGGTTGGCCTTGTGCAAAATGACACTATAAACCCGCTAAAGTATTCTTATAACAAAAAGCTGCTCAGCATACAGCTCGACAGACACTACACCCGTCAAGACTCCTTTAAGCTGCTTATTGACTATGTGGCAATGCCCCGCAAACTGGTAGTAGGCAGAGATATAGACGGACCCGACGAGCGCGGACTTTATTTTATGAATAATGACGGAAGCGACAAGAGCATGGTCCGCCACTTCTGGACTCAGGGCGAAACCGAATCTAACTCGGCATGGTTTCCAACCATTGAGGGACCGCAGGAAAAAATGACCCAGGAAATCAGCATTACTGTTCCTTCAACCATGGTAACTCTGTCAAACGGGTCGCTGGACTACTCGGCCGAAAACGGCGATGGCACACGCACCGACACCTGGCGGCAGGAACAGCCGCATGCTCCCTACCTGGCAATGATTGCCGGCGGAGAATTTAAGGTAGTGAAGGAGTATTGGCGCGAAAAAGAGGTGAGCTATTACATGGAGCCTCAGTACATTCAGCATGCAAAAATGGTGTTTGGAAAAACCCCCGCCATGATGGACTTCTTTTCAAAAATTACGGGCGTAGACTATCCCTGGGATAAATACTCGCAGGTTGTTGTTCGGGGCTTCTACTCAGGTGCCATGGAAAACACTACTGCTTCGGTTTTTACTGACCGCATGAACATGACTCCCGGCCAGTATCAGGACGAAAACCATGAAGACCTCATAGCGCACGAACTGTTTCACCACTGGTTTGGAAATTATGTAACCGGCGAATCATGGTCTAACCTGCCTTTAAACGAAGCCTTTGCTAACTATGGCCAATACTTATGGAACGAGCATGCCTACGGCCGCGAGGTTGCCGATGCCAAACTGCAGGACGAGCTAACTAAATACCTCAATAACAGCATGGCGCATGAGCGCGATGTAATTCGTTTTGACTATGCCAATAACGGACAAATGTTTGATGCGGTAAGCTATCAGAAAGGCGGACGCATACTGCATATGCTTAGAAAAACAGTGGGCGACGAAGCTTTTTTCAAATCGCTGAACCTATACCTTACCACTCATGCATACAAAACAGCCGAAATACACGACCTTCGCCTTGCCTTTGAAGAAGTGACCGGACGCGACCTGAACTGGTTCTTTAACCAGTGGTTCCTGGCATCGGGCCATCCTGTGCTAAGCATAAACTCGCAGTATAACAGCGCCGGCAAAGAAGTGATTGTAAGCATAAGTCAGGATCAGCCAAGGGATAAAACACCTCTGTATCGCCTGCCTATAGCAATAGACATTTATACAAATGGCAAAATTGATCGTAAACAGGTGCTTATTGACAAGCAGTCACAAACGTTTAGATTTGCTCTGAATGCAGAACCCCAGCTGGTAAATGTGGACGCCGAAAAGCAACTGGTAGCCATAAAGAAGGAAACAAAACCTCTTAACTGGTATATGCACCAGTATACGAACGCCCCTTTATACATGGATCGTTTTGAAGCCCTGGAAAAACTTGCAGCCTCCCAGGATAAAGCACCCCGCCAATTAGTTAAAAGTGCGTTAAATGATAAACACTGGAAATTAAGGCTTATGGCCATAAGCCATATCAAGGATATGGATGCCGCTGCGCGCAGCGAAGTATATGAACAAATAAAGAAAATGGCCACTGCAGACACCCGTTCGTTGGTGCGTGCAGCAGCCATAACCTGCCTGAAGGAACACTACCCCGGCAGCAATAATACTGATGTATTTAAAAAAGCGAAAGCCGACGAGGCCCCAAGCGTTATTAAAGCATTAAACTGAGCGATCGCGGGTAAAGGAGCCGAATATCATTTTTATAATGGCCAGCACAATTGCAAAGATAGCGGCAGACCAAAAGCCCGAAGTATTGAAGCCAGCCATCATTCTGTCAACCAGCAATACCATTAATACGGTAATGATGAAGGACATAAGACCCAGCGTGAGCCAGTTAATAGGCAAGGTAAATAAACGAAGCAAGGTACCAATGGTAGCATTAACCAAGGCAATTAACACACCTGCAATAATAGCCGAGCCGAAGCCGTCTACCTGTACGCTGGGAATAAAATAAGCTGCCAGTGCAACCGCAGCGCCCATAAGTAAAATTTCAATTATCAGTTTCATAGTACATAGTTTTTATAATGTAACAAGAAACCCCGGGCAGTGTTTTTAAGGGCAGTTAAAGGCCGCTGCCCACGCCCGGCTGCTACTGTTCGGCTACGGTAAACAGCTCCAGTATAACGCTCCACTTATAGCCTGGCTGCACTTCCCATATGCGCACATAGTTATACTGTTTGGCAAGTATGCTTGCCGTGCCATAAGTATATGCAATTTCTCCGCTTAGGGAGCGGTCTACCTTTTCGGGCTTAGTAATTGCCTTAAGGCTGTTATTCTTCCAGAAAGCCATAATTTCCTTTTTGCCGACAATAGGCTCATTATCCGGAAATATAAGCCAGCTGTCATCCGTAAGGAACTCATTCTGAGCAACCCTGTTATCAGCTTTCATAATGGTAGACATTAGTATGTCTGAGCTCATTACAATGTCTTCCCGCTGTTTAAGGCGGCTTTCCGACCGCTGATGCAGGTATTTAGTGCTTACCGGGCTGATAAACGATTCTTTAAGCTGGCGAACCGGCTTTTTATGAGGAATGCCTGCATCCATAGCCATACGCCATGCGTTGCGCCTGTTCTTTTTCCATATGGTTACATAGGTGCCATAAAATTCGGCCTCGCTATCTGCCGAAGGCTTAAACACATAAGGGCCACTGGTAAAGCCCCAGTCATTGCTTTTGGCTATACGGGCATACTTCGGACTCAGTTCAAGCGTTCCCTCGCTATCGGGCTGCTGCTTATAATAGGCTTTGGACGACACTGGGCCGGGGCGGAACACTATACTGCTTTCGTCAGTAACATACAGATATGCTTTTTTTATTCCTTTTTCCTGTATCAGCTTATTAAAACCACGTTGTACTTCTATAAGCTTGCTTACCTGCTCTGTAGCGGTTTGCGCAAAAGCCGGCATCCACATACACATGGAAAAGGCTAAAGTGAAGAATAATTTCATTTGTTAGTATAACTGTTAAATAGTAAGACACCAACACCAACCCGGAAGGCTTTAGATGAGGGCTTAATGTGATTAAGGGTGTAAGATAAAATAAATATCAAAACCACCTTAATTGTTTTTATCCCCCTGCCCCTATACTTTGGACCAGGTAGTACCCTCTTTACTGTCCTTAAGCTGAATGCCTATCTCCTGCAGGCCGTTGCGTATCTTATCAGACGTTGCAAAATCTTTTTGTGCTTTTGCTTCCAGGCGCAGGCCAATGATGAAATCCATCAGCTGGCTCATATCATTATCGCCGCCCGTTTCATCCTTTAAGCCAAAAATAGAATACACAAACTCGTCCATAAGCAGGCGCAGCACGTCAATATCCTCCTGCGTTGCCGCAGCCTTACCATCAAACACACTGTTTATAATGCGACTTGCTTCAAACAGCTCGGCAATGGCCACAGGACTGTTAAAATCGTCGTTCATGGCGTCATAGCACCGCTGACGAATGGAAGCAATATCAAGCTTTGAATGCGATGAAGGCTTTAATTTATCAATAAGAGCAACGGCATTCATTAATCGCTTAAACCCTTTTTCAGAAGCTTCGAGCGCCTCGTTTGAAAAATCAAGCGTACTGCGGTAGTGGGCCTGCAGCATAAAAAAGCGCACCGTCATGGGCGAATAGCCCCTGCTTAGCATGGGATGATTGCCTGTAAAAAGTTCGTGCGGCAAAAAGCCATTACCGGCCGATTTTGACATGCGCGTACCATTAACTGTAAGCATATTTGTGTGCATCCAGTAGCGGGCGGGCTGAGTATGGTTGCAAGCCTGCGACTGCGCAATTTCATTGGTATGATGGGTGGCGGCAAGATCCATGCCTCCGCCATGTATGTCGAACGTTTCGCCCAGGTATTTGCTGCTCATGGCCGAGCACTCAATGTGCCAGCCCGGAAAACCCCATCCCCAGGGCGAAGGCCAGCGCATAATATGCTCGGGTTTGGCTTTTATCCAGAGAGCAAAATCAAGCCTGCCTTTTTTCTCATCCTGGCCGCCCAGGTCGCGTGTATTGGCAAGAAGTTCTTCAATATTCCGGTTGGTAAGCAAGGTATAGTTATACTCCCGGCTGTATTTCTCTACATCAAAGTAAATGGTACCGGCAGACTCGTAGGCATAGCCCTTGTTGAGTATTTCCTTAACCATTTCTATCTGCTCGGCTATATGGCCGGTAGCGGTAGGCTCAATATTAGGAGGCAGGGTATTGAACAGGCGCATTACGTCATGAAAGCCGATGGTATATTTTTGCACTATCTCCATGGGTTCCACCTGCTCAAGCCGCGCTTTTTTTGAAAACTTATCGTCCCCCTCGTCCCGGTCGCCCTCCAGGTGGCCCGCATCGGTTATATTGCGCACATACCGCACTTTATATCCCAGGTGCAGCAGGTAACGGTAAATAAGATCAAAAGACACAAAGGTACGGCAATTGCCCAGATGAACATCGCTGTACACGGTGGGCCCGCATACATACATACCTACAAAAGGCGCGTTGATGGGCTTAAACTCTTCCTTTTTGCGAGTAATTGTGTTGTATATAACCAGCTTATGATCCATAACGCAAACTTAAATAAAAAAGCGTATGAATAGATGCAGCCAATAGCCCCTAAGCGCCTAAAGAAAGACATTAAAACAGGAGCACAAGGACTATTCCTGCGCTTTATGGGGATTTTGATCGTAGTACTCCTGATTAAGCGCTTCGCGTTCTTCCTTTTTTTCGGCTTCGATGGCTCGCTCTTCAACAAGCCCCTTATACTCTACCCTTCTGAAAAAGCTATAAAACACGAGTATAAACCCTATACCAAATAAAATGGTACCTATAATCATAGCCCAGCCGTATTTACCCCACATATTTTCCTTGATTGCGTAACCAAGAATATTCAAGCCTATACCTGCGCCTATAAGAATAAGACCTCTCACTAAAAATTTATTCATATATGATACATCGTTTATAATACAAAAGTACTCTAATTAAATGATTTGCTTTTATTTACCTTGCATGAAATGAACCCGGAAACCCGCCCGGCAGTTTTGGTTCAGTCAGTTTACTAACAAGCATCTGGCAGAGGTAGTTTTAAACAAAAATGTAAACAAACCTTAGCCATAAATGATTATTGAATGTAACTACTTAAACAATTCAATCTGCGCCGCTTTTATAGTGCGGTGCTTATAAATGAAGTAAAATAAGCCCTTACCTTAAAACCAGACACATGTATGAAACAGTTTAAAACCTATTTTCCAGGCATTATTTACATGCTGGCGGTTCTACTCCTAAGCTCCTGCAACAATCGCAGCGGCACAAAGACAGAACAAACCGGGCCTGGACAGAAGCACGACACCGTGGTTGCTTCGCATGAAGAGCCTCTTGCTGCACCAACCGGCGTAGCGGAAATACAAAAAGCATATCAGGCCATTATGTCGCAAATGGAAGCCGGGGTTCTTGATTCTTCGTCTTTTAAGTATTCATGCCGCGGTGAAAAAAACGGGACGGTAAGTTATTTTACTCAACAGGGAAAACTGAGGATGATTGTACACCGGTACAATGAATATGATCACTTTTCGGCTACAGACCGCTATTTTGTGCTTGACAGCATGGTGTTCTTTGCCCACCTTAACCAGTCTACATGGTCCTTTGAAAGCGGCCCCGAAGGTGCCACAAAAGACAAGGTTACGGAGCGCAGGATTTATTTGGTCGATCAAAAGCCGGTGAAATGCCTGGAGAAAAGCTACGTTATCCGCTCGCAGTCTAAAACCAATCCGCAGCCCGAAACGGTGCCCAACAAGGAAATAAACTGCGCTTCGGTTAAGTCGGTACTCCAGCCATACAAGATGCTGGTTAGAAACCGCAGCAAAGCTCCTTCCGGCTGCCTGGAGGAATAAATTCATTGTCTGAAGGAATGAGCTTGCCATAGGAGCCAGATTTAGATACTCTTCTTTGCCCGTCTATTCGTAATACGCTAAAAAGAACATTACTTTTCCTGCCGGCCCACCTAATAAACTGGCAGAATCTTCAGGAGATGCTAAAACGTGCTTCTGCAGTGAGTTTGAAATTTAAGATACCTTATTTGCAATACTTTGAACTTCCTCTTCGCTCTCAAAAAGAGCCGTCCAAGCTGTTTTGTTAATTTGCATCCTTGTTCCTTTCCCTAAGAAACTTTGTTTCTGCAGATTCTCTTGCATAATATATTCCATCATATAGTTTAGAAATTGATTTTTTCTCGTAAAATCCATTTTCATAGCCAGGGCTAAATAACCATCCAACATATAGTATTGAACGAGGCTCTAAAAAAAGAGATTTGTAGATGTTATTTTTTTCAACGGATAAAAAACTTATCTACGTTAACCCGCTGAACGATATCTCCAAGAGACTTTTTCTTGTATCTAGTGATAGAACTTACGTTCATTTTATATTCCTTTTCCTGGCTATTCCAAACTAACGACCTCACGCACATTGCTGCTGTCATTCCCATTGATACCGGTACTCCGGCTTTTGAAATGATGAACTGCATCTTAAAGCCATAATAGTGCATCTTATGAGAGGCATGATAGCCAGGGGCTGGTCGTACAAAAGTGTCTTCTTTGCATATGCTGGCCCTGGAGATTCTCACATTCTGGCAGATGGGAATGGGCACTGGAATCTATAATCAACTGGTTGTTATCCGGGTTAATGATCTTGGAAACCGGCTGAGCTACCAGGGCGATATAGTCCTGCAGCTTCTTTCGTCTCCTGTTATAGTTACAGAGGTCAGTCAAATTAGGAAACTCTCTGCTATACTCACTCTTGAGCTTAGAAAATAACAGGTTTTCTGAATCAATGCCAAGGGCTTCAGAAGTAATGGGTAAGGCAACTACTTCTATATCTGATAGTTTTGGCAAGTGTCTGTAGGCGAAGAAATTGCCATTGGGCAACAGATACTCTGCCAAAGCAAGTTTGCTAATTTCAAGAATCTTGTCGAAATTGGTCGCTAAGTTGTGCATGTAAGAAAATATCGAATACTTTTTTAATTTACTGCTTATCAGTAACGTGCACATCTTTATTCCGCTTTCTTTTTTATCTATTTACTTTTACTCAAACCGCACAACGGGTTATTATTAATTATTTTGAACTAACAATAATAAATTATTGAAATTGAATTCAGCAGAAACCATTCTTGAAATATTTTTAAAAAATAAGATCTTAATAATCTTAGCTTTAATCTTGATTTTAGTTAGAATATTCAAACTCTCAAAGCCAAAAATTAAAGGTTACGTAGGTGAGTTAACTATACGGTTTTTATTGTTATTTCTTAATAAGAAAGAATACAAAGTTATTAACGATGTCCGTCTATTTCACAATGGATTAATGTCACAAATTGACCATATTGTCGTTTCCAAGTATGGCATTTTCGTTATTGAAACTAAAAACTACAAAGGTTGGATTTTTGGTCATGAAAAGTCTTACGAATGGACACAAGTTATTTTCAACAATCAGTACAAGTTGTACAATCCTGTAAAACAAAACTTAGGACATATTAAGGCTCTTAAAGCGAATCTAAACCATTTCCCCTATTTAGATTATTTCCCCATTGTAGTATTTACTGGAGGTGCTAAGCTCAAAGTAAACAGTAGCTTTCCAGTTGTCAAATACTACAATCTATTAAAAACAATCAAAAACAACAAAGAAGTAAATATTACGGAAAATATGAGAGATGAGATTGTTGAGCTAATACTAAAATTGAATGGCTATAAACCTTTGATAGTTCCTAAAAAATTTGATGACAAAGATTATCAATATTCATCAGCACAATCTTGCCCTGACTGTGGATCACCTTTAATATCCAAGCAAGGGAAATTTGGTCGCTTCTATGGTTGTACAGATTTCCCTAGATGTAGGTATACAAAGAGGTTGAGTTAGATTTCTTTTTAAGAAAAATCCGCCACAGCATCCTCAAAATCAGCTTTGATAAATTCCCAATATTTCCCTTTGAAACATATTGAATCAATATCATTGTCTGCTATTTCAAAGTTTACAAGATTAGACAAAATTAAATTACGATCATGCGTGTATGGATAACGTTGTTTTGCATATGCTGGCCCTGGAGATTCTCACATTCTGGCAGATGTGAATGGGCACTGAATCTATAATGAACTGGTTGTTATCGGGGTTAATGATCTTGGAAACCGGCTGAGCTACCAGGGCGATATAGTCCTGCAGCTTCTTTCGTCTCCTGTTATAGTTACAACGGTCAGTCAAATTAGTAAACTCTCTGCTATGCTCACTCTTGAGCTTAGATTTCTTTTTTTATCTATTTACTTTTACTCAAACCGGATGAGTATGCTGTTCTGCCAGATTGCCCGGGCCTCTTAGGTAAGGGGTATTAGCCATGGCCCGCGGAGTAGTACCGGCAACATGAGCCAATTTGGAGATCCCACGCGTACCGTATAAATCCAGCCTGTCCTACATCAACCAGCACCGGGGATATGAAGTATTCTCCGTCGGGACGGATAAGGGATGCGCCTATGATGAACCCGTGATGAGTCCATGATGTACCCGTCTTTTCGGTTGACTTATCCTGCACGGATCGCGGACGGATTTTTCGCTGATCCCGAACCTGTATACTCTCAGGCATACAGCCGCTCCTGCCTTTGGCAGCTCTGCATGCATGCTGCTTTTTGTTTTAAAACCTTCTTGCCGTTTTGATTTAAAGCTTGTTGCTTATTGCTACATTAGTGCCGTCCCTAAGCTATTTAAAATGAAAAAGACTGATCTATACGACGTTGCTGTTAAATTACTGGGTATTTATCTTTTCGTATCTGCCTTAAACAGTTTGAAGGATATTGTATTTGCCCTGGTGGCCGGCTTTAGCTCTCAGACCTTTAATGACCTTTGGCCTTTGCTCTCGATAGGTCTTGCCAGCTTTGGCATTATGCTCTTAATCAGCTGGGTGCTGATATTTAAAACCAGACATCTGCTTAACATAATCAGCAGCCCTGAGGACAAACATGAGCTGCTGGACCCCTCGTTAAGCAAACAATCGGTATACGAAATAGCCCTTACGCTGCTGGGCCTTTGCTTGTTTGCTTTTACTGTACCGGAGCTTGCTTTTAAGCTTAAAGTGCAGGTGCAAATGGTTCAAAACAATATTCCGGTAAATCCCGTCGATGCGGGCTTCGCTTTTGTGGGTACCATTAAGCTTATTATGGGCTTCTTTGCCTTGCTTTACAGCAGATCTATTGCCGGGTGGCTTAGCCGCAGCAGATAACAAAGAGCTTTGTATTTGTCCTTCTTTTTGGGAGGGTTTTAGCTTGCTTTAAGAAAAGCCGCGAGCTGGTAAAATTGGTTCTGCCGCATGGGCTGGGCTTGTTTGCCCGCAGGTTTTGGGCTTGAAGGAAGTACTTTATAGCAAAAGCCGGAAGCGCCCTGCCTACGCCTCACAAATTGGCCAAAAATCTTAACTTTATGCCCTTGTAATTTATAAAAAGCGAGGGTTTTTTCTTATATTAATTGAAACGGAAATCTATGTACAGGGAATATAAACAGCTTAATCTATCTGAAACGGGCAAAGAGATACTTAAATTCTGGAAAGAGAATAATGTATTTGAAAAGAGTATTTCGTCCAGACCGGCAGATAATCCTTATACTTTTTACGAAGGCCCCCCATCGGCCAATGGAATGCCCGGCATTCACCACGTGATGGGACGCGCCATTAAAGATATTTTTTGCCGTTATAAAACGCTTAAGGGTTACCGTGTGGAGCGCAAGGGTGGCTGGGACACCCATGGCCTGCCTATTGAGCTTGCAGTTGAAAAAACTCTTGGCATTACCAAGGAAGACATAGGCAAAAAGATATCGGTGGATGAATACAATGCTGCATGCCGCAGCGAGGTGATGAAATACACGGATGTGTGGAACGATATTACCGAAAAAATGGGGTATTGGGTAGACCTCAATAACCCGTATATAACGTACGAAAATAATTATATTGAAACTCTGTGGTGGATACTGAAGGAGCTGTATGATAAGGATTTGCTGTATAAAGGCTATACGGTTCAGCCTTTTTCGCCTGCCGCAGGAACCGGCCTTAGCTCGCACGAGCTAAACATGCCGGGCACCTACCGCAATGTAAAAGACACTTCCATTGTGGCGCAGTTTCATGTTAAGCCCAACCAGATACACCCGCTTGTCCCTGTTTTATTTCAGGAAGAGGTGGAGGATGTGGTGCTGCTTGCCTGGACCACCACTCCATGGACACTGCCTTCTAACTGTGCCCTGGCCGTGGGCAAAAACATAAGCTATGTGAAGGTGCGTTCTTTTAATCCGTATACCTACTCGGCTGTAAGCATTGTGCTTGCTAAGGACCTTGTATCGCGGTACTTTAAAGAAGAAGCACGCGGCATTGCTTTTGAAGATTATAAAGAGGGCGATAAACTTATCCCCTGGGAAGTAGTGGCTGAGTTTAAAGGCGAGGATCTGCTGGGGCTGCGTTATTTTCAGCTCCTGCCCTATGTTTCTAATGAGGACCTTGAACGCGATGCCTTCAGGGTAATTCCTGCCGATTTTGTAACTACGGAAGATGGCACGGGCATTGTTCATATTGCGCCCAGCTTTGGTGCCGATGACTTTAGGGCGGCTCGCGAAAACGGAGTGCCAGCTGTGATGGCGCGCGACGAAAGTGGCAATGAGTATCCGCTGGTGGACCGTCAGGGAAAGTTTATTGAGGAGGTTACTGATTTTGCCGGGCGGTATGTGAAAGAGGAGTTTTACTCGGATGAGGAACGTGCCCGCGAAGATTTCAGAGCTACGGATGTGCTGATAGCGATTAAGCTTAAGGAAGAAAACAAGGCCTTTGACGTAAAAAAATATGAACACAGCTATCCGCACTGCTGGCGCACGGATAAGCCGGTGCTGTACTATCCGCTGGATAGCTGGTTTATACGCACCACGGCGGTTAAAGACCGTATGGTTGAGCTTAACAAAACTATTAACTGGAAGCCAGAGGCTACCGGTACCGGGCGTTTTGGCAACTGGCTTGAAAACCTGGTCGACTGGAACTTATCACGCTCCCGCTACTGGGGCACGCCGCTGCCTATATGGCGCTCTGAGGATAGCATGGACGAGGTTTGCATTGGCTCTGTTAAAGAGCTTAAGGAATACATATACCGGGCTATTGAAAGCGAAGAGCTTTCGGCCGAGGAAAAGGACAAGGCACGGGAGGTGATAGAAGCGCTTAACAAAAATAGTTTCGACCTTCACCGCCCTTATGTGGACCATATTGTCCTGGTTTCGGCAAGCGGCAAGCGCATGTACCGCGAGCCTGACCTTATAGATGTTTGGTTCGACTCGGGAGCTATGCCTTATGCGCAGTGGCATTATCCCTTTGACAATAAGGAGAAGCTGAAAAGTGTATATCCGGCAGATTTTATTGCCGAAGGTGTAGACCAGACCCGCGGTTGGTTTTTTACTTTGCATGCCATATCGGTAATGCTTAATGATTCGGTAGCCTTTAAAAACGTGGTATCTAACGGCCTGGTGCTTGATAAGAATGGCAATAAAATGTCTAAACGACTGGGCAACGGGGTAGATCCGTTTGAAACCATTGAAAAGTATGGTGCCGATGCTACTCGCTGGTATATGATAAGCAATGCCTCGCCCTGGGATAATCTTAAGTTTAATGTGGAGGGGCTTGATGAGGTGCGCCGTAAGTTTTTTGGCACGCTTTACAATACGTATGCGTTCTTTGCTTTATATGCCAATATTGACAGGTTTAGCTATGCAGAGGCAGATATAGACCTTGACAAAAGACCTGAGATTGACCGCTGGATCATTTCTTTGTTGAACTCGCTTACGCGTGAGGTGGATGATTTTTATGCCGACTTTGAGCCTACCCGCGCAGCGCGTGCTATACAGGACTTTGTGGATCAGCATCTTAGCAACTGGTATGTACGCTTATGTCGCCGCCGCTTTTGGAAAGGCGATTATACAGAGGATAAGGTTTCGGCTTATCAGACCTTGTATACCTGCCTTCATACGCTTGCTTCGCTGATGTCGCCCATTGCGCCTTTCTTTGCTGAGCAGCTTTTCCGCGATCTAAATACTATAAGTAAAAAAGATGCTGCCGAGTCGGTTCATCTGGGTTCTTTCCCAACGTATCATGCATCGATGGTGGATAAAGCCCTGGAAGAACGTATGGCTCTTGCTCAGGATATTTCTTCTATGGTGCTTTCTTTAAGAAAAAAGGTTGGCATTAATGTTAGGCAGCCGCTTAACAAAATACTTTTGCCGGTGCTTGATAACAGCTTTATGGAGAAGGTTGAAAGTGTGCGCGATCTCATTTTGTCGGAAACAAATATCAGGCATATTGAGTATATTAGTGATACTGCCGGCATTATTAAGAAAAAGGTTAAACCTAACTTCAAGGCGCTTGGCAAGCGCGCGGGCAAATATATGAAGGATATAACTGCCTTTATCAACGCAATGAACCAGGAACAGCTTGCAGCATTTGAACATGCGGGCAGTGCCGCTTTTACAAAGGATGACTTTAACCTGAACCTGGAGCTTGGTGATGTGGAAATTTTTGCAGAGGATGTACCAGGCTGGCAGGTGACGAATTTGGGCAAACTTACCGTGGCCCTGGATGTTACGATAAGCAAAGAACTAAAAGAAGAAGGCATAGCCCGCGAACTGGTAAACCGTATTCAAAATCTTAGAAAAGAGAAAGGCTTTGAAGTAACGGACAAGATACACGTGAGGGCCGCTTTTGCTCCTTACATCGCGGATGCTGTAAAGAATAATTTATCCTATATTTGCGCCGAAATACTCGCTGATTCTTTCAATTTTGAAGAAACGATTGAAGCTGCGGATAGGGTGGAGATAGATGGACATGAACTTATAATATCAATAACGAGGGCTTAAACATGGAAAACAACGAAAAAACCAGGTATTCCGACTCTGAACTACAGGAGTTTAAAGATATCATTCTTGAGAAACTGCGCATTGCAAGGGAGGAACTTACCTCTTTAACTCAGTCGCTTAGCAGTCCGAATTCTAATGGTACGGACGACACTGCCGGTACGTTTAAAACACTCGAAGATGGTTCTGCTACTTTGGAAAAAGAGCAAACCAATCAGCTTGCTGCCCGCCAGAAAAAGTTTATTGAAAACCTGGAGGCTGCCTTGGTGCGTATTGAGAATAAAACGTATGGTGTGTGCCGCGAAACGGGTAAGCTTATTCAGAAAGAGCGACTTCGCGCTGTGCCGCATACTACCCTGAGCATGGAAGCTAAATTGAAGCAGTACTAAATGAAAGCTTACTCCAGGCCGTTCCTGCTTGTATTTTTTATTCTGCTTGCAGATCAGCTGGTGAAGTTCTGGATCAAGCTCAATATGACGCTTGGACAGGAATTTCATATCCTGGGTAAGTGGTTCATTATCCACTTTACCGAAAACAACGGAATGGCATTTGGAATGGAATTTGGCGGTGAGGCAGGCAAGCTTGCCTTAACGCTTTTCCGCATACTTGCTGTGCTGGCTATTGGTTATGGCATAGTGTACCTGGTTAAGCATAAGTACCATAAATGGTTTATATTGAATGTAGCGATGATTTTTGCCGGTGCTATGGGCAATATTATTGATTCTACATTTTATGGCCTCATATTCAGTGAGAGCAATTACTTTCAGAAAGCCCGCTTGTTTCCGCCGGAGGGCGGCTATTCGTCTTTATTCCATGGAAAGGTGGTTGATATGCTATATTTTCCCATTATACAGGGCCACTATCCATCCTGGTTTCCTTTTTGGGCTGGCGAGGATTTTATTTTCTTCAGGCCTGTTTTTAACATTGCTGATGCATCTATATCCATAGGTGTTATCTGTATCCTGCTTTTTCAGAATAAGTATTTTAAGGAGGAAAACAAGGCTTAAACGGAGCTTGGCCGACCCCTGAAATTACTGTCCACATAAATTAAGTCCTTCATTTTTAATCAGATGGAGGACTTTCTTTTTTTATTTGTGGAAAACTGCTAAAACAATACTCTTACTTGTATAGTTACCAAACCAAATAGAATACATTATGAAAAAGTACATCGCTTTAGGGATTTTAGGTTTAATGAGCCTGAGTACATTTGCTCAGGGTATAGATACGCGCCGCAAGGTTGAAGTAGTAGGCACAGCAGAAACTGAAGTTACTCCGGATATTCTTTATGTTGCTGTTTCGTTAAGGGAGTACCTTAGAGATAATAACAGCAAAAAGAAGGTTGAAATTACTGAGTTGGAAAAACAGCTCTATGCAAGCGTGCAAAATGCAGGTATTCCAAAGGAAAACATTACAATAAGCAATGTCTCGGCCAGTACGGACTATTGGAATAAGAAAAAGAATGCCGAATTTCTGGCCTCGAAACAGTATATGATAAAGGTTACCGACCTTAATAAATACAATAAACTGATGAGCGGCATTGATGCCAAAGGCGTTCAGTCAACCTATATTCAGAAATACGACTACTCGAAAATGGAGAGCGTGAAGAAGGACTTGCGTATTAAGGCTGTACTGGATGCAAAGCAAAGGGCTGCCTCGCTGGCCGGAGCTCTTAATAACAACCTTGGAAATGTATTGTCGATTATTGAAAACGATGGCGGTGGGTACAGTCCGGTTATGTACGAAACGTCGCGAATGATGAAGGCTCAAAGCGCCTCTGATGCTGCCGACTCTGCTCCGGAGATTGACTTTAAAAAGATTACTTTAAGGACGCAGGTAAATGTGGTGTTTGAACTTAAATAATCATTTTTGATAGTAAAAAAGGGGAATGCAATCAGTATTCCCCTTTTTTATTTAAGCTGCTTTGCAGCCATTTGTCAAACCTATAAAATGTATCTCTGGCTGCACCTAGTAATTCTTCCTGCTGTTCTGCACTTAGCACTTCGGTATCTAAATAGTGCTGAAAGCTTTGCCACATAGCTGCTGTTCTTGCTCCATAGCCATTGAAAAACGACAAGCTATTGCCTGTAAGCTGCGGAAGAGAGGATCGCAGCATTTTTACAATGACCTGGCCTCCTAAAGTGGATCCCTCTAGTACATAAAGGGCTCCTACAGCCTGGCAGGGCTTTTGAATAAGGGGCATGCGTTCGCTTAGCACAAGGTCGTCTGTGTGCCCGCCCAGGCTCTTAATATCATTGATAAGCCAGTGCGACTGGCGCCGCAGCTGCATGTCGGGCAGGCCCGAACCTTGCACGTGCTGATGAATGAGCTTTTCAAGCGGACTTATAAATCCATAGAAGGCTTTGAGGATAGCTGAATAATCCTCTACACTCTTTATAGCTTTCATAGGAAGGATAAGCGTTTTTTCCAGCGCCTGATGTTCTTTGCGGGTTTCCTTTTTAAGGACTTGGGTAAGTGTCATTGAGCCTTGTTGCTGTTAAAGTAGTTACTCATAAAGTGTAGCTGGTATTCGACAGCATTTTTCCAGTAATCCCAGTTGTGCGCTCCCGGCCTGCTTATGTAATCGTGAGGTATATTAAAGTAGGCAAGCTTTTTATGGAGCTCTTCATTCACTTTAAAGAAAAAATCCTCGGTTCCGCAGTCAATAATTAAGGCAAGTGATTTTGGTGTGAGCAGATGCACCAGGTTTATCACCGTATTTTTTTCCCATTGATCCGGATGCTGCGCATAGGTGCCTAAGCTCTTTACAAGCTCCCAGCTATTGGGAAATGGCCGTATGTCTACTCCACCGCTCATGCTTCCGGCTGCCCCAAACACCTCCTGGTGCCTGAAAGCCAGATAAAGTGCCCCGTGCCCGCCCATGCTGAGGCCTGTAATGGCGCGTCCCTGCGGCCGGGCCTTTGTTTTATAGTTCTTATCAACCCATTGTACAAGCTCCTTACTTACATAGGTTTCGTACTGCCAGTCCTTATTTCCTTCCACATCCAGGTACCAGCTGCCGATTGCGCCGTCGGGGCATACAATGATGAGCTGCTTTTCGTCGGCAATTTTGCTTATTGCGGGAACTTTCGTTATCCAGTTGCTGTAATTGCCTCCGTAACCGTGTAGCAGGTAAACCGTAGGAAGCTCTTTAGCTGTTTTATAGCTTTGAGGTGTAATGACAACAGCTTTTATTTTTTTCTTCATGGACGGACTATAGGTTTCTACTGTATCGACCTGAGCGGCAAAGAGAGCCGGAATAAAACTGTATAAGCATAACAGTGCTGCAAAAAACTTCTTCATAAAGTGCTTTTTTTAGTTGAACTGCAAGTTACCAAAGAACTTAGAAAGGTGAAAATCTGGTTGTTCGGTATGAATGGGCGACCAGCTGATGTAATGCGGCTCAAGCAAATTATCACCGCATTTATAAAAATTGGCTTTGCAGCTTTTTCCCTTCAGGGTGTCAATAGCGGTTGATGAAAAAATTGTGAGCGGCAATTCAAGGGTTATGTCCCAGCTAACGGCTTGTTGCGATGCCTCTATGCGACTTAGGGACTTAATGGTGCTCAATAGTTGCACATCTATCGGCTGCCTGCTGTGCCTGTCGGGTCCGTAGGCCATCAGGCATACCCCCCTGCTGTTTACCTCCAGGTTGTAATAGGAGTTTTCGCCTTCAAAGTTTATAAAGAACTCTACGCAGCTGTCTTTATACACCGGATCCTGATGCCGGCTGTAAAGGGCTTTAAGTTCCTTTTCGATAGCGTAGAATTTAAGATACAGGTGACTACCTGCATAGGCTATCGAAAAGCTTACACCGGGCTTATAGGGATAAAGGCTGGGCCACGGCACGTTGTCAAGCGGATGGCGTTCCTGTGTATCGAGCATAGAAGAAAGCTCTTCTATGCTTTTTGCAGGCGGTATAGCGGAAACTGTTAAGCTGTGCATCTAGGCTCCTTGTTTAATGGATTGATAAACGTCTGTCAAAATAGTATTCAGCTCATCCTGCCTGGTTTCAAGTTGCCTGTAGAGTTCTTGCTGTGCAAGTGTGCGCTGAAGGTTATGTTCGGGGAAGTGGGTTTTATAATAGGTGTCTCCCTGTATATAATCGGTAAGGAAGCGTACTGTTTGTATGTAAGGTATAAGCAGGGCTCCTTCGGTAAGCGATGCTACCTCTTCGGGAGTGAGAAAATCAATGGCTTCTTTTAGATAGCCTTGAGTATAAGCACGGTAAAGATTGGTATTCAGCACGATCTTACTGAGATCTTTCTCATCTTCGGGTGCCTTGTTGATGATGGTGCGTATGGCGTCGCCGAAGTCGTAGGCAACGTAACCGGGCATAACGGTATCCAGGTCTATCACGCATTGTACTTCGTCTTTGTCATTAAGCAAAACATTGTTTAGCTTGGTATCATAGTGGATGATTCGCTTTGGCAGTTTGCCTTCTCTTCCCATTTTAAGGATGGTGGTCATACGGTCTGCCCGGTCAAGCAGGTAGTCTACCACATGCTGAACTTTATTAAGTCGCCCGACAGCGTTGTTTGCTATTGCTTCCTGCAGCTGGTTAAGGCGAAGTTCTACGTCCTGAAAGCCGGGTATGGTTTCTACAAGCAGGCTGGCAGGAAGGTCTGAAAGCATTTTTTGAAAGCGTCCGAAAGCTTTTCCTGTCTCCGAAGCCTGCTTTTCTGTTTCTACCATATCATAGCTCTTGGTATCCTTCATAAAGTAGTACATGCGCCAGTAGTTGCCATCTGCGTCTTTTATATAATAACTACCCTTGTTTGCAGCTATCAGGGTAAGCACCTCCGCATCCGGATCACCGCCTTGTTCTGCTACTTTAGCTTTTAAGTGCGCGGTAACATGCTTAATATTATTCGTAAGCCCTTCAACGTCTTTAAAGACGTTGTGATTGATCTTTTGCAGTAAATAAAATGGTGCTTGCGGGTCGGTATCGGTAACTAGAAAAGTTGAATTGATATGACCGGAACCAAAAGGCTTGATGGCTTCTATAGTTCCTTTAACTGAAAACTGGGACAGGATGTTTTGTAATTCCTCGGCTGAGTATTCTTTCATTTATTAAATTGATTAGAAAAGGCGGTAAAAAACCCTTAATATAAACAAAGCTTATGCAGTAATTGCATAAGCTTTGCGATTTAATTGTTAGTAGTGGAACCTTACAAAGGCTTCAATAGCGGCATATTCTGCCATACCAAGCTTGTCGTAAGCTATGGCAGTATCCCGGTTCCTGTCCTCTGCTCTTACCCAGAATTCGCGTGCATCATCACCAGGGAATACAGCAAGGTCTTTTTGCGACTGGTGCTTGAATATTGCAAGGCGTTTTCTCATTACTTCCTGAGGAGACAGAGGCACGGCCATTTCTATTTCGTGTATTTCAAACTCATGCCATGCACCTCTGTAAAGCCACAACCAGCAGTCCTTTACCCATTCTTCAGTTTCTTTTAAACGTAAAAGTGCCTGATGAATAATGTCAAAACATACTTTATGGGTTCCATGAGGGTCAGCAAAATCGCCTGCTGCAAATACCTGATGAGGTTTAATATTATTAAGCAGCTCCATGGTTTTTAAAATATCATCTTCAAAGCTTACGCTCTTGGCCACCTTCATCCGATCGTAAAAAGGAAGATCCATGAAGTGTATATTTTCATCGGGCAGGCCTACAAATCGTGCTCCGGCTATCGCTTCCCCTTTTCTGATAAGTCCCTTAAGGGTTCTGATTTCTTCTGTATCGGGCTGATTGGGCTTTTTAACAGATATGAAGTTCCTCATATTGTCATATAAAGTTTCCCAGCTTTCGGTGGACTGGCCCTGAGCTTTTCCAAAGTCTATGGCGAACTCTGCATATCTAAGTACTTCTTCATCCCATACGGCGGTGTTGCCCGAGGTCTGGTAAGCAACGTGTACCTCATGCCCCTGATCTGCCAGGCGGATAAAAGTTCCTCCCATAGAAATAACATCATCATCAGGATGCGGCGAAAATACAATACTTCTCTTCTTTGATGGTTCGGCTCTCTCAGGACGCTGACTGTCATCGGCTCCCGGCTTCCCGCCTGGCCATCCTGTTATAGTATGCTGTATTTCGTTAAATATCTTAATGTTTATGTCGTATACAGGGCCTCTGGTAACGGCAAGCTGCGCCATTCCGTGGTTATTATAGTCTTCTTCAGTTAGTTTAAGAACGGGTTTGTCTAACGTTTTTGAGAGCCAGATAACGGCCTTCTTTATCATCTTAGCATCCCAGTTGCAATCTTTTACAAGCCAGGGAGTATCAAATCGGGTAAGCTCTGAAGCTGCATCCCGATCGATTACAAACTCAACGTTATCTGATAATTGAAGATAGGTAGCAGGTACATCTGAGGAAATTTCTCCTTCGACCGCTTTCTTAATAATCCCTGCTTTCTTTTGGCTCCAGGCAAGCAAAATAATTTCCCTGGCTTTAAAGATTGTACCAACGCCCATAGTGATAGCTTTAGTAGGTACGTTTTCTTTTCCTCCAAAATCAAAGGCTGCGTCTCTTCGTGTAAGATCATCCAAAGTAACCAGTCGTGTTCCCGAGTTAGGCGCAGAACCGGGTTCATTAAAACCTATGTGACCTGTACGGCCGATACCTAAAAGCTGAAGGTCTAACCCACCATAGGAGCTGATCTTTCTTTCATACTCTATACAGTAATCGGTAATGTCTTGCTGAAAAAGTGTACCATCGGGTATATGCACATTGTTCATATCTATATCGATATGATTAAACAAGCGATCCTTCATAAAAGCTACGTAACTCTGCTTTGAATCAGGTTGCATAGGATAATACTCGTCAAGATTGAAAGTTACAACGTTTTTAAAGCTTAATCCTTCTTCTTTGTGCATGCGGATTAACTCGTTGTAAACTTTTAAAGGACTTGCGCCGGTGGCAAGACCTAAAACTGCTTGTTCGCCTTTTTCAGCCTTGCTCTGAATAAGTTGAGCAATTCGTTGAGCCACTGCTACTGATGCCGCAGTAGAATCAGGATAGACTCTTACAGGCAACTTCTCGTAACGGGTTTCTTCTAATAAATTTAATCTTTGAGACATATATTTAAACTTTCAGGTGTTTCATATAAAAGTCACACTTGCGTGTATAGCCACGCATAGACTGGTTAAGCATCAAATATAAGCCTTTATTTGATAGAAACAAAGCGTATGTGTGCCCGAGCACGCAACTACTTAAGTAACCATGATAGCTTTAAATCGCAGCTTGCATACCCAATGCGACGTTGTAACTTGTTGAAAATTCAAGTAATCAAACCTAGCCTCAGGCTTCAGTCCCTCAGACTTTCAGAGCAATCAAGTAGCTACAGGAAGAGCTTGAAGAAACCAAATGTTATAGCATGATTTGAACTGTACAAGCCTTTCGCAGTGGTTACTATTTTAATTGTGACCGATGTCTAATTACTTACAATAAAGAAGCCTTCTATTCTTCAAACGTATCTGTTCATGCGGAATAAATACGTTATTTTTAAAAGGACAGATTATTGCAGTATTAGCTTACTGAAAGAATGAAAGCCCTGCCAGTGGCTCACCAAGTGCCTTATGCCGGATTCTTTTTCATTGCTCACTCGAGGTTAGTAAGCGTTATCGTTGCTGTAATACTATACAGCGCTAAAGGTTTTCCTTAGTAAAAATTTCAAGCGGCATATAGTTTACCGGCTTAACTTGCTTTTTAAAGATCAGGTAATCTGCTAAACTTTGTACACCGGTATTACCCTGACCGTAGGGATGCTGGTTGATTACAAAAGATATTAACCCCTTTTTAAGGAGCGCTGTATTCTTTGGAATAAGATCGTACCCGATGATTCGTATATCATTGCGGCCCTTCTGTTGCAGATACTCGCTTATATAATAACTTTTAGATGTGCTTACATAAATGCCTTTTAGCTCCGAGTTTTCCTCCAGTGCATGATCAAGTTGTTTAACAAAAGCCAGGTAGTCGCTACGCTGAAGCTCTATCTTTCTTATAGTATACTTATCTTCAAGATTATTCTTACGGAAGTAGCTGCGAAACCCTTTCTCCTTCTTTATAATATGAGCAGAGTTAGATGGGATATCATCGATATGTACAATGAGTATAACACAGGGATCAGGCAGGCCGTAATGAAAAAGCTTAGCAGCAAGTAAACCACTTTGGTACAAATCCTGACCGATAAAACAGAGTGGTTCAGCGTCTTTGATCTGTGTATTAATAAAAACATAAGGGATACCCAATGAGGTCCACTCGTTGATGAAGGTGGCAACCTCCCGCTGAAATACAGGCGTAAGCAATATACCGTCTGGATCAGCCGAAGTAAGTTGTCTGGCACGCTCGATGAAAGTATTCGCGTCTTCCGAATCAAACTGGTAGTACTGAACTTGCATCCCATATTGTTTCAGATCTTTTGCAGCATTATCAATTCCTGCTTTCAAATCATACCAGTACTCGTCGTTCGTATGAACAGGTATTAAAACAGCTACTTTGTATATACGGTTTACAGCAAGAGCGCGAGCGCTATAGTTCGGAACATAATTAAGTTCTTTTACAATTTCGAGCACTCGCAGCTTTACATCCGGCGCTACCCGGCCTCTGTTATGTATTACCCTGTCAACAGTACCCGTAGAAACGCCCGCCTTCGCTGCTATATCTTTAATTCTTACCAATTTATCGTTCTTTAATACACCATGTAAAACTACAAAGAGTTAAGATATATTGGTAAAGAATGACAAATACTTCACTTAAGAATTTATAAAAATCGTAAGAGGCATAACGCTCTCCGCCTGATATGACTTAAACAGAGTGCATTAGTCTGATTTAAGCTACAACAGGACCCTTCAGAATGAAAAGATGAGGGTGGCGTACCCTCTTTTGTAAGAACACACTAATTAACCGCCCACATTCTGTTGTTCAGGCAACTCATTGTATCCTTCAACTTCCGTATCACCAGATTTAGCTCCTTCCTGAGACTCTGCGCTTGTTCGGTGTTCTTCTTCCACCTGATGGTCGTCCGTTTGTGAATTAGCCGTCAAAAAGGAGAAAAGGTCATCCAGCGCATTCTCCCAGCCCTCTCTATGGGGAAAAACACCTTCCTGATCGTCATTGCTTTTTTGAACTACCTTAAGCGTGCTGTGCTCACCCTCGCCTTCAAAGCTTACAGCAAGCTCATAGCTTCCAGAAGCGAGAGACTCATCCTGCGTTTCCCAGTTCCATGTATACACAAGACCGCGTCCCTCCTGCACTTCACTATACTCTCCTGATATAACGACAACAGGCTTGCCATTCTCAGAACCGAATGAATACCTCACAGTGCCTCCTTTGCGTATATCGTTATCCACATCCACAAGCTTGCCATACACAGGATTCCACCACTGCTTGAGATCTTCAGCCTGAACCCATGCTCTGTATAATCTTTCCCTGCTTACAGGAAATTCTCTCTTTACTTCCATCGGTGAACTTTTAGATGCTTCCATAGATTGATTGATTTAAGCATAAGAAGCTAAAACTATGCCAGATCCTATCCTAACAGGATTCCATTATCCGGCACATGAAGACAAGGTAAGGAAGAAAGGATCACATAAACGAAAAAAGACAAGCTCTGCGAGCTTGTCTTTTTGTGGAGGCTACTGGATTCGAACCAGTGACCCTCTGCTTGTAAGGCAGATGCTCTGAACCAGCTGAGCTAAGCCTCCTTATTCCCTTTTGGGTCTGCAAATATAGAACTGAAGATTAAGTTATCAAAATAATTTAATGCTTTTATTTAAAAAAAACCATAACTTATTTATACATAAAGACTTAATTTCTTATTCAGCTATCGCTTTTATTATCTCCTGAGACATAGGATTAACGTTAGATCTGAATCGGCGAACCAGCTTGCCGTTTTCATCGACAAGGAATTTTTCAAAGTTCCAGATTATATCTCCTTTAAAATCCGGATTTTCAGCAGCAGTTAAGTACTTAAATAAAGGATCCTGGTCAGCACCTTTTACGCTGACCTTCTCAGCCATGAGAAAAGTCACACCATAATTTTCCTGACAAAACTCTCTGATTGAGCTGTTACCCTCAGGTTCCTGATCGCCAAAATTATTAGCCGGGAAACCAATGACAACAAGCTTACTCTTGTACTGCTTAGAAAGTTCCTCAAGATCGGCATACTGAGGAGTAAAACCGCATTTAGAAGCAGTATTAACAATCAGTATCTTCTTACCCTGGAATTTTTTCAAGCTGATTTCTTTACCGTCAATAGAGGTAAACTTAAAATCATGTACACTTTTCTGAGGCGTGCCCAGAAAAGACAAAAGAAAAACCACTAATATTTTCATTTTATATTTCTATAAGTATTTCGAAACCACAGGCATATGCCAGCCTGTACCAAACGCCCGCGACGATACTTTTAGTATTGGAGGAGACTGGTATCTCTTAAATTCGGCCCTTCTTAACATTGCCATGATTTTATCAACCAGCTCTTCATCAAAGCCTTGAGACTTAAGCTCTGAAGGGTCTCTAAAGTTTTCCATTACTTCAAAAAGCACTTTGTCCAGAATATCATACTCAGGCAAAGAATCGCTGTCCTTCTGTCCCGGACGAAGCTCTGCAGAAGGAGGCTTCACTATGCTGTTAACCGGAATAATTTCACCATCACGGTTAGTAAACCTGGCAAGCTCATAAACTTCTGTCTTGTACACATCGCCCAGTACAGCCAATGCTCCAGCCATATCACCATAAAGGGTACCATACCCTACGGCACACTCACTTTTATTGGACGTATTCAAAAGTATATAGCCGAATTTGTTAGACATAGCCATTAACAAGGTTGCGCGGCAACGTGCCTGCACATTCTCCTCCGTAACATCAAACGGCAGGCCTTTAAATACGCCCGAAAGCATGTGCTCGTAAGCATCAGCCACCTCTTTGATGGCGATTGTTTCATGCAGGCAGCCAAGATTACGAACAAGGCCCATGGCATCATTCACAGAATGATCGGTAGAGTATTGTGACGGCATCAGAACAGCCATTACATTCCCTGCACCTAAAGCTTTGGCCGCCAGGGCACATACCACAGCCGAGTCTATACCACCAGACAAACCTAAAATCGCCTTCTTAAAACCCGATTTATTGAAATAGTCCTTGATACCAAGAACAAGCGCATCATGGATCAGTTCAATCTTAGAGGGCTGATGATTCGTACCCGTTTCAGAAAAGTCGCCACCTGAAAGGTCTATAAATGCCATGTCTTCAATGAACCTATCAAGCTGCATTGCATTATCGCCTTTTTTACCGAGCGCAAGCGAGCCCCCCGGAAAAATATACTCAGTTTGCGCGCCTACCTGATTGACAAAAATCAATGGCAGACCGCTTGTTATACACCACCCCTTCATTTCCTCAACGCGAGTTTGCATCGTGTTATGATCAAAGGACCTGGCAGCTATATTTATCATCAACGCAGGGCTACTGCCCAAAGAGGGTGCCTCGGCAACGGCCAGATCCGCATCATACAAATCTTCGCCTATAGTAAGCAAAATACCCTGTTCCCGAAACTCTATCACCTGCGGGCCGACCGTAGCCGACTCAAAGTATTCGCTGCCGCCAAAGCAATCGCTAACGTTTTTCTTATCAACTCTAGAGGCAACGACGCCATCCTTAAGTAGAAACGCAGAATTGAAAGGCCTCTTCCCCCCCGCCGATTTGTCAACAAAAGGAGCACCGACAATACAAGCAATATCCTCGCAGGCAGCAGCTATTTCTTTGATTGCCTGCCGGCAATCCTCAACAAATTGATTTAGGAGCAAAAGGTCACCCAAGGGACACCCCGAAACGGCCATTTCAGAAAAAACCACTAAATCGGCACCTTCGGCTTTCGCCTTCGAGATACCCTCTATAATTTTAGCTGTATTCTGTTGAATGTTACCCACCTCGTAATTAAGCTGGGCTACTGCTATTTTCATAAAAGAAGTATTTAAAGTTCGTAAAAACCTAACATACGCCCGTACATTTGGTTTTTGTTAATAGCATACAGACCCTTAACCAGAAAGAGCTTTAACGCAGAATATTATAGACTGATTTCAAGCCCAGTCCTAAACCGACTAACATCATTACGTTCGATACCATATCCAGAATAAGGCTATCGGCGGCAAACCGAAGCAATACTCCAATCATAATAACAGCCAGCCCCAAAACAAGTAACTTGTAATGCGCAGGGTTATTTGCATTATTATCAATTAAGTTTTTCCCGGTCTGACTCTTTTGTATGTTTTCCATTTCAATCAAAAAGATTTTAAGGTACAATAATAGTAAATAAAAATTATCCTTTTTTATTAAACAAAACACTGATTAAAAAGTAGTTATTAGAGGATCAAATTTACAGCCATGGCAAAGTATTCAGAAAAAGCTAAGGAAAAAGTAGGCGAAGTGATGCATGAAATGAAAGAGGGAAAACTCAAGACAAGCGCCGGAAAAAAGGTAACCGATAAAAAGCAAGCCGTTGCAATTGGGTTATCTGAAGCTAGAAAAGAAGGCGCCAAGGTTCCAAAGAAAGGCAATTAAGAACAGAATAACGGATCGCCATACGGCTAACCCGTTTTTGCTGACTTCAAAACTCTTAATTACAGGCAACCTTAAATGAAGCCTGAATTTGCGGTAAACGTACTTCGCGACCCAAATGCTCTATCACCAGTGCCGAAGCTCCCAGGAGGCCCGCATCATTGCCTAAAGTAGAGATTGCCAGTCCTGTACTTTCAGCAAGCCTGGGTATGGCATACGTATATAATGACTGCTGAATTGGCGTGGTAAGAAGTTTCCCTACACTTGCGCCGCGACCGCTCAGTACAATTAACTCCGGATTAAGAATATGTATTAAAACCGCAAATCCTTTCCCAAGCGCATAGCCTGCGTCTCTGAGAATCTCAATTGCAAACTGATCTCCCTTATTAGCTGCTTCCAAAACGATATCTCCGGTAAGTTCATTTGAACCTTCGATCAGCCCGCTTAGCATAGTTATTCTTCCATCCGTTATTCCCTGCTCGGCTCTTTTAGCCACAGTAAGTAGCGAAGCACTAGTTTCAAGACAACCTCTCTTGCCACAACTGCACAGCTCCCCATTGTCAGAAACAGGTATGTGGCTAAACTCGCCCGCAAAGCCGCTGTGACCTCTAAACATTTCGCCATTAAGAATAATACCCAGCCCTATACCCCATGAAACATTGACCACCATTGCATTCCGCTTGTTTTGCGCAGCGCCAAATTTAAATTCTGCCAGCGCTATAAGACTTGAATCATTGTCAATAAGGACAGGTAAGTCAAATGCATCCGCAAGGTAATCACGCAGGCTACTTTTGCCCGAAGGCAAAAAAGAATGATTAATACCGGCATTGACATCAACAAACCCAGGCATGCCTATACCTATACCCAGAATATCTTCCCTGGAAAGGTGCTTGCTGTCAATATATCCCGAAACCAGAGAGACCAGGTTATCTAAGGCATCAGGAGTGGAAATATTCAATGTAAAAAGTTCCGCTTCTGCAGCCACCTCTTTGTCAAGATTATATGCCGCTATTCGGGTAGAAAGCTGGTCCATAGCCACAGCCACGATGACTTTGCTGCAATTAACCAGGGAGTATAAAACAGCTCTTCGCCCCCCATTTGAAGGAGCGTAGCCTATCTCTCTAACCAAACCTGCATCCGTAAGGTCGGTTATAGCCTTTGCAATAAGCGGCAAGCTTTTGCCCACTTTGAGACTCAAACTTGCGCAGGAAAGAGAACCATCAAAAAAAAGTTCTTTTACAATATCATTCTTAAGTTGCTCGTCGTTTAAACTAGATGTCTTCTTCATTGGTTGGTTTTCCTTAGCCGTATTATTAATAATTAACATATTAATAATCAAAGCGAAAGTTATAAGTATTTCTTTAAAATAAAAAGCCGCCTCGCATTTGATTGCGAGGCGGCCCAAACTGAATGAAAAAAGATTAGATGTCCGTTGGAGCCTGATTTGGAGCCAATGCCCAACCAGGATTTTGATAAATAACAGACGTTTTATTATCCTTCGGATCTTTAGCCGTAATAGTAAAGTGCTCTATGGCTATTGGATTAAGGTAGTGAGCCGAAGTCCATCTATAACCATCCTTCACAAGATTTGACGACGTAAGCACAGTGCGGTAGGGCCTGATATAAGGACTTTCCTTTGGACTGGAAACATTAGCAACACCTCCTTGTTCAGGAGTTATTAACAAGGACTTTCCAGTTTTATCATCCACATACCATTTCTGCATAGGCCCCCACAGCTTAAACCCTTCAATTATATAAGGCTTGGTTTTTAGTTGATCAAGCGCTCTCCAGCGCATCAAATCATCCCAGCGCATTCCCTCGGCCATAAACTCACATCTACGCTCCCTTCGTATGTTATACAAAACTTTATCTGCCAACAATTGTCCGTGAGAGTATGCGCCAAAGTCATTTAGCGCTTCCTTAGTCATATCAGTAGCGGCAACAGTTTCATCAATGCTTCCACTAATCTTAGCTCTGTTACGCAATTTGTTCCAATACTCAAGCGCCTTGGCATCAAGCACTTTATTTTTCATATAAGATGCTTCAATATAGTTTAAATACGCTTCCGCCGCTCTGAATACAATACTCCCAGACACACTGGACAAGTTATTTTCTACCTGTGAACTAAGATAAACCAATCCCTTTTTAACAGAATAGCCTGTTACAGCCCTTTCCTCTGCTGAAGCAGCAAGCAAAAAAGGTTTAGGAAATACAACAGGAGATCCGTTTGCGCCTTTGTCTGTAAGTCGCAACTCACCTGGCGCTTTCATAAAAAGCTGTAAACGGTTATCTCTATCGGCTTTCACCAATTGCAAAGAATCGTCTCCTTTATAACCAGAACCCGGCGCATAGATAGGCAAGCCATTTTGCATTAGGAAATTATCAACAAAACCTCGTGTATAACCCGAGTTAGCCCCTCCTTTACTGATGAATACCGGAACGCTATGAGTTACATTTTTGTTCTTGCTAAATTGCCTCCATAAAATAACCTCATCATTTTTAGACAAGTCGGCTTCGCCAAACATTTTAAAATATGGGTTCTCAGACGAGTTATAACCATTATCCTTAGTGCTCATTGTTAAAGGCACGGCATCGGCAACCTGGGCTGAGGCGTCCATCGCTTGTGAAAGGAAAAATTCAGCTTCCTGATCAATATTAATCTTGAAGTCAGGATTTAGGACTGCCCCCGGCCATCCCGGTCCGCCAGGCACATGAGCGGTACCCTTATGATACGTCAACCACGAGCCTTCATAAAGCGCTACGCGGGATTTAAATAAAAGGGCCGCATTTTTAGATATTCTATTCTTCCCACTTGGCGGCGTATTTTGTAATAAGGCGATAGCCGAGTCAAGGTCAGACAGAATGAATCTGGCAACCTCATTGCGCGGACTACGTTTAGATATTGCCACCAGTTCTTCCATCTCATCCTTATAGGTTTTTCGAAGTATAGGAAAATCGCCTAAAGCCTTCAGTTTAGTAAAATAAGTATAAGCCCTTAAAAAGTAACCTTCGCCCACATAGTGATTAACATTTGCAGCAGAACCAATTATCTTGCCGCTCTTCCATCTGGGCACTACCGTTTGCAAGTAATAATTCATGTTACGTATCTTCGAAAACCCCCAATCCCCTCCAGACTGTTGTGTTTTTAGTTCTCCGGGAGTCCATACATTCGAATACTTATTAGAAGCTTGATTATCGGTACCATTATCACTTACAAATGTTCCTGCATTATAAGTACCCGGTTGATGCGATGTAAAATCGTAAGCACCAATGGTATAGTCTGCAAGGTGAGCTTCTGCCCAAAGATACTTTTCAGTAGCTATATCCGATAAAGGTTCACGGTCAAGATGCTTATTACACGCGGTATTACCTAATACAAGGCATCCGGCAGCGAGTATTAGCAGCTTATTTATGTTATTATTTTTCATTGATCAAAGTTTAAAAATTAACATTCAGTCCCAAAGAATACACTCTGGAAAGAGGGTACGTTTTACCATCACTCCATCCGCCCAAGCCCACGCTTTCCGGATCGAATATTTTAAT
Organism: Sphingobacteriaceae bacterium UBA2059; assembly: GCA_002332615.1. Classification (GTDB taxonomy): domain Bacteria; phylum Bacteroidota; class Bacteroidia; order Sphingobacteriales; family Sphingobacteriaceae; genus Arcticibacter. Next base: position 472,067 of record DDAL01000008.1, on the reverse strand, counting down.
CATATCCGTAAAGGTGGCCAGGTTATCACCCGACACATAAACTCTCATGTTACCAACACCTATTTTTGCAAGTAGCGGTTTAGGTAAACTATACCCTATCTGTAAGTTTTTCAAGCGCATGTAAGAAGCATTTTGCAGGTAGCGGGTTTGTGTTTTTTGATTCTTGTCCGCACCGCTAAAGTAAGGCCTTGGATAGAAGGCATTCGTATTAGGCTGATTGAACCCGCTCTTAACAGACGGAGAGTTTTCATCGCGGAAATAATCCATATGATGTTTGAAACCTGCAGACTGCCACATACCGCCATTAGCGCCCCAAAAATAAGGGCCGCCTGCCATGAAATCTCTCTTTCCTATACCCTGTAAAAACACACGAAGGTCAAATCCCTTGAAGTCTGCTCCCAAGTCTAAACTAAACCTGTAGCGTGGGGTAGAATTACCAATAATTGACAAATCGCCATGGTTGGAAAGAAGCGAACCTCCGCTGTTTATCTTTCCGTCACCATTGAGGTCAGCATACATAATATCACCGGAAGTCCAGTTGGAACCCAGATCGCTTTGGCTCACTTTTTCCAAATGAGCGTCCATTTCGGCCTGAGTTTTTGCAATTCCTAACGTGGTATATCCCCAAATATCACCCATTTTTTGATTATCATACCATTTACTTAGTGATCCGGTTGGATTAGGATATCTGGTAATCTTCTGCTGATCGTCTGATAAAACACCTCGTACAGAATAACCAAAAGCACCCACGCGGTCCTGCCATTTAGCCTCTAACTCAAAGCCATAAGACTTCATATCGGCATTATTAATTAAAGGCACATCTGTGCCTAATATAGCCGGCAGCTCAGGAGCCGGACCAACCATATCAAACGTATTTCTGTTGAAATAGTCTAAGTTGATAGTCAAACGGCTTCTTAAGGCCGATAGGTCGAAACCTACGTTCCAGCTCGTTACACGCTCCCAGGTAAGCAAATCACTAACCAAGCCAGGTGCATTTGACGTATTTGGCTTATTTTCACCTAGTAACCAGCTTCCTCTATTTGCAGAAAACGGTTGTTTTGAGTAAAAGGGATACAAGTCTCGTGTATTCTGGTTACCGAGCTCGCCATACGATGCTCGCAATTTAAACTGGTCTATTTGGTCTTGCAGCGGCCAAAACGACTCCTGTGATACATTCCATCCTACAGAAACTGAGGGGAAAAAGTTCCAACGTTTGTCTTTAAGAAAACGAGAAGAACCATCATATCTTCCATTTGCTTCCAAAAGATACCTGCCTTTATAATTATAATTTAACCGGCCAAAGAAACCTGCAGTAGCCCAATGTTGCTTTTCGCCTTCGGTGGCTTTACTTTCCGTTGTACCCGTATTAATAGTAGGAACGTCAGGCACAATCAATCCGTCACGACTGGCTCCAATGGTTTGATAGTTTTCCCAGTCGGAGTTGAAACCGCCCAATACTTTGAAGTGGTGATCTCTATTTACATCAAATTCGTAATCGGTATAAATATTAGTCGAAAAGAAATTGTTCTTATAGTTGTACTCATATACATTAGTTCGACCGGGAGGGTTTTCATATCCCACTGATAGAAGATCAGGGTTTTGATTTTTATCGTAGTAATAAGCCGGCCGCATGTCCGAGTGATTATTGGTATTGGTAACCCTTAAATTTCCTTCTGCAAAGATATTCCATCCCTTTAGCGGACTAATTTGCAACTGCCCCTGCTGATAGTTAATATCCCTTTGATCATTGGAGCGGCCTCCATCTTCCAACTGCGCTATTTCACTTGCCTCACTCCAGTGGCCATTAGGGTCTTTAGCCGGAACTGTTGGCCATCTTCTGGCTATGTTATGATAAAAAATCCCAATCATATGGGTTGGCCTTTGATAATCTTCCCTCGAATAGCGGGTGCTGTAGTTAAACTTAACATGCTTGGTCAAGGTTGCATTAATCCTGCCCGATAGGTTATAGCGCTTTAAGTTGTCGCCCCCGTGTCTTAAAATGCCTCCCTGATCCAAGAAAGCGCCAGAAGCATAGTACTGAATGTTTTCACTACCTCCACTCATGCTTAAGGAGTGGTCATTTGAAAACGAATTCGATTTCCACTGCTCCTTGAACCAGTCTGTATTTCCAAAAGACCCTGTATAGTACTCGTACTTTCCTGTTTGCTTATTCGGTTCGGTAGCGTAATTAATTTCACCATTCTTAAACTGCTCTATCTTCTTAATCATTTCAGAAGAAAATACAGCACCCTGACCTCCATTTAAGGCAGCCTCGTTGTAATACTCAGCAAAAGATCTTGAATCCAGCATTTCAGGCAAGCCTATAGGAGAGTTCCAACGTAAGTTATTGTTATAATTAATGGTAGCTTTTCCGCTTTTACCTCTCTTCGTTGTTACCAGGATCACACCAAAAGGCGCCCTGGAACCGTAAATAGAAGAAGATGCAGCATCTTTAAGCGTGGTGATACTTTCAATGTCCTGCACGTTTAAAGAGTTAAGATCACCCTCCATACCATCTATAAGAACCAAAGGAGACGCAGTGGAACCCTTACCTATAGATCCGGCTCCGCGAATATTTAAGCTTAAGCCCTGGTTCAGCTCGCCGCCCAAGCCGGTAGTTTGAATATTTAAACCCGGCATAGCGCCTTGTAATGCCTGGCTTACGTTCGCAACAGGTCTTGCTGCAAGGGCTTTTGAATCAATTGTAGAAACAGACCCGGTCAGGTTAGCTTTCTTCTGACGGCCAAAACCTACAACCACTACGGCATCCAGTTCATTTGAAGATTCTTTAAGCTTTACATCAATACTGGTCCTTCCACCAATCTTTATTTCCTGGCTTGCAAAACCTATGTATGTAAAAACCAACGTTCCATTAGCCGGCACCTTTAAGGAGTATCGGCCCTGCATATCAGTACCAGCACCTACGTTTGTCCCTTTCAACTTTACGCTTACTCCCGGAAGAGGAGTTCCTTGCACATCTGTCACCGCACCCGTAACCTGTACTTGTTGCTGTTTAAACTCTACTGCAGCAACTGCAGTTGTTGCGCTTGTTGCTGAAGCATTAAACCCCATTAAGACGCAGTAAATAATAACCGACAGGGTTTTTTTTGTTAATTCCAACCTGGTTGCTTTTTTAAAGCGTGGAATTAATCTTTGAAGTAAATTTACATTCATACTTTTTTCTTGATTTATTTCTTTCGTTAAACTTTTTACTCAATTAATTGAGAGAGCCGGCTTTCCTCGGCAGAAATTCAAATGGTTACTTAGAGCGATCATATAATTTAGATTAAATGAAGTAAGTGGCTATTGGCAATATCTTATTTTAATAAAAAGATGTCAGCAGTTAACACTTACATAACATGTAAGTAAATCTAAATTAATTTTTCGCCATTTACTAATACTTACACTAAATATTTAACAAGACACCAGCAGAAACTCTAATAAAAGAAGCAATTGATAAGGATAGACCTGTAGAGCAAAAAAAAAGCCGCCTTGCATTTGATTGCAAGGCGGCTTCCCGAAAAACCTAAAGTTTTTATCCGTTTGAAAGGGCGGCAGCGCCGCTCACTATTTCTGTTAGCTCGGTGGTAATAGCAGCCTGACGAGCCTGGTTGTAAGAAAGCTTCAAAGCCCTTAGTAAATCTCCGGCATTATCAGTGGCTTTATCCATAGCCGTCATACGGGCGCCATGCTCTGAAGCATGAGAGTCCAGAACGGCTTTATACAATTGCAGTTTCACTGACTTTGGAATCAACTCATTTACAATTTCTTCCTGCGATGGTTCAAGTATATAGTCTGTGTCGGCAACGCTGCCATTGCCGGTAGTGCGTGCCACCGGCAGCAATTGCTCTGTATAAATAAATTGCATGGCAGCGTTTTTAAAATGATTGTATACCATTTCAACCCGATCATACTGACCATCCACAAAGCCTTTCATTATAGCTTCGGTTATAAGCGAAACATTATCAAAAGTGAGATCAAGGAACAAGTCGTTGTTATTACCAATAACAGTATAGCCATGTCTTTGATAAAAATCCTGAGCACGCTTACCAATAGCAACAATACTTACATTGTTATTTCTGTACTGCTCGGCATATTTGGTAGTAATAAGCGTGTTTACTGCTTTAATAACGTTTGCATTAAAGGCACCCGCCAAGCCCCTGTTTGAGGTAATGGCAACAATAAGCACACGCACAGGCTCTCTCTCCTGAAGATAGGGCGAAGACGAATTTTCAAGACTTGCCGAAAGATTAGCCAGGATACCCTTTAGCTTTCCGGCATAAGGGCGCAGCTGCACAATTGCATTAGTAGCTCTTTTCAACTTAGCCGCCGACACCATTTTCATAGCTTTGGTTATTTGCTGGGTAGAGGTGATGGGGGCAATCCTGTTTCTTACTTCTTTTAAATTAGCCATTGTTAAGCCTTATAGTTAAGCCGCGCCACTAAGCGGCACAGCCAAACCAACATTTTCATTAATAATTCGCAGCCATTTCCCTGGCTACTGTTTCAAGTGTTTGTGTTACGGTATCATCCAGCTTACCTGCCTTTAAGGCAGCAAGCACTTCAGGATGGCGCAGTTCCAGCTGAGAAGTATACTCCTTTTCAAACTCCTTAATTCTCTCTACAGGTACCTGGCGCAGCAGGTTCTTTGTGCCGGCGTAAATAATAGCAATCTGCTTTTCAACCGACATAGGAGAAAACTGCCCCTGCTTAAGTATCTCAACATTCCGGGCGCCTTTTTCAAGAACAGCCTTCGTAGCATTATCCAGGTCGGAGCCAAACTTAGAAAACGCCTCAAGCTCACGGTACTGAGCCTGGTCAAGCTTAAGCGTACCAGCCACTTTTTTCATAGACTTAATCTGAGCATTACCCCCCACCCGTGACACTGAAATACCCACGTTAATGGCAGGACGCACCCCTGCGTTAAACAGATTAGACTCCAGGAATATCTGCCCGTCTGTAATCGAAATTACATTGGTAGGAATATAGGCCGACACATCTCCCGCCTGAGTTTCAATAATAGGGAGAGCCGTTAAGGAACCTCCGCCCTTCACCCTGCCTTTCAAAGACTCAGGCAAATCATTCATGGCAGAAGCAATTTCATCCGATGAAGTAATCTTTGCGGCACGCTCAAGCAGGCGGCTGTGCAGGTAAAACACATCACCAGGATAGGCTTCGCGGCCCGGAGGACGACGAAGCAGCAAAGACACCTCGCGGTAAGCCACAGCCTGCTTTGAAAGATCATCATAAATGATCAAAGCCGGGCGGCCTGTATCGCGGAAAAACTCGCCGATAGCAGCACCTGCAAACGGGGCGAAGAACTGCATCGGTGCAGGATCTGCAGCAGAAGCAGCCACTATAATTGAATAAGCCAAAGCACCGTTCTCCTCCAGCGTGCGCACAATATTGGCCACCGTGGAGTTTTTTTGCCCGATGGCAACATATATACAATAAACAGGGTTCCCCGCTTCGTAAAATTCTTTTTGATTAATGATGGTATCGATGCACACGGCACTTTTACCGGTCTGGCGGTCGCCAATAACCAGCTCACGCTGCCCGCGGCCAATAGGAATCATGGCATCAATGGCCTTAATACCCGTTTGCAAAGGTTCGTTAACCGGCTGACGGAAGATAACACCAGGAGCCTTACGCTCGATAGGCATTTCAAAGGTTTCGCCNNACAATAGGAGTACCCAGCGTGTTAACTACACGCCCAAGCATACCATCGCCCACCTGGATGGAGGCAATTTTTTTGGTACGCTTCATAGTATCACCCTCCTTAATATCATCCGCAGGGCCCAGCAATACCACACCCACATTATCTTCTTCAAGGTTTAATACAACACCCTGTAATCCGTTTTCAAACTCAACCAGCTCTCCTGATTGAACTTTGGTGAGGCCGTAAACGCGGGCAATACCATCGCCCACCTGCAACACAGTACCCACTTCTTCAAGTTCGGCCTCTGACTTGAAGGACGACAGCTGCTGACGCAATATTGCCGAAACTTCATCTGGTCTTACCTCTACCATAATTTTTATATAAAAGCTTTATTTTAATCTGTTATGTACTTCATTAACTAAAGGAGCCTACCAGGCAACTTTTTGCGAAAACTCCTTTTTGAGCTTACTCAGGCTACCTGCCAGGCTGGTATCAAACTGCCTGTCGCCAACATTAAGCACAAAGCCACCTATTAAAGCGGGGTCTACTTTTGCTTCGAGCATTACCGCTTTTTGAGTAGCATCCTCAACAATCTTCTGCAGGCGCGCCTTATTTTCTTCAGACAAAGGAGCAGCCGATGTTACCACCGCCTTAAGTATGCCCTGACGCCTGTTATAGTCATTTATAAATTCTTTGGCAGTAGCATAAAGTATTTCCGCACGACCTTTACGCACCACTATCTTAAAGAAAGAAAGAACCATTGGCTGGAATGTTCCAAACAAGCTATTTAAGATTGCCAGTTTCTTATCCGGCCCGATAATTGGATTTTTTAAAACCGCAGCAAGCTGAGAGTTCTTCTTAACGGTTTTCAAAAAAATCTCAATATCCGCTTTTACAGGCTCAACATTATTTTGTTCTTCGGCAAGGTCAATCAGCGATTTTGCGTATCTGGATGCTACTTGTATTTCCGACATTTCTTTTTTCCTTTGATAAACAGGGTATTAACCTAGCTTAATTTTACATCCTTAAGCAAGTCTGCCACGAGCGCATCCTGCTTATTCTGATCTTCAAACTGCTTGCGCAATACTTTTTCGGCTATTTCTACAGACAATGCAGATACCTGGCTCTTTACGTCATTCAAAGCAGCAACCTTTTGGCTTTCTATCTCATGCCTTGCCTTTTCAATCATCTTAGCGCCCTCGGACTGAGCGCTGGTGCGGGCCTCGGCAATGATTTGATTTTTAATATCGTTAGCCTCTTTAAGAATAAGGTCACGCTCGGCACGGGCCTGCTTAATCAGGCTCTCATTTTCGCTTGTAAGGCGAGCCATTTCATTTTTTGCTGTTTCTGCCGAAGCAAGCGCACGTTCGATTGAGCTTTCGCGCTCATCGATCATATTAAGTATAGGCTTCCAGGCATACTTCTTTAAAACCAGCAGCAGCAGCAGGAAAGCCACCGCAGACCATACCACAAAGCCCAGATGGTAGTTTAGCAAACCTTCAAATAATTCTCCCATTGTATAGTATTCTGTAATGTTCTTTAATTTAAAAGGACCGGCGAAAAAACCAATCGTTCATTCTCCGGCCCTCTTTCAAGACCGAAGTCCTTTTTTTGGCTTATTGAGGATTATTACCCAATAAAGCAACTACCACGGCAAACAAAGCAACACCTTCTACAAGAGCCGCTGCAATGATCATAGCAGTTTGAATTTTTCCTGATGCTTCAGGCTGACGGGCAATACCTTCCATAGCTTTGCCACCTACATTACCAATACCAATACCGGCACCGATAACTGCCAAACCTGCACCAATTGCTGCAATAGAACCTACCATAATTGTATTTATTTATATATAGTTAAAAAGTTTCTAAACCACATGCTCCTCTTCGGCTGCATGGTGCCCGTCTTCAACAGCTGTACCTATAAATAAGGCGGTAAGCATGGTAAAGATGAACGCCTGTAAAAAGGCAACCAACAGCTCCAGCACATCCATAAAAAGCACAAAAGCTATAGATACAGGAGCAATAAAAAGAGACTTGAAAATAAAAATAAGCGCTATCAGGCTCAACACAATAATATGCCCTGCCGTAATATTGGCATATAACCTGATCATAAGCGCAAAAGGCCTTGATATAACACCGATAAGCTCAACCGGAATCATAATAGGATAAAGCCATTTAGGTACATCAGGCGTTAGTATGTGCGACCAGTAATGCTTACTGCCGTTAAAGTTAACAACCAGCAGCACAATGAACGACAGCATAAACGTCATGAATATATTGCCGGTAACATTGGCACCACCCGGAAATATAGGAACAAGGCCAAGCAGGTTATTAAACCATATAAAAAAGAATAAAGTGAGCAGCAAAGGCATAAAGCGTTTATACTTCGGACCAATATTAGGCTTTGCAATATCATCCCTTACAAACAATATAAACGGTTCAACTACCGACTGAAAGCCCCTGGGTCCTTTGCCCTCGCGTTTTTTATAAGACGATGACACACCAGCAAAAATCAGGATAAGCAATAGAACAGATATCCATACCGACGCGATGTTTTTGGTAATTGAAAAATCATAAATGCGCGATGAGGCATTTTTGTCAACCTCGCCCGCTGCATTAACAACATGGATCTTGTCCTCAATAAGCTTATACGTATAATAGTTTCCTGTATAGGCATCCTGGCCATGATTGAACTTTGATGAAGAAAACGCTTCGACACCCTTATCAGTAATAATAATTACAGGCAAAGGCAAGGAAGTATGCCCCCATAAATGCCAGTAATGCGAATCGGCAATGTGCTCCATAATGGCAGCACTGGGCTCAAATTTTTCTTCAGCATGCCCATCATGCGCCTTATCCACACCGGGAATATGGGCATCGGTTTCTACCGTATTTTTAGTAGCCGTATCACCCTGAACAGTCTGTGCCCCTGCCTCTGAAAAACCAAAAAAAACAAACAAAAGAGCAATAAATGCTACTAAAGATGTTTTTCTTACTTGTAAAATATCACTGAAATCCATTATAAAGTGGTTATTGCGACCTATTTTGGAGGCGCAAGTTAGTTAACAAGCCCCAAATTTCAAAGGCGCTGAACAAGAAATATATTATTATGAAATTAAGGGCAAAGCTAATGCTATGAGGTTTAAACTTAAGGATATAAAGCAGGGCCAGAGACATGCTAAAGAGCATCTTTACCCCTGTTCCGGCCATAATGGCCATTACTGATGTTTTTCCTCCTTGCTTCATGCCCAGCCACGACACGGAGTAGCCAAGCAGGGTAAATGCCGCAAGGGCGCCGTACATAAGCCAAAAACGACTTACCATCCATCCAAAGCCTATAAAACTGCCCGTTATCCATATGCCACCGGCCAGTAAAATCACAAAGCAAAAAAACAAGACACCGAAGCGAAGTATACTCACTTTACATCTTTTTTTTAAGGCCACGTAAAATCAGGTACAGCGAACACAGTACACCTGCCAGGCTAAGCAAAGCGGTATAAAGGGGCGTTCGCCCGGGGCGGCCTTCGTCAATTTTATAGCCGATAAAGGCAAAAGCGCCTATAACAGCTATCATCTGAAAGCCCAGCATCCCGTAATAGCTATAATTATACAGCACGGGTCGATTTTTTTCGTAATCGTCCTGCTTATAGCTTTCGCCCTCAAAGTCTTCTTTTTTGTCTTCCATATATAACGTAAAGATAGAAATGAGTTTCTAAAAGAAAAATGGCATAAACGTACCCTAAAGGCCCCGCTGTAACAACAGCTGTGCGGGTCATGCTATGGGCCTCCGGTATTAACCTACACTCTTAAGGCAGCGCTGCCAGCGTCTCTCTGAGGCAGGCGCTGAAGCCTGCTCTGCTTCAGCATTCCTATGAGCGGATGATTACGGGCCCACTGATACGGCACAGGCAGCACATGCTTCCCTGCCCTGCACGGTATGCATGCATACTGTATCCGCTAAAAACATGGACACATCATGGATACATCCCGGATACATGCCGGCTTCACTACGAAGCGAAGTACCGCAGGTCTCCTTGCTGCAGGGCGCGCTGCCGGTACACGACACTAGTAAGTAACCCCTAATGATACGGGCAGCTCCTAAATAGAAAGGCCTGTATACTTTATACATTCTACTGCTTATCTTTGCAGCACAAGGCAAAGGCAAGAGCCACTGCTACTGATGTTTGAACATAGTCTATGAGTGAACGAAAAGACCGCTTAACAAACGATGATATTCATCGCTATACCGTTACCTTCTGGAAAGTAATTATAGGGTGTATTGCTTTTGGCATTATCCTTTTATTTGCCATAGGGCTGGGTTTATTTGGGTCGCTCCCCTCCTTTCGCGACCTTGAAAATCCCAAGAGTAACCTTGCATCCGACGTTATATCGGATGATGGTGTTATACTGGGCTCTTATTATTTGCAAAACCGCTCCAACGTGCGTTACGACCAGATATCGCCCAACGTTGTTAATGCCCTTATTGCCACCGAAGATGTGCGTTTTTACAGCCATTCGGGCATAGACTTTAAGCGCACATTTACCATCATATTTTACAATCTGGTAGGACGCAAGCAGGGTGCCAGCACCATTACACAGCAACTGGCGCTTAATATGTTTCAGGAAGAAGGCCGCGCCAGGAGTTTCTGGAAACGGTTTATTCAAAAACTGCAGGAGTGGATCATCGCCATTAAGCTGGAGCGCAATTATACCAAAGAAGAAATTATTACCATGTATTTAAACACGGTAGACTTTGGTTCGTATAACAGCTTTGGCATAAAATCGGCTGCGCAAACCTATTTCAATACCACCCCCGACAAGCTTAACCCCGAGCAGGCTGCCGTACTGGTGGGTATGCTTAAGGGCCCCTCTATGTACAACCCGGTGCGCAACCCCAACCGTTCGCTGGCACGCCGCAATACGGTGCTGGAGCGTATGCGTATTGCCGGCTTTCTCTCCAATCCGGAAGCATCGGATTTAAAGCAAAAGCCGCTGGTGCTGTCTTTTAAGCCCAATAATCATAACGAGGGTCAGGCAGCTTACTTTAGAGCTGTGCTAAAAAAAGAGGTTCAAAAGATATTTCAGGAGCAAAACCGGGTAAAGGCCGACGGTACGCCATACGATCTTGACCGCGACGGGCTTAAGGTATACACAACCATAAACTCGCGCATGCAGCGTCATGCCGAGCAGGCGCAGCGCGAATACATGAAAACCCTGCAAAGCGAGTTTAGCAGCATATGGAAATACAGCAATCCGTTTAAAGGAGAGGCGGCCAAGCTCCTGGAGCAGGGCATGAAGCGGTCCGACCGCTACCGTAACTTAAAAGACAGCGGCCTGAGCGATGAAGAGATAAGAAAGAGCTTTAATACGCCTGTAAAAATGACCATTTTTAGCTGGAAGGGCGAGATTGAAAAAACCATGACCCCTATGGACTCCATTAAGTATTATAAGCTGATGCTTAGAAATGCCGTAATGTCTATGGAGCCACACACAGGCTTTGTGCGTGCCTGGGTGGGCGGTATAAACTTTGAGCACTTTAAGTATGATCAGGTTAAAATGCGCACACGCCAGGTGGGCTCTACCGCCAAGCCTTTTACCTATGCCGTTGCTATTGAAAATCAGGGCTTCTCTCCTTGCTTCAGTGCGCCCAACTATCCGGTGACCATTGATGGATGGACCCCTTCGCAAAGCAAGCCCATTTCGGGCTATATAACGCTTAAAAGCGCGCTGGCTTATTCGCAAAACTATGTTACAGCCTATCTGATGAAGCAGGTTGGAGCTACCGCTGTGGTAACCCTTATTAAAAAAATGGGTATACGGTCGCCTAATCTGGAGCCTTTTCCGGCCATTTCGCTGGGCTCTTTTGATGCCTCGCTTTTTGACATGGTAGGTGCATACTCGGCTTTTGTAAACCATGGTGTATGGATTGAGCCTAATTACATAACACGCATTGAAGACCGCAACGGTACTGTAATATACGAACCAAAGGCGCGGGTGGTAGTTGCCATGAACGAGCAAACCGCCTATGCCATGACCGATATGCTTAAGGGTGTGGTGCAAAGAGGCACCGGCCGCCGCATACAGTTTAAGTACAATCTTAAAAATCCTATCGGAGGAAAAACGGGTACCACCCAAAATAACTCCGACGGCTGGTTTATTGGCATTACCCCGCAGCTTGTTACCGGCGTGTGGACGGGGGCCGAAGAGCGCGCCATTCACTTCCCCACTACCCGTCAGGGTGGCGGAGCCAATACAGCGCTGCCCATTTTCGCCATCTACATGAAAAAGGTGTATGCCGACCCTACTCTTAAGTATAGCAAAGGCGACTTTGAGCCTCCGAAGGGCGGAATTTCAATTACCCTTAATTGCGATGCTTATGCCGCTCCAAGTCCTGCACCGGCCGATAGTACTGCCGCTGCGAGCGCACCTGCGCCTACCGAAAAATCGGTAGAGGATATTGAATAAAAACTAAGGAACGCTGAATGGGCACTAATGAGCAAAGCTTTGATTACAGGGAGGCACTAAAAAATATACCTAAGCGGCCAGGGGTATACCAGTTTTGGAACTCGGCCGGCGAACTTATTTATATAGGAAAGGCGAAAAACCTTAAGAACCGTGTAAGCTCTTACTTTAATAAGGACAGCTACCGCACCAACAGTAAAACACAGGTGCTGGTAAGCAAAATATGCAACATAACCTTTACCATAGTTGATACCGAAATTGATGCCTGGCTGCTCGAAAACAGCCTTATAAAAAAACATCAGCCCCGGTATAACATCATGCTCAAGGATGACAAGACGTACCCCTGGATTGTTATTAAGAACGAGCCTTTTCCGCGCATTTACTGGACCCGGCGCATTGTTAAAGACGGGTCTAAATACCTTGGCCCCTATGCCTCGGTAAGCATGATGCACAACATTCTTGATCTGGTAAACGAAATCTATCCGCTGCGCACCTGCAATCTTGCGCTTAGCAAGGAAAACATTGAGGCTGGCAAGTTTAAGGTATGCCTGGAGTACCAGATAGGAAATTGTAAAGGCCCCTGCGAGGCACTGCAGGCGGCCGATGATTATAACCGGAATATTGATAATATACGCGATATACTGAGTGGCAAGATAGGTGCCGTAATGCGCAATGTAAAAGAAGCGCTGGATAAGGCCGTAGCCGATCTTGATTTTGAGCAGGCTCACAGACTTAAGCGGCAGTACGAACTGCTGGATAAGTATCAAAGCAAATCGACCATCGTTAACTCCTCAATTACCGATGTTGATGTATTTAGCATAGCTTCCGAGGGTCAGTATGCTTTTGTTAACTTTTTAAAGGTGATGAATGGCACCGTTATTCAAACCCAAACCCTTGAACTTAAAAAGAAACTCGACGAAACAGATCAGGAGTTGTTAAGCCTTGCCATCTCCGAATTCAGGAACCGGTTTAACAGTACTTCGCGCGAAATTATTGTTCCTTTTGAGCTTGATGTAGAAAGCGAGGGTATTAAGTTTACCGTGCCGCGTATGGGCGAAAAGAAAAAACTGCTGGAGCTTTCGCAAAAGAATGTATCGTTCTTCCGCCGCGAAAAGATAGATCAGTATTATAAGCTCAACCCCGAAGTACGCACCGAGCGCCTGCTTACTCAAATGATGAAAGACCTGCGCCTCAATCAGTTGCCGCGCCATATTGAGTGTTTTGACAATTCAAACTTCCAGGGCAAGTTTCCGGTTTCGGCCATCGTGGTGTTTAAGGATGCCAAGCCTTCAAAAAAAGATTACCGGCACTTTAACGTAAAAACGGTTGAAGGGCCCAATGATTTTGCAACCATGGAGGAGGCTGTATACAGGCGTTATCGGCGCATGCTGGACGAAGGAAGCGAGCTTCCGCAACTGGTGGTAATTGACGGAGGCAAAGGGCAGCTTTCGGCTGCGGTAAAAAGCCTGAAGCTGCTGGGCATTGAAAATAAGCTCACCATCATTGGCATTGCCAAGCGGCTGGAAGAACTTTTCTATCCGGGCGACCCCTACCCTTTATACCTGGATAAAAAATCGGAAACACTTAAAATCATTCAGCAGCTGAGGGATGAGGCGCACCGCTTCGGCATTACCTTTCACAGGCAAAAAAGAAATAAAGCAACCCTGGCAACCGAGCTTACCAACATCCCGGGCATTGGCCCCCTCACGGCTCAAAAGCTCTTAAGCCATTTTAAGTCGGTAAAAAAAATAAAAGAAGCCTCCGCAGAAGAGCTGCTTACAATTATAAATACCAAACAAATGCAGGCTTTAACCACTTACTTTCTGGGGCAGGAGCAGGATAGACCGCTAAACCTGTAAACTGCGAACCCTTTGTTCGCTCGCCGCTGTATGGCAATAGTGTGTTTTCTTTGTGTAGCCTTAGTTCTACTTATTTACCTGTTTCAGGTATTGTTCTATTGCCATAATCATACTTGGAGCCTCTGGTGTAGGCGCCGGAATGTCCAGTACCAGATTGTGTTCTTCTATGGCTTTTTGAGTACTTGACCCAAAGGCTGCAATGCGGGTATTGTTTTGCTTATAGTCGGGAAAGTTTTTAAACAAAGACTGTACACTCGAAGGGCTGAAAAAGGCGATAACGTCGTAAAAAACCTCGGTAAGGTCAGACAGATCGCTGCTTACTGTTCTAAACAGTACTGCCGGGGTAAAATCGCAGCCCTGCTCCTGCAAAACATTCTGAATATCTTCAGTCGCTACGTCAGAGCAGGGATAGAGGAACCTTTCCCTGGCATTCTTTTTAATAACTTCAGCAAGATCGGCGGGACTTTGCTTGCCGAAAAATATTTTACGCTTGCGGTACTGGATGTACTTTTGCAGGTAGAGCGCAATATTCTCGGTAAGGCAAAAGTACTTCAGGTCGGTAGGCACCTCATAGCGCATTTCTTCACATACCCTGAAGAAATGATCGGCCGCTTTGCGGCTGGTTAAAATAATGGCCGTATAGACGGGCAGATTTACCTTTTCCTTACGCAGCTCCTTGGCAGATACACCTTCTATGTGTATAAACGAGCGAAAATCAATCTTTACATTGTATTTCTTAGCCAGGTCAAAGTAAGGTGATTTATCGCTTTCGGGCTTGGGTAAAGTAATAAGTATGTCTTTTACTTTAGTCTTTCTTGCTTTGGTTGATTGCATATCGATTTTTAAAACCTGAGGGCTTTCCATAAAACCAGCAAAGGGCAGATTTCGAGCGCACAAAGATAGATAAATAAATAGAATATCTGAAACCTATACTTTGTCATTATAATTTTTAAAGCCCTGATAAGCTGAATGATGAATATCAAAATGCCCGCTATGGCCAGCAGTACAATGAAGTATACGGCATACCGGTCGGGAGCGAAAACCATGGCAATTGTGAGCGGCAGGCATACGAGGGAAAAGTTAAAATAGGCAATAAGGAGTATGGAATTATAGACCCTGCCTGGCTTTTGCAGATTAAATATAAATGCAAGCAGTTTTATAAACATGGTTTTGCCTGTGTACAAAAGCAGTACAAGAACACTAAGACGTGCATACAGGCCAAACCCTTCGTAAAGGGCGTTAAAATGCAGCTGCCGGCCTGCTTCGTAAAGGCTCAAACCTATGGTAAAGCTAAAGAGGATGTAATAAAAGATAAAAGGCCAGGAGTTAAAAAAATCTTCTTCCTTGTTGATTTGAGAAAGTACCCGGTCGCTAAAAAAAGATTCGGCCAGCAAACTCACCTGGCCCGGAAAAGAATAGCGTAAAACTGCAAAGCTTATGATGATAAAAAAAGTTACCAGTACTATCCACATGGGCCCTTTTGCAAGCGGCTCTCCATATTCGGACGCTTGCATAGTTGTTTTAAACTTCTTTTTCCAGCCTTCAATATCCATGTTGTCCACAGTATTTGCTTTCACAAGGCTATCCATAAACTTGTTTGGGCGGCCCGTCTGCGGAGGTGCTATGGGAGCTTTAATAAGCGAATCGTACGATGCAACTGCCCGAGCACGCGCGAGGCTAAGCGAATCGCGCACCTGCTGCCGCTTTAGCCTGTAGGAGCTTACGGCCTGCTTTCTAACAGGACTTCCCTCTGCAACTGCGCTATCGGCCTGGGCGCTGGCAAGCAGGCTGTTTAAACATAGAATGAAAATAAATACAATACGTTTAACAGTCATTTACGACTAAGCTTTTGAGCTTGCAAATGTACCTTATTATTTTACTTATTAAGGCATTAGCCAGCCTTTGACAGTGAGCCTCCTCAATGCATTGGAGCTTGTAAACGCATTTTATCCTTGCTTCTATCAAGGCATTAGCCGGCCTTACGCACCGCTGTAACGCGTACCGCATCCCGCCGGGCAGTCTCAAAAACGAGGGTCGTTTCGTCAAGCTTTTTTATAATAAAAGGAAAGCTTCTGGTTTTATTGCCGGGCAGCTGCTCGGTAATGCGTATAAGGTCGCTCTCTACCTTAAAGGTGCCTTTGGACAATACGGTATCTGCCCATAGTATGGTAAAAGTTCCGTCCTTAGCGAAAGTTATAGATGCGTTGGCCTCTTTTACTTCAGCCTCGGGGGTAACCTCCGGTGGGTTCTGGTGAGGGCTTTCCAGGCCTATATACTGCCAGGAGCCATATAGCAGGCGGTCATTGCTGGTGCAAGAGCCGGCCAGCAGGCTGCAAAAAAAGAGTATGCTTATGTAAAGAAAGGACTTGGGCATCATTTGCATAACGCAAAGTAACTATTAAATATCCTGATCGTTTAAAAGTAAAAGAATAAGGCATAGCCGTGCTCATCAAACCGGCTGCATATTGGCTATCGGGGGCACTTCCTTCTTCTTGGTTACATAGAAAACAATACGGAAGCTTATCAAATTTACTAACTTGGTGTTTTTTTCATCCTGTGATTAAAATTATCCCAAATGAACATATGCAGTCCTGCTATTCTATTCCTGCTATTTTTTATAGTTTCACTTAGTACAAGTGCTCAGCCAACGCTTATCTACTATCCTATAAGCGCAGAACAGATACAAGGTAAAATTGAGCAAAGCCATACCTTTCATCGTTTAGATACCTCCAGGTATACGGATATGCCGCCCCGGGTAAAAAACCTGTTAACCAATGCGGCAGGCTTGTTTGTTGCATTTAAAACTAACAGCACGGTTATAGCAGCCAAATGGTGTGTTACAGGTTCAAAGGGTCTGGCCAATTTAACTTCAGTAGTTAATAAGGGCCTAGATCTTTATATTAAATCAAAGAATGAATGGGTCTACGCCGGATCGGGTATACCGGGCCAGGAGTGCAGCGAATCGGTTCTAGTAAAAAACATGAGCGGGGAAGAAAAAGAGTGCCTGCTCTACCTCCCCTTGTATGATGAAACCAAAAGCCTGCAACTTGGTTTAGACCCTGCGAGCTCTTTTATCAGCATGGATAATCCCTTTAATAAAAGGGTACTTGTTTACGGCTCGAGCATTACCCAGGGAGCATCGGCCAGCAGGCCGGGCTTAGCCTATCCTGCTATGTTATCGCGAATGACTGGATACAGCTTTATAAATATGGGGATGAGCGGAAGTGCTAAAATGGAAAAAAGCGTGGCTGATGTGGTGGCAAATGCCGATGCGGATGCGTTTATTCTCGATTGTGTACCAAACTCCACGCCGCTGCAAATTAAAGAGCGTACCGCCTATCTGGTCAATGCAATCCGTACAAGGCATCCGGAAAAGCCCGTTATTATGGTTGAAAGCATAGTAAGAGAATCAGGTAACTGGGATACCACCATTGCGCTGAATGTAAAGCAACAAAATGAAAACTTCAGATCAGAGTACCACAAGCTAAAGGCCAAAGGAATTAAGAAGCTTTATTACGTTCCTGCTGATAATTTACTTGGCACCGATCATGAAGGGACTATCGATGGCGTACACCCAAACGACCTTGGCTTTTACAGGATGATAACGGTTCTGAAACCCGCGATCCTGAAAGTTCTTAAAAAAGAGAAAGTTTAGCATCGCCCCCCCAACCAACCCGGTTGTAATGGCATGTAAGTAAAGATTAGTTATGCGAGCTCTCTGAATACTATAACTTTGCAGTTTAATTTATATTCATGACCAACTTTCTGCTAATATTGGTTTCGCTGCTTTCGGGACTGGCGTTTAATATCTCAAAAACACTTCCTCAAACGTCTTATAAAAGCATCAATGCCTGGGTTTTATATATTGCCCTGCCGGCATTGTCTTTAAGATATATTCCTGAAATTGAGTGGAGCAGGCACATGATTCTTCCGGCTATTGCCCCTTTTGTCGTATGGATAGGGAGTACGCTGGCTATACAGCTGTATTCAAAATATACGCCGCTTAATGCACAAACAAAAGGCGTTATGAAACTGGCTATGGGACTGAGCAATACGTCTTTCCTGGGTTTTCCGCTTATTGCGGCCTACTACAGCGAAAAAGAACTAAGCATTGCCATTGTGTATGACCAGATGAATTTTATAGTTCTTTCTACCCTGGGCATTATAGCTACTATCCGTGCGGCGCAGAAAGAAACCCTTTCGGCACGGGGCATCGCACTGCGTGCGCTTAAATTCCCTCCTTTTATTGCTTTTATCGTAGCCTTGGTTTTAAGTCCCTTTATTGATTTTTCGCCGGCAAATCCACTGCTGGACAAGCTGGTG
The DNA here is from genome assembly GCA_002332615.1 of Sphingobacteriaceae bacterium UBA2059. Classification (GTDB taxonomy): domain Bacteria; phylum Bacteroidota; class Bacteroidia; order Sphingobacteriales; family Sphingobacteriaceae; genus Arcticibacter. Next base: position 453,764 of record DDAL01000008.1, on the reverse strand, counting down.
CTTACGGTAGGGCCGCTGGCTTTGTTCTCCATTGGCCTGCAGTTGAAGTTTGACGACCTCAAGGCCGATGCAGCCGTGATATCTTACGGGCTCGTTTATAAGCTTATTATTGCTCCTATGCTTATTCTGGCCCTGGCACTTGCGTTTAAAGCAAAGGGGCTGGTGCCGCAGATAACCGTTTTTGAGGCCTCTATGCCCGCCTTCGTAACAGGCAGCCTGGTGGCTGAGCAATATGGCCTTAATCCCCGCCTTATCAATCTGATGGTAGGCATAGGTATATTTGCCGCTCTGTCTACCAGTGCGCTGTGGTGGCTGATAAATACTCTGGCCTTTTAATTGCCGATTAAACTATTTGACCCCAAGAATGTCTTTCAGATAGCAAACACGCTTATCTTATTAAATATGAAACAACTACATCATACCTTTCTTTTGCTTTTAGTCTGTATGCTTGTGCTGTCGTCCTGCGCAGATGTGTATCACAGGCGCCCTGCTGAAAAAGGCAGAAAGGACATGCCTCCCGGACAGAAGAAAAAGATATATGGCACAAAATCAGCCAAGCCCTTTGCTCCTGGCCAGCAAAAGAAGAGAAGGTAGAAGTGAGAAACAGGCAGAAATCTATGTATGTTGCATTAAAGATCTGAAGCGTTACACCGGCTTCAGATCTTTAGGAGTAGGGCAAATCAAACTTTAACCGATTGCAGGCCAGTTAAAAGCCCGAAAGCGGAGGCCTGGAGGATGGCTTCACTCCCCAGTTATTATTGGGCTTAGGGCCCATTGTAAACTCAAGCGTTGCTCCATTCATTATATCCTGGTAGGAAATATACGTTTTGTCATAAGCCTTGCCATTTAACTTCAATGATTGTATATATGGATTTTTACCAGATGCGTTACGGGTAATTACTGTGAAGTTTTTACCATTAGGCAGATGCATTACTGCTTTGGGCAATATTGGCGATCCAATCGCATAAATACCATTGGCTGGATTTACAGGATATATACCCATCGAACTAAATATATACCATGCACTCATTTGCCCGCAGTCTTCGTTTCCTGAATAGCCGTCGGATTTATTATTATACTGCTCATTAAGTACTTTGGAAATATACATCTGAGCTTTCCAGGGTTGCCCTGAATAGTTATATAGATAAGCTACATGATGGCTAGGTTCATTGCCGTGTGCATACTGACCAATGAAGCCTGAGGCATTTTCATTTTTTTCTCCCGGCTTGTCATAGGTAGTAAAAAATGTATCCAGCTTTTTGTTAAATAGCTTTTCATTTCCTACTAATCTTATAAGAGAAGGCACATCTTGAGGAACATACCAAAAGTACTGCCATGCATTACCTTCTGTATAAGGATTTCCTCCGTTTCCTCCGTATTGCAATGGATCAAAAGGACTTACCCACGTACCATCACTATTCTTGCCTCTAAAAAATCCACTTTCTTTGTCATACACATTTGCAAAGTTCTGAGATCTGGCCATAAACTTATTATAGTCAGACATTTTGCCTAAGTGCTTGGCAAGTAGTGCAACACACCAGTCATTATAAGCCATTTCAAGTGTAATGGAAACAGATTGAGACTGAAGGTTTTCAGGCATGTATTTATACTTTTCCCAAAGATCAAAAGGAGAGCCGGGATGAATACGTTCAGAGGACAGCTTAACGGCTTCATAAGCCTTGTTAATATCAAATCCTTTTATTCCTTTCAAGGCAGCGTCAACAATAACCGGAATTGAATGGTTACCGATCATACAGTAGTTTTCGTCGCTCCACAATTGCCAGATAGGAAGATAGCCATACGTCTCATACTGGCGTATCATGCTATTGACAAAACCGGCAGTTCGTTTTTGTTGAACAAACGTATATAAAGGATGTGCAGCACGATACGTATCCCATAATGAAAAAGTAGAGAAATGTGACTTATCGGGAGCGGTTTTAATGGTCATATCGGAAGCCTGGTACTGGCCATTGACATCAGCCACGTTATTCGGCTGAATAAACGCATGATACAATCCGGTATAAAAAATTTGTTTCTGTTCGCTCGTGCCGTCTATTGTGAATGTAGATAATTCCTTTTCCCATAGAGCATCTGCGGCCTTAGCAATGCCATCAAAATTCCAGTCCTTAATTTCTTGCTTAAGATTTTCGGCTGCATTTTCGATACTTACAGGAGATAAACCCACCTTAACTAATAAGGGTGTTTCGTCTTCATTATCAAAATCGAGAATTGCCTTGATATCAGTTCCATTTATAAGATCGGTATTTTCATACTTTCTTTGACCCTGAACCATCGTTGTCCTTTTAAATGGCTTTGAAAACTCCGCTCTAAAATAAACTTTTCGCATGCGTGCCCATCCTGTTAAAACTCTATACCCTTCGAGGGTAGTACTGTTAACCACTCTTAGCTGTGCACCAAGGATACGACATACCCAGTAATTTCTGTTCTTGGATAAGCTGTGGTTCATATCGACAAGAACATGCGCGTCCTTGCCTTTAGCAAAAGTGTAGCGATGAAAGCCCGAATGCTCAGTAGCGGTTAATTCGGCATTTATATCGTAATCTAAAAGTTTTACCTGATAATACCCTGGCCGGGCCAACTCCTGCTCATGAGAGAAAGCAGACCGATAGCCACTCCTGGCTTTGTTGGGATCGCCGGGAATAGTTTTTACTTCACCGCTGATGGGCATCATTAACACATCAAATAAATCGGCTACACCGGTACCGCTAAGGTGTGTATGGCTAAAACCGACTATCGTTTTGTGTTGATAGTCATAGCCTGAAGCTGGATTAAAGGGCTTATCGTCCGTATCCGGACTTAACTGAACAAAGCCAAACGGTATTGTAGCTCCCGGAAAGTTACTTCCTGAAAGACTTGATTGATCAGCAGCACCCGTACCAATAAACGGATTGACGAACTTCGTCAGACCAGCGTTCCGGGATTGGGCAAAAGAAGAGACTGCAAACAGCAACTCGATAACAAGTAAAATGTTAAAGACAGGGGTTTTCATACTTGGTTACGGATTTATTTAAGTTAAAGGTATTGCTAATTCCAGTTTTTTTAAGTTAAATTTAAAAAAACGAAAGGAGGAAATCACCTAGCTACCACTAAAAGGTTTTACCTAATTTTTAAACCAATTAATTCAAATTTATGAAAACACTTAAACTAAAATTTTCTTTTCTGTGGGCTTCATTATTACTCGTATTTAGCTTAGCTTCTGCTAATTTGAATGCAGAAGTCAAAAACTCGTCCGCCCCAATTAATATTTCCGGCGTGGTTAAAGATGACACCGGCTTGCCTTTGCCCGGCGTATCAGTCAAGATCAAAGGCACAAACCAGGGAGTGGCCACTAACGTAGATGGGGCCTATACTATCACCGTTCCTTCGACCGAGTCTGTACTTGTATTCACTTCTATAGGGTGGCAAACGGCGGAGGTAAAAGTTGGCAATCGTACCACCATCAACGTAACGCTGAAAGCCCAGGCGAGCAAACTGGACGAAGTGGTTGTAGTTGGGTATGGAACTCAAAAAAGGAGTGAAGTAACTACAGCTATTACCAGTATCAAAGCAGAGGATTTCAATCAAGGTGGGTCTCGCTCGCCGATGGACCTTATTCAAGGAAAGGTTGCCGGACTTAACGTGGTACGATCTAATGGCAATAATCCAAATTCGGGCGCAGATATTCAGCTTCGCGGTATAGTAACCTTTACCGGAGATCAATCGCCTTTAATAATTATAGATGGCATACCAGGGGGCAATCTTGATTTACTTCAACAAAACGACATTGCGTCTATTGACGTCTTGAAAGATGGTTCGGCTGCAGCAATCTATGGCACACGTGCAAACGCAGGCGTAATTATCATCACAACTAAAAAAGGAAAAGCAGGCGACCCGACATTTGAGTACAACACCTACTTCCAACGGGAATTTTTAGCTAAGAAACTGGATTACCTGAATGCAAATGAGTACCTCGAGGCTATAAAGAACTATGACAATGGGCGTTATGATAGTCCGGCAAATAAGGGCGGTGCAAACACAGACCTTTTCGAGGAGTTGCTTGATAAAAGCAATTTAAGCCAATACCACACCTTGGCTGCTTCGGGAGGTACGAACAAGGCAAACTATCGAGCTTCAATTTTCTATAATGAAGCTAATGGCATCGCCGTTCAAAACGGGAGAAAACAATTTGGAGGCAGGCTCAACTTTAACCAGAGCGGGTTGAAGGATATGCTTAAGATGCAGGTAAATGTTGCTACGAATTTTAATAAAGCTAACATGCTGGGCGGAGATAATGGTTTCTTTGAACAGGCCATTTACAGAAACCCGACTTTACCTATTTATAAAGAGGACGGTTCATTCAATTACCCCCAAGGATTTGGTGAGTACAACCCTTTATCAAACCTTGCTCACCGTATCAAAGAGCGCGATCAACAAACGTTTTCAGGCGATGCACGAATGACCCTTAACCCGCTGGAAGGATTAAATATTGCTGTGTTTGGTTCTTATGTAAGAGATTTCTACAATGACCGCGAGTTCAGATCATCGAAAGATTATGACCAGCGTCCTGCAAGTGATTACAGGGGAATGTCCTGGGCACGAAAATACAATTACCTGAATTGGGTAAAAACTCTCGAAGGAACTATTGATTACAATAAAACTATTGACCAGCATTCATTTGCCGGATTAGCAGGTTATAGCTATCAGTATGGTACCTGGGAAGAATATGCCGCCTCTAATAACGGATTCTCTTCTGATGCTTATATGGACTGGAACCTGGGAGGTGGAACCGCAATAAATAACACAAAACTTCCAAGACCTGGATTGGGTAGCCGTAAGGAAGACAATACTCTTATTGCCTTCTTTGGTCGGTTGAACTATGCTTTCGCCAACCGCTATTTTTTACAGGCAAGTTTAAGACGGGAAGGCTCCAGCCGATTCGGCGAAAACAACAAATGGGGAAATTTCCCGGCAATCTCAGCGGGCTGGACTATAAGCAAGGAGGATTTCATGGAAAACGTGGAATTTGTTAACAACTTGAAGCTCCGTGCAGGTTTTGGAGTAACCGGAAATCAAGGAATTCCAAATTACAGGTCCCAGCCTATACTTGGAACTGGCGGTGTGTATCCACAGATTCCTAATGGAAGCAACTATCAGGATGCAGCTGTTTTTGAGCAAACATATGGTATAGCAAGAAATCCAAATCCAAACTTAAAATGGGAACGAAAAGAAGAGTATAACATTGGTGTGGATTATACTATATGGAAAAACCGCATTTCAGGTGCCATTGACTTCTTTAACAGGGAAACCAAAGATCTTCTCTATACATACAATGTTGCACAGCCTCCATTTGTACATGGCGATATGTTAATCAATGTGGGCACAATCCGTTCGAGGGGGCTTGAATTTACCATATCTGCTAACCCGGTGCGTACCGATGATTTCAGCTGGGACATAGACCTGGCAGCAAACACTCAAATGAACAAGGTTGTAAAACTTTCGGCTGCTAATTTTAAACTGAACTACTTTGACAGGGGCGATTTTCCAAGTACAGGTAATTTAGGACGCGCTTTCCGGGTAGAAGAAGGCTCTAAAATAGGCAACTTCTACGGACGCCGTTTTGCTGGCTTTAGTGAAAACGGAAAGTGGTTGTTCTATAATAAGGATGGCAAAGCAGTACTTGCCGATGAAACCAGCGATGCTGACAAGGCTGTTATTGGAAATGGCTTGCCTAAATTTAGTGCCTCTATTAGTAATACTTTAAGATACAAGGACTTTGATTTGACCTTGTTCTTCAGAGGGAAGTTTGGTCAAAAAATACTAAACGTAAAAGATATCTTCTTAGGAAACAAAGTAAGCTTACCTAGAAATGTGCTTAAATCTGCTTTAGACAAGCATGCACAATTGAACGACGGAGTACGTTACTCTGACTACTATCTTGAATCTGGAAGCTTTGTAAAGTTAGATAACCTGACACTTGGGTATAATGTACCCTTCAAAACAGATTACATAAAGAACTTGCGAGTATATCTAACTGGACGTAACATTGCCACATTTACAAAGTACTCAGGGCTTGATCCGGAAATCAAGGATACAGGCTTTGATGCAGGCATGGATGGCATCGGCTTCTACCCTAGAACGAAGTCATGGACTATTGGTTTAAACTGCACATTCTAATCAGAGGAGACGAATATGAAAACATTTTATAATAAAATCATACTATTAGGTATTGTTGGCGCAATTACCGCAATCGGAGTAAGTTGTACCAAGCTGGAGGAAAAACCTTTCACTGACATGAACAAAACGAACTTCTATAATAATAGAAAAGAGATTTTGCAAGCAGTACTAAGGCCATTTACTCACATGCAAGCATGGCTTGCGCCTACTGGTCAGAACGGGTATTGGTACCACAGTGAACTCGCTGCCGACCAACTGGCCTGGCCACAAAAAGGACGGAACGGGTATGACAACGGCGACCACTTTAGGCTTCACTACCATACATGGACAAGCGAAGAAGGCCGGATGCGGGACGCATGGAGGCTCATTTGGATGGGTGTAGGTTTATGCAATGCTGCTATCGAAGATTTAGAAAGCGTTGACCTATCTAAAGTAGGTATGACTAAAGAGGAAGCAAGCTCTGCAATAGGTGAACTAAAAGTACTAAGGGCTTTTCATTATATGAAGGCGATGGACATGTGGGGAAATATACCAGTTGTGGTAAAAGTAGGCGAACCGGCCGAACCGGCCACAGAGTCGAGGGCAAAAGTGTTCGAGTTTGCTAAAAAAGAACTCGAAGAAAACGTACCTACCTTACAGCCTTATAAAAATGACTTAGTGGGACGGGTTTCACAAACTGCGGGTTATTCGATGCTTGCTGAACTATATTTGAACGCAGAGAAATGGACCGGGCAAAAAATGTACGACCAGTGTATCATGGCCTGTGACAAAATCTTGTCTGGCAGCGCAGGAGGCATCAATGGAGGACCGGCATTGGCTCCTAATATCAACGAAGTATTCAGCAATAAGAACTGGCTGTCTAAAGAACCGTTATTTCAGGTGGCCTATAGCCGAAAAGGCGGATTTTCCTTTGACTGGGGAGGCTTCCTGATGGGGTACGATTATGTAAAAGACGTACTTAAAGTTGGCTATGGAGGTTGGAACGCAATTGTTGTAATACCTACTGCATTTGACCAGTTTGCTGAAAAAGATTTACGCAAGAAAGACTGGTTCTTGTTTGGCCCTCTATATAAATATGGGACAACCCAGCCGGTACTAGGTGCGGAAGAGTGGAATGGAAAACCCGTTTCATTTGTAAATAGTATTCGCCGGGAAAGTAAAGGCGATTTGACCGGCCCCGGCTCCATGGCAGATGGAGAAGAAAATAGTGGTGCCCGGTTTAACAAATATAAAAGCGGGACCTTAGACGACGAATATTACCAGGAGAATCATTACATGATATACCGTTTGACCGAAATCTACTTCTACAAGGCAGAAGCGTTGATGAGAAAAAACAATGGAGCTCCAACTCAGGAAGCGGTAGATTTGCTTAATGCTTGCAGAAAGAGAGCTTTTTCTGCAGCCGACTGGGAAAGCAATAAGTATACAACCGCTAATCTTAATCTGGACGAACTGCTAGCTGAACGGGGGCGAGAGTTTATTTTTGAAGGTAAGCGCAGAACCGACCTTATCCGTTTTGGCAAATTTACCACTGCAAGCTGGTGGGATCATAAACCTAGTGGAAAAGCTGAAGTAGAGTTATTTCCCATTCCCAGTACTGTGATTGGAGCAAATCCAAACATAGAACAAAATCCTGGCTATTAACCAACATAAGAGCCGGGAAGTCCCGGCTCTTAGTTAACGTTTATTTCTTATGTCTTTAAAAAAATCATTGCTAGCTATACTTTTCTTAGTGGCTCTTTTCCCGTTGACTTCTTGTGCGCAGGGAAATAAAAAATACGTACGTAATGGTTACACTTTAATCTTTAAAGAAGATCAAAAGATCAGTCCGAGCTTAAAAACGCGAATGGTTAACACTTACTTTATAGTTTATCCAAAACTTGTTAATGCTTTTAATCCAAACGCTGTTAAAACTGTAACTTTCTCAGTAGATTCAACTTATAAGGGAGTAGCGGCTACTTTTGGAGGTGCTATTATTAAATATGACCCCGAGTGGCTAAAAAAGCATCCGGAAGACATTGATGTTGTTACCCATGAGCTGATGCACGTAGTACAGGCATACGGCAACACCAACGGACCCTGGTGGTTGACAGAGGGAATTGCAGACTATGTCAGGTATACCTTTGGCGTAGACAATAAGGGTGCTGGATGGACACTTCCAGAGCTAAAAAATGACCATAGTTATAAGAGTTCGTACCGAATTACCGCGCGTTTCTTGGCTTGGTTGGAAAGTCATGGCTATCCCGGTTTGGTAAAAAAGTTAGATAAGAAAATGAGAGAACACGCTTACTCAGATAATCTTTGGGAGGAATATACTGGTAAAGCTATTGATTCTTTATGGACGGAATATACAAAAAACCCAAATTTATGAAGCAACTTCTACTAGCTTTCACTTTCGTTTGCTCATGCGCATTTTCACAGCCTAGAAAAACCGTTAAACTGATAGACTATGTAAACCCTCTGATAGGCACAGAAAAGATGGGGCACACATTTCCGGGAGCTACCGTACCATTTGGTTCTGTTCAGTTGAGTCCGGACACAGACACGATACCGTATTCCTATGGAAAGGGCTATAATAAAGAAGTTTATAGATACTGCGCCGGATATCAGTACGACGATCCCACTATTGTAGGCTTTAGCCATACACATTTCAGCGGAACAGGGCATTCTGACCTTGGCGACCTTTTAATAATGCCTACCGTTGGAAAGGTGAAGCTTAATCCAGGTACCGCCAAACACCCGCAAAATGGATATCGATCTGCTTTTCAGCATAAAAATGAAGTTGCAGAGCCCAACTATTATAAAGTAAAGCTGGATGATTACAATATTCTAGCCGAACTTACTACCTCACCACGTACAGGTTTTCATAGATACACCTTTCCAAAGGCTGATGATTCCCATATAGTTCTAGACTTGACGGTGGGTATATACAACTATGATGAGAAAAATGTGTGGACTTTTGTAAGAGTAGAGAATGATACTTTAATCACTGGCTTTAGGCAAACTAATGGCTGGGCAAGAACCCGTACCGTTTATTTTGCTATGTCTTTTTCAAAGCCGTTCGACTCTTATGGCTCTAACGACTTTACTAAGGGCAGCGTTTACAAAGGGTTCTGGAGGAAGTTTGATCAAACAAAAAACTTCCCAGATCTGGCCGGGAACAAAATACGAATGCATTTTGATTTTAAAACCCGGGAAAATGAGGACATCAATATAAAACTTGCCTTGTCCCCGGTTAGTACGAGAAATGCACTTCAAAATATGCTTAGTGAAATACCGCACTGGGACTTCGACAAAGTTAAATTGGATGGTCAAAATGAGTGGGAAAAAGAACTATCGAAAATTAAGGTTAAGACCTTTGACAAGGACGGGATGGTAAATTTCTACACATCGATGTACCATGCCGCTCTTATGCCCACCTTGTATATGGATGTGAATGGCGAGTATAAAGGCTTAGACCAAAATGTATATAAGGCGGAGAACTTTACTAATTATACCTCTTTTTCCTTATGGGATACGTTTCGAGCCTTCCATCCCTATTTAAACCTTATAAACCAGAAGAGGAATGCAGATATGGTTCAGTCAATGCTTGAGCACTACAATCAGAGTGTACTTAAAATGCTTCCCATCTGGTCACATTATGCCAATGAGAACTGGTGTATGAGTGGCTATCACAGCGTTTCTGTAGTTGCAGACGCAATCATAAAAGGCACATATAAAGGCGACCCCAACGTCGCTCTAGAAGCGTGTATACAGACAGCCAATCGAAGAGACTATGAAGGCATAGGTTATTATATAGATCTTGGCTTTATACCTCAGGAAAAGAATGGAACATCGGTATCTTCTACATTAGAATATGCTTATGATGACTGGTGTATTGCTCAGCTGGCAAAAAAGTTAGGACGAGATGATGTCTATAAAAAGTTCATTCAACGTGCAGGAAACTGGAAAAATGTTTTTGATCCATCCACAGGTTACATGAGGCCCAGGTTGAGTGATGGCTCTTTTAAAAAGGATTTTGACGTATTAAAAACAGATGGACAGGGTTTTATCGAAGGCAACGCCTGGAATTACAGCTTATACGTACCTCATGACCCTGAAACAATGATTAAAATGCGGGGTGGGAAGGAGGCCTTCAGTAAACATCTTGACTCTTTATTTACGATGCATCTTCCCGATGAATTCTTTGCCGAAACCGAGGATATTACAAGGGAAGGTATTATTGGTAATTATGTACATGGTAATGAGCCTTCACACCATGTTGCTTATTTATATAACTGGACAGGAAAGGCTTGGAAAACCCAGGAGAAAGTGCGGATGATTTTAAATAAGCAATATCATAATGGCCCTGCTGGCCTTGGCGGAAATGATGATTGTGGCCAAATGAGCGCCTGGTATATATTTAGCTCTTTGGGCTTTTACCCTGTGGCTCCTGGGGATAACAAGTATTGGCTTGGAAGTCCTAATATCTATGACGCCGAAATAAGCCTTGAAAATGGGCGTACATTCCGTATTAAAACAATAAATCAGAAGAAAAACAACGTTTATGTAAAAAGAGCTCTCCTAAACGGAAAGCCATTAGACAGATTGTTCATCACCCATGAGGAGATAATGAAGGGAGGAGAACTCTCGTTCGAAATGTCTTCGAGGAGAAGTTAAAGATAGGCGTAACGGAGTGATGCTGCTTATAGTGGCATCACTCCGTTACGTCGGTCACGCTTTTAATACTAACCCAAAAAGCTGTCTGTCATCATTCTTTTATGTCATACGCCATATTCAGGGTGATAGTTAATCTACTATTTTCAGTTTGTTAATTGACCAATGGTATACATAATCTCTACTCGTGCAATAACGAATATGTCAGACGGCTTATTTAGACTCTCTTTCTATACGCATCCTATAAAATGAGCGCCATACAAAGATCAAGGCTATGGCTAAAAACACAAGCCCTGCATAAGGAGCTATATCCCTAAAAGATTCGGAGATGGCTATTTCCATAGCCAAAAGTCCAAACAGGGTAGTAAATTTGATGATCGGGTTTAGGGAAACAGAGGAGGTATCTTTAAACGGATCACCTACGGTGTCGCCTATCACAGTAGCATCATGCAAAGGTGTGCCTTTAGCCCTGAGATCTACTTCTACCACTTTTTTGGCGTTGTCCCAGCAGCCCCCTGCGTTGGCCATGAATATTGCTTGAAAAAGGCCGAACACGGCAATCGCAATCAGGTAGCTTATAAATAAGGACACGGCATCATTACCGCCTATGCCGGAAGGAGAACTGAGGCAGGAAAATGCCAGAGCAAAGAAGAAAATACCTATAAAAATATTGAACATGCCCTTTTGCGCATACTGTGTACATATCTTTACAACCTCGACCGATTTGGCGGTATCTGCTTTTTTAGGAGCATCGGGGTCGAGGTTAATATTGCGCTTGATGTATTCGACAGCACGGTATGCGCCGGTAGTGACCGCCTGGGTGGAGGCTCCCGTAAACCAGTATATAACTGAGCCGCCGAGTATGAAACCAAGTATTGAATAGGGATTAAGAAGATTCAGAACAGTGGAGGGCTCTACACCTAAGGTCTTTTGTATCATAAGAATAAGCGAAAATATCATGGTTGTTGCGCCTACCACTGCAGTACCTATGAGTACCGGCTTGGCAGTGGCCTTAAAGGTGTTGCCGGCGCCATCGTTGGCTTCGAGGTAATATTTAGACTTTTGCCAATCGGGTGTAAAGCCAAAATCGCGCTGTATCTCCTCATTGATCCGGGGTTGTTCCTCAATTAACGATAGTTCATATACTGACTGAGCATTGTCTGTTACAGGTCCATAGCTATCGACGGCAATAGTAACGGGACCCATACCCAGCATACCGAATGCTACCAGCCCGAACGCAAAAACAGAGGGATAGATCATGATAGCAGCTAAGCCGTAGGTACTTGCAAAATAGGCCGCGAACATGAGCACAAAGAAGGCAATACCTTTCCAGAAGGCGCTGAAATTGCCAGCAACGAAACCTGAGAGAATAACCAGGGATGCACCGCCTTCCCGTCCTGCGCTTACTACTTCCTGTACGTGTGCAGATTTTGGCGAAGTGAACAACTTGGTAAGCTCTGGAATTACTGCGGCCGCCAAGGTGCCACAGCTTATAATGGCTGATAGTATCCACCACATATTCGTATTATCGCCAAGATTGGGAATAAACACATAGCTAGCAATGAAGGTTACGACAATGGATAGTAAGGAAGTGATCCACACCAGGTGGGTAAGCGGAGCTTCAAAGTCTATATCGTCTTTATCGCTATACAAAGCCTTACTTAACATAGAGTTTATCCAGAATGCTACTACAGAGGTTAATACCATGAGAATGCGCATAACGAATATCCATACAAGCAAGGTGGTCTGTATGTCCGGGCCGGCGGTAACAGCAAGCAAAATAAAGGAAACAAGAGCAACGCCGGTAACGCCATAGGTTTCAAACCCATCGGCCGTAGGGCCTACGCTGTCCCCTGCATTATCGCCCGTGCAGTCGGCTATTACTCCCGGGTTGCGAGGATCATCTTCGCCTATTTTGAAAACGACCTTCATAAGATCTGAACCTATATCAGCTATTTTAGTAAAGATGCCTCCGGCTATGCGCAATACAGAAGCGCCGAGCGACTCGCCTATAGCGAAGCCGATAAAGCAGGCCCCCGCAAGCTCGCCGGGCATAAGCAGCAGGATAATAAGCATCATGGTAAGCTCTACGCATATGAGTACTACACCTATGCTCATACCCGAATTGAGAGGTATGTTCAAGAGGTGTAAAGGATTGCGCCTGAGGGAAGCAAAAGCCATACGTGAATTGGCAAATGTATTCATGCGTATGCCAAACGCAGCTACCGCATAGGATCCAAGTATGCCAACAATGGTCCATACCAGAATGAGCAATACGCCTCCTGTGTTGAATAAGGCGTTCCCTTGAGCATCCTTAGCGAGAAAACCGAAGTAACCGGCTACTGCCGCACCTATAAAGATGAATAAAAGAGCCAGGAATTTTCCTTGTTGTTTTAGATAAGCCTTACAAGTTTGATAGATCACTTCGGATATTTCGAGCATTGAGGAATGTGCGGGTAGTTTTCTCACCTTGTTGAACTGGTAAACGCCGAAAAGGATGCCTAAAAGCGTGACGATGAAACCGTAATATAAAACAGGATGCTCTTTAATAGCATCTGGAACTTTGAGATCGGCTTCGCTTGCCATGGCTGGCATAAAGGAAGCAACGGACAAGAGGAGTAATGTTGCCTTTTTCATATGGGTTATATTGGATGGTTGCCCTAAATATACCCATTTGTGCATCTTTTTGAAAGCAAGACCTGGGAGATTGCAATTTTAACCGCTTCGAAGTATCAGTGCTTATACCTCTTCCTTAAAGTAAACCTTATAAAAGTTCATATTTCTTCCTTCGTCATAACCTTTTTCAATGAGCTCTTTATTTCCATGTATATAAATATGAAAGTTTTTGTCGAGCTTCAACACACTCTTTAATACCCTCGCCTGTTTTTTTACTGCTGCCTCTGAAATATCGAAACTATCTCCAATAACCGTCTCGTATTCCTGCTCATAACTTTTTTTATAGTTCTTAAAGGCCTCAATTCCCTCGGGGCTTCCTATCACATCATTTGAAAATTCATCCAGATCAAATGCCTCTTTGGCTTTAAAATATTTAACTGATTTGTTAAGAAGATCAATTTTATCAGCCTTAGATATGTCAAACTCCTGATCCAGCTTCTCGGTAACGAAGCTTTTATAAACGCCCATTACATTAGAAGTCTGGCTGTAATTATCATTCCTTACCTTCAGCTTTAAAAAGTCATCCTTCCAGTATACGGCCTCGGTATTTCTATTAACCTGATCGATAACAGCTACTTTGTACCCCTGTTCCTTTTCAATATTGAAAATAAGGCAGCCTTTATCAAGCTTCTGAATATTAATAGCTTCCTGCTCATAGCTAAGGCCGAAACCCTTTTTGTCGGGATAAACTTTAAGATAGGTTTCTTTTGTTTCCGACTTGAAAATGCCTATTGCATCGACAATTTCTCCTTCAATCTGTATATCGTTTATATAAGCCACGTAAAGCTCGCCCGATTTAATTTTCGGATGGCCCGATACCTCAAAAAGATGCCTGGCGATCTGAATACTGTTTTCATGACAAGTATCGGGATCGGAAAAGGCAGCAGAGGCAAACTGAAACACCTCGTTGAGCTTTAAATCATCATTTGGATGATAAAAGCGGTGAATTTCGTTCACTTTTTCACAGGGTGCAAGAAAATATTGCAGCAACAGCCGTGCAAGCAGCTCGTCTTCCACTTTCACCGGATGATCTGACAGTACCATAAATTCATCATGCGATTTATTGCCTACACGATGAATAGAAAGAGAGCCTAGCCTTGATTCGAAGTAAGAGATCATGAAGTTTATTGATTGAAATGACTAAATTAACAAAAGCATAAGAACTATGCGGCTAAAACCCGGATGTACTACTTTCGGGTATTGATACTTCCTGACACTGCCTTACCGGCAATTGCTCTCAAGCCAAACCATCGTGTAGGTCCCTTGCCTTACTTACCAGCCCGAAGCGTTTAGGTGGCTCATAATTTCTATTTTGCTTGAGCCCCCCGGCTGTCGTATAACCTGTATCTGTGTACCTATACGTTCTTTTAACGCTTCTACATGAGATATAACGCCGATGCTTTTGCCGCCTGAGTGAAGATTTTCAAGTGCGGATATAGCTACATCCAGCGTGTCTGGGTCGAGGGTACCGAAGCCCTCATCAATAAAGAGCGAGTTTATTTGCACTTTACGGCTTGCCAGGTCAGACAGGCCAAGGGCTAAGGCCAGACTGACTAAAAAGCTCTCCCCGCCGGAAAGACTTGCCATGGGCCTTAGGGCATCAGCCTGATAGGTGTCAACGATTAACAGTTCCAGGTCTTTACTCTGACTTTTAAGAATGCGGTAACGGTCGCTAAGCTTCGAGAGATGTCTGTTTGCCAAGTCTGTAAGCCGGGCAAGTGTGAGGCCTTGGGCAAAGCGGCTAAACCTTTTGCCGTCTGCAGAGCCGATGAGCGAAGAAAGTCGGAACCAGCGGCCATGCTCCTGCTTTTGACGTTCAATAAGGCTTGCTGTTTCTGCATGTTTGTGCTTAAGATGCTTATCCTCCAGCAGTATTTGCTTTATCCGGCCTATATCTTCATTACACTGCCTGCTTTCATTCTCAATGCTATCCAGCTGCTGCTTTAAGCTATCGGCACTTTCATCCGTTTTACTTTGGTCAACCAAAATAGACAATTCATCAGCAGTGCTTTGCACAGCCCCGCTAAGGCTTGAAATCTCGCTTTTTAAATCCTGTTCAAAGTTACTCAGGCTAAGGGCTTCTTCCTGCGCAAGCAAAAGACTAAGCACCTGCCCTGCCGATTTGAATCCGGCTCTGTGAATACCTTCATTCAGCTGTAATTCGAGCTGCTTAATCTCTCTGCTACCCTGCGCCATTTCTTTCTCATACCGTTCTTTTTCGGCTTTGGACATTGCCAGCTGCTCTCCTGCCATCCCAAGCTTCTTCTGTAAAGCTTCCCGGCATTCGATGCTGCTCATAACATCTGCATTCAGGCGTTCGCGTTCAGCTCTCGGATCTCTATGCCCAAAGAGTTCAACTCTCCGATTCTTAAGCTTAAGTAACGTATTAGACGTTTCATTGAGGCTGGCCTTAAGCGCCACCTGGTCGCTCAGCCGGGCGGCAAGAGCTTCGCCCTGCGCATTTATATCAGCCTGACATTCAGCTTTCCTTAACTCAAGCGTCCTTTCCTCTGTAACTGCCGCCTGATAGGTGCTGAGCCTGCTTAAAAGAACCTCTTCAAGCTGATGGGCCGGCTGGCCTTCGTATACGATTTGATAAGGCTCAAGTACCTGCCCTAGTTCCCGGCTTGTAGCGGCCAGCTTAAGCCGGTTCATGGCTACTGTTGAATCAAGCTTTTCGTATAGTTCTAAATTGCCGGCAATGCGTTCGTCTGCTTGTTCAATTTTTCCTTTTAAAGTTATAATAAGCTCATTAACACCAGTCTCCTCCTTAGAAACAGTCTGTATTTGCGCGTTTAACCTTCTTATTGTAGTCAGAGTTGCATCTAAAGCTGCCAGATGCTGCTGCTTTTTCCGAATAATACTATCTATAACGGCCGGCTTACTAAAGCAAAGCGGCACAGGCAGCAGTACATTATTTTCTTCAAAAGCAGAAAGGTGCACTTCTCTTTCCTTCTTTAGATCGGAGAGTCTCAGGTCATTTTGAGTAAGAGTAGTGCGCAGGGTATTTACTTCCAGTTCTTTCCTATTGAGCTCTGCCCCCAGCTGCTGAAGGAGCCTGGCCTGGCGATCCTGCTTCGCTTTGGTTTCACTCGCTCTATGAATGTAAGCGTTTTGTACAAAGGGATGATGTACAGAGCCGCATAAAGGGCATTCCTGCCCGGGTTGCAAGTTCAGCCTATCTTCCTCATACTTTTTAATGCGCTGTTCGATTTCAACCAGTTCTCTGAGGTCTTCCAGATGCTCCTCAGCCTCCTTCTTAAGCTCATTAAGCTCTTGCAAGGCAAAAGTCTCCCTGGTAAGACTATCTTTCCGGTCTGCCATTTCCTGCTCAAGCCCTGTTATTGCTGTTGCCGTTTTTTCAAGTAACTGCACCAGATCGCGCTGCTTCTGACAGGTACTTATCAGCTCCGGCAAGTGGCTTCTCTCCTCTTCAAGCTCTTCAAACAACTTGTTTTCAAAAGTATCTTCAAGCGCTTTTTGCAGACTGGATAGCAAATGCTGCTTTTCGGAACGTTGCTTTAAATATTCATCGTATTCTCCGACAAGCTTTTCTCGTACTTGTTTTTGATTCAGAACAGCTTGTTCCAGAACATCTTTTTCCTTCAGGGCATTATTCAATGCAAGCCTCACTTCCTCTAAAGACGAACAAAGCTGTCTGAAGTAAAACAGCTGGCCTTCCAGTTGCTTATATAGAGCGTGGTCGTTGAGCCATAAGCGTTGACTGCTGAGCTTTAAATCCAGCTCCCTAAACCTATCCCGGGCATCCTGCTCTTTCCGGGCAAGAGCTAGCAAAGTATGTTCTATTGTCTCAAGCTGCTTTTCCTGATGCTCAAAAACAGACTGGGCATTGGCAATATCGCCATCGAGCCGCGCTACCATCTCAAGTTCGGGCTCTGCCTGCCGCCAGATATCTCTGGCTATTCTTTCTGTTTCGGCTGCTTGATGTAAGTCTGATCTCGCTCCTTCAACCGCTTGTTCGAGCGATGGCATCAAACTTTCCAGTCTGGTCAGTTCGGCAGTTACTTTGCCGATGAAGTCCTGCCGGGTACGTAATTCTGCAAGCGCCGGTGCAAATTCACTTGCCTTGCGATGACTTTCCAACCGGGCAAGTTCGTCGGCATGAGTAAAAAGCATCTGCTGCTTTTGTTTAAGTCCGGCAATGAGTTGCTGCTCCCTCTTTTTTAAGGCAATGATACTGTCCAGCCAGTTAAGCTTGTCCAGTACACGTTGTCTATTGTCTTTTAACTGCTTTAACTTTGCATCAAAATCTGTCAATTGCAAGGTATAGGTATTCACCTCTTCTACCGATAACACGGCCGAGTGTTCAAGTTTTGCGTATAGTACATCCAATGACTCTTTCTCCTGTCGCTGACGCTCGAAGACAAAGCGTGAAATTTCAGAGTAGACGGCTGTATCTGTAATTTTTTCGAGCAGTTCGCTTCTCTCATTATCATCTGCCTTAAGAAAACGGGTAAAATCGCCCTGGGAGAGGATGACCGAGCGAAGGAACTGGTTATAATCCAGACCGCACAAATCGACAATAGCCTCTTTTATAGACGTAAGCGTGTGCCCTCCGATAAGTTTGCCGCTTGCTTTTTCGGCCAATTCCATTTTCTCGGGTTGCAGGTTTCCGTCAACTTTTCCCCTGCTCCGCCGGAGCGACCACTTTGCCCGGTAGTGCTTATCTTTTACCTCAAACTCTACTTCTGAATAGCATTCTGCTGTGTGCCGGGATAGTATTTCGTCAACACTGCGACTGTTATGCCGATGCACCCTGGCATACAGAGCTACCGTAATAGCGTCCAGTATGGTTGTCTTACCAGCGCCTGTAGGACCTGTAATAGCAAACAGCCCGCTATCTGTAAAAGGCGGTTCGTCAAAGCGTATCTCATGCTCACCTTTAAGTGAGTTGAGGTTCATAAACTTTACACTTAATATTTTCATGTCAGCCTTCTCTCTGAGCCATCTTTTCCAGCACTTCGTTAAATAAATCAAGCATATCGTCCATTTCTTCCGCCTTACACTCGGCTTCACAACGCTTTTTAAAAACCTCTTTTGGATCCAGGTCATTAAGAGCAAGGGCTTCTTCAGTGTGTTCGTTTAAAGCAGAAGACGCTTTTGTTCGGACCTGCCGTGTAAAAAAGCGCTCAACGAATGGTTTAGCTTTACGCAAAAATTCAAGCTGTTCATCCATATCTACAATAAACTGCTCCGTGTAGACCTGAACTTCCACCCATGTGGCAAACTTCAGCCTGGCGTCCTCAAGTAAAAGTATTTTACGTTTAATCTCTTCCAGATCGCCTTTCACCCGGATCAGCTTTCTGCAGGCAGGCACCTCCAGCTCGCGTAAGGAAGCAAGGCCCCCCTGATCAAAGTCAAGAACGACTACCTGCTTTCTATCGTCGTATTCGGAAAAGCTCAGGGGAATCGGCGACCCTGAATAGCGTATATGGTTCATCCTATTGACCGTCTGCGGACGATGAATATGACCCAGAGCTACATAGTCAAACTCAGCAGGAAACTGATCGCCACATACCTGCCCCAGGTTGCCTACATGTATTTCCTTTTCACTGTCAGAAGTACTTGAACCCGCAGCAAACAAATGCCCGGTAGCAATTACAGGTATGCACCTCGCTTTGTAAGGGCTTATATAATCAATAAAACGGTGATAGTGTTGACAGATGCCCTGGCGTATACGAGCCTCCCGCTCTTCGGCGGTTTCGCCCGATACTGAAAGCCGAACATCCCGGTCGCGAAGAAAAGGAACTGCACAAACCACCAGCGCCACCTCACCCTGTATATCTTTTACAGTGATGATTTGCTCGGTGAAGTCATCAGGCACACCGCCTGTAATATGTACATTATAGTATTTCAATAGTTCCCTGGGTGCATTTAGCGTGCTTATAGAGTCATGGTTACCCCCTATAATGATCACTTCGCGGCAACAAGTATCTTTCACCCGTCGCAAAAAGCGGTAGTACTGTGCTAAAGCGACATTCGAGGGGCTGCCTGTATCAAATACATCACCGGCAATGATCAGAACATCAACACATTCGCTCACCAGTGTATCAATAAGCCAGTTAAGAAAAACCTCATGCTCATCGGTACGCTCACTTTGTTCAAGTTTCTTACCTAAATGCCAGTCGGCCGTGTGGAGCACTCTTATCATGTTTATTCTTAATGGAAACTTGCTAATTCTTTACGTTTAAAACGTCCCAAACTTCAGTAGGAATATCACTTTCTATTATATCAGGCTTTGAAAGCAGCTCCTTTCTGTAAGCAGCTTTACGCAGCTCAGGATTTTGCAGCGTATCATGAGTGGGAGCAAAAGATACCATGCAGCGTACGCCTTTTGCGTGCAGCCTGTCAACCACTGCCTTATTCGACTGGTCGATGGTGCGTCCTACATAAGCGATCATGTTCTGCCACGGAACTTCAGCAGTTACAAGGTCCTCCAGCTCCTTTTCATTACGGGCAAATGCCGACATCATGATGCCTGGAAACCTGCTGTAATAATACCTTGCCTGCGCGCCGGTATGCACCGTTACCATTACATGTTCCTGAGCCCCGTGCTTTCTGATCAGCGCTGCAATCATATGCAGCGGAACATCTTTTTTATCCAGATTGATAATTGTCTTTCCTTTGCTCCAGCTTATTACATCTTCAAGTTTTGGAATTTCGAAGGGAGTTACATTCCCTTCACTGTCCTTTAGCCTGACCGACTGAAGCTCCGCCCAGGTGTAATCCGACAGTTTGCCCCTGGCAGTAGTGGTGCGGTCGAGCGTTTCGTCGTGCATTAAAACAATCA
Organism: Sphingobacteriaceae bacterium UBA2059; assembly: GCA_002332615.1. GTDB lineage: Bacteria > Bacteroidota > Bacteroidia > Sphingobacteriales > Sphingobacteriaceae > Arcticibacter. The sequence continues at coordinate 433,447 of DDAL01000008.1, read as the reverse complement.
CGCTATCCCTGGTAAGCCGCGGATCTATTTCAAAAAAAGCAGGCATTTTAGTCAAAACATTCTGCAAGCCCTCCATGCTGTTTTCCGGAAAGCCTCTTTCTCTGCCACCCCTATGGCCGCTTACAAGCACAGATCCATCGCCCTTATAGGCAAAAAAACTTTTTAGCTGACGGCTGGTATAAGAGCTATAGTATCGCGAAGATTGGGCTGATACCGGCATCATAAATGAAGCCAGTGCCATTGAAAGCAGGAAGCATGCCCACCTGTTTTTAATACGGATAACGTTCATTTTAAAGTTTGTTCAGTCCCTTTAATTCATTCGCATTTGTCGCCTCGATGAGGCTTATGGCGAAACCACCGCCAGGTGCCGACCTTTGACGAAGCCTGGACTTACTGTTTACTATCACCTTGCGGATTGTATAGGCCTGTGGGTTTGTTTTATAGTGCGCATCCTCCTTGTCGGCATAAATGGTGGCAATATACTTCTTATCCGGGTCAAGAAAGTTAAAGCTAAGATTGGAAACGAAGCCTTTTTCCCCACATACATTTCCAACAAACCAGTTGCCCGACCCCTTCGCTTTGCGGGCAACGGTAAGATACTGGCCCGGCTCTGCTTCCAGGTACCGCGTGTCATCCCAGTCTACAGCTACATCTTTGATAAACTGAAAAGCGTCGGCAAAACGTTCATAGTGCTCAGGCAGATCGGCAGCCATTTGCAACGGACTGTACATGGTTACATATAAGGCAAGCTGATTGGCAAGGGTACTGTTTACATGCGAATTGTTTTGGGGATTAAGCTTAGAAATATCCATCTCAAATATGCCGGGTGTATAATCCATAGGACCGCCTATAAGGCGGGTGAAAGGTAAAACAGTTACATGGTTTGGCTTACTTCCTCCAAAGGCCTGGTACTCGGTTCCGCGGGCAGACTCATTGCCGATAAGATTGGGCCATGTACGGCTCAACCCTGTGGGTCGAACAGCCTCATGCGCATTGACCATTATTTTATATTTTGCTGCCTTTTCCAATGCATACTGATAGTGGTTAACCAGCCACTGGCTGTAATGATTTTCTCCCCGCGGGAGTATATTGCCTACGTATCCGCTTTTTACAGCGTCATATCCATTGGCTTTCATAAATTTATAAGCAGTATCCAGGTGGCGCTCATAATTACGTACAGATGAAGAAGTTTCATGATGCATGATCATCTTTACATTCTTATTTCTGGCATACTCTCTTATAGCTTTTACATCAAAATCCGGATAGGGAGTAACAAAGTCGAACACATAGTCTTTGGAATTTCCAAACCAGTCTTCCCAGCCAATGTTCCAGCCCTCTACCAGCACTGCGTCAAAACCGTGCTCAGAGGCAAAATCAATATACCGTTTTACGTGCCTTGTGTTAGCGGCATGCGTGCCATTGGGCTTTACCCTGGTATAATCCGTAACACCCAGCTGTACACCCGGCAAGTCATTTGTGTAAGCCCATGAACTTTTACCGGTTATCATCTCCCACCATACCCCCACATACTTTACAGGCTTTATCCACGACGTATCTTCAATTTTACAAGGCTCGTTTAGGTTCAGTGTCATTTTAGACGCCAGTATCTGCCTTGCATCGTCGCTGGCAATTATTGTGCGCCAGGGAGTGGTACAAGGGGCTTGCATATAGCCCTTATCGCCATTCACATCAGGAGTAAGCCACGATTCGAAGACCATATTCTTATCATCCAGATTGAGGTGCATGCATGGGTAATTTACCAGTGCAGCTTCGTGCAGGTTAATATACAAGCCATTATCAGCTTTCATCATGAGCGAGGTTTGTACCCCGGTAGGCGAAAAAGAAGCCTGGGAAATATTGCCGGTAACTGCTTTTGGCAGCAAAGCTCGGATTTCCGAAAGCCTGGAGGTAGTGTAATCATATTCCTGCGTATCATAATCGCCCGGAATCCAGAAAGCTGTATGATTGCCCGCCATAGCAAACTGGGTTCGCTCTTCTTTAATTACAAAGTATACCAGGTTTTTTTGTTCCGGAAACTCGTAACGAAAGCCAAGGCCATCGTCAAAAAGCCTAAAGCGGATAATCATAGTACGCCCGGTGGTAGTTTGTTTGAGGCTTACCGCAAGCTCATTATACCTGTTACTAATCGCTTTAACTTCTCCCCAAACAGGTTTCCATGTTTCATTAAATGATGAGGTCTTTGTATTTCCTACAGTAAAATTATCGTATAACGAAGTCTTAAGCCTTTCGCCTTCCTTCTTTTCCGAGAGGTCGGTCCCGAATTCCGTATTCTTTTTTTCAGACTTTAGCTCCAGGCCAAGCCGGCTTGGCTTTATCACAATCTTGCCCTTATAACTTAAGGAATAGGAAGGCACCCCACCGCTTTGAAGCCAGAACTTCATGCTAAAAAGCCCCGAAGGCGACTTCAAGTCCTGGGCCGACACAAACAGGCACATGAAACATAAATAACATACTAACATGAATCTTTTCATAGTATACTCAACCTTTGGTATTAAATCTAAATAGATTATAAATATCGGAATATTTAAGGGTTTTGCGTACTATGAAAAAAGCGAAGCAGTCCTGCCCCAAGTATCTGCAGTTAGGTCAAGCACTTTCTAGTTCAGCTTGTATCTCTTCGAGCGACTTGCCCTTGGTTTCGGGCATAAACTTGAGAATCAGCACAAAAGATAACGCCATCATTATACTGTAGAATATAAAAGAATAATAACCGCCACTGGGACTGCTTTCTACGATTACCGGAAAAAGCCAGGAAACCACAGCTGCCATAATCCAATGAGTAAAGCTACCGAGTGAACCACCTTTTGAACGTACTGCGTTAGGAAATATCTCTGATATAAACACCCATATCACTGCTCCCTGAGAAAAAGCAAAGAAAGCAATGAAACCTATAAGATAAACCAGCATAAATTTAGAACTCTCCGCTTCACCATTAAATGAATACGCAACCAAAGCCAGAAAAACCGACATTCCAACACTACCAATCAACAGGAGTTTTTTTCTGCCAAATTTATCTATCACTGCCATGGCAAGACCGGTAAACAGCAAATTTGCCCCACCAATAAAAACAGGTTGCAGGTAAGCTAGCTGCCTGTCATAGCCTGCCATTTCAAATATACGCGGAGCATAATATAAGATTGCGTTAATGCCACTAAGCTGATTAAACACGGCCAGCACAATAACATACAAAATTGGCTTAATATACTTACGCTGAAATAAAACTTCGGAAGCGCCGTCCTTCAAACCCACGGTTTTTTGAATAGCGGCAACATCAATATCGATACCCAGCTTTGCAGAAACATTCTCTGCTTTTGCAAGGTTACCATTTATAGCCAGCCATCGGGGACTTTCAGGCACAATGCCCAATAACGCAAAGAATAAGAGCGCCGGCACAATCATCACACCGAGCATCCACCTCCATGCTTCTTCACCTAATCCCAGGAAAAGGAAATTTGTCAGATAGGCAATGAATATTCCCAGAACAATCATCAATTGAAAAGAACCTGTTAATCTGCCTCTTATTTTTGCAGGCGCAATTTCTGAGATGTATACAGGACCTACAACCGAAGACACGCCAACTGCTAAGCCTCCAAGAAACCTGAATAAAATGAATACTATCCATGCCTGAGACAAAGCGCAACCAATGGCAGACAACAAGTAGCATATAGAAACAACCAACAAAACTTTTTTACGTCCATACTTCTGAGCAGGCACACTAGCCACCAGGGCTCCAACTACAGTACCCAGCAAGCTGGATGAAACAGTAAAACCCTGCCAGAAAGAACTTAATACCCAAAGCTTTTGTATGATTTTTTCGGCACCCGAAATCACAGCGGTTTCAAAACCGAAAAGAAAGCCTCCTAGAGAAGCGATTAGTGAACACTTTACTGCAAAGGAATAGCGTGAATTTGCGTTCATAACATATTATTTTACTATATAGGTTAGGTAGTTATTAAAAAAGCCTTGACAGTTTGCAAGCGCAGCTATGGTAGTGGGTCAGGCATAGACGGGTTTGAAGGATCAAAAACCGCAACACCTACTTTAGAATCCGCACAGCCATAATACAAAAACCACTGCTTATTGAAATAAACCAGCCCTTCAACAAAAACAGTTCCATCAATATACTGGCCGCTCTTTTCAAAAGGCTCCATTGGCCGTAAAAATGGAACGTCCAGTCTGGCAAGCACTTTTGAAGGATCGCCCTTATCAAACAGCACCTGCCCTGCGCTATAGGTAGAAGAGTTAAAACGCTTATCGCCATTGGTTGAGCTGTTCTTACCATTATAAATTAGTACAATACCCTTATCGGTTAGCACTGCCGGCGGACCGCATTCAGTAAGATTACTATCAAAGTACCCTTCTCTGGGCGAAATAAATGCCTTCAGGTTGCCCCTGCTATCTACAACCGGCTCCCAATCGATCAGATTATCCGATGTGGCTCCATACACAGCATGCTCGCCCCAGTACATCCAATATTTACCGTTAATTTTTGATATCACCTGCTTGCCATCTTTAAGGCCGGTAACAATAGAGGCCGATTTGTGAGACTGGTTAATCAGGCCTGGAGACGCATTTGAGCGTTCAAAGATTGGCCCGTGCTTAGTCCACTTCTTAAGATTTCTGGACGTTGCCACTCCAAGGCGGGGCACCTCCTTGTTCCACTGAGTATAAAACAGCACATACAAACCGTCTTCAGTTACCGCCACCCTCGGATCTTCCGTTCCGCCAGGCCATTCATTTTCTCTCTGACTGTCGTTCGACGGATAAAACACCGGCTTCGTTTTACGTTTAAACTTAAACCCATCTTTACTTGACGCAAAACCCAACCTTGACGTGCGGTTTCCTATGCCAACACCCGACTTGTCTTCTGCCCTGTACAATACAATAATTCTTTTTCCTTTTACCACAGCAGCCGGATTAAAGGTATCATTGGATTCCCATGCAATGTAGTTATTCGTTATCGGATCTTTGAAACGAGTATGAGATAAGGGAGAGATAACCGGATTAACATTTGCAGGCCTTGAAAAACCACCAAAAGCCCAATCCGGCAAAGGCTGATCTTGCGTTTGAGCAAGGCAAAAATGAGTACACAGGCTTATTGCAAGAGAAAATATAAGCCCGTTTCTGATAAGGTTCTTAAGCATAAAAATTCATATTTATTGACAGGGCATACGGCCTGCCACGATTTTGTAAACTAACTCTTTGCATTCGCCGAAGCTGAATCCTTCAAATCAACCTCACCTTCATTCAATGACTGCAGCCCAACCTCCATTACGCACCATTTTAATATCAAGTTCATCGGTCGAGGTCACTCTTCTTACCTTCTTGCGATAATCCATCGCTTGCCGTCCGGCATTTACACCGTCTTCAAAATATGTTAATGTATAGGTTTTGCCTAGGTCAAGGAATTTAAAATCAAGCTTCACATCGCGTACAGGCTTTCTTCCGTTAGTCATTCCACCAATAAACCATTTATCGCCCTTCCTTTTGGCTACAACAGCCACTTCGCCTACCTCTGCAAGAAGCGCTTTCGTTTCATCCCAGGTGACAGGCACACGGGTAATAAACTCTGTACAGTCGGGGTTTTTGTAATAGAGCGTCGGGTTATCGGCAAGCATTTGCAAGCCGCTTTCAAACAACACAAATAAGGCAAGCTGGTATGCTCTCGTACCAACACTTGCAGCATTGGGCCGTCTGGCACTGTAAACTTCGGGTTGCATACTTATCATAGCCCCCGGAGTGTAATCCATCGGTCCGACAGCATTCCTGATAAAAGGGAAATAGATACTGTTATCAGGCACACAGTCGCCCATTTGTTCCATTCCTCGCACACCTTCATAAGACAATACATTAGGATACTTATATTCAAGGCCCGCAGGCTTAAACGAACCATGAAAATCCACAAACAGTTTGTGCTTTGCCGCTTCTGCCGCAACCCGTTCATAAAAATTAACCATCCATTGGTCGCTGCGATCCATGAAATCTATTTTAACCCCTTTAACGCCCCATTTGCTGAATTTTTCAAATAGTCCCATGTTCCGGTCCACAGTAAGCCAGGTGAGCCACAATACTATACCTACATTTTTTTGCTTTCCATAACGCAAAACTTCCATGAGATCGACATTAGGGTTTGGCTCATAAGGGTTTTCAGTACTCTTAGCCCAACCTTCATCCATAATGATATACGGAATGCTATATTTGGCGGCAAAGTCAATATAATACTTGTAAGTATCGAGGTTATATCCCGACACAAAGTCAACGTCTTCACCATAGGGCGACGCATCATTCCACCATTCCCAGCTAGCCTGCCCTGGCCGTACCCAGGAAGGATCTTTAATAACGGGATGATCAGACAATTTCAATGTCATTGTGTTCTCAATAAGTTCTGTGTCTTTTTGAGTTATAACAAAATATCGCCAGGGAAATGCTCTCTTTCCCGCTGTCCTGGCAATATAATCAGCCTCCTTCGTTAGCTTAACGCTTCTGTCTCCGTCCGGACCAAACTCCAAAGGAACCTTCGGAAAGGCAGCTACCAATCTGTTATCTTCGGCAGCTTTTAAAAACATACAAGGATAATCGCTTAGCCCCGCTTCACTAATCAGTACTTTAAATCCGTTTTTTGTATCAGCCAATAAAGGCAGCGTAGCCATCGAGCTTGCCTTACTCCAGCCACTGGATGTTATGTGCTTATAAGGTTCTTCATAGGCTGTTTTAAAACCCCCTGTTTCTTGTAAGTGCAGCAGAACATCCTTATCAAAACCAATGTTAAAACCCTCATCCTTAACTTCAACCTGTCCAGTTCTATCTAATAGAAACCGGTAAGCCACACCATCATTAAAAGCACGGAATTCAACAGAATAACTATCTTTAAAATAAAGCACTAATGAATTATAAGTATTCTCTACCCGCGAATATTTCAGAGCAACATAAGGCTCTATGTGATTTTTAACAGAAGCCCTTTTTATGCCCTTCAAAACAGGCAATTGCCCAAGCGTCTCTTCAGATAGTTTTAAAGATAAGTGACTGGCCGAAATTACGGTACTTCCGGCCGCTGATATGGAGTAATAGATCTTATCTTTTACGTTAATGTCAACTTTGATAGCCCTGTCAGGCGACAAGAGTTCGATGGTTTTTCCATGTGCACTAGCAAAGGTCAACAGTAGCGCACAGATAAAGAAGCTTTTTATAAGGTCCATGAATATAGGTTGTCGAAACACTTGAACTATTGTCCAAACGCTCATTGTGTTTAATTTATGGTTAGCGTAAAGATAGTAATTGAACGCAACTGGTAAAAGGTTTTAACAAAAAACACGTAAACATGCATGCAAGAAGTTTTGTTAACACTACATCTTGGTCGGGGGAACATGGCACATAGTTCATCTTAAAGAAATTCGAATAGTGAAAAAAGGAGAAAAAGTACACTGGCAATGGGGCAGATCAGAAGCCGAAGGAACCATTGTAAAAAAGTTTACAAACGATGCCGAAATAACGAGCAAAGGAAAAAGAGTCAAACGAAAAGCAAGCAGCGACGAACCTGCGTATGCTATTAAGCAGGAAAGTGGTGCGAAGGTTCTGAAGTCCGAAAGTGAGTTAAAAAAAGGTTCAAAGTAAGTATGCTGCTTGACAAAATATCGGCAAAAGCACTTAAACTGAAATAATCGCAATTTAACCTGACAAAGTATTGGTTTAAACGGAAGCGTAGGTAGTTGCTTTTGAGATGGCTAAAGAGGAAAAGGAAGCACACGGTGAAATAGAAACATACCACCCCTGCTATCTAGGTGCACAGGATACTTACTGTGCGGGTAACATCAAAGGAGTTGGCCACACTACCAGCAAATATTTATTGACCCCTATGACAAAGTGGCCTTACCAAGCTATACGACCGTAAAACGCATTAGTGGCAGCAGAGACACTCAATGATGAAGTGGTGCCCTTTTACGAGCAACTTGACCTGCGTTTATTGCGTATAAGAGAGTAGCATCAGCTTAATCTATTCCTTTCTATTGAAGATATTGACCATACCAAAACAAAAGCTAAAGACCCCAGACCAACAGCTTCATTGTAAATTTCCTCACATGATTCCCGCACTCCACCCAAGCGACCATCAATTATCGGGCGTATGCCTATTTTCGGATATTCATTTATGGTGTTTCATATTTTAATTTTTAAGATTATATATTGGATTAACGATCTAAGAATTTTTAATATATATATATATATCAGTCAGTCGATTCACTCACTGTTTTTGCATTATTAACTTTTTTATCGATAAAAAATGAGGTGATAAACCCTACAAAGAGAACCGTGATCGTGCCTAATACAATTGTCAGGTTAGCGTGAAAAGGACTGCGCAGACCGCTCCACGAGCCCGTAAATACAAATGGCGAAAGGCTCATCCACGAGATCACTAACACGCCGCAGATAACGCCGATAGCTGCGGATTGGCTCTTAACCCTAGCAGAGATAAATCCGAGTAAAAATAGTCCCAGAATACCACCACTAAATATAGAAGCCAAAGCCCACCAAGCGTCTAAAGCGCTTTTAACTCCATTTAAGGCCAACCCTATTATAATTCCTAAGACTCCCACACAAATTGATGACATATACAAGATACGCATGGCTTTTTTCTGAGGAAGATCTTTCTGAATATATCGTTTGTAATGATCTGATAAAATTACTGTCGCCGAACTATTGATGCCCGTTGAGATCGTACTCATTCCCGCTGCAAATATGGAGGCAATAAGCAATCCTGTTATACCCATTGGTAACGCTGTTACTATAAAATAAGGAAATATTTTATCTGCATTCTTAGCACCTTGCAGATGTCCTGGAAAAAGATCAGGCATCGCCTGATAGTAAGAGAAAAGAGCGGTACCAATCAGAAAAAATAATAATGAAGCTGGGATATACAACAAACTCCCAAGCAGCGTTGATTTTTTCGCGTCTTTCAGGGTTTTTGCTGCGAGATATCTTTGAATATAACTTTGATCAATTCCAAAATTTTGCAGGTTGATAAACAAACCGTAAACCAAAGTCAGCCAAAAAGTTGACTCTGCAAAATTAAAATCGAAACTTCCTAAACTAAATTTATCTGCATTGTTGGCAATTTGAAAAACCTGTAAAGGGCCCTCGGGCATGCTGTAAAATATTACAACTAAACAGGCAAGAGCGCCAATGATCAAAAGAACACCTTGAATAGCATCAGTCCAGATAACCGCTTCAATCCCACCTAGAGTGGAATATATAATTACGCAGACTCCCGTGATTATAATGATTAACGGAATACTCCAGCCGAATAAAGCATTAAGAGGTAACGCCAATAAATAAAGAATTGTCCCCATCCTAGCTAGCTGAGTAAGAAGATAGAATATGGAGCAATACACTCTTGCCCACAGACCAAAGCGTTGCTCTAGGTAATAGTAAGCGGATTCGCTCTGCAATTTCCTATATAGCGGCACAAAAAATATGACCGCAACAATCGCTGCAAGAGGTATGCTTAAACTAAACACAAATCCATTCCAATTAGAAAGATAGGCGTTTCCTGGAAGTGCTAAAAAGCTGATGCTACTTACAAAAGTGGCGAATATCGACATCCCGATGGCCCATGATGGAAGGCGACCCCCACCAGTAGTATAATCGGATGACGTTCTTTTTTTAAAAGAGAAAGAAACACCAAAAAGTACAATGCCCAGCGTGTATGCCAGAAAAACGATAAAGTCAATTGAATTTAAATCCACGTATATTGCTTTTACTCTTTGAATTTGATTCTTATTCTTACGTTGTAATAAGTTTTGCTAAACTGCTTTGCAAATTCTCTAACCGATCGGCTATAATTTTCCGGTCTGATGTCTGGAAAGAACTTAAGGGAGAAGCCAGATAATTATCGCAAAGTTTAGAAGTAAAAAGAGCAGATTTCAAACCTTTTAAATAACTTGACTGGCCGGATTCCATTGTGTATAAATTTGTGCTAATTTCCATGACCATTTGGTGCAAAGGAATTAAAGTTGAAAAATTTATTTGCCGTGCCGCTTCGTATAATTTAACATACAATTGCGGGAAAAGATTAGCACCTCCTGGAACACCTCCATCTGCACCCATTATAACAGATTCCGCCAGAATCTCTTCTGGACCTACTAATAGAGAGAAGCTTGGATCGTTCCTTAGTAAATATAGCAGTTTTTGGAAATAAGGAGCATTGGCAGAACTGTCTTTCAAGCCAATTATATTTGGGTGTTTTGAAAGTCGCAAAACGCTGTCAATGTCAAAAAAGATATTTGTATGCGAAGGCATATTATAGAGAAATAAAGGTAGAGGCAGTGAATCTGCTAAATTTTCATAATATGCAATAAGCTCCGGTTGCGATAAATGATAATAAAATGGCGGTGCAGAAACCAAAGCTTTTGCGCCGTATCTTCCTGCGGTCTGGGCCAAATGATTAGACGTTTCAAGAGATGAATCAGTAATTCCCACGAGTACATTTGTACGACCGTCAACAATCCTGAGAGTTTCCTTAATCAGGTTCTCTTTAAAATCTGTAGTGAAACTAGAAGACTCTCCAGTTGTTCCTAAAATAAATATGCCGTGAACTCCTCCGTTAATTAAATGTTCGGTGATTAAATTTAAACCTCTTAAATCTAAGGTCTGATCTTCGTTTATAGGGGTTACCATTGGTGGTATGATGCCTACAAACAATTTCTGTATACTATTCTTCATCGATAATGAGTAATAAAAGTTGAGGAAACTATCAGTGAATAGTTTATAATATTTTTTTTGGATCCACCACTATATGCTTAATGCCAGTTCTATCATAAGTGTAGGTTGCATGCACTAATCCATCTTTTGTCTGGATTATAGCCGGGTATGCGTAACCATGCAGGCTGGGCTCATTTTCAATGGTCATAACCGGGGACCATTTTACTCCATCTCTAGATATGGCTAAGTTTAGAATATCTCTACCGCGTTCGCCATCTGCTTTTATTTTGTGGTTATATATAAGCAATTGTCTACCGTCTTTTAAGGTTACTCCATCTGTTCCTGAATTTGGATTTGGCAAATCAGTTGCTACAACTTTGCTCCATGTTCTTCCTTGGTCAGACGACCATGACTGCGCCAAAACGTTTTGTTTCGTCCGTGCCAACATCATCAATCTTCCATCCTTAAATTCAAGTATACTGGGTTGAATAGCGTCAAACTCAATTCCGTCATTGATAGGACCCACAACCTCCCAGGATCTGCCATTATCTTTACTGATCTCCACATGAATTCTCCATTTAGATTCACCTCCGTCCATAATTTCTGTACTGGAAGGACTTAATATCGTTCCATCTTTTAATTGTATAGGTTTGTTTTTGACGGGGCCAACAATATGACCTATAGTAGTATTTTCTCCCATTTTACTGCCGTAAGACCACGTTTTTCCATTATCCTGGGATACTTTCATCATACCCCACCATTCTATGGGACTTGGGCCCTGTTTATAATAAAGTTGCAATTCTCCATTATTTGGGATAAATAAAACAGGATTCCAGGTTGGATACCTCAAACTGTCAGTCACAAATCCATTTGCAATTTCTACTGGCCAACTCCATTTTTTATCAACAAGAGTAGACGTTCGTATTCCTACAAAAGGATGACCTTCATGTGGTCCGGCAAAAAAAGCAACCATCAACCCCGCCGGTGTTTCAACAAGAGTAGACGCGTGAGCTTGCGCTGCAGGCCTATTTTCAAGAGGATATATAAACTGTTTCTCCAAGAGAGCCCCCTTACCTACTAATTCCAAAGGTGGGATTGAATATTCCTTACCAGAGAACTTTTTGGTTGATCCATTTTGAGCGTTCATCTGCATAATTGCTAAAAAAAGCAGCGCCAGTATCGTTATTTTTTTCATTTAGATTGCTGTATGTTTAATTTATTCTACTTCATTACACTTACTCCGCTACTTTCAGTAGGTGATTAATACCCTGGATTCTGTTCCAATTTAGCGCCAGTATTAACGTCAATAGCTTTTTGAGGAATTGGCCAAAGACCGTGGAAATCCTGGATAGTTGTCCGCGATGTTTCAAGTAAAGCAAACTGACGAACTCTTTCTACAAGCTTATTCATTCTGATTAGCGTTTTTCTTCTTGGTTCTTCAAAAAGAAGTTCTCGCGTACGCTCATCCAAAATATAGTCTAAACTTACATTTCCTGCAGTAACTGGTGCTGCGCCTGCTCTTGATCTAACTTTATTAATATCAGCTGCAGCATTTGTAAGATCTCCCTTTCTAAAATATGCCTCTGCACGTAGCAAATAGGTTTCGGCTAAGCGATATACGTATCGATCATTGGTAATTCCGCCAGAACTGGGATTGTTGTCCCAAGGTTCTCCTTCTATTTTTCTCGGATATGGATATAGATTTCTTAAACTGTCTTCTGCATTGGTGATAGGTAAAACATGTTGGCCATAATACTGCGATGAGGGGTTATTATAGAAAAAGTCTCGTCTGAAATTATAAGGTGAATTTCTCATATCTGAAGAATCTTTCCATATATCATAAAGTGCGTAGTTAGTGCCTCGAGCCCTGCCCACACCACGTCCTAATTCCCGGGTAGGAATGTTTCTAAATCCATCAGGACTTGAGATTTTTGTTAGGAAGGGACCTAAATTTCGAATGGATGAATTTCCATTATTCGAATTATCACCTGCGCCACCCCCAGCGGTAAATCCTTCGAATTGCCACACAAAAAGAGATTCTAGGTTTCCAGAACTTCTATTTTGGTTACCTACCTTGAACAAATCAGAATACACATCTCCAGGCTGATTGGTATGTTTTCCAAAACGTGTAGTCATCAATTTATATAGTCCTGACTCAATGACCTGAGATGCGCTGGCGATCGCTTTATCATATTCCCCTAAACTTATATATACTTCAGTCAATAAATGATTGGCTACGCCTCGTGATAACTTTCCGTCTAATTTTACCTTGTCGAGAGTTGGTAACCATTTCGCCGCAAATTCTAAATCGCGCTTAGCAAATTCGTACACTTCTTGTCTTGTGGAACGTACGTAATCAAATTTAGGTGCAGTTATGATAGTGTCGACAATAGGTACTCCTCCATACAGATTTGCTAGAAAATTGTAAGTATAACCTCTAAAGAAGCGAGCTTGCGCAATTACAGCATTCTTCTGCTCCTCGCTCTCAAAAATCTTTGTATCGCGTATTTTATTTGCATAAACGATGATGGTATTGGCTTGTGGAAGCATTGTAGAATACGCCCAATTCCAGTTGTCATTAACTTCAGGATTTATAGGAGTTAAATACGTTGTCCAGTTTCTATAGGTATAATATTCAGCACCTGCATCCTCTCCTACATCTGTACCAGGAAAGTTTGTAATAAAAAAGAGGTTATCACTTCTGCCGTATTCCTGACGTGATGCCCAATAAAGGCCATTCAAATATTGCTCAAAACCCGCCTGGGAAACCAGTGTATTGTCGGCACTTAAGGATGACAAAGGTTCTTCATTAAGGAAATCATCCTTGCAGCTTGTAAGAGCTAATGATATGAAAAGCAACGATCCTAGTAATATGATCTTATGCGATTGTAATACTATTAGATTTTTCATGATTATATTGATTATTAAAATGATGCATTTAAGCCAAGTGAAATGGTGCGTGGCAGAGGATAAAGATTGTTGCTCCCCTGCTCTGTTCTATAAGAGCCGCCATTTTCCGGATCCGGACCCAGCCATTTTGTAGAAGTGTACAAGTTTTTTGCATTGATATTTAAACTTAACTTAGAAATATTTAGTTTTTCTAAAAGCGAACTGTCTAAATCATAACTAAAGGTTACATTCTGGAGTCTCAAAAAATTTCTGCTCAGGTAGAAATTGGTACCTAGGGGATTAGAATATGTTAGCGAAGGTCTGGTATTCGACTGATTTTCCGCCGTCCACCAACCTGCATCTAACTGATTTAAGCTTCTTCCGGGAGCTAAAGGATTGATTAGGTTGAAAGGTGCTTCCCATCCTTGCATTGCATTGATGAAAAAGGAGAATGAGATTTTTTTATAATTTAACGTATTGGTAATCCCAAATTGATATTTTGGGCTACCCCCAGATCCAACCACTGTTCTGTCACTACTATTGATTAGGCCATCACCGTTTAAGTCTTTTACACGTACAAAACCGGGTTTTGAGCCATTTGGAATGTCAGTATCACCTACTTGATATATACCATCAAAAACATAATCATAATATGACTCAATTGGTTTGCCGATGAACCAGCTGTTTGCAATATCATTATCTTCAATACCGTCACCATTCAAGTCACTGCCAAAAAGATGTACAATCTCGTTTTTATTATAGGTGAAGGACGCATTGGTGGTCCAGCTGAAACAATTGGTTGAAATATTTATTGAATTTAATGACACCTCAACGCCTTTGTTATCCACTCTACCTATATTCGTAAGAATACTGTTGTATCCTGTCATAACGGGAATGGTTTGTCTCACCAGAAGATCCTCTGTTTTACTAAAATATACCTCTGCCGATCCCGTTAATCTCTTCTTAAAAACTTCAAAATCCATTCNNAAAAACTTCAAAATCCATTCCTATGTTGGTTGTGTAGGTCGTTTCCCATTTAAGATCGTCGTTTCCTAAGGTTGAGGTTACTACCCCAAGCGCGGGAGATCCACCATCTCCGAAAATATAAGTACGTGTATTAGAAAGTGTTAGTGATTGGTAAGGGTCAATCGCCTGATTCCCAACTGCCCCATAAGACACTCTGAATTTCAGGAGATTTATAAATTCAAGGCGTTTGATGAAATTTTCTTCGGAGGCGATCCATGCAATTGCCCCGGAAGGAAATGTTGCATATTTGTTATTGGAGGCGAACACAGAGCTTCCGTCCTTTCTCGCAGTGAACGTCAATAAGTATTTGTTCATTAATCTATAATTGATTCGCCCCATATAAGACACTCCATCTGAAGCTCTTGCTAATGAAGATACTTTAGGGTTATTACCAAGTCCTAGATTATTGAACCCGAGAACGTCGGGTGTAAAACGTTCGGCAGATGCTGAAGTGGATTCAAAGCGATTGTGATTTCTACTGTACAATAAGGTTAAGTCAATATTATGAACACTGTTAAACGTTTTGTTATATTTTATAATATTTTCTAAAAACCAATTATATCGTTCCTCATTAACTTTGCTGCCTTTAGTATTATTATAATTAGCATGCTGATCCTGTCTCATAAAATTATAATCATGATCCCATATATAGTTTGGTGAAAAATTTATTCTGTAGGAAAGTCCATCAACATATGGGACGTTGAGTTCCGCATAAAAATTGCTAAACAGGTTATTAGATATACTTTCATTATCAGTTAGCAAAGCATTTCTCATGGGATTTGGTGCAGCTTGCTCTGTCGGAATAGGGAATTCGGTAGGTGATCCATCAGCATAGTAGTAATCACCAAATGGACTTGATCGATAAGCTTGATATAAATCTGCACTGACCCCTGAAAGATCTCTGTTTGAAAACGTGGTATTGGTTCCGAGTGTTACATATCTGTTCAGCTTAATATCAATATTTGATCTTACTGTATTACGTTTTAAGTTATCGCCATAAATTAAGCCGCGTTCTTCACTGTGAGACCCGGAAAGGAAGTAATTAAAAACTTTTGACCGTCCAGATACACTTAAATCTACTGTAAAAACTTCTCCTCTTTGTGCAATTTCTTTCCAGGGATTGTTGGTAATGCCTTTTCTAAAATTTTCGGCTTCAGTATCGGACAGATATTCTAAAATTTTAGAAGGGTCTGCATCCAATCCGGATTCCCGTCGCCAGTCTAATCTTCTTTCAATATAACGTTCAGGACTTAATAATTTTAGTTCTGAAGAAGGTTCTGAAAAACCCTTATTAAAATTTAAGGCTACTGTTGGCTTGTCACTTGTTCCTTTTTTGCTGGTAATTAAAATTACTCCGTTTGCAGCTCTTGAGCCATAAATTGCAGTAGAACTAGCATCTTTCAGCACTTCTATTGACTGAATGTCTTGAGGATTAATATCATTCAGCGTTCCGAGAAAGATAATTCCGTCCAAAACGACTAGTGGGTCACTGTTTCCGCTCAAGGAATTTTGGCCTCTGATCAAAATGCGTCCTACTTCTCCTGGTCGTCCTGTCTGATTAAACTGTACGCCGGAAACCCCTGAAAAGGAATTTGAAATATCGACGTTGCCCAAGCTATTCTTGAGATCAACCGAGGAGATCGAGCCCGTTACATTTCTCTTGCTTTGCTTACCGTAACCCACGATGATTACTTCTTCTAAGTTATTGATGTTACTTTCAAGAGAAACATCAATAGTTGTATTAGTCCCAACCTGGGCTTCAAAAGTTTTATACCCTACACTGCTGAATACTAATACTGTGTTATCGGAAATAACGTCAATAGAATAATTTCCGTTAAGATCGGTGATTGCTTTTTTAGTATCATTTTTTGTTGCTATCGTAACTCCTGGTATCCCCGTAGGAGAGTCGCGGCTGATCACCTTTCCAGTAATCGTTTTTTGAGAGAAACATATTAAAGAATTAAAACAAAAAAGAATTGCGAGATATTTTTTCATTTTTAAGAGATTTAGTAGGTTTTATAACATTTAAAGAAACCAAATGGCACTGGCAGTTTAGTTTGTAAAGACAAAATAATACAATAGTAAACTAAGCTTTTCCTCTTCAATTTTAAAGGACTTACACCGTCCTGCAGACGATTCCAATTATATATTGGCATTATAAGCTATCAAAAATCAAGTAAGCTTTTGTATTTTCAATTTTAATTTATTATTACTAAATTAATTTATGATAACTGAGCGTATTTTTGTACTTTATTACCAAAATATGAATTATGAGCAATAACGTTAAAATCAGCTCCGTAAAACCTTCATTTCATAAAGTCCCGCTTCGGCCCGGCATCTCTTTTAGTATAAGGAAAGACTTGCGGCCTTATTTTGACAGTGTTTGGCACTACCATCCTGAAATGGAATTACATTACACTTTAAAAGGAAAGGGTATTAAATTTATTGGAGACAATGTGAGTAACTTTTCTGACGGAGACATGATTTTTTTGGGACCAAACCTTCCCCATACTTGGAGATGTACTGAAGAATTTTATCAAAATGATCCCAGCTTGCATGTTGAAGCGCTTGTGTTGCATTTTTCACAAGAATGTCTCGGGAAAGACTTTTTTTGTATCCCAGAAACAGCCTTAATTAGGGAATTTTTTGAGGCCTCGAAAAGAGGATTCTCAATCAAAGAACCAGCTAAAAATGTTATTGTCAACCTATTATATAAGACCTTGAAGTCTGAGGGCATTGATCGGGTGATTCTTATGATTCATATTTTGAAAGAATTAATAAATGCCAAAAAATCAAGGATATCAGATTTTTCTAATCTCAGTCCCAACATAGATGTAAAGATGTCCTTATTTGATTCCATTTATTCTTATGCTTTAAAGAATTATAACCGAGAGATTTCATTAGATGAAATTGCCAATCATGCAAATATGAGTGTAAGCTCTTTCTGCCGGACCTTTAAACTCATTACCAAAAAGACATTTATGGATTTCCTAATTGAGATTAGAGTTTCAAATGCCTGTAGGTATCTTTTAGAAGAAGATTTAGACATACAAGGTGCGGCTTTACAATCAGGGTTCAATAATTTATCTAATTTCTACCGTCAATTCAAGAAAATTAAAGGCTGTACGCCTCTTTATTACAAGAAAGAATATAAGAAAAATTTACAACACGAAATTGAATATTAAAATGATCTTTTATCGCACAAGTACAAAGTAAGAACGCCTGTTCCTCCCACTTTCGTATATAGGCTCCGTCTAAGATCTAAAATCAAAAGCCTAAGCTAGTAATTATCAACTACGGTTTTTAATAAAAAATGAAGATACAATTAAACAATTTCTTAATAAACTAACGATTGCAAAGCGTGCGCAGGAATTTCGATTTCAACTGTATTGCTATCTACTAACAAGTTATAGGTAATCGCACTATCAGTACTATTCATAACCACAGTGACAATCTGATTATCGATATTGACGAAAGAGGTACTAGTTAACACGCTGCGACTGGTAGAGGTGCCTATTCTTCTAGCATTCGGCCGGATAAATTTTGAAAAATGACCTAAATAAAAAAATGAAGGTGTAAAAATTAGTTCATTTGTATCCGTAATAGCATGGACCGGAGCAAAGCAAAAATTTTCTACATGATTCGGACCTCCTCTTTGATCTAATAAAATATTCCAATCCGTCCATGCTACAGCTCCACTGTTAAAATCATTAATAATAGATTTGCCATAACGCTCAGCATTAGGCCAAAAATGATACTTTTTAGCATCAAATTTTTCCACACAGCCTTCAGTAAAAATAATGTTAATATCTGGAAAAGATTCTTTTACCTTTCTAACATTTTCAAACATAGGATCACCTCCAGCCCAGGTTTCATACCAATGAAATCCAATACCCCACGCGTATTTTGCGGCTTCGGGATCGTTAAATATTGTGTTAGCCCTATCATTAATAAGATCTCTGTTGTGATCCCATACTATTATTTTTTTATCACCCAAACCTTCTTTTTCCATTAT
Source organism: Sphingobacteriaceae bacterium UBA2059 (assembly GCA_002332615.1). Classification (GTDB taxonomy): domain Bacteria; phylum Bacteroidota; class Bacteroidia; order Sphingobacteriales; family Sphingobacteriaceae; genus Arcticibacter. Next base: position 414,804 of record DDAL01000008.1, on the reverse strand, counting down.
TGGGCCAAGATAATTTTTAATAAATTCTTTTTCTTCTTCTGCGGTATAGATGCAGGATTCCCACCGCTGATTTGCCATTGGTTCGTTTTGGATCGTTATTCCCCAGATTGGGATGCCTTCTTTCTCGTAAGCTTTGATAAACTTAGTATAATAAGTGGCCCAACTAGCGTAATACTTTGGCAATAAAGAACCGCCGTTTAACATAGTCCCGTTGCTCTTCATAAAAGCAGGTGGGCTCCATGGTGAGGCGTAAAGCAGCATTTGATCTCCACCAATTGCCATTGCCTTTTTAATCAAGGGTATTCTGTGTTTTTTATCATGTTCTATACTAAAACTTTTAAGGTTTTGGTCCCCATCTTTTATATAAGTATAACTAGCACTCGAAAAATCAGAGCTATGGATCGTCGTACGAAGTAAAGAATACCCAATTCCTTCGTCTCTATCAAAGTAAGCTTCAAGAAATTTTTTCTGATTCTCAGCATTTAATTTAGCAAAAACCTCAGCGCTTGCATCAGTAACAGCGCCCCCAATTCCTATAACTGTCTGAAAAGTTTTTCGAGGGTCGACAAAAACTGAAATTTCTGTTTCGAGTGGTTGAGTAGCTTTCTTAAACTTATGGCAAGTTGTTTTACTTAAACGAAGATTAGTGTTTTCGGCTGTAGTATATACGGTTAACGTTTCAAACTTTTTTTTCAGAACATTAGATGAATAAGATATTTGCTGCGCTTTTATTACTACAGAACTTATTGCTAAAATGGATAATAGAAGATATTTCTTCATGATAATATTTTGGGATTTTTAATGAGTTGTAGATGTACAGATATATTATGGCCAGTATGACCTTCCCTCTTCATTAGTTTACATTAGTTATAATAACAACATTTAAAGAGACGCGCGATTTCAGAGATTCCAATTTTAGTCAACTGTAACAGAAACTTTCTGAAACATATTTCTTGATGAATTGCCAACATGTATTATATATTCACCAGATTCAACATCCCAATCAGATTTGCATACATTATAATATGCAAATTCTTTAATCGGTATATTAATGTTAATGCGGCGGGAAGAATTTGCCTTTACAAATACTTTTTTAAACCCTTTTAGTTCTTTTACTGATCGCTCAATTTTAGAGTCAGCTTTTGATAAATATAACTGAATAACTTCTTTCCCAGATTTTACACCAGTGTTCTGCACGTCCATACTTACTTGGAGTGTGTCAGTAGCTTTGTAGTTCTTTTTTTTGTCAACTTGAATATTTCTCACATTGAATGTCGTATAGGAAAGTCCATATCCGAATGGATAAAGCGGCTCTATTCTTTTTGCATCGAACCACCGGTATCCAACGAGAATACCTTCTTTGTATTCAACCTTATCAGTTCCAGGAAAACTATTAGTGGCGTGCGCCGGGGAATCTTCAATCTTTTTCGGCATGGTCCAAGGCAATTTTCCCGAAGGATTAACATTACCTAGAAGCACGTCCGCAAGAGCGTTTCCACCTTCGGACCCGTTGAACCAGCTCCATACAAGTGTTGATATATTACTATTGATTTCATTGAGATCATAAGGTGCACCGGCAATAAGAACAGCAATGGTTTTTGGATTGACTTCTTTTACGGCCTTGATCAATTCAACCTGTCCAAAAGGTAATTCTAAATCCGCTCTGTCCGCTGCTTCAGATTCAAAATCACGATTTGACCCTGCAAAAATGAGTACAACATCTGATTCCTTTGCTACCATTTTTGCTTCGGCCAGTAAGCTTTGATCCAGTTGGTTTACTGTTTTTTTGCCCAGATTTTGCTTGACCTCATCATTGTTGAGGTATTTTTCCTTATAACCTTCTGCATAGATTATTTGAATGTGGCTAGGAATTTTTTCTTTTAAAGCTTCCAACGGGGTAATTTCTGTTTTTGTTTTAACTCCGGCTCCATAACCTCCAAGGCTATATTTTCTTGTAGAATTGGCACCAATAACACCAAGTTTTTTGATCCCTTTTAGATTTAAAGGCAATAATTGTTTTTCATTTTTCAGCAAAACAACGGCCTCCGCCGCGATATTATAAGCATCTGCTAAATGAGCGGCAGTGTTGCGACTCCCGGGCTTTCGAGACGTGGGATCAATACTTTTAATTGTATACATTAATCTTAAAACTCGTCTCACCGACTCATCAACTTCTGATTCTGCGACCTCATTATTCTTAACAGCATCGATAAGCGGTTGAGCAAAATAATAATTTTCAAAATTCACTTCAGTTCCCATTTCTATGTCAAGACCACTTTTTAATGATTTGGCTGTGCTATGAACCGCATTCCAATCGGAAATTACAACGCCTTTAAAATTCCATTGGTCTTTCAAAATATCTTTCAATAGATATTTGTTCTCATTCAGATAATCTCCTCTAAATTTATTATAAGCACCCATGATACTTGAGGCTTTTCCTTCAACAACCGCATCGTGAAAGGCTGGAAGATATACCTCACGTAAGGTGCGTTCATCAACGATAACATCCACAGTTCCTCGATTTGTTTCCTGATTGTTTACGGCATAATGTTTTATACAGGCTGAAACATCATTTTCCTGCACACCTATAACATAAGGTACCGCAAGTTTCTTGTTTAAAAAAGGATCTTCTGTGAAGTATTCATAAGTACGGCCGCCCAATGGGGTTCTAATGATGTTAAAAGCAGGAGCAAGCAGGACATCTTTATTTCTATCCCGTGCTTCTGATCCTATGCTTTTTCCAAAAGCGTAGGCCATATCCGGGTTCCAAGTGGCCGCAATAGCGCCCCCCGCCGGATAAAACGTTGCAAAATCATCGGTACAACCTCGCGGCTTCCACGTGTCTCTGGATATCTCCTCCCGTATACCAAGTGGACCATCGGTCATAGTTAGTTCCGGGATTCCTAACCGTTTTACTCCTTCTGTGGCAAATTTGCTGTTTCCATGCAACATTCCAACTTTCTCCTCTAACGTAAGCTTTGATATCAGATCAGTTATTTCATTTTCATGATCAAGTGTAATGGGGTTGGTAATATTATTTTTGTAATCAAAAGACTGCGAAGTAGACCGCATGCTCTTGCATCCTGGTAGAATAAGTATAAAAAAAACAAGAGTGATCGGTTTAAATTTTCTTTTCATTCCTAGGTTATATTAAGTTAATCTTTCTAATTCTTGGTGTTAAAATATCGCCAGCTATAAAACTTCTATTCCTATCTACTTTTTTCTTCTTCAAATAAAAAAGGAAATATTAACGTTGAAAATCTCTATGGGTTATCTAACTGTTAGTGTAAAGTTCAAATTTACTGTAAATAGTCTTTCAATATTTATGATAATTTATCGCATTACTATACTTTCCTATCGTAATTTCATTTAAAAAAGTTATGGCCTTAGGGTATTTAAACATAAAGTTGAGGGAGTCGGTACAAGAAGAACTCAATGCTTCTTACTCCTCTAAACTGGCTTTGAATGCCTTTATTTTGGTATTGAAGGACTCAGCTGAAGCATCGTGGAACGGCTATCAAAGTAGTTCAGGATGGTTAATAGTAATACTGGATGGATCTTTAAATCCTGTTAAAAGACTTGAAACCGGATTTCTTACCTCTTCATGCATTTGGAAGTCTTGCCAGACCAGACAGTTTGTCGGTGGTTTTCTCAAAGCTATTGCTTAGGTTCAGGATTAAGTTATAAGCTTGCTTAAGTTTAGGGTATTTCTCAAAGAGTAGATCAGCTCGCTCTTTCTTGCTTGGCGACCAGGTATCAGGTTTCCTATACAATACGTATCGACTTCTGGCTAGTAACTGCTTTAATGTATCACCGTTTGAGAATACTTCTACAAAGCTTATGTTCCCGATCTGCTGGAGAACGGTGATACTAGAAAACAGCTATCGGCACGCAGCCGGTATCTGTTACTCAAAGACCAAACAGCCTGGACATCCTCTGAGCGGCAACGAGCAGAAATGCCTTTCCAAATTTTTACCCTGACTTGGAAATGGCTTACAAGATGAGCAGAAAGCTCTCTGGTATCTTCACATCTATCAAAGAGAAGGAACTAGGGTACACCCGCCTGGCTCAATGGTACGATCAGGTGGAAAAGACTGGCATTGAAGCTTTCTCCTCGGAAAGAAGGACTATCCAGAATCAACACATTACCATTCTTAATTACTTCGATAACTGAATACAAATGCTTCTACCAAGTCCTTCAGTGCTAAAATAAAAGCGCTTTGAAGTCAATTCAGCGGAGTAAGAAACATCGACTTTTTTATGTACCGCTTGATGAAAGCATATGCCTAGCCTACGACTTTAAGGATTGATCCAATAAAAATGGCATTTTTCAAAGGCACAAAAAAAAGGAGGCTCTTTTGAGAAACCTCCTTTTTAAACTGGCGGTCCGGACGGGACTCGAACCCGCGACCTCCGGCGTGACAGGCCAGCATTCTAACCAGCTGAACTACCGAACCTTCTTCCCTATTGGGATTGCAAATATAGTGTCTTTCTATTTATTGTCAACATTATTTTTAACTTTTTTATAAGACTCTGTTTATCAATAACCTTGAGAACCCTCTTTCATTTTTTCGGCATTCTCGGCAAACTGAAGTGCATCAATAATGCCTTGTATATCGCCATCCATTACTGCGGGCAGGTTATGCTGGGTAAGCCCTATACGATGCTCGGTAACCCGGCCCTGAGGATAGTTATAGGTTCGTATTTTGGCCGATCGGTCGCCGGTAGATACCATACTTTTGCGCTTTGCCGCAATATCGCCTGTTTGCTTTTGCACCTCAAGATCGTACAGCTTGCTTCGCAGCATCTCCATAGCCAGCTCGCGATTGGCCAGCTGTGAGCGCTCTACCTGGCACACTACCACCATGCCGCTAGGTTTGTGGGTAAGCTGAACTTTTGTTTCAACCTTATTTACGTTTTGCCCGCCTGCGCCTCCGGAGCGGGAGGTTTGCATTTCAATGTCGGCCGGATTGAGGTAAAAATCCACCTCTTCTACTTCGGGCAATACGGCTACAGATGCTGCCGAGGTGTGCACGCGGCCCTGGGTTTCGGTTTCGGGAACGCGCTGTACCCTATGCACGCCCGACTCGTATTTAAGCTGCCCGTATACGTCTTCGCCGCTTACTTTTAAAATCACCTCCTTGTATCCGCCGGCCGTGCCTTCCGTAACGTCCACCACTTCGGTGCGCCAGCCTTTGCTTTCAAAAAAGCGGGTATACATGCGATACAGGTCGCCCGCAAAGAGGGCAGCCTCATCGCCCCCGGTACCTCCCCGAATTTCGAACACCGCGTTCTTGGCATCTTCCGGATCTTTGGGAATCAGCATCAGGCGAATGCGTTCTTCCAGCTCTTCGCGCTGCCGAAGGAGCTCATCCAGTTCCATCTTGGCCATGTCCTTAAGTTCGTCGTCCTTTTCGGTAGCCAGTATTTGCTTGTTGGCATCTATATTAGACACCACATTTTTATATATTTTATATTCGTCGACAATTTTGCCCAGATCTTTATACTCCTTGTTTAACTGGGTAAACCGCTTCATGTCGCTCAATGTAGCAGGGTTACTCAGCTCGCGCTCTACCTCTTCCCATCGGAGTTTAATTGCTTCTAGTTTTTCTAACATAGTTTTATGAAATGCTGAATGCTGTAAAGAGACAAAAGTAAGTTTTTTCGGTCAAAGGTTTATTGCCTTAATGGAGGATGCACACGCGGCTGCAAGCACAGGAAGAAGCAAGCTCCCCAAGCTATAACGCATGCAGCCCTAGGCCTGACCGTGAGTCGCTTAGGCATCAGCATCCACTGGCACGACACGCTATATCGTCGCTTTAACCGGGCGGCAGCTCTAATGCTTTGGAGGAAGAGGGGGTATAGTTGCCGGGGCGCACATCAAATAAGAGATTTATAAGCCGATACCGGAGTACAGCAAGATGTAAATGAAAGGCAAATGAGACGTACCTCGTTCGTACCTGGTTCGATAAACAGCGAAGAATGTACGGCGAAGCTCTGAGTCGGTATGCCGCAATGCTTCTTAAAAACCAAACTGTTTTGCTTTTTTATATTGCTGCCGCAGGATGCTTGAAGTATTCGAGCCTGAGCTCTTCGCCATCAAATACGGCATAGGAAAAGTAACTTATCCACTCACCCAGATTTATATAACGGCTTTCAGCGGGCAATTTAATATCAAGAGGAAGGTGCCTGTGGCCGAAAATAAAATAGTCGAAGTGGCTTGTTTGCAGCATTTGCCGGCTGTATTGTACCAGCCACTCCTGCGATTCGCCCAAAAAACGTTCTTTTTGCATGCCGGCCGCCCGGCTGTGGCTCGACCATGACAAGGCCAGGCCTATGCCCAGATTGGGATGCAGACGTGCAAAGAGCCATTGGCAGGCCTTGCTTCGGAATATTTTTTTTAGCAGTTTGTACTTCGAATCGCCCGGACCCAAACCATCGCCATGATGAATATAGAAGCGCTTACCACCACGCTCTATGATGAGTTCGTTGGATATAATATGAGCACCTAGCTCGCGGCTAAGGTAGCCAAACATCCACATATCATGGTTGCCCTTAAAAAAGGTGATCTTTACGCCCAGGTCTGCAAGTTCGGCAAGTTTGCCCAGGAAGCGCACAAAGCCCTTGGGCACTACCCGCTTATACTCAAACCAAAAATCAAACACATCGCCCACCAGGTACAGTTCGGCAGCATCCTGTTTAATGCTTTCGAGCCAGGCAACCACCCTGTCTTCGCGCTGCCTGCTAAGAGCATAATCGGCTACGCCAAGATGAAAATCGGATGCAAAATAGAGTTTGGTGCGCTGTGCCATTGCCTGCAAAGGTAATAAAAGGCGCTGCTATGATACTACATTCTATTTCCTATATTTAACGTTCCAATAACACCAGTATTAAATGCAACCCTTTAAAAAGCAACATTTTATTATTGTTTTCCCTTTTTTGTTGATTGAGGTGTTTTATAACCCGGGATACTGGCTTGTACAATATATTGAAAGCTGCTAAACCAAACACTATCATCCTGCTTCTGTTAGTAATTTAAACATCTGCTTACCTTAAACAAATTGTACTATGAAAGATCAGGATCCAAAAATCACGGGAAAACAGCAAGGTCAGCCTACTTCAGACCGTGCCAATCATGATGTCAAATCAGATAAAAAAGTAATGGGCATTCCTAATTCGGGCGGTCAGCGTTCAGACCAGACGTCCAATAAAGACACCGAAGGCAAGGGAAAGAAACAATAACGATGCAACTTACGTGTATCGAAGGCATGCAGAGGGGCTCTGCATGCCTTTTTAATGATGTGTAGGTAACAGGCGATGAGGCATTTACAGCCAGAACGGAGTATGACCCTGGGACTATAGGCAAAGTTGGCAGATTATACGTTTAGGCGGGGGATATAGGCTTTTGCTGCTTAAAACCGGGTGCCTCCTATCTGAGGGTATAGCATTTAAAAAGTCTTGATGTTGCTTTTAATGCTTTTAAGTTTGCTTTGTATTTTTATTACCTTGTATCTTAAATCAACTTAACGCTTGCAAACACTATGAAACAACTGTTTACATTAATGCTTGGGTCGGCCCTTGCCTTGGGGGCGCATGGGCAGACTAACACTACAAACATGCTTAATTATCCTTCTACTAAAAAAGGTACCGTGACCGATACCTACTTCGGCACTGTAGTGCCCGATCCTTACCGCTGGCTGGAAGATGATCTGGCTGAGGACACAAAGGCTTGGGTAACGGAGCAAAATAAGGTTACTCAGGCCTATCTGGCTAAGGTGCCTTACCGAGAAAAGATTAAACAACGCCTGGAAAAACTTTGGAATTATGAGCGCTATGGCGCGCCTTTTAAAGAGGGAGAGTATACCTATTTTTATAAGAACGACGGTTTGCAGAATCAGGCTATTTTGTACCGCCAGAAAGATAAGGGGCAACCTGAGGTTTTTCTTGATCCTAATAAGTTTTCTGCTGATGGCACCACCTCCCTGTCTGACGTGAGTTTTTCTAAAGACGGAAGTCTGGTTGCTTACCAGATTTCAGAGGGTGGCTCCGATTGGCATAAACTTATTGTAATGCGCGCCTCTGATAAACAGACGGTGGGCGAGCCGCTGCTGGATGTAAAGTTTTCGGGAATGGCCTGGAAAGGCAATGAGGGCTTTTATTATAGCAGCTATGATAAGCCTAAGGCCGGCAGCCAGCTCTCGGGCATGACCGATCAGCACAAGCTGTATTATCATAAAATCGGCACTTCGCAAAGCCAGGACAAGCTTATACTGGGAGGCGCCGACTTTCCAAGAAGATATATCAGCGCCTATACTACCGAAGATGAGCGTTTTCTGGTTGTTACCGCTGCCAATTCTACCACCGGCAACGAACTCTATGTTCAGGACCTGAGCAAGCCGGGCAGCCGTATGCTTACTGTAATTGACAACTTCAACAATACACACGGGGTTATTGGTAATGCAGGAAGCAAGCTGTTTATTTTTACAAATCTGAATGCGCCGAATAATCGCGTGGTGCAGATAGATGTTGCAAACCTGGCTGTGTCCAATTGGAAAGATGTAATTCCCGAAACCGAACACGTGCTGAGTGCGGGTACCGGAGGGGGCAAGCTGTTTGCCAATTATCTTAAAGATGCCACCTCATTGATTAAACAGTATGATATGACCGGCAAGCTCGAGCGCACCATTGCCCTGCCCGGCGTTGGAACAGCGGGGGGCTTTAGTGCCAAGGAAACGGATAAGGAGCTTTACTACAGCTTTACGTCCTACATCCAGCCGCCCAGTATCTTTAAATATGATATCGCTACCGGTAAATCTGCCTTGTATAAAAAAGCGGGTGTGCAGTTTGATCCGTCTAAGTATGAGTCTAAGCAGGTGTTTTATACCTCTAAGGATGGCACCAGAGTACCGATGATCATTACCTATAAAAAAGGCACGAAGCTGGATGGCTCCAACCCCACTATGCTGTATGCTTATGGCGGCTTCAACATCAGCCTTACTCCTTCTTTCAGCACATCAAATATTATTTTGCTTGAGCAGGGCGGGGTGTATGCGGTGGCCAATTTGAGGGGCGGCGGCGAGTATGGCAAAAAATGGCATACTGCCGGGACCAAAATGCAAAAGCAAAATGTTTTTAACGACTTTATTGCTGCTGCCGAATACCTTATAAGCAATAAATATACGTCAAAAGAACGTCTGGCTATTTCGGGCGGTTCCAATGGCGGACTGCTGGTGGGTGCGTGTATGACTCAGCGCCCTGACTTGTTTAAGGTTGCCTTTCCTGCTGTAGGCGTGCTTGACATGCTTCGTTATCATAAATTTACTGCGGGCGCGGGCTGGGCTTATGACTATGGCACGGCTGATGATTCTAAGGAGATGTTTGAATACCTGGTTAAATACTCGCCTTATCATGCATTGAAGCAGGGAGTTCATTATCCGGCTACGCTGGTTACTACCGGCGATCATGATGACCGCGTGGTACCTGCCCATTCCTTTAAATTTGCAGCCCGCCTGCAGGAATATCATAAGGGCAGTAATCCTGTGCTTATCCGCATAGAGACTAAAGCAGGTCACGGCGCAGGCAAGTCTACCGCGCAGGTTATTGCCGAGCAGGCCGATAAATGGGCCTTTATGTTTTACAATATGGGTATAACCTATAAATAACAGGATTATTGGGTATTAATAATATGAACCCCTATCAGTCAAAGCGGCGCTGGAAGTTTCTATTGCTGGCCTTTGCTGTGCTTATTGCTGCAGCGTCGCTTTGGTATACGGATTACCTGGTTGAAAATATTTCTAAATCTGAACGTACAAAGGCTCAGCTTTGGGCGCTGTCTATAAAAAACATCACCGAGATAATTGATATTAACGACGATTTCATTACGTATATATCAACTGTCCGCGATAGCTTGTCTGTGCCTGCCATTGTAATTGATCAGGATGGCAACATCATCAACTCTAAAGGGCTTGACAGCACTAAAACCAACTTTATTGAGGAAGCAGAAATGACTGCTGCGCTGCCAAACAAAAAGGTGTACGATCCGGCTTATTTTGAGGCGCAGATCAATATAATGAAGTCGCAGCATACGCCCATCGAAATAACAAAGCTTGATGGCGAAAAATGGTATATTTACTATAAAGACTCTGTACTGCTCAGTCAGTTGCGGGTTTTCCCTTACATTCAGCTTACGGTTATCGCTATCTTTTTACTCATCGCCTATACTGTATTTAATTCTTCCCGACGCAACGAACAAAACCTGGTATGGGTGGGCATGGCTAAGGAAACGGCTCATCAGCTGGGCACGCCTATTTCGAGCCTTATGGCCTGGGTCGAGCTTCTTAAAGATAAGTTTGATGCCGAAAGGGATCCGCTGGTACTTGAAATGGAAAATGATATTCACCGGCTCGAAATGGTGGCCGACCGGTTTTCTAAAATAGGCTCTAAGGCGGTGTTAAAAAGCCATGTGGTGTATCAGGTAATTAAAGATTATGTTGACTACTTCAGGGTACGAAGCAGTGATAAAATTCAATTTACCGTTAGCGGCGACAAGGAGGTGGAAGCTCTGCTCAATGTGCCTTTATTTGAATGGGTTATTGAAAACCTTATTAAGAATGCCGTCAATGCCATTGAAGGCGAGGGCTTTATTAAAATAGATGTTATTGAAAATCTTGCCAAGGAACAGGTATTTATTGACATTACCGACTCGGGCAGGGGCATACCGCGCCTTAAATTCGAAACGATATTCCAACCGGGTTATACTACACGCAAGCGCGGCTGGGGGCTGGGCTTGTCGCTCACCAAGCGAATTGTAGAGAATTATCACAACGGCCACATTTTTGTTAAGGACTCGGAAGCCGGCAAGGGTACTATTATGCGTATAATACTTAAAAGCAGTACGCGCTATATACCTACCTCGGCAGATGAGGCTTGAAATCAAGCAATAAGAGCAGGCCAAAAGCCCCGGCTAGTTCTTTTTTTTATAAAGTTATAGTTAGATTTGCTATCCCAAATAAGTCAAAATAAATGAGTTCAGTAGAAATTACCAAGGATACCTATTTAAAGTGGTATGAGTCTATGTTGCTGATGCGTAAGTTTGAGGAAAAGACCGGACAACTTTATGGACAGCAAAAGATACGTGGCTTTTGCCACCTCTATATTGGTCAGGAAGCAGTAGTAGCGGGAGCTATGTCTGTTTTACGGCCTGAAGATTCCATGATCACTGCCTATCGCGACCATGCTCATGCTATTGCAAAAGGTGTATCGCCTAATGCTGTTATGGCAGAGATGTATGGAAAAGCAACAGGATCTTCTAAAGGAAAAGGAGGCTCTATGCACATGTTCAGCAAGGAGCATAAGCTTTTTGGCGGGCACGGTATTGTAGGCGGCCAGATTCCTTTGGGTGCAGGTATTGCCTTCGCTGAAAAATACAATGGCACTGATAATGTGTGCGTTTGCTACATGGGCGATGGCGCTGTGCGTCAGGGTGCTCTTAGCGAAACCTTTAACATGGCCATGATATGGAAGCTTCCTGTGATATTTGTTTGCGAAAATAATGGTTATGCTATGGGTACTTCGGTAGCGCGGACTACCAACATGCAGGATATTTATAAAATAGGTTTAGGCTTTGACATGCCTTGCGCTCCGGTAGACGGAATGGACCCCGCTGCTGTTCATAATGCTATGGACGAAGCCGTTCAGCGCGCACGCAAAGGCGACGGCCCGACTTTCCTTGAAATACGCACCTACCGCTATAAAGGCCACTCCATGTCCGACCCCGCAAAATACAGAACCAAAGAGGAACTGGAGCGTTATAAAGCAAAAGATCCGATTGGCGTTGTTAAGCATGCAATAGTTGAAAACAACTATGCTGATGATGCCTGGTTTGAGGAAGTGGATAAAAGGGTAAAAGCTATTGTGGATGAATCAGTGAAATTTGCTGAGGAGTCTCCATGGCCCGATCCTTCTGAAACCTACCATGATATTTATGTTCAGGAAGATTATCCTTTCATCACAAATTAATTTTGCAGATAAAACTTAAGATATAATGGCTGAAGTAGTTCGAATGCCTAAAATGAGCGATACCATGACCGAAGGGGTTATTGCTAAATGGCACAAAAAAGTGGGTGATAAAGTGACTTCGGGCGACCTGATTGCTGAGGTGGAAACAGACAAAGCAACCATGGATTTTGAATCTTACCAGGAGGGTACTTTACTATATATAGGCGCCGAAGAAGGTACAGCTGTTCCTATTGATGCTGTAATTGCGGTGCTTGGCGAAGAGGGCGAGGATTATAAAGCGGCTCTTGAAGGTGAACCTGCAAAGGCTCCGGCTGCCGATACCGGCTCCAAAAGCGACGAGGAAAGTAACTCTTCTGCCGAGATGGAAGATAAGCCTGAAACGAAAACTCCTGATAAGGACGGTTTGTCTAATGCTGATGACGAAGATCATGCTTCTGCACCTTCTGCTTCTGCAGGTTCTTCATCTTCTGAAAATAAATCCGAAGGTATTGACCCTGAGTCTGTAGGTGCTACAGTTATCAGGATGCCTTTGCTTAGCGATACCATGACCGAAGGGGTTATTGCCGAATGGCATAAGAAAGTGGGCGATACGGTAAAAAGCGACGATGCTCTTGCTGATGTTGAAACTGATAAGGCCACCATGGAGGTAACTGCATATGCCGAGGGAACTTTATTGTATATAGGCCTTGAGGCCGGACAGGCTGCGAAAGTAAATGATGTTATTGCTATTGTTGGTAAAGAAGGTACGGATGTTCAGGCTCTGTTAAAAGGCAGCAGTCCTAAGAGCGGTACTGAGGAACAAAAGACTGAAGAGGCGACTCCCGAGGCCGGCAATGCACCGGTAGCCGAAGCTAAACAGGAAGAGGGTTCATCTGAGTCCGATGCTCGTGTAAAGGCTTCGCCGCTGGCCAGAAAAATAGCTCAGGATAAAGGGATTAACCTTACCGAAGTTAAAGGAAGTGCTGAGGGTGGCCGTATTGTTAAAAAAGATATCGAAAGCTATACTCCTGCTGCCAAAGCAGCTCAAGCTTCCGCTCAGGAAAGTGCTCCGGCTCAGGCTCCGCAAAAACAACAGGCTGCTCCTGCTATTCCGCAGTTTATAGGTGAAGAAAAGTATACAGAGAAAAATGTTTCGCAAATGCGCAAGACCATAGGAAAGCGACTTTCCGAAAGCTTGTTCACTGCACCGCATTTCTATGTAACCATGTCTATCAACATGGACAGCGCTATACAGGCGCGTACTAAAATGAATGAGTTTGCTCAGGTTAAGATATCTTTCAACGACCTTGTGATTAAAGCCGTAGCAATTGCCCTGAAACAGCATCCTAACGTTAACTCTTCGTGGCGCGGAGATAAGATCCGTACGAATGAGCATGTAAACATAGGCGTTGCCGTAGCGGTGGATGAAGGGTTGCTGGTTCCGGTTGTTCGCTTTGCCGATGGCAAATCGCTTTCTCACATTTCTATGGAGGTGAAAGACTTTGCCCAAAGAGCTAAAGCTAAAAAATTGCAGCCTGCCGACTGGGAGGGTTCAACCTTTACAGTGTCTAACCTGGGTATGTTTGGCGTAGATGAGTTTACAGCTATTATCAACTCCCCTGATGCTTGTATCCTTGCAATTGGAGGTATACAACAGGTTCCGGTTGTTAAAGATGGCGCCGTTGTACCTGGAAATGTAATGAAAGTTACTTTAAGTGCCGATCACCGCGTGGTTGACGGCGCTCAGGGTGCTGCCTTCCTGCAAACAGTTAAAGCATTGTTGGAAGAACCTGTAAGATTGTTGATTTAACCGGCTTTCTTATTTGACCTAAAAAGCCCGTCTCGTTTTCAATGAGACGGGCTTTCTTTATTAGATGGAAGTCCTGTTTACCTGGCAGCCATCTTTTGCTAAGGCAGCTGAAGCATTCATGGGGCTCTTAATAGAATATCGTAGTAGAAAAACTGCCATGCTAAAGTGTGCGTTATACGGGCTAAGGAGCTCTTAATCGAGTATCGTAATAGAAAAAAACTCCTTAGTTACGAATACAAGCATGTAAACTAGCATTCGAACAGTGCAGGCATATGTCTCCAACGTTCTCCGAACGGCTATTCAGTATCTGATGCCTGCCTTCCTGTTTTCAGGCCTTATATCTTTTCTCCGGCTTGCGCGTTCCACTTCAGCTTAGTGCCAAAACCCAAAGTATTATCAGTAAATTTTAACTTAGTAAGAACCACGGCCCACAGTATCCCTTTCATTGGCAAAGCAAAAGGATATTTTTTATAATAGCTCTTTTGCATAGCATTCAGCATGTCGCCTTCGGGTTGTAAAAAGCTCCCGCTATACTGAAGGCCTTTAACCTTTCCGGTTACAAGCTTATCGGGCAATACAGAACCTGCTACTTTGCTGTTAGCCAGCGCCTGGCTTATGTGAAGTGTTTCGGCTGATGACTTAAACACTAATGCATTGAACTCCTCGCTATAAGCGAAAAAGCAGGTAGCGCAATAAGGCTCCCCAGTAAGGCAGGTTGCAAGTGTAAGTACTGTCTGCTGTTTTATAAAATCAATAATACGCTTATCCGGAACTGCAGTAGTCAGCGATTCACTTTTCATTTAACTTTCTCTACTTTAATTATGTTTACAGGGCAATGCAACGCGGCCTGCATGTTGTTTTCATACTCATCATCGCCCACAATTACGCTGTAGAAGCCTTTCTTTTCCTTCCCTCCAATCAGGGTACACTTACCATCTTTACGCGATATACGCCACCTGTAACTGGCAGCTTCAACACAGGCATTGCACCCTATACACTTAGAACGTATCTGAACAATGCGCACCATCAGGCATCCACTATTTTATACAGCTTATCCGAAGGCCGTATCTTTTCGTTGAGCATAATGGAAAAAACATCTCCCTTCTCCACTGTTGTTACCTGCTTATCATCAACCCTTATTTCATTTACAGTAGCTTCAACCACTCCGGTAGTTGGTCCTGTTATTAAAATCTGATTTCCCAAAGAAAGAGACTGCGTTTCCATCTGAAACTCTCCTACTTTCATATTTTCAAAGTATTTAATCCCTTTGCCAAGAAATATCTTCTTTTTAGTTGCCTTAGATCCGTATACCTCGCTCCACTCGCCCATTTTACGCCCCAGATAGTAGCCGTCCCAAAAACCTCTGTTATAAACAGTTGCAAGTCTTTCTTTCCATCCTGCGAACAGTTCCGGTGCGTAGGTTCCCTCCTTATAGGCATCAATCGCTTCCCTGTAACATTTAGTTACTGTATGCACGTAATCGGCGCTTCGGCCTCTTCCTTCGATCTTCAGAACACTTACACCGGAATCAATGATCTTATCAATAAAGTCGATAGTACAAAGATCCTGCGCAGACATGATATACTCATTGTCTATTTCCAGCTCACTGCCCGACTCTTTATCAGTAACAATGTAACTCCTGCGGCAGTTTTGAACACAGGCGCCTCTGTTTGCCGAAGCAAAGTCTGAATGAAGGCTCAGATAGCACTTGCCGGATACGGCCATGCACAAAGCTCCGTGTGCAAATATCTCCAGCCTGATCAGCTCTCCGGAAGGTCCGCGAAGACCGCGGCGTTTAATTTCCTTAGACATTGAAGCAACCTGCATGAGACTAAGCTCACGGGCAAGGACCATTACGTCGGCATAATCTGCATAGAACTCCACTGTGTCTATATTCGAAATATTAGCCTGCGTAGAGATATGGATATTCATCCCAGTTTTTTTTGCATAGCTCATTAAAGCCAGGTCCGACGCAATAATAGCGCTCACGCCGCTCTCTTTGGCGGCGTCAACGATGGTCTTCATCAGGCTGATATCATGATCGTAAAGAATGGTATTCACAGTCAGGTAACTCTTCATTCCATGCTGCGCACACACAGAGGCTATCTCACGAAGGTCTTCAACAGTAAAGTTGCTGGAAGAACGGGCTCGCATGTTCAGTTGCTCCACACCAAAATAAACAGAATCTGCACCGGCCTGAATGGCCGCACGAAGGCTCTCAAAGGAACCGGCAGGAGCCATTAACTCCACTTTATTAGTTTGCATATACACTTATCAGTTCAATTTGCAAATGTCCGCATTTTCTGGTTTTAATTATGATCTTCATCAGCTTTATATTTTTGAAAGAGTCTTACTTTTGTCAAATATTTGAGAACCCAGTATGGAGACAAACCCCAAATACGAGGAAATGAAGGAGCTAGGTTCTGTATTGTTAGAAACAGGCTCATTATTAATGATATCCGGGGCCAGCACAGGCCGTATCATTAACACCATCAATCGTATTGCATCATCATTTGGAGTTACAACCGATCTTTTTGTAACCCACCGTGCCCTTATGATCAATCTACGGGACGAAAACAAAGAATACTTCTTTGACAGCCTTAAAGAAATCCCCTCACATGGAGTTAACTTCAAAGTAGTATCCGGCGTAAGCAGAATGAGCTGGAAGGTTGTTAACGAAAACTGGAACACGGAACAAATACACGAAGAGCTTCAACGCCTCTCAAAGCTTCCTCACTACTCGAGAATCACTATCCTGCTATTGGTCGCCCTGGCGGGTGCATCCTTTTGCCGGATCAATGGTGGAGAAGTCCAGGATATGATTGTAACCTTCTTAGCTACCTTTGCCGGACTTTTTATAAGGCAGCAAGCCACAAAAATGAAGTTTAACCACTACATGTGTGTTTATTTCGGAGCTTTTGTAGCATCGGCCCTTGCCGGAGCGGCCTTGAAGTACGGAGGAGGCTATATACATGAACGTGCTTTTGCCACCTCAGTACTCTACCTAATACCCGGAGTGCCCCTAATTAATTCCTTTTCGGATATGATAGACGGCAATCTGCTCAATGGCATCATCAGAGGGATGAACGGCTTTATCATGTCATTTGCCATCGCTCTGGGTTTACTTACCTCAATGTTTATTTACCACTTTTAACGTATGGACTGGTTACAGATAGTTGAAAAATGTATATGGTTTGGCTGTGCAGCAATAGGCTTTGCAGTATTGTTCAATGTGCCCCTGCGAACTCTACCAACCATATTTCTTATGGGAGCAGCCGGAGGATTTACAAAGCAGGTAAGCATAGCCAATGAAGTGGGCGTTGTTTTTGCAAGCCTGTTTGGCTCCATAGTGGTCGGCGTACTGAGCATCCACTTCGCTCATAAAAGCCACACACCACCCCCTGTAATAGCCATACCTTCAGTAATACCCATGGTTCCCGGAATATTTGCCTACAAAATGATACTCGGCTTAATTAAACTAGCCGGTAATTCCACAGATAATATTTCTGAATATAATCAGATAATGGCCGAAACAATAAATAGCGGGCTTAAAACCATGTTCATATTGATGTGCCTTGCAGGGGGTGTAGCGGTACCAATGCTTATAACCAGAAATCAGAGTGCAAAGCATATGAAACTAAGAAAGAAGTAGGCCAAGACTACTTCTTATACATAATTTCATAATACTCATTTGCCATACGACCCGATTCGAAGTTGTTCATTACATCCCTGTACGCTTCTTTTGCCATCGTTACCCACTTTTGCTGATCCTGATAATAGGCGGGAGCAAGCTCATACTCAATAACATCCAGCAGGTTATCGGCTTCAATCTTATCTTTCTCTATGTCCGACAATGCTTTATCGGCACAGCCAATGAGGTAACAGTTTTCCCTGTCACGTGCAAACTCAGGAATCCAGCCATCAGGAATAGAAAGATTGATTGATGCGTTCATAGCCGCTGTCATACCGCTTGTGCCCGAAGCTTCGCGGTAAAGGCGCGGATTATTGAGCCATACATCCGAACCTTGCTTAAGCAAGGCCGAAAGACCCAGTTCATAGCCTGTAAGTACCGCACAGTTAGGAAGGTGCCTGGCCCTAGATATAATAGTATTGAATAAATCTATTGCCCCAAAATCCTCAGGATAAGGCTTACCTGCCCATATAACCTGAACAGGCCTGTCGGCATTACTGATGAGATTAATGAACCGCTCCCAGTTATACATCATTAAATCAGCGCGCTTGTAAGCAGCAAATCGCCTGGCCCAAACTATGGTGAGCACATTCTCGTCAAACAATTTACCACACTGATTTGCCACTTCCTTAAATAGCAACTTCTTAAGCTCTTTCTTGCGGCTAATTAAAAGTTCATTGTTATTCTCATCAAAAGCTCTTTCAATCGTCGCATCGGTCCAGTAAGTTGCATTCTGCGCATTGGTAATGGAAGTTATTTCGCAAATATTCTCATTTCCATACCACATATCACGCGAAACATCGCCATGCATCTTAGACACCGCATTCGCTTTTCCCGCAAACTTCAATGCAGCAAGCGTATAGTTAAGAGAGTCGCCGCCAAGACCCAGTATTTCTTTAACCTCATGCTCCTGCATGCCATAGAAGAAAGACATTTCATTAAGAATGCCATACGAATGCTCCTCATTGCCGGCGGCTTCGGGAGTATGTGTAGTAAAAACCACCCGCTTCTTAACCTCGTCCAGGTTCTTGAATTTAGAGTATAGGTAGAAATTAAGCGATAAAGAATGCCCCTCATTCATATGATAGATGTCGGCATTGTAATCAAGTATATCCAGAAGCATAGCACCACCGGTACCCAAAAGTATAGACTGTGCTATACGTGTTGCCTCGTTAGAGTCATACAGGCGGTGAGTAATGCGCTGAGAGAGCTCATCATTATCCTCCAGGTCTGTACTTAGTAAAAATAAAGGAGCAGAGCCAAAGGTATCAGGCTCAAGCAGCCATACCTTAACGTGAACGGGCGAGTCGTGCACCGGAATGGTGAATACAATACCCGTATCTTTCAGAAACGAATAATCCTTAGCAATAAACTCCGGCTTCATCGCGCCATCTCCTGATCTCATCTGGTCGTAGTATCCGTACTTCCATAAAATGCCTACTCCTATCAGGTTCTGCTTAAGCTGATAAGCGCTTCTTAAGTGAGAGCCTGCCAAAAAGCCAAGGCCACCGCTGTAGATCTTCAGAGCCTGATCCACGGCAAACTCCATGGAAAAGTAAGCTACCGATGTAGTATATTGAGCATCAAACTCATAGCTGAAAATATCCTCTTTTGAAATCATATGAATGAAAATGATAGTTAACTAAAAACTTACTGACATTTAACAGGGAACATTGTTTGCCCTGCATTGAAAATAGTGTCAATACACTGCAAAGCTAAGCTTTAAAATGATCTTGTTACTTAGCGTCTGATAGCACCGTCCTGATCAACTCCGATGATAAGAGGTTTCACATAGGCGTTAAAAAGAGCAGCAACTTCACGTCGGGAAGCTGTTTTTGCAGGTTCATATCTACCAGGGAGAAGCAATGATTTGTTCCAACCAGCTACAACCTCCCTATCCAGCTCGTTTCCGCGCGAAGCTATAAACTTAATAAGGCTTAGCACCTCCGCACGGCTTAGAGCCGGCGATTTATGATCCATAAACCATATCTGGCTCCTTGAATAATGCTCTTTAAGTGCAGCTCTCAACTCCTCAGCAGAAACAGCCTGCTCAGGAAGGAAGAAAAAGGAATCTCCATGCGCCCTGCCCTTCAGAATGCCGGTTAAGGCAATATCCTGAATCCCTCTGTATTGCTTGTCCCGGCCTTTCAGATCATCAAAACGAATGATATGAGCGCCATAGGTAAGCAATTCATTCTGAATAGCTCTAACATTGAGTTTATCCGTCGATGTCTTATAAAAAGCAGTATACGCAGCTACTGCTCCTGCTGCCTGCCCTGTATAAACCGTTGGCAAAGAGCTCAAGGTTATAAAGTTTTCTTTATCAGTCAGCAATGCCTTTAACGGTACCAGAGCCGTCTTTCCATCAGCAGTGCGGGCAGTGGCAATGCTCGTTCGATAGCTTGTCGATGCATAAACATCCTTTGCGCCAAGCATAGCAACCGGAGCGGGAACCGCAGCAAAGAGCTTCGTTAGCGATGAACCCGCACTGGCATCAACCACCGCAGCTACCTTAAAGCTGCGGTTGGCATTCAGTCTGCCCTCCCATCCTTTACTCAGCTTTTTTACCTGCACTACCCAGGTAGCCGGCATCCGGGTCAGGTTCTTCACGGTGTCTGTCCAGGCCCGTAAAACCGAAGCGGTAAAAGCAGGAGTAAAACGCTGATTGCTATCCACCTTATATTTCTGCAACGTTTCAACATGCTTCAGAAACGCGGTATAAAATCCCGATTCCATGGACTTGGCAGATTCGTTGAGGGTGGCCGTATTAAACGCTCCGCTATCAATAAGAACCGTTTTAACCCCCGAATTGGCCGACTGTATGGCGGCTGCGAAGGCAGCAGGCGAATTACCGATAACAAGTACCCCGGCTTTAACAGACTGAGCCTGCAGGTTACAGCTGCAAAAAACAGCAAGCAAAGAAAAAAGAGCAAGTACACCAGATTTCATATAAAACGTATTTCATTATGAATGTAAATAAAAATCCCATTAAGGAGCACTTAATGGGATTAGAATTATATGAGTATTATTAACTACTATGAGCCAGCCTGTCTGCGGGCTTCAGCCTTCATCTTATCATTAGCTACAATTGCAATCTCCACACGACGGTTTTGAGCGCGACCATAGTCAGTACTATTATCAGCGATAGGCTCAGTTTCGCCCTTTCCGATAATGTTAATTCTTGAAGCAGCAACACCATTGGATACCGCGTAGTTTTTAACAGCCTGCGCACGTCTTTCAGACAACGTATAGTTATAACTGTCGGCTCCCTTACTGTCTGTGTGTCCTATAACCAGAATATTGGTTTCAGGGTTGTTTTTCATTGAAGCAGCGAGCTTGGCAATGTTATTTCTTGCCTCTGCTTTAAGGTCAGATTTATCAAAATCAAACAGTAAGCCCGAATCAAACTTAACAATTAAACCCTCGTCAGACTTTATTACCTCTGCTCCGGGAACATTGTTTTGAATTTCCTCAGCCTGCTTGTCCATTTTACGACCAATAACACCCCCGGCCGTACCACCAATTGCAGCACCTATAAGAGCACCTACAGCTGTATTTCCAGCTTTCTTTCCAATAATTGCGCCCACGGTACCACCAGCACCGGCACCAATTACAGCACCTTTTTGTGTTTTGTTCATTTGGTCGCAACCAACAAGCATAGAAGCGGTAGCGAATGCAATACTTAGCGTAGCTATTTTTAATCCTGATCTTTTCATATTATACATTTATTTAGTTCAATTTCATTACACCGTTTCACCGTCAAGGCTCCGGGTGTAAGCATTGACACTGTTGCAACATACAGTAAGAAACATTTGTTTTCTATGGCAGTATATAATTACAATACTGGGCCAAAGTTTCTTAATTACTTCTTATGCATATAGAGTTGTTAAATTTTAAAAGGTTTAACAAGCCATAACGATAAGATAGCATACCAGGCTGATAAGACGTTAGCAAGTACTGTCAGAAAAAAATTAAGCATTGGAATAGGTATGCACGCTCTGAGCAGCAGAGGGCAGATAGTTAAGACCAAACCAACAAATAAGAAGGATGATAAAAGCAACCGCGAGCACCCATAGTGCCCAAACCACCTTATCCGGATGCCGATACCTCACATGGATATAAATAAGATAGCCGAGCCAGGTAAGCATAGCCCAGGTCTCTTTCGGATCCCAGGTCCAGTAATGGCCCCATGCCTCCTTAGCCCATAAGCAGCCAAATAGCAGGCCTAGCGACAGAAAGCCAAAGCCTATGTAAACAAGATTATTGGCAACACCAATGACTTTCCTGTTAAACCCGCCAAAGTAAACTCTGTACAAGCCATAAGCCGCCACAATAGACGAAGCGGCGAGTAAAGCATACGAAAAGATATATACCAGTACATGCGGAATGAACCATACACTCTGAAGTGCAGGCATAAGCGCCTTGTTGTATGTATCGGGATTAAGGAAGTTGATCGTTAAAAACACAATCGCCATTAGCAGACTATAATTAAGCAGCCACTTATACTTCCAGCGTAAAAAGGTAGCAACGCCAATCAGCGGCAGAAATACCGCATACCACAGGCGGGTTTCTCCAAGCGTACGCATAGGCGGACGTTCCAGGTGCTGCCATAAGTTAACAGTAAAAATAACCATAGTCAAAGCACCCGCAGCAGCGGCTATAACCACCAGCGTATTTGTATGCTTGCTGCGCCCAAGCTGCAAAACAGCAGCAACCACCCAGCACAATGCTGCAATACCTGCAAATACAGGAAACTGAACCCAATAATTCATAAAACTAATCTGCTTTCCCTTTAAAGATAATATATATAGCTCCGGCAATCATCATGAACAAACCGATATAAACCGCCGGCAGCCAGGGATCCCTCACCAGCTCAATAACGCTCAGCTTAGAATACTTTCCAAACCGCTCGTCATAACTTAACTGATAAGCCTTCCAGCCATTAATAGCGTAAGGTTTGTTCACTTCAATTGAAGCCTTTTGCAAGCCCCCGTCCTTAATAAGCACCTGCACCTCAGAGCTGTATTTCTTTGCCTCCGGCTGTAACATAACCAAGGCAAGATGCTCATTTAACTGAATAGCGGCAAACTCCGTAGCAAAACTTCCGCAGCTTATCCATCCGGTGGTATCTATTGCCGACGAATGCACCCGCACCAGTGCTGCAGGAATAGCCCCCACCTCGTTAACCGGATGATAGCGTTCGCCCGCAAAGATAGAGTTTTCAATATAATCAAGCACCTCAATGGAATAGCCCGACTGCTCATACTTGTCGCCCTTGTGGATCATGCGCAAAGCATTTACCCCTTTCGTCTGCACGCTGTTATTCTTAATATCAGCAAAAGCAAGCTTAGGCGTAAAGGTTTCCATATTAAACTTATCCAGTTTAATAGCAAAAGGCATTTCAACTACCCGCTGCTTATCATCCATGGCACGCCACTCCGGCTTACCCTCATAAAGGTCCATTGTATAGCGCTGCAGATCGGCCGTACCCAGCATTCCTGCAAACAAAGCCACAAAAAGCCCCAGGTGGTTTAGCACAAAGCCAATATTCTTGATATGAAACGGAAACAAGCGACCCAGTGTTGCCAGCCCCAGGTTAGTAAGCATAAACACCAGGGAAATGACAAAAGGCCAGCTGGACGTAATATTGTTCAAACCCAGAAGATCAGGTTTAACCCCCTGTACAAAGTTTTGCTGAGGCACCGTACCCATAATTACGGCCAGCAGTAAAAGCATGGCCAGCGAGCTGATTGAAGCAGGCACAGAGCGCAGCCACTTAACCAGCGGATTGGTTTTACTCTTGAAGTGGAGCCAAAGCAGAATAACGATAAAAAGCCCGCCTGCAATATAATTTGCGGGCGAGCTCAATCCGGTAACCGGTATACGGGTACTTGCCTGAAGCAAGAAACCCGTTAGTAATAAACCTGCAGCTATAATAAACGACTCGCGGTAGTTCCACGGGAACTGCCATAAATTTCGAGTCTGATTGCCTATTAAATCACCTTTCTCTTCTTTCATCCTAGTACTCAATACCCTTTTTTTAATAAGCGCAAATATGAGAAATTAATTAGTTGCTGCAGTAAACAATAATCCTTTTTTGCGAGCCTTTTCAAGCCACTGAGGTACTACAGTCTTTTTAAACTCATTTTTAGCAGCATGTTCCTTAGCCATATCCAGTCCAAGGTATTTCTGAGCCTTTTCTTTGGTAGAAATGTCAGCATACTTTACCGGACCGTTATGTCCAAGAGAGGACAATACTTTAGAGAGCTCTATCCTGGCTTCGGCAGCCCTGTTCAAACCATTGGTTACAATGCGGGCTGTTTCTAAGGGAGCATGGAAAGAACCACCATGAGAAGCACCCACAAAATCCCAGCGCCACTGAGCCTGGCGGATAAGTTTTAATACACCTTTCATCTGAGCTTCGCTGGCACCTTTTTCCCATGCAAGCTTAGCTTCCTGATGCGCTTTAACAAGCTGATCTTCAAGCTCCACACGTATTTGTGCTACCTTTTCCTGCCTGTCGTACACATTTTGCACCAATACATTTTCTTTTTCGCGGTGACATACCTGGCAAGAGTTAGCCACATTGTTCAAAGGCGACTGTATCTTATGATCTGTAAATTTCTGCCCGCCCTCGCTTTTATAAGGCATGTGGCAATCGGCACAAGAAACGCCTCTTTGTCCGTGAATACCTACCTGATAAAGCTCGTAATCAGGATGTTGCGCCTTTATAATAGGCGCTTTGCTCAAGGCGTGAGTAAAGTCGGTAAATTCAATCTCATCATAGTATTTCTCCATATCCTCAACGGTGCTGCCATTTTTCCATGGAAGAGTAACGATAGACGCACCTTCCACCTTCTTCTTGTCAAAGTAATACTCAACGTGACACTGGGCGCATACCAGCGAGCGCATTTCCTGGTGAGAAGCCTTGGTTATATCCTTACCCTGCGCTTTAAATGCATCGATCAAATGCGGACGGGTAATTTTAAGGTTCATGGTCTTAGAATCATGACAGTCTGCACAGCCTATAGGATTCACAATTTCAGATCCCATACCGGCCCAGGTTTGCTTGTAAAACTCCTCAAGGCCCAGCTTATTCATCATACGCGGAACATCCGGACTCTTACAAACCCAGCAGCTGGAAGCCTGCGGACCATCCTGATCGGTCTTAGGAGCACCCGTGCGCAGCGAATTTCTGATATCGTCAAGCGCGTAGTAGTGACCGCGAGCCTGAGTATAGTCTTTAGAAAACGCATATCCTGCCCAAAGGATCACCATACGCGGATCTTCTTCCAGGATATCGCGCATGGCCGAGCCGCCAAACTTACTGGCAAAGGTAGTATCCTTCGTTTCATAATAAGATTCAAATTCACGGGGATAGTTTGCACCCCACACCTCATTGCGATTTTCAAGTGGAGCTATTTCATTGGCAGCCTTGTTTACAAACAAAGCTTCGGTGCGGCGTTCCATTACACTAGACACCAGCAGTCCAAAAATGAACACCACAGCCATAGTGAATAAAAACAATACCCAGCCCAACCAGGGCTTCTCTTTTACATGTTCTCTTACGCTTTTCATATATTCTTTCCTATTGATAGTAAGCAGGTCAACCCTTAATTTTCTGTTTGTTTATCTTCTTGTTGTTCTATTCTTTTTTTCAGCCACTCAGGCACCGGCGAGTCTGTAAGCGGCACCTGCGCATTTGGAGCAGATGACAGGCTGTTAACCCTGCCATGAGGAACCTCCCGGTGGCAATCCCAGCAAAGTTTACCTTCGCCATGGTTGCGGCTTTCAAGTGTAGCACCCATGGTCTTCACGTTCTCATTCAGGTCCGAATGGCAGCGCTGACAATTCTTCTGCACCACATTGGTACCGGCCTCTTTTATCTTAATTACCTGTGGCTCAGCCCTCAGAGTAAATATAGTGGCATGATACAAACCATCTTTCGCTTTAAAGAAGTATTTGTTAAACGCATTGTTATGTGGCACATGGCAATCATTACAGTTCGTAACCCTTGCATGCGAACTATGCTGCCAGGTAGCATAGTACGACGTCATAACATGACAGTTAACGCAGGCTTTTGGATCATCCGATAAGTATGAATGAGCATTGGACACATATACCAGGTATACCCACAAACCTACTATAATAGCCAACGACAGCATCACGTAGGATAACCATTGTTTGGGAGGCATTAATAGCTGGATGAGTTTTCTCATAATGATCAAATATACCGCTACTGTCTTTACACAAAAATGACATAAGTCACAAAAAGACGTTTTTATCTTTTAATTGTCAAAAAAGAATAGAACGTTCCCGAAAAACCTGCGCTCAAGCTTATAGCCTGCGGCCTCTCCGTAGTTTCCGGGCTTACCTATCCAGTCGGTCTGGCTCGACCGGAAAAAGCTTTTCAGCACGAATACAGCTTATTACAAACAAAAGCTAGGAGCTTTGACTTTTAATAATACTAAAACCTCTAACCATGAAAGATCAGGAAATGAACAACAAAGAAACACGCGAACAAAACACAGCCCATGCACAAGAGCAGAGCCAGAACATTGACCCAAAACGGAACGATACAGCAGGTGCAGATGATGATACGCTAGGCGAAAACACCGAAATGACCCCACTTGCGCAGGAACTATTGAAGGACAAAGATGCCGGCGCTGATGCCGAAAGAAATCAGGAAAATAAAGACTTTTCCGAGAAGAACGGTTAACAGCAACCACAAAAAAAGCCCTGCTGCTTTAGCCGGTATATTTCCGGCCTGTGCAGCAGGGCTTTTTTTAAATTAGAACGGAAGCAAAAGCTAATACACGTGCTTGCCGTTCATTTCTTACATACTGCTTAAAAAAAGCGTAGGTTTAATATTCACAGATATCCATCCCCAGGTGCTCAGCTTAGACTTGTCGCCCCCTGTAAGGGTTTCCAACGTACTGGTTCCTTTAAGAAATGAAAAGCCGGCTTGCAAAGCAGCCATTTCGTGCAGCTGATAAGATGCCACAAAATCCGTTTCAAAGCCCAGGTATTTTTTCATAGAGTTCTTTTCGGCATCAAGCACATTGCCCATTGCGTTAAAGCCATGCATAGCCAGTTCAAGGCTTAGCTTTTTCTCATTATACACTACCGACCCGTAAATGTCGTTCAAACCGCGGCTGTTAAGGTAACGGCCACCTACATAGAAGTAGTCCATATAGCCGTTAAACTTGTGGTTGGTGCCATAAAAAGGATTGAAAGAATGGTTCTTACCATCTGTTTCATCCTGATCAGTACCCGACAGGAACTCAGTACCCAGGGTTACAGTAAAGTTACGGGGTTTTAAAACCAGTTCGGCAATAGCGTCATAAGCAGATAGGCTGGTATTCAAATTATCCTTACCCGTCTGGTAGTAAGCTTCCAGGTTAAAACCCAGCATATTCTGCCTGAATTCCACACGGCCTCCCATCGTTTGGCTGTAAGCAACAGCACGTCCCTTGGCAAAGCCTTTATTTACCAGAGCAGTATCCTTATTATACTCCATACCGTTGTTAAGGAAAAGAAGACTTGCATTAACATGGTCAAACTTTTTGTTAAGCCACAGCAACTGCATGCTCTTATAGTTAGCCACATCATACACACTTTTAACAAGCGTTTCGCCATTAGTATTCAATGCCGCAGCAAGCTTAAGGTTAAAGTCGCCCTCATAATTCAGCATAGCAGCATCGTGTGCGCGGCCCTGCTGAGCCCAGTCGAGGTTACCCATGATGCGGGCATTATCCAAATTAATTTCCTGACGGCCCAGCTTAAGGCCCATGTCGCGCGAAAGCATCAACTCGCCCCAAGCCTCATGCAGAGTAAAAGACCCCTTATTTG
The DNA here is from genome assembly GCA_002332615.1 of Sphingobacteriaceae bacterium UBA2059. Classification (GTDB taxonomy): domain Bacteria; phylum Bacteroidota; class Bacteroidia; order Sphingobacteriales; family Sphingobacteriaceae; genus Arcticibacter. Next base: position 387,454 of record DDAL01000008.1, on the reverse strand, counting down.
TCGTATTCGTTTGCGGCAGGTCCCCCCAGGTACGCACATCCTGCAAGGTAAATTTAAAGCGAATGTTCCCTTCGTCGTTCTTATAGCCTAAGCCCAGGCGTGCGCGCTGCGAAATAAGGTTTGCTGCCTCATCTGCATTATCATTAGCCGGACGCAGCTTACCGAAACCATTGCGGCTTTCAAAACGCGGACGCAACTGCGCGTCCACTTTAAATTCCTGAGCCATGGCTGCCGTGCTGAATGCCAGGGAAACAAAAAGTAAAAATTTTCTTTTCATATAGTGTAATTGATTGAGAGCCCCGGCAGATGATCTGCAGAAGGCATAATAAGGCACAAAAGTATCTTTTATTTTTTCAAAAGAAAACAAAACTATAGTCCGCTTCGTTAAAAGCAATTTTAACGCAACCCAGCAGGACAGCTATCGGCGCAGTAAGCCCTCTTAGTCAGCCAGCTTAAGGCATTCGCCGGTGCCTCAACGTAAGGCCGGCCTCCGGCCTAAACCGAAAAATAACCCTTTAGCTCTTCCAGCGTATTGCTATCGGTGCGCAGGTCCTTTATAATGCGCCCCTTTTCCATCAGCAGAATACGGTCGCACACATCCGTAACATGATTAAGGTCATGGCTCGATACAAAAACAGTGGTACCCAGGGCACTGGCCTCTTTAAGCAGTTTCTTTAAACGTATCTGCGTGCTCGGGTCTATATTGGCAAAAGGCTCATCAAGCAGCAGCACCTGCGGCTTTTGAAGCAGGGCTCCAACCACACCCACCTTGCTCTGATTTCCTTTAGACAGGTCGCGGATATACTTTCCGCGACCCATGATCTCGTCATTAAAGAACTCAGAATAACGTTCCAGCATCGCCCCGGCCTCAACCCGGTTTAGCTGATACAGACGGATAATAAATTCAAAATACTCTTCCGGCTTCAGGTAATCAATTAAAAAGCCCTCGTCCAGATAGGAAGCGGTATAATCTTTCCAATGTTCAGACTGGGCCACATTGGCACCCTTAGAAAAAACGGCCCCAGTTTCAGCCCGTATAAGGTCGAGCATAAGGCGAAACAGCGTTGTTTTGCCGGCTCCGTTATTGCCCACCAGGCCAATAGCCTCGCCACCGCCCACCTGCAGCTGCGGAATATCCACCACCACATAGGGCCCATAAGCCTTTTTTAAATCCTGTATAAAAAGCAGGCTTTCGGGGCCTGTATGTTGTTCTGCCAAAGTACTATTCATGTCTGAAACCTTCTGAAATTTTATAACGCTGTTGTTGAAACTTTTCGGCCAGATACCCGATCCACAGGTTACGACCCAGAATAAAGATAAGCCCTATGCCACCAATGGCCATAATACCAGCTACCGGCGCGCCGGCCAGGGAAAAAATTCCGTAGATTAGACTGGGGCCAAAAAGCAGAGGGGCCGACATGAGCCACTGCATAGCGCCCACCCCCTCCCAGTTAAAGGTAGCCGCTTTAGACAAGTCTATGCGCTTATAGTTATAATTAGCAAAATAGAGCACCAGAAAGGAGTTTACCCCTATATTCCATAAAAATACCGCTATCAGCACTCCCAGCACATCCAGGCCAAAGTACACATAGGGTATACACAGCAGCAGTGCCAGGCCCGCAAACAGAAAGAAAATGAGCACTTTGGAGGCAAAAAAATCGCGTGCTTTCATCTTAGACACCATTAAGCCATCAAAGCAGGCCGACTGCCAGCTAAACATAAACTGACCGTAGTTGGCAATGAAGATGCCGGTCATAAACACCGACGCAAATACCTTAAATCCATACCCCTGGTTATAAGCCGGATTGGTAAAAAACAGCAACCCGTAGAACAAGCTAAAGGCACTGATATTTAATACCGAACGCGGCCTTTTATTGCGCAGAATAAGCTTAAGCTCCATCTGAGCCAGCATGCCCGGCAGGCCAAAACCGTTAAAAAAGCGCATATTGCCTGTACCGGCAGCCTCTGCAGGCCGGCCCTTTAGCTCGTCCAGATAAAGGTTCTCTTTAAGAAAGCGGTAGTTAACGCTAAACATAGCTATGCCTGCAAGCACAACCGGCACACACCAAAGCGGAGCGCTCAGCAGCCTGGAAAATAGAAACTGCGAAACTTCCGAAAGCGAAAACAGCTCCCAGTAAAAATCGGCCAGGGCAAGGGATGCCAGCACCAGTACCAGGCTAAGCAGATACCAGCCGTTAAGATTGGCCTTGCGCTTAAACCACAAACTAAAAAAATGATTAAACGTGGTGAGGCCGATAATGCACAGCAGCAGCCCCCAGAATACCGCCGCAGGCTGATAGGGCAGCACTACCCTGAGCAAAAAAGGCAGCACCAGGATAAAGGGCAGCAAGTTAAATACCGACCATAAGGAACTGACGCACAAATAGTTTACCAGCTGCCTGCGCCTCAGGCGCAAATGCAGGTAAGGGCGCACACTCAGGGTAGGCAGCTCCTGAAACTGAAAGCGCAAAAGCAGGTCGCACAAAAAGTAATACAGCAGCAAGGCCGTAAAGGATACAAGCGTGCTTTGATAGGGGAAAGCACTTTCCAGTAGTTCGCCCAAACNNGACCCAGCACTAAAAAGTTGGCTATTAAGTAAAGAACCAGCACAGCCATAACAATGCGGGTAGCCAGGCTGCGGCCCGTGCTTTTGGATCGCCAAAAGGCTTTCCACTGGTGTTGCAAAAAAAACATCATAAAGGGTGCGGGTCAATAGTTGTATTTATCTTTCCAAAGCAGCTTAAGCCTTTCGCGCAGCTTCTGCTCGGCGGCATTGTTTCCGGGGTCGTACAGGCGCGTACCGGCGAGCGCCTCGGGCAGGTACTCCTGCTCCTTAAAGCTGCCCTGATAGGCATGCGAATACTTATAGGTCTTGCCATATCCTATATCTTTCATCAGGCGGGTAGGTGCGTTGCGCAGATGCAGAGGCACAGGCAGATCGCCCGTTTGCTTTACCAGCGCTTCGGCTTGGTTAATGGCCTCATAGCTGGCATTGCTCTTTACCGAAGATGCAAGGTATGTAACGGCTTGCGAGAGGATAATGCGCGACTCGGGCCATCCAATTACATTTACTGCCTGAAAGCAGTTATTGGCCAGCAGCAAGGCATTCGGATTGGCATTGCCAATGTCCTCTGAAGCCAGTATAAGCAGGCGGCGGGCTATAAACTTAGGATCTTCGCCCCCCTCGATCATCCGCGCAAGCCAGTAAACGGCACCATTGGGGTCGCTGCCCCGTATGGATTTTATAAAGGCCGAAATAATATCGTAGTGCTGCTCGCCGGCCTTGTCATACAGGGCCATATTTTGCTGCACATTGTCAAGCACGAGCTTGTTGTTAATTGCCATAGGGTCCTTACCCACGGCATTGATAACCAGCTCAAGCACATTGAGAAGGCGGCGGGCATCGCCTCCCGAAAGGCGCAGCAAGGCCTCATTTTCTTCAATGCGTATCTTCTTGCCGGCCAGATAGCGGTCTTCCTGCAACGCACGGTGTACAAGCTCCATCAGGTCTTCTTCAGACAGGGGCTTCAAAATGTATACCTGACTGCGCGACAGCAAGGCCGAAATAACTTCAAAAGAAGGATTTTCGGTAGTGGCGCCAATAAGGGTTACCAGGCCACGCTCCACGGCACCCAGCAGCGAGTCTTGCTGTGACTTAGAAAAACGGTGAATTTCGTCAATAAAAAGGATGGGCAGGTTTTCTTCCGTTTCCTTAAGCTTTGCCGCTTTTTCAATTACCTCACGCACATCTTTCACACCCGAGTTAATAGCGCTCAGGCTAAAGAAGGGGCGGCTTAGCTGCTGCGAAATGATATAAGCCAGGGTAGTTTTGCCTACTCCGGGCGGCCCCCACAGGATCATGGAAGGCAGATTGCCGCTTTCTATGGCCCTGCGCAATATAGCCCCTTTGCCCACCAAATGCTGCTGGCCCGAATAGTCGTCCAGACTGGCTGGCCGCATGCGCTCGGCCAAAGGAGGAATGGTCGCCATATAATTTTGTATTAACCTTTTTTTGCAGCCTTAGCCCAGGTGTCTTTTAACGTAACGGTACGGTTAAACACCAAAGCACCGGGCTTAGAGTCTTTATCAAGCGTAAAGTATCCCTTGCGGATAAACTGGTAGCCTCTGCCCTGTTCAGCACGGGCAAGGTCGGCCTCCATGTATACATCAGGAAGCACCTGCAAACTTTCGGGGTTTATATGCTCGCGAAAATCGCGGCCTTCGGCAGCAGGCTCTTCGCTAAGGAACAGCCGGTCATACAGGCGCACCTCGGCCTTTGCAGCATGCGGCACGCTCACCCAGTGTATGGTGCCTTTTACATGAATTCCCGATGTATCGCTGCCCGATTTTGACTCGGGTACATAGGTGCACCTTATTTCGGTAATATTGCCGCTCTCGTCTTTCACAAAATCCTCACATTTAATAATATAAGCATGCTTAAGGCGCACCATCAGGCCCGGGCCCAGGCGAAAATACTTCTTCGTCGGGTTTTCCATAAAATCATCTCGCTCAATCCACAGTTCCTTTGAAAACGGAATTTGGCGCGAGCCGCCTCCCCCTTCTTCTTCCGGATTATTTTCGCCTTCAAGCAGTTCGTGCTGCCCTTCGGGATAATTAGTTATCACCAGCTTTACCGGATCGAGCACCGCCATGCGTCTCCAGGCCGTTTTATTTAAATCTTCGCGCACGCAAAACTCCAGCAGGCTTACATCAATTACATTTTCGCGCTTAGCTACACCAATGCGCTCGCAAAAATCGCGTATGGATGCCGCCGTATATCCTCTGCGCCTCAAAGCGCTTATGGTAGGCATGCGGGGGTCGTCCCAGCCGTTAACAAAGCCTTCGTTTACCAGTTGCAGCAGGCGGCGCTTGCTCATGAGGGTATAGGTCATGTTAAGGCGGGCAAACTCGTACTGCCGCGAAGGAAATATTTCCAGTTCCTCAATAAACCAGTCGTACAAAGCCCGGTGGGGTATAAATTCCAGTGTACAAACCGAGTGAGTGATGCGCTCAATCGAGTCGGACTGGCCATGAGCAAAATCATACATTGGATAAATACACCAGGTATTGCCCGTGCGGTGGTGCTCGGCATGGCGTATGCGGTACATCAGCGGATCGCGCATGTGCATATTGGGCGATGCCAGGTCGATCCTGGCGCGCAATACCTTTTCGCCGTCCGTATACTTTCCTTCCCTCATTTCGGCAAACAAACGCAGATTTTCCTCTACACTGCGGTCGCGGTAAGGCGAAGGGGTACCCGGCTCGGTGGGTGTGCCTTTTTGTGAGGCTATCTCCTCGGCGGTACTGTCATCCACATAAGCCCTGCCTTTTTTAATAAGCTTCAGAGCAAACTCATACAGCTGCTCAAAGTAGTCGGAAGCATACAACTCATTGGCCCACTCAAAGCCAAGCCACCTTACGTCTTCTTTAATGCTGTCTACATACTCAGTTTCTTCCTTTTCGGGATTTGTATCATCAAAACGCAGATTGGTGAGCCCGTTATACTTCTTGGCCAGCCCGAAGTTTAAGCAAATGGACTTGGCATGGCCTATATGCAGGTATCCGTTGGGCTCGGGAGGGAAACGCGTATGCACGCGGCCACCGTGTTTGCCACTGCGGATATCTTCTTCAATTATTTCCTCTATAAAATTCAATGATCTTTCTTCGCTCATAAAAAGGGGTTGTGTAGCAAAACTACTAAATAGTTCGCTTAAGAGCGAAGCCCTCTGAAAGGGCGTTCAAAACATCTCCTGTCTGGCTACTTTTTATGCCGGTACATGTAGGTACCAGGTACGCACTGATGCCGTCATGCGTCCATGATGCAGCCATGATGAGTCCATGTTTCTGGCGGACTGATTGCGGCCGCATGATGTTTGCAGTAGGGCACCGGTCCGTACCTGTGCCGCTGGCGCTTTGTGCCGGGCTGGGTTTTTGTAAGCTGAACCTGCAGCGCTGCGAAAAACCGGTGCGGCAATAAGCTTTGGCCCGCCTGCTTTCCGCTGCGCATATCAATTCCCTACACTGCAGCGTTAGTATATTCTATTAACATCAAACATGCTTTTGAAAAGGCTTTTTTATTCTATTACGGCTTTGATATTTCTTTTAAACTCCGGCTGTTCGTCGGTACAACATGCTGCTGATGCCGGCCGGCCGGCAAAACTTTCTAACCTGCGCTACGGCAAACATCCGCGTCATCGCATGGACGTATACCTGCCTGCCAATCGCAGTGACAAGACGCCCTTTGTATTGCTTATTCACGGAGGAGCCTGGGTAACAGGCGATAAATTGCTCATGATGGCCTATCAAAAGCGACTGCTTAAGGCGGGCATTGCTTCGGCGAGTATCACTCATCGCTTTGCAAGCCGTAAAGAGGTGCATTACCGCCAGATACTGGACGATATTGACCTCGCGTTTGATTTTTGCGCGGCCCGGGCAGGCGCGTGGCATACACGTAAAGACCACTTTATAATGAGCGGGCACAGCTCGGGCGGGCACCTGTCGCTCTTATATAGTTATACCACTACCCGGCGCGCCATTGATGCGGTAATAGCTCTTTCGCCGCCTTCTGACCTTACCGATACGCTTTTTTTGAACAGTTCGAAAAAGAAAATGGCGGTTTATCCCATTGAGCGTATCACCGGTGCAGATTATACCCCCGGCCAGGCACTCGACAGCAATTACACCTTGTGCAGCCCTGTATATACTATTAAAAACATTCCAACACTCATTATCCACGGCACGGCCGACTGGATTGTGCCACACCGCCAGTCGGTAAAGTTATATACCCGACTTAAAGAACAAGGTGTACCTGCAAAACTGATGAGCATAGAAGGCGAACGCCATATGCTCATCCTCAAGGGACGAAAAACTATTGATCAGATGTACCGGGAGGCTATTGGCTGGATACGGAAATACGCCACCTGAGGTGCTCAGTCCTGAACCAGGGGTACAGACTGCTGCCTTGCTATAAGTGCTTTAAGCTTTGCAGGTGTCAGTATTTCATTGCTAATAAATGCGCCGTCGGCAAATACACTGTAGGTGGTTACAGGGGCCGGATGATAAAAAGCCTTGTCAGACAGGTAGGGCTTTTTTATGGCCGACGAAATGAGTACTACCCCGTTCATCGATCGAGCATCTGCTTCGCAAAACTCTAGCAGCCGCCTGCCGTAGCCCTTTCCTTTAAAGGAGCCCGCTACCCAATGGCAGTTTATAAAAAGGTAACCTGCTGCTTCAATCGGCACCCAGGCCCGTTCGGCAGGCAGGTACTCAATAAACACCTTGCCCCGCTCGTCGAGCTTTTTAAACACAAGTCCCTCCTGCATACGTGCGCACAGCCATTCTTTCTTGGCTTTAATACCTGCCTGGTTCTTTTTGCCCGACATTGCACAGCAAATGTGCTCGGTGTAAATGTTGATGCTGCTAAGGGTAATGAAGTTCATCTTCGCAACTATTTATACAGACAAATGTATAAACTAACGGGCATAAAGTTTGCCGCACGGACTTTTAATGTTTTGCCGGACCCGCTTGTTTCATATAGTTCTAGGCGCAAAACTCAATCCTGGCTTGCAGAAGCAGGCATTTCACCTTCACGTTAAGGTCAAACGCATCTTCTGTGTTAATAACTCAGGCTGCAAAAGGCGCTCTGCTGATGTGCTAAAATTACTATAAGGCTATCTGTATTTTCAGAATGATGGCACTTTACTACTCGCAGCTTTATCTAACCGCCTTTCAGTTATTTAGAAATCAGATGATTAGAGGTGTTTTTCTGGCATTACTTCTTTTTGCCCGCCTCAATAAAGCCAGCATCCGTATGCTGCCGAACGGGCACATTTAAAAAGAAAGTGTATCTTTAACACTGTTAGATTTAAACATAAAGTAAACTATATATTGACGTAACATGAGGAAACCGCTTTTGCTTTTTGCACTTGCCTGCATGGTGCTTGTTTTGCCCGGCAGTGCACTGGCTCAACGTACTGAGTTTTTGCTTGAAAAAAACTGGAAATTTACACGAAATGATAATGCCGAAGCTTTTAATGTGAGGTTTAATGACAAGAACTGGCAATCGGTTACCGTACCGCATGACTGGGCTATTTACGGCCCCTTCAGCTCGCAAAACGACAAACAGAAGGTTGCCATTACTCAGGACGGCCAAAAAGAAGCTCTGGAACATGCCGGCCGTACAGGCGGCCTGCCGTTTGTGGGAGTAGGCTTTTACCGTACGCAGTTCTCGGTACCCGGGTTTAAAAAGGGCAAGCGTGTTTCCATCCTTTTTGATGGCGCCATGAGCCAGGCTCAGGTGTATGTAAATGGTAAAAAAGCGGGCTTCTGGCCCTATGGATACAACTCTTTTCACTTTGATATAACCGACCTGCTTAATGCCGAAGGTGCTAACACGCTTGCGGTGCGTCTTGAAAACCTGGTTGAGTCATCGCGCTGGTATCCCGGGGCCGGCATTTATAGAAATGTGCACGTGATTATGACGGATGAGGTGCATATACCCATCTGGGGCACCCAGCTTACCACTCCTGTTATTGAAAAAGACTTCGCAAAGGTAAACCTTAAAACAAAGCTGGCTCGCCCTGAAGGAACAGAGGCTTCTCGCTACAGCTTGTCTACCGAAATTAAAGATCCGGAAGGAAGGGTGGTTTCGACCGGGCGCACGGTGCTGAGCGCTTATGATCAGAATATTTTTGAGCAAAACCTGGTGGTTAAAAACCCCAGCCTGTGGGATACTGAAAACCCCGCTTTGTATACGGCTGTAACTAAAGTTTATGAAGGCTCCCAACTTAAAGACACGTATAGCACGCGATTTGGCATACGCTCGCTGGAAATCATTCCAGATAAAGGCTTTTTCTTAAACGGAAAACGCACCATATTTAAGGGGGTATGCCTGCACCACGATCAGGGCCCTCTGGGTACTGCGGTAAGCGATGCTGCCATTCGCCGCCAGATACGTATTATGAAAGAAATGGGTGTAAATGCCATCCGCACATCGCATAATATGCCTGCACCTGAGTTTGTTAAAGCCTGTGACGAGATGGGCATGATGGTAATGGCCGAAAGTTTTGATGAATGGAAAGTGCCTAAGGTAAAAAATGGCTATAACTTGTTTTTTGACGAGTGGGCAGAGAAGGACATGGTAAACCTGCTGCATAATTTTCGTAATAACCCGAGCATTGTTATGTGGTGCATAGGAAATGAAGTGCCTGAGCAAGGCAGGCAGGAAGGCTCTAAAGTGGGGCGCTTTTTGCAGGATATTTGTCACCGCGAAGATCCCAGCCGCCCTGTAACGCAGGGGATGGATCAGCCCGATAATGTAATTAGTAACAATTTTGCTGCCGTAATGGAGGTAGCTGGTTTCAACTACCGCCCTTTTAAATATCCCGAAGCTTACAAAAAACTGCCTCAGCAACTAATACTGGGCACAGAAACAGCTTCTACCATCAGCTCCAGAGGGGTCTATAAGTTCCCTGTAGAAAGACGGTCTATGCCCAAGTACCCTGATCATCAGACCTCTTCGTACGATGTGGAGCATTGCAGCTGGAGCGACGTGCCTGAGGATAATTTTATACAGCACGAGGACTTGCCTTATGCTATGGGCGAATTTGTGTGGACAGGGTTTGATTACCTGGGCGAACCGACTCCTTATTATACCGACTGGCCAAGCCATAGCTCTTTGTTTGGCATTGTTGACCTTGCCGGTATTCCTAAAGACCGTTACTTCCTTTACCGAAGCCACTGGAATAAAAAGGCAAACACGCTCCACGTGCTTCCGCATTGGACGTGGAAAGGCCGCGAGGGACAAAAAACTCCCGTATTTGTATACACCAGCTATCCTTCGGCCGAGTTATTCATTAACGGCAGAAGCCAGGGCAAAAAAACAAAAGATCTGTCTTACAAGGTTGATAATACGGGCGATGCACAGTCGCTTAAAAACTTTGACCGGCAAAAGCGGTATCGTCTTATGTGGATGGACGCCGTTTACGAGCCCGGAACAATTAAAGTGGTAGCCTACGATGACAAGGGCAAGGCGGTGGAAGAAAAAGAGGTACACACAGCGGGTGAAGCACATCACCTGGTACTTTCCGCAGATCGTAAGGAAATTAAAGCAGACGGCAAAGACCTGTCATTCATACGGGTGAGCGTAGTTGATAAAGATGGCAACCTGTGCCCGGATGACAGCCGCCGGATTAACTTCAAAGCAAAGGGCGCCGGAAAATACTTGGCTGCTGCCAATGGAGACGCGGCGAGCCTCGAGTCTTTTCAGGCACCGTTTATGAAGGCATTCAGCGGCGAGCTCACTGCAATTGTTCAGTCTGCCGAAAAAGGGGGAACCCTCACCTTTGAAGCATCAGCCAAAGGACTTAAACCCGCTACTATCACCATACAGGTAAGATAGCCCCGGCATTGCTGTGCCGCCCGGCTACCAAAACTGAACTATATAAAAAGCAAACGGCTGCTCCAATGGAGCAGCCGTTTTTGGTTAGCTTGGGCAAAGAATTAAAATATATAGTTTGTACTTAAAAAATTTGAGCTCTGCTTATTTACTATTTCATTGATAAGTTCTTTGTTGCTATCGTTCATTTTGGTGGCAACCAAAGACCTAATAGAGAATGACCTTAAAGCATCAACAACCGAAAGAGTGCCTTCTGCGCTGTCTTTTCGCCCTGTAAACGGAAAAACATCCGGCCCGCGCTGGCACTGGCAGTTTATATTTACCCTGCTCACCTGGTTTACAAGCGGATCGATCAGGCCAGCCACTTCCTGATCGTCATTGCTGAATACACTTACCTGCTGTCCGTGAGTGGACTCAATTAAATAGTCAACAGGCTCCTCTATGTCATCATAAGCTACCACAGGAACCACTGGCCCGAATTGCTCCTCATAGTATACTTTCATATCCTTGTTCACCGGATACAGTACTGCCGGATAAACAAAAGATTCGAAGGTCTTACCCCCCTCTGGGTTCATTACCTGTGCCCCCTTGGACAGGGCGTCGTCAATGAGTTCTTTTAAATAGGCGGGTTTACCTGGTTCCGGCAAAGGGGTAAGTGCAACCCCACTCTCCCAAGGCATTCCAATTTTAAGTGTGGACACAGCCTCTGAAAGCATTCTAACCAGTCGGTCAGCTATGGCTCGCTCGGCAAAAATAATTTTAATGGCAGTGCATCTCTGCCCGTTAAAGGACAGGGAGCCGAGCAGTATTTCGCTTACAGCCTGCTCAAGATTGGCATTTCGGCTTACTATTGCGGCATTTTTTGCGTCCAATCCAAGTATAGCCCGCAAGCGGTTGACTTTAGGATGAAGTTTTTTCAGCTCGTTAGCTACTTTGCTTGACCCGATAAGGGTAAGAACGTTAATCTTTCCACTTTTTAAAAGCGGAGGTATAACAACGTGTCCACGGCCATAAACGGTATTGATAACCCCTTTCGGAAAGCTTTCCTGAAAAGCTTTAAGCAGCGGATAGTGAAGCAGGGTACCATATTTAGGCGGTTTGAATAACAGCGTATTTCCCATTATAAGAGCAGGAATAAGGGTTGTAAACGTTTCATTGAGAGGGTAATTAAACGGCCCCATACACAACACAACACCTAAAGGCGATCTGCGTATCTGGGCAATAATACCTTCTTGGATTTCAAACCTGGATGACTGCCTGTCAAGATCTTTTAAGGCGTCTGCAGTGGCGTTAATGTACTCAACCGTACGGTCAAACTCCTTTACTGAGTCGCTATACGACTTCCCTATTTCCCACATGAGTATTTTAACTACTTTGCGCTTTTTAGCGATCATTTTGACCGTGAAACGCTCGACACATTTTATACGCTCGGCAACGCTCATGGTAGGCCATTCACCTCTGCCATTGTTATAGGCATTGACAGCTGCATCCATAGCATCCAGCGCCTCCTTCTCAGTACACACCGGGTAGGAGCCTATAAGCTTGCGCTTATAACTGCCATCCTCTTCTATGCATATAGGAGAATACACGTCGTGCATATCTCCTTCCCAACTGCGCATCTGGCCGTCGAGTAAGTATTCTTTCTGGTGAATAAAGTCACCGAGTCTGTACTCATCCGGGATTTGATGTTCAGACACAAAAAGTGTTTTCAACTTGTTTTCAATACTCATTTGACTCAATTATATGTTAACAACTTTCATTTGTGGCACCAGTGCTTTCATAATAGACCAGGCGACGACATAGGCTACAGCGCAAAATGCAAACATTATCGTATATCCTGTTTCTATATGCCCCAGTGATTTATAATGATCAAACAGCGCCCCGCCAACTTTTGTTATTAAAAACCCCACCTAAACCAAAGAAATATGTGCGTAAAGCTATTACTGCTTTAAAGCAGCAACTTGATTTGATTGAAGCAATAAAAAAGCAGGCTTTAAATCAAAAGTCTTCTCATATTTAAATTACTATAAACAATACCTGCCTTACTGCGTTTAGATTAAACATTTACATAATCTTAATTTAACGCTATGAAAAACTTAAAAGTATTACTACTGGCATTGCTCGTGGGAGCATTTTTATTCCAGGCTTGCGATGATGACGATGATGAGGTTACATTTAAGATGACTGACCGCGTTTTCGTTGAGAAAGCAACCAGCAGCAACAATCTTGAAATTAAAGCCGGTGAATTGGCCGTAAAGAATGGATCACATGCTGACGTGAAACAATTTGCTGCAAAGATGATAGCTGAACACGGACTTAAAAACTCGGAACTTAAATTAAAAGCTGAGGCTGCTAAAATTAGTGTAGACGCTGGTTACATGACAGCTGATGACAAGAACATGCTTGCTAAGCTAGATGGCAAAACAGGCACTGAATTCGACAAAGAGTATGCTAAACTTATGGTTGATGCTCATAAACAAGCGGTAAACCTGTTTGAAAAAGCTACTGAAACTCATGGCGTTCCTGATGTGGGTTTAAAGGAGTTTGCAACTAAAACTCTTCCCGCCCTGAAAGGTCATCTTAAAGATGCTGAGAGTTTGAATGACAAGCTTAACAAGTAAAGAACTTGAGCATTGCGAACAAGAAAAGGGGCTGAACTTGAGTTGTTCAGCCCCCTTTTCTTGTTGTGTGCTGAGCGATCAGGCCTCAAGCTTACCTTCAATAGAGTCGTCGAGGGTTTTCCCTATAGCCGCGCCTATAGCAATTTTTATGTTGGCTACAGCATTACCATGCTTGTTATCCCAGTAAAAACCATCCAGGGTTTCTACCTTTATCACGCTTATGCGCGGATCGTCCTCGCCTTCTGTAAACCAGGTTTTTAGCAAAGGCGACCAAAGTTCCTTAATCTTCTCTTTATTATCGCTGATGCTTGCCATTCCATAGATATTCATATAATCTGAATGCGAAGAACCTTGAAAGAGAAGCTGTACAAAGGGGTCGGAAGCTAGCTCTTCGTTCTTCCTGCTGTCTTTACTGCTTAAAAACCAAAAGTTGCCTTCATCGTCGCACTTTCTTACAGACATGGGTCTGGCAGAGAACTGCAGTCCGGTTTTTATGTTGGAGGTGAAGAAGCAAGTATCGCTTTTACCTGTTAACTCCTGCATCTTTTTAATGGCATCGGCACCTCTGAGGTCCTTGATGTCGTCTTTAATTGAATCGCTGTTATGTTCCATAAGATAAATGTTTGATGCAGTAATAACATCCTGCATATTAATTTGTTAGAAAAATAGTGCTTTTCTGTAACAGCGGCCTCTTCGACGCTTACCTGTGATTTATTCTATTTAACTATCTTAGCATCATACAAAAACAACATGGAGAACAGTGGAAATCGTATAGCGGTACTGGTAGATGGCGATAATGCTCAGGCAAAATTACTTAAACCTATTTTGGAGGAGGTTTCAAAGTATGGCAAAGTTACTGTACGCAGGATTTATGGCGACTGGACCACCAATAGCATGAACAGCTGGAAAGAGGTATTAAATAACCTTTCGTTTACGCCTATACAGAAGTTCTCTTATACTTCGGGAAAAAACTCTACAGACGGCGCTTTGATAATTGACGCGATGGATATTTTGCACAGCAAAATGGTAGATGGTTTTTGCATTGTATCCAGCGACAGTGATTATACAGGCCTGGCAAAGCGGATACGTGAAGAGGGCATATTTGTGATGGGAATTGGCGAAAAGAAAACGCCTAATGCTTTTGTACAGTCCTGCGAAATATTTACTTATTGCGAGAACATCCTTCAGGATGAAGCAGACAATGCCGAAGAAAAGCCGGTAGTGAAAGATGAGCGGACAAAACGCACTTATATTAAAGTTAATAAAGAACTTATTGACAAGGCTTACGGCATTTCCGAGACTGAAGATTCCGGCGTATATGTTTCTAAGTTAGGTTCAGATTTGAGAAAGATAGATCCGAGCTTCGACCCTCGTGCGCATGGCTTTTACAGTCTGACAAAGCTGATTGAAAGCCTGCCGGAATACGAGGTAGTGAGAAATGAAGGAAGCGGCCTTAATCATCCGGTGGTTAGAAAAAAAGTAAACAAGCAAACGGAGGTAAATAAAGGCGAAAAAGCAAGCACCGGCAGGAAGCGCCCTGCTCGGAAGAAGCCTGCCGGCGAAGAAAAGAAAGCCTGAGATAGCTTTGGGTCTGACACTTATAAAAACACTGCTTTTTTAAGCGTCAGTCGCTCATCGAAAACATACTTTCTAGGCACCCCGGTAGGCAGCTCGGTTTGTATAATTTGTTCGGGACTCAGCTTTTCGAGATGCATCATAAGAGATCGAAGGCTGTTGCCGTGGGCAACAATGAGCACATTTTTACCATCCTTAAGCTTCGGGGCTATTTTGCTTTCAAAGTACGGAATTACCCTGTCGGCCGTATCGCGCAGGCATTCGCCTCCGGGCGGCGCTATGTCATAGGAACGACGCCAGATCAACACTTGTTCCTCGCCATACTTTATGGCTGTATCAGCCTTATTGAGGCCTTCCAGATCGCCATAGCATCGTTCGTCAAGAGCTTTATCCTTAACTACCGGCAGTTTAAATGAACAGGCGTCCATTATAATAGTGAGCGTATGCTGTGCACGCCGAAGCATGGAGGTGTAAGCAATATCAAAATGCTCGTCTTTTAACTTACGGGCCGCTTCAAGTGCTTCTTCGCGTCCGTGCTCCGTCAAATCAATGTCCTGCCAGCCCGTGAAACGGTTTTCCATATTCCATTCAGACTGGCCGTGGCGTACAATGACAAGTGTTGTTGGGTTCATAATGTTCTTAGCGCCATGCACTGGCGTCATTTAATAAAGCAATATCCTGAGGGCTGAGCTCCAAAGCGGCCGCTTTTACAATATCATCAAGCTGTTTTTTAACGGTGGCACTTACAATGGGCGATGTGATATTCGGCCTGGCCATGAGCCATGCGAGGGAAACTTGCGCAACACTTGCCTGATGGCGTTCGGCTACCTCATCAAGCGCACTGAGTACTGCCTTCCCTTTATCATTCATGTACTTTTTAACGGACTCGCCTCTGGGACTTTGGGCCAGATCATCTTCGCAGCGATACTTGCCGCTTAGAAATCCGCTCGCCAGAGAATAATAGCTTATAACGCCTATGTTATATTGCTGTACAACTTCTTCCAGTTCTTCTTCGTATTGTTTACGTTCAACCAGGTTATATAAAGGCTGCAGGCTCTCGTATCTGGGCAGGCCTTTGCCTGCGGCTTCGAGTGCTTCCACAAGCCGTGCGGGGCTAAAGTTGGAGGCGCCTATAGCTCTGACCTTTCCCTGCTGAATGAGCTTTGCATAAGCTTCCAGGGTTTCTTCGACAGGAGTATTCAGATCATCATAATGTGACTGATATAGATCAATATAATCTGTTTGAAGGCGGCGTAGCGAGTCATCCACAGATTTCATAATATAATCGTGCGAGAGGTTTTTAACCTGGCTATGGTCCATAGCTGAGCCAACCTTTGTGGCAAGCACTACAGAATGCCGCTTACGACCGTCCTTTAACCAGTTGCCTATGATGGTTTCGGACTCGCCACCTGCATTGCCCGGCACCCAGCGGGAGTAAACATCTGCCGTATCTATAAAATTAAAACCTTTGTCTACAAAGGAATCTAAAAGTTCAAAAGAAGTCTTCTGATCGGCTGTCCAGCCAAATACATTTCCTCCGAAACAGAGCGGAGAAACGGTTAAGTCGGACTGACCAAGCTTGCGATAATTCATATTCTTATACAATGATTCATTAAATTAACGATGCCCCGGTTGAAATGTTCATCCGTCCTGCCTGTTTAAATTTTATTACAATAGAACAACACTCAGGCGAAGCAACTGCGTTTACTCCAGGCAGGCATCTGGAACAGGCATTATTTTATTTAAAATCAATAATTTACAAATAAGCCTATCTTTGCAAACGAAGTGTTTTGAGTTAATGTTTAACTGAAAAGCAGAACGTGCGCAAAGTATTTGAGGCACTTGTAAATAAATGTGCCAAAAAAGCGTTAACTTATAATTGATGAAAGAAGATTTTGAGTTTGACTTTACCGAGGATCCAAAGTTTTCGGTAGAGCGATATGAAGAAATGATCCGTAACAAGGATCAGTATTTCTTCGAATCACAAGCCTTTGAAAACATTATTGACTTTTATATTGAAAAAGGCTCTCATGAAAAGGCTCTTACCGTGGTCGACTACGCTATTAGCCAGCACCCCTATGCAGCCGTCTTTCTTATTAAAAAAGCTCAACTGCTTGTAATTTATAATAAGCTGGACGAAGCTTTTGATACCCTTGATAAGGCTCATATACTCGAACCTTCAGAAGGAGATATTTATTTGATCCGCGGCAATATCTATGAGGCCCTCGAGCGCTACGACGAAGCACTCGAATGTTATTTACATGCCCTGCCCCTATCAGAGTCTACTGACCATATTTACCTTCACATTGCTCTTGTATATCAGCATCTGGGTTTTTATGACAAGGCCATTATAAACCTTAAGCGTTGCCTGGAACAGAACATGGAAAATCAGGATGCCTTATATGAACTGGCCTTTTGCTACGATGTTCTTGACCGGGCTGAAGAAAGCATTCAGTTCTATAATCAATACATAGACAGCGATCCTTATTCCTACTCCGCCTGGTATAACCTGGGAAACGCCTATCACAAACTTAACTTGTTTGAAAAAGCAATAGATGCATATGACTATGCTATTTTGATCAAGGAAAACTTCGCATCTGCTTATTACAACAAAGGAAACTCGCTTATACAGCTTGAGAAGTTTCAGGAAGCGATGGAAGTTTACAAACAAACTTTCGAGTACGAACAGCCGAACGGCGATACATACTGCGCCATTGGCGAGTGTTACGAGAAGCTTGAACAAATGGACGAAGCCAGGGCTTACTATAAAAAGGCCGTTAAGCTGGATACCACACTGTCAGACGCCTGGTTTGGCATTGGAGTAACGCTTGATTCGGAGGAGCGCTTTTTTGAAGCTCTTCACTTTTATAAAAAAGCGCTTGTAATTGATGTTTCTAATCCTGACTATTGGTTTGCAATTGCTGATGCACACTATAAACTAGGCGACCTGCTGAATTCGGAAGAGGCTTACCAAAAAGTCATTGAGCTTAACCCGGTTGATATAGAAGCATGGCTCGACTACTCCTCTATACTCTATGAGCAGGGTAAGCTTGACGATGCAATAGAAGTGATGACCGATGCAATAAAAACGAATCCGGACGCTGCTGAGCTTTATTATCGAATGGTTGCTTATCAGTTTGCCTCGGGAAAGTATAACAATGCACTTAATTATCTGGAGGCAGCTCTAAAGCTTGATGCTTCGAAGCATGAGATATTATTTGAATATCTTCCTCAGCTTCAGGAAAATAAGGTGATTGTAGATATTATTAACCGCTATATGGCTTAAGCCTGCTTCTTTAACGAATAATTTTTGACGGTGTCTTTGCCGGTGAGTATGTTTAAGGCATTTTCTGCCAAAGATTTCATTTCGTCCTCGCCAGGGATCACGATGATTGGAGCTATAAACGATACCATACTACGTATATATTCTACCAGCTTCTGGTCAAAAGCTACACCACCGGTAAGGATAATGGCATCTGCCTTTCCATGAAGAACCGCTGCTGCACTTCCTATTGTTTTGCCTATCTGGTAAGCCATAGCATCCAGCACCAGCTTCGCATGCCCGTCTCCCTCGTTGGCCATTTTCCTCACGTCCTGCACGCGGTTAGTACCCCTATGCGCCATAAGTCCGCCATTGCCTACGATTTTCTTTTTTATCTGCTCTTTGCTATAAATCCCTGAAAAGCACATATTTACAAGATCGCCGGAAGGAAGCGTACCAGCCCTTTCAGGAGAAAACGGACCAATACCGTCCAGTCCATTATTTACATCAATCACCCGGCCTTTGCAGTGGGCACCGATGGTAATGCCACCCCCTATGTGAGCAACGATCAGATTAAGCTGGCGATAGCTTTTATTAATACTTTCAGCGTATCTGCGGGCGACCGATTTTTGGTTCAGGGCATGATAGATACTCTTGCGCGGCATCTCCGGCAGTCCACTTAAACGCGCCACGTCCTGAAGCTCATCCACGACTACCGGGTCGGCAATATAAGCTTTTGCCGCCGGCAGGCTCTCAGCAATATCCCGTGCAATCAGACCGCCCAGATTACACGCATGCTGTCCTTGTATTCCAACAATTAAGTCCTCCCTCAGCTCATCGCATACAGCATATACGCCGGATTCTATGGATTTAACAAGTCCGCCCCTGCCCATTACCACATCGATGTCGTCAATAACAATTCCTTCCAGCTTCAGCGTTTCCAGAATTGCATCCTTACGGTATTCATATTGGTCGGGTATGCTTTGAAAAGGAGCCAGGTCGGCAAGGCTATGATCAATGTTCTTCGAAAATACGGAAATGCCATTAATGTATACTGCCACTTTGGTTGACGTAGAACCCGGATTTATTACAAGTATTTTATATTGTTTCAATGCTATTTATCTAAATTACCCAAAAGCAGCCAGCATGATGCTGTTGAACTTTGAATCAGAAGAATCGCTTCGTGAAGCAAGTACAACCGGTGCCTTTGCTCCCAAAATGATCCCTGCCACACGTGCTTTGGCAAAGAATACCAGCGATTTATAGAGCACGTTCCCTACTTCTATATAAGGAACAAGCAACAGGTCTGCATCGCCTGCCACCTCGCTGCTTATGCCCTTGTAAGCAGCACTTTCGAGGTTAATTGCATTATCAAGCGCCAGGGGGCCATCCAGTATGCAGTTTTTAATCTGTCCTCTCTGGTTCATTTTTGCAAGCGCAGCAGCATCTAGAGTAGCCTGCATGGATTCGTTGATTACCTCCACAGCTGCAAGAGCAGCCACTTTAGGTAGTTCGACCCCGATTTTGTGTAAAAAGTTTACTGCATTGTTCACTATATCGGCCTTCTCTTTAAGAGAGGGCGTAATGTTCATGGCTACATCTGTTACTGAAAGCAGTTTATGATAGGCAGGCACCTCAAAAAGAGAGAAATGCGATAGCATGGCACCGCTGCGCAGGCCCCAGTCACGGTTCAATATTCCGGCAAGAAGATCATGGGTAGATACTTTTCCTTTCATCAATATATCTGCCTCTCCGCTGCTTACGAGCTTAATGGCCTGTTCGATGCATTCTTTAGGGTTTTCAACATCAATAAAGTCTGCATTGTGAAGAGCATATCCATACTGATTAATAAGATTGAGCGTTTGTTTTTTGGAGCCGACCAGTATAGGGTCGATAAAACCACTGACTACAGCGCGACTGACGGCCTCAAGCGAATGAGGATCCTGCGAAACAGCCAGAACAAGTTTCTTTTGTACATTTTTGGCTTTTAGTACATCCTCAAGGTCGGATAGGTTTTGGAACATATTTTGACAAATAGAATGTTTGCTTCAACTACTTTACGCGCAAAATAACTGTTTGCAATTATAAAACCGATATAATGAGGCTAGTATTGGATTTTTTTCTAAGATTTGCACCCATATGTTAAACTTCAAATTGCACCATGTGCCTGAGCGCACAGAAAAACCTCGTCAGCACGGCTTAACCATGGTAATGGATAAAGGCCTGAGTACCGGGGAGATCGAAAACCTGCTGGAAGTAGCCGGTCCGCACATTGACATAGTTAAACTTGGATGGTCAACCTCCTTTGTGACGCCAAACCTGACGGATAAATTAAAAGTGTACAGAGACGCCGGAATTCCTGTATACTTTGGAGGCACTCTGTTTGAAGCATTTGTAGTCAGAAATCAGCTCGACGACTACATTAACCTGCTTAAGGAATACAGTATGGAATACGCCGAAGTATCAGACGGTTCTATTACTATAGAACATGCGCGTAAATGCGAATACATCAATCAGCTTAGCCAGCACGTAACCGTAATATCCGAAGTAGGATCAAAGGATGCCAAAAAGATATTTGCGCCCTATAAGTGGATAGAAATGATGAAGGCTGAACTCGAAGCCGGATCATGGAAGCTGATAGCCGAATCAAGAGAGACAGGGAATGTGGGTATTTACCGGGAGTCGGGCGAAGTACGCGAGGGCCTTGTAGATGAAATTCTTACTCAGGTGCCTGCCGAAAAGATTATATGGGAAGCCCCTCAAAAGAATCAACAGGTTTGGTTTATCAAGCTCATTGGCGCCAACGTGAACCTCGGCAATATTGCTCCTTCTGAAGTTATTCCTTTAGAAACCATAAGACTCGGCCTTCGCGGCGATACGTTCCATCATTTTCTGGATAACAACATTTAATCCCGGGAGGGATCTTACTATGAAACTATTTGGACTAATTGGCTTTCCTCTGGGCCATTCCTTTTCAAAAAAATACTTTACAGAAAAGTTTGAAAAGGCAGGACTTAAGGACTACGTTTATGAAACGTACCCTATTGAAAACCTAAGCGAGCTGGAAACCCTGATTAAATCCAAGCCGGAACTTTGCGGCCTCAACGTTACAAAACCTCATAAGATCGGGGTGATGTATTACCTGGATGAAATTGATGAAAAAGCGAAAGCCATTGATGCGGTAAATTGCATTAAGGTGATCAAAAAGAAGCCTCTGGCGTCGGTTTTCAGCGGCGAACTCCCCTCCATGCAAGTAAAGCTGGTCGGCTATAATACAGACTGGTATGGCTTTGAGCAGTCTTTAAAGCCTCTGCTTAAAAAAGAGCACACAAAGGCGCTGGTTTTAGGTTCGGGGGGCGCAGCAAGAGCTGTGTGCTTTGTACTACATAAAATGGGCATCCATTACAATCTGGTATCAAGAAAGAAAACAAGAAAACACCTCGCATACAGCGATTTGAATGAGCGCATTATCCATGACCATCTTCTTATTATAAATACAACACCCCTGGGCATGTATCCTGAGGTAGATCAGTATCCTGATATTCCTTATGAGTTCATCACAAAAAGGCATTTGTTATACGACCTTATTTATAATCCAACGGATACTGTTTTTTTGAAAAAGGGACAGGAAAGAGGGGCGAGCATTAAAAACGGTCTGGAAATGTTAGACCTTCAGGCTTTACGTTCCTGGGAAATATGGAATGAGGATTAACACCCTGCTGACCCTGCGAAGCCTGTATTAAAAATTTGTTGGTTACCTTTGACTATGATCAAGGTTAAGACTTTCGTATGCAATCCCTTTCAGGAGAATACATACATATTATATGACGACAGCGGGGAATGTACGCTTATAGATCCCGGCATGTATACATCGGACGAACAGAACGCAGTGGTAAATTTTATTGCTTCTGAAAACCTCACACCGGTTAAGTTACTAAACACGCACTGTCATATAGACCATGTGCTGGGCAATAAATTTATTTATGAGCAGTACGGTTTGTTACCGCAGTTTAATGAGGGCGAAATGGATATGCTCACATCAGTGCCTGCCTTTGCGGCTCCAATGGGTCTGAGATACGACGCCTCTCCCTTACCGCAGGAATTCCTTCCGGAAAGCGGAACAGTGAGCTTTGGCAATAGCACACTCGAACTGATATTCGCTCCCGGCCATTCTCCTGCCCACTTATGCTTTTACAGCAAAACCGACGATGTGCTTATAGGAGGCGATGTTCTTTTTTACAATAGCATTGGCCGCACAGATCTGCCAGGAGGGAATCACAGTCAATTGATACAAAGCATTAAAACGAAGCTTTTCGAACTGCCCGACACCTGCATTGTCTATCCGGGCCATGGACCTGAAACAACTATAAGGTTCGAGAAGTTAAACAACCCCTACCTCAACTAGTCCGATGAATACGTCCCTGTATATAGCCAGGCGCTATCTTTTTTCAAAAAAAACAGTTAACGCCATCAATATTATATCGGGAATATCGATGCTTGGTGTGCTGGTAGGCAGCGCCGCACTGATAATTATCCTTTCGGTATTCAATGGTTTTGAAGGCATGATCCTTTCCATGTACAATACCTTTACACCCGAACTGAGGATAGAACCGGCAAAAGGAAAGACCTTTAATCCGGATACCTCCGCTCTATTATCTTTCAGTACGATCCCGCAAATCGAAAACTATACTCTGGTACTCGAAGAGAAAGCACTGCTGCGCTATGGAGAGAGCCAATATATCGCTCAGATAAAAGGCGTAAGCGATGCCTTCGTTCACAGGCAAGGGCTTGATAATACGCTTATAAACGGCCGCTTTCTACTTAGCAAAAACCAAGAGTCTTTTGCTGTAATCGGCTCGCTTGTACAAGGATACCTTACCGTTAATATTTTTGATGATGCGCGAAAGATTGAAATCTATTCGCCAAAAAAAGGCACTGAGGCACGCGCAAACCCGGCAGATGAGTTTTTGACCAGGAGCATCCGGCCATCGGGCGTTTTTCAAATACAGCAACAGTTTGACGAAACCGTTATTGTACCTCTAAGCTTCGCAAGAGAACTGCTTGGAGAAGAAAAAAAAGTAAGCGCCATAGAAGTATACTTCAAACCGGGAACCCCTGTTGGACGCCTCCATAAAGACCTTCAGAACAAGCTCGGCAATGCCTTTATAGTAAAGAACCGCATGCAGCAAAACAGCCTGCTCTATAAAATACTTAATACCGAAAAGTGGGCCGTATACATCATCCTTACCTTTGTTCTGGTGATAGCAGTTTTTAATATAATAGGCTCGCTAACCATGCTTGTTATTGACAAGAGGAAGGACATTGCAGTGCTTAGCAGCATTGGCGCTCATACAACACTTATACGAAAGATATTTTTTGCCGAAGGGATGATGATTACCATGATCGGCTGCATTGCGGGCATGGCACTCGGGCTTTTGTTTTCCTTGGCTCAGCAGCAGTTTGGCTTTATAAAAATAGGAGAAGGTAACATTATTACCGACTCCTATCCT
Organism: Sphingobacteriaceae bacterium UBA2059; assembly: GCA_002332615.1. GTDB lineage: Bacteria > Bacteroidota > Bacteroidia > Sphingobacteriales > Sphingobacteriaceae > Arcticibacter. The sequence goes on along the minus strand of DDAL01000008.1, from coordinate 364,090 downwards.
GTATTACTCAAATCTTCAGATTTCATACTGGTGTTCTTTACAGTCGGCAGCATTTCTGCCATCACATCGGCCATAGCTTCAAAGCTTAGCGTAAAGAATATACATAACCTTAAAGAAGATCTATAAATAGCGCTTTTCCATAAGGTAGTTTTTCACATAATCCTCCACACCTTCCTCTAAAGAGTGAAAAGGTTTCGTATATCCTATCGAACGAAGCTTATCCATCTTTGCTTCGGTGAAGTACTGGTACTTATCGCGAATATCTTCAGGAGTAGGGACAAAACTAATATCAGGCTTAATACCGGCCGCATTGAATGTAGCTTTGGCAAGATCCATAAAGGACCGCGCCTTGCCTGAGCCCAGGTTATAGATACCACTGTCATGACGATGATGCATGAGGAAGTACAATACCTCCGTTACATCTTTTACATACACAAAGTCACGCATCTGCTCGCCGTCCTTAACTCCTTCCCTATGCGACTGAAAGAGTTGCATGCTTCCGCTTTCTTTGATCTTATTGTAGGTATGCATAATCACCGAAGCCATACGCCCCTTGTGGTATTCATTAGGACCATACACATTAAAGAATTTAAGGCCTGCCCAGAAGTAAGGTTTTCGGCTTTGCTTCAAAGCCCATTTATCAAACTCATTCTTAGACACTCCGTAGGGGTTTAAAGGCTGTAATTCTTCAATCCTGCTTTCATCATCCTCATAGCCATTCTGGCCCAGGCCGTACGTAGCAGCAGAAGAAGCATATACCAGAGGCAGACCGAACTCTACGCAGGTATTCCACACGGCTTTGCTATATTCAAGGTTTAACTCTTTCAGTAACTCCGGGTTAAACTCGGCAGTGTCGGTACGTGCGCCCAAATGAAAAACAAACTGAGTGCCTCGCTGATGCGCGCTCAGCCATTCTATAAAGTCTTCTCGATTTACTTTTGCGGAATATCGCTTGCCTTCAAAGTTTTTGTTCTGCTCCTCGCTGCTAAAATCATCAACAAGGACAAGATCATTGTATCCTTCATCATTAAGCTTCTGTATAAGGCAGCTTCCAATAAAACCCGCCGCACCGGTAATAACTATCATGAGTTTATGTTAAAAATAAATGTTCCTCAACCTGTGAAATAACGTTCTTGCGCACGGCTGTATCAAACAGCAGCTGAATAGCACGGCGCCCATCCGGGCCCAAATCTACAGAATATTTGTTTACGTACAGGTCGATATGTTTGTACATCACTTCCTCATCCATAGCCTGTGCATGGGAGCGTACAAACTCCAGTGCCGACTTAGGGTGCTCAAAAGCATATTCCACGCTCCTTCGTACAAGTCTGTTAACCTTCAGCTTAATATCCTGAGGCAGGGAACGCTTAATTACAATACCTCCCAGGGGGATAGCGCATCCGGTTTCAGCTTCCCAGTACTGACCAAGGTCCATAATCTTATGAAGTCCTTTTTGCTGGTAAGTAAACCGGTTTTCATGAATTATAAGCCCCCCATCGATCCGGCCATCAAGCAAAGCGTCTTCAATGCTGCTAAACAGCATTTCCTCTGTGTTATTAATATGAGGATAGGCCAGGCTAAACAAAAAGTTAGCGGTAGTATACTTTCCAGGTATACCCACCCTCAACTTCCTGTCCTGAGGGTCAAACTCCGATGCGCTCTTTGCCGAAATGAGCAAAGGTCCCACGCCAAAGCCAAGGGCACTGCCTGCATCGAGCAAAGCATAGTGCTTTACAGCATAAGCATAAGCATGAAAGCTTAGCTTGGTAATATCCAGCGATGCCTTAAATGCTTTTTGATTAAGCGACTCAACATCTTCATACAACGGTTCAAATTCAATGCCCTCGCAATCAATCTTATTATTAATCAGTGCATCGAAGATAAACGTATCGTTGGGGCAGGGCGAAAAACCCAGAGTAAGTTTCATAGAAGTTTGTTTAAGAGATGTATAGCGGTTTTGTTAAGCGATTCAATCGCCAGAGGCATGTTCCAGTTAGCCCGGTTGCGCCTTTCAACATAGTTGGAAATACTTCTTATCTGCAAAGAGGGAACAGACTCGCGGTTACATACATAAAAGAAGGCGGCGCCCTCCATAGACTCTATATCGGGGTCAAGCCTTGCCCTGATCCTCTCTATAGCAGGCTCGTAGCCATGTACGGTGTTTACAGTGACCGCCTGTACACTTTTTAGCGTATCGGTTAAGCTTCTTGTACTATCTGTTTCCAAAGGCTTTACAAGCGAAGCACCCAGGTTAAGTTCATCAATGGATAAAAATTGAATTCCATCCTGAGCTCCCAGTTCTGAAAAACAATCCTGTTTAACGGCAAAAACATCACCCAGCGAGTGCTCCGGCCTGAAGCTGCCGGCAACACCAGCATTCAAAGCCATATCCACGGGTTCGAGGCAGGCAAGCCTCGTCAAGGCGTAAGCGGCAGGCACCATGCCCGCACCCGTAATAAGGATCGTCAGACTATGACCACCAGCCTCATTCCGGCCTTCCTTCAATCCGTAATACTCCATTAAAGGGGCAATTTCAAATGGCGTAGCAGCTACTAAGGCTATATTCATTAAGCGAAGATACACATTGCGACGCTTTACCGTTATGGAAGCCTTTTGGCTATATTTGCAGCTAATTGAAATTAAATGGTATATATAACACGTAAAGAGCATTTTAACGCTGCACACAAACTCTTCAGGCCGGAGTGGAGCGACGAAAAGAACCAGGAGGTTTTTGGAAAGTGCGCCAACCCCAACTGGCATGGGCATAATTACGTGCTGTATGTTACCGTTAAAGGAGAAATAAAACCCGAAACAGGGTATCTTATTGACTTGAAGAAGCTTGCGGCTATAATAAAAAGCCGTGTAACCGATAAGCTTGATCACCGGAACATCAACCTTGATGTTGACTTCATGCGCAATAAAATGGCATCTACAGAAGTGCTGGCTATTGAAATTTTCAAACAGCTGCAGCCCGCTATAGAGGAAGCAGGTGTACAATTACACAAAGTCAAGCTTGAAGAAACCCATAATAATTTCGTTGAGTATTTTGGCGAATAAGTAAAAAACATGTAGTGATGACAATCAAACCGCATACAATGGACGAAGCAAACAAGAACAAAGGTTATGAGAAAATAGACCGCTATGACAGCGCCATAACCAACAGCATTGCTTCTCATTATACCGACATACTAAGCAGCCTGGGCGAAGACCCCGAACGCGAAGGCTTACTAAAAACGCCCGAGCGTGTTGCCAAAGCCCTCCAGTTTCTTACCCATGGCTATGACATCAACCCCCAGGAAATACTCAGATCGGCAATGTTTAAAGAAGAATACAGCCAGATGGTTGTTGTTAAAGACATTGAGGTATACTCTATGTGCGAGCACCATCTGCTGCCTTTTCTGGGCAAGGCCCACGTAGCTTACATACCCGACGGGACAATCGTTGGCTTAAGTAAAATACCGCGCGTTGTAGATGCCTATGCGCGTCGTCTGCAGGTTCAGGAACGGCTTACCAATGAAATAAGAGATTGTATTCAGCAAACCCTTCAACCTTTGGGCGTTGCTGTTGTTATTGAGTGTAAGCATTTATGTATGTCGATGCGCGGCATACAAAAGCAAAATTCAGTAACTACAACATCTGCATTTACAGGTGCCTTTGCAAATGAACGGACAAGGGCCGAATTTTTAAGATTAATTACAGCAAGCCTGGATTAGGCTAAACATACAACAGCTTACTTATAACAAACAATTAATAATGAAAGCATATATTTTCCCCGGTCAGGGTTCACAGTTTCCGGGTATGGGCAAAGACCTGTACGAGATGGAGCATTCAAAGCATCTGTTTGAACGCGCCAACGAAATTTTAGGGTTCAGAATTACAGATATTATGTTTAACGGAACCGAGGAAGATCTGAAACAAACACGGGTTACCCAGCCGGCCCTCTTCCTACACTCAGTAGCCCTTGCACAGTCTGCAGGAAACGCCTTCGCACCTGCCATGGTTGCAGGGCATTCACTTGGCGAGTTCTCGGCTCTGGTAGCTGCAGGCGCAATGTCTTTTGAAGATGGGCTAAAGCTTGTAGCGGCACGGGCCAATGCCATGCAAAAAGCCTGTGAAATACAACCTTCTGCTATGGCCGCCATACTTGGCCTGGACAACTATACCGTAGAAGAAGTGTGCGACATGGTTAGCGAAATAGTAGTACCTGCAAATTACAACTGCCCGGGTCAAATCGTTATATCAGGAAGCGTAGAAGGCGTAGACAAGGCTTGCGCATTTTTGCTTGAGCGAGGTGCAAAACGGGCTCTTAAGCTCAACGTTGGAGGGGCGTTCCATTCACCGCTTATGGAAGCAGCAAGGGCCGAGCTGGAAAAAGCAATACTTATTACAAAAGTTACCGAGCCCGTTTGTCCCGTATATCAAAACATAGACGGAAAACCTCATACAGACCCCGAAGAGATTAAAAGCAACCTGGTTGATCAGCTTACCGGTCCGGTAAAATGGACGCAAACCATCGAATTAATGATCCATGATGGCGCAACCTCTTTTACGGAGGTGGGCCCTGGCAATGTACTTCAGGGACTTGTTAAGAAGGTTAACCGCTTTGTCGAAACAAACAGTTTAAGTTCCCTGGTATAAAAGAGGGGCACCCCTCTTTTATACCCAAAAGTACCGCTCAGTAACTCTCTTCATTGGCCCAGGTGTGATTGACCTCTTTAAAATACGTTTGCTTTTATTTCTGTTAAGTGTAAGCTTTGCGGTTACTGCTTTAACCCTGCATTATACTTTCGACAAAAATGAAATACTTCAGTTCGATGCCCAGACCTTAGAAAAGAACCTCAGGAGCAAGGAGGTATTTATCAAAAAATACCTGGATAATAAGCAAAATTTCAACCGCTTACGCACGGCCCATAATGACCCCGCTTTAGCCTCTGCCCTGATTGATTATTTCAGAGATGAGCACCAGATTTATATTCATACCTATTACAACAGCCAGCTTGTTTTCTGGGGTTCCAACAAAATTGCGCCGGAAACCGATGCCGGACTCAAGGAAGGCTTTAACCGGCTGCAAGCCTCCAACGGCTGGTACGAGGCTTTTAAAAAAACATCCGGCAACTTTTCTGTAGTATGCATCATACCCATTAAGTCGAATTTTCCTTTTCAGAACAAATACCTTAAAAATGAATTTTCTTCAGATCTTACAAGAGAAAACAATCTGGAGATAGCAGCGCTGGACGATAAGGACGTGTATAACATACGTAACAGCGAAGGCGCCTATTTACTCTCAGTCAAACTTAAATCAGCAGTAATAAATACCTTTTACTCCAATCTGGAGCTCACTATGTGGCTCCTGTGCATACTTTTTGCAATTATATTTACCAATTATGTATGCGTATCCATTGCCAATAAGGGCCATATAAAGCGGGCTGTCTTACTCTTCTTTCTTTTCCTATATGGCTTAAGGATACTCACCCTGGAAGTACCCTTCTTCGACAGCTACTTCAATATAAGCCTGTTCGATCCCAAGTATTTCTCGGCAGGCTACTTTTTGCCATCATTGGGCGACTTCCTTTTCAATATGATCCTGGTGACCTGGTTTTTGTGTTTTGTATTCAGCTACCGCAAGCAGCTGGCCCTGCTCAGCACACCCGTCAGTCAAACAGCAGGTATTGCTATATTCGCGCTGCTTGGCATAATTTTCTACCTGGCAGCCTATCAGCAAAGCGTTTTGTTCTATCAGCTTATCACTCGATCCACGATAAATTTTGACCTCACCAATATTATATATCTTGACAGTAACAGCTGGATAGGGATATTATTAATGTGTATCTCAGCGCTTGACCTGTTCTTGTTATTATACATCATCCTGCATATCAGCGGAAATCTGAGATTAAGCAACACCATCAGGTTTAAAATATTCATTGTCGGTATTTTGCTTATGCTTATTATACAAGCCATTTTACAGGACATGTGGATCTACGTTCTGCTTTTCAGCCTGCTGGTACTTATAAACGGCTGGGCGCACTTTACCCGTCCTAAAGACTCGAGGTTTATTATCTTTTTGCTCACGGTATTATTATTCTCCATTGTCGCCTCTATAAAATTGGCCAGCTTTCGCTTCATCAAAGAGCGGGAGCACCGTAAAGAAGTGGCTTACCGCCTTGAGTCTGCCGATGACCCCAATGCAGTGTTACTATTCTTTGATATCGAACAAGACATTTTGCACAATGACACGCTGGCCTCTTACTTCAATGAAGCAAAAACCCATAAAGAGGCTCTCGATAAAACGCTCAATGAGTATTACTTTGATGGGTACCTGTCGCGCTACGGCCTGGAAACGTTTGTTTACAGTAAAGCGCATGAAGATGATGACAGTAATAACGCAAGTTTAAACTACTTTAAAAATCTCGTTGTAGAAGGCTCCATCAAAGTATCCGAGTACTTTTACCGCATAAATAACACGTTCGGTTATCAGCACTACTTTGCTATTTTACCTGTAAAAGAAGGAAATAAAAAAGTTGGCACCCTTGTATTAACGCTAAAGTCGAAAGGATACAAAGAGTCCATCTCCATACCCCCGGTATTGGCAGATAATAAAATAAGCAATGACGGAGCGCTGGAGGGCTATTCCTTTGCTTTCTACCTCAATGACCGTCTTGTCACCCAGCATGGCGATTATATCTACAACCTGGTCAACAATCATTTTAGCGGAAAACTCGGCAAGTTCGTTCACTTGGAAGATCAGCAGTTCAGCCACCTTATATATAAACCAACCTGGAACAAAGTAATTGTTATCAGCAGCCCTGTTACCAACTGGATCATGCAGCTAGCCTCCGTGTCCTTTCTGTTTCTGGTGGTCGTAACATTCTCTCTTCTGGTACTCGCCATCCGGCAATTGTGGCTTATTTTTCATGACACTGAATTCAGACGAAGCGAAATTAAGTGGCGTTACCTCGTTTCAAGAAATAATATCTTATATAAAACCCGCATACAGGCCTCGCTCATAGCAGCCATTGTAACTGCCTTATTGGTTATGGGAGCCACAACCTACATGAGTTTGGGCAGCCAGTTCAGCAAACAAATGGACCGGGATATTCTAAACCAGCTTAATGTAATAACCAGCGGTTTCGAAAATAATAAAATGATTAAGAACGGAAATCTGAACACTTCAGACGAAAAGCTCCTGAGTTTTGCCAGACTAAATGCTGCCGATCTTAATATATTTGACCTAAAAGGAAAACTCTTATTCAGCACCCAGCCCCGCATTTACAACCAAAACCTAAAGGAGCCGCGCATGGGCATTCTAGCGTACATGTATCTTAACAAGCTTCAACGCTCGGAATATTTACAGTCAGAACGCATCGGAAGCATGACCTACCCCTCGGCCTACAGACCCGTTAGAGACAGCAAAAATGCCACCATAGCATACCTCAACCTACCAAACTATTATCACGAAAATAACTATGACGCAAAAATTGGCGATTACCTCAATACGCTTATCAATGTATATGCACTGCTCATTGTAATTATCGTGCTTATCGCAATCTTTCTGGGTAATCAGATCACCTACCCACTCAGCATTGTATCTCAGAGTCTGCGCAAAATAAAAATAGGAGGCAAAAACGAGCCCATACAATGGAAGCGTAATGATGAAATCGGCACCCTTATTAAAGAGTACAACAGCATGATCATGGCACTGGAGGAAAGCACCAATAAACTTGCCAGGTCCGAACGCGAATCCGCATGGAAAGAAATGGCCCGACAAGTTGCCCACGAAATAAAAAACCCCTTAACCCCGCTTAAGTTAGGAGTGCAGCTTCTGGAAAGGTCATGGAAAGAGCAGGATCCAAACTTCAACAAGAAGTTTGAAAAGTTCAGCAAGTCGTTTATTGAACAAATAGAAAGTCTCGCTCTTATCGCCTCCGAGTTTTCAAACTTTGCAAAACTTACCGACGCTCAGTTTGAAAATGTAAACGTAGTGGATATCATAAACAAAGCCATAGCCATTCACTCCTATCACCACATAAGCATCACCTTGGTAAGCGACAGCCAGTGCGCCCTGGTAAGCGGAAGCCCCGAGCATCTAAGCAAAATAGTTGGCAATCTTATAAAGAATGCAATTGAAGCAATACCCGAAGACGAAAAAGGCATAGTAATGATTACCATAAGCACCGAATTGAAGGAAGTAATTATCGAAGTAAAGGATAACGGTCAGGGTATACCCCAAGAGCTTAAGGACAAGATATTCAGCCCCAACTTTACAACCAAGAGCTCAGGAACCGGACTAGGGCTGGCCTTTGTTAAGCAGGCTACAGAAAATATGCTGGGAACAATTAGCTTTGAAACTCAGGACGGCAAAGGCACCTCTTTCTACATCAGGCTGCCACTGATAAGCCCAGGAACTAGCGCAGTGTAATGCTGCTGTTGCCCATACTGTAACCATCGGTATAAAGAAGGACGGTATAAGTTCCCTTTTGGAAAGGCTTAGGATTTACCCAGTCAAACATATACTGCCTGCCATTGGTATTTTCAAAGTCAAGGGCCACTTTATAGGTATACTGAAGGTCATTACCGTCCGCGGCAAACAAACTGTTTGTATTACTTATTATCAAATTGCCGTTTGGATCTATAATTCGCACGTAAACCTCATGCACACCTCTGGCGGATACAGGATTATCTAAAATGCTAAATGCAATGCGCAGTTTATTGGTTGTGCCGGCCCTCGTTACCTCTGTCTCCTTACCGCTCCTTTTCAGTCTTATGGGAGTTATCTGAATATATGCGGCTTTAAGTGCCGCAGCAGCCTTTACTTTTTTACTAAGATCAATGTTCTCCTTTACAAGTCTGGACGCTCTCTCTTTTACACTTGCAACCTTGCTTTTAAGGCTATCCCGCTCCACACGCAGGCTGGCATTCTTTTTCTGAAGATCCTCTATGCTGGTGCTATACTCACATACAAAAGACTTAAGTCTTTTAATCTCCTGCTGAGCTTTTTGTATTTCCAGGCGGTTTAGCTTTCCTATATTCAGCTCCCTTCTTAGCAGCAGTATCTTCTTCCTTGCCTTTTCCTGGTTTTCTTTAAGCTCGGACGATAAAGTAAGATTAGAACTGTCTACCCTGTCAAGCTCAGCCTCAATTTTGTCTATTTCCACTTCCATTCTGGACTTCTCGTCCACCATCGTCACTACCCTGTCGTCGGTTTTTCTGTCTTTAAAAAACAAATAAGCATTTGTACCCAGTAAAGCAACAATTACAATAATCAGGAAATAAACCTTATTTGAATCCTTTTTACAGCCCTTATTTAAAGTAGGATCACTTTCCATCTTTTCTTTTACACTTAAAATAAAGTTAACATAACGATGTAATATATAGGCAAATATACATTTTTAATGACGTTTGAAGGTCAGGATTCCTATCTTTGGCCTTTTTCCATACACAACGCATTCAATCTTACTATGAAAAAAAGCCTGCTATCCGCCCTTTTATATTTCATCCCGTTTTTTCTAGCAGCCCAAACCCAACCTGTCAACACACACCCTAAACGGGAGTTCAGAGGGGTATGGATTGCAACAGTCGAAAATATAGACTGGCCGTCCTCCCAGGGCCTGTCGGCTGAAGCGCAAAAACGCGAGCTTATCAGCATTCTGGACGAACATCAAAAAAACGGCATCAACGCCATTATGCTGCAGGTACGACCGGCTGCCGATGCACTGTATGCAAAAAGCCGCGAACCCTGGAGCAAGTTCCTTACCGGCAAGCAAGGGCGGGCCCCCTCCCCCTATTACGACCCGCTTGAATTTGCCATACACGAGGCGCATAAACGTAGTATGGAACTCCACGCCTGGTTTAATCCATACAGGGCATCCGTTCACTCCGATCTTAGTCCTGACCATATTACGCGTATACGGCCTGAATGGTTTTTTACATTTGCAGGAAAAAAGCTTTTTAACCCCGGTCTTCCCGAAGTAAGAGAATACATCATTGGAGTTATCATGGATGTAGTGCGCAATTACGATATTGACGGAGTCCATTTTGACGATTACTTCTATCCTTATCCCGCCAAGGGACAGCAGATAGAAGACATTGCCGCCTACAAGCGCTATGGCGGGCAATTTTCAAACATTGCCGACTGGCGCCGTCATAATGTGGATACCCTTATCCGTAATCTTTCCGACAGTATTCAGCACGCTAAGAGTCATGTAAAGTTTGGTATAAGCCCGTTTGGCATATGGCGTAACCGCTCTGCTACTCCCGAAGGATCAGAAAGCACGGGTTTGCAAGGCTATGAAACCCTATATGCCGATGCCCGCAAGTGGATGAAAGAAGGATGGCTTGATTATATAAACCCACAGATCTACTTTCCTTTCTATTACCGCGCAGCACCCTACGAAAAACTGGTAGACTGGTGGAGTGACAATGCTTTTGGCAAACATGTATACGTAGGACATGGCGTGTACCGGGCCAATGAGCGCAGGCCCGGCTGGAGTGACCGCCGTCAGCTGCCTGACCAGATACGCTACCTGCGCGCAAATAACCGGGTACAGGGAAGTGTATTCTTCAGTTCAAAATCAGTAACACGAAACATGGCTGGCTTTCAGGACTCATTGCGCAATGACTTTTACAAGCACCCCGCCCTGCCTCCGCAGATGATATGGAAAAAACATGTAACGCCTTTGGCTCCAACCGGGTTAAGGGCACTACGTATAGGGCACAGGCGTGTTTCTCTTACCTGGAACGCTCCTCTTATGGAACGCGACGGCCAGCCAGCCTATGGCTATGTTGTCTACCGCTTCAAAGCCTCAGAAGCCATTGACATTCAAAAAGCCGAAAACATCATAAGCATTAACTACAATAACACTACTGCTTTTATTGATGAAAACACCGGTACCAATACCTACTTTTATGTAGTAACAGCCCTTGACAGGCTTAAAAATGAAAGCCCCGGTTCAAACAAAGCTATGATATCCATTGACTAAAGCAACTATCCGCCCGGCAGACAGGAATGTCTTAGCTGGCACCAGGATTTAAACATTTCACCTTTTTTTGCCGCCGAGCGATCCGGCGCCCTTTTAATTAAAAGAAGTGTAGGCCGCCAGTGCCCAAGGCCAAAACAAAGAGGGCGCCTTATGTTACCATAAGGCGCCCTCTTTGTTTTGGCAGGCGTTATGCCCTTACTTAACCGTTTCGGGAAGCAGTATAAAGGTAATCACATCATCGCCACTCAAATACTTAGTGGTGGCTTGTTTAAGACCAGCGGCGTTAAGCTTCTTTAAAGACTCCAGATAGCTCAAAACCTCCAGCGCACTTTCGTTCTGCTCATACTGGCCACTCACGTAGTTAAGCCAGAAGCCATTTTGCTTAAGCTGAGTTTCGGTTGTAAGTCTCTCTTCAGCCAGAAACTTTCCGATATCTACAGTTGAGGGCCCGGCCGTTTTAAGCTTGTTTATCTCATCAAATGTAGCGTTGATAAGTTTATCCACGTTAGCCGGAGAGCAACCGAAAGCAACTGTAAAGGTATACTTATTCCTGGGCAGCTTGGTATAGCCTGCCCTCACACCCGGACTATAAACGCCGCTTTCTTCTTCGCGCAAACGCTCGGTTAGTTTAAATTGAAGAATTTCGCCCAAGGCATCAATCTGGTTATTGTTTTCGCGGTTGTATACATAATCGCCGGTAAAGACCATTCTAACCGTTGCTTTATCTTCCTGTCCCTTTTTTACCACTTTTTTTAACTTTCCCCTCGGTACGCTTATACCCAGATCTGCAGCCTTTTCATTGCGCTTCAAAGAAGGAAGCGAACCGATATACTGCTCAATCAAAGGACGAATTTTCTGTTCGTCAAAGTTGCCCACAAAGGTAAAAGTAAAGTCGCTCGCATCAGCAAAGCGTTCTTTGTAAATAGCAAAAGCGCGGTCAAGATCTATGCGCTCAATCTTTTCGACAGAGGGCCCGGTCCTGCGAATATTATAAGCACCCAATACGGCTGTAATTGTATCCGAAAACACACTGTTAGGATCATTACCCCGGTTTTGCAGTACAGCCTTTTGTTGCTGCACAAAAGCATCAAACAGCTCCTTATCTTTCCTGGGCTGTGTAAAGTAAAGATTAACCAGCTGCAAAGCAGTTTCAAGATCCTTCGGAGCCGAGTACATGCTTATACCTTCAGACCGCTCGCCAATATAGGGAGTTACACTCACTCGCTTATCGGCCAGCATCTTAGGCAGCTGCTTAGAATCAAACTCGCCCAGGCCCCCTCTGCTCACTATATCATCCGCATTCGAAGCCGACTCATAATCAGCATCAGGATATAAAGAAGAGCCTCCCGGACTAAAGGCACGCATCATGATCTCATCATTCTTAAAGTCGGTAGCTTTAAGCAGCACTCTGGCGCCATTACTCAGCGTAAGCTCGGTAAGCCCTATCTTATCTTCCCTCTTTTCCGCTACCACCTTACCCGGCGCAGGCTTTTGGGCCATAAGCGGCTTGTCGGATACGGCATCTACATACGCATCCAGCTTTTGCTGTTTTACCTGGCTTATCCACAAATTAACTGTAGCCTCTTTAGGCAAAGATGCCGCATCCTTGTCGGGCGCCATAATAATGATATCACGGTTTACCTCGGTAAGGTATTTCTTCATCAGCATGTCAATATCTTTCAGAGCAATAGAAGGAACGGTAGCTTTTGCATATTCGTACTCATAGGCAATGCCGGGGCTTGCTGTTCCTTTTAAAAAGTGCTCAAGATACTCACGAACGTATCTTTCGGACGAAGTTTTACCCCTTTCATTGTAAGCCGACTCCATAGACGAAAGGTAGCTGCGCTTTGCACGCTCCAGCTCCGAGGCAGTAAAGCCAAATTTACGAGCCCGCTCCAATTCTGTGTACAAGGCCTTAAATCCCCGCTCAATTTCACCCGGCTTGGCAACAAATACCGAAGTGGCAGCATCAAGCCCTGCCAGAAATCCTTCGATGCCGCTACCGGCCTGTAAAAACGGAGGATTAGCCTGCTTCTTTAAATCGCTCAGGCGCTCGCCCATCATGGAGTTATACAAGCTTTTAACCATATGCAAACGCATATCACTGGCCGTTTCAAGCTTAGATTCAGGATGCTTAATAAGAACCTGCATCACAGTAACAGGCATTTCCTTATCTGTCACGGCAATAAACTGGTTCTTATTAAGCAAAGGAATTGAATACTTCACCCGGGGAAGCGGCTTAGCCGGACTTTTAAGATCAGAGAAGCGGGCTTTAATTTCTTTTTCCATCGCAGCCGCATCAATATCTCCCACCACAATCAATGCCTGCAGATCCGGGCGATACCAGTCCTTGTAAAACTGCTTTATTTCTTCATGCTTAAACGTCTTAAGCACTTCATCAGTACCTATAGGCAGTCTTTGCGCATATCTGGAACCGTTGAACAATACGGGCAGATACTTGTTTTGCATGCGTTCCTGCGAACCTTTGCCCAGGCGCTTTTCTTCCAGTATAATACCCCGTTCCTTATCAATTTCGTCAGCCTCCAGCAAGGCATCCTGCGCCCAGTCGCGCATAATCTGCAGGCCATTTTTCAAAACCTCAGGGTCATTACTTGGTATTGGCAGCTGATATACCGTTTCATCAAAGCTGGTATATGCATTCAGGTCGGCGCCAAAGCGTACACCTGCTTTCTGAAGATAGCTTATAAGTTCGTTCTTTGGATAGTTTTTAGTACCGTTAAAGCTCATATGCTCCATAAAGTGAGCCAGGCCTTGCTGCTTGTCGGTTTCCAGTATAGAGCCGGTTTTAACAGCCAGGTATAACTGCACCCGATTTTTAGGTTCGGAGTTTTTACGGATGTAATATGTAAAGCCATTGGCCAGCCTGCCTGTTTTTACAGCCTCATCCAGGGGTATTTTATCCGCTGTTACTGTTTTTTTAACCTTGGCCGCCGGAACACGCTGTGCTGCTGCCGGGTTACCCAGGCAAAAAAGTGCCAGAGCGAAATAAATTAAAGAATACCGTTTTGTAATCATTTCTTATAAGTGTTATGTATAGTTTGATGCATGCCTGTACTACTTGTTACTTAGCCCCATTGGAGTGTATGAATTTGAAGGTCAAACCAACCGGGCAAGTGCGGCAACAGCAGGTTAAAAATACGGCTTAGTTCACAACAAATGCTTAAACAAAGGGCAGGTTTTAAAAAATCTCATAAAAAAGACGACGAGCCAACCGTTATTTGGCAGCCACAGGTTTACCAATTGTTTTGTATACCCCGCTTCCGGTCAGTATCGCGTTCAGCCCGCCGTGACTGCCAAGTACACTGCGGGCGGCCTTTACAAAGGGGTCATATTGAAAGCTATGCTCTATACGGCCTTTTTGATAATGATAGCGTGATACTATTTCCGATTCGAGAATACGTTTAATTTCTTCCTTATGAATAGCAAAATCTTTTTGCTTACTCCCGGAAACCCTAGCCTTTAGAGCTTCATACTCAGCTTTCATAGCATCGAACTTCTTTTCCTTTTGCGCTTCTTCTTTAAGACGGCCAAGCAATACCTCGGCAGGGGTATCGTAGGTATAATCCTTGCCCTGCATGTAATTCACAAAAGCCTGATATCCGGCAGCGTCCAGGCTAAAGCTCTTAGCCCCGCCAATAGAGGGATGCCCCGAATAGTACGTGGTAGCATACTGAAATATAAAGTTATCCAGCACAAGCTTACGAGCAACAGGGCTCAGCATTTCACTGTTAACAACCACATCGGGGTACACGCCACGGCCATTGTAAACCAGCCTTCCTTTGTCCGTCCGGTACTCTTTAAGCAGCGAATCGGGCATACGGCCCGGAGCATTATCATCGCCGCGATGGCTATAATCAAGCGCCTGTAAGCACCTGCCCGAAGGAGTATAATACTTAGCAGTTGTAATTTTTACCAGACTGTTATAAGGCAAATTGAAGGATTGCTGCACCAGGCCCTTGCCAAAACTCTGCCTGCCAATAATTACGGCACGGTCCATATCCTGCAGTGCGCCGGCTACTATTTCCGAGGCCGAAGCCGACTGCTCGTTTATGAGTACCACCAGCGGCAGCTGCGGGGCAATCGGCTGTTCAGCCGTGCGATAAATGTAAGAATCCTGACCCGAGCGGCCTTTCTGAGTTACAACTACACTTCCTTTCTTTAAAAAAAGGCCCGTTATCTTTACAGCCTGCTGCACAATGCCTCCACCGTTAGAACGGAGGTCCAGCACAAGACTGCGAGGCTTTTGCTTTTGCAGCGCAACCAAAGCATTGCGCACTTCGGCTGCCGAATTGCTTAAAAAACGGTCAAGCTTAATATAGGCAATGCCATTGTCCAGCATTCCATAATAACTCACATCGTTTATTTTAATGTCCTGACGGGTGATGGTTTTTTGAAGCTCCTGCGTACCGCGCTTAATTAACACATTAACGCGCGTATTTTTAAGACCGCGTAACAAGGTGCTCACCTTAGTATATTCCTGCCCGGCAAGGTTAAGCGAATCAATCTTCAGCACCTCGTCGCCCGGCAGTAATCCTGCTTTATCAGCCGGAAAGCCCTCAATTACCTCATACACAAAAAACCGGTTATCAATGGGCTTTATTACAGTACCAATGCCCCCATATTCGTTATTGACATACTTGCGTTTATAATCCTCCATTTCGCTCTCGGGCACAAACTCCGTATAGGGGTCCAGTTCCTGCAGCATGGCATCAATACCTTTTTTAATAAGCTTTTCCGAATTTACCGGATCTACATAGCGCAAGTGGATCTCTTTATAGACAGAAGCAAATAGTTCAAGATTCTTAGACGCATCAAAAAAGGCGTCTTTAAAAGCCACCAGCAAAGAAAGTGCTGTTACACTTAGCGTAAGCACTATTAGTTTGCGGGTTTGTTTTATTGGTTTAAGCATACACACACGCCAGGGCTGGTATTGGTATAAAAAAAGAGCTGCCAGTGAAGCAGCTTAACAATTACGCACTGCGGGCATTTAATGCACACACAGAAAAATCCTTATCAAAGACGATTTGAGTCAATATTAGCCAGGCCCTTGGAAAGTGTAAACACTACATATTCACGACTCCGTTTTAAACGCGACATCAGGCGCTGTATAAGCTCTTCCTCCTGGCCGGGTGTATAAGCCAGGTCTTCGTCAGATAGCTCTCTGTACTTTCTTCTCACCTTTAACTTAAGCCTTTCCCACTCGTTGCTGCTAATGCTAATCTCTGCCATAATTCTTTTTATTACAAAAGTATATTTTTGTGCCTTTAAAAAAAACGGTTCACAATCTTTGTAGTATACAACATTTGTTTAATGTTTGTGTTATCATTTTAATTAAAGAGATAGTTATGAAGAAATTACTTTTACTAAGCTTACTGTTTGCATTCACCGGCTCTGCATTTGCACAGCTTCCTTCCTTTGATCTGGGGCTGAAAGCAGGCATGAACGTTGCAAAGCTAAAACTAAAGGACAAAGCCGATACATTTAGCGAAGAAAACAGACTTGGATACCAGTTTGGCGTATGGGCGCGGCTTGGAGGCGCAGGGCTATATGTTCAACCCGAACTGTATGTAGCAGGCAAAGGCGGTAAATACAATATTGACAACGAAGGCATCAATGAGGATGTAAAAGTGTCCTTAACCACACTGGATTTACCTATACTTCTGGGAACCAAAGTAGGCCTCGGTCCGGTAAACGCACGCGTTATGGCCGGTCCGGTAGTTTCGTTTAAGCTAAGTGATGATGTAAAGCTTAAAGATAAGATAAGCAACGCGTATACAGACATTCGTGATATAAAGAATTATAAAAGCAACGCCGTAGGCATACAGCTTGGCGCCGGGGTCGATATAAGTAAACTGGCTATCGACCTGCGTTACGAAGTTGGCGTAAGCAATATTAACAAAACAGACAAATACGATCAAAAGCAAAACCTGTGGCATATAAGCCTTGGGTATAAACTGCTCTAAGAAGTTTTGGTGGTTGTTTTATATGGAGCCGCATCCTATTATTGGTGCGGCTCCTTTTTTTAAGGCAAACTCAGCTTGCCCATCATTACCTGCGGTCCGCCGCCTGTATATATGGCCGAGCCACATAAAGTTTCGTTGGCCAGCAGGGCAAACAGTATGGCTTCCTTTGCATCGGGGTTAACACCCAGCTTTTCGGTAAGCTCTACACTGTGCTGCGGCAACAGTTCCCTTATCTGGTCTATAAGGAACGTATTATGGCAGCCGCCACCGCTTACATAAAGTGAAAATTGCCTGCTATCCAGGGCTTTTTTCAAACCCTGCGCTATTGCGATGGCTGTAAGGCGCGTTACAGTGGCAAGCGTATCAACCGCACTGATATCTTTTATGCCGGCAAGAAGTTCTGCCTGCTTTATATAAGCTATATTAAAAAGCTCAGGACCGGTTGTCTTAGGAACCTTTTCTTTAAAGAAAGCGTGCGACAGCAGGGCATCCAGAAGCAGCATATTTACCTCGCCGCTGGAGGCAAGCTCGCCACAATGATCAAAGTGCCTGTTAAAATGCATACGGCACACAGCGTCGATAAGCGTATTACCGGGTCCAACATCAGAACAGATGATCATTTCATCACTTGCAGTAGCCGGCAGATAGGTAAAATTTGAAATGCCGCCAATATTTAATAAAACCCTATTTTCCAAAGGCGAAGAAAACAGAATACAGTCGCCATACAGCGCAAGCGGTGCACCCTCTCCACCCGCCGCAACGTGCTTCTGCCTGAAATCGCTCAGCGTAGGAATACCCGTAATAAATGCAATATGGTCTCCATCGCCAATCTGCAGTGTGGCATTCGGGTACTCATCCAGCCCATGCAAGCGCTTAGGGGCATGATACACGGTTTGCCCATGACTGGCAATGCAGTCGATATCTCCCGGAGGTATATGGTATTCCTCTAAAAATTGAAGGACCATTTCGGCATGCCGACGCCCGATTTCTGCATTAAGAAGTGTTAATTTTTGCAGTTCAACAGTCCCTTTAGAAAAGACGCTCTTAATCTCGCTTTTAAATATATTGCTATACGGAGCCGTATGAAAATGCTCCAGCTCCACCCTCGTTTCCCTTCCGCTTCCCTCAATGCGGCATAAAGCTATATCCAGCCCGTCCAGTGATGTACCAGACATGAGACCTATAATGCGCCTCACCGGTTTTTGTGCCGTTGCGCATACTCTTTGCAAAGCGTTGTTCATACGTAGTACTCTCCTTTTTTTACCTGCGCTCCTGTTAAATAATAAAACAAGAGCTGCTTATACATGTGTTCGATAAATATACGGTATTGTGCAGGCAAAGGTTAAACCTTTGTCTGCACAATACAAGGGCTATACATGTTCATTGTTTTGCAAGTTTATAGATTAACGCTGCTAACTAGCAGCAGGTCCTCGCTGGTATTGCGTGTTCTTTTTAAGCAAGCAGCTCCTCAATATCCTCTACCTGCAGGCCTTTAAAGCTATCTACCACCTTGTCGGCTATGGAAAGATCCTGATTACCCGAGTTAAGGTTTTGAAAACCCAGGCATTTCATGCCGGCTGCCTTTGCCGCTTTTGCTCCGTTTTTACTGTCCTCGACAACCAGGCAGCTGACAGGCTCACAGCCATACAGTTCTGCTACTTTTAAAAATATATCGGGATGAGGTTTGCCGTTTTCTACGTCTTCCCCGCTAACCACAAAATCAAAATAAGTGCGTATACCCAGACGCGCCGTGATGATCTCTATCAGTTCGTGCGGAGACGACGATGCAACTGAAAGGTTGAAACCCGCTTCTTTAAGGTCCTTTATCAGCACGTCCACTCCATCAATACATACTATAGTTCGCTTAACTATCTCATCGCATTTAGCCCGCTTTTCGTTTTCTACCAGCTCATTAACATCAACATCGCCTTCCATATTACGGCAAACGTACGTCCAGATATCTTTAGGCTTCATGCCCACAAAGCGTTGCTGCTCTTCATGAGTAAGGGATACACCAAGCCCGGCATACAGCTTTTCTTCAACTTCTTTATGGAAGGGTTCGCTATCAATAAGCACTCCATCCATATCAAAANNCTAATCAAGCTGTACGGGTATCTTATTCATCTTTATATTTACGTTCCCTTGCTCTTTTTCTAAGTACGCCTGTTCTTATCTAACATCTGGCACAAACCAACTTCACATTTATGGAAGAAAAAAGCGGGCTTAAAACCGTTAAAAAGGATGTACTTTAGGTGCTATAAATGCTTAGATGTAAATTTTGCCTGCGCCATGAATATTGAAACGTTCAGAGAGTTTTGCCTCAGCCTGCCTGGAGTTGACGAAAGTTTTCCCTTTGGAGAAGATACACTGGTAATGAAGGTACACAACAAGATGTTTGCTCTGGCCTCTTTATATCCCTTTCAGTTTACGGTAAAGTGCGAGCCCGAAAAGGCCCTGGAGCTACGCAGAGATTACCCGGAGGTGCAAGGAGGCTATCATATGAACAAGAAGCACTGGAACACGATACAACCTTCTGAGCGACTGACCGACCAGATGCTTGAAGGATGGGTTAAACACTCCTATGAGCTCGTCGTTGACAAACTTCCTGCCAAAGTTCGCCGGGAATTAACAGGTGTTAATAATTTGTAAACTAAGTTTTGCTGTTTTTGTTAGACTGTATATGAGAAAACGCGCAACTAACATAGCTATAGCATCTGTTGCTCTTGTGGCGACGGCTGTGATAATAAAAAAACTTTTAGAAAAACCGCTGGAAACGGTAAAGAGTGTTGACTTAAACAGATATGTAGGCCGCTGGTATGAAATAGCATCTTTTCCGCAGCATTTCCAAAAAGGATGCAAATATACCACTGCTACTTACAGCCTCAATGATGATGGCAGCATACAGGTAAAAAACTCCTGCATAAAAGACGGCGAACCCTCTACGGCTATAGGAAAGGCAACCGTTGCCGACCATACTACACGTGCTAAATTAAATGTACAGTTTAAATGGCCGTTTAAGGGGAAATACTGGATACTAGAACTTGCTGACGATTATAGCTATGCTATGGTTGGACATCCAAACAGAAAGTACCTGTGGATATTAAGCCGCAAGCCCTGGCTGAGCAAAAAAACGTATACCTATTTGCTTATCAGCGCCATGTCTAAGGGTTTCGATATTGGAAACTTAAAGATCACCGCTCAAAAATCAAACGATTAGCTGCTTTTTAAAAAACTTTATAGCCCTATAAAAGTTATATAAATGGTAATAATACCGCATTAACCTTTAAAAAACATTACTATGCTAGACAACGTAAATCCAGAACACAAAGAAGGACCTGTAGCTAAAACTATTGAAAACCAAACTGCAAAAATCCCTTCAGACGTTTATTTGTGGGCTGCACTTGCATCAATGGGTGTATCTGCAACTCTTAAATGCTTAAAGAAAAACCACACCGCTTTATTCGTTGGTCAGTGGGCTGCACCTTTCCTTTTATTGGGAGTGTACAATAAGATCGTAAAAGTTGAAGGAAATGACTAACAATCATTTTTTAAAACAAAAAAGAGGGCACATTCATAAAAATGTGTCCTCTTTTTTGTTTTAGACCTTTTACCTTAATAAACCTCGCCCTCATGCTTAAACAAGGGCACTGCTTTAGCTGTATATACATTACACTAATGTTTACAGCTATGCCATCTGAACTGATACTCGAAAGCGCCCGCATGTTAGCAGACTGGGGTATGAAAATTGCTTTTGCCGAAAGTGCAACCGCCGGCCGCCTTGCCGCTGAGTTTTCACTGGCCCCACAGTCGGGCGCTATACTCGAAGGCGGGGTGGTATGTTACGACGCGGAAGTAAAACAAAGACTGCTCGGACTTGATAAAGCTTTTATAGAAAGATACACACCCGAATCGGCTGAAGTTACCGAGGCCATTGCCCGCGGTTTACAAAAGCACTTCAGCGCCAATATACTGGTAGGCATTACGGGGCTTACAACACCAGGCGGAAGCGAATCGGAAGACAAACCGGTGGGAACCATTTTTATTCATGCCATTATAAACGGCCGCTCGGTACCGCTGCGCCAGGTGTTTGAGGGACAGCCCGAAGAAATTGTGATCAAAGCCATTGACAGGGTTGCCCAACTCATTGTAGATGAACTTAAAAAGGCTTCCAATTATTCGTGCAACTACTAAAACTATTGGGTGCAAGCAGCGTTTAATTTAATACAACTATCTAAATAAAACACAATGGCTACAACTAAGAAATCCGCTGCAGAAGAACCTGCAGAAAAAAAATCGCAAACTGCTAAAGCAGAAACCAAAAACAAAAAGACTACAGCTTCTAAAACCCGCAAAGAACGTTCGCCCGAGGAGGAAAGCGCTTTGAAAGAACTGTTTGTTGATGAGTTAAAAGATATTTACTGGGCTGAAAAGCAAATGGTTAAAAACCTGAAGAAAATGGCTAAAGCCGCAACTTCAGAAAAATTGAAACAGGCTTTTGAAATGCACCTTGCTCAAACCGAGTCTCAAATGGAGCGCCTGGAAAAAGTATTTGAATTGGTTGAAGAAAAAGCTGCTGCAAAGAAATGCGAAGCAATGGCCGGTCTTACCAAAGAAGCCGAAGAGCTTATGGAAGATACAGATGAAGGAACTGAAGTGCGCGATGTTGCGTTAATTTCTGCTGCTCAGAAATCTGAACATTATGAAATTGCTTCTTACGGTACCTTGAAAACTCTTGCCGCTGTATTAGGCTATAGCGAGGCTGAATCTTTACTGGAAGAAACGCTTGAAGAAGAGAAAACTGCCGATGTAAAACTTACAGAACTTGCCGAAGGCTTCATTAACGAAGCTGCCGCCCAGGAGACAAAATAGGTTTTTTTTATACGAATCAAAGCAGAGAAGCCGCCTTGCACGTACGTGTAAGGCGGCTTCTCTGCTTGTTGTTTATATTAACAGTACAATCCGGCGTTTTTACCCGATTCACCCCGCCGGCGCTTATGTAAGCTTCCCGTCCACTGGTATTTTTTACCTAATTTTGCAGGTATTCTATGCGTATTTTTTTTCTAAAAGCTGCTTTTTGCCTTTTGGTGCTTGCATGTACTTTTACGGCTTGCTCGCGCAAACCTCTAAGTACCAAACCTTCTTTCAAAGACTTTTGGGGCATGCAGTATATCGAAGTTCGGCGCGAATTCAGTAGCGGGCTGGCTTTCAATGAATCGGGCTTTCAGCAGGTTCCATCCTGGAAGATGTACTTTCTATCCGACGACTCTGTAAAGATTTATAATCCTGCGGAAAAGGCATACTTTAATTATCCGGTGTACCATGATCATGATTCCGTTTTTAATATTGCCCGCCACTGGATGCGCCTTAAGTATGCCAGCCGCGACAGTATGGTTTTCCAACTCCTTTCGGTGGAAGAAAAGAAAGTATCAAGAGAGCTTTCTAATGTGCTCATGAAGTTTTACTCCTATAACTACCTGCACAAAAAGCTGGGTAAAACAGAACAAGAGGTGCGCAAACCTTACCGGGCAGATAGCTTATTCATCTATAGAAAATGCCTCCGGGCCAATCGCAATCCTGCCAGCCGCGACAGCGCCTTTGCTGCCCCTCAGTATGCTACCCTTACCAGCAATACACCCGATATTGAGGTGAAAAAACTGGAGTCGGAACCCGACAAACACAACCTGATGAACATACGCCCTTCCGACTCGTATCTGTATCCCGAGTACAGCATTCGTATTCGCAATGCATACAAGGATTTCAATCATACCTTTTCGGTATTGATAGACAGCACCGGAAAAATGCGGCTGGGCGAGTTTTTAACCAGCGAGGAGTTTGTGGAATCCAGAAAGAAAGTACTTACAGGCATTATAGACATTTATCTTCAGCGCTTCCTTACTGTAAAGCCCGGCACTACGCTTGGCATGCCGCATACCAGTGAAGTTACCTTGCACATAAAGGGCATCAAATAATAAGACAGGCTGTACGGCGCTGCTTCTATACTGCGGGCACATCCTCCCCCGCAGCAACCGTAATGCCGGCATGATGTTCCCACGCAAAAACATGGACACATCATGGCTACATCACGGCTGCATGATGCATTCATCCCCTGCCTGTTGCATGCTTTTTGTATCCTGTGCGGCTTAGGATGTGTTAAGATGCAGGCCTGCTTAACCGGTAAAAAGCGTCATTGCCGCGCAAGGCGCCGAACATAGGCCGGACCTGGTACATTGTGTCAATTTTATTGCAAAGGGCAGCCCGCTTAATCAGCAAAGTTTTAGGATATTCGCTATTTTTCAATACGATACAATGACCCCGAACGAGGTAAATATAAAATGGGCCCGGCTGCAGGAAAAGATTGCAAGAGACTTTGATTCTGAAAAGCCGGATATTAAAGTAATGCTTTTTTTAATTGGCGTGCAGGAACTGGGCAAAGGCCCGCGCAAATTTTCGAAACGCCAGAAAGAGGAACTAATGCATATAGCCAATTGCCGCCTGTTCAGCGAGCTGGGCTTTTATGAACTGGATGGGCTCGATCAGGATGGCTGGCCACACTGGAACCTGGTAAAGCCTATTCCAAATTATACCCTGCCTGAACAGGAATTGCTTATTAAGTCGCTTATAATTTCTTACTTTGACTTTGCTTAACTTTTGAAACGCATATCCATATGAATAATACCTTTATAAGACTTGCCTGCCTTAGCCTCGTAGCCTGCATGAGCCTGCTTTCTGCAAAGGCTGCTCCGCCTAAAACGTATGTACGCATTAAGACATCCCTGGGCGAAAGCATTGTATTGCTTTACGACCAAACACCCAAACATAAGCTCAACTTTACAAAGCTCGCTCGCAAAGGCATGCTCAACAATACCTTGTTTCACAGGGTTATTAAAGAGTTTATGATACAGGGCGGTGACCCGGATTCTAAGAAAGCCAGGCCCGGACAAGTGCTGGGCGAAGGCGACCTTGGCTATCGTGTTCCGGCGGAGTTTAACCCTGCCTTGTTTCACAAAAAAGGTGCCCTGGCCGCTGCGCGTGACGATAATCCGCAAAAGGCCTCCAGTGCCTCTCAGTTTTACATAGTACACGGTCGCACGTATACCGATGCGGAGCTGGATCGGGTGGAAGAAGTTAAGCTTAAGGGCCGAAAGATACCGGCTGCACAGCGAACTGTTTACAAAACGCTGGGTGGCTCGCCTTTTCTGGATATGAACTACACGGTATTTGGCGAAGTGGTAAGGGGCATGGAAATGGTGGATGCTATAGCCGCACTGGAAGTGGACGAAAATAACCGTCCGCTTAAAGATGTTGCTATGCGATTAACCGTATTAAAGAGAGGCGAAGCCAGAAGGCTGGAAAAGGCACTGCAAAAAGAGCTTTTTGACAGCCGTAAGATTATGTAAGGAGATGAAGGTTGTTACGTATAATGTAAATGGCATACGCTCGGCCCTGGGCAAAAACTGGCTGAGCTGGCTGCAGGCGGTTGATGCCGACGTGGTATGTCTGCAGGAAATTAAAGCTCACCCCGACCAGCTGACCGACTTGTTTTTACTTGAGCATATGGGCTATGAGCATTACTGGTACCCGGCACAAAAAAAGGGTTACAGCGGCACGGCAATACTTACCCGCAAGTCGCCTGTTAAGGTTGAGTATGGGTGCGGGCATTGCGATTATGATTTTGAAGGACGCATTATACGGGCAGACTTTGAGGGCTTTTCGGTAATGAGTACTTACTTCCCTTCGGGTTCGAGCGGAGATTTGCGCCAGGAGTTTAAATACCGCTTTCTGGACGACTTTCAAGGCTATGTAGATACGTTAAAATCTGAGCGCCCTAACTTGATTATATCGGGCGACTATAATATATGCCATACGGCTGCTGATATTCATAACCCGAAGGCTAATGCAAATTCTTCGGGCTTTCTTCCGCAGGAGCGGGAATGGATGGATAATTTTGTAAATAGCGGCTTTACTGACAGCTTCAGGCATTTTAACTCCGAACCGCATAATTATACCTGGTGGAGCTATCGTGCGGGGGCCCGCAAAAAGAACCTTGGCTGGCGCATCGATTACAACATGGTGAGCACTAGCCTGGAGCCGGCACTTAAGCGGGCTGCCATTTTATGCGATGCTATACACTCAGATCATTGCCCCGTGCTGCTTGAGCTGGATGACTCTAAGCTTTCCTAACTAAAACTCCATATTTTACCTGGCGTAATACACAGGCTAAGAGGCACGTCGTGAGGTTCGGCCGGAATTTGGTCGAGCGGATCAAACAACGAAACACCAATGGCAAGCACATCGGGTCTGCATGCGGCTAAAAAAGCGTCGTAGTAGCCTTTTCCGTATCCCAGGCGATAGCCCCGTTTATCAAAGCACAGCAAGGGGGTGAGCACGGCATCAAGCCGGCCAGGCTCTATCTCTTGCCCCTGTACAGGCTCGGTAATGCCCCAGCTATTGGTTTGCAGCGGGGTATCGGCGGTCCATAGAATGTGTTTCAAAACATTGCCTTCCATCCGTGGCAATACAAGCTGTAGCGCAGGCTGCTTTTCCTTTAGCCCCTGTGCCAGCAAACGTACGTCTATTTCTCCCAGCTCCACTATAGGATAGAACAGGTGCAGATACCTTACCTTGCTCATATCCAGACTCAAAAACAAGCTGGCTATGGCCTGCGAGCTTTCGTGCAGCTGCCGGGCACTTAGCTCGCGGCGCTTTTGCAGATATTGTTTTCTAAGAAGCTGTTTGGTCATCCTGTCCATAAAAAAGGCCTTACGGTTAGATAAGGCCATGTTGGTTTTAAACTGAAAAACTTATTTTACACGCTCAATGTATTCGCCTGTACGTGTGTCTATTTTTACTTTTTCGCCCTGGTTAATGAATAAGGGAACTTTTACCTCTACTCCGGTTTCAACAGTGGCATATTTTAGAGCATTGGTAGAGGTATCGCCTTTTACTGCGGGCTCGGTATAGGTTATTTCAAGCTCTACACTTGCAGGTGCCTGTGCCATGATGGGTTCATCGCTTTCAAAAGCTACCACCACATTCATTCCTTCTTTCATAAACTTAGCGGCATCGCCAAAAAGGAACTTGGGTATATTGAACTGTTCGTAGGTTTTATTGTCCATTACAACAAAGAAGTCAGCATCATCATACAGGTACTGATAATCGTTCGTTTCTACACGGCAAATTTCTACTTCTTCGTCTGTGCGAAAGCGATATTCTACAAGCTTTCCTGTTTTAACGTTCCGCATCCTGGCCTGATAAAAAGCACGAAGGTTACCAGGGGTGCGGTGTATAAACTCTTCTACTGTTACCAGTTCGCCGTTGAAACGAAGGATATTTCCATTCTTTATGTCTGAAGCTTTAGCCATAAACTATTTGTTTTTTAAGAATATCAAAGATAGTATTTAGATTGTACGAATAAAAAGCGCCCTATGCGTTTAAACGGTTTTGTAGCTGCTCATATTCATGCTGTGCTTGCAAAAGCTATATTCATGGGGTTGGTTTGAACCCACTATAACGAGTTTGCCGGCTGTATGCTGTTCTATAAGCTGCAGGTACCAGTCGGTACCCTGGCTGTCTAAATTGGAGGTTGGCTCATCCAGAAAAAGCAGGGGCACATCGGCACATACTGCCAGGGCAAGCTTGGTGCGCTGCTTCATGCCGGATGAAAAATATCTTATTTCCTTGTTACGCGCTTTTGAAAAACCGAGCATATCTATAAGCGCTCCTTTATCAAGACCGGGCTGGTAGCGCTTAAACCTGAAGTGGAAGTCTATTAGTTCGTCAAGCGTTAACTCTTCGATCAGTTCCATGTAGGGGGCTGCAATACTGAGGCTGTTAAACAAGTCATCAGAATGAATTTGTTTATCAGTGGTATGAGTAATACGTCCTTCGGATGGGCTTAAACTGCCCGAAAGCACCTGTAGCAGGGTTGACTTGCCCGATCCGTTAGGTCCTAAAATGGCATAGCATTGTCCGGCGCTAAAGGTATAATCCATGTTTCTGAATATCCACTCGCGGTTGAACCTCCGGCCTGTTTTTTCTAGCTTGATAAGCATACCGTTAACTGGTGCCCTTGCACATCATGCTCCGGCAAATCCTTTCATGATGCCGCGGTTTGAATTGCGTATAAAATCGAGTATTTCATCGCGGATTTCGGTGGGCTGGTGCTCCGCTTCTATAATGTTAAGAGCTGCGGCTACATTGTACTTTTTAATAAAAAGAGTTCGATAGATATCCTGTATCTGGTTAATTTGCTCGGAGGTAAAGCCTCTGCGGCGCAGGCCTACTGAGTTAATGCCCACATAGGAAAGCGGTTCGCGTGCAGCTTTAACATACGGGGGAACATCCTTACGCACAAGCGAGCCGCCAGTTACAAATGCATGAGAACCTACTTTGCAAAACTGATGTATGGCTACAAGTCCTGCAAGCACCACGTAGTCACCAATGGTAATATGGCCTGCCAGCGTGGTGCTGTTTGAAAAAATACAGTTATCGCCCACAAAGCAGTCATGCGCAATATGGCAGTAGGCTTGTATAAGGCAGTTTTTACCTATTACTGTTTTCCATTTATCTTTTGTACCCCTGTTTATAGTTACACACTCACGTATTGTAGTATTGTCTCCTATTTCGGCAGTGGTTTCTTCGCCTGCAAACTTCAGGTCCTGTGGTATAGCTGATATTACAGCACCCGGAAAAATACGACAGTTTTTGCCGATACGCGCGCCATCCATGATTGTTACGTTAGGACCTATCCAGGTGCCTTCGCCTATTTCTACGTTCTTATGGATGGTAACAAATGGTTCTATTACAACGTTATCGGCAATTTTTGCCTGTGGGTGTATGTATGACAGGGGTTGGATCATCCTTCTGATTCTTTTACTTTAACTATTTGAGCCATAAGCTCTGCTTCGGCTACAATTTTGCCTCCTACTATTCCCACGGCTTTCATTTGGGCAATGCCTCTGCGTATGGGGGTTATAAGATCGCAGCGGTATATAATAGTATCGCCGGGTGTAACCTGAGCTTTGAAACGCGCATTTTCTATTTTAAGGAACAGGGTGAGCCAGTTTTGAGGATCGGGCACGGTACTTAATACCAGTATGCCTCCTGTTTGTGCCATACCCTCTATTTGCAGTACGCCCGGATAAATTGGCGAACCGGGAAAATGCCCCTGAAACAGATCTTCATTAATGGTTACGTTTTTTACCCCTACCACGTGGTTTTTTGTAAGTTCGATAATACGGTCAACCATAAGAAAAGGCTGGCGGTGTGGCAGTATGTTCATTATCTGCACGGTATCGTATATCGGCGGAACACTGGGATCATATAACTTTACGGCTTTCTTTGCCCTGTCTTTTCTGATCTGTGCCTTTATTTTACGCGCAAAAGCAACGTTGGCTGCATGCCCGGGGCGTGCCGCCATTATGTGGCCTCTTAATGGCACTCCTACCAGCGCAAGGTCGCCAATCATATCCAGAAGCTTATGGCGGGCAGGTTCGTTTTGATGCCTTAATTCGATATTGTTGAGTATCCCTTCGCGCGCAACATCGATGTCTTCGCGGTGGAACAGGGTTGCAAGGTGCCTGAGCTCTTCTTTACTTACTTCCTTATCTACCACAACTATTGCATTGTTTAGATCGCCCCCCTTTATCAGGTTGTGCTCTAACAACTGTTCCAGTTCGTGCAGGAAGCAAAAGGTGCGGCTTGAACTGATTTCTTTTTTGAAATCATTGATACTGGTAATTGCTGCATGCTGACTGCCCAGGATGGGCGAGTTATAGTCTATCATGCAGGTGAGCCTGTAATCGTCGTCAAGCGGCATGGCCACCATTTCTACCCTTCGATCCGGCTCGGTATAGTGTATATTGTGCGGAATAACATAGTAGTCGCGGTCTGCGTCCTGCTCTATGATTCCGGCTTTTTCAAAGGCTTCTACAAAAAGAAGTGAACTGCCGTCCATAATGGCTGTTTCGGGTCCGTCCAGCTCAATAAGCACATTGTCTATTTGTATACCAACTAAAGCAGCCAACACGTGCTCTACCGTGCTTACGCTGGCTCCGTTTTGAGAAAGTGTAGTACCTCTGGAAGTGTCGCTTACATTATCAACATCAGCCTCAATTACCGGATGCCCTTCTATATCTACCCGCTTAAACTTGTAGCCGTGGTTTTCCGGCGCTGGTTTAAACGTCATGTTTACGGGTTGTCCGGTGTGCAAGCCTGCGCCGGAAACCTGTACTTCTGATTGTAGCGTTCTTTGCTTAACATTCATTTCCTGCATGTAAAGGTCTTGTTATTTTATATCGTTTATTTTTTTTTCTAATTGCTGGAGTCTTTTTTCAAGTTCGGGCAGCCTGTTCATAATAACCTGCGTGCGCATTTGAGCAGTATAAGACCTTACAGGCGCTCCGGCCCACTTCAAACCCTCTTCGGTAATGGAATGATTTATACCCGACTTGGCTTGCACCTGGTTTCCATTGGCTATGCTTATATGTCCTACAATGCCTACCTGCCCTCCTATTACACAGTGTTCGCCTATTTTGGCGCTGCCTGAAACTCCGGTTTGAGAGGCTATTACGGTATTTTTTCCAACTTCTACATTATGAGCAAGCTGTATGAGGTTATCAAGCTTTACACCGTCGTGAATAGTTGTTGAGCCCATTGTTGCCCTGTCAATAGCCGTGTTAGCGCCTATTTCGACATTGTTGCCTATCACAACGTTTCCTATCTGACTTACTTTATGGTAGGTACCATCGGCCTGCGGCGCAAAACCAAAGCCATCACTCCCTATAACGGCGCCGGAGTGCACAATACAATTGGAGCCTATGGTACAATCGTAATAAATTTTAACTCCGGGAAAAAGTGTGGTATTGTCGCCTATGTGTACATTGTCTCCGATAAATACCTGAGGATAGATTTTGCAATTGTTACCAATGCTCGAGGCGGCTCCTATGTAACTAAACGCACCTATATACACATCCTGGGCAAGAACTGCCGTCGGGTGAATAAAGGAAGGTTCTTCAATTCCTTTTTTTTGTAACTTTAACGTATTGTACTGTTCGAGCAACACAGAAAAAGCACTGTAAGGATCCTGAACGCGCACAAGGGTGGGTAGTACCGCCTGAGAGGGTTCGAAACTTTGGCTGACTATTACTACAGAAGCCTGTGTGTTATATAAAAAGTGTTCGTACTTTGGATTTGCCAGAAAAGACAAGGCTCCCTGCTGGGCATCTTCAATCTTGGCCAGTGTATTTACTGTAACGTCCGGATTTCCATCCACACTACCATTCAGTAAAATTCCGATTTGTTGAGCAGTAAATTGCATCGTGCAAATTTAAATCTTATATAAGATATGAACAAATTGTAAAATACAAGTCAAAAAAAGCATAAATACTTAATTTACAACGCCTTTTAACTCGGAGGCATAGCAGAGGATGTATTTACTTACCTTTTGGGCAAAGGCCTGGAGCGTTGAATTATCAGATGCGGAGGCAATATCTAATATGACTGAGTTCTTTTTTAGGATGTTAATATTGCCGTCGTCCACCCGATAAGCTTCGTTTACAATAACATCGTCGAATACAAAGTAGGGAATATCTTCCGGGCCTACAGGAAACATTTCCATCGCCTTTTTTTCAAAGCTTCGCTTACGCAGGTGATCAACCGGCTCATTTCCAATTTCGCTTTTATAGAGCTTTCTGCGCAGCAGGCTTTCGCACAGGTAGGATAGCACAAAGTCTTTACTGTCTTTCCATACTTTTACAGAGGTAAATATGTCAAAATCATCTAAGAGTGTAAAGTAGCCGAGGTGTTGGCTGCTGCTTTCAAAATCAGCCCGGCTTATGGTATTGTGTAAGAAGTGACTGAAGGCAGGGGTGGCAAAAAGTTGTTCTTCGCCCTTAGAGACCACATACTTGGCCCGGCGCAGTATATTTACAAGCAGATGCTCGGCGGCATAAGCTGTTTTGTGAAAGTAAACCTGCCAATACATCAGCCTGCGGGCAATGAGGAACTTTTCTACCGAATAAATACCTTTTTCTTCGATTACAAGCTGGCCGTCAAATACGTTCATCATTTTTATAATCCGGTCAAAGCCAATAATGCCTTCGGAAACACCTGTAAAAAAACTATCTCTGCTTAGGTAATCCATACGATCGGTATCCAGCTGGCCCGACACCAGCTGATGGAGGAAAGCCTTGGGATACTGGTTATTGAATATTTGCATGGCCAAACTGAGCCTGTTGTCAAAATCGTCGTTCAGTCTGTTCATTAACAAGGCTGAAATATGCTCATGAGAAATGTCGCTGACAATTGAGTGTTCCAAAGCATGCGAGTAAGGACCATGGCCAATGTCGTGTAAAAGGATGGCTATGAGCACGGCTTCTTCTTCTTCGGCAGTAATGACGACATCTTTGCTCCTTAGGGTGTCTACAGCCATTTTCATGAGATGCATGGCACCCAGGGCATGGTGGAACCTGGTATGCAAAGCACCGGGGTAAACCAGATTGGCCAGTCCCATCTGCTTGATGTTCCTCAATCGTTGAAAATAAGGGTGTTCTATTAAATCCTGAATGATTCCTTGCGGGATGGTAACAAACCCGTACACCGGGTCGTTTATGATCTTGTTCTTCTTCACTTTAAAAATACTTCAAACAAATCTGTTAATTTCAATACAAAACTTGTCTTTTATTGTTATACTTTATTTAATTTAATAGATATCTAAGTACTTAACTATGCAAGGCACAACAATACTATGGGCAGATGACGAAATTGACCTCCTGAAACCGCATATAATTTTTCTTACCGACAAGGGATATGAGGTTAAAACCTGCACCAACGGAACAGATGCGCTGGAAGCCTTTCGTAATAACAATTTTGACATTGTTTTTTTAGATGAAAATATGCCTGGCCTTACAGGCCTGGAAACTTTGGTTGAAATTAAGAACATTAACCCGGAGGTGCCGGTTGTTCTTATCACTAAAAATGAAGAAGAGCATGTAATGGAAGATGCCATTGGCTCAAAGATAGATGATTACCTTATTAAACCTGTAAACCCAAAGCAAATTCAGCTTACCATAAAAAAGTTTACCGAAAATAAGCGCTTAATAAGTCAGAAAACCTCTATGGCCTATCAGCAGGATTTTCGTAACCTCGGCATGACGCTAAACGATAATCTGAGCTATGCAGAATGGGTGGATGTTTATAAAAAACTCATCTACTGGGAACTTTCACTGGAGAAACTGGAAGATGCGGGCATGCACGAGATTCTGACCATGCAAAAGGCCGAGGCAAATATGCAGTTTTCAAAATTTATTGAAAAGAATTATGCCGGCTGGCTGAAAGATCCGGTATCGGCGCCCACCATGTCGCACCAGCTGCTGCGTAAAAAGTTACTTCCTGTACTGGATCCGGAAACTCCCACTTTCTTTATACTGATAGATAATCTTCGCTACGACCAATGGAAGATTATAAACCCGATCATTGGCGAATATTTCAGGGTGGATGACGAAGACACTTATTTCAGCGTACTTCCCACTGCTACCCAGTATGCCCGTAACTCTATTTTTTCGGGCTTGCTGCCTCTGGATATGGAAAAGCGCTTTCCAAAGCTATGGCAAAACGATGAGGATGATGGAGGAAAGAACTTATATGAAGGCGAGTTCTTCAGCGATCAGTTAAGCAGGGTCCTGCGCCGGGACGTTAAACATTCCTATTCGAAGATACTGACGTTTGAACAGGGAAAGGAAATATCAGAGAATTATAATAACCTGATGGGCAACGAGGTAAATGCTATCGTTTATAACTTTGTGGACATGCTTTCGCATGCCCGTACTGATATGGCTATGATACGCGAACTGGCAAATGATGAGGCTGCCTACCGCTCTTTAACGTTGTCGTGGTTTGTCCACTCTCCGCTTTTGGATCTTATTAAAAAACTCTCTCAGAAGAAAGTAAAGCTTGTTATTACTACTGACCATGGGACTATACGGGTAAAACATCCGAGCAAGGTAGTAGGCGATCGGAATACCAATACGAATCTTCGCTATAAACAGGGTAAGAACCTGAACTTTAGCCCTAAAGAGGTTTTCCACATTAAGAACCCTCATGATGCTTTTCTTCCTAAACTGCATGTAAGCTCAAGCTTTATTTTTGCCAAAGAGGACAGCTACTTTGTGTATCCAAATAACTACAATCATTTCGTTAACTTTTACAATGAAACCTTTCAGCATGGAGGGATATCGCTCGAGGAAATGATTGTTCCTTATGTTACATACAGCCCCAGGTAATAAAAACACACCCGTAATAATAAACTAATGGAAATAACAGTTTCGAGTCTGCCAGAGCTTGGCCCGGCAGCTAAACAGCTTTTAGAATACGCTAATGACAAGAAGGTATTTCTTTTTTACGGAGACCTGGGCGCCGGAAAAACGACTTTTATTAAAGCCATAGCACAGGAGCTGGGAGTTTCGGAAAATGTATCAAGTCCGACGTTTTCCATTATAAATGAATATAAATCGCCGCAAGGTCCTGTTTATCATTTTGACTTTTATAGACTTAAGAATCAGTATGAAGCGTTGGATATTGGCACTGAAGACTATTTTTGCTCGGGTAACTACTGTTTTATTGAGTGGCCGGATAATATACCTAACCTTTTGCCGCGTAACTGCGTAAAGGTGCAACTGAACACAAAAGGGCCAGCCGAAAGGCTCATATCAATCAAATAGGTTTGTTTTTTATATATGCTTACTTTTTGGAACCTCTATTATGCTTTCTGAACTATCTGATATTGCTAAACAAGCACTGATACAGCCTCAAGAGGCCATGCTTAAAACCCGGAGCAGCAAAAAAAGCTTCTCGATAGGTGTGCCTAAAGAAACGGGTATGCAGGAAAATAGAACGCCTCTTACCCCGTTGTCCGTAGCATTGCTAGTTCAGCTTGGGCACAAGATCATCTTTGAAACCGGAGCAGGCGAAGGGGCCAATTTCAGTGATGACAAGTATTCGGAACAGGGTGCCATTATTGCTTACAGCGCCAAAGAAGTTTATAAGTGCGATATTGTTATAAAAGTGACCCCTCCTACATTTGAGGAAATAGCGCTTATGAAACCTATGCAGATACTCTTGTCTTCGCTGGTGCCTGCATCTTTGAAAGCCGAGCTTTTGGAGGCGATGATAAAAAAGCGCATTACAGCTCTGGCATTTGAATACTTTAGAGACGAGGGTGGTTCGCTGAGTGTGGTACGCTCCATGGGGGAAATTGTAGGAGCAACTTCCATTCTTATAGCAGCAGAGTATTTGAGTAACCCTTTTGGAGGAAAAGGCCTTATGCTGGGAGGCATTACAGGGGTGCCTTGCACGGAGATAGTGATTCTTGGCGCTGGTACGGTGGCAGAATATGCTGCCCGCACGGCTATTGCTCTGGGAGCTCAGGTAAAAGTGTTTGACGAGTCCTTATACCGATTAAAAAGAATACAAAATAATATCAGTAACCGAGTGTTTACCTCTGTAATGCAGCCAATTGTAATGCAAAAGGCTATTGCATCCAGCGATGTTGTTATCGGCGCCATTCGTGCCGAGCATGGCCGAAGCCCTTGTGTGGTTAGTGAAGAAACGGTTAGCCGTATGAAACCAAACTCAGTTATTATTGATGTGAGCATTGACCAGGGGGGCTGCTTCGAAACCTCCGAGCTTACTACGCATGACCGTCCTGTATTTCGCAAGTATGATGTAATTCATTACTGTGTGCCTAATATTGCCTCAAGGGTTGCGCGAACTGCTACCTATGCGCTTACCAATATTTTTACTCCTGTTCTGCAGGAAATTGGAGAGCTTGGGTGCATTAAGAAGCTTATATGGAAACGGCCTGGTATTCTTAGCGCTACTTATCTTTTCCAGGGACATCTTACTAATGCCGATCTTGCTGAACGCTTTAATCTGCCGCTGAAAGATTTAGAACTAATGATTGTTTCCAACCGGTAAAACCCTGTAAAGTGACTGGCAGCAGCACTTCTGTCGAATGAAGATCAGTCGCACGCAGGGTTGACGCAATCCCTCTTTGCCGCTATGGCACCTGTTACTTGCCGGGGAGACCAACAGTGCTGCCTGCCTGCCGCGACATAGGTGCTTAACCTGCCATTAATTTATATCCTTTGCCGTGTACATTAAGTATCTCTACAGAAGGGTCATCTTTGAGGTATTTCCGAAGTTTACTCAAAAACACATCCATGCTGCGGCCATTGAAGTAGTTATCATCGTGCCATATACTTATTAAAGCTTCTTCCCGGGTAAGGATATCGTTCTTCTTCATACAGAGCAAGCGCAGAAGCTCTGCCTCTTTTGTGGAAAGCTTTTGCTGGGCCTCGCCCTTGCGTATAAGCTGAGCCTGATAGTCAAAGGTGTAGGAGCCTAAAGAAAACACCCCATCGTCTTCTGCCTTACCTTGGTTTGACACACGCTTTAGTAGGGCATTGATGCGCATCAGCAGCTCTTCAATCCTGAAAGGCTTGGTTATATAGTCATCTCCTCCAAGGTTAAATGCCTGAGACTTATCTTCAATCATTGACTTTGCGGTTGCAAATATAATCGGCACGTGAGGATCAAGTCGCCTGATGTCTTTACCTAATGAAAAGCCGTCCTTCTTTGGCATCATTACATCCAGAATACAAAGGTCAAAGCGGCTGCTTTTAAAGACTTTGAGGCCTTCATCGCCGTCCCTTGCCAGTGCCACTGTGAACTTTCCTTTTATCTGCAAATATTCTTCGATTAACATACCGAGGTTAGGATCGTCTTCTACCAATAAAATCTTTTTCATATTTGCTATTAGGCTAACTAGTTAACGGCACTATTATTTCGAACTCTGACCCTTTGTCTTTTTCACTCTTTACTTTTACATTGCCCTTATGCTTCTTCACGATATCGTGCACATAGCTGAGCCCAAGTCCAAATCCCTTTACATCATGTATGTTTCCTGTGGGTATGCGATAAAACTGGTCAAATATTTTCAGTAACTGATCCTTACTCATGCCCATTCCTTTGTCTGCTACCCTCACATGGAGGTTACGGCCCGTGGTAAAGGTGCTTATTTCAATTTCAGGGGTATCCTGACTGTACTTTAAGGCATTGTCTATTAGATTGAAAAACACGTTGCTTAAATGAAGCTCGTCTCCATTCACTACCGCATCGGAAGCATTAAACCGAGTTGTTACCTTAGCGCCTCTTTTAACAAACTGCAAATCCATACTATCTACAATAGCTGCCATAAGGTCGTTTATGTCCACTTGTCTGAACTCCAGGCGAAGTTCTCCTTTATCTAGCCGCGCAACGTTTAGTACCCGCTCTATATGGCTTCCAAGCCGGGCATTTTCATCATAGATCACTCCTGCAAGTCTGTTAACACGCGACTGGTCTTGTGTTATCTCGGGATCTTTAAGCGCTTCGCTGGCTATCATGATGGTTGAAACGGGAGTCTTAAACTCGTGAGTCATGTTATTAATGAAATCTGTTTTCATCTCGGATATCTTCTTTTGCTTGAAGATAGCAAAGATGGTATACGCGAAGCAACCGATCATAAGCAGCAAAAGGCCCGCCGAGGAGGCTAGCACTGCATTCATGTTCTTCATCATATACTTATCCTTGTCAGGAAAATTAACCGAAAGTATACCCTTGTTATCAATAATGTCTTTAGGAAATAAGATAGTAGTATACATGTGGTCCTGCGGATAACTCTGATGCTGGTTTGTAGCAAAGAGTAAGGAGTCCTTACCCTCCAGCGAAATGCTATAGGTAAACGGAAGATCGATTCCGCGGCTTTTAAAGGCTGCCCTTAATAAGGTATCAAGCGTATTTGGATTTACCCTGCTTAGCAAAGGGGTATTGTACTGTTCATAGTCATTTGCAAGGTCTTCAAATATCGTTTTTCGCTGTGCAGAACTGCTTCCGGCACTGAAGAAGTGATTCATCTTCTTTACCTCGCGCATCTGCTCCTCTTTCCTTAAGCGTTCGGCCTCCTGCTCCTGGCGGGCTTTAAACAGCTGCTGCTGCAACAGTTTGCTCTTGCGAGGCAATGATACAACACGCAGGCCGTATACCGGATCTTCGGCCAGATAATAAATGGTATCTAACTGCCTGTTCCGGCGCTTCTTTAAGCCCAGCTTACCCGGATTTTCAACATACAGCTCGTGTACTTCATTTTGAAAGACCTGGCCGTAGTTATCAATTGACTCATGAAGGCGTACCTGTAGCCTGACCTTACTAAGCTCTTTCGGGTCACGGAAATAGGTTTCATAAAAATCGTTATCAATGGTTATAATACGGGGGAACTGCCTGCGCAAATTGCTGTCACGGCGCTTAAAGTCCTGTTCGATCTGTTCGTTTAAAGATTTAATTCGCATGGCAAACTGCTCAGCCTGACGGCCGGCTTTATCCCGCTCCTGCTGCTTAATGCTTTCTTTGCGCTGCTCCTCTTCGGCCATTGCCCTGCGACGGGCAAACAGCATAGCATCTTTGCGCGATAACTGGTCGGTTACTTCGCTCAGGGAATTATTTACCGAAAGATCAAATAACTGGGACTTTTGCCGAAAGGATTCCTTTAAAAAATAAAACTGCATAGCCATTACTCCCAATAAAGCAAAGGCCATCAGAGCTACTATCAAACGAATGTTTTTCCTACGCATGCAACACAAAAGTAACGAAGCATGTCATTAGAAGACAGCTTTTAACACTTTTTAACACCCCGGAATCGAAAGGTACCTGCTGTGGTAGGCTAAGAGATTAAAAAGGAAGATCATCTTCAGCTCCAGGTTCATCAAAGCTTTGATGAGGAGCAATTTCAGGAGAGCTGCCGGCTGCATCTGCGCCGCTCAATACGTTAACCCGCCATGCCACCAGGGAGTTAAAGTAGGAAGTCTTTCCATTACGGTCTGTCCAAGGGCGTCCGCGCAGGTTGAAAAATACCTCTATTTCTTCACCCACTTTCACAGCATCAAACAAATTCACTTTATCCTGCAAAGCTTCGAACTTTATATATTCAGGAAATGACGGATTTTCTGCATACTCTACAATGAGTTCGCGCTTTTTAAATGTGTCTGTTACATTTATCACAGGTGAAATTTCATGTACCTTTCCTTTTATATCCATGCCAGGGGCTCCTTTAATCAATTTTTAATAAAGTCACAAATTTAATTGATTAACTTCGCAATTTAGCTATGCAAGTTTTCAACACACCCTCCCGCATTTTAATTACATGCAATAAACGCCTGGTAAGCTACCTCATCAAAGAGGTTGAAGAACTTGGTTTTACAATAAAAAGTCATTATCAGACCGGCGTAGAGCTGGAAGGAACAGTAAATGATTGCATTGTCCTCAATCTCAATCTCAGCGTAGCCAGTCAGATACTCTATTCTTTAAAAAGTTTTAATGCAGAAACTCCTGAGCACCTTTATCAGGAACTGCTGAGTATCGAATGGGAAGAGCTCATTGACCCCAGCGGCTACGTCTCTATCACTTCAAATGTTGATAATGAATACATTCGTACCCCACTGTTTGCCAATGTAAAGGTAAAAGATGCTATTGTCGATCGCATTCGTGAAAAAAAAGGGATGCGGCCCAATACAGGGTCTGAAAAGAATAAAGCCGTTATCCATTTATACTGGAGGGACGAGGAGGCTGAAATATATCTGGACACTTCCGGCGAGGTAATTTCAAAGCATTCCTACAGGAAGCTTCCAGGAAAAGCTCCCATGCTGGAGGCTCTTGCCGCAGCAACACTTATGGCTACACGCTGGGACATGAAAGAGCCTTTTGTAAACCCCATGTGCGGTTCGGGTACTCTGGCTATCGAAGCTGCAATGCTTGCTACTAACAGAAAGCCAGGCCTTTTTCGCATGAACTATGGCTTTATGCACATTATAGGCTATGACGAACAAGTTTTCTTCGCTGCGCGTCGAGAATTAAAAGATAAGATTAAAAAAGATGTTCGAACGAGAATTATTGCAAGTGACATTTCAGAAGAGGCCATTGATATAGCCCGCAAAAATGCAAAAACTGCAGGCGTGGATCAGTTTATTGAGTTTGAAGTGTGCGATTTTGCCGAGACTACCGTACCGGAAGGAAAAGGAATTATCTTCTTTAATCCCGAATATGGCGAGAGGCTGGGCATTCACAGCAAGCTGGAAGCGACTTACAAACGCATAGGCGATTTTATAAAACAGGAATGCAAAGGGTATCACGGCTACGTATTTACCGGCAATGCCGATCTTGCTAAGAAAATAGGCTTGAAAGCCTCACGCCGGATAGAATTCTATAACGGAAAGCTCGATTGCCGTTTGTTCGAATATGAACTATACGAAGGTAGCCGCCGCCTGGATCAGGATACGGACCATTAAATACCTGGCAGGAGATACCATATAAGCACTGCACTGGTACTTACAATAAAAATGGTCAATACAAGCGATAACAGCTGATTGGGGGAAAATTCTTGCGCAATCAGCTGCTTTTCAATAACGCGGAACCGCACGTAGGCAAGTAAGGCAAGCACTCCACCAATGATAACAAGGACTACTCCTACCTTTCCGGAGTATCCCCCACTGCTAGGTACAGAGTGATCCTTGCCAAGCACAAAGGTTATTTGCTTAATAAACAGGGCAAATTTAACTACCACAAAGCCAAAACCCATAAGTGCTATGCTGGTTCTTATCCAAGCCAGGAAGGTTCGTTCATTTGCAAGCAGATCCGCCGGATTGGCCTTCCTCGGGATATCTGTATGCTGTTTTCTAAGGGCTTGTTCTTCCTTTTGCTGCATTGAGTAGATTAGTTACAGCGCTGCGTGTAAAGCAACTAAAAATTATAAACGCCGCGAAGGCCTAAAGGTTGTATCTAAGCTGTTAATGTTGCCGGCAATAATGATATTAAGCAGACAAAAGAGTAAGCAAAGCATCCATGCCGACCTTCTTTTGTTCTCCGCTCACCATGTCTTTAAGGGTAAACTGCGCTGTTTGCATCTCTTCACTTCCAATTAATACAACAAAAGGGATCTTCTTCCCGTCTGCATAAGCCATTTGTTTTTTAAGCTTTGCAGATGAAGGATAAAGTTCGGCTGCAATTCCTGCGGCGCGAAGCCTTGCAAGAACCGGCAAAGCATAGCGCTCGGCTTCGCTATCAAAGTTGGTAAGAAGCACTTTCGTAGTAATACTTGCGTCCTGAGGAAAAAGCTGCAGCTCCTCCAGTACATCGTAAATTCTATCGGCGCCAAAAGAAATACCAGCACCAGTCAGTCCCTTCAGTCCGAACATACCTGTAAGGTCATCATAGCGGCCGCCGCCTCCTATGCTTCCCATTGCTACTTCGTTGGTTTTAACCTCAAAGATGGCTCCTGTATAATAGTTAAGACCCCGCGCAAGGGTTATGTCTACTTCTACCTTGGGAGCTATTCCCTGGCTAGCATACACAGACAGATAGGAAAATATTTGTTCCAGCTCTGTTACTCCTGCAAGTCCCGACTGCGAATCCTTAAGTATCTCTTTTAAGTTTCCGAGCTTTTCTTCATTGGTTCCCTGCAGAGCAATCACCGGCCTGAGCCGGTCGATGTCCTGAGAGGTAAACCCCCGTTCTAAAAGCTCCTTTTCAACACCGCCCATGCCTATTTTATCCAGCTTATCTATAGCAATGGTCATATCAACAATAAGCTCAGGCTTACCTATAATTTCTGCAATACCCGACAGAATTTTTCTATTGTTTAGCTTAATGGTAAAGTCCTTGAGGCCCAGAATACTTAAAGCTTCCTGATAGATCATTACAAACTCCGCCTCGTTTAACAGACTGTCCGAACCAACTACGTCCGCATCACATTGGTAGAACTCCCGGTATCGGCCTTTTTGCGGGCGGTCAGCGCGCCAGACCGGCTGTATCTGAAAGCGTTTAAAGGGAAACGATATTTCGTTTTGATGCATCACCACATAGCGCGCAAACGGAACAGTAAGGTCATAACGCAAAGCCTTCTCACTTAAAACAGGAAGCAGCTTTTTTGAGTCAAGAACCATTGAACTGTCTTTGTGCCTTGCTCTTTCAACCTGCCCCCAATAATCACCGCTGTTTAATATTTTGAAAATGAGCTTATCCCCTTCATCTCCATATTTGCCGGTTAAGGTAGAGACGTTCTCCATGGAAGGGGTTTGAATTTCCTGATACCCATATTTACGAAATACAGTTTTTATCGTATCAAAAATATAGTTCCTCCTCACCATTTCAGCAGGTGAAAAGTCTCTTGTTCCCTTAGGTACAGAAGGTTTAGTGATCGCCATGTGGTAAAAGTACGAAAACCGCATAAAATACCTTTAGGGAGGGAATAACAAAAACCGTACAGCACTCTTCCGGCAAGACGACACGTCCTCACATACAGTGAATTATAGTATATTAACAAGCCTTTCTATTTGGAAATCAGCAGTGTACTTTATACATTTACTAAACCATACCGATTACGATACATCCTGACATATGAAACCTTTATTAATTTTATTACTATATTTTTTATCAGGCTTTCAGATATTTGCCCTGAATCGGGCCTGCAAGCATAACGAACTATCCCTTACCGGCAAGACAATTAATACCCTGCCTGCCTCTTTGCAGCTGCTTGAGGATGCTGATACGCTTATCAGAAACCCAATACCTGTTGCCTTTGGCGATCCTTACATACTTCACGATAAGGGAATATACTATATGTACGGTACCGATAACGACATCGATGGCTTTTCTGCCTACTCTTCTTCCGATTTGTCCAACTGGAAGTTCGAAGGGCAGGTGTTTAAGGGGAATACCGGTAAAACCTGGGGTATCTCTTCTTTCTGGGCACCCGAAGTATATAAGAAAAACGGCAAGTTCTATATGTTTTACAGTGCCCAGTGGAAACACAACCCTACGAATGAACTCGAAAACTTTCGCATTGGGGTAGCCGTGGCCGAAAAGCCTACAGGCCCGTTTACAGATATCAGTGATAAACCGCTTTTCGATCCCGGTTACCCGATTATTGACGCCAACGTATATTTCGGCGATGACGGACGTGCTTATCTATACTACTCAAGATGCTGCTACAAACATCCGGTTAAAAGCGAAATAGCCAGCTGGGCAAAAAAGAAGGGGTGGTATAAAGAAATTGAAGAAAGCTGGGTCTATGGAATTGAAATAAAACCTGATTTCAGCGGCATTATTGGTAAGCCAAGATTATTGCTTCGCCCTCCGGTAAGTATGAAAGACAAGCAGGCAGAATGGGAAAGTCGCTCCGTAACTGCACGTGAGGCCAATCGCCGTTGGACAGAAGGATCCTTTACTTTTAAACATGGTAATCTATATTATATGATGTATTCATCAAACTTCTTCGGCGGACAGAATTATGCTGTGGGCTACGCGACATCAAAACACCCGCTGGGACCCTATAAAAAAGCGGCAAACAATCCGGTGCTTGAAAAAAACATAGAAAAAGGTGGGAAGGTAACAGGCACCGGACACAACAGCGTGCTCTTTCTGGACAAGGGTAAAATGCTGTGTGTATACCACGGCCGTACGGCTGAAACAGGCGAAAAGCGGGTGGTGTTTATTGACCGCATGGAAATCAACAAAGACGGCCGCCTTGTGGTCCACGGACCGACAACGAAGGGACTGGATACTTCTAACAAGAAATAATTTGTAACCTTTGCTCTATGATAACTGGAATAGATGCTGGAGGAACCCTGATAAAATTAGTCACAGAGCATAATGGTCAGCGATTTTATGCAAAGTATCCTTCCTCTGATCTAAGCACTGTAGCCAGTCTTATAAACAGCCGTCAGGCAGTTCCGACCGGACTGACCGGGGGCAAAGCGGCGCTTTTACACTCTCTTCTTAATAAACCTGCGACTATACGGGTTGAATTTGAAGCCACCTGCGAAGGCGTCCGTCGCCTTATGCTCGAGCAAGGCATGCATGTCGACAGTTTTGTTCTTACCAACGTTGGCACCGGAACA
Source organism: Sphingobacteriaceae bacterium UBA2059 (assembly GCA_002332615.1). GTDB lineage: Bacteria > Bacteroidota > Bacteroidia > Sphingobacteriales > Sphingobacteriaceae > Arcticibacter. The sequence goes on along the minus strand of DDAL01000008.1, from coordinate 321,145 downwards.
TCCATTCATGCCCTGGCAGGAACTGCACATAGCCGTTTAGGTGGTACGGGCGTAGGCGGCGGAACCTTACTGGGCTTAAGCTATCTGCTAACGGGCCTCAGCGATTTTCGCTCCATAGCCTCCATTGCCGCCAAGGGCAACCGCGAAAGAATTGATTTGCTTGTTAAAGATATTTATCAGGGAGAAACGCCACCTATATCAGGAGATTTAACTGCAGCAAACTTTGGCAAAGTAAGTCAGCACGCCCCTCGCGCAGCCATCGAAAAGGCCGACCAGCTCGCAGCGGTGATAAGGATGGTTGGCGAAACCATTGCTGTTGCAAGCGTAATGGCTGCAAAAGAAAAAAACCTCGAACACATTGCCTATATAGGCTCCACCTTTCATGACAATATACTGCTACGCCAGGTTGTGGAATCCTATACTCACCTTTGCGGTTATAAGCCTTTGTTTATAAACAATGGTGAATTTTCCGGCGCCCTTGGAGCAATGGACAAACTTTAAAGCTGATGCCCGCACGGCCTGAATAGCGTTGAGCAAAAGCGTGTCGTTCTTTTCCACCGTAAGGAATTGTAATCATAAAGCTATTTTAGAGAAACAAGCTCCTTGTAATCATTATCTAGCACGTGGAGCAGCCAAGTTTCTTGGCTCTTCTTCTACAATATATTATAGTGCATCGATAGAATAAGAATTACCTTTGCTTTTTGATATTCAACACAATGACACGCACCAACGCCTTTTTTCTTGCCACTGCTTTCTTCACAGCCTCTTGCTCACAACAAGCTGAAAGAAAGGCAGGCCAAACCCGCCTAGCCGCAGATACACCTGCAGTTGAAACCATTAAAACAGCAAATCTCAAAAACAAAGACTTTACCCCCAATGAGTTGGGGAAAGTAATGGTACTCGAATATCACCTTATAGGCACGCCCGAAGACCGCTGGCGCCGCACACCTGATAACTTTCGAAAAGACCTTCAGATGCTGTATGATAACGATTATTATCCCGTATCGGTACATGCTATCACCACAGGACAGCTGGACGTACCTGCAGGAAAAACTCCTTTTGCCCTTACCTTTGACGACTCAAGCGCCGGTCAGTTTAGGTTCATAGAAAAGAATGGAAAGCCGGAGATAGATCCTGACTGCGCTGTCGGCATTATGGAAAGCTTTAAAAAGAAACACAGAGATTTTCCTCTTACCGCCACATTTTATGTACTGCCCGCTATCAAACCCTCTTTACGACTTTTTGCACAACCCGAGTATAAGAAACAAAAGCTGGAATGGCTTGTAAAAAACGGCTATGAAATAGGAAGCCATACATGGTACCATGCTCAGCTTTCTAAGCTAAGCGATGAAGGCGTTCAGCAGCACCTGGCTATGTTCATTAAAGAAATACGCGAATTCCTCCCCGGCTACGATGCTAAAAGTCTAGCTTTGCCTTTAGGCATGCATGCCAAAAACCGCAAACTCGAGTCACAGGGTTCTTTCGAAGGAATAACCTATAAGCACGAATCTGTTATGCTGGTTGGCTCTGTAAGCTCAGTATCTCCTTACGACATTAAGTTCAACCCCCTGGCCATACAAAGGGTTCAGGCAGGCGAGCACAGCGAAAACCCCGAGAACTTTATGAAAAACCATATTAAGAACAAAACCCGGTTTGTAAGTGACGGAAATTTAAAAACAATTACCGCCCCCGAAAGTATGAAACAACACTTAAAGCCGGGACTTGAAAAGAAATACACCATCCGCTGGATCAAAGAAGAACAACCGGCAGCACAAGCTCCCAAAACATCCTGATTAATACCTAGGCAACTATGAAATTAAGAGATCTGGTGTTTACAAACGCCCTTGTAGTGGCGCTTGCCCTTGCTTTGGTAAACTATTATTTTCAAAGCAGCTTTTACCACCTCGTTTTCACCTTCATTATCACTCTAATTACCTGCTTCCTGGTATTTTATTACCTCATTGAGCGGTATGTCTACAGCAAAATCAAATTGATCTACAAGCTCATACACAATTTAAAGCTTGGCAAAGACCTCAAAGATGCACTTGGAGAATACGTAAGCGATGATCCGATAAACGATGTAGAACATGAGGTAAAAGAATGGGCAAGGGTAAAAAAAATAGAGATCGACACTCTTAAGCAGCAGGAAAAGTTCAGACGCGAATTCATGGGTAATATTTCGCATGAAATTAAAACGCCGCTTTTTGCTGTTCAGGGCTATTTAGAAGCCCTGCAGGACGAAGGCATGGAAGACGAAGAACTTGCAAAACGATTTCTTGCCAAAGCAGCGAAAAACATTGAAAGGCTAAGCCTGCTTATTACAGATCTTGATGCCATTACCAAGTTAGAAACCGGCGAGATCAACATCAACTACAAGCGCTTTGACATTGTGGCTCTTATTAAGGAAACCATCGAACATATGGAACTTAAGGCGTCCGCACAAAGCATTCAACTGGTTTTGAAGGATAAATACAACACCCCTACCTGGGTATATGCCGACCGCGATAAAATACACCAGGTACTCGTTAACCTGATAGACAATTCCATTAAATACGGTAAGCCGAACGGTACAACCAGCATTAAGGTTTTTGAACTGCATGATCAGATTCTCACCGAAGTAACAGATGACGGCTCGGGTATTGAAGAGAAATATCTGCCACGCTTGTTTGAGCGCTTCTTCCGAACAGATGTAAGCCGTTCCAGGCAGATCGGCGGCTCGGGCCTGGGCCTGTCTATTGTAAAGCACATACTCGAAGCGCACGAGCAAACCATAACAGTGCGAAGCACCGAAGGCGTGGGTACAACCTTTGCCTTTACACTCGCCAAGGCCAAGAGCCTGCTGAAGTATTAGAATGTGATTTTCGGCACTAACGCCCAAACTTAACATTAACTTAACATTGAATAAATACCTTTGCTTACTTTTAACAAGCTCTATTATATGTCATTAAATAGCATTGTTCATTATTTCACTCCGAAAGACAGGAAGTTTTATCCTCTTTTTGAAAAAGCAAGTGAGAACCTTATCGATATAGGCGAAGCTTTAAATGTGCTTATAAACAACACAAATCCCGAAGAAACAGAAAATCTTTATAAGGAAATTGAACGTCTTGAACACGTAGGCGACGATATAACCCACCAGATTTTCCTTGAGATGAGTAAAAACTTCATCACGCCCTTTGACCGTGAAGACATGCATTCTCTGGCTTCTGCACTTGACGACATTGCCGACTTCATTCACGGTTCTGCCGCCCGCATAAATTTGTATAAAATAACCGATATAACGCCGCCACTTAAAAAGCTTGCCGAACTTATACTGCAGGGATGTATCGATGTAAATACCGGTGTACATGAATTAAAAAACCTGAAAAACATACGCCTGATAACCGACTCCTGCGTACGTATAAACAGCATGGAAAACCAGGCAGATTATATATTTGACCGCGCCGTTGCCGACCTTTTTGAATTTGAAGAAGACGCAAAAACCATTATCAAATACAAAGAAGTACTAGCTGCCTTGGAAACAGCTACAGATAAATGCGAAGATGTGGCAAATGTTCTGGAAACTATCCTGGTTAAGAACGCTTAACAACAATTAATTTACTCAAATGGTTACTACCCTTTTAGTGGTTGTCGTTTTACTTGCGATTGCTTTTGACTTTATAAACGGATTCCATGATGCAGCAAATTCCATTGCTACCATTGTATCCACCAAAGTATTATCCCCTTTTCAAGCTGTCCTTTGGGCAGCCACCTTCAACTTCGCTGCTTACTTCTACTTTAGCGATCACAAAGTAGCAAATACAATCGCTAAAACTGTCACCGAAGACTTTGTCACCATGCATGTAGTGCTTGCCGGCTTGCTGGCTGCCATTATATGGAATTTATTCACCTGGTACCATGGCATTCCATCCAGTTCCTCGCATACGCTTATCGGAGGCTTCGGAGGAGCAGGGGTAACAAACGCACTGCTAAGTGGCGCAAGCGTTGGAGCTGCTCTAAAAATGAGCTATGTATTCAAAATTGTTGCCTTTATTGCGATCGCTCCTCTCATGGGTATGGTGATCTCCATAATACTGACAATAATTATTCTGAATCTCAGCAAGTGGTCTAGACCCGCCACAGCCGAAAAGTGGTTTAAACGCCTTCAGCTGGCATCGTCAGCTGCCTTAAGTTTTGCTCACGGGGGCAATGATGCCCAAAAAGTAATGGGTATCATTTACGTAGCACTGGTGGCTTCAAATGCAATTGGCAACTCCGACCCTATGCCCGAATGGGTGCCCATTTCCTGCTATTCTGCAATAGCTCTTGGTACAATGAGCGGCGGATGGAAAATTGTAAAAACCATGGGCACCAAGATCACAAAAGTTACGTCCCTTGAAGGCGTGGGAGCCGAAACAGCAGGCGCCATTACCCTGGGCATTACCGAGCATTATGGCATTCCGGTGTCTACTACACATACCATAACCGGGGCTATAATAGGCGTTGGTGTAACAAAACGTACGTCCGCAGTACGCTGGGGAGTAACTATCAACCTTATGTGGGCCTGGATTTTAACAATTCCTGTTTCAGCAATCCTAGCCAGCATTATCTATCTGTTTATTAGTATCTTTGCGCGTTAAAAACAAGGGGCATCTACCTAATGGAAGTAACTTTTTCTCAATTAATTGAGATCGCGGGCGTCATTGTCTTTTCAATTTCAGGCGCCTTTTCTGCTATGCAGAAACGCTTTGATGCTTTTGGTGTAATCGTAATAGGGTTTGTAACAGCTCTTGGAGGCGGTACCATACGCGACGTAATGATTGGCTATACACCTGTTACCTGGATGCGCCAGATACACTTTCCACTCATAAGCCTGGTGGCTGGTGCTTCTACACTTTTTTTAAAGCCCTATATTAAAAACCTCAAAGTCACGTTTATTATTTTCGATGCCATAGGCCTTGGCCTTTATACAGTCATTGGCGTAAATAAGGGCCTTGCATTTGGGTTGCATCCGGTTGTATGCATTATCCTTGGAACTATTACCGGTGCCTTCGGAGGCGTCGTGCGCGATATACTGCTTAACAATGTACCTCATTTGTTCCGCAAGGAAATTTATGCTACCGCCTGTGTGGTAGGAGGGATCTTTTTCTTTATGATTAAGGATCTCTTCGACTCAGACATTACAAAGGCTATCACTATTATGATTGTATGCACTATACGCCTTGTAGCAGTAAAATATAACTTCAGCATGCCTAAGTTTTACGATCGGCCTGTTGCACTAAAAAAAGACGTTTAACAATGAACTGGATATATCTTATTATCGGAGGGCTTTTTGAAGTAGGCTTTGCCTCCTGCCTTGGAAAAGCAAAGGAAACCAGTGGTACCGCTTCCATTTACTGGATGGGCGGCTTCTTTATATGCCTGGCTATAAGCATGTACCTGCTCTATAAAGCCACGCTTACTTTGCCTATAGGCACAGCCTACGCTGTATGGACCGGTATAGGCGCAGTAGGAACAGCTATCGTAGGCATTCTATTCTTTAAGGAACCCGCAGATTTCTGGAGGCTGTTCTTTATAACCACCCTTATCAGCTCTATCATAGGGTTAAAATACGTTTCCCACTAATAATTATAAAAGTAAATAGCCCCCAAGCTGTTTACTTCAATATTTCATCTATGGTCTGATAAGCTACCGGGTGATAGCCCGGCCGTGCCTTTGCATAAATCCTGGCGGCCCATAGTTTTCCCTGGGGTGTGCTTGCCATTTGAGTGTAAAGCGGAATTACAAACTTCCTGCGCCCTACTGAAGAGATAAATTTCTCAATATACGGATGCGCTGCTTTATAGTCGTGCTTAAGGGCTAGCATATACCACTCAAACTGAATTTCAGAGTTGGTAGACTCCGTAAAGGCAAACAAACGGTCAATGTCCTTCATCTGCTGTGCAGTAATGCTGTCAGGCAATGATTTAATAAAATAAACCTTCTCGTTTAAAGAGCTTATCTGCTTCTTTATATCTGAAAATTTAACGCCTTTCGAAAGGCCATTGACTAGCGTATCCACCTTATCCAGCTTTTCTGAAGACACAACCGGCATATTAGAGGGCAATCCGGCTTTATATACCCAGTCACCGGTTTTTATATCAGCGCGAAGCTTCGGCTGCCTGCTTAGCAGGTTCCTGTCGAGGTAACTGATAAAACGCTCGGTAGTGATTGATTTAAAAGCGTTCTGTTCAAAGTAAGCTTTCAAAAAAGCATCAAACTCTTCCCTGCCCACCGCATTTTCTACAGTTTTCAAAAAGAAAAAGCCTTTTTCATAAGCAATATCATTCATTCCATCGTCCGGATCCTTACCCTTGAGATCAAGCTTTAACCTGGTAAGGTCGCGCTGATTACCCATACGTTCTATAGTCTCATTCAAGTACCTTGCCCCCAGTACAATCTGCATAGCAGCCTCTTCCTTGCCATACACAGCCTCAATAATACGGCGTTCGATATAGGTTGTAAAGCCTTCATTAAGCCAGAAATCATTCCAGGTAGCGTTTGTAACCAGGTTGCCGCTCCAGCTATGAGCAAGCTCATGCGCAATAAGGCTTACCAGCGAACGATCGCCGGCTAGTACCGTTGGAGTTGCAAACGTAAGCATAGGGTTTTCCATACCGCCAAAGGGAAAACTCGGAGGCGGAACAAGAACATCATAGCGGCCCCAGCGGTACGGTCCATACAAGCTTTCGGCTGCATTAACCATTTTTCCCATATCGGCAAACTCATAGGCGGCCTTTTCCAGAGTCTGCGGCTCTGCATACACCCCTGTACGGGCGTCAATAGCTTTAAACCGGATGTTGCCAACAGCCAGCGCCATAAGATAAGCCGGAATAGGGTTGCTTTGTTTAAACGTATACTTCCCGTCAGCAGACAGCTGCTGCGGGTTCTCCGCACTCATAAGGGCCAGAAGGCTCCCCGGAACCTTAACAGCAGCATTATAAGTAAAGCGTATACCGGGGCTATCCTGACAGGGTATCCAGGTACGTGCAAGTATAGCCTGCGACTGGGTAAACAGGAAAGGATGTTTTTTTCCGGCAGTCTGAGCCGGGTTAAGCCACTGAAGCGCATAGGCATCAGGAGAGGTACGGTACCAGATAGTCACTTTTTTAACGGTCGAATCTATTTTAACTTTAAGCGCCTGGCCCAGTACAGGGTCTTCCTTACTAAGGTTAAAACTCGCCCGCTTTTGAGCATCGCCCACCGTTACCTTAATAATCTTTAGCTGGCGGGTATCGAATACAATGGTATCTGCCTTTGCCGGGTTGTCAATTTGCCATTCGGCCTTTCCATCAATGGTTTTACTGCCAAAGTTTACATTAAGCTGCAAGTCGAGGTGTTTAACCAAAGCCTGTTCGGGACGGGAATACGAATGAGGGTCAGAGGGTGCTGCAATTTGCTCAGCAACCTTATTCTGAACTTTACTTTGCTGACATGATACTATCACTAAGCAAAGAAGAAAGCAAAAATTCTTCATAATTAACTATCACGAAGGTACTAAGAATTTATAAATGACTATTTATTAAATTGAACCGAGTAAACAATCTCATCCTGCTCGCCTTCTTTAACATATCTCCATGAGGGACCGCTTTGTAACAGGCGTATGGCCTCTTCGTTCTGAGCAGCATTCAAGCCTTTTACAAGTCGTATATTAACCGGTCGGCCGTCCGCGTCGAGCTTGAAAGCAAGCGTTACCATGCCCTTTACAAAACCCTCCATTATGCGGGCCTGGTTTTGAATATACTCTTTGTACACGTCGTAGCCAACCACAGGGTTCGCTTTCAAACTATCCGCCGGACCAGCGGCGCTCATTTTAAGGGTAGCAGCACTGCTGCGGCTATAGGTTTGAACCCCCGCAGCCGCTTCGCCGGCTCTGGCCGTCATATCAACCGGAGACTCCTGCTTCACAGAGCCTGCAAGAACCATGGATTCCTCTTTTGGCTCTTCGTTTGCCTTAAGGGCAGATTCAGGAGCCGCAGGAATAATTTTGTTAGTTGCCGCCTTTTTAGTTTCAGTATCCGTATAAAGCTCTTCGTTAAGCCGTCCTTCTTTACCAAGCCGGGCTTCTTTCAAATCTCCTGCACCGCTCAGGCTATCGGGCGTGGCAGCCTGCTGCTCCACAGGCTCATCCTGCACAGCAAGTAAACTTTCCGAAGGGCTATCCTTCATCCAAAACAATACTGCTGCAGAAATAAGGATCAGCAGGCCAACAGCGGCAATGCTTAGGCGCTGCCAGGTCAAAAGAACCTCTCCCCGTTCAAGCTCGTTAGGCTTAAGCCGCACTTCAAGCCGCTTTTTAAGTAAATCTAAATGAAATTCCTGCGATTTATTAACAGATGCATACCCCTCCAAGGCCTCAGATAAAAAAGGATCTTCCAGCGCACGCTTTTCAAGCTCATGCATTTGCCTGCTGTCTAGCTCGCCGTTTAAGTACTGCTGTATAAGTTTATAATCCAAATTATCCGTTGTTTTCACCTGTCTTCTCCATACAAAGTTTTAGATTTCTCTTCCCATTCTGTATATAGCTTTTTACCTTATTCATTTCGTAGCCTGTTACCGCGGCCACTTCCTGATAGCATTTTTGCTGTAAATAAAACAGCTCTATACTCTTGCGTTGTTCCTCATTAAGCGTTTCCAGGCATTGCTCCATAGTCAGGAGATTTTGCTCGGTGGTATCTTCTATATCAAGATGCGTAAAAGCCTCTTTTTCCACACCCGCCTCATTAATATCTACAAAAGATTGTTTAGAATCTGCCCTAAGCTGCATCAGGCAGTAATTCCGGGCCACCGAATAAAGCCATGGCTTAAAGTTAGAAACCTCGTGCTTTTTTAACTTCTCAACCAGCTCCTCGAATAGCTGCATTACCGCATCCTGGCTTTTAGCCTCGTCTTTTAAATACTTAAGGCATACCCCATAAACCAAGGTCATATAGCCGGCATATAAGTTACCCAGCAGGCTTATGTCTGCTGTTTGCTTATAAAGGGCCAGTATGTCTTGTTCCTTATCAGGGCTTATCGCCTTATTAGTAATTACCTTCAAACTAAATGAGTACTATTCAGGCAGCAAGATTAAGAAAAATTTATAGCAGTGCAAACTTTTTTCCGTCTCATAAACGCCAATGATTATGGAAACGGTGCTCGTTCTACATCTTTTAGTTAAAGCATTTTTTTATGAAAAAGACAGCCCTCCTGCTACCCCTCCTGCTGCTGGTTCTCACCTTTGCGCAGGGCAGTGTAAAGCCTTATATCGTGCAAGGCACTGTGAAAGACGCCCTGAGCGGTAAAGACCTCAGCGGCGTACGCGTAATGATCAGAGATCAAAGCCAGCAAACAACTACAGGTGCCGACGGGCGCTATAGCCTGCAAACCACTTTGGATCAAGGCATACTGGTTTTTTCCAAAAAGGGATACTTCTCCCAAACCCTTGCTTTTAAATCCGGCAAAGCAGTACATGCGCGCCTCAGGCGTCTAGAAGACGGGCAGGCCGTGGCCGTAGAAGAGTCAATGAACCTGCAGATACGGGGCATGGCCACTGCCGGCGCCATGCACAGCCGGGCCTATGCAGTCCCTCGCAACTGGAACACCGAAGCATATGCCGCAAAAGAGGAAAACGGCTTTCGCAGCGTTCTTAATAATCCCTTATCTACCTTCAGTGCCGACGTAGATGCTGCCTCTTACAGCAACATCAGGCGTTTTATAAACCAGGGTAAGCTGCCTCCGCAAGATGCCGTGCGCATTGAAGAAATGATTAATTATTTCGAATACAACTACCCCGAGCCTTCCGGAGACGATCCCGTATCCATAAACACCGAACTATCTGTTGCTCCCTGGAACCCGCAGCACCGTCTGGTTCGCATAGGCCTGCAAGGCAAAAAGGTAAACACGGCCAGCCTGCCTGCATCAAACCTGGTTTTTTTAATTGATGTATCAGGCTCCATGTTTTCGCCAAACAAGCTGCCTCTTGTAAAATCATCGCTTAAAATGCTTACTGATCAGCTGCGCAGCAAAGACCGGGTGGCCATCGTAACCTATGCAGGCCGCACCTCTCTGGTGCTTGCATCAACCCCCGGAAACCGCAAGCAGCTTATAAAAGATGCTATCGATGCGCTCGAGGCAGGAGGATCTACCGCCGGAGCAGCGGCCATTCAAATGGCCTACGAACAGGCAGCCCGCAATTTTATCAAGGGAGGAAACAACCGCATTATTATGGCTACCGACGGCGATTTTAATGTAGGCGTATCGAGCGATGCCGAAATGCAGAGGCTGGTGGAAGAAAAACGCAAAACAGGAGTTTTTCTTTCCATACTTGGCTATGGAATGGGCAATTTAAAAGACAGTAAACTCGAAACCATGGCCGACAAGGGCAACGGAAACTATGGCTATATAGACAATATAAACGAAGCGCGCCGGCTGCTGGTAAGCGAGTTTGGCGGCACCCTCTTTACAATAGCTAAGGACGTAAAGCTACAGGTAGAGTTTAACCCTGCCTATGTGCAGGCCTATCGCCTTATCGGCTACGAAAACCGCATGCTTAACAAAGAAGACTTTAATAATGATAAAAAGGATGCAGGAGATATGGGCGCCGGACACCGTGTTACAGCCCTTTACGAACTCATACCAACGGGCGTTCAATCGCCCTTTATACAAAAGGTCGACAAGCTCAGGTATCAGGCAGAGGCGTCTGCCCTGGTAAAAAGCCCGGCAACCGAACTGCTGACTGTAAAAATGCGTTACAAGCAGCCCGACAAGGACGTAAGTAAACTACTTAGCAAACCGGTTATGACCGATAGCTACAGGTCTATTGAAAAAGCAGGCGAGGACTTTCGCTTTGCTGCGGCAGTCGCCCAGTTTGGCATGCTGCTCTCTAAATCTGAATTTAGCCAGGGATCATCGTTTCAAAAAGCATCCGCCCTTGCTCAGGGCGCCTTAGGAAGGGACCCGCAGGGCTACCGTGCAGAGTTTCTACGCCTGGTAAAGGCGGCGGCTCTTATTAAGGCTGATGATGAACCTATTGAAGAGTAAACAAGCGCTTTTCAGCAAAAAAGCCTTCATACATTGCATATGTATGAAGGCTTTTATTTAGCAACAGGCCCTCTTACAAGGGTTTACTTTCTTCCTGCGGCGGCACTTCGCAATCCTCACCATCATCCTTATCGCCCGAGCAGTAACCCTTGGAAGGAAGCACATCCACCTCCACTTCTTTTTCCTCGCGGGCCAGATGCACAGCATAATCGGCCGGACAAATCTCACCTCCAAACTTTTCAGTATATACCTGCGTAAACTCCGCCCCGAAGTACAATATAGCAGCCGTAAAGTATACCCATACCAGGATAACCACCACAGAGCCCGCCGCTCCAAAGGTAGAGGCAGTGCCGGCAAACTTCAGGTACAGCTGTATACCATATCGGGCTATCATAAACAGAATAGCCGTAGTAAAAGCGCCCACCAGCACATCTTTCCACTTAATTTTTACATCAGGCAAGTACTTAAATATTACAGCAAACAGCATGGTAATCACTACAAAAGTAACGCCCATATTCACAGCATTTACCACAAAAACCGTTATGCCCGGAAAATAATTATTTAGCTGGTCGCTTATAGCTGCAATAATACCATTTATCAAAAGAGAGGCTACCAGCAAAAATCCCAGACCGATAACCATAGAAAAAGACAAAAGCCTGTTTACAATAAGCCGTTTTATACCGCTGGTTTTAGGCTTTGGCTTTACCCGCCATATAATATTAATGGTATCCTGTATTTCAGTAAAAATAGCCGATGCTCCTATCAAAAGAATTACAATACTAATGGCCAGCGACCACCCCGAACCTCCGGATAAAGCGCTTTTCTTAATGAGCTCCTGCAGCTGCATGGCCGTATCGGCACCCATCAGGCCCTGCAACTCGCCAAACACTTTGTTATTAATAGCATCCTCCTTAAAGAAAATACTGGCCAGAGAAATGATTAACACCAGCAAAGGCGATAATGCAAAAACAGTACTGTAAGCAAGAGAGCCGCTATACTTCATGGCCTTATCATCCATAAAGGCTTTGCCCGAACCTATGATCACCTGACCCAGATCCTTAAAATATTGTTTGTTAAACTGCATAATACCTAATAAAACAAAAAGGATACCATTTGTTTTTATTAGCGGCTAATACTTATTCCTCTGTTCCTCAGCCTTCGATAGAGCAGCATGCTTTTATTTAAGCACGTTTTCAATCTATAAAACACACAATTACAGCATATTGCCGTTGTAGTTAATATATCTATAAATCAATATATGGAATTAGGAATAGGAATGTTCGGCGATCTTGCTTTCGATCAAAGTAAAGGCACTTACAGGAGTGCGGCCGTCAAACTCCAGGAAATACTTGAGCAGGTAAAGCTAATGGACGAAGTAGGTATTGATGTGTTTGCAATGGGCGAACATCACCGGGCAGATTATGCCGTCTCATCGCCCGAAATTGTATTGGCGGCCGCAGCAAGCATAACAAAAAACATTAGACTAGCCAGCGGAGTAACGGTTTTAAGCTCCTCGGAACCCGTTAAAGTATATCAAAACTTTGCCACCCTTGACCTAATTTCCAATGGCCGGGCCGAAATAATGGCCGGCAGAGGAAGTTTTACAGAGTCTTTTCCTTTATTTGGTTTTTCTCTGGAAGATTACGAGGCGTTATTTGCCGAAAAGCTTGACCTGTTACTCAAGCTTAACAACGAGGAAAACGTTACATGGCATGGAAAACTGCGGGCTCCGCTGGTAAATCAAACAGTGTACCCCAGGGCTTTTAATAAAGGTAAACTTCCTGTTTGGATTGCTGTAGGAGGCACCCGGCAATCGGCCCTTAGAGCAGCAAAACTGGGCCTGCCCCTGGTTGTAGCCATTATCGGCGGCATACCTGCACAGTTTAAAAAACTTATAGACTTTTATAAAGAGCAATATCTCGAAGCAGGGCACGATGCCTCTACCATGGAAATTGCCATACACTCTCACACCTTTGTAAGTGATGACCCGAAGGTTATCGATCAGTACTTCTACAAATACAAAGATCAGATGGACCGTATAGGTGCCACCAGAGGCTGGGCACCTTATACACAGACCCAGTATCAAAACGGGCGCAGCAGGCAGGGAGCCTTGTTCATTGGCAGTCCGGAAGAGGTTGCTGCAAAGATTAATGACGTAAAAGCTCTGTTCGGCCTTACCCGCTTCATAGCTCACATGGACCTGGGCGATCCTTCACATGATCTTATGATGGAATCCATACGCCTTACAGGCCAGAAAGTGGCTCCCCTGGTAAAACAGGATTAAAAATAAACCGGCAATCAAAACCAACCGGCTCATAAAAAGAAGCCGGGCGTTTAAGCATGCCTGCCGCTTTGCGCTATCAAGCCCTGGTAGGTAGTAAGCCGCAGGCGGCATATCCGATCCTGATTATAAAGCTCTTTAACATTAAGCCAGGCACTCCTGCGCATCTGGTGCATGTATTCAGGGCGGGCACACAATAAATCAATAGCCTCCGAAAACTCCTCGGCCGAGTTGGCAACCAGCAAATCCCTGCCCGGTTCTGCCTGTATTCCCTCAAATCCGATAGCCGTTGAAATTACAGGCACTCCCTGCGCCATAGCATATAAAATTTTAGTACGTATCCCACTGCCCGATCTTACCGGAACCAGCATAATGCTGTTCTGGCTATACTCTTTCAGGTCTTCTACATAACCTACAAAACGCACCGACTTTAAATGCGCATACTTCCGCGTGGTGCTCTTGCTCCACTTACCTACAACATGCAGACTTAAGTTTTTGCGTTTTAACACTGTTGCCAATAAACTTTCAATGTACCATTCTACCGCATCCTTATTGGGCCAATGCATTTCGCCACCTACAAAAACAAGTTTTTCTACCTCGTAATCCTTGCCTATATAACTTACAAATTCATTCTCAAGCACTGGGAAAGGGTTAACAGCTATATGCTGTGCAGGCAGCTGCTTCTGGAGTTTTTGCCTGTCATCTTCACTAAATACCAGCACTGCATCATACAGTGCCAGAAGCGACAGCTCTCTAAACTTTACAAAGTTTAACAGATACTGTGCATACACGTCGCAGGGGTTTGCATAAGTGCTTATCTCGGTATGAATGCGCGCAAAGGCGAGTTCGTGGTGTACAAATACTTTTTTAACTGGAGCAGGAAGAGCAAGCACCAAATCTATAAACGGCATGAGCTCTATTTGAACGATATCAAAGTTCTCTGCCTGTATAAGCTCATTTAGATGCTGCACCTGCGCCTCCTTTCTAAAGCCGACCGGCGCAGCGAGCCGCTCGTAACTATGCGGTTGTACCGGTGCCCCAAAAAGCAATCTGCCTAAAGGCCTATACAGCCTATTCGCATACTTACGTATATACCCATCCATCCTTTTCCATAAGGATGGGCGCCTGAAGGGTATAAAATGAAACACGACATCGGGCCATCTCTTTTTAAGTTCGCTTATTTCAAGCATGCTGCGGGTGGACTCGGGAATAAAATAGAAATGCACTTCGGCATGCTGCCTGAGTCTGTCTGTTACTGCGTATTGAGATATCTTTCCTCCTTCGGATAAAGGATAGGGAATATAAGGGGTTAATATTAAAATTTTCATTCACTAAGTATAAGCCCGCTTTAGAAACAGCGATCTTCGGCCAGGCGCAAATTTAAGCGCGGGTTTCGCGGCTTAGGTTTATCATGCACTAATTCTTTAGCAGCAGCAGGCCATACAATAAAGTACCGGAGTGCCGAACCTGCAGCGGCCAAGCTCTATTCATTATACTAAGCTAAGTATTTCGAAAATACTACGGGCAAAAATCTTTTCAGACTTTGTTTCGTTCATTACCAAAGAGCCGCTCAGGCAGTACACCGGAGATTGGAAAAGAACGGGTCTGCCAGCACATGTATCCAGGGTGTATCCATGATGAACCCATGATGTATCCGTGTTTTTGCACGGATACATGCTGCACAGATTACAGTTACGGCTGGGCTTGAAGCCGAAGCCGGGCCGAAGCAGCCGGGTAGCTTACTCAAAAGAAAACTGAATGTAATTGATGTTCTTATCTACAGCCAGGTATTTTTTTTCGTAATAGGTTTTTATGTTCAGCACTTCGTTCACGCTATCCGAATGATAGAGGTCGCTGGTTGCTGCATGTACCAGCAGCCCCATTTCCTGCACTTTTTCAAGAGTATAGGCGTACAGGTCGTCATTATCAGTCTTCAGGTGCATTATACCTCCCGGCTGCATGATGTGCCTGTATTTATTTAAAAAGCCCGGAAAGGTGAGCCTTTTCTTTTCGCGGCTTATCTGGGGCTGTGGATCCGGAAAAGTGATCCATAGTTCGGCTACTTCACCTTCGGCAAAATAGTCCAGTATGTTCTCAATCTGTATCCTTAGAAAAGCTACATTCTTTATATCCTCTTCTATGGCTGTTTTGGCTCCCCGCCATATCCGGTTGCCTTTGTAATCAATCCCTATAAAGTTGCGGTCTGGAAAAAGCTTTGCCATATTCACTGTATACTCGCCCTTGCCGCAGGCCAGCTCCAGCACCAGCGGCTTATTATTTTTAAACTGGGTTTGGGCCCAGCGGCCTTTCATTGGCTTGCCTTCTTCAAGCTGCAGAACATTTTCAAATATATTGATCTCTGCAAAACGTCTTAATTTGTCTTTTCCCATGGCTTAACAGGTCACAAAAATAAACTAATTATTTACAGGCTGTTATTTGTAGGTACAGCAATCACTCAAAAAGCGCTGCATAAGCGTTCTGTACGGTTAAAAGCAGTCGTAAGGGCCTTAAAATGGGTTTTGATTAGGTATATTTGAAAAAACAGTATCCATTGTGGAAAAAGATGCCAGAATATATGTAGCCGGACACCGCGGACTTGTAGGTTCGGCTATTATGCGGGCGCTGAAAGCCGGCGGTTACCCTACTTTGATTACGCGCACCTCTGCCGAACTGGACCTGCGCAATCAGCAGGCGGTTAAAGATTTTTTCGAAGCAGAAAAGCCGGACTATGTTTTTCTGGCGGCTGCCAAAGTGGGAGGTATAATTGCCAACTCCAGCTATCCGGCCGAATTTTTATACCAAAACCTGATGATTGAAAGCAATATTATCCATCAGGCTTATGTAAACGGAGTAAAAAAGCTGCTCTTTCTGGGTTCCAGTTGTATCTATCCGAAAATGGCTCCGCAGCCACTTAAGGAGGAGTACTTGCTTACCGGTGCGCTTGAGCCTACCAACGAGGCTTATGCCCTGGCCAAAATTGCGGGTATTAAGCTTTGCGAGTCTTACCGCAAGCAATACAACTGCAATTTTATTTCGGTAATGCCCACCAACTTATATGGCTATGGCGATAATTACCATCCGGAAAACTCGCATGTACTGCCGGCCCTGATCCGTAAAATGCACGAGGCAAAAGTTAATAAAGAACACAAAGTAATTATATGGGGTACCGGGAAGCCCAAAAGGGAATTCCTGTTTTCGGATGACCTGGCGGATGCCTGTTTGTTTCTAATGGAAAGATACAACGAAGCCCAGCTAATTAACATAGGCACGGGCGAAGACCTGAGTATACATCAGCTGGCCTTACTAGTGAAAGACGTCATCAGGTATGAGGGTGAACTGGCCTTTGATACCAGCAGGCCTGATGGCACGCCGCGCAAGCTGATGGATGTTTCTAAATTAAGGTCTTATGGCTGGACCCATAAAACAAGCCTTGAGGAGGGAATTAAACTGGCTTATCACGATTTTTTAAGCCATACGGCTGTATAGTAATGCCTGGCATCTAAGCTCGCTCCGGCCCCCTGGCAGACCCTACTGCCTTCATGGAACCAATAAAAGCCGCTTTGCACATGATCTGCAAAGCGGCTTTTATGTATAAGTACACAGCAATTAAAAATGCTTACTTGGATCAGAGCTTGCAGTAGGATTTGTACGATAATCTCGCACCACTACCTGTTTGGTATCTTTAAGTACCCCTTTTTTGGTAAGAAAGCCTCTTACCTTTCCAACCAAAACTGCTACAGTATTGGTATTAACCTGCGATGCCGCTTTTCTCGACACAAAGGTGGCCAGCGTGCGCACTATAAAGCCTGAACGCTTAAACATAAATGTGTTCACCAAAAATGGAATAGCGGTACGCGAGAGGTTGGCTATAAGATCGCTGTTTACAAGATTTTGAGTAAGCAGGGGTTGGGATGGACCCGCATTCGTATTTCTAAAGTAGTTTCTCAGCGTCTTAAAAGCTACCTTAGGACTGCTAAATGCGTCTTTAATAGCTTCCTCATGCTGAAACTTCTTTACTTTAAGCCTATCAATGTCTTCCTGCAGTTCAGCCAGGCTTTTATATTTCTTTTCCATCTTTCTCCTTTTTATCAAAAATTATCCTGATCATTTTGTCTTGTAAAAGCTTACTTATAACGTTCTTTTTCATGACACTGACAACAACTGCTATAATGATATAAAGTAAGGTTACAAGCCCAAAGCCGGCTGCCAGCGAATCGAGCAACTCGCCCAGAAAGAAGCCAAGGGTAAGGGAGGCAAATATAAAAGCCATTAATGAGCATAAAGCTATTACCGTACCGGTAATCATAGAAGACACAACTACGGTAGTACGCTCAATAGCACTTAGTCTTATTAGTTCTATCCTGCCGGTGATATAATCCTTTAAAAGTTGAACTATATCAGGCGTGGCCTTCTCTTCATCGGTCTGGGCCTGTTGTACATGGGGCGTTTCCTGCATAAGTAGTTAATAAAGTGATGGTTAAACAGTTAAACTTAATAACTAAGCGTTATCCTTATCTTCTGTTTTTTCAAACTCCGAGTTAAACTTTTCCTGAGCGTCGGCAATTTGAGTTTTGAGGTTATCAACAACTTTTTCTTTTAATGAGTTAAAGTTTTCAATTTCTTCTGCCGCACGGTCCTTAATAGAATCGCCCAGGTTCTTTAATGCGTCGTTCAGCTTGTCCCTGGTTTCAACGCCTTTTTCGGGAGCGAATAAAATACCAAGAACAGTACCTGCTGCTACACCGGCTATTAAAGCAAGAAGTGATTTTGAATTGTCTTTCATGATATAAATTATTTCAAGTTCTTTATTTACTTAATGATAATCAACAAATTGCAGTTGTAGCCTGCAAGTAAATGCTGTATAATACAATACAACTTAAATGAATAAGTGTTTGTTACCACACTTATATTTTGAATTTATCAGCCACAAAAATTTATATGCTCCGCCTTATCGGTTTCGGGTTTCCTGAACGCAGTCCTTGCGGACGATTTGCAACTTACGGACTTGTACCGCCAGGCTTATCGGGGCTGATTAATCTACCCGGCAGGACACATCATACTGCGCCTGCCGGGTAAACATACAAAGTGAATAGTGAGCCAATACGCTTCATAGGCGTAAGGAGACAGAGGTGTGAACCTGGCTTAGCTGCTGCTTACCATATCTGCACCCTTTTATCAGGGTCTATCCACATCTTATCGCCTTTTTTGATATTGAAGGCTTCATAAAACTCTGGCACATCGCTAAACGGACCGTTTACCCGCAGGAAACCGGGCGAGTGCTCGTCGGTTAAAACTCTGTTTATGAGGGTCTCCTTGCGGTAATGGCCCAGCCAGCCCAGCGAGTAACCCAGAAAGAAGCGTTGTAAAGGCGTAAAACCGTTTATCTTTTCGCCCTTTTTATACTGCTCCGTCTTTTTAAAGGCATCGAGTCCTATCACAATACCTCCCAGGTCGGCAATATTTTCGCCCAGGGTGGCTTTGCCGTTAATAGCAAGGCCATGTACTTTATACTTATTGAACTGATCAACCAGCATCTGGGCTTTTTGGGTAAAGCGAGCAGAGTCCTGAGGGGTCCACCAGGCTTTCAGGTTGCCCTGCGCATCGTACTGGCGGCCCGTATCGTCAAAGCCATGGGTTATTTCGTGTCCTATGGTAGATGCAGCCGCGTATCCGTACACCACGGCATCGTCCAGATCTTCGTCCTTAACACCGGGTATCATTAACTGCGCCGCAGGCAGTACAATTTCATTGTTGGACGGATTATAATACGCATTATAGGTCTGCGGTGTCATGCCCCATTCACTACGGTCTACCGGTTTGCCCAGCTTATCGGCATTGCGCTTATGATGGAATATATTTCCTCTCAGTATGTTGAGGGCATAGGAATCACGCTTTATATCGAGCTGCGAAAAGTCTTTCCACTTATCAGGATATCCTACCTTAGGATTTATCTTATCCAGCTTTTGGTATGCTTTAAGCTTTGTTTGCTCGCTCATCCAGTCGAGGTTTTTTATGCGGTCCTTAAAGCTTTCGCGCACGGCATTAACCATGCTTACATAGCGCTGCTTGGTTTTGGCAGGGAAATACTCTTTTACAAACAGCTGGCCCAGCACCTCACCCATCAGACTGTTTTCGGCATCCAGGGCACGTTTCCAGCGTGGCAGCTGCTCGGTGCGCCCTGACATTACTTTGCCGTAGAACCTGAAGTTTTCATCAACCAAAGCCTGGCTCAGATAGGGGCTGTACTCGCTGATGAGGTTTTTGCGCAGGTACAGCTTCCAGTCATCAGGCGAATAGCTTTGTATTGCCTTGTTCACCGCACGGTAGTACTCGGGCTGACCCACAATTACCGTATCGACGTTTTTGTAGTGCATGTTCTCAAACAGGCTTTTCCAGTTAAGCCCGGGTGCAAGCTTAGCCAGTGCATCCACGGTCATTTTGTTGTAATTAGCATAGGGGTCGCGCAGATCGACCAGTTTGCGGGAACTGTCTGCCAGGAACTTTTCCATGGCGTATACCTTGTCGGCGGCTTTAACAGCCTCGGCTTTAGACAGTCCTGCCAGGATAAATAAGGCAGGGAGATGGTTCTGGCGGTAATCGTTCCTTACTTTAACGCTTTGTTCATCGGTGTTGAAATAATAATCG
This sequence comes from Sphingobacteriaceae bacterium UBA2059, assembly GCA_002332615.1. GTDB lineage: Bacteria > Bacteroidota > Bacteroidia > Sphingobacteriales > Sphingobacteriaceae > Arcticibacter. Next base: position 301,179 of record DDAL01000008.1, on the reverse strand, counting down.
CGGTTGGGCATGCCAATACCTGTCTGATAGAGCTGCAGCATCATCTTCTCGCTGTTCTTATCATCCTGACCTACATAAGGGCCCACAGGGGTGGTTACTCCTATTGTATTGAAATGGGCAAAGGCATTCAGCAGACTGTTTATATCGTTAATGGCATCAATACGCTGAAGCTCTGCCTTTAGCGGGGCAAGGCTCTCCCTTTCAGCTTTGGCGCTGTCCATAGCCGTATAGTAAAAGTCGCCTATCTTTTGGCTGTTACTGCCTTGTTCGGCTTTTTCCTTTAAGGCATCCTCGTTGATCTTCCTTAAGCGCAGGCGCAGCTCTTCCTGTACTTCACTGCCTATACCCCAGCCCGAATAGGCTGCCGGAATGGGATTTTTCTTGATCCAGCCACCATTGGCATAATTAAAAAAGTCGTCGCTGGGCCGTACGGTCGTATCGATGTTCTTGACCAGAGGGTCGGCTGCTTCATAAGACTTTGCAGTCTTCTGATTGCAGGCCTGTAGCAATACAATGCCGCACAAGCCTGCGCAGATAAGGGTTTTTGAAGTTATACGTTTCATTTACCGATAATTAGAAAAACAAATTGACGATTTTTAATGATGTTTTCATCATTTTTTGCTAAAAAGACCTGAGCCATAGTGCCGGGCTAGCGCCTATTTAGCCCTTTCAAGCAAAATATGCTCAATTTCTTCCAGGCTGCTGCCCTTGGCCTTCAGCAGGATAAGCAGGTGATAAAGCAAGTCGGCCGCTTCATTATTAAAAAGCTCATCATTGTTGTCTTTCGCTTCAATAACAAGCTCTACGGCTTCCTCTCCCACTTTTTGCGCCATGCGGTTTATGCCGCTGCTAAACAGCCTGCTGGTATAGGAGTTCTCCTGCCCCTCGTCTATTCGCTGGCCAATGGTTTGCTCCAGTTCATATAAGAAGCCTTTGGCTGTTTCTTCCTTAAAGCAGGTTTTGCTGCCTGTGTGGCATACAGGCCCAAGCGCCTGCGCTTTAATGAGCAGGGTATCTTGGTCGCAGTCGGTTTTTATGTCCTTCACAAGCAGAAAATTGCCCGACGTTTCTCCCTTAGTCCACAGGCGCCCTTTGCTGCGGCTGTAAAAGGTCACTTTGCCTTCTTCGAGTGTTTTGTGGTACGCTTCGCGGTTCATATACCCCAGCATAAGCACCTGACCGGTAGTACTGCTTTGTATAATAGCCGGCACCAGGCCGGTGGCTGTATCAAAATTGATGTTCATCGTATTGCTATTGTGTGTGTTTTTAAATAGTTTTTTAGCTCGGGTATATGCAGAGTACCAAAATGGAAAACGCCTGCTGCCAGTGCAGCGCTTGCCTTGGTTTGTTCAAATACTTGCTTAAAGTGCTGCATGCTGCCGGCGCCTCCCGAGGCAATAACGGGTATGCTCAGCGCCTGGCTCACCTGGCCTGTTACGTCCAGGGCAAAACCGTCGCGGGTGCCGTCGTTATTCATAGAGGTAAGCAAAACTTCGCCTGCCCCCAGCGCCTGGCCCTGCTCCGCCCATTCAAGGGTGTGCAGACCTGTTTCGAGCCGGCCGCCGTTTATAAACACCATCCATCCTTCACTTTGCAGGCGCGTGTCAATGGCTAGCACCACGCACTGGCTGCCAAATTCGGCTGCCAGCTCCCGGATAAGTGCGGGGCGCCTTACTGCCGATGAGTTGATGCTTACCTTATCGGCTCCGGCTTTGATCAGCAGGCGCGCATCCTCTACACAATTTATACCGCCCCCTACCGTAAATGGGATGTTAATTTGCCTGGCCACTTTTTCTACCAGCCCCAGCAGCGTTCTGCGTTTCTCTATCGTGGCTGTTATATCCAGGAACACCAGTTCGTCGGCGCCTTCATCGGCATACCTGCCGGCCAGGGCCACCGGGTCGCCGGCATCGCGTATGTCTACAAAGTTTACGCCCTTTACGGTGCGGCCCTCTTTTATGTCCAGACAGGGGATTATTCTTTTCTTAAGCATAAGCCTTGATCATAGTGTAAGGAAGTTCGAGAGGATACGTTCGCCTGCCGAGGCCGATTTTTCGGGATGAAACTGTACGCCATAGAAGTTATTGTGCTCCATAACGGCGCTGAAAGGCAAGATGTAAGAGCAGGAAGCCGTAGTATGGGCACACAGGGTGGCATAATAGCTGTGTACAAAGTATACATCGTCTTGCTCACCAAGGCCTTGCGTTAACACTCCTTTGGTATTTTGCAAGGTATTCCATCCCATATGCGGAACAATATCAAGCGGCGGAAACCTCTTCACCGCCGCATCGAAGATGCCCAGGCAGGCGGTATCGCCTTCTTCGGACTCCCGGCACAGCAGCTGCATGCCCAGGCAAATGCCCAGTACAGGCTGTTTGAGATTTCTGATAAGGCTGTCCATGCCACGCTCTTTGAGATAAGCCATGGCGGAAGCGGCTTCGCCTACGCCGGGAAGAATTACCTTTGACGCCTGCCGAATGGTATGGGCATCGTTGCTGATCACGCAGTCATACCCCAGTCGCTTAAGAGCATTTTCTACCGAGCGGGTGTTACCCGCATTATAATCAATAAGTACTATCATAAAACTCCTTTTGTGCTGGGTATAGAAAAATTACCTGTCCTGTTGCTGCTTACCGCCATCTTAACGGCTTTGGCAAAGGCTTTGAATATGGCTTCTATCTTATGATGCTCGTTCTGCCCGTCTGCCTGTATATTCAGGTTACAGCGGGCGGTATCGCTAAATGACTTAAAGAAGTGCATAAAGAGTTCGGTAGGCATGTCGCCTATCTTCTCGCGCTTAAAAACGGCGTCCCACATTAACCAGGGGCGGCCGCCAAAGTCAATGGCTACCTGCGCCAGGCAGTCGTCCATAGGAAGTAAAAAGCCGTAACGCTCAATTCCCTTCTTTTTTCCAAGCGCATCATTTATTGCCGTACCCAGAGCAAGGCCCACATCTTCTATGGTATGATGCTCATCTACATGCAGGTCGCCCTGCACAGCAATGCTCAGGTCCATAGTGCCATGACGGGCAATTTGCTCAAGCATATGATCAAAAAAACCTAAACCCGTATTAATTGAACTTTTGCCCGATCCGTCCAGGTTAATCTCCAGGCTTATATCAGTTTCGCTGGTTATACGCCTAACCTGGCCTATGCGCGGCTGCTCTTTCAGGAAACGGTAAATATCGGCCCAGTCGGCTGTTGAAAGCACTGCATCAGGATCTGTATGGCGGCTTATATAGATGGCTTTACAGCCCATATTCTTTGCCAGCTCCACGTCGCTGTGCCTGTCGCCTATTACATAGGAATGCTCCACGTCATAGTCTCCTTTCATATAATGACGAAGCATGCCGGTGCCCGGCTTGCGGGTAGGCAGGTTTTCGTGTCCAAAAGAGCGGTCAATGCAGACTTCGGAAAAGCGAATATCCTCGTTTGCAAAGGCTTGCATGACCTTATTATGAGCAGGCCAAAAGGTTTCTTCAGGAAAGGACCTGGTGCCCAGTCCGTCCTGGTTGGTCACCATTACCAGTTCATAGTCGAGCTCGCCGGCTATGCGCGAGAGATATTGAAACACTTTCGGATAAAACTCAAGCTTTTCGAGGCTGTCCAGCTGGTGGTCTTCGGGCGGCTCTATCACAAGGGTGCCGTCGCGGTCGATAAAGAGTACTTTTTTCATACTTTAACTTGTTTTAATGCGTTGAGCAGCTGCTGATTTTCAGAGGGACTGCCCACAGTTATGCGTATGCAGTTGCTGATAAGGCTGCCCCTGTTGCGTGTAATAATGCCCTGCTGTACCAGGCTGTTGTAAACCCTGCCGGCATTTGTAACCTCGACCAGCAGAAAATTGGCGTCGGATGGGTAGATTTTCTTCACAAGGGCAGCCTCCCTCAGGCGCGTTTCGAGCATTCGCCTTTCTCTCAGCAGGATGGCTTTGTTATGAAGATAACTCTCATAATTACCTAAAGCAGCCAGCGCCGCCTGCTGATTCAGCAGGCTGATATTATAAGGCGGCTTTACTTTGTTCAAATACTCTATGATGGCAGCACCGGCATAGGCTATGCCAATGCGCGCTGCAGCCAGCCCCCAGGCTTTGCTCAGGGTTTGCGTAACTATCAGGTTGGGATACTCATTCAGCTTGTTTGTAAGCGAATCCCTGCTGCTGAAGTCTATATAGGCTTCGTCTACAATGACTATGCCTTTGAACCGCTTAAGTACTTCTTCTATACCATCTATGCTGTTACCGGTGGGATTGTTGGGCGAGCAAATAAAAATAAGCTTAATGCGCTCATCCTCCATATATGGATCCAGCGCCTCTAAGTCTATCTGAAAAGAAGCGTTTAAGGGTATGTTTATAAGCTCTATGTTATTGATAGCCGCCGAAACTTCATACATGCCATAGGTGGGCGAAAAGGTAAGCGCCTTGTCGGCGCCGGGCTCGCAAAATATTCTGAAAGCCAGGTCTAGGACCTCATCGCTTCCATTGCCTGCAAAGATACATTGCACAGGCACAGCCCTTAGCTCGCTGAGCTTTTGTTTAAGCTCCCGCTGAAGGGGGTCGGGGTAGCGGTTAAGTGTGCCGAAAGGGTTTTCATTAGCATCCAGAAATACTCCTGCCGGGCCGGTAAACTCATCGCGCGCGCTGGAGTAAGGCTTAACGGCTTGTATATTTTTGCGGACCAGTTGTTTAATTTCCATTTGATATGCTTGTTTTTAATCTGTGCTTTCTGTTAGCTGACGCAGGCGTATACTTACGGCTTGTTTGTGTGCATATAAGTGTTCGGCAGCGGCCATTTGCTCAATAGCGGGACCGATGGCCGCAAGCCCGGAAGCGCTTAACTGCTGGAAGCTTATCTTTTTTATGAACGAATCCAGCGATACTCCGCTATAGGCTCGTGCAAAGCCATTGGTGGGCAGGGTATGATTGGTGCCGCTTGCATAATCGCCCGCACTTTCGCAGCTATAATTGCCTATAAACACCGACCCGGCGTTAAGCACAAAAGACAGGTAGTTTTCTGCCTGGTCGAAGGCCAGTATAAGATGTTCCGGAGCGTAGGTATTACTGAAGGCAATGCACTCATCTATATCTTTCAGAAGAATGGCTTTACTGTGGGTCAGGGCGTTCGCAGCAAGCTCTTTCCGGGGCAGGGCTTCCAGCTGACTGTCAAGTTCGCCCATCACCTTATCCAGCACCTCTTTTTCAGTAGTTAGCAAAATAACCTGACTGTCGGAGCCATGCTCCGCCTGCGAAAGCAGGTCGGCTGCTACAAACTCAGGCCTGCAGCTCCGGTTTGCAATGATTAGCACCTCGCTTGGCCCTGCAGGCATATCAATGGCTATACCCCTTTGCTGGGCCAGCAGCTTTGCCGCAGTAACGTATTGATTGCCGGGGCCGAAGATCTTGTCTGTCCGCGGTATGCTTTGCGTGCCCAGGCTCATTGCCGCAATGGCCTGCATGCCCCCGGCTTTAAAGACTTTGCTTATACCTGCCAGCCGCGCGGCATAAAGGATAGCCGGGTGCAGGCTTCCGTCGCTGCCCGGAGGGCTGCAAAGCACTGCCTCTTTACAACCTGCAAGTCTGGCGGGTATGCCCAGCATCAGCACGGTCGAAAATAAGGGAGCCGTGCCGCCAGGTATATAAATACCCACCCGCTCAATAGGTCTGCTTTCGCGCCAGCATAGTACCCCTGGATGGGTTTCTACTTTCTTAACAGGCTCCTGCTGTGCTGCATGGAACGCTTCAATAGCGCCTTTAGCAAGTCCTATTGCTTCTTTTAACTCTATGCTAAGCGCCGCTTCCGCATCTTTTATCTCCTGTTCGGTCACGGCAGGCTGGGGCATCTCTACCTTGTCAAACTGTAGAGTAAACTGATAAAGAGCCTCATCGCCCCGCTCCGCTACAGCGGTAAACACACGGTTAGCCAGGTTAAGCAGGTCCGAAGCATCTTTGGCGGGCCGCATACACAGGTTTGCCCAGCCGTCCGCCTGCGGATAAATTATTTGCTGCATTCTATTCAATTTAAAGGATCATTTTCTCTATGGGCACTACCAAAATGCCCTGTGCCCCAAACTCTTTAAGCTGATCGATGACTTCCCAAAACTCCTCTTCGCGCACTACCGAATGTATGCTGCTCCAGCCCTGCTGTGCAAGGGGGAGGATAGTAGGGCTTTTCATGCCGGGAAGCACCGCGCTGATGGCATCAATAGCTTCGTTGGGTGCATTAAGCAGTATGTATTTATTTTCAGAAGCCTGCTTAACGGCGCCCATACGAAAAAGCAGCTTCTTAAGCAGGCGGTCTTTCTCCTGGCTTAAGTTTTTATTGGCAACGAGCACCGCTTCGCTTTTTGCTACTACCTCCACCTCTTTCAAACCGTTCATGATGAGCGTACTGCCCGAGCTTACAATATCAAATACCGCATCGGCAAGGCCTATTCCTGTAGCAATTTCCACGCTTCCTCCTATCTCTTCAATGCGTACATCCAGATTTTGCTCCCTGCAAAACCTACTTAGTATGGCGGGGTAGCTGGTGGCTATCCTGCGCTGGTTGAAATAAGACAGGCCGGTGTACTGCTCATCCTTTGGAATGGCCAGAGAAAGCCTGCACCCGGCAAAGCCCAGTTTCTCTACAATGCTAATGTCTTTTTGCTTTTCCCTTACTTCATTGGCTCCCAGTATACCGATATCGGCAACGCCCTGCTCAACGTACTGAGGAATGTCATCGTCCCGCAGGAACAATATTTCAAGCGGGAAATTGAAGGCTTCTGTTTTCAGCTTCCTGTCTCCGTTGGATAATCTAATTCCGCATTCTTTTAAAAGACTGAGGGATTTCTCGCTCAGCCGGCCGCTCTTTTGAATGGCTACTTTCAGTTTGGTCATCTTTTACTGTTTTGGCCCGGGCAAACTAAGAGGGTATAAAAAAACCCGCCTGAATGCTCAGGCGGGTTTTGAATATTTTTATGCTAAGATTACACGCATATCACTTCATGCTCGCCTGCTGCAAGTATGATGGTGATGATGATGTAATTGTATGGTGCTCACGTATACTGATTTAATGAAACAAATGTAGGATTAAATTTAATTGCTTTAACGCTTTTTTAAAAAATTACTATTACATCTGCTTATCCTTAAACCCATTAGGAAGAATAATGTTTAGCAAACACAAACTAAGAGCTGAATGCCTATGAGGCATAGTTTACCTTAAAACCTTTGATCTTCAAAAAACAGGCCTGTTTTATCATTCTAAGGTTAAAGAAAGAGTTAAAATAGCCCTGCTACAAGAAAAATGATATGTTTGCCCTGTCAGGTACTAATTAGGTCTATGCAACATTGTAACAGGCAGGCGCTGAAGCGCTTTCTTATTCTCTTCCTGGGCATACTCATTTGCATACCCTGTTTTTTTAAACGGGAGCTTAAGCAGAGGGCAAACCTGCCTGTACCTCAGCAGCATTCCCAACTTGCTAAAGGCGCCGCTGCGGTATGCCTGTCTGATATAACTGCGAGAAAACCAACCTCCTTACAGGCAGCTTGTAAGCTTTTGCTTCCGCTTAATATCACGAGTATATTCTCAAACGTAGCAGCGGGCAGCCCGGAGTACTTTTCACCTGTCTCCCACCGGGAGGACCGCGTACTTCCTTCTCTTTTCCTGCTCTTCCGAAGCATTCTTATATAGGATATGCTGTGCAATCATACGTTTGACCCTTGTATTTCAAGGGTCTGTTATCTGTACCTTATACTTATTAAAAATGACTTCTGAACATTATAAAAATACACTTGCTCCGGCTTGGTCTATGGCCGGTATGTTTACCCTTTCGCTGCGCCTGGTTGCAGGATGGACTTATTTCTCCGCCTTCTGGCGCCGGCTTATTCTTGAAAATAAACTAGACCCGGACGAAGCGGGCTATATTGGCGAAAAATTTAATCATTTTCTGCCCAATGCCCTGGGCATTAAGCCTCTTATCGAATACCTGGTAAGTCATCCGCAGGAGCTGTGGTGGGCAATGGCTGTATTTACAATTATCGAAGGCATAGTGGGCCTGCTTTTTATGCTGGGCCTTTTTACGCGGCTCATGAGTGCAGGCGTTTTTATGCTGGCTATGGGTATCCTCCTGGGGTCGGGGTGGATAGGCACCACCTGTCTGGATGAATGGCAGATAGGGGTGCTGGGCATTGCGGCCGGCTTTAGCACGTATCTGTCGGGCGGCGGCACCTGGTCGCTGGATAATTATTTGTCTTCCCGAACCTCCAAATTACCAGGCAAATCACTGGCCTGGATTGCTTCGGGGCCTCTGGCTATAGGCGCTCAAACCCTTAAAAAGTTTACACTGGCAGGCTCTCTGCTTATCTTGCTCCTTACCTTATACACCAACCAGGTGTTTCACGGCGGCGTATGGGGAACCTTGCATAATAAATCTGTAAAGCCAAAAATTGAGATTGCCGATGCAGCCATCAGAGAGGGTAAGCTGTCTTTCAGCGTATACCGTATAGAAGGGGCCGATGTTTACGGCTCTTTTTTAATCGGCATCAGCCTGCGCGATGCCGCAGGGGCCACTCTGCTCGAGCTGGATGGAAACGCGCTGGCTTCCCTTCGAGCGGAGGATATTAAAAACAGGTATGTAGCTAAGGTGAAGCCCGGCAAGCACAGCCTTATCATCCCGCTGGGCAGCAAAGCACAGCTTAGCCTTGCTCATGAAGCGCTTAGGGAACTAAGGCAGGGCGAGTATGTATTAACCCTTACTGATATAAGCGGACTTACCTGGAGCAGCAGGATCACCCTGTAATCTCAGGATCAGGAGGGGGCTCATGCCATCTCCTGATTTTATCCGCGGCCGGGGCTGTCGCCGCAAAAAACGAAAAGAACGTAATAAAAACAAAGATTTGTACTATTGGCTTTTTGATAAACGTATCTTTCACAGCAATGAAGTACATCTATTTATTATCAGCCATATTACTGGAAATAGCAGGAGCCAATGCCATGAAAGCCTCTGAGCAGTTTACAAAACTGTGGCCGGTAGTTCTGATGGTTGCATGTTACCTGGGCTCCTTTTATTTTTTAAGCGTAACCTTAAAATACATGCCTCTGAGTATTGCCTATGCTATATGGGCGGGTCTGGGTATTGTACTAACCGCTGTGCTGGCTGCCATCCTTTTTAAACAGGTGCCCGATGCACCCGCAGTTATGGGTATACTTCTTATCGTTGCCGGGGTAGTGATCATCAGCCTTTTTTCGCGCACCAGCGTTCACTAAGCGGGGGCAGGCCGGGGGCGCTGCTAGCGGCCAAAACACCGTCTGACCAGACCTTTTTATAGAAACTACCCAATTTTTACACTTATAAACTCAAATTTTACAGCCTTTGAGGCTCATGTTTTGAACATTTGTTAAAAGGAATAAGCGCCGGTGCCGCTTCCCGTGTATATACTCTGTTAAAAGAAAGTATCGACATCTTTACCGTACCGAACAGTATTATTTTTCTATTACCAATTTTATTTACCAATTATGAGAAAGAAACATTTACCAAACTCCTATGGCCTGCGGTTTTTAAACACGCTCAGAGCCAGACAGATCCTTGTGGTTATGCTGCTGGTTCTGCCTTTTAGCGGACATAAGGTGCAGGCCTCTGCAAAGAAGGTTAGTGCCGAAGCCTTGCAGACACAGATTACCGGGAAGGTAAGCGACAAGGGAGGCCTTCCTTTGTCCGAATTCTAGCCGAGAATCGAACTAAACTCACGATACTGTGTTTCTGCCATTCCAAAACGGTATGACATGATGGATGCGCAGGAGTATGCAACCGTCAACACAAATGCCTACAATGCTTCAGGCTTTCCTATACAGCCCGGGGTTGCGGCGTATAACGGAAGTGTAAATACCAAATAGGCCGATGAGCTGCTGCGCACAGGCTAGCTCCCCGATCTTCTACTACCAGACAATGTTAATTGCAACGCCGTCTGGATGGTTTTCAAATTGCAAAAGGTAGGTATTAGATTTGGAATCCCAATTTTTCCGTTCTAAAACTTCCTTTCCATCTACTTGTACCTGTTTTGGCCTTGAAGGTAATAATACTCGTGCAACGTTGTAAGTATTAATCGGACTTTTGGCAACAAAGCTGTAGGTTCTGCCGCTAATCTGTTCATTATAAGCCCTGCTAGCAGCGGCAAGTACCTGTGGCTTCTTTTTATTCGGAACCCGGTCAACATTAAGGAAATAACCTTGTTCTCCAGGACGTGTTACTTTGGATTGATAAACCGGCAGATTAGGATCAAACAGGTCGATTAGTGTACCGTTTATCGTAACCGGCTTGTCATTAACACTTTCATCGAGTACAGCAACAAGATCGAACATTCCTCTCTGTAGATAAAAGTTGTTTTTAAAAGCTAACTTTTCCTGACCTTTTCCCGACTCATAAAGTCCTTTTACAACATCAATGAGCTTCTGGCTGGTGTTTGCTTGCATTGCGAAGTCTTTGGGGTCAGTCCGGATAATGTATACAGAGCCTTTTCCAAATTTAAAGAGTCCTTCCTTCGCTTTTTTTGGAACCTCCATTAATTCAAACAAGTGTTCGGAAGGGCTGCCGTATTTGTTGTCTTTGGTGTTCCACCATTCATGTACCCGTTGAAAAGGATCGCTATCTGTTCCGCTATATACCAGTATTCCCCCTGCTTTCACCCAGTCGGCAAGATGCTGATGAGCGTTCGAATCCAGTGGTTTCATATTTGCATAGGTCATTAAGAGCACCCGCGTATCTGCCAGGGCCTTCTCATAACCTAAATTTTCAATATGAACAGTCTTTACAGGTACTCCTCTTTTCAAGAAAGGCAATGCCTGTCCATAAAAGTTTGCAAGCTGTGGATCGTCATACCCAGCATGTGTTGGAAAACGCTGGAACATTAGGGAGTTTGCCATCAGCACACTAATGCCGCTCGACCCGGATAACTTATTTTCGCTTAGCGGCATTTGATTCAGCGAATTGATCATTACCTGCATCTGCGTGGAATAGAAACGGGGGATCTTTTCCTTCTTCTCGCTATTACGATTTGTTTTATAAAGTCCCTCGTAAATCCGTTCCGGCCATGGCATTATCTCATAGTCGGCAATCTGCGGATACAATAACTGGGCAGTAAAGGTAGCTTGGTAATTTTTCTTATAATCTACCCAATCGCGCGGCCAGTCTTCTATGGGATCAGTCAAAAAGAACATCTTACGACCTGTAGGGGCTGTCATTGACTCCATGGATCCATATTCAAGATAAGCAGTTTCAAAAACCCGCTCCTTTTCTTTCCCCTCAAAAAAGTTGGGCTCCCGCGATGTTCCGGTCCACACCTGAGCGATATAGCCATCCACAACCGGCAAAGAGGCCAAGCTAGCTTCCGGGCTAACGATCATCCACTGAGAGTAATTAATCAGCGAGTGTGTCGGTACGTAGCACTTTACATTCCTACCTTTGCTCTTTCCATACTCTTTAGCGTAATTAAATACGTCATTTAAAGCATTATAATAAAGATAGTATTTCAACTTGTTTGAGAGATAGGTATTCTCGGGCGAATCGTGTTGAGGACGCCAATCAAAACCATAATATTTCTTCCATTCCCGTTTAAAGGCCTCGCTATACCCTGCTCTTGCCCAGAACTCCGGTTCTTCCATAAAGATAGCATCGATGCCAGCATCAATTACGGGCTTCACATGCTTTTCCTTCAGGTATTTCAAAAAGTTCTCGGTCGGAACAATGTAGGGGACCATACGTCCATGCCAAATAGTATCTTGCTTTTGGGTTACCTGACCTTCATCGAGGTGCGATTTCCCATCCCATTTGCCAGTAAAATAATCCTGATACTCTCCCCAAGCTATACCGGTCATAAAATGGGTTAAATAACCACGGTCTCGCCAAGATTTAACGCGTTCCTCGAAAGGAACGCGTCTAGATTCGTCGGAAGGGTTACCGCCTACACCGTAAATCATTACCGCATCAGCCCGATTGTCTATGGTGGGTGCCCATTCTCTGGAAGTTTGAAACGTTGTTTTAACCGAGTCTCTTGTTTGTGCATCGGCTGCACTTGCCAGGGCAAGCAAGCAAACAAATCCTATTTCTTTTTTCCACACTACCTTCATAATTAATTACATATTATAAAGTATTTCGTTACTGAATAAACACTTCTTTGGCTTCATTATAGTTCCAACGTCTTGTTCCAGTCCCTATGGGGGTGCCATAGTTGATACGTGCAGCGGCCCGAACAAAAACAGTTCTTCCTTTAGGAATTTCACTGTTTGATATCAGAGTAATAGTTTGTCCCAACAAAGGGTCGAAACTAGTGCCTCGAAATTCGAGACGACTGGACCAGCGCTCATCACGAGCCCGATACCCTACGGACGAAGAGTAACTTACAAAGAACTGAACATCTGTGATGTTTAAGTAATCCTCGCGATAATTTCCCATAGGCTCGATTTTCGCACGAAATTCTTCCTTTGAAATGCCACGTTGTACCCTCACCTGGGCAGTAACTTTTCCGTTTTGCACAGTAGGTTCTCCAACCCATTCAATCTTCAAAAAGGGCTGAACTTCAAAGCGAACTTTTTTTGTTCCGTCCAGATCCATGTTTATACTTTCGTCAGCAAGGGTCTGGCCATTTGGATCTTTTCTTACCAGGGGAACAAAAGGTCCGTCAATTGCAATATTATAATGTCCTTTGAAAAGTCTTGTATTTCTAAATATTCCGTTCGGCATACAGTAAAAATCTGGATTGTGTTCAACATTAGCTCCCCAACTTAATTCCGTTAAGCGGACCCGGATACCTTCGCTTCCATGATCAGTTAGAACAGGCTCACCTGTGGCTACATCCACCACTTCTCCTTCTATTGTGACCGACGGTGCATCGAAATTGTCCCGTTCGAACATGCTGCAGGAACCAAACAAAACTGACATGCATAATATGCCACTTAATACTTTACTTCTCATATCTATAAAATTTTTTACAATTATCTATTTGGTTGTTGATCGATAACTTGGCTTTTGGCAACCTCGCCGCCCGGTATGGAGAAATAGTAGTCAACCGGTGTATATGCAAAGGTTTTAGAGGCTATCCATTGAAAACGTGCGTCGAAGAAATATTTGCCCACCGCTGTGGAAAAGAATGGATATAAACCGCGAAACCTGAAGTTTTCGTTGTTGCTATACTTATCTTTTGGACGATTTTCTCCCCAGAACCCGTCACGGCCTTCAAAATGCAGAACCCTCCAACGGCGTAAGTCCCATTTCGTCTTATGCTCAAACGCAAGCTCTTTGCGACGTTCTTTCCTTACAACATTCCGGCCGTCTATATTACCATTCAGGACGCCGGTTAAAAGTTCGGCACCGGCTCTAGAACGAATATCATTGATTGCATTAGTAGCTACTTGCTGAAGGTCGCTTTCATCCGGTGAGGCTACACCCGCGAGTTTCAGTTCAATGGCCGCTTCAGCAGCATTTAACAAGACTTCAGCATACCGCATCAGTATGAATTGCTGGGCTGATTTTCCTTGACCAATTTCTGCAGTTGGACTCGTTTGTAACCACTTCCGTAAGTATAATCCGGTTACCGTAGCTTCTGCATTATCATAAAAAGGACCTTCGGCTCCAGCTGCTGTCATCTGTCTACCCTCATACTCTACCAATTCTTGGCTTCCTCCGTTCCTTGAACTCAAATAAAGTTTTTTAGGACGTTGGGTGTAAGCCGGTAAATTTTGGTAGCGGGTGTCTGCCGTGTTGTAGGAATAATCATTAAACAACGGTTTTATAGGTGCATCACCTGTGTAAACTCCACCACGCACCTCAATCTGTCTTCCCCTAAACTGATCTCCTGGAAGGATCACATAAGCGCGTAGACGAGGTTCCGCATTTTTAAAGAAATCCATAGGAGTATCGAATAAAAGATAATTACCTTGACTGTTCGTAGCGCCTGTTGTTACACGTGCAGTACCATCAGGGTACCGAGGTAAACCATCAAACAGTTCCACAAAATCCAGCGTAGGACAAGTTCCCGCAGAAAGTGGAGACCTGAACGTAAATGGAGAGCTATAAGCATCAATACCATGAGTAGCTGTTGGATAAACATACTCTTTAACATAGATATTTTCAGGGCTGCTCAAGTCACTGAACATATCTACCATGTTTCGATATTGGGCTTCCTTATCGCCTGCAACCCATTTTTTTCTATAGAGAGAATAATTTCCCTGAGTCATTACTTCTCTAGCCGCTTTATAGGCTTCCATAAAATAACGAATAGATGCTTGTTGCGCTGCGCCTTGATCAAAACCGATAACACGAACGCCGGTTTTCTGGCCGAGGCCTGTTAACCTTCCAGATACGGATTCGTTATACTTGGCAACACTTCCTGCATAAAGCATAGCTTGCGACTTAAAAGCCAAGGCAACGAAGCGGTTTGAATATCCTGATTTTGGACTACGAGGCAGCATTAGCGCAGCAGCGTGATCAAAATCGGTCAGAATTTGGTCCCAGGTTTCTTCTTCGCTTGCACGTGGCACTTCCATTTCAGTGGCTCCTGCGGGGTATTGAATAACTTTAGTAACCAAAGGGATACCTCCAAAACGACGTGCCATGGCATAGAATGCTGTAGCGCGCACATAATAAGCTTCTCCTAAGTAATGGTTGTAAAGCTGCTCGGAATACTTGTCTTTGAATGCGGGTAAGGTTTCTATAAGGTGGTTTGCGTCACGGATCAGCTCAAAAGCTTTTCCCCAATAGGGCGTTCTTTCTCCTCTAAAAGAGGCAGTAATCCCGTCCCTGTTTACTGCTTCTCCTGTTCCTTCAATTCCAAGTGAGGCTAGCCACCCATTATATTCAACTCCCCACTGAGCCATATACTTGAAATCTTCGAAAGGCATCTGGCTGTACATCCTCGACATATAGATGTCCATACCTGCAGGCGTTGTTAACAGGGCTTGGTCGGTTACGATATTTTTCGGTATGACGTCAAGATCTACACAGGAGCAGATGCTTAACATACTTGCCATTGATAATATTATTAATGTTTTTCTCATCTTAATTCATTTTTTGCTTTTATATTCAACTGATCGCTCAACTTAATAAGTGAGAGACAACCCCAACGTAAAGGTCTTGTTCAAAGGATACATCCTTCCAAGATCGTCATCGGGGTGTTCTGGATCAACGAATTTCACTTTGGTGATTGTAAACATATTATAGGCGTTTGCAAAAGCTCTAATCCGCATAGAAGAAAATGATTTCATGGCCGGTAAAGTATAACCAAGTTCCACGCTTTTTAGTCTTAAATAAGCTGTACTTACTCGATTGAACTCTGAGTTTTGGTAAGGATACCGCCCAGTAAAGGCATAATAGCCCTGGTTCCATTCGATGGATGGATCATAAGGGTCAGCGGATGGATTAATCGGATGCCAGCGGTCCAGATATTGAGTCAGAGTTCCTCCTCCATTACTTCCCCAGATTGAATATAGAGGTTCTCTGTATTCCATAGAACCTAAGGCAGATCCCTGGAATAATACGGCTAAGTCAAACTTCTTATAGCTGGTCTCCAGGTTCATAGAGAAGTTTAACCATGGTGTCTGGTCGAATGCAAAAGGATGTACATCCTGACCGTTGATTTCTCCATCACCGTTCCAATCCTTGTATTTGTAATCACCTGGTAACACATCCCGCTCTTTGTAGATTGGATAAGTACGTATGTCTTCCCAACTAGTATATCTTCCAGCAGATTCATAACCAAACTGGAAACCTTGATATCTGTTATTCAAATTATCATTCCGCCACCTGTCGTATGAGTTATTATAAGGTCCGTTCTGAACTGCTGTCAGGTATTTGTTTCTGGTTATGCTTGCTATACCTTTTACGTTGTATGAAAGATCCTTATTAATTTTATTGTGGTGACGCAACTCTAATTCCAAACCGAAATGGCGATCGCTATTTGCATTTTCCATTGGTGGAGTTGCTCCGATAACGGTAGGAAATAATCCTGTACGGCGTTGAAACAGGCCAGTACGTCGACGGTCAAAATAATCTAAAGTAAAGCCAAACAAGTTATTCCAACCATCGAAATCTACACCGACATTTAATGTCTTCGCTTTATACCAAGTAATAAGCTCATTCGAAATGGCCTTGCGAGTTACACCAGTGACGAACCTATTTCCAAAAATATAACCTGGTGCATACTGGTTATAATAACCATTCTCCGCGTTTCCACTAGTAGCAGGATAAATATATCCGGGGATCCAACCGAAGTCCCAATTACTTGATAAGTCATCCCCCAAAACGCCGTAGCTACCACGGATTTTCAATTGATTAATGAATGATAGTGCGTCTAAAGAATTAAAAAATGGCTCCTCGGAAATACGCCAGGCTGCTGATGCGGATGGGAAGAACCCCCATTTGTTTCCTTTTGCAAAACGGGAAGACCCATCATAACGAAACTGAAAATCAACGATATAGCGCCCCTTATAGTCGTAGTTCGCACGACCCATAACTGCTGCTTTGGCCTCGTTGTAATAGTCACTCATACCTCCGTTCATTCCTAGCATTTGGCCGTCTTCTACTCCTGAGAGAAGAATATCTGAGCTAAAGGCAAGATTTTTCATGCCATAGAAATTATCGCCATCATTTTTCTGGGTTTCCACTCCAATCAATCCACCCACATTATGATCTCCAAAAGTTCGATTATAATTCATGACAAATTGACCCAACAACTGCTGTTTATCATAAAACTCTCTTCTCAAGCGGTTTGGACTGCTCAGGTCAAACAATTTCTGCTGATAATTTCCGGAAACCGGATTTAAAGCGTATTGAAAGTACTCTTTTCTAAAAAGGCTATTGTTGTCTGTACGGTAATCATAAGAAAATAAAGCTTTCGCTGAAAGACCTTTTAATGACTTGCTCACTGCTCCAAAATCATAATTTAATACAGCTGATGACTGAAGCGTCTTCTTTTTATATGTTCTATATCCGGAAACGTCCGAGGTCATCATAGCCACGGTGTTCTGCTCCAAATCCAGCCCGTCGTAGTTAAGCAAAGTGTTCTCGGGATCAGCAAAAGCAGGAAATAATACTCCTTGTTTCCAATAGTTTCGAATAATGTCTACTGCACTATAGTAAGGATTGTTCTGGCGGTCAGTCATACCACTCAGGTTTAATTCTAATTTCAGTCCTTTTGCAAGTTCAGCGCCTATATTCGAACGCAAGTTGACCTTGTTGTAATTTAAGTCACCTGATTTGAAGAACCCTTCCTGTGAAGAATAACCACCGCCTACGTAGTAGGTTATTTTTTCGCTACCTCCCGAGAAACTAATATCATGGGCAGTTTGTGGAGACACATCTGAAAAAACCAGAGACGTCCAATCACTCGATCTCCGGGTACCATTGCGAAAAGCTTCAAAATCATCTTCGGTATAAATGATACTTCCACCGTTGATGTTATTCATAGACTTTTCGTTATACAGAGTCATCGCATCAGTTGCGCTGGCAAGAAAAGGCATGCCTGATGGTCTTTGAAAGGTGAATGATCCGTTATAACCGATAGCTACTTTCCCCTCTTTTCCTTTTCTTGTCGTCACCAACATAACTCCGTTTGCAGACCTTACCCCATAGATCGAGGCCGATCCATCCTTCAGAACTGAAACGTTCTCAATGTCGTTTGCATTTAAGCGCTGAAAGTCGTCAATAGAGCGCGGTACTCCGTCGATGATTACAAGCGGTGCACCCATTCCGCGAATATCAAAGTTTGACCTATACGATCCAGGCTCCGCACTTTTTTGCCAAACTCTTACCCCAGGGATACGACCAGCTAACATGTTTTGAGGGTTTTCATTCTTCGTTACAAGCATCTCCGTTCCTTTTATATCGGAAACTGCCCCTGTAAGGGTAACTTTTTTTCTCGTACCGTAGCCTACGACAACGACTTCTTCAAGAAGTGCTTCATTTTCTAGCAACACGACATTAATCTGGCTCCTTCGATTTACTGGCTCTTCTTTTGTGTTAAAGCCAATAAAGCTAAAGGTCAAAACAACATTAGCTGGAACTGACAAGGTATAGCGGCCATCACCATCGGTACTTGTACCCGTTTTGGACGCTCCCTTTACTGAAACGGAAACTCCTGGTAGTGGCACACTTTTGTTATCAGTTACCACACCTGTCACTTTTTGCTGAGCAACTAGAAAGGTAGGTATTAGAATCATAAACAGTATGCTACAAAACCTCCGATTCAGCTTTCTTTTACATAAATTTAATTTCATATTTTAACGGTTAAGGTTTTATTGTTGATTGTGTTTATTGTTTTCGTAGTTGAATCTTGCCAGACCTGCATATTCTGCAGCAAAGGAGAATTGGAACATTCCCTCCAACCCTTTTCCAGTTTTATCCTCTCTCCAACCCCTAAGTAAGTCAGTTGGTAGAAATCCTTGATGATTGAATTGGCTGAAGCCGTAGTCAAGGTTTTTTTGAAAACTCTCTATATAAGCATTTACGGCAGGATGCTCCCGTTGAATATTTAAATAACCTCTAAGCAGCACGCCATTGAACCAGTTTCGAAACCCACCAATATTGTATCTGTAGTGCTCTGGCAGGGTTGAGTCTAATTTGGCAAAGACACTAAAGCTTTTTTCTGACAATTCTTTTCCATCCCGTAAATATTGATGATCTCCAGTTGCGCGGTACAGATCAACCGCGCCGGATAGCATTGTACCACTGTTATAAGTATATGCTTCACCAACAGCCTCCGTTAGGGGCGTATTATTGCGGTACCGTACACCGTCAAACGTTTCATAAGCAATTTGACAAGACCCGCATCCCCCCATCATATCCGTGTACACGCCCTGAGCATTCAGCAAATTACTTTTTTGCCAGTTGTATAGTTTTTTTGCGTAGTCCAGGTAATGAACTCCCTTAGCACGCATAATAGACTTTCTGGTCTGCTTATCTTTCGGATCGATAAAACGGTGTTCTATCTGTTCGTTACTTGACTTATATATCTTGTGTAACCAAACTAAGGGACTGATTAACGGACCGTTGCTGCAGGAATGCTTCGTTACATAACCCGGTCCCCAGGTAATCCCACCATGTTCGTTTCCCTGATCATCCAAAGTTGTATCCCAACCGTCCAATACATAATCAGTCAGATATTCTGCTTTGGTGAGGTAGTTTCGCTGTCCGGTGATCCGGTATGATTCCAACAACTCACGAATAAGCCATATTTGATCATCATAAACATTTAAAATTCCGCTCACATTAGCTTTTCCTTTTACATTGACTCGATCTACAGCGTATACCGTCCAGGTTTTGGTTTGAGTATAAGAAGTAAGCTCATACGTTCCCAAATAATAATCCGCATTATCGTATAGTTTTGAGAGCAAAGCTGTATAACGTGAGAAATTTTTATCATACAAATCGGAATGTCCATGCTCCCTTGCCACCTGTAAACTATGGAGGATAGCATTGACTGCCTCAATTGCACTGCTATACATCCAGACACTTCCGAGCTCTCCGGACAGCTTTTTCGTAAATGGGTTATAAAATCGCCTCATAGCCATTTCCTGACCTACGAAATAGTTTGAAACTGACGAGTCAAGCAATATCATAGAACGTTCTAAATTTCGCTTAGCCAAGGCATACTTATCTAACGTCACATATTCTTTCCCTGATTCAGATTCTGTTTTCGTAGTGCAGCTTACATTTAAAAAAACAGTCATTAAGGTAGACAAAATAATAACATTCGATATTAATATTCGGTTAATCATTTGAGGTTCATTTATCCAGCAATTTGATTGCTTTTGGTATCAGACTATATTCTTCAATTGTAGTTGATTTGGGTTCGCTTTTGGGTTAAAAACGTCTTTTAACCCAAAAGAAAATGATTAACCCTTACAGTCGCCACCTGACTCGCCATCTTAAAGACGGCTAAACTCGGAAAATCTCAAAAAATAACCGAGTTTTTTGCCTAATTTTATTTTAACTAACTTTAAATGGAATAATATTTATTGAACCTACATAAAGTTAGCACGGCATGGTGCGAATCAATTTGGCAAATTTCGGGACACGAGTCAGCTTAATCTGGATGCTTTGTTTCATTCAAGTTACATTATCGGCTCAAGGTCTACAATTTACCGGTGGACATCAGCCGATTGAGGAAAGAAGTTCCCTCGAACTCTTTTATTTTAATACTGAAAGCTTCGATAATGATTTCAACATTTCATTTGATTTAGAGCAGCCAAGCAGGAGTCCTGTTGGTTATATCCTTCGTATAAAAAGTAAAGAACAAAGTAAGATTTTCAACCTCCACTATGATGAGGAGAATGGAAACGCAGTGTTCAGATTTAATGAAGAGGGAAAAAGGAGCCTTGTTACAGCAAAAATCGGGCAGGAAATGTTGCATGAGAAGCACTGGCTTCCGCTGAGCATCAAGTTCGATTTGTGTAATGACCGCATAGTACTTACTGTTAATAACATGCAAGTCATAACTGATAGAGTCACGCTCCCCGATCGATATACACCCCTGATATTTTTTGGTAAAAGCGATTACCTTATCGATGTACCTCCGATGGCCATTAGGAATTTGAGGATCGGGAACGACAAACATTCCATTGCTTTCCCCTTAAGGGAGCATGCAGGAAAACTGGTACATGATGAAAACGGTAAAATATATGGACGGGTGACTAATCCTAAATGGCTGATCAACGATTCTTATCACTGGAAACATCTTCGTACCTATCTTTCAAGTACAGAAGCGGGTGCGGACTATAGTGAGCGTCGAAACGAAGTATATTACTTTAACCGCGACTCAATTACTATCTTTAATTTACGCTCAGGAGAATCGAAATCAACCCGGTTCATTGGACCATGTCCTGTAAAGCTTATTCTAGGGAATAGTTTCATAAACGACTTAAACAGCAGGCTTTATGTATATGAGACATATTACAGAACGCCTTATAATGGTCCAACATTTGCGAGTCTGGATCTTAACAGTTTTACATGGAGAACTGAGAGCTATCAGCAGGTAAATTTGGAACTTAATCATCACAGTTATTTCTTCGACCCTCAAAGAAATAACTTTACCATCTTTGGCGGCTATGGAAACATGGCCTACAGCAATGATTTTCGGTCTTACAGTTTTAAAAACTCAAAATGGAGATTAGAGAGTAGCTATCAAGGTAAAGCGCTAATTCCGCGGTATTTCAGTTCGGCGGGATTATCACCGGACAATACCCAAGCTTTTCTATTTGGAGGTATGGGAAACGAGGCCGGGAAGCATATTGTAGGGAGAAAATACTTTTACGATCTTCATGTACTTAATCTTAACAAGAGCCAGATAGAAAAACTATGGGAAGTAGAATGGAAAGGGCCAAATATTGTACCCGCCCGGGGTGTTGTAGTTCCGGATTCAAACTTTATGTATATAATGGGTTATCCTGAACATCTTACAAATTCCAATATAAGACTCTATCGCTTCAACTTAAAAAACGGTAATCATGAAATCTTAGGGGATTCAATTCCGATTTATTCAGACCGGATCTCGACCAGGGCTAAACTTTTCTATGATAGAAAGCTTAACCAGCTTCTTACTCTTGTCCAAGAATCAACAGATGATATCTCATCTAAACTTTCCGTGTATGTTCTCAACTTTCCACCAATCTCAACAGCGGAGCTTTCATATATGCCAAGAAAAGATCCATATAAGGTGATTTATGCTTTTATTGGTGTTGTTATAGTGACAATCGGACTTGGAGTTTGGGTTTACTTACGACGGACAATAAGGTTATCAACGGAGCCTGATGCTACAACACTTTCTACACTTAAAAACTCTACACATTCAGGTGTGAAGAAAAACAGTATTTTCCTTTTCGGTGATTTTACCGTTCTAGACCGGAATGGAAGAAATATTACCCATTTGTTTAGTTCACGATTAAAGCAAACATTCTGCTTATTGCTTTCACATATGGAAACCGGTGGAATCAGCTCGAAGTCACTTAGCCATACGCTGTGGCCCGATAAATCTCAGGAAAAGGTAAAAACCTTAAGAGGGGTAACACTGAATAATTTAAGAAAAGTTCTTAGTGAACTAGATGGAGTTAAAGTGATTTTCGATAAGGGAAACTTTTGCTTAGTTTTTTCCGACACTTACTATTGTGATTACAACGAGTGTGTGAAACTGATTGAAGAAGGCCTAACAATCGATAACCAAAGGTTTCTGGATATTATTAGCAGAGGTCAGTTTTTATTTGGCGAAGAGCATGTCCTGTTCGATTCAATTAAAAATAATATGGAATCAAAACTATCGCCAATTCTATTAAGGGAACTTAAAAATTACCATAAAAAGAAACAACACCTTAAAACAATACAAATAGCAGACCTACTCTTCAAACTAGATTCGATTAACGAGGAAGCCCTTGTTTTTTCAATTAAGGCTATGATGGCTATTAAACAAGAGGAAAAGGCTAAAGGCACTTACCGACTGTTTTTAACTAATTATCAGCGAATGATGGGCGAAGATTTTGCATATAGCTTTGACGAGTTACGAAAAAAACATTACGAATAGCATCGTTGATATTATAAGTCGATATAAAAAATCAATTTGTCCTCGTTCCATGGTATATTATACATTAGCCCTATTTACCTTGTTTTAACTCGTGTCATTATAAAGCTTCACATCTCCAAAGCTATGCTACCAGAAAACGACTATCTTTAAAGGTACTTATCCTGCAAACATATGAAACACCTTCGCTTCTACCTGTTCCTGCTCCTCATGACAAGCGGAACCGTATATGGGCAAACGGAAAACAAGTTTTCTATTGATATTTTCTCGTCAGATCAGCGTACGGTATTTGAAAACACGCTCCGGCTGCTTCTCAACAGCGATTATTTTGTTCAATCGGTCAATAAAGAGGCTGGATTTATACAGTGTAAAGCTCTTGTTCCGGATAATCGCTGGCTATCTAAAAAAGACGGTAGCATTATAGAGTACAACCTGCTGATACGAACCGTGGAAAAGGGGGTACGTATCGACTTTCAGGCTAATTTGACAGAAAAGATTCGGATGGGAAGCGTTGGCAATGTGGTCAATTTTGTTGACGACCAGGGTGTTACCCGCGATGCAAGGTATTATAACGAGCTGATGAGGTACCTTCGACTCAACCTTTGACGGCACTAAGAATGAAAGCCGCTGCTGCCTGGCATAGCCACCGGCAGACAGCGCGCCCCGGTAAGCAAGATGGATAGAAAACAGCAGTCTGTTAGGAGTTGCAGGCGCCTTGGCAGTGGATGGACAGCATGCTGCGGCCGGCAGCAAACTTAACGTAAAGGAACTGCCCGAGGCCCAGGTATTTAAGCATCAAAGCCAATGGCAACAGGGGCCATAACAGGGGCAGGCGTTTCGCAATGAGCAGCATAGATGCAAAGCCATAATGCCAGCGGCCATTGAATGTGGCAAGCTGACGGCTAGCGAGTTCCTTATCGAGGCCCCGGAGATGGCTGGTGGGCGCTGTGGCACGCAAAGGCAGTAGCCGAACAAGCTTAAGCCAGTCGGCACGCTTTACGGCACGTGCAAACCGGCTGCACAAAGGGCACCAGTCGTCGTACAATACGGTAAGCTTTTTCATCTTCTTAATTAAACGGCCGGCACTCCGTCAAAGTATGCAGGTCCGCACAGGTTTCTATATATTTAAGGTTGATACGTTTGAAACAAATTCACTCCGGTAGTGAAACAATATGAAGGGACTGGCATTAAACTGAGTACATCCCGCTTTCCGCTTTATGAAAAGACTTAAGCACCTTGCTTTATATCTCATGGCCCTGCTATATGGCGCAGCGGGCATAAATCACTTTATTAACCCCGGTCCTTATGTGCAGATCATGCCCCGCTGGCTGGCCTGGCATAAGGAGCTGGTAGCCTTGAGCGGACTCATTGAAATCATACTTGCTTTGCTTCTTTTATTTCCTAAAACCAGGCAGCTGGCTGCCTGGGGTATCATTGTATTGCTTGTGGCTGTATTTCCGGCCAATGTACAAATGTATGCCGACTACAGGAGCCGCCAGGATGCCCTGCTTTGGATAGCCGCCCTGCGCCTGCCCCTTCAGCTGCTGCTCATAGGCTGGGCTTTCTTATATACAAGGCCAGCCGGCGCGCCATTTAGTGAACCAGTACTTCTTCCATTACCCTGCCTACGCTGCCATTGGGCACCTGTATCTTTAATAATGCAGCCAGCGTGGGAGCCAGATCGTTCATGGAATGAGCTTTTTCTGAATGACCTTTTTTTATGCCCCAGCCCATAAATACCATAGGTATGTGGGTGTCAAAAGGATTCCACAGGGAGTGGCCTGTACCTTTTTCGCGACCGTTGAACCAGCCGGGCTCGGGCACAATGGCTACATCGCCGCAGCGCTTTGAGTTATAGGCGTTTACCAGTTTCTCCATGATATCTTTAGGGATGGAGGTTTTGTGCAGGTTTTGCATATCGGCTGTAAACTGTATGCCCGGCTGCTTCCTTAAGAAGTCCATGGCCTCTTCTTTCACCTCATTGTAATTAAGCCCTGCTTTTTTAATAGCCGCCACATTAAAGGATAGAAAGGTACTGCTAGAGCCTGTTACCATTGTATGGAGCTTAAACGAGCGTTCGAGATGCGCATTGAGGTTTGTAAGGATGTTTTTTGTTTTGAGGAAATCGCCCGCCAGATGGTGCGACTGAAGGAAGGAGATGTTATGCGCACCGCCATGATCGGCAGTGAGGAAGAGCGAATAATTGCCTCTTCCTATTTTTTTGTCGAGATAGGTAAAAAAGTCGGCCAGGTCTTTATCCAGCCTTAGATAGGTGTCTTCCACTTCGACTGAGTTTGGGCCGTACATATGACCTACATAGTCGGTAGATGCGCAGTTGATGGCCAGAAAGTCGGTAGCGGCGCCTGCACCCAGGTTATAGCCTTCTATGGCCGCTTTGGAGAGCTCCAGGGTAAGGGTGTTTCCATAGGGAGTCTTACGTATAATATCGGGATTAGACTGATAATAGGTGTTAATATCGTGCGGAAAAGTCGGTTTGCTTTCGCCTGCAAAGGTTTCTTCCCAGGCAACGTTGTCGGGCGAGCTTTGCAGATAGGTATTGAGGGGATAGAGTGTGTTCCAGCCTTTGCTTATCATCTTTCTTCCGTGCTGCTGCCTGTTAAAGTTTTGCAGCCACTGCGGAAGCGCTTTCATGTAATAAGTGCTGCTTATAAAGTTTTCGCTCTCGTTATCCAGCCAGAAGACCGCGGTAGGCTTATGGCCTGCCGGCAGAATGGATGCCCTGTCTTTGAGAGATACTCCTACGATGCGCGAGCGGAAGTTGGTGGCCAGGGCAAGCTCGTCGGTTATGGTCGATGCCAGAAGATTGCGGGGCGACATCCTGCCGGCCCGGGAGTTGCTTCCTACGGTTTGTTCGAGGCTGTCGTCGGTGCAGTACCAGTTTTTGCCGGTTACTTCGTCTTTCCAGTTATTGCCGGTTATGCCGTGTATAGCCGGAACCGAGCCGGTGTATAGCGTGGAGTGCCCTACGGCGGTTTCGGCGGGCAGATGGGTTATGTATACCTGATTGCATGAAAAGCCTTCGTTGAGCAGGCGTTTGAAACCTCCGCTTTGATACCGGTCGTAATACCGGTAGAGGTAATCCCAGCGCATCTGATCGATCACCAGCCCTACAACGAGCTTGGGGCGCTGCAAGGTTGCCGGGGTTTTGGCGGTTTGGGCATTTGACTGGAAATATAATCCGGCGAGGGCCGGCAGCAAGAACATCAGCTTGCTGAGATAGCTTTTTCTTAACATGGTTGTACAGGTCTTTGATCGACTGTACAAATATCGCAATTCTGCGCTAAACGGCGTACCTCAGTATCTGTGCTTTTTGGTTTGTTAAGCTAAGCATTGCTATAAGCCCTCATAAGCTCAACTCTATCCATACGGGGGCATGATCGCTGGTTTTCTCCCAGCCGCGTACATGGCGGTCTACTCCTGCGTTTATAAGGCGGCTTTGCAATGCTGCGCTTAGCAGGAAGTGGTCAATGCGCAAGCCGGCATTGCGCTGGTAGGCGTTGCGAAAGTAATCCCAAAAGGTATATATGGTTTGATCGGGATAGATCGTTCGGATGGCGTCTGTCCAGCCCTGGCCAAGCAACTCTCTGAAAGCGGCGCGTGTTTCGGGGCGAAACAAGGCGTCGTCTGTCCACCGCTCGGGCTTATATACATCTATCTCTTCGGGCATGACATTGAAATCGCCAGCCAGTACCACGGGATCACCCGATGTATATAGCCGGTCGGCATGACTTATCAGCCGCTTAAACCAGTTTAATTTATAATCAAACTTAGGGCCCGGCGCCGGATTTCCGTTGGGCAGGTACAGGCAGGCCAGGTGTATTCCATTTACACGGGCTTCCAGGTAGCGACTGTGGAGGTCTTCTTCATCGCCCGGCAAGCCTCGTCTTAGCTCTTCAACAGTGCCGTTGCGGGCTAGAATGGCTACTCCGTTCCAGCTTTTCTGGCCATGCCACAGGGCGCTGTAGCCGGCATTGCTCAGAGCCTCTTCCGGAAACTTTTCCTGCGGCGCCTTTAACTCCTGCAGGCACACAATGTCGGGAGCACTTTCGTCAAGCCAGCGCAGCAGCACCGGCAGGCGCCCGTTCACTCCGTTTACATTATAGGTAGCTATCTTCACGTTGGTTCTCGTTTTAAAGTCTGTTTAATTAAAAGAGCGTACCCGGCTGTTTTGTTTTTAAACCTGTGCTTACACAGCCCTGTAAGCACGGCGGCTGCGGCGCTGTCAGGGCTTATAGGAAAAATGTTTTCTTCCTTCTATATTTGAGAATCAGCAATTTGACGCCGGTTTCATGGATACTTACACTGCATTGCTTGAGCTTGTTTCAAAAGAGGTGGCGCTTACGCAACAGGATGAGCTGTTGCTTCGGCATTATTTTGTGCCGGGCAACTTTCTGCGCGGCATGTATCTTCTTGAACAGGGCAACGTGGCCGACGGGGTGTTTTTTATTGCCTCGGGCATTACGCATCAGTTTTATGAGGATACCTCGGGCGGGCAAACCTCCTGCAATTTCAGCTTTGCGAAGGACTTTATTACAGACCTGGAGAGTTTTAACGCAAAACGTCCTTCGCTGTCGAATATAGTTGCACTTACTCCGGTAAGTGCGCTCTGCATTTCCTGCGACCGGCTTATGGAACTTATTAGCTTATCGCCTGCGGTACATACCTTTTTCAGGCTTGTGGTAGAGCGTGTGGCTGTAGAGGGCATACGCCGCACGAAGTCGCTGCTGAGCCAGAGTCCGGAAGAGCGCTTTACCGAGCTTATAGCCACCCAGCCTCAGGTGGTGCATGAAATACCTCAGAAGCTTATAGCGCAATACCTGGGTGTAAAGCCCGAAAGCCTTAGCCGCATTAAAAGAAGAATCTATAAATCTTAACTCAGGTTATTTTCGAAGCAGAGGCGCATGGCTAGCTTTGTGCTATGCAAACTATATTAGGAGCGGGAGGTACAGTGGCTGTACACCTGGCCAGAGAACTCAGGCAATATACGGATCAGGTAAGGTTGTTTTCGCGTAATCCGAAACCTGTGGTCGAAGGCAATTTGCTGCTGGCAGGCAACTTGCTGGACAGCGGCACGGTGAAGCGTGCCGTAGAGGGCTCGGATGTAGTGTACCTGGTTGCCGGCCTGCCTTATAATTACCGCATTTGGCAGCAACAGTGGCCTGTGGTGATTCAAAATGTGCTTGGCGCCTGCCGTGAGCATAAAAGTAAACTTGTATTTCTGGACAATATATATGGATATGATAAGGCTTCTCTGGGTCATATGACGGAAGATACTCCTGTAAATCCTTGCTCCGAAAAGGGCAAAACCAGGGCAGTGCTTGCAGAAATGCTTTGTCGGGCAATGGACCATCAGGAAATAGCCATTGGCAGAAGCGCCGATTTTTATGGCCCCGGCTCGAAAAACGGGGTGCTTAATATTCTGGCTATTGACAGGCTGATGGCCGGCAGGAAGGCTATGTGGCAGGGCAGCGTGCATCATGTTCATTCTTTTACGTATGTACCTGATGTGGCTAAAGCGCTTGCACTGCTGGGCAATAGCCCCGAGGCCTGCGGCCAAAGCTGGCACCTTCCTACATCACCCGAAAAGCTGAAAGGCATCGATTATATTACACTGATTGCTGAAAAACTGAATACTAAGCCGGGGTATTCACTGTTGAAGAACTGGATGCTAAAACTGGCAGGACTAGTGGAACCTAAGGCCGGCGAACTGGTTGAAATGGCTTATCAATATGATCGGCCTTACTTTTTTGACAGCACAAAGTTTAACGAGCAGTTCGCCTTTACTCCCAGGTCTTATTCGCAGGGGATTGACGAAAGCATAAACTTCAGCTGAAAAGGAGTATAAGCGCGCTTATTCAGATTCCTGTTGCAGCCAAACACAACAGGAATCTAAAATGATCACTTTTCTGAAAGTAGTTTGATAAAGTAAGCTCCAACTACACTTCTAGCCTGAAATCCAACCATCTTACCGTCCATCGTTTCATGCCAGTCACTTATAGGAACGCGCGAAGGAGTCGAATTCATATACTTATGCACAGGATTAATAAAGGAATGAAAATCCTTTTCATTGTCAGCCAAGACAGATGTCCATACGATCCAGTCAGATTTGGTGTATGTTTTCCGGCTGTCAAGAGGAAGGCCATACTTATTCTGTTTAGTGAGGTAATACTTCACTTCTTTTGCGTACACTTCTTTTGGAAACAGATTTAAGCCAAGTAATTTATCCCATACGAGATTATATTTTTGACTCCATGTTCCTTTCTTTTCAAAAGCAAGCGTATAGTGATCGCCGTCATCAGCAAGCTGTTGCCATTTTTTTACCATATCCTTAGTAAGTAGATTATACCTATCAGCAACTTGCTTCTCTCCCAATTGTTCAGCAAGCGATGCATAACAACCGAGAGCAACGATAGCTTTTACAGACAGGTTCGCATTCCTCGCCAGGTGTCCTGCAAAATCGTCTGTGCAAAGCTGATTTGCGGGGTCGAATCCTTCATTTGACAGAAAATTTGCCCATACAGAAAGTGTTTTCCAATGTTTTTTGGCATAACTTACGTTGCCTTCGGCTTTAGCTATCGCCGCAGTTAAAATGATCATATTTCCAGACTCTTCTACCGGCATGTCTTCCCCATAAGTTTGCCCATTGGCCAGAGGGTAAGTGCCCAGATCATGTGCGGCAAACGGTTTTGTCCACCTGCCACTTTCGCTATATTCAAAAATTCCATTCATCATCCCTTTGAGAAGTTCAGTGTTATAAACCAGGAACAAAGGAGCAGATGGATAGGTTATATCTACTGTATTAATAGAGCCGTTACTAAAGTTCTCTTTCGATAGGAATAAGAGCTCTCCTTTAGGACTTTCTACGAGCTTGTGTGCAGATATAGCCTGGCGGTAGGCAACTACGCATAGATCGGCATATTTATCCCCTCCTGCTCCCAGAGCCTCCTGATACATGCGCTTGTCGAAATCGGAACATTTTGATAGTATACTTTTATAACCATCAGCCGCAAGAATCAGCTCGTTCTCTATTGATTGCTTTCCATCCTTATTCCACCAGGGCCTTAGATTGTTTTCGAAATACTGAATTGAATAATTATCATCGTAGGCTAACATGATGAATTTATTAACAGGTGCTTGCCCTACTTTCCCAAAGTTTATCACCGTATTAAGTGTCATATGCTTGCCTTCTTTTGGCAACACCCCCTTTTGATCAGATGATATAACGTGTAGAGGACTGCCTTCTTGTGCACTTACATACTGGGAGGCCTTATACTGTGTGGGAACGGCTATATATAAATGTCCCCAGTCAATTTTAACATTGTCTCCTCTTTTTTCTAATACCGGCTGGCTTTTTGTTCCTGCTTTAAGTAATGATAGGGATTTATGTGTATTCTTCATGGCGATGACCTGTTGATCAGGTGTATTGACAGCAATGTCTGTCGATACGCCCAAATGCACTTTTATGTCATGTAATTTTCCGTCGTTAGAACGTACTTTGTATGAAACATAGGAAACCGGCCTGGATAGAAGGCTCAGGTTATCCATCAGGAGGGGACTTGTGAACGTAAGTGTTAAATCAGCCTTACCACAGGAAAAATCATAAATTGTTTGTGTCGCAGTTATTTTAACGCTCTTTTGGAAGGCACGCTTCACAAACTTAGTAGTCTTTGAAATTTTTTCCTGAGCAAGCCCGATGTCCAGCCATTGACCGCCTGCAGTATTTTTGACATGAACAGCTAAAGTATTACTCCCTTTCCTTAACGCCTTTCTTGCTAAAGCATCTACGTCTTTATACTCAAGCCTGTCATTCCAGCCTTCATGGGTATATATTTTTTGTCCATTTAAAAAAACATCTACATTATCGTCATGGTGGATCTTTAAATACACCTTCCCTTTATCCAGATCTCCCACTATAAATTGCCTCCTGACCCATAAGTCCTTACTTTTCCACTGATTTCCGGCAGCCTGCAAATCTCCAAAAGAACCCAAGCCTTTTTTCCATTGACTACCCGCAAAGTGAAGATCATTCCAATTCGCGGACGGTTCGATTTCTGTAAAGCTACTTTGATATTTACTCTCATCAGAAGCAGGAAGCAGCGTGTGAAAAGAACGTTCCTGCTTTCCTAAAAAACTGTACACATTACCGTCAACGCTGATTCTTCCTGTTATCGAATGGTCAGTACCAGTCCAATGTTTCGTTGTTGAAGCATCAAGATTATCCGTAAAAGACCATATACTAAAGTATGGATCGTGAGTTATAAGCGGATAAGCAGGCGCTTTGCTTACCTGAGCTATAACAGGCAAGGTGCTTAAAAGAGTAATTACAAAAAAGGAAAGTCTTAGTAAGTTAGGTCTCAAGAAATACATTTAATTATTTTTTTAGTTAGCTATTTAAGATGAGGGAACGCTGAGATTCTTAACCGGGCTCCCCCCATTGGTACAAGTACAAGATTTGCTTTTACTTTATCGGCGGTAACGCCATGACCGGGAAGAGTATGAACAAGCCCATATTGATCAATTTTCCAAGATTTAATTTCTTTACCCTTTGCCAGTAATAGAACAGGGGTTGATTCATTGGTAAAAGGATTATTATCCAAAGGCCATTTTCTTTTTACAATCTTAAAAGATCTTTCAGGCTTCTTTAGATCTGCAATAATTCCATAATTCCATTTTGTAGCCGGATGAATTTCATAAGATGGCCATTTTCCTGCATCAGCATCTTTCTGCCACTGTGAATCTCCAATGGCTGTTTCCTTGCTGTTTTTTGATATATATTGTTCGTCTATTTTAAGCGAATAAGTTAACGGTCCATAATTAATACTTAAGCTATTTTTATTTCTTTCCCACTTTCTTAAGGTGAGTTTCATAGGTAGTTTTAAAGAAATCTTATCACCCTTTTTCCAAGAGCCAG
Organism: Sphingobacteriaceae bacterium UBA2059; assembly: GCA_002332615.1. Lineage (GTDB taxonomy): Bacteria > Bacteroidota > Bacteroidia > Sphingobacteriales > Sphingobacteriaceae > Arcticibacter. The sequence goes on along the minus strand of DDAL01000008.1, from coordinate 269,717 downwards.
AAATTCGCATATAATTATTCTTTACAGAATTTATTTTAATCTGTTTTCCGTTTATACGCAGTTGGGGCTTGTTGCACCAGGAAGGAATACGCAGATAAAGAGGAAATTCGACAACGTCGTCACTGTTAATTATAAAACTAATTTCATCGCTAAAGGGATAGTGCGTTAATGATTTAATTTTGACCTCCTTTCCATTCCCCACTTTTGCTGTAACCTCACCTTCAGTATAAAATTGTGCTGCAAGACCATTGTCGGGGGTGGCCATCCAACTATTTTCTGCAAAGTATACCCAGCCGGCGGTATGATTATGCTGACAACAACGGCTACTAAAGGGGTTCATCATTAAAAAAGGACCTGAATTATCTATGCCAGGATGATGGTTTTTACTATCGCTTACCACCATATTAGGGGCTGTAAGGTAGCGCAGAGATTTATAATCGGGCATAAAAGCTGCAGGAAAACTATTAAAGGCAATATCTTCACAGTTTTCTGCCCATAGAACATCGCCTGTATAACGCAGCAACAGCTGATTTGAAGTCATTTGCTCCACAAAACCACAGGTTTCAGTAGCCTGCCTTGGGTCATGATAACCTTTGCGGGCATTTTCATCTGCACCGAACATCCCTCCCGGAACTTGCCCATACAGGGATCTAATAAAATGAAAGTTATTGTAGGTGGCCTTCAAGTCTTTGGGATCGTTACTTAACATAAAATACTGTGCCGGCTCTCTAAATCCTTGAGCAATATTAACGTTATGCCAGTTAGGTAGCATACCGGACTGTCTCCAGTTTGCAGTATTTCTATCCGTTTTTTTTGCAAGATCTAAGAGCCAGCTTTCCTTGGTGATATTGTAAAGCCAAAAAATACTGTACAAGTTATCCCCACCCCGGCTGTTTTCCCAGTAGTCTTCCAAAAACAAGTCGTCCGGAATAGTATTTTGCCATTTGAAATATCTGCTCATGAAAGTAATAACCCGGGGATCCTCAGTATATTCATAATAGGATTGCAAGCACCAAAGCATAGGCATATTCGTCCATAAGTCCCGCTTTCCCTCGCCTTTAGTTACGTTAGGTCCAAAATCGCCATTAGCACGTTGGTTAGAAAGAACTGCATTAACCCAAAACTTTGTTTCGGATATCATAGCGGCATCTCCTAACATATATCCGATATTTCCATACCCCTTGAGCCAGTAAGGAAGTTCCTCCCACCCGTGCTCTCCTTTTCCTTCCTTGTTAAGCCAAGCGTTGTTTTGTTTAGAAAGCCAAATGCTAATCTCTCCAAGCTTTCCGGTAAGGCCGTCCCGCTGTAACTCTAAAAACTTTTTTATCCAGCCCGCAGGCTTATATGAGTTAACTGGCAACTTAATAAAATGCTCCTTTCGAAGCGGACTAAGATTTCCGTAGTAGAACCTATTGGAGGAGAGATTGCTGGTTGAAGGTACAAACTCAACTCGGTAATGATACTGAGCGTTAACATCAAAACTGAATATAGCCAGGATGAATAAGCTTAGTATTTTAGCTTTTTTCATTTGCTTTGTAGTATTTATAAAAGTTAATTCCTGCAACAAAGAAACATAATTAGAAACACCTTGCTTCATCTAATCGTGTCAAAGAATCATACATTGCTCTCAATATTATTTAGATAATGAGAAAGGCCTATCCGATAAAGACTGTTCTACTGTGAGGTTGGGTTGACTCTGCATATCAAATTCAATCATTCCACCTTTTAGAATATCTGTATGCTCAAGAAATTTTGCTGTATAGTTTTTACCGTTTAACCGTGTTGCTCCTATATAACAGTTTTTAGGACTGTTGTTAGTTGCCTTGATTACAAATTTCTTGCCGTTTTCAAGTGTAATGGTAGCTTTCTCAAAAACAGGGCTTCCAATTACATACTCGCTTGTACCAGGGCATACACTATAAAAACCAAGGGCACTTAATACGTACCAAGATGAAGTCTGGCCCTGATCCTCATCTCCCGGGTAGCCGTTTTCTGTTGAATTATAGAGTTTATTCATAATGTTGCGAACATGAAACTGGGCTTTCCAAGGCTGAGAAGCGTAGTTATACAGATAGACCATATGCTGGATAGGTTGGTTTCCATGTGCATACTGACCCATTTCAGCATTCACCATTTCAGTCATTTCGTGTATCATTCCGCCGTAACTACCTGTATTGACCGTAGGCGGTTCAGTAAAAACAGAGTCAAGTTTAGTTGTAAATTTCTCCTTCCCGCCCAATAAACCTATTAAGCCGTTAACATCATGAAAAACAGACCATAGCCAATGCCAGGCGTTCCCTTCGGTGTAAGGGCCGCCCCACTCGAACGGATCGAATTTCGGTTTCCATTCACCTTTAGAGTCTTTACCTTCCATAAACAGGGTAGCCGGATTAAAAACATTCTTATAATTAAACATTTGCCGTTCAAAAATCTTCTCATAAAAAGAACTTCCAGTATGTTTAGCAAGCTGATAAGCGCAGAAGTCATCGTAAGCATACTCCAAAGTCTTAGCCGTAGCCTCTCCGTATTCAGGATAAGGAACATAGCCTAGTTGATAATACTCTTTCCACCCATGCCTACCATTAGCGGGTCCCCAGGGTCCTTTGTTAGTTGCCTCGTGATAATATGCCTTCAAAGCCTTTTGAGTATCAAATGTCCTGATTCCCTTTACCCAAGCATCAGCGAAAAGAGATATAGCATGGTTTCCGATCATACTTCCGCCTTCTCCTGGAAAAGACCACGAAGGCAGCCACCCACATTGATCATAAGCAGCCAGCAAAGCATTCATATAACGCCCATGCATGGTCGGATACATTAGGGCATTTAATGGAAATTGTGCTCTAAATGTATCCCAAAACCCTGTATCAGTATACATGAAACCGCGATATATTTTCCCATCATAAGCACTATAATAATAAGGTTCACCTTGTGCATCATATTCAAAGAATTGCCTTGAGAATAGGCTGGCGCGGAAAAAACATGAATAGAAAGTTGCCTTTTCTTCTTCAGTTCCCCCTTCAACAAGTATTCTGCCTAGATGCTCGTTCCAAATTTTCTTAGCAGCTTCTTTTGTCTGATAAAAAGTCTTAAATTTCCCTAGCTCTCTTTTAAGAGTAATAGCAGCCTGTTCATGACTGATGTAAGACGATGCAACTTTTGCCTGGACCGTAACACCCGCTTTAAACTGTATATAGGCCCCAGCCCCTTTCCCTTCCTTCATAGAGTCACCAGGCATAATTTCATTTGATTGGTTATCCCAAGTACCGTAGCTAACAAACGGTTCATCGAAAACTACTATAAAATAATTCTTAAAGTTTTCTGGAACATAGTGGCCGTTATTTACATATCCTATAATCTTTCTTTCATTTGGTATTATTTTAACCAGGCTTAGTTTGGTATAACCGTCTAAAACGATATAACTCTTTTGCCTTTCAGGGAAGGTAAACTTTAAATGTGCGCCTCGTTCTGTAGGCGATATTTCCGTAGTAATTTCGTTATCAAGCTTCACCTTATAATAATGAGGGGCAGCAATTTCGTTCTTATGAGAAAAACTTGTTGCACGCTCTTCCTCATTAACGGTCAGCTTTCCCGCAACGGGCATAAATGAAAAAACAGCATAATCGTTAGTCCACGAACTGCATTGATGCGCTTGCTGGAATCCTCTGATGGTTTTTTTAAAGTATTGATATTTCCAACCGTCCCCGTTCCTGCCTGTCTGAGGAGTCCAAGTGTTCATACCAAAAGGAAGAGCTGTAGTTGGATAAGTATTTCCGTATGTTAGTTCGTGCCTGGAATTAGTTCCCTGCAAAGTGTTAACATACTTTACTAAATCCTGAGCATAGGCGGTTACTGTGAGGTTTAAAAACAGAAACCCCAGAAAAGCTATCTTCTTCATGTCCCTTGTAATTGATTAGTTTGATAGGGCTAAAATGTAAGCAATTGATATCATATTTTGAGCAATTCGTTTAAATATGCAGTTCCCGCTGTATATAAGCAGTAATCTTGCTTATATGAATAGAACACTACTTGACGGAAGTCCCAAAACGCTTTATTTGCTTATCTTCAGTCTGCATTCTTTGATCTACCAACGCAAAAATTAGGAATAAGCGCTCATTAGGCCCGCAACCGGTAGAAGCAGGGACATTTTAGCGCCTGCACCACCGAAGCTGAGCAGACCAAAGCATGTTGATACGGCTATTACTTATATTCTTTTCGAAGTAGTTTTTTCAAAAATAACGTTAGTGGCGGACTGATTAATTTCCTTTATTATCACTGGCTCAATTCTAAACGAATAGTTGTTGGTGCTTGAAACCGGAAGTTCGTATTCCTTTAACGGGCCCGGTCCACAACTGGCATTACCCAATCCGCGTTGCATATAGTCAAGGCTAAGGATTGTCTCTTTTCTTCGGTTCCCGTTAATTTCAAACAAATGCTTTAAGCTCCAAAGCTCCTGGTCAGTAAAGTGTAGTGCTGTCACATTCAGTTTATCCTTTGATGTTATTTTTATTCCAGATGTACCATCATTTATCTGTATCCAGCGGATGTCTTCCCGGTTACCCATGCTTTGTGTACGATTGTAGGATTCCTCCATTCCAGTCACTGTATTTTTGAAGATCCCAAAGTAGGCAGAAGCCTTCCTATCTACATAGTTTTCGTGAGGGCCGCGGCCATACCACTCTAGCGATTCCATACCAGGGGAAAGAGACATCTGTAACCCTAAACGTGGCACCAGGCTATTGTCTTTTGAGTTATCGATCGATACGTCAACGTCTATAGTTCCCTCTGCGTAGATAGTATAGTTAACGGTATAAGGAATAATCCCCGCTTTTTCGCCTTTTATGGTTGCTTCCAGTGAAGTTTTAACAACTACACTTTCCTTGTTGGACGCATAGTCTATTGAAAGCAAGCGGGTTAGAGGTTCAACAAAATTCCGAATGTCATTGCTGATACTCCTATACCAATTGAGTGTAAGGCCCTTCCCTTCATGGATCATTTCTTTTTTGTATAGGTTCAAAGAACGAAGTATTCCGGTGGCACTATCAAATTCGATGTTAACGTTTTTTCCTTTTATAACAATAGACGATCCGGTTTTTAAGATCTTTAGTTTTTCTTTAGTGCTAGCAGTAACAGATGGAAGGGCTGGCCTGGCGTTAAGAGCAAATTGTTCCGATGCAACCACATGCCCTGCATTTGACCACAATTCATCTTTATTCTGAACAAACTCAAGGGTAAGAAAATACTCATGTGCAGCATCTAGGTGTTTGTTAAAAGGAACAGTAATTTCTGCTGATGAACCAGCTTTAACTGTCAATGGCCGCAACACACCTTTTTGAACACTTACTCCGTCCTTGAGCAAGACCCATCGAATACTGAAGGCGTTTAAGTTTTTAAAGCCGTATGTATTGATAATCCTTACCTTGCCCTCGGCTGCGTTTACTGGAAGCATTTTTATATACTGGTAGACTTTCCTGACTTCCAATAATTTGGGAGTTATCTGCCTGTCTGCTGTAGTCACGCCGTTCATACAAAAATCAGCGTCGTTGGGTTTGTCGCCAAAGTCTCCGCCGTAATAGTATTTGTCTTTCGGTTCACCAAATTTATTAATTGCCTGATCGACCCAGTCCCATATACACCCGCCAATCATCCGCTGGGATTTATTTTCGATATAATCCCAGTATTCTGGCAAGTTGCCAATCGCATTGCCCATAGCATGAGAATATTCGCAAAGGAAAAAAGGCCTATCCGTATCTTCCTTATCTGTTGCTATCATACTTGCAACAGAGGGATACATTCTTGAATCCATATCCGCGGCGTTATTTTTTCCTTCGTAGTGAACAATGAAGTTGCTATCTATTTTTTTAATTTCTTTGTAAACAATATCGAAATTACTCCCCGAGCCACATTCATTACCCATGGACCAGGAAAATATAGACGGATGATTTTTGTGCTCCTCAATATTTCTAACGTTACGGTCTACGAAAGCAGGAATCCAGTTTGGCATTCTACTAATGGAGTGATTGCCGTGGCATTCAAGATCTGCTTCAGACATCGTATATAAACCATAATAATCAAACATGGCATACATCTTTATGTCATTCGGGTAGTGGCTGGTCCGTATGGTATTAACGTTAGCCTGTTTCATCAATTTAATATCCTGAATCATAGATTCTACAGGAACAGCTTTACCGTTTTCAGGATGAATATCATGACGGTTCACGCCTTTAAAGAAGACCTGTTTCCCATTTACATAAATTCTCTTGTTCTTAACTTCAACTTTACGGAACCCGAATCTTGTAGATATTACTTCCTGAACCACCCCCTCTTTATTCTGTAATGACAAAATTGCGGTATAAAGTACAGGTGTTTCCGCTGACCATAGGGAAGGATTTTTTATTACTCGATTTAAATTTAAAACCCGTTCACTGCTTTTTGCTATCGGCGCGACTGACTGCTTATGGTTTAATACTTCATTACCATTTTTATCTAAAATAGAAATATGTAGGTAAGAAGTTTTAGACGGCTTGTTTTCTAAATTTCTAATATGAGCTTTAAGTTTAAGTATAGAAGAGGAAAAACCGTCATTAGCAAAATCTGCTTTCAGATAATAATCTCTGATGTGGGTTTTAGGAACTGCGTAGATTGCCACATCTCTATGGATGCCGCTTAATCTAAACATGTCCTGATCTTCGATGTAACTTGCATCAGTCCATCTGTAAACCTCAACAGCGAGTGTGTTTACACCGGTTTTTGCGTATTTGGTAACGTTAAACTCCGCTATGTTGTTCGCTCCTTCGCTATATCCGACCTTTTCTCCATTTAGCCAGACATATATCCCGCTGTATGCGCCATCAAAGCGTAGAAATATTTCCTTATCATTCCAATTATCAGGAATGGTAAAGTCGCGTCGGTAAGAACCTACAGGATTGGGTTCTATCTCATTAGTGTAGCCCTTTTCGCTTTGAATAAAGGGAGGGTTATTGCGAAAGGGATAGGTGATGTTTGTGTAAATAGGGGTTCCGTAACCATGCATTTCCCAATTCGAAGGAACAGGGATTTCTTTCCAGGCAGAAACATCGAAGCCGGGTTCGTAAAAATGAAGAGGTCTCTCGGAGGGCTGCTTTACCCAGCGAAACTTCCAATTTCCGTTTAACAGTTGATACATAGAAGAACTAGGTCTTGCCCAAGGCTGTAAAAATGTCGGATCTTTCTTTAAACTTTCAATAGATGGGAACGGAATATAGGGCACGTGTGCAGCCTCTTTGTTCACCCCGAAAATAGATTCGTTTTCCCATTCCGTATCCCCTCTTTTTTTTACAGCTTGTACTTTAACATTTGACTCTATTATTTCCCATTCTTGCCTTACATCATGGTTATTCGCAGGGACTTGAGCCAATTTAACGTCGCCCGAATTGCCAAAAATGCTTAAGTTAAATCCGCTGGCTTTAGAAGTAATGATATATTTTCCGTTTGCTTTCTTTGTAAATTGCCATTGCTGATTATTGTTATGTTCGTCTTTATCCCATAAAACCACAGCGTTTCCCGGAGCTATCGCTTTATTGCCATTGTCAATGCTTTTAAAGCCGTCTGGCGTAGTAACGGAAAAGTATCCGTTACCTAAGGATGAGAATAACCAAACCTGAGTTACACTTTTTATATCTTCAGTCGAAAGAGAAATTGTGGCATTGCTTCCATTAAACCCCTTTGTATCAGCTGCAAGTCCTGTGCTGCTGACTAGCTTATAATATACACCTGTTTGAAAAGCCTGGGCCTTAGAATCGGCCGGATAGAGCAGTACTACCAAAAAAAGACTGAGTAGTATTATTTTTGACTTCATAGTAATATGGTTAGCGAATAAAACTCCTACCTATTATCGTTTCCAAATAGATGCCCTTGATATCATAATCAGTCGGTTTCTTATATGAACCTGCCAGAAAGCATCTATAATGTATCCCGAGTTTTTAAATATAAATCAATATTAAGCTTTTTAATCGTTTTAGTAAAGAGTTAGAAGCATTAAAACAATAGAAAGAAAATTTTATACGACTATTGATATATCCAATGTTAAGTGTTTTCAACCTCTATGGAGCACTCGTATTATCGAACAAATAGACAGGTTCCAAAACACGAGGGAAGCACATCGTACAGAAAAGGTGGTAAATAAATTCGACAGGAAGCTGGTTTTGCAGCTAATTATAAAACGAGTCTATCGCGGCCATAACATTGTGCTTAATCCTACACTAAATCAGCTAAACAACGAATTACCCCAAAATGAAAACAGGAAAAACGATAGTAATAATCACTTTTCCTGTTCACGTAGCCCCGACGGGAATCGAACCCATATCTAAAGTTTAGGAAACTTCTATTCTATCCGTTGAACTACAGGGCCATTGGTTTACCTGATGATGCTGCCGTTGGGGGCGGCTTCTGCAGGTGCTACAAAATTAAGCTTTCCATCCGAATTTTCAGTCATTAAAATCATTCCTTGTGAAAGGATTCCTTTTATCTCCCGGGGTTCCAGGTTTACCAGGATACTTACCTGGCGACCGATGATGTGTGCAGGGTCAAAGTGTTCGGCAATGCCGGACACTACCGTACGCTGATCAATGCCGGTATCAACCTTAAGTTTAAGCAACTTCTTCGTCTTGGCAACCTTCTCTGCTTCGAGTATGGTACCCACGCGTATGTCCATTCCCTCAAACTGGTCAAAGGATATATTTGCCTTGGCCGGCTCAACAGGCATCTGAACAACAGCGTTGGCAGCATCTGCCGACGCAAGAGCAGGCACTGCTTTATTGCTAAGCTTTTCAAGCTGTTTCTCAATCACGGCATCTTCCACCTTTTCAAACAAAAGTTCTGCTTTAGCCAGCTTATGACCTTCAGCAAAGAACACAGCATCCTCATAAGCAGCATAGTCAAACCCGACATTCAGCATTGAAAACATCTTTTTAGACGCATTCGGGAGAAAAGGCTGAGCCAGCCGGGCAAGGTGAGCTATGATGTGCAGGCAATTGTGCAGCACCTCGCGGGTAGCCTCCGGATCATTCTTAAACGTTTTCCAGGGCTCCTTATCCGTAAGATACTTATTGCCGGTGCGGGCCACATCCATTAACTCGCCCAGTGCTTCGCGAAAGCGATAACTTTCAATACTCTTAGCCACAGAGCCATAAGCACGCTCAATGTACTCCTGCAGATGAGCATCCCTAAGCACGGTGCTGCCCTTCAGTTCGCCATCAAAGTACTTATGCATCAATATCATCACCCGGTTTACAAAATTGCCCAGTATAGCCACCAGTTCATTATTCACACGGGCCTGGTAATCTTTCCAGGTAAACTCACTATCCGATGTTTCGGGCAATATAGAAGTAAGCACATAGCGCAGCTCATCCTGTTTCCCCGGAAACTCCTCCAGGTATTCATGTAGCCACACCGCATGATTGCGGGAAGTAGAAAGTTTATCGCCCTCCAGGTTCAGAAACTCATTAGCAGGCACATTCTGCGGCAGAATATATTCGCCATGAGCATGCAGGATAGAAGGAAACGTAATACAGTGAAAAACAATATTATCCTTACCGATAAAGTGAATCAGGCAGGCATCATCCGCCTCCTTTTCCTGTTTCTTCCAGTAAAGCTGCCAGTCCTTTCCATTGTCTGCAGCCCACTGCTTTGTAGCCGAAATATACCCGATCGGGGCATCCAGCCACACATAGAGCTTCTTGCCCTTAGCCTCTTCCAGCGGAACATCCACCCCCCAGTCCAGGTCGCGCGTCATAGAACGCGGCTGCAGGCCCGATTTAAGCCAGGAACCACACTGACCCATCACATTGGTCTTCCACTTATTCTTCTTATCCTGTATAAGCCATTCTTCGAGCCATGGCTGGTACTTATCCAGCGGCAGGTACCAGTGCGTGGTCGTGCGCAATACCGGAGCCTTGCCGCTCAGGGTCGACTTAGGATCAATTAAATCCGTAGGGTTGAGCGACGTACCACATTTTTCACACTGATCGCCGTAGGCCCCCTCACTTTTGCAATGCGGACAAGTACCCGTTATATAGCGATCGGCCAGAAACTGATCATACTCCTCATCGTAATACTGTTCAGACTCTTTCTCTATAAACTCCCCCTTTTCATACAAGTTTAAAAAGAACTCCTTAGAAAGATCATGATGAATGGGCGAAGAAGTGCGGTGATAAATGTCAAAGGAGATACCAAAATCAGCAAAGCTATTTTTAATCTGATTGTGGTATTTATCAATAATTTGCTGCGGCGTAGTACCCTCCTTCTTCGCCTTAATAGTTATAGCAGCCCCATGTTCATCCGAGCCGCAAATATAAACCACATCCTTTTTACGCAGACGCAGGTGGCGCACAAAAATATCAGCCGGAATATAAGCACCGGCCAGGTGGCCAATATGCAGCGGGCCATTCGCATAAGGCAAGGCAGAAGTAACAGTAAACCGTTTAAATTGATCGATATCAGACATCTGTAACACACATTTATAAGTCAGCAAAGATAATCATAGATACGTAAATACGTTTTTTACTCTTAAATTCATGGCTAAAATGATGATCACCCCACCCTACCTGCAAAAAGGCGATAAGATTGCCATCACCTGCCCGGCCAAAAGTCTGCCCGGCAGCATAGACAGCGCCATCAGCATGCTGCAATCCTGGGGTCTGGAAGTCGTAACCGGCCAAACGGTCGGCGCCCGCTGGCACCAGTTTGCCGGCACCGATGAGCAACGCACGCAAGACATGCAAACCTTTCTGGATGACGACTCAATAAAAGCCATTGTTGCAGCCCGCGGCGGCTACGGCACGGTGCGCATTATCGATGCGCTTAATTTCCGGCGCTTTACAGACAAGCCTAAGTGGCTGTGCGGCTTCAGCGATATAACCCTCCTGCACAGCCATGTACAGGCAAACTTTAATATAGAAAGCATTCACGGCCAGATGCCACTCAACGTGCCCGACGCCAGCAAGCCCTCACTTCAAAGCCTCCGCAAAGCCCTGTTTGGCCAATCCCTCAGCTACGAATATAAAAGCCTGTTTCGAGGCAATGAGGGTCGTGCCAGCGCAGCGCTGACCGGCGGAAACCTTACCCTCCTGGTCATGACCGGCGGCTCCGTATCCGAAGCAGACTTCGAAGGAAAAATACTTTTTATAGAAGACGTAGGCGAATACCTGTATGCAATTGACCGCATGATGTGGCAGCTGCAGCGCGCCGGCAAGCTGTCAGGTCTTAAGGGCATGATAGTGGGTACTTTCAGTGATGTAAAAGACAGCGACACCCCATTTGGCCAAACTGTTGAAGAAATAATCCACTCACACACAAAGCAATACAACTTTCCTGTATGCTATAACTTCCCTGCCGGCCACATTGCCGATAACCATGCCCTCATTATGGGACGAACCGTACACATAGAAGCCGGCGAGATAAATAAAGTATCGTTTGGTTAGCAGGATGAAGTAATTTAACTCAAAATGAATGTTGTTGCAGTTAGTTTGCACAACGAATAACGCCCTTTCAATACTCACCAAAGGACATAAAAAAGACCGCTCATAATCACTTATGAAGCGGCCTTTCTTTGGAAGGGCTTGATTAACTATAGGTCAAACCACATTTTATCATGATAGGTAGGTTGGGGCTTGGGAATGTTAGGATTAGTAGCAAGCTCCTCTGGTGATAAGGTAAATCTTCTTATCAGCGGTCCAGTCGTTGCATCCAAAGGCAATTTAAGAGCAGGCACTTCCTGGCCTTCAGGCCCCGATCTTCTCCACTGAAGAAAAGCATCAATGGGCCTGTCCATATAATCAATCCATTGCTGAATATGTATCTCTCTTACCGGATCAGCAACTGTGGTTAAATCACTCATACGGTTTTCCACATAATCGTTCATAGCTGCCTCATCAACTTTATAGAAAGACATTGCTGCTGTAATAGCACTTTTATATAACTGCTGGGCTTTGCTTAGGTCTTTAGCAACGCCTAAACCGCGCGCATAAGCTTCAGACTGATAAAACAATACTTCGTGATAAGACATAATAACCGATGGAGTATTCGCCTTGAAGAAATAATCGCCTATCACAGAATAGCTGGCATCAGCCAAATGTTCTGTTTCTATTGCTTTATAAGTCCCTTTATTTCCCTTATTGAAATATGCAGGTATACGGGGATCGTCTTTCTCCTCCATAAAATCAAACACGGTTTTGTTAGCAAAGAACCACTGGTTCTCACTATTGGTATACTTTTTCAACAATCTGAACTTCGGATTTTCCATATCCGTAGTATTATAGTACGGATAGCGCCACGTATCGGCTGCAGAAGACATAAGAGCTTCCGGCTTTGCTAACAATGCAGCTATATCCGATGCCTTTGCAGGAGCCTTATCTACCATCGTCATTAATACCTTTAACTTAATGCTATTAGCCAGCTTTGTCCACTTCTGGATATCGCCTTTGTAAAAAACATCATAGTCTTTAATGGCCAGGGTACTTGCCGGATCCATTTGAGCCATTGCCTCATCTAATAGTTTAAGTACACTATTAAACACATCCTCCTGCTTGTCATATTTTGGATAAGGAAACTTTTCCGGATCCCATGCCTCGGTAAAAGGTACGTCCCCATACAGAGTAGTTGCTTCAAAAGCGAGCTGAGCCAATACAATCTTGCATTGGGCAGCAGCATTATTTTGCACCGGCTCACTTTCTTCAGCAAGGCGTATTGCCGTTTTTAAATTATTACCAGCAGTACTGTAATACACTTTCCAGGTATTACCTAGGGCATAAGGGCTAATATCATAAACGTTTGATTTTTCAAAACCAAAATCGCCACCACTTGCAATTGACTGGCTCATCAAACCCACCGGAATGTATAAGTCACCGCTATTCTTATTCAAGTCCCACGCTGTTACTGCATAACCAAACAACAACTTCGGATCGACTTTCGTTGCGGTATAAGGATTTGTATTTATATCCAGATATTTTTTACAAGATGCCGTTGAGATAAGAGCCAGAAGCCCCAACGCATATATTAATTTCTTATTAAGTTTCATAATTTCTTTTATTACAATGACACCCTTAAGTTAAATCCAAAAGAACGAGTAGAAGGAATACTGTTGAACTCAACACCTTCTCCTACACTGCCTGCCCCGAAGAAATTCAGTTCAGGGTCTACGTGAGGAACATGGCTTTTTATAAGCCACAGGTTTCTACCCTCTACGCCAATTTCGGCTCTCTTAATAAACTTGTTTTGTTTAAATAAAGTCTCGGGAAGCACATAGGAAAGACGTACTTCACGCAGTTTAACATAAGAAGCGTCAAAAACGTTTCCTTCTGTATTATCTGTTTTAGCCACGTTAGCCCAGTAATCCTGCATACTCTTAACCGGAGTAGTATTAGGAACATACTTGCCATCTTGCAGCATCACACCTTCATCAATAAATTTATCAGGCCGATCCACAGTTTCAATAGCAAGACCTGAGGTACGAAGATTGGAAACAGTACCGGAATAGAACACGCCACCCTGACGGATATCTACCAGACCGCTTAAAGACAGGCCCTTATAGTTAAAAGATGTATTAACGCCCATTAACCAGTCCGGATAGATGCTTCCAAGGCGCTTATCAGCTTCCGCAAGCCTAAGCCCGCTTTTAGCATCGATGATGTATTTTCCAGTTGCCTCATCTCTTCTCCATGCCGACCCATATAGTCCAAACGATTCGCCTTCTTTAGCTTTAATCTGCAAACCACTCCATCCGCTTGCCAGACTATACTGCTTTATCTCCTCAGATAACTTTTCAACCTTCTGATTATTCTTAGAGAAATTCACATCAACATCCCAGGTAAAGTCCTTTGTTTTAACCGGAATCAGATTCAGGCCAAGTTCGATGCCCTTGTTCCGTATAAGACCAACATTTGTCCACTTCGCAAAATAGCCCGTAGATATCGCCACATCCATAGCAATAAGCTGATCTTTAGTCGCTGTATTGTAATAAGTAAAGTCAAGTCCCACTCTATTTTGAAGAATTTTCATCTCCGTTCCAACTTCAAAAGAGTTTTGTCTCTGAGGCTTTAAGCTCACGTTAGGCAAAATCCTTGGACCAGTAAACGCAGTTGGAATGTCTCCTATCGGGAACACATTTGTAGCAGCTCCCACGTACTGCAAAAAGGCCGTAGCAACAGGGCTATACTGGTAATCTAATTGATAAGGAGTCAAATCGCTACCTACCGAGGCCCAGCTTGCTCTTAACTTACCGTAGTTCAACCAAGGGTAGTTTTCCTTAATAAGTTCAGAAAAGATAAACCCTCCACTCACAGACGGGTAGAAGTATGAGCGGTTCTCCAGAGGTAATGTAGAGCTCCAGTCATTTCTGCCTGTAACATTCAAAAACAAAAAGTCTTTATAATTCACTCCAAAATCTCCGAACACACCTACCGTTCTCTTTTTAGAATATGCAAGTGTTGGTGTCTTACTGGATGCGTTGGTATACGTATAAAGCTGATCAATAGTAAGATTGCTCGCGTCAACAGTATTTGTTTCGCTTTGCCTGTCGTTTATGTTATTACCCAGGATAAGTTTAAACTTAAAATCTTTAACGAGTTCGTCCTGATCAATGGTAACTAACAAGTCGTTGTTAAACTCTCTCGAAAATATATCGCGATTAGTAAATTGCCCTGTCATTATACCGGCAGTACCTTTACGTGAAAACGATTTTCTCTTTTCAGTATAAATATCAGCACCCAGGTTGTTGGTTATAGATATCCACTCTAATGGCTTATAGGTAAGTGTATAGGTGCTGTTAAACCTGTCTACATCATTATTATTCTTATTGTAATTTAAAATCCAGTAAGGATTATTACCCGTCTTGTCTGTACTCAAAAATATCTGAGAGCCGCTAGCTTTGTCCTCAAAGTTATTTTTAAGCTTCTCAATATCAACAACACGTGGCAAACCAAAAATTGCTGAAGTAATAATATTAGAGTTATTAGAGCTCTGAGAAGGTCTTCCTGTAGCTTCGATACGGCTATACATTCCCGTAAATCTCGAAGAAAGCTTCTTGCTAAAATCTCTGCCCGCATTAATCGCCAGATTGTAACGCTTCAGTTCCGACTTAGGAATGATACCCTTCTCGTTCACCAGCGATAAGCTTAACCGATAGTCAGAGTTGTCACCACCCCCTGAAAAAGCAAGGTTATTAATGGTAGAAATACCAGTATCAAAAAAATCTTTTACATTATCCGGATATGCCTGCAAAGTAACCTCCTCGCCTGTAAAATCCTTTTCCTTCTGTCCGGCAATTTTAGGACCCCATCCATTTGTATACTTCAGGCTATACTTCCCGTAACTTCCCTGAGCATATTCGTTTTGGTAGTCAGGCAAAACCAAAGGATTTTCCATACGCACAGAAGAATTGACGTCCACAGAGAAAGAGCCATTTTTTCTGCCCTTCTTTGTTGTAATAATGATCGCTCCGTCCTTCGCCCTTGATCCATAAAGAGCAGTAGCGGCAGCGCCCTTAAGCACCGTCATGCTTTCAATGTCATCAGAGCTTAAATCGCCCATTCTATTTCCATAATCCACGTTATTACCTGTAGTACCACCGGCAGATGTAGTATTATTAACCGGCATCCCATCTACAACAAATAATACTCCGCTTCCTTCCAATGAGTTTACACCACGAATAACAACTTTACTGGATCCGCCCACGGTACCCGAGGTTGAATTGACCCTAACGCCCGCAGCCTTTCCAGCTAGCGAATTGATAACGTTAGTCTCTCTTGCTTTGGTAAGCTCCTCTGCACCTACAACAGTTGTGCTATAACCCAGCGACTTTGCCTGTCTTGAAATACCAAGAGCGGTAACCACAACCTCTCCCAGAGAGGTAGCATCATTTCCAAGCAAAACGTTAAGCGTGGTCTTACCAGCAGTAGCAACCTCCTGCGGAGTATATCCAATATAGCTGAACACCAAAACAGCGTTCGGTTTATTCAGTCTAATGGAAAACTCCCCGTTTGCACCAGTTTGAGTACCCATATTGGTGCCTTTAATTTTAATCCCTACGCCAGGAAGCGGCAGGCCGTCTGCCCTGTCTTTTACTGTACCGGTAATGGTTCGTTCCTGGGCTGCCAGTGAAACACAAAACAGCAGCAGGACGAATAAACTCGATAGAAGTTTTTTCATAGTTGTCCTTTTTAAATTAATGATTAAGCTAAAGATGCATTTAGAAAACTATATTTCAAAATGGTTTTCTAATAAAGTTTCAAAAAAACCGCTTGTGTGATAAAAAT
The DNA here is from genome assembly GCA_002332615.1 of Sphingobacteriaceae bacterium UBA2059. Lineage (GTDB taxonomy): Bacteria > Bacteroidota > Bacteroidia > Sphingobacteriales > Sphingobacteriaceae > Arcticibacter. The sequence goes on along the minus strand of DDAL01000008.1, from coordinate 253,431 downwards.
ATTGCAATAGGAGTCAGTAGTCGGTGTAAGACTGTCACTCTTCCTAGTGTAATGTTAACACCTAACTAAAATGATTTAAATCACTAATTAAGCTACTTTTCAAAAATATAGGCAAAAAAAAGCCGCTTGATCGATCAAGCGGCTTTTTGCTAAAATAATAATCTTAAGGATTTTGATCTGCGGGGCTCAATGATTTGTTAGCGTCAAACTCAACCTGAGGTATCTTCAGCAGAAAAGCGTTATCCTCTGCAGGCAGGGTAATTTTTCGAGCAAGAGAGACAGAATGGTTTCCCTCACCTACCGGACGATTAAGTCCTTGCTTTAAGCGCTTGATATCCAGCAAGGAAAAACCCTCTCCCCAGAGTTCAATACGCCTTTGAAGCAATATTTCATTCACCAGTTGGTCTCCACCTGCTGTAAATACATACTTAGGATTTCTTGCTTTAATAAGATCGGTAAGAAGCTTAAGGGCATCCGCATCTTTACCTGTTCTGGCAAGAGCTTCTGCCTCGATAAGCATCATCTCGCTAGCTCTCATTAACAAATCATTCGAATCCCAGGAACTAGGGACAGGCTTTACAAATTTAATGGATGTATAATTAGGCGTAAGCGCCCGTTTTGCTTGTTCTTTCTTTTTCTCTTCATCCTTTAGATTGGGATCTATCGGCGGAAGCATTACAAAAACTTTGCTACGAATGTCATTTGTATCGATCTTGTTATACAGATCCTTTGTAATTTTCTGTTGCGCGCCCAAAGAAGCATAACCTTTTGCATAAGGATCCATATGCGACCAGAAGGAAGCAAACTTACCAGATTGGTCGTTCTGAACAATCATGCCCCATATCCACTCTTCATTTGGCTTGCTAAAGCCCTGCGTATACTCCATCTGAGACATAAGCTTCAAACCAGCTCTTGCCTTGGCAGCGAAGCTGGCAGCACCCTGGTAGTTCCCTTGCTGAAGGGCTACACGTGCGTGCATGCCTTGTACGGTACGCTTGTCGATGTGCGAAAAATGTATGCGGCTTACCCCTTCAAGAAACTTTTCCGCGTCATCCAAATCTTTGTTGATCTGCGTATATACATCTTGTACAGTTCCCCTTGGCTTGCCCTCTTTTGTTGGTTCCGTGTATAAAGGAACACCAGGTTTAGATTCATTGCCCTTATATCCATGCTGAAACATATTGATCAGATAGAAATAAGAATAAGCACGCATAGCAAGGGCCTGCCCCTTTAAATTATTCTTATCTTTCTCACTTCCTGATGCCGCATCTATGTACTTCAATATAAGATTTGCATTGTTAATTTGAGTATAGTAATAATTCCATACTCCATATGGCCTGTAATCAACGCTGGACCTTGTAGATGTAGCATCGGTATAGTCATAATCACCCAAAAACCAGCCGCTTCCGGTTGTATTTCTCACCATATCATTTCCCATCATATCCAGAGCCAGGTCTATACTCTTTTGCCCGAACATTTGAGAACCTTCAGCTGCATACATGCTTCTGTACATACCGTTTAAAGCGGTATAAGCACCATCAGTGGTTTTAAAAATAGTTCCATTTGAAACCGCATCTGTGGGATTGGTTTCAAGATAGTCCTTTTTGCAGGACCCGAACATTAAAGCAAGCACCAAAACCGGTCCTGCTAATTTTAATATTTTTTTCATTCCTAATACTTCAATTATAAATTAACATTAAGTCCAAAAGTGTAAGTGCGATAAGGTATATAGTTAAAGTCTGAAGTACCGCTAAAAGCCCTTTGAGGGTCCATACCCTTTTGTTTAGTAAATAATGCCGCGTTATCAACAGTGGTATAAACCCTCAAACCTGTTACGCCGATAGGTGCGAGCAAGGTTTTAGAAAAATTATATCCCAAGCTAATGTTCTTAATGTTTAGATAGCTTGCGTCAAACAGCCATCTCGTAGATACGCCTGTTTGGTCAGCAACTTTGTTCTGTAGCCGCGGAACGTTTGTAATATCGCCGGGTTTCTGCCATCTTTTTAAGATGTCTTTAGACCAGTGGTTGCCGTAAGTACCTGCATGCATAAGAGTAGCATAATTGCTGTTGTAAAATTTACCGCCCACCTGGAAGGTTAATAAAGCAGAAAGATCAAAGTTCTTATACCTGAAAGAGTTAGTCAAACCTCCGTTGAAGTCAGGAATAGCCGAACCTTTATAATAATAACTTCCCTTTGCAAAAGAAGGCGTGGTTTTAATCTCACCTGTTGGCTTTTTATCTGCATCCAGCACGTCATAATAAAATAACGCGTCTCCGGTTTGAGGATCAACCCCTGCATAATCTTTAATCCAGAAATCGTAAATAGACTTACCAACCATTAATTTTTTTGAACCAGAGATTATCTCACTTTGAGGAAGAGCTGTAATTTTGTTCCTGAAACGTGTTAAGTTTAAATCAATACGCCAGTCGAAATCGTCGTTCTTCACAGCATTATACCCCAATTGCAGCTCAACACCATAGTTTTTAAGCGTACCGGCATTAGAGGCAATGGAGCCTATACCTGTTGAAAGCGGAAGTGGTACATTGAACAATAAATTAACAGATCTTCTGTCGAAATACTCAATTGAACCCTGAAGCCTGTTGAACAATACGAAATCAAAACCGGTATTCAGCGACTTATTGGATTCCCAGGTAATGTCAGGATTTTGAAGTGTGCTGATTACTGCGCCCGGAAACATAGCATTGTTCATTCCAAGCTCATACAGCCCTTGCCATACATAGTAGTTTGAACTACCATCGGTATTCAACAAATCCTCATTGCCCTGCTCTCCGTAACTAAACTTATATTTCAATTCGTTAAGCCATGTGGAGTTTTTTAAGAAATCTTCTTCAGATATTCTCCATCCGCCACCTACCGACCAGAAATTACCCCAACGGTTGTCTTTAGCAAACCTCGATGAAGCGTCACGCCTGAAAGATGCAGACAATAAGTACCTTTCCATATAGCTATAGTTGGCACTGGAGAAGTAACTTTCTATCCTGTGAAGATTTTCATAGGAAGTTGAAGACTCGGGATTAGCAGCATTAGCCAGCTCACTATTTCCGGGGAATGGGAAGAACGAGCGCTTAGCCGATAAATAATTGCTTTTAAACTGGTAATTCTCGTGTCCTGCCAAAGCAGTGATACTATGCTCGTTAAATTTCTTCGACCAGGAAAGGATCTGGTTGAAGGTATAGGACATATTGCGGGTATTTGTTTTTGTACTTCTACCCTTTACGTTAGCCGCGTCACCAAACAATGAGTTTTGAAAAGTAGTACCATTGCTGTTGTAAAAGTCGACACCCAAAGTACTTTTAAATGAAAAGTCTTTCAAAAACTTCGCTTCCAAAAAGGTATTAGCTGTAGCATTCGTGCTTTTAAACGAACGATCGTCCAGTGCTAGTGTACCAACAAGGTTCGCATTTGAAGCGTAAGGACGAGTTCCCATTTGCTCAGGAACACCCCAGTCAAGTACCCTCTCACCCGTTTCAGGATTTGTTATAAACGCACCTTTTGCATCGCGCTGCCAAATGGGATAAATAGGTCCCATTACACGAGTATAGTAAAACGGATTAGAGGTGTACGAACCTTCGGCCATCAATTGCTTGGTTTCGCCGGTGGCGCCATATATATTAACCCCTCCGTTTAACCACTTAGTCATTTGCGAATTAACCTTAGCACGAAGATTATAGCGGTTAAACCCCGAATGCTTTGCAATACCATCTTCATTTACATAACCCATAGAGAAGAAGTAATCATTCTTATCTCCGCCCCCGGATACATTGAAGTTGACATCAAGCCTCGGTGCATTGCTTCTGATAAGCTCTTTTTGCCAGTCGTCATCCCACAACAAGGTTGCTGAAGGGTTTAATTTACCTGTAACCGGATCCACCAGCTGATCTCCAGGAACATTATATGCATTATATACCAGCGCATTCGGGCCAGTAAGATTTTTCGAAGCGTTGGCTCCGGCTACGTCAGGTTTTTGGCCTGCGGCAACGTAAGCATTTCTGGTAGCCTCCCACATCAATTCGTAATACTCCTTTTGGTTTACCCTGTCATATTCAGGAATTGAACGGTTCATAAAACCATTGCGAACTGACGCGCTTATTTTTGTTCTATTTTTGCTTCCACGCTTTGTTGCAATCATTATTACACCATTAGCAGCACGAGAGCCGTATAAAGCAGCGGCGGAAGCATCCTTAAGAACTGTTATACTCTCAATCTCATCTGTACTTAAAGAATTTAAGGAGCCGTTGAAAGGAACTCCATCTAAAACATATAAAGGAGAGGAACTTGCATTGACAGAACCGAATCCGCGTATACGGATCGATGCACTTGAGCCTGGCCCATTGCCGTTGGTAACACTTACACCCGGAGCAGTACCTTCCAGAGCTCGAGTAAAAGAACTTACCTGCTGCTTTTCAATTACAGCAGCACTTATAGTTGCCTCAGAGCCGGTAAATGCCTTTTTGCTTATATTTCCATAAGGAACCTGCACTACTACTTCTGATAAAGTCTGGCTGCTGCTAGCCAGCGATACATTGATAACCGATCTGTTTCCAACAGTTATTTCCTGATTATTATACCCTATGTAAGTAAATAACTATTAGTTTAAGCCACATGCTTGTGTGGATAACTGAAAAAAAATAATTTTTATTTAGTACTATGTATTGCATAATACCAATTAATACATATATCTTTGTGATATGATAGTAGAGAATACTCAAATACAAATGCGAAAGGGAATACTTGAATATTGTATTCTCTCCATTATATCCCGGGGCGAGACCTATGCTTCCGACATAATAAGCGAGTTGAAGGAAGCCAAACTGCTCGTGGTTGAAGGCACCCTGTATCCGCTTCTTACCAGGCTCAAAAACAACGGGCTGCTTAGTTACAACTGGGTAGAATCTACCTCAGGGCCGCCCCGCAAATACTACACACTTACCGAAGCCGGTGTTCAGGTTTTAAAACAGCTCGATACAACCTGGCACGAACTGGTATATGCCGTTAACAGATCAACCCAAAACAAAACCAACAATAACTAAGCACCCTCTTAAAACAATACTATTATGAATAAAACTATTATTATAAACATTAACGGCATTGTATTTCACATAGATGAGGATGCGTATGACCTGCTGCGTAAGTATCTGAGTGATGTAAAGCAGCATTTTGCCTATTCGGAAGACAGCGCCGAGATTGTGGGCGATATAGAAAGCCGCATTGCCGAAATGTTCAATGAACGCCTTGCCGAGCAAAACAAACAGGTAATAGTTTATACAGATGTACAGGATATTGTGGCCCGCATGGGTACGGTAAATGATTTTGACACCGAAACAAGCAGCCAGGAGTTTGAACCACCATACTTTGCCAACCAGTCAAAGCTCTACCGCGATGTGGATAACAAGCTTGTATCGGGCGTTTGCGCCGGCCTTTCGCATTATTTCAAAGTAGACGTAACCGTGGTACGCATACTGGCCATCCTTATTACTCTTATGTGGGGAACCGGGCTTATTGTTTACCTGGTATTGATGTTTATTATACCCAAAGCCACCACCAGGGCCGAAAAAATGGCCATGAGAGGAGAAGCCATCAATTTGCAAAACTTCAAAAAATCCTTTGACGAAGAGATGGATTCCCTAAAAGAAAACCTGCAAACTACCCACCAGCGCCTGAAGCCGGGTCTTAACAAAGCGGTTGATTATGCCGGGCGGGGCGCTGGCTTGCTGGTTAAAATAGTAGGCATAGGTGTGGTTTTTATTTGTTCGGCCATCCTGCTGGGCTCGCTCCTGGCAGCCATCTTCTGGCTTGGCTTTGGCAATAGCGCACAGCTTAACTTTCCAATACATGGTATTGTTGAAGAATATAAAACACCCTTGGTTATATGCGGCTTGCTGCTGGGGGCCATACCCGCGCTTGCACTGCTTTTGTTTGCACTAAGAGTGGTCACCAACCGTCCGGTTGCAGGGCGGGTAACCTACTTTGCTTTGCTGGTACTGTGGATTGTGGGCCTTGGGGTTACCGTTTACTATGCCTCACAAGTTAAGGCAGAGTTTAATGAAGAAGCTAAAATGGAACAGATAAACACTTTGAAACTTCAAAAAACATATATCATACGCATCAACTCGGCACGACATTTCAGCAGCAAGGACAGCATTAAATACAATATAGGCAATGCCAGAATAAAAGGCAGTCTGGACCTCGATGATGATTTCGGACAAATACGTCTGGAAATACTGCGCAGCACCGACAGCACTGCCACGCTTACCAAAGAGTTCAGCGCCAAGGGACGCAATTTTGAAGAAGCTTTGAAAACAGTGCAAAAAAGTGCCTACAACTTTGTGCAAACCGACTCTATCTTAACGCTCGATCAGTACCTCTATCTTGCAGACAAGGCCCCTTACCGCAATCAGCGCCTTAACTTAACCTTAAGAGTACCGGTAAATACCCGCATTGTTGTAGAGGGCGATACAAGGCATTTTCTGCAAAACTTTAATGTGAACGACTGCCTGCCGCCGGAAAGCGAATGGAATAACCCGGCCGAACTCGTTATGAGACCCGAAGGATTGAAGTGCGACACGCTTTATAAAAAAGAAGAACCGCTAACTAACTAGTTTTTAAAAAAAGCATATATATTTGACTATCATGAAGTTAAAAAAACACGCAACTACGCCCTCCGGCCCTTCCAGGCTGTCGGGCCTCCCCTCGGGCTTTTTGCTTATACTTCTTAACCTGTTGCTGATAATGGCCATTATACACATGCAGCCAGCCAGGGGAACGTCTGGCAAGAGTGATAGCCTGCGTACCAGCATTAAACTTCCTGAAAATACCGGCTCGGTTTTATACTTCCTATTTATAAAGTAGCCGGCAACCGCACCTGTTTTATACTGCTGCGGCATGCTCCCTGCTGCCAGCTATAATGTAGCCATGTTGTTTCCTTAAAAAAACATGGCTACATTATGGGTTCATCCTGCCTGCATCATGGATTCATCCCATTCCTGCCCCATGTTTTTCATGCCGCCCTCAGGCCCATCTGTTTACTCTTTTAAGGTATATTCTACAGGTAAAAAACCGGTGTAAGGCTGCCGGCATGCTTTAGCTTTTAAATCAATCTATACACGGGCGGGCAGACACAAGGCCCTGGGTGCCGGTTTACACAGGCTCGCGGGCGGCTTCAGTCCTATTTAGCGTGTAGCCTATTCCATAAACCGTTAATTGTGGTTATTTTAGCATAATTTTTTGCGACCTTTTAGTCGCTTTGCAGTAAATGCCCTGTACACGCCGGAGAATTTGCTGTTTTTACAGAGCCAAGCAAGAACGGGATATGCTGAATGAATTAAAAAACAAAACGGAACTGCTGCTTAACAGGCTTCAAGGCCTGGATGCTGCAAAAGCATTGGCCCTGCTTTCGGCCGAGTTTGAAGGCGGGTCGGTCTTTTCCACCAGCTTTAGCATGGAAGACCAGGTTATTACCGATCTTATCGCCGGCCAGCATTTGCCGGTCAAAATCTTTACGCTCGACACAGGTCGTCTTTTTAGCGAGACCTATTATGTTTGGAGCCGCACCAACGAAACTTATAATCTTAACATAGAAGCTTATTATCCAAACACGACCGCCATTGAGCAGTTTGTTACAAAAAAGGGGCCCAACAGCTTTTACGATGCAGTAGAAAACAGAAAAGCCTGCTGCTTTTTACGAAAAGTAGAGCCCTTGCAGCGTGCCCTTGCCGGCAATTCACTCTGGATTACGGGTCTTAGGGCCGAGCACTCGCCCGTCCGCGGGCACCTGCCTCAGCTTGAGGTGGACGAGTCTAACACTATTATTAAATACCACCCGCTGCTGCACTGGTCCAACGAGCAGGTGCGCACCTATATACATGAGCGCGGCATACCCTATAATACCCTGCACGACAAAGGCTTTGTAAGCATTGGCTGCCAGCCCTGCACAAGGGCCATCCGCCCGGGCGAAGATTTCAGAGCCGGCCGCTGGTGGTGGGAAGATAAATCTGCAAAGGAATGCGGACTCCATGCGCATTCATAAATTAAAACTAGTACTATGGCTAAATATACGTTAAACTATCTCGACCTGCTGGAAGCCGAATCGATCCACATCATGCGCGAGGTAGCCGGCCAGTTTGACCGGCCGGCCCTGCTTTTTTCGGGAGGCAAAGATTCTATTACGCTGGTGCAGCTGGCTATGAAAGCCTTTAAGCCTGGCAGGATCCCCTTCCCGCTGGTGCATATAGATACGGGGCATAACTTTCCCGAAGCACTCGACTACCGCGATCGCATGGTGGAGGAACTTGGCGCCAGGCTCATTGTGCGTAAGGTAGAAGATACCATTCAAAAGCGTGGCCTTAAAGAGCCGGGGGGTAAATTCCCCTCGCGCAATGCTCTGCAGTCGTATACCCTGCTGGATACTATTGAGGAGTTTGAATTTGATGCCTGCATAGGCGGCGCCAGGCGTGATGAAGAAAAAGCGCGTGCCAAAGAGCGTATATTTTCGGTAAGGGATGAGTTTGGTCAGTGGGACCCTAAAAAACAAAGGCCCGAACTGTGGAACATGTATAACGGCCGCATTGACAAAGGGGAGAACGTGCGCGTATTCCCTATAAGCAACTGGGTAGAACTCGACGTGTGGAACTACATTCAGCGCGAGGGGGTTTCGCTTCCGGGCATCTATTTCAGCCATGAGCGCCAGGTAGTTAAGTTTAACGAGCATCTTATTGCCTATTCGGAGCACTTAAATCTGGATGAAAACGATGTAGTTCTTAAGAAGAATGTACGATACCGTACCGTGGGCGACATGACCTGTACAGCGGCTGTAGAATCAACGGCATCCTGCATTGATGATATTATTGCCGAGATTACCCGAACTAATATAAGCGAGCGCGGCGAAACCCGTATAGACGACACCATATCGGAAGCTGCTATGGAAGACAGGAAAAAGATAGGGTACTTTTAATTTTGCTTTACGCCAGGGCCTTAAACGCTGCTGGTCTTTTAATTTAACTGATATAAAATGGATTTATTACGATTTATAACTGCCGGTAGTGTAGATGATGGCAAAAGTACACTCATAGGGCGCCTGCTTTATGATACAGACTCAATTAAGGTTGACCAGCTGGAAACGATACTAAGGCAGAGCAAAAATAAATCGGAAGGCGAAATTGATCTGGCCCTTTTTACCGACGGGCTAAGGGCCGAACGCGAGCAGGGTATCACCATTGATGTGGCTTATAAGTATTTTTCGACCCTTAAACGCAAGTTTATCATTGCCGATGCTCCGGGGCACATACAGTATACCCGCAATATGGTTACGGGTGCCTCACATTCGGACCTTATCATTATCTTAATTGATGCCCGTCAGGGCGTTATTGAGCAGTCGCGCCGACACAGCATCATTGCTTCGCTGCTGCGCATACCGCACATTGTGGTGGCTGTTAATAAAATGGATATGGTGGACTACTCCGAGCAGGTATTTGATACCATTCGTGCCGATTATAAGGCCATGGCGGAAAAGCTTAACATTCAGGACGTTCGCTTTATTCCGATAAGCGCCCTTAATGGCGACAATATTGTTAATCCATCGGTTAACATGCCCTGGTATACGGGCGACACCCTGCTTCACCTGCTCGAAACGGTTGATGTACAAAAAGACGTAAACCTTAAAGACGCCCGTTTTCCGGTGCAGTACATCATACGCCCTCAAACGGATGATCTGCATGATTACCGCGGCTACGCAGGACAGGTGGTAAGCGGCACGTATGCCAAAGGCGACGAGGTACTTATCCTACCCGATTTTATTCCGTCGGTTATTGAGGCTGTAGAAACAAACGGACAGGAAGTGGATGAAATATTTGCCCCTCAGAGCGCCGTTATACGTCTTAAAGACGATATAGACATCAACCGGGGCGATGTTATTGTAAAGAAAGACAGCCTGCCCAGGGTAGAGCAGGAAATGGAGGCGCTTATGTGCTGGATGGGCACCAAACCTTTGACTACGGGCAATAAATACCTTTTACAGCTTCACAGCCGCCGGGTGCGCTGCGTGGTAAAGGAAATACAGTATAAACTTGATGTCAATACTCTTAATAAGGATACCAACGTTTCCATGGCGATGCTTAATGATGTTATCAGGGTAACTTTAAAAACGTCACAGCCGCTGGTGTTTGACAGCTACTCCGAATTGAGGGAAAATGGCGGAGCCATATTGATTGACGAAACCGCCCATAACACGGTTGCGGGCTGTATGATCATTTAATTTAGCAATTACAGATGGCTGCAAAAATAAGCTTCTTTAATGAAGACCTTAGCTATACGGTTAAGCAAAAAGGCGAACTGCGTAAGTGGATACTGGGTACGATAAGACAAGAAGGCTACTCATGCGGCGATTTGACGTTCATCTTATGCAGCGATGCTTATTTGCTGGATATGAATATCAAGTACCTGAACCACAATACATTAACTGACGTCATTACCTTTGATAACAGCGAAACCGAAGGCCTTATCGAGGGCGATATCTTTATAAGTATTGAGCGGGTGGCCGAAAATGCAAAGCTCTTCAATGTAAGTACCGAAAACGAATTGCACCGGGTATTTATTCACGGAGTGCTGCACCTGCTGGGGTACGAAGATAAGGGAGAAGAAAACAAAGCTCGCATGACATTAAAGGAAGATCAGTACCTGGCCCTCCGGTCATTTGTCTAAGCTTAATGAAGCAGCCCCATGGCTTATTTACATGCTTACATTTTAGAAACACCTTGCATTATATAAATGCTTATTTTTGTGCTCCTTAGGCAAAAAGTATAATGAGTATAATTTCTGGTGAACAATTAGGACATTCTTTTAATGATGAGTGGTTATTTAAAGGGCTTACGCTTGGCATAGCTAAAGGCCAGCGGGTTGCGCTTGTGGGTGTCAACGGGTCGGGTAAATCTACATTGTTGCGTATATTTGCCGAAAGGCTCAACCCTCAGGAGGGCAAGGTGGTGAAAGAAAAGGGCCTTAGAATAGGATACCTTGAGCAGGACCCTGATTTTACCGGCCAAAAGACTGTTGCAGATTATGTTTACAGCATGGACAACGAGCAGCAGCAGCTTATAAGGGAGTATGAAACGCTTCTTGAAGACCCGGATGCTGACCATGATAAGCTGAGCAGCCTAATGGATAAGCTTAGCGAACTGAACGCCTGGGAATATGAATATGAAATCAAGAATATTCTTCAGCGCTTATCCATAACCAATACAGAACAGGATATAAGCAGTTTATCCGGCGGGCAAAAAAAGAGGCTCGCTCTGGCTAAGTTACTCATTGATGAGCCGGATGTTTTTATTATAGACGAGCCTACCAACCACCTGGATATCGAGATGATTGAGTGGCTTGAAAGCTTTTTGACCAGCGGTCAGAAAACGGTTTTGATGGTAACGCACGACCGGTATTTCCTGGATAATGTATGCACTACCATCCTTGAGCTTGACCAGCGTAAGCTATTTACTTACAACGGTAAATACAGCTACTTCCTGGAAAAGAAGTCAGAGCGGGAGGCAGAAGACGCAAGCACACTTCAAAAGAATCGTAATTTGCTGAAGAAAGAACTCGAATGGATGCGCAGGCAGCCAAAGGCGCGGGGAACTAAGTCAAAGTCGAGAATTGACGCTTTTTATGATCTGGAGGGAAAGACAAAGAACCAGAATTCCAATCAGAAGGTTGAGCTTAGCACCAAGGTATCCAGACAGGGAAACAAAATTCTTGAGCTTTCGCATGTATCTAAAGCTTACGGCGATAAGGTTATTGTAAGCGATTTCAGTTATACATTTAAAAAAGGCGACCGCATTGGAATTGCCGGCCGGAACGGCTCGGGGAAGTCAACGCTTTTAAATCTGTTCACCCAGACCATTCAGCCTGACAGCGGAAGCATTGTGCCGGGCGAAACTACTGTTTATGGCTACTATAAACAAGGGGGGCTGGAGAACTATGATACTCAAAGGGTCATTGATGTGGTGAAGGATGTTGCCGAATACATTCAGATGGCCGACGGAAGTACCATTACTGCTTCGCAGCTACTTACTCACTTTCTATTCCCTCCTGCCAGGCAGTACGGCGTAGTTGGCAAATTAAGCGGCGGCGAGCGCAAAAGGCTTCAGCTGATGAGGGTACTGATGAAGAATCCCAATTTTCTTATTCTGGATGAGCCTACCAACGACTTGGATATTGATACCCTTAACGTACTGGAAGAATTTTTAGAGAGTTATAAAGGTGTTTTGCTGCTGGTTTCCCATGATCGTTATCTGATGGACAGGCTTACCGAACAGCTGTTTATTCTTGAGGGTGATAGCGAGGTTCGGATATACAATGGCAATTACACCAGCTATCGCTTCGAGAAAGAACAACTTGCCAAGCAACCGGCTGGCGTGAAGCCGTCGGCCTCAATAAACGAAAAGACAAAAACAGCGAATACCTCTAAACTATCTTATAAAGAAGAACAGGAGTTGCTTTCCCTTGAAAAAGAGATTGAAGAGCTTGAACGCGTTGTAACAGAAAAGACCCGACTTATGAACAACGGAATACAAAACCACAATGAGTTGATTGAGTTAGCCGTAGGAATTGAAGCCAGTAAGAACGAACTCGACTTTAAAAGTATGCGCTGGTTAGAACTAAATGAATTAAAAGAAAAATAGCAAGGTTCCACGTGGAACTAATTAAACGTTCCACGTGGAACATCAACTTATGTTTGATAAATATAATATAATAGTAGTAGGCGCTGGCCATGCAGGTTGTGAAGCAGCCGCAGCCGCAGCGAATATGGGTTCGAAGGTTTTGCTTATAACCATGAACATGGGCACCATTGCACAAATGAGTTGTAACCCGGCAATGGGCGGAGTAGCCAAAGGGCAAATAGTGCGTGAGGTTGACGCAATGGGCGGATACTCCGGCATAATAACGGACCGGTCTACCATTCAATTCAGAATGTTAAACCTATCGAAAGGGCCTGCTATGTGGAGCCCAAGGGCGCAGATAGATCGTATGCGTTTTGCAGAAGAATGGAGACTAGCCTTAGAACGGACCCCAAACATTGATCTTTGGCAGGACACTGTAAACGGCCTCCTGATAAAGGACGGACGGATCAAGGGAGTGCATACCAGCATGGGACTGGAAATACAGTCAGATGCGGTTATCCTAACCAACGGAACGTTCTTAAACGGCGTAATACATATAGGCGAAAAGCGCTTCGGTGGTGGCCGCACAGCAGAAAAAGCAGTGAGCGGTATTACCGAACAGCTGGTAAGCCTTGGATTCGAATCGGGCCGCATGAAAACCGGTACCCCCCCTCGTGTGGATGGAAGAAGCCTTGACTATGCTAAAATGGAGGAACAATGGGGAGATGGAAAACGAGGAAAGTTTTCGTTTACCGATACTCCTCTGACAAAAGAGCAGCGCTGCTGCTGGATAACGTATACCAATGCCGAGGTACATGAAACCCTGAAAGAAGGCTTTGAAAAATCGCCCATGTTTACCGGCCGAATAAAAGGTTTAGGCCCCCGGTACTGCCCATCCATAGAAGATAAGATTAACCGTTTTGCCGAACGTGAGCGGCACCAGATATTTGTCGAACCGGAAGGATGGAACACGGTTGAGATCTATGTGAACGGATTCTCTACCTCTTTGCCCGAAGACATACAGCTAAAAGCCATGCGCAAAATTCCTGGTTTTGAAAAGGCTAAAATGTTCAGACCCGGATATGCGATAGAGTATGATTATTTTCCGCCCTTGCAGTTAAAAGCCAGCCTTGAGACCATGCGCATGGATAACCTCTATTTCGCAGGACAGATAAACGGAACCACAGGTTACGAAGAAGCGGCATGCCAGGGACTTATTGCAGGCATCAATGCACATCTTAAGCTTAACGATAAAGAAAGCATTATTATGAAACGCTCTGAATCATACATAGGGGTGCTCATTGATGATCTGGTTACCAAAGGCACCGAAGAACCCTACAGAATGTTCACTTCAAGAGCCGAACACCGCTTACTGCTTCGCCAGGACAACGCAGATATCCGGCTCTCTCCTTTAGGACATTCGCTGGGATTGATAAGCGATGAGCGACTTGACAAAGTGAACCAAAAGGTACACCATTCGGACAGGATGGTAAGCTACCTTAAGAAAACCTCCGTTGACCCGCAAACGGCCAATCCCATGCTCCGTTCCTTAAACACCAGCGAAATAGTTCAAAATGTTAAACTAAGCCAGCTCCTCTCCCGCCCTCAGTTAAACATAAATCATCTGAGAGATTTAAATCCGGCTTTTGAAAAGGAGTTTGAGTCTTATGAAGAAGATGTGCTTGAACAAGCGGAGATAAAGGTTAAGTATGAAAGCTACTTTGACAAGGAGTTAGAAATTGTAGGTAAAATGGCTAAAATGGAAGACCAGAAAATAAATCCTGAGTTCGATTATCAAAAACTCGGATCGCTCTCTAAAGAAGCCAGAGAAAAGCTGATGCGAATAAAACCTCATACCCTCGGACAGGCTTCAAGAATATCGGGTGTTTCGCCCTCGGACATTTCAGTTTTAATGGTACATTTGCTCAAATAAAGCTAACGGTTTGATTATCAAATTGTTAGATACAAAATAGACTAACCCGTTTTAGGCTCTGTAATAAACGATCCCGAGGCGGGTGATATAAAATACCGTTCAACCATCAAAATTGCTTATAACGCTTAAAATGGCCTCTAAAATACATTCACCTCAAACACTCGTTTATAAAGGACTGATTGCTATTGCACTGGCGCTTTCATCCTGCGCAAGTATACAGCAACCCACCGGCGGCGAAAAAGACCGTACACCGCCAAAAGTTCTGAAAGAAGAACCTGCTAACTTTAGCACCAGCTTAAAAGCGAAGGAAGTAGTTATAACGTTTGATGAGTATATTAAAATAAGCAACGAATCCAAAGAGTTCAGCCTCTCTCCTGCCATGGACAAAAGTCCGCAATACAAGATTAAGAAAAAGAGCCTGCACATTAAGTTTATGGATACCCTCGCGGCCAATACCACCTACACCATCAATTTTGGGCGGGGCCTGGTCGACTATAACGAAGGTAACATTCTTAAAAACTACAGCTACGTTTTTTCAACCGGTACTAAAATAGATTCGCTTACCGTAAGCGGCACTGTTACCAACAGCGTAAGCCAGCAGGCTGTACTGGACGCCACTGTATTCTTAATCCCCGTAAAGCAAGACAGCATTTTTGGCAAGCGACGGGCGAATATATTTACCACCACTGACTCATCGGGAAACTTTAACTTACGATACTTAAGGCCTGACACCTACCGCATCTATGCGCTTAAAGAAGAAGGAGGCGACCGTATCTACAACTCCACGAATGAAGAAATAGCCTTCCTGAAGGACTCAGTGAACCTAACGAAAAACGTATCAGGATTGCATTTACAACTCTTTAAAGAGCAGCCGGAACGTTTTAGAGTAACCGACCGTAAAATTGAGAGCGACGGCAAGCTGCTCTACGTGTTTAATAAAGGTTTGGAAAAACCGGATATACGTATTTTACATCCGGCCGATCTGGACGCGTCTAAAATCAAAGAGTTTAGCAGGCAGCGCGACTCTGCTTATGTGTGGTTAAGATCCATGAACTTCGACTCAGTAAGGGTGATCATTTCGGACAATGGAAAGGCGCTGGATACCAACGTGATCCGGCGAAGCCGGCGTGATGCCTACAAACAAGACATTGTAATAAGCGATAATCTGTCGGCTTCGAGAATAAAACCCGGGACAGATCTTGTACTTACATTTTCGGCGCCTGTAGGCTCTATAGATCCTTCAAAAATAAGCCTTCTGCAGGATTCGGTACCGGTAAACGGCCTTAGAGTAGTGAAAGATAGCCTGTCTGCACGCCGCTACATTTTTAAGTTTCCCTGGAAGCTGCAGAAGCAATATGAACTTAAGCTGGCCGAAAAAGCAATTGGGGGTAAATTTGGAGGCGAAAGCAAGGCCTATACCAAGCAGTTTATAAGAGACGACGATTTAAATTATGGCAACCTTACGCTTACCGTAAACCTGCCGGATACCGGGAAGAGCTATCTGCTGCAAATGCTTAATGATGCTAACGAACTGATACACGAACAGATACTGACCCGTACAGGTAAGGTAGTTTATTCTAAGTACAGCTTAGGGAAATACCGCTTCAGAGTAGTGTATGATGAAAACAATAACGGTAAGTGGGATACCGGCAGTGTAAAAGATCGCAGGTACCCTGAAAAGGTATGGAACAGCAGCAACGAAACCACACTGCGAGCAAACTGGGATCTGGAAGAAACACTCGAAGTTCCGCCTGCAAGCGAAGCTGTTAAACTACCGCAGGCGCCTGTAAAAGAGAAAGTTAAGGAGCTTGCTCCTGAAGAAGTCAATCAGAATCTGAAGCAAAGAAAGAAGAATACATAATATAGTTAGAGGGAAGTGTTTGCAGCATTTCCCTTTGTTCTATAGTTAGAGCTTTAATTTTCCTGGCGGGCGTGCCGGCATACAGATAGCCCGACTCGCATACGCTGCCCTCTAGGACCACCGATCCGGCCGCAACAATGCAATAGGATTGAACTTCGGCCCTATCCATAATAATGGCGCCCATGCCTATAAGCACATACTCCTGCAGGGTGCAGCCGTGCACCAATGCGCTATGCCCTATAGAAACATTGCCGGCAATGCTGGTAGCGGTTTTTTGATAGGTGCAATGAATAACCACATTGTCCTGTATATTTACATTGTCGCCAATGCGAATGCTGTTTACATCGCCCCGTACTACGGCATTAAACCATACCGAACATCTGGCGCCCATTATAACATCGCCTACAATGGTTGCATTAGGACTTAAAAAACAATCTTCCCCAAAAATGGGGTGTATGCCTTTTACCGGTAAAATAAGTGCCATATATTTGTGTATTAATTTTTAATGTGCGGAAATAGCTCAGCTGGCAGAGCATCAGTTTCCCAAACTGAAGGTCGCGGGTTCGAATCCCGTTTTCCGCTCTAAATAATCGTATCCTCCGGTTTATCGCTGTGCCCCGGATAGTCGGTGGTATAATGCAGGCCGCGGCTTTCTTTGCGCTGCATCGCCGATTTTATGACCACATAAGCGGTTTCAATAACATTTCGAAGTTCGCAAAGGCCAACGGATAAGCGCGTGCGCTTATAAAAATGTTCAGTTTCGTTAAATATCAAGTGCAAACGCCTGAAAGCGCGGTCGAGGCGGAAATCTGAACGTACAATGCCCACATAATCGCTCATTATCTTTTGAGTTTCGCGCAGGTTATGCGTTACCAGTATATCTTCGTTAGAAAGTTGGGTATTGGTTTCATCCCATTGAGGAATGTCCTTTGGCAGGGTGTAGGCGCCCGAGTGCTCTATGGCATGCCTATAAATGCGGTGTGCGAATACGGTAGCTTCGAGCAGGGAATTGGAAGCCAGCCTGTTGGCCCCGTGTAAACCCGTTGAGGAACATTCACCGCAGGCGTAGAGCCTCCTGATAGAGGAGCCTCCATGCTCATCCACCATGATGCCTCCGCAAGAGTAATGACAGGCGGGGGTAACGGGTATCATGTCTTTAGACATATCAATACCAATAGACAGGCATTTTGCGTAAATATTAGGAAAGTGTACCAGTATATCTTCTTTCGAGCGGTGTGTCACGTCCAGGTATACGTACTCATCGCCTGATTTCTTCATTTCGGCATCAATGGCACGGGCAACAATATCGCGCGGGGCCAGGGAACCACGCGGGTCATACCGGTGCATGAATTCCCTCCCCTTCCTGGTTTTAAGAACCCCCCCAAAACCTCTCACGGCTTCGGATATAAGAAAAGACGGGTACTCACTCGGATTGTAAAGCGCCGTTGGATGAAACTGCATAAACTCCATATTCCTTATTTTTCCCTTGGCCCTGTGTACCATAGCAATACCATCGCCGGTAGCTATAACCGGGTTGGTGGTGGTCGAATAAATATGCCCTGCACCGCCTGTAGCCATTACGGTAACTTTGGACAAGATTCTCTCTACTTTGCCCGAAAGGGTGTTCAAAGCATAGACGCCGTAACAGGTAATATCCTGCGAACGGCGGTCAACAAATTCGCCGCGATGATGCTGAGTGATGATCTCTACGGCCATATAGTGGGTTAATATCTCAATATTAGGGTCTGCGTGTATTTTATCGAGCAGGGCTCTTTCTATTTCAAGGCCCGTTATATCCTTATAGTGCAGTACCCTGCTTTCTGAATGGCCGCCTTCGCGTGCAAGATCATAGGTACCCTGCTTATTATTGTCGAATTTGGTGCCGTACTCAATGAGCTCATGGATGCGCATGGGGCCCTCTTTTACTACAAAATCAACAACGTTCTTATCGCACAAGCCGTCGCCCGCAATGAGGGTATCTTTTATGTGTTTGTCGAAAGAATCTTTTTTATTAACAACTACAGCCACTCCGCCCTGGGCATACTTAGTGTTAGATTCGTCTTCATTTGCCTTTGTAACTATCAGTACCTTACCGTGTTTTGCCGCTTTAAGTGCCAGCGACAGTCCGGCTATGCCAGAACCTATTACTAAGAAATCAACACTGATCATGGAATAAATTGTTTTAACCTGTACGTAAGCTGCAGGATTGTTAATAAACTGATGTAAAGATGTTAATTTTGTGTAAATAGATTTTTAATAAAAAAATTTTTGCCCTGGTAGGCCGTTGCAGCTATGAATAAAGTAAAGGTTGTACATAACTTATGCTTGTTAAAACAGTACTTTATTCACCCTGTTTGTGAGGAAAGAAATAAACATTTTGGCGGGGGATAAAAAGTATAGCGATATTATATAGTTCTATTTATGAATGACTTGATGGTGTAAAAAAGAAGGTAAAATGTGGATAAGTTGCCAATAAGTAACATTTCATAGTTTAATGCGTATCTCTTACTCACACTACTAACACCCTAATAAGCCCTAATAATATATATTTATATAAATAATTGTTTTTATTGAAATGTTGGAAACTGATTTTTTAGAGGAAATTAACATAAAAGGCTTTGTCGAAGAAGCCATTGATCCAAGGCTTGATCTATTTGATGAAATAGAGAGGCTGAAGAAGGAAAAGAATGCTGTTATTCTTGCTCACTACTATCAGGAGCCGGACATACAGGACATAGCAGACTATATTGGAGACAGCCTGGGGCTGTCGCAGCAGGCTGCTAAAACAGATGCAGACATTATTGTATTTGCAGGTGTGCACTTTATGGCCGAAACCGCTAAGCTTTTATCTCCCTCAAAAAAGGTACTCCTGCCCGACGCTAAGGCGGGCTGTTCACTTTCCGACAGCTGCCCGGCTGTGCTGTTTGAAAAGTTTAAAAAGAATTATCCGGACCACCTGGTAATTACGTATGTAAATTGTTCGGCTGAGCTGAAGGCTCTAAGCGATATTGTATGTACATCGTCCAATGCGGTACAGATAGTACAAAGCCTGCCCAAAGAGCAGAAAATAATATTCGGACCTGACAAGAACCTGGGAAGATACATTATGAAAAAAACAGGCAGGGACATGGTACTTTGGAACGGATCGTGTATGGTGCACGAAATATTTTCTATGAAACGCATTACCCTGCTTAAAGAAAGGCATCCGGAAGCAAAGTTTATTGCGCATCCCGAATGCGAAGATGCTGTATTAAAAATGGCCGATTATGTGGGATCAACCACCGGCCTGCTCAATTATACGCTTAAGGACAATAGCAGGGAATATATCATTGCTACCGAAAGCGGAATCATTCATCAAATGCAGAAAGCGAATCCTGACAAAGTTTTTATACCCGCTCCGCCCGACAATTCCTGCGCCTGCAATGATTGCCCGCATATGAAGAGGAATACGCTGGAAAAGCTGTACTTGTGTATAAAAAATGAAGTACCTGAAATTGATGTACCTTTGGATATTATAGACAGAGCACGCCTGCCTATTGAAAGGATGCTTGAACTGTCGGCACAACTGGGACTGTAAAAAAGAATATAGATGTTTGAAAATAAAGAACGCACAGATATAAGTGAGCTTGGAGAGTTTGGCCTCATCGATTCCATTACCCGGAATATTACGATAAGTAATTCATCCACAAAAAAGGGAGTGGGTGATGATGCCGCTGTACTGAGCTTTGAGGGAAAAAAGACACTTATATCTACTGATCTGTTACTGGAGGGTATACATTTTGACCTTATGTTTACCCCGCTTAAACACCTTGGATACAAGGCTATACAGGTAAATCTGAGCGATATTTATGCTATGAACGGCATGGCTACCCAGGTAACGGTATCTTTGGGTTTGTCGAGCAAGTTTCCGCTGGAAGCGGTAGAGGAACTTTATGAAGGAATGCTGATTGCGTGTAAAAAATATGGCGTTGACATTGTGGGGGGGGATACCTCCTCTTCCCGGCAGGGACTGGTTATAAGTGTGACCAGTATTGGTTATGCAGATGAAGAAGAAATTTGTTACCGCAGCGGAGCTGAAGAAGGAGACCTGATTTGTGTTTCGGGAGATCTGGGGGCTTCCTATGTGGGCTTGCAGCTTTTAGAACTCGAAAAGAAGATATTTATAGAAAACCCTTCGATACAGCCCGACCTGGAGGGCAAGGATTATATTGTTGAGAGGCAGCTTAAACCTGAGGCGCGTAAAGACATTGTAGAAATGCTGAAGGAGTTTTCTATAAAGCCAACGGCGATGATTGATGTATCCGACGGCTTATCGTCGGAAGTGATGCATTTGTGCAAACAGTCGGATAAAGGGTGTAAACTATATGAAGAGAAGATTCCGATTGATCCGATGACTTACGAAACCGCAAGGGAATTTAATCTGGACCCCACTGTATGCGCGTTAAGCGGCGGAGAAGACTATGAACTGCTGTTTACCATTAAACAGGCAGACTATGACAAGATAAAAGGCAGTGCTGATGTGAGCGTGATAGGTTATATAACAGAGCCTTCGGCAGGAATGGAACTTATATCAAAAAGCGGCAGGGTGCATCCTTTGAAAGCTCAGGGATGGAATGCTTTTAATAAAATAAGCGGCGAAAATTAATCTTCGCCGCTTATATACCTGCTGTCGAGCTGCTTACTGGTTTTGGCTCCCAGGATTCTGAGTCCTTCGATGCGGGATACAATATTTCCGGTGCCTGTTGAAAGCTTGTTTAGTGCTCCTGAATAGCTTTCTTTTGCCTTATCGAGCTGCTGTCCTATTTTGGCAAGATCGTCCATGAAGCCTACAAATTTATCGTAAAGGGCCCCTGCTTTAGAGGCTATTTCTATAGCGTTTCGGGTTTGCTTTTCCTGTTTCCAGATGGAAGCGATGGTTTTGAGGGTTGCCAGTAAGGTGGATGGTGTAACCAGCACTACCCTCCTGCTCCAGGCAAAGTCGAACAGCTCGGCATCCTGCTGCACGGCTATGGCAAAGGAAGACTCAATGGGCACGAATAAGAGAACGAATTCGGGAGAGTCAATTCCATACAGGGACGAATAGTTTTTGCTGCTGAGGGACTTAATATGCTCTTTAATTGAATTTATGTGAGCAGACATATGTTTGCAGCGCTCATCATCTTCCTGGCAGTTGACCAAACGCTCGTAAGCTACCAGAGATACTTTTGAATCGACTACCATGTGCTTACTGCCGGGTAGGTGAATAAGGACATCGGGCTGCAGCCGGTTGCCCTCCTGGCCTGTAAAGCTGGTTTGCTTGGTATAGCTTTCGTTAAGGAGCAATCCTGAGGCTTCGAGTATGCGGTCGAGCACTATTTCGCCCCAGTTGCCCTGCTTTTTTGAATCGGTTTTTAAGGCCCTTGTAAGATTACTTGCTTCTTCGCTGATCTGCTTGTTGAGTTCCATCAGCTTATTAATTTCCCCTTTGAGTATGTTCCGGTCGGCAGATTCGCTGTCGTATACTTTCTCTACTTTTTCCTGAAAAGACTTTATGTTTTCTTTTAGCGGATTTAGCAAAGCATCCAGGCTATTTTTATTGGTTTCGGTAAAGCGGCTTGTTTTTTCTTCTAGTATTTTATTGGCTATGAGTTCAAAATCTTTATTGAAAGATCTTCGTATAGCTTCCAGTTCTGATTTTTGTTCTTCCAGTTTTTCTTTCTGAGCATCCAGGTTGCTTTTTGCGCGTATATAATCGGACGTAAGCATGCTATTTTGATCGCGTTCGAAGGCGAGCTGCCTGGCAAGTTCTTCCTTTTCGGCCAGGAAGCGGCTGGAGAGTGTATGTTTTTCCTGTTCAAGTCCCCGGCATCTTTCCTGTAACTTTGCAAGTTCAACAAGCAGCCGGCCATTGTCGCTCTTGAGTTCTTCATGAGCAGAATTTTGATTTTTATCAGTGACTGCCCTTCGGGTAAGTATAAAAATAAGTGCCAGTATAAGCAGGCAGATGAGTACGATATACAGATTTTCCATTGCTAACGAATTAGCCAAAGATAGACAAAACGCTTTATAAGCTAATATTTTTAGGTTTTTGAGGCGGGCAGGTTTTTAGTTAGATTGTCAGTATTTCAACTTGTTAGAGGTCTCTTTGGCAGAGAATACTATTTGTTACGTATATTAGGATTTCAAAAAGTGCAAGGGAATACTTTTTGTTATAAGAAATATAAAAAAGAAAAATGGGATTAATAATTTTCATATTTATAGCTGTTTTAAGCTTCATTGTACAGGCCAGGTTTAAGAATAAGTTCAGAAAGTATTCTGAAACTCCTCTTGCGTCGGGCATGAGCGGACGTGATGTGGCTGAAAAGATGCTGCATGATAATGGTATTTATGATGTGCAGATTATCCCTGCCGAGGGCGCACTGAGCGATCATTATAACCCTCAGACACGTACGGTGAACCTTAGTCCGGAGGTATATAGCGGAAGAAGCATAGCTTCAGCCGCCGTGGCTGCGCACGAGTGCGGTCACGCAGTGCAGCATGCTAAAGCTTATTCATGGCTTCAGTTGCGGTCGGCCATGGTGCCTGTGGTAACTATTGCTTCCAATGTGCTGCAGTATGTGTTTATGCTGGGTATCATTCTGGCTGCTTCTTCTATGGGATATACCATGCTGCTTATTGCTTTTGCTGCCATGGTTGCGGTGACGCTTTTTAGCGTGGTGACCCTGCCGGTAGAATTTGACGCGAGTAACCGTGCTTTGCTGTGGCTGCAGACTAATCGCGGCGTGGTGCAAACCAGCACTGAACATGCGGGCGCCAAGGATGCTCTTTGGTGGGCTGCCATGACCTATGTTGTAGCTGCCTTAGGTTCGCTGGTACAGCTGCTGTATCTGGCTATGATGCTTTTTGGCGGAAGAAGAGATTAATTGTAACTAAGTATTGATTAAAAACAGGCCTTTGGAGCAATCCAAAGGCCTGTTTTGGTTTAAAAATGTTCCGTTTAAAAGCGAGTTGTCTGCGGGATACAAGCCTGGCTCTTGTAAGGATATTGCGAGGTTAACGTAAGCTTATTTCAGCTGCAGAAACCTGCCAGCCTGGTGTATAGTAAGTGTAACCAGCAAGCGCTTCGATTGTGAAAGAAGCTATATCTTTGTAAATACGTTAAATATACTGATATGCCTTCGCTCCCATCAATTTTTAAAGCATGCGCTGTTTGTTTTTCTTTACTGTCAACTACTATTAATGGTTTAGCCTCCTCCTTTGATCCACCTATAATGGGCTGGAGCTCATGGAACACCTATAGGGTGAATATTAGGGAAGAGCTGATAAAAAAGCAGGCGGATGCAATGATTAGCCAGGGACTGAAAGATGCTGGATATTCGTTCATAAATATTGATGACGGATTTTTTGGTTATCGGGATGATGATGGAAAATTACATACCCACCCGGAGCGCTTCCCAGGAGGGTTGAAAAGCTTAAGTGGATATATACATTCGCTTGGACTTAAAGCGGGTATTTATTCGGATGCAGGGAGCAATACCTGTGGCTCTATTTGGGATAAAGATTTAAATGGAATTGGTGTAGGACTTTACGGTTATGAGAAAGAAGATGCTGATCTGTTTTTTAACGAATGGAAGTTTGACTTTATAAAGATAGACTATTGTGGCGCTGGACAGGAGCTATCGCTTGAAGAAAGAAAACGTTACACAGAAATAAGAGATGCTATAGACAAAACTGTTGGACGTCCTGTTTACCTGAATATTTGTCGCTGGGCCTTTCCTGGAACCTGGGCAAAGAATATTGCACAATCGTGGAGAATTAGCGAAGATATTTCGCCTACATGGAATTCGGTAAAACATATAATAGAGAAGAACCTTTACCTGGCAGCCTATGCAAAACAGGGACACTATAATGATATGGACATGCTGGAAATTGGGAGAGGCCTGAAAAGAGAAGAAGAAGAGGTTCACTTTGGCCTATGGTGTATAATGAGTTCGCCTTTATTAATAGGCTGCGATTTAACAACTATTCCAGAGGCTTCATTGAATCTTCTTAAAAACAAAGAACTGATTGCTTTAAACCAGGATCCGCTAGGACTTCAAGCTTATGTTGTATCCCATAAAAACGGCGGATATATTTTAGTCAAAGATGTAGAGAAAGAGCGGTCGAATACCAGAGCTGTTGCTTTTTATAACCCATCAGATACTACCTGCTCTCTATACCTGGACTTAAAAGATATTGAACTGGGAGGTAAAGTTGAGGTTAAAGATTTGCTTAGAGGAAGATTTGAAGGAAGGGCTATTAATTCTCTAACTTACACACTTGCTCCACGTAGTGTAAAAATTATTAAGCTTAAAGCTGAAAAAAGGTTAGAACCTGTTAAGTATGAAGCTGAATGGGCATATCTGCCTGAATACTCTGATCTGGGAACCAAAAAAAAGCAGGTTCATTATGCTTATTCTGCAGAAGCTTCGGGGAAAAGAGTAATACGATTTGTAGGAGGTAGCAGTGAGAATTATGCCGAATGGGATAATGTGTATAGTGAAAAAGGCGGGAAGTACGAGTTGACAATCTCCTACCTTCCTGAAGCGCAGCGTAAACTTGAAGTTGATGTAAATGGAACAAAGGTAACTGGTTTAAAGCTTGAAACATTTGGGGGTAAAGGAATTGCGACTGTTACCGCTCATGTAAACCTGAAGGCAGGTAAAAATATAATCAAAATGGGAAGTTCGCGCTATTGGGCCCCCGACCTAGATGCATTTACATTGAAACCTTTACGGGAGTAGTTAGCAGGACGCTTTTTTTTTTGCAAAATACAACACTTATTAAAATAAGGCTGCACTAATAGGCACAAGAGTACTTAAGACTACAATTGTTTATTTATTAGCCTTACCCGAAACCTTTTAGCGCAATCAAAGATATTGTAGAACTTAGTTGAGGCGATAGTCGGCAATTAGATTAAAGCGGGGTATGCGTACACTGATCTGTTCGTCCGTATCTATAAGTTTCATCTGATAAAAGCCTTCCATACTTCCCATATCGGTTATAAGGTTGCAGCCTGACATGTATTCGTGCTTGTTGCCTGGTTCGATTACAGGCTGCAGACCTATTACACCTTCTCCTTCTACTTCGCGGTGATCGCCACTGGAGTCGAAAATAAACCAGTGCCTGCGCATAAGTTTGAAGGTGGTATCGGTAAGGTTTTCTATTGTAATATGATATGAAAAGATATAATGATCGTTCAGGGGATTTGAATACTCCGGCTGGTATGCTGTGTTAACTGAAATTTTAACACCTTGGGTAATTTCTGTAACCATAGTAGTATTTTATTTTAATAGACTTTATGCCTTCAAAAATCAAGCCATTTACACGGCGTGCAAAGAATACAAATAAAAGATTGCTTTTACATTAATTTATAGTTTAACCATGGAGGCAATACGTATCAGTCTGCGACCGACGCATAGTGTTCCTCTACCTGTTCCAGCAGTTGAAACAAGTGCTGTGTGGTATCGGCCTGTACGAGCTTCATGCGGTATTCCTTAAAATCGGGTATTCCTTTAAAGTAGTTGGCGTAATGGCGGCGCATTTCGAAAATGCCTTTTTTTTCGCCTTTCCACTCGATGGACTTTGTTAAATGGGTGCGACAGGCATCGAGGCGTTCGCCTAGTGTTGGCCCTTCAAGGCGTTCGCCGGTGGCGAAGAAGTGCTTGATTTCCCGGAATATCCAGGGATAGCCGATGGCTGCACGCCCTATCATCATGCCGTCTACTTCGTATTCCAGGCGCCATGCTGCTGCTTTTTCAATAGAATCTATATCGCCGTTGCCAATGATGGGTATGCGGATGCGGGGGTTGCGCCTGATATCGCGGATGAGGCTCCAGTCGGCCTGTCCCTTGTACATTTGCGAACGGGTGCGGCCGTGTATGGTAAGGGCTTTGATGCCTACATCCTGAAGGCGCTCGGCTACTTCGTATACGTTTTTTGTTTTGTCGTCCCAGCCGAGGCGTGTTTTAACGGTTACGGGTAAGTGTGTTGCTTCGACCACGGCTTTGGTCATGGCTACCATTTTATCTATGTCTTGCAGGAGGCTGGCTCCTGCTCCCTTGCAGGCTACGTTTTTTACCGGGCAGCCATAATTAATATCAATAAGATCGGGCCGGGCACGGGTAGCAATTTGAGTGGCATCGCGCATGGACTCTATATTACTGCCGAATATTTGTATGCCTATAGGACGTTCGTATTCAAAAATATCGAGTTTCTGTATGCTTTTGGCTGCATCGCGTATGAGGGCTTCGGATGAGATAAACTCGGTATACATCATGTCGGCTCCCTGCTGTTTGCATACGTACCTGAAGGGAGGGTCGCTTACATCTTCCATTGGGGCAAGAAGTAAGGGAAAGTCTCCTAAATCAATATTTCCGATCTTTACGGGCATAAGCTTATCTTTGCAGCAATAGTTTTTGCAAAAATAGAAAAATATACGTCCAAGATGCTTAAAAGCTCATCAGCCCACCGTCATCCTTCTATGTCTTTGCTTTACCTGCTGTTCTTTATGACTGCCGGGGCTGTGGCTGCCAATGGGCTGGGCTTGCTTT
The DNA here is from genome assembly GCA_002332615.1 of Sphingobacteriaceae bacterium UBA2059. GTDB lineage: Bacteria > Bacteroidota > Bacteroidia > Sphingobacteriales > Sphingobacteriaceae > Arcticibacter. The sequence continues at coordinate 226,399 of DDAL01000008.1, read as the reverse complement.
TGCTGTTCCTGCTGCCGGGGGCAGATATGAGCGCCATTGCTGCAGGAGATGTTTCGGTTATCAATTATGTTAAGCTGATACAGGCTTTTGCTTCGCTGGGTACGTTTTTGCTGCCGGTATATATGCTTGGCAGGATAGAAAGGCCTTATGGTACTTCTTATATAAGCTTTAAGGGCCCTATTAAGCCGGAACTTGCGGCACTGGTTGTACTGATTGCTTTTGTGTCTTTACCCCTGATTGAGTGGACCATTCATATAAACGAGGCGATGAAGCTGCCGGCCTGGCTTGCGGGTGTGGAAGAGTGGATGAGGACGAAAGAAGAAACCTTAAAGGCATTTACCCGGAAGTTCCTTGAGATGCGCAGCGTATATGACCTGCTGATTAATCTGGTGGTTGTGGCCGCCCTGCCTGCGGTGTGTGAAGAGGTTTTTTTCAGGGGGGGGCTGCAGAGCATAATGAGCCGCTGGACAAAAAACCATCACTGGGGGATATGGATAACTGCTGCATTGTTTAGCGCAATCCACCTGCAGTTTTATGGGTTTTTGCCAAGGATGCTCCTAGGTGTAGTATTTGGCTATCTGTTTGTATGGGGCGGTAGCCTTACTTATCCTGTTATTGCTCATTTTGTAAATAATGCCACGGCCGTAGTGTCGGCTTATATTTACCAGATGCAGGGAAAGAATATCGATGATGCTGAACATTTAGTAAAAAAATCGGTTTTATATTCTCCTGCTTTTTTACTTTGTATGCTTGGCTTATGGGCCGGCCTGCTTTACATTTTCTATAAAAAAACATTTGCAAGCAAACGCTATGGCCATGAAAAATGAATGGGTTAAGGTTTTTACGTCTGAAGATTTTTACAGGTCTGAGCTGGTGCGCCAGGCTTTAATTGACAATGAAATAGATGCTGTTATTATAAACAAACAAGGTTTTCCTTATCGTATAGGAGAGGTAGAGGTGCATGTGGCTCAGGCTGATTTTGAGAGGGCTATGGCGCTTATTATTGCAAATGATCTATGAAGACCAGAGCGGTTACAGGCTTTTTTTTTATAGCGGTAATGCTTGCATCGGTTTTACTGAGTGAGAGGGTTTTTGTAGTGTTCTTCTCGCTCCTGGCTTTGGGTTCGCTGAACGAGTTTTACGGCCTTTCTGCGGGAGAGGGTGTTTTAGTGAAACGTATTTACGGGTTTTTGCCGGCAGCTGCCATATGCTTTTTGCTTGCTTTGCATTTGCTTATGGCTTATCCTTTTTCGCTGCTGCTCTTGTGTATTCCTCTGGTTATGCTGGTGTACATAGCCGAGCTGTACCGGGCTAAGGACCGTCCGTTTACCAATATTGCATACACTTTTTTGGGGCTGATATATATTGTTTTGCCTTACTGCCTGTTTATAGGCATGCCTTTTTTGGGCGGAAGCTTCAACTACCATATACCATTGGGTTTTTTAAGTTTGCTTTGGGCTAACGATACCGGGGCTTATCTTTTTGGTGTTAAATTTGGCAGGAACCCCTTGTTCGAACGCCACTCGCCCAAGAAAACCTGGGAAGGATTTTTGGGAGGAATGTTAACGGCTTTGCTTACTGCTTTTATACTGGGCAGGTTTTTTACAGAGATGCTTACCCTGCACTGGCTGGTGATAGCCGTACTTATTGTGTGCGGAGGCACCCTGGGCGATTTGTGCGAGTCGATGCTTAAGCGGCATATGAATGTGAAGGATTCGGGAAAGCTGCTTCCGGGCCATGGCGGCTTGCTTGACAGATTTGACGGGCTGCTGATTGCTGCGCCTTTGGTGTATACTTATGTCTATTTACTGAACGTTTTATATTAAGGATGATGCGAGAGAATAAGTCTGAAAATGAAGAAGTTAACGAATCGCCTTTGAAGGACCGCTCTTTGCGGAAAATGGCTTTTATACTGGGGACCATTATTGTTATTATGGCTTATCTGACCCTGTATGTAGATGACCCATGGAAGTGGTTTAAGCCTAAGAAGGAAGTGGTTTCTTCTATTGATGACCGTAATGTGAAGCTTGATCGTATATCGTCCATGAGTGATGAGGAGCTTAAGGCTTCGCTTACCAAATTTATTCAGGCTTTTTACTACGATCAGAGGCAGGGGTACTTTGATCCGCCGAGCTACTTTGCTACCATCACCAAAACTTTTTATAACTATCATCATCTGAACTATAAAAACCTGAGGGATATCTACTGGCGCAGAAGGGGTGATATGCAGGGACTTAAGATGAGCTGGATGCCATCGACCATTGAGTTTGTGCGCAATAACTCGACGGTAATTGTGACTTACTGGACGAAGGAAAGCTATTTCAGGGTGTCTACCCGGCATCAGTACTCGGCCCAGATAAAGCATGAAATGGTGATTGATAAAAATGGCCTTATTGAATCTTTAAGGTCGGTTGAAGTGAAAAACGAAGTGAGCAATTATGTTCCGCCGGATACGGTGGAGGTGAGCCCTGTGGACTCGGTGGCTAATATAATTATTGCTGATGTAGAGAAAACGGCTCCGGCAAAGGTATATGATATTAGCGAAGTGGAAGTGGTGCCCATTTTTCCGGGCGGGCATGGTGAGCTTGAGAAGTACTTTCAGAAGAATATGAAGTACCCGGCGCTGGCTAAGCGAAATGGCGTGCAGGGGAAAGTATATATTGGCTTTGTGATAGAGGCGGATGGATCTGTGGCCAATGTGAGCCTTAAACAGGGCATTGGCGACGGATGTGATGAGGAGGCGGTGCGGCTGATCCTTTCTTCGCCTAAATGGCGCCCCGGTAAGGTGGCCGGCAATGCGGTGAGGACTTACTGCGTACTGCCAGTGACTTTTAGTCTTTAGACTGAGAAGAAAGAGGAGAACAGAAGGCGGTTCGGCACTTGTGCAGAGCCGCCTTTTTTATAGGGGAAGGTATATCAGGTGTGCTTAATATCCTGCAGTACTTCTATGGCTTGGTTGAGCGAATTTATGCCTTCAATGGCCAGGCGGAGTGTTTTTTTAACTTCTTTTAGATTGCAACGGCGCGGATTGGCCTGCGCATAGCGGAGTATGGAGTTGAACTCGGCGCTTTCGAAGTAAGAAGATTGCTGATCGGCGATGAAGTAACCGCGCAATACGTTCTTTTTGAGTGATACTTTTTCGAAACCCAACGCTTTGCCCAGCCATTGGAGCTTAAGGGTATTCATAAGCTCGGACACCTGGGGAGGTACCGGGCCGAAGCGATCGGCCAGCTGCCGGCCGAAATTATCGAGCTGTTCTTCGGTTTCGAGCCTGGATAGCTCGGTATAAAGGTTGTATCGCTCGGTGATGTTGGTGACGTAGCTATCGGGTATAAGTACTTCGAGGTCTGTATCGACCTGGGTGAAGGATACAACGGGCCTTGGCTTTTCGTCCTGGAACACATCTTTGAATTCTTCGTCTTTGAGCTCCTGAATGGCTTCGTCGAGTATTTTATGATACATTTCAAAGCCTATTTCGGCAATAAAGCCGCTTTGTTCTGCGCCTAGCAGGTTTCCGCTACCGCGGATATCGAGGTCGCGCATGGCTACATTAAAGCCGCTGCCGAGGTCGGAAAACTCTTCGATAGCGCTAAGCCTTTTCCTTGCCTCGGAAGTGAGGGTAGACAGCGGCGGACTGAGCAAATAACAGAAGGCTTTTTTATTGGAGCGCCCTACCCTGCCACGCATCTGATGCAGATCGCTTAGTCCGAACATATGGGCGTGGTTGATAAGGATGGTATTGGCATTGGGTATGTCCAGCCCTGCTTCGATAATGGTCGTTGCGACAAGCACATCAAACTCGCCGCCTATAAAGTTTAACATAACTTCTTCAAGAGCTTCGCCTTCGAGCTGGCCGTGGGCAATGCCGATGCGGGAATGCGGAACCAGCTTTTTGATCATAGCTGCCAGCTGTGGCAGGTCGTTTACGCGGTTGTGCACAAAGAACACTTGTCCGCCACGGTCTATTTCATAGGCAACCGCGTCTTTTATGAGCGTTTCGTTAAATACGTGCAACTCGGTGACAACGGGCTGACGGTTGGGTGGCGGAGTGGATATGATGGATAGGTCGCGCGCTCCCATAAGCGAGAAGTGAAGGGTGCGGGGTATTGGGGTAGCGGTTAAGGTGAGCGTGTCTACATTGGCTCGTATTTTTTTTAGCTTTTCCTTAACTGTAACGCCAAATTTTTGTTCCTCGTCAATAATAAGCAGGCCAAGGTCCTTAAACTTTACATCCTTACTTACCAGCCTGTGGGTACCTATAATGATGTCTAACTGGCCTTCCGAGAGCTTTTGCAGGGATTCTTTGATTTGCCTGGGAGATTTAAACCTGTTTATATAGTCTATATTGCAGGGGAAGCCTTTTAGGCGCTCGCTGAATGTTTTATAGTGCTGAAGGGCTAATATAGTCGTGGGGACCAGTACGGCCACCTGCTTGCTATCGGCAACGGCTTTGAAAGCAGCTCGAATGGCGATTTCGGTTTTACCGAAGCCTACATCGCCGCATACGAGCCGGTCCATAGGATGGGGCGATTCCATATCCTTTTTTACGTCGGCTGTAGCTTTTTCCTGGTCGGGCGTGTCTTCGTAAATGAATGAAGCTTCGAGCTCGGTTTGCAGATAGCTGTCGGGCGGAAAGGATGTGCCTGTTTGTGCCTTGCGTAATGCATAGAGGCGTATCAGATCGCGGGCAATGTCCTTAACTTTTTTTTTGGTGGTTTTTTTTAATTTTTCCCAGGTATCTGTGCCAAGCTTATTCATTTTGGGCGCTGTGCCTTCTTTGCCCGAATACTTGGATATGCGGTTGAGGGAGTTTATGTTGACATATAGCAGGTCATTATCGGCATAGACCAGCCTGATCATTTCCTGGGTCTTTCCATTGACTTCGACTTTTTCGAGGCCTGCATATTTGCCGATGCCATGGTCTATATGGGTAATAAAATCGCCCGGTTTGAGTTCTCTTAATTCTTTGAGGGTGATTGCCTGCGAACGTGCGTACGCTTTTTTGAGTTTGTATTTGTAATACCGGTCGAAAATCTGATGATCGGTATAGCAGGCTATATGCTGCTCATAGTCTATAAAGCCTTCGCGAAGGGAGGTATTTACCGGAGTGAAAGTGACTGTTTTGTCAATATCTGAAAATATGGTATACAGCCGCTCGGCCTGGCGCGGGGAGTCGGTAAAGATATAGTTTGTAAGCTTTTCGCCCTCGTTCTTATGGATGTTGTGTATAAGCAGGTTAAAATCTTTGTTGAATGAGGGCTGCGGGCGGGTATCAAAGCTTATGCTTTGTGCCTGTGTGTAAAAAAACTGCTTGCCAAACTCGGTTACGGAGAGCTCTTTTAACTGTTCGCTCAGGATCTTTTCGTTCGTAAAGTTGAAGCGCGGATCTATCCACTCCTGACTTTGCTTTTTGTCTGCATCGGACAGGGCATTCCAAAGATTCACTGCTTTCTTATAGCCATCCCGTACGATGTCTAAGGTAAACTGTATGTCTTTGGCCCATATGAGGGTGGCGGGGTCTATGTATTCGAGCAGGGATATGTTTTGCTCGGTAAGGAACTTTGCCTGTACATTGGGAACGATGGTAATGCTTTTTATGCGCTCCTGTGATAGCTGATCTTCGATGCTGAAGGTGCGTATACTTTCGATGATATCGCCAAAGAATTCTACGCGGTAGGGCAAATCGTTAGAAAAGGAATAGATATCGACTATGCCTCCGCGTATAGAGAACTGCCCGGGCTCGTATACAAAGTCGGTACGGTCGAAGTCGTACTCTATAAGAAATTCATTAATAAAGTCTATGCTTAGCTTATTGCCTTCGGATAGTTCGAGGGTGTTCTTTTGCAGCGAATTGCGGTTGATGACCCGCTCGGCAATGGCTTCGGGATAGGTGACGATTATTTTGCCGTACTCTGTTGAGTGAATAAGTTCGTTTAAAACCTCTGCTCTTTGCAGTACGTGTGTACTGTCTGGCTGGGTAAAATCGAAGGGTTTTCGATACGAGGAAGGGAACAGGAGAATTCCTTTGTCAAAGAGGTTTTCGAGATCGCTCTGAAAGTAAGAAGCTTCTTCCCTGTCGGCAAGAATGAATAACATGGGTTTGTGGAGCAGGAAGTAGACAGCTGCTGCTACCATTGCATCACTGGAACCTACCAGTCCTTTGAGATGGGTTCTTGAGTTTTTAGAAGCATTTAAGGCCGATAACAGCCTGAGCACACGCTCATCCTTCTTGTAGTTGTCTATGATATCCCGTACGTTCACTTTTTATTTCAATTGCAAATATACAGAAATGATGTTTAGTGCAGAATGTTTGAATAAGAGTCTGAACTTCATATGTTTCTGAACCCTCTTTTTAATAGTGAAAAGAGGAAGAGCTTGCTGGACTGGTTTTTTTATAGACTTATAGTGCCACTCGAAGGGCCGTTTTTGAGATGTGTGTTTCCGGCTGGTGCATGCCAAGGCGTATAATTCTTACGCTGACAAGATGCGTAAGCCCCAGGCAGCCTGGTTTAAATCTTTATATGATGGTTTAATTTTTAATTTTGGGCGGTCAAAATCAGGGAGAATGTATGAGTACGAAAATTAAGGGTGTATTTATGGTGGCACTGGGTGGAATTAGTTACGGAGTGCTGGCTGTTTTTGTGAAAATTGCTTACGGGCAGGGTTATACTACTGCTGAAATATCTTCTGCACAGTATACACTTGGTTTTTTTGTAATCCTGCTTTTAAATGTTATCAATGTAAAGAAGAAGAAACAGGCGCCTGTTACCGGCAAAGACCGGAGAAGACTGATGCTGGCCGGTACTTCTATGGGTTTTACAAGCATTTTTTATTACCTATCTGTTAAATATATTCCTGTAAGCATATGCATTGTTTTATTAATGCAGTGTGTTTGGATTGGGCTTATACTTGAGGCTTTCCAGACCAGGAGATTGCCTGGAGCACGAAAGACAGTGGCTGCAGTATTGGTTTTGGGGGGTACTTTGCTGGCCACCAATGTATTTGAAGCGGATGTTGCTTTGGACTGGCGTGGCGTTACCTTTGGATTTTTGTCGGCTGTAACGTATACCATAACGATTTGGGCTTCTAACCATATAGCTGTACAGCTTAAACCTATGCAAAGGAGTTTGTACCTCCTGGCGGGTGGAATGCTTATAATCGTATTGGTCTGGCTGCCTGTAGCTTATAATAACTATAACTGGAGTGTTATATGGCGATGGGGTATTATGCTGTGTCTTTTTAGTACGATCATCCCTCCTTTGCTGTTTACCAGGTGGATGCCTGTAATAGGGGTTGGCCTGGGAAGCATAGTGGCTTCGGTTGAAATTCCGGTTTCAGTCCTTTTTGCTTACTTTTTGCTCAATGAAAAGATAGCTGCGTGGCAATGGCTGGGTATTGCTATCATTCTGGTTGCCATTGTGATTATGAATACAAGTTTTGGGAAATTGAGAGCTCAATTGAATAAATAAGTTTTTATACTCATACTCATTCACTTATCTTTAGTGTGATGAAATTAAGCGGTTATCTCTTCGAGTTTGTGTTATGGACCGCTGCTCTGCTTGCACTGCTGTTTAGTGACGTATCTGCTCATCATTTCACTCTGTGTCCCCTGGCTCTCTCAGGCTGTAACTGGTGCCCGGGTTGCGGAATTGGAAGAGCTGTTGCATTGCTCCTCCATGGTGAAGTGCTTGCCTCTTTCCGGATGCACTGGTTTGGCATTCCTGCTTTACTGATCCTTCTGCACCGGCTTTTTGTTCTGTCAAAGCATTTTTTGAAAACCCTTGAATTTAATTATTGATATGAACTACGAAAACTTGATCTATAGCCTCCAGGATTTGTCTGCTGAGGAGTTTGTCTTTTTAAAAAACCATATGGCAGAGCTTGATGAAGCTGAGGCAAGGAAATTTATTATGTTCTATAACAGTAAGCGAAGGAAGCCGAATGAATTGCTTTTGCTTACCTGTCTGGGATTTGTTGTTGTGGCTGGAATACAGAGGTTTGTGATAGGGCAAATTGGAATGGGCATTTTGTACTTATTAACCGGAGGCTTGTGTTTAATTGGAACAATTGTAGATTTAATCAATTACAAGAGTCTGGCTTTAGAGTATAACCGTAAGATGGCCTTTGAATCGCTGAGGCTGGTGAAGCTTTGATATGCACTTAGGAAAAATGTTGATTGTTATAGGATTGCTGATTGTACTTGCCGGCATTGTGTTGTATTTTTTTCCGGACAAGCTTCAGTGGATTGGCAGATTGCCGGGCGACATAAGGATAGAGAGACCCAATATGAAAATCTATTTTCCGATAACTACTATCATTCTTATCAATTTGTTGATTGCATTGATATTCCGTTTGTTTAAGTAGGAGCTTATTTTGCGCGATTTGTTAGTACTTTTGAATTATGCCGACTGATATTCAATCTTTGAGCAATCTGGGCCTGGTAGCCTTGATATTGCTTGTAATCCTCTTTTTTTTCTACAGGGTGCTATACCGTACTTTTTTGCTGATTAAGCCCGAAAATAGAAAACTGCCTGCTTATACGGTATGGTTGCTTTTTTTGCCAGGCTTTAATATTGTGTGGCTGTTTGTAGTGGTTGGCGCTTTAACAGATTCTCTTGCAAAAGAACTTGAGTCGAGAAATTACGAGGTTCCGCGCCAGCCTGCTTTCAGGCCGGGTATGGGATATGCGGTTTTTACTGTACTTGGCTTTTTGCCTTATCTGACCACTATAAAGGAAGAACGGATGTGGGTGATTGGATTAATTGGCGTAGTGCAGCTCATTTTTATGGTTCAATACTGGATGAAAATAAGCTGGTATAAGCGTGTTCTTGAAAATACTTTTGAAGAAGAAACAGGAGGTGATGATGAAACTGTATGAACTGATATCTTTTTTGGAAAGTCTTGCTCCTTTACCTTATCAGGAAAGTTATGACAACTCGGGTTTACTAGTTGGCGAGCCGGATACTGTACTATCTTCTGCCCTTATATCGCTTGACTGTACCGAGGCTGTGGTTGATGAGGCGATAGCCAAAGGTGCAGATGTTATTATATCTCATCATCCTATTATTTTTAAGGGTTTGAAGAGGTTTAATAATCAATCTTATGTTGAACGCGTGGTTGCTAAGGCTATTAAAAATGATATAGCGCTTTATGCCATACATACCAATCTTGATAGTGTAGACGTGGGTGTGAATGCCAAGATATGCGAACGCCTGGGAATTATGGATTGTTCGGTTTTGCAGCCTAAACGAGGCTTGCTTAAAAAGCTGGTTACTTTTTGCCCTGTGGAGTACGCTGACAGAGTGAGAGCCGCTTTATTTAATGCCGGCGCCGGTGCCATAGGTAACTATTCGGAATGCAGTTACAATCTGGAGGGTTTCGGAACGTTTAAAGCAGGAGAAGGAACAGACGCATTTGTGGGCAGGGTTGGTGAACTTCATAAAGAAGCGGAGGTGAGGATTGAAGTGATCCTGCCTGTAAATCTTGAAAGAAAGGTTCTCTCTGCTTTGTTTATGGCTCATCCGTATGAGGAGATAGCTTATGATATTTATTCTCTGGATAATGTGCATTCCAGAGTGGGCTTAGGAATGGTGGGCAATTTAAATGAACCTATGAATGAGCATTCCTTTATGATGCTTGTTAAGGAAGAGTTGAGGACCAAAGTGATCAGGCATACCAGGCTTTTGGGAAAGCCCGTGCAACGTATAGCTGTTTGCGGAGGCTCTGGCAGCAGCTTGCTTAAAGAAGCGATACGAGCCGGGGCTGACGTGTTTATAACAGGTGATTTCAAGTATCATGAGTTTTTTGATGCAGAGGAAAAAATCATCCTTGCTGATGTGGGACATTTTGAAAGCGAGCAATTTACACAGGACTTGTTATTTGAAAATATAAGCAAAAAATTTAGTAACTTTGCCCTCCATTTAACATCAATAAACACAAACCCCATAAATTATTTAATTTAATGGAACAAACCGTAGAACAGAAGCTTAAGGCTTTATATGAGCTGCAAACCATCCACACTCAGGTTGACAAGATCAGACAGGTTAGAGGTGAGCTTCCTATGGAAGTAGCAGATCTTGAAGATGAGGTGGCAGGACTTGGCACGCGTATCGAAAAGATAAAAGCTGAACTTGATGAGCTTGAAGACTCCATTGTAAACAGGAAAAACCTTATTAAGGATTGCCAGGCAAATATTAAAAAGTATGAAGCCCAGCTTAATGAGGTAAAGAATAACCGTGAGTATGATGCTATAACTAAGGAAATAGAGATTCAGGGTTTGGACATACAGGTGTCTGAAAAGAAGATTAAAGAATTCGAATTTGAGATACAAAACAAAACTGAAATATACGAAAAGGCTTTAGCCGACCTTGAGGAACGCAAAAAAGACCTTGAAGCGAAGAAAGCTGAACTGGATAATATTACTTCTGAGACTGAAAAAGAAGAAGATGAGCTTAACGAGAAGGCTGAAAAAGCTTCGGAGCAAATTGAAGAGCGACTTCTAATAGCTTATAGTCGCTTACGCCAAAGTGCAAAGAACGGACTTGCTGTTGTAACTATTCAACGTGATTCTTGTGCTGGCTGCTTTAATCAGATTCCTCCTCAGCGTCAGTCAGATATTCGCCAGCATAAGAAAATTATTGTTTGCGAGCACTGCGGTCGGATACTTATAGACGATGCTTTTGTAAATGGAACCGAAGAAGTTGAGGCTGTATAAAAAATAATAATCAGTAGGTGATTTTTAGGCGGGCAATAACCCGCTTTTTTTTTGCTAAAACAGCTTGTAAACGATAGTGGCTTTACCCTTTTCCTTATCTTTGCTTTGAAACAAGCTCCGAAGATGCTATTGCGCCCGGCCGCCGGCCGGTATGAGTGAATGGACTCTACGTCTGAACGAATTCTGGCGATACGCCATCATCCCTATCAAGACATTAAAATAGCTTTTTTTGAAATCCTGTATCGGGTGTAAAATGTTCCGTGCTTAAGGAGGGCATGCTCATTTGCGGCATAGATCTGTTTATGGATATTTTTATGAGCTGGTGTATGCTTTCGGCGATTTTCCCATCCCCTCTCATTCTTGTCCCCCATCGGCTGTCATTTAGGTTTCCCTGGTGGCAGGAAGCGATCATAGTTAAAACTTTGCCTGCCCTATCCGGATAAGTTTTGATTATCCAGTCTTTAAACACTTCGCCTATTACCCCATTGAGCCTTAGCAAGGTATAGATTGCAGATTTGGCTCCGGCATCCGCTGCGGATTTTATAAGCTCGGGGATTTCACTGCTATTGAGTCCAGGGATGATGGGCGCTGCCATCAGCTGAACGGGTATATTTTCACTTGCAAGAGTTTCTATAAGCTTCAGGCGATTCTTTGCTGTTGCCGTGCGCGGTTCCATCTTTCTTCTTAATTCTTCGTTCAAAGAGTTTATGGTAATGGTTGTGTGAACGAGCTTGAGTTGAGCCAGCTCTTTCAACAAATCCATATCGCGCATCAAAAGCGTGTTCTTGGTGATAATGCTTACCGGATGTTTGTACTGTAGAAATACTTCTAAAAGTGAACGTGTGATTTTAAGGTCTTTCTCTACCGGCTGATAACAATCTGTATTGCCTGATAGCATAATAGGCGACGGAATGTACCCTTTCTTATTGAAGTGTTTTTTCAGCAGGCGGGCTGCTTCCTTTTTTACCAGGATGTTTCTTTCAAACTCAAGCCCTGCACTAAATCCCCAGTATTCATGAGAGTTACGTGCATAACAGTATAGGCAGCCATGCTCGCAGCCTTGGTAGGGGTTTATGGATTGCCTGAATCCTATGTCGGGGCTATCGGAGATCGTTACGATCGTTTTGGGCCAGACTTCGATAACTTTAGTAGGCAGTTGCTGGTAAACTTCTTCATCGAGACTTTCTATGTTGTCTTTGACATAGCTAAATCTTGAAAATTTATTGTGAGTGTTAACCTGTGCGCCCCTGCCTTTCAAATACTTGTTATTGTATGCGTATTTCATCCTGCAAAATGCTAAAATATTTAGTTTGTAAAAAGTTTTTTATAACAGCTTTGTGTCAGACTTAACGCAAAAAACTTACGGGGTGGAGCTATGTGCTTTTAATTTATTTACTTTGCGACGTTTATCAATTTTAACGTAGTAAAAACAGTTTGCTCTGAATACTGTCTTTTACCTAGGTATAAAGCGTCTGGAGGACGTTAAATTTATGAGTCAAATAGGGGGGTATAAACCGGCACGATTAAGGAAGATGTTATTACAGCTGGGAGAGATATATTATTTCCTGGCACGTTTTCTAAGAGAAGTGTTTCTGCCACCTTATGAATGGAAAGAGCTCATTAAGCAATGTTACTCAATAGGCTACAAATCGCTGGGTCTCATTACCCTTACCAGTTTAATTACCGGTATGGTTTTTACAAAACAGTCCAGACCCTCTCTTGCAGAGTTTGGTGCTACGTCCTGGATCCCGAGTCTGGTTGCCATCTCTATTATCAGAGCCCTTGCTCCCCTTGTTACTGCTTTGATATCTGCAGGTAAAGTGGGTTCAAATATAGGAGCTGAGCTCGGCTCTATGAAGGTTACAGAACAGATAGATGCTATGGAAGTGTCTGGAACGAATCCTTTTAAGTTCCTGGTTGTTACCCGCATTGTAGCCACAACGGTAATGATTCCTCTTTTGGCTATCTATTCGGGGATCGTTGCTATGTTCGGCTCCTTTTTGAATGTGTATCAAAATGAACAAACGAGCATTTCATCCTTTATAGAGAATGCTTTTTCGCAAATATCATTCCTCGATTTATTTTCTTCAGTTCTTAAGGCTGTATTATATGGATTCACCATAGGAGCGGTTGGATGTTATCAGGGTTATAATTCATCAAAAGGGACTGAAGGTGTTGGCAAAGCGGCTAACTCTGCTGTGGTAGTCTCTATGGTTCTTATTTTTATTGAGGAGATTTTGGTTGTACAGATTGTAAATGCCATAAGATAATGAAGCACTATACGCCGGCTATTGATGAATCTAAAAAACTTATTCAGATCCGTGATCTTCATAAATCATTTGGAGAGCTACATGTTTTAAGAGGAATAGACCTGGATCTTTATCAGGGGGAAAATCTGGTCGTCCTGGGCCGTTCGGGAACCGGTAAGTCTGTACTTATTAAAATAATTTGCGGGCTCCTGCAGGCAGATATGGGAAGAATAGAGGTGCTTGGTAACGACATCAATAATCTGTCTGCAAAGCAATGGCAGGAACTACGCCTCAAGCTGGGATTTTCATTTCAAAATAGTGCTTTATATGATAGCATGACCGTTAAGGAAAACCTAGAATTCCCACTGGTTAGGAACGTGCCTGGTATCAGCAGAAAAGAGAAGGAAAAAGCTATTGAAGAGGTTCTGGAAGGTGTTGGTTTGTCTCAGGCAATTAATCAGATGCCTTCGGAACTTTCGGGCGGGCAAAGGAAGCGGATAGGAATAGCCCGTACACTGATTATGAGACCTGAGATAATGTTGTATGACGAGCCTACTGCCGGGCTTGACCCAATTACCTGTATTGAAATAAATAGCTTAATTAGCTTTGTACAGGAGCGGTTTAAAACCTCTTCTATTATTATTACTCACGATCTTACGTGTGCAAAGGCTACCGGCGATCGTATCATGATGCTGCTGGACGGTCGCTTTGCCCGCCAGGGTACGTTTGAAGACGTATTTAATACGGATGATGAGCGGGTAAAAACTTTTTATAATTATAATTTCATTGATTAATGGAAAAGTCTGAAACTAAAAGAACCATAACAGTTGGATTATTTGTGCTGATAGGAATCATCATCTTCGTTGCTGCTGTTTTTCTTCTTGCAGGGCAACAGAAACGTTTTGTCAAGAGTATTGACCTTTATGCTGTTTTTGATGACGTGTCGGGATTAAAAGTAGGCAATAACGTATGGTTTTCCGGTGTTAAGGTAGGCACTGTGAAAAAGATTGATTTTTTTGGCAGCTCTCAGGTAAAGATCAGGTTAAGCATTGAAGAAGAAGCTCAAAAGTATATTCATAAGGATGCAACGGCATCTGTAAGCTCCGAAGGTTTTATAGGCAACAGGATCATAGTAGTTGAAGGAGGAAGCATAAAGCTGCCTATCGTGGAAAGCGGAGACGTGATAGAAGCTAAAAAAGGAGTAAGCACAGAAGAAATGATGAATGATCTGCAGGCCAATAACAAGAACCTGATAGATATTACTAATAACCTGAAAGTAATTAGTACTCGCCTGGCAGATGGTAAGGGCGCTATGGGTGCCCTCTTGTCGGATTCTGTTATGTCAATGGACGTAAAGAGCGCTGTAAAAAACATAAACAAAGCATCCATGGGAATGAATCAAACGGCTTCTTCCCTTTCTGCCTTTGCTTCTAAGCTTAATACTCCTGGCGGTCTTGCAAACAGGCTTCTTACCGACACGGTGGTGTTCTCTAAGTTAACGCAGTCTGTAGGCGATTTGCAGAAGCTTAGCAGTGATGCTGCAGTTATATCTTCAAACCTTGAGAAAACCAGCCAGAGGCTGAATGACAATGATAATGCTGTAGGTGTATTACTCAACGATCCCGATGCTGCAAGAAGTATCAGAAGAAGCATCAGCAATCTTGAATCAAGCTCAGTCAAGCTGGATGAAAACCTGGAGGGGCTTAAGCATAACTTCTTACTGCGCGGATATTTCAGAAAGAAAGCAAAGGATTCAGTTAAGAACCAAAGAGATTAGATAGAAAGCGCCTCGCAAGCTTTTTCCGCCGCAAGCTTTTCCGCATTCTTTTTATTATAATCAACGCCTATTCCTTTTAACTGCTTGTCAATAGTCGCATGAATTGTAAATAACTTAGAGTTTTCGCCCTCGGCGTTTGCTACAAGCTCAAACATAAGTTCCTTACCTTCTCTCTGGCACCATTCAATCAGCCTGCTTTTGAAGTTGGTTTCCGTAGATTCAAGCATGAGGATATCGACGTGAGTATTCAGTATGCGGTTATTAATAAAGTCAGCTGTAAAGTTATATCCTTTATCCAGATAAATGGCTCCGATAAGCGCTTCAAACGTATCACCAAGCAAAGAACTCTGCTTGTTAGGAAAGTTAACTATGCGATTATCATATTCTATAAGCTCTTCAAGTCCCATTTTTCGAGCCAACTGATTAAGATTGGCACGGCTCACTATCTTAGAGCGCATCTCAGTAAGAAATCCTTCAGTTTTGTATGGATAGCGCTTAAAAAGCTCCTCCGCGATTATACAGCCTAAAACAGCATCACCAAGAAACTCCAGTCTTTCGTTGCTGCTTCTGGTGCCGTTTTTTAGCACAATGGCTACAGACCTGTGTCTGAAAGCCATTGTGTAAAGCATAATATTTCCTGGAACAAAGCCTAAAAGATTTTTAAGGCTGTTTATATACTTTCTCTTTGGGGAAAAGTAAAGTTTATAAAAGTTTGCAATGAGCATTCAATGTAGAATAGAATGATTGCTTATTCTTCATATTTTTTGAAGATAACAGATGCGTTATGACCTCCAAAACCAAAAGTGTTACTCTGAGCAGCATTGACAATACGCCTTTGAGCCTCGTTAAACGTTAAATTTAAACGCGGATCAATATTCGGATCATCAGTAAAGTGATTGATTGTAGGAGGGATAATATCATTTTTGACAGCAAGAACAGTTGCTATGCTTTCTACGGCACCGGCTGCTCCAAGTAAATGCCCTGTCATGGACTTTGTAGAACTGATATTAAGCTCATAAGCATGAGCTCCGAAAAGATCAACGATAGCCTTTGTCTCGCTAATATCCCCCAGAGGAGTAGAGGTTCCATGAACGTTGATATAATCAATATCCAGATGGTTCAGCCCAGCATCTCTTAATGCATTACCCATCACCAATCTGGCGCCTAAGCCTTCGGGGTGCGGAGCAGTAAGGTGATTGGCATCTGCACTCATACCGCCACCGGCAAGCTCAGCATATATTTTCGCACCGCGCGCTTTTGCGTGCTCAAGTTCTTCCAGAATAAGAACGCCGGCTCCTTCACCCGTTACAAAGCCATCCCTGTCTTTATCAAATGGCCTGGATGCTGTTTGTGGATCATCATTTCTAGTAGAAAGGGCATGCATCGCGTTAAAGCCTCCAATACCCGCTTCATTAATAATAGCTTCAGATCCGCCTGATATAATAATATCAGCTGTACCCGTGCGAATGTAGTTCATAGCATCGATCAACGCATTGGTCGATGAAGCACATGCAGAAACGGTAGAAAAGTTTGGCCCTCTAAGACCATACTTCATTGAGATGTGTCCCGGAGCAATATCCAAAATCATCTTGGGAATGAAATAAGGATTAAAGCGAGGAGTGCCATCACCTTTTGCAAAGTTGGTAACCTCATCCAAAAAGGTCTTTAAGCCCCCTATTCCCGACCCCCAGATAACGCCAATTCTGTTAGTGTCAAGCTTTTCGAATTCAAGACTTGCATCATTAACTGCTTCATGAGTAGCAACTAATGCATATTGAACAAAAGGATCAAGTTTTCTTATCTCCTTTTTCTCCAAAAAGTCTTCAACTTTCAGATTCTTAACTTCACACGCGAACTTTGTCTTAAAGTTCGACGCATCGAAATGGGTTATTGGAGCGGCACCGCTTACACCTTTAATCAACGCGTCCCAAAATTCGGGAACGGTATTGCCTATAGGGGTAAGCGCACCAAGTCCAGTAATTACAACTCTTTTTAGCTCCATTTATATCTTGGCAGCGTTTTACTTAACGTTTTTTTCTAAATAAGCGATAGCCTGACCCACTGTTCCAATGGTTTCAGCCTGGTCATCCGGAATAGCTACGTTGAACTCTTTTTCAAACTCCATAATAAGTTCTACGGTGTCTAAAGAGTCTGCACCAAGATCATTAGTGAATGATGCCTCAGGTGTTACTTCACTCTCATCTACACCTAACTTTTCAACGATAATTGCTTTTACTCTTGAAGCGATATCAGACATAGTTTTTTTATTTAAATGATTAAATTTTTTGCAAAGAAAGATAAATTAAACTTAATATCAAACCTTTTTATTTTATACAATAAGTTCACAATTATAAACAGTCAGCAATCTTTTGTACTTTCGTATGCTTTATAATTTTGAACAGGTATACTTTAAAATACGAACCAGACCTTGATTTTGTTTTAATAGCTATTACATCTTCCTTAAGAGACTATATGCTATGTTTTAAAATCAATCGTCAACTATCGACAGACCTGAGAAAATCTGACGACCTTTCGCTTAGTTTTACTCTGGAAAAACCTGTTTACTTTTCTAAATACCGGTATACAATTACCGAAAGAGAAGTAGAGTTTTATCTCATTGCCAATAAAGGTACACAAGGTTATCTTATTCCTGAAATGAAAAGTGCCGATTACTTTATAATTATAAAAAACTTCTACGATGATGAAGAGTTAGAACTATATCTCGATCGGCTTAATGCTATCCCTGAAGTAGTTGTAGCGGCAGAGCTTGATCCGGCCAAGTTAAAGTCAAAGGAAAATCTAATATTTTAGCATATATATAAATCAGCATACATATCAAAAAGCACATATGAGACAAATCCATAAAAGAACCAAAATAGTTGCGACGCTCGGCCCCGCTTCAACCAACAAAGATGTTTTAGTAAACATGATAAGAGCCGGCGTTAATGTTTGCCGATTAAACTTTTCGCACGGATCGCTCGAAGATCATAAAAAGTCAATTGAACTTATTCGCGAAATCAACAAGCAGTACAAAACTCATATTGGTATCCTTGCCGACCTTCAGGGACCTAAGATCCGCATTGGTAAAGTAAAAGAAGGCGGTGTTCAGTTAATAAACGGTACCCGCATCACCATAACCACCGAGGAACGTATTGGCGATGAAAAAGAAATTTATATCACCTATCCTACCTTCCCTCGTGACGTAAAAGCGGGAGAAATCATTCTTCTGGATGACGGAAAGCTTCAGATGCGAGTGATTGAAACCAACCTACAGAACAAAGTGATTTGTGAAGTGATGCATGGCGGTGTTCTTACCTCCCGTAAAGGAGTAAATCTTCCAAATACAAAGATATCCCTTCCAAGTCTTACCGAAGATGACCGTTCCAACCTCGAGTTTATTCTAGAAAATAATTGCGAATGGATCGCCCTTTCTTTTGTGCGTAAGGGCTCAGATATTACCGAGCTGAAAGACATTATTCGTGAAAAAGGCAAGCAGGCACGGGTTATAGCCAAAATTGAGAAGCCCGAAGCCATGGAAAACATAGATGAGATCATTGCCGCTACCGACGGCGTAATGGTTGCCCGCGGAGACCTCGGAGTAGAAATACCGATGGAACAGGTTCCCCTGCTTCAGAAAATGATCGTTCAAAAATGCCGCAGTCATGCCAAGCCGGTTATCATTGCCACGCAAATGCTAGAAAGCATGATCACTACTCCCCGTCCTACACGTGCAGAAGTAAATGACGTCGCCAACTCAGTAATAGATGGCGCCGATGCAGTGATGCTTAGCGGCGAAACGTCAGTAGGGGGGTTTCCGGTTATAGTAATTGAAACCATGACCAAGATTATACGTAACGTAGAAGAAAACGGATATGTATTTAACCCAGGTAAAGAACTTAACTTAAACTCCAAAGAGTTTATGAATGATGCTGTATGCGATTCAGCATGCTTCCTTGCACGTAAAACAAATGCTGTAGGAATTGTATCAATGACAGCCAGTGGTTATACTGCATTTGAAATTTCGAGCCGCAGGCCAAAAGCGCTTACATTTATTTTCACAAGCAACGACTATTTGTTAAATACGTTAAGTCTTCTTTGGGGAGTTACCGGCTTTTATTATGATAACTTCGAAAGTACCGATCGTACCATTGTTGAGGTTAATGAACGCCTTAAGAAGGATGGTCACGTTAAGCGCGGGGATGTGCTAGTAAACACAGCATCTATACCACTCGAAAACAGAGGCCGTACTAATATGGTTAAGGTTACTATTATTGACTAATAGTCAAATGCCAGTATAAAAGAGGCGGCCTTTTGGTGCAGTCTCTTTTGCTTTAAACTAAGTATGCTCTGGCGTTCTGTCTCCCTAAAGGTACAATACCGAACAAAAAAAGAGTGCCTGTAATCAAATTACAGGCACTCTTTTTTTTAAAAGAAGTCCTCGTCAGTAAAAGAACATGACGAGCATCTCAGCCGTAATGATCCTTAAGATCATCGTGAGCGGATACACCGTAGCGTACGTTACCGAAGGAACATCACTGCCAGCTGTCTGAATAGCAAAAGCCAGCGCAGGAGGATCTGTTGAAGCTCCCGAAAGCAGCCCGCATATTTCAAAATAAGATAATCTGAACACATACCTGGCCAGCAACCCCACAGTAAGCAGAGGAATTAAGGTGATAAAAACCCCTAAGCCCATCCAGTACCATCCGGTACCACTTTTTAGTATCTCGGCAAAGTTCTCACCACTTCCAAGTCCTACACTCGCCAGGAACAGCACAATTCCAATCTCCCTGAGCATCAGGTTAGCACTATGCGTGGTGTAATTAATAAGATAAAGTCTGTTGCCGAAATGGCTCAATAGGATAGCCACTATCAGCGGTCCGCCGGCAAGACCTATTTTTACAGGCACAGGTACTCCCGGTATAAAAATAGGAATACTGCCCAGTATAACACCCAATACAATACCAATGAATATGGGGCCCAGCTCCGGGTGCTTGAGGCGTTTAAGCGAGTTGCCCATCAAGTCAGTCGCCCGGCGAATACCAGCGTCAGAGCCAACCACAGTTACCTGGTCGCCAAGATTCAGCATGGTATTGGCATTTGCAATAAACTCAATACCTGCCCTGCTAATGCGGGTGATATTGAAGTCCGGCTGATTATACGCTCTTATCCTTCCCAGAGGTTTATAAGTCGCCGTTTTGTTAGTAACAACAATACGACGGCTGCTAAGAGTACCCCGCTCGCGTTGCAATACAAGTTCACTTTCTGCTCCCACAACCAGCTTCAGCTGAGCGATCGATCTTTTAGGAGCAACAAATAAAAGCACATCATTCTTTGCAAGTACAGTATCCGGAGTCGGCGAAAAGATCTCTCCGTCCCTGCACATGCGCGACACAACATAATGGCCCTGAACAATGGAAGCAAGTACTTTTAAAGGTTTATTGATCAGCATTTCATTTGTAACCTGCAGGTTAATAGCAACAGGGTTAGAAGGGTCCATTTGTTGCAAACGTCGCAGTTTTGCCTGCTCGCGCTCAAGATCCACCTTAAACAAACGTTTAAAGAAAAGCAAGACGATAATAATACCGATAACACCAAAAGGGTAGGTAATAGCATAAGCAAGCCCTATGGACGACATATTTACCTGCTTTTCCAGGCCCATATCAAGCACCGCCTGCTGCGCAGCCCCTAAGCCGGGCGTGTTGGTAACAGCGCCTGAAAGGAGGCCCGTCATAATGCCAATATTATTTCCTGTGATGTAAAAAAGCGCTATTGTCGTACCTACTCCCAAAAACACCACGCAGGCAGCAAGCAGATTGATGCCCAGAGCCTGTTTCTTCATTGAAGCAAAAAAACCAGGTCCTACCTGTAGCCCTATGGAGTAAACAAACAAAATAAGGCCAAATTCTTTCAGGAAATGTTCAAGTTGCTTGTCTACTGTAAAGCCGAAGTGCGACGCTGCAATACCGGCAAACAATACCCAGGTAATACCCAGGGACACATTAAATAATTTAACTTTACCCAAAAGGACACCAATGGCAATCACGCATCCGTAAACAACTACAGTCTGTGCAATTCCATGATTTGTAAACAGCTCTATAAGCCAGTTCATAATTTTACTAGTTTAAGAATAGATTACATAAAAAAACAGAGCTTTTAAAAGCTCTGTTTTTTTATACCAGAAAGAAAGAAGATTATTTATTGCCTAAAGTCCAGTGCTCAGGAGAGCGCTCCAAAGAAGCAATAAGTAATTCACGCATCAAGTTAACCTCTTTAGGAAGTTTGTCGCCAGCGCGTTCAAACAGTTCTTGGTGAGATTCGATCTCCTTTAACCATAAAGTACGGTCAATACTCATAATGTCATTGAACTCTTCTTTAGAAAAGTCTTCCATACCAGTCCAGTCCATATCTTCATAGCGAGGCATAAGACCAATTGGGCATTCAACAGCCACAGCATTGCCCTGAACACGTTGAACAATCCATTTAAGAACACGCATGTTCTGTCCAAATCCTGGCCATTGGAAGTTGCCATCTTTGTCTTTGCGGAACCAGTTTACACCAAAAATAAGAGGTGCTTTTGGAAGCTCACGACCAAACTGCAACCAATGGTTCACATAGTCGCCCATGTGGTAGCCCATAAACGGAAGCATTGCAAAAGGATCACGACGAACCTTGCCAATTTCACCGAAGGCAGCAGCCGTCATTTCAGAACCCATGGTAGCAGCAGAGTACACACCAAAGTTCCAGTTGTAAGTTTGATAAACCAAAGGCATTACATTGCTTCTGCGTCCGCCAAAAATGAAGGCTTCAAGCTCAACACCATCTTTATCGTCCCATGCAGGGTCAATAGCAGGGTTTTGTTCAGCAGGAGCAGTAAATCTTGAGTTAGCATGAGCAGCAGGTTTTCCGCTGTTTTTATCATAAGGATTACCATGCCAGTCGGTCAGACCATCAGGAACTTCCTTAGTTAAACCTTCCCACCATACGTCGCCATCCTGAGTGATTGCCACGTTTGTAAAAATGGTATTCGCCTTGCAGCTTTCCATTGCATTAGGGTTGGTCTTTTCGTTTGTTCCAGGAGCAACACCAAAGTAACCAGACTCAGGGTTGATAGCAAATAAACGGCCGTCAGCACCTTTGTGAATCCATGCAATATCATCTCCGATAGTAGTAACTTTCCAATCCTCAACACCTTTTGCAGGGATCATCATGGCAAAGTTAGTTTTACCACAGGCACTTGGGAAGGCAGCACTTACATAGCTCTTTTTACCTTCAGGAGATTCAACACCTAAGATAAGCATGTGCTCTGCCAGCCATCCTTCTTGTTCGCCCACAGCAGAAGCGATACGCAAAGCAAAACATTTCTTGCCCATCAATGCGTTACCACCATATCCACTACCGTAAGAAATAATTTCTTTATCCTCAGGGAAGTGGCTTATATATTTAACAGTTGGGTTACAAGGCCATTTAACATCCTCTTGTCCATCTGCCAAAGGAGCACCCACACTGTGTAGACACTTAACAAAGCCATTTTGAAGGTATGGATAAACCCTGTTTCCCATACGAGTCATGATGTACATGTTCACAACTACATATTCAGAGTCAGTTATTTCAACACCGTAACGAGAATATTTAGAACCAACCGGACCCATGCAGAAAGGAATTACATACATGGTTCTTCCTGCCATTGCGCCGTCCATCAAACCGTCAAGTATACCCCTCATTTCTTTAGGCTCCATCCAGTTGTTGGTCGGACCAGCATCTTCTTCACTGCGGCTGCAAATAAACGTTTTATCTTCAACACGGGCTACATCGCTCGGGTCGCTGAAGCATGCAAAGCTGTCAGGGCGTTTTGCTGGATTAAGACGAATGAAAGTACCTTTATTAACTAAAGCCTCGCAAATACTGTCATATTCCTCCTTACTACCGTCACACCAGTAAATTTTCGCAGGTTTCGTACGTTCAGCAACACTTTTAACCCAGTTTTCCAGCTCTTCTTTAGCTGCAAAGCCGTCTACAGAAAGTGGTTTTTCTAATTGATACATAATTTTTGTATTGGATTTATTAAACTGTTAATATAACAAATTTATTTATGCTAAGATGCTCTATAATTAAGCGTTTTAAAATGATGGCTATCATGTTTTTAGATAAAAGACATCACAATGTTTTCGGCGCTCACACATAGCCTGTCTGCTCAGTATAAGTAAACAAATATGAAGATATATAGTTCATTTACGGCATTGCGCAATCAAAAGTTTTTGCAGGGCGCCTGTATAAAGCTCAAAGTGTCCTTTCTGTGTAATAAACCAATTTGATCCGCATAGTTTTCCACAACACTAAATGCCTCCTAAACCAGCCTGTTGGTGCTAAAACGGGCCGGGCGGCGCCATTTGGCAAAAGCAATGTTAATAACCTATTTTCAACCAATCTGTGTTTAGTATATTTTTGAGCAAAATATACTCATGCCTTGCAAGGAGGTAATCTAAGTAAGGCAAAATTCAATAAAGAATTAAAGAATAATCTATTATATGACACTAAAAAATTCCGGTAAAGGCGACGCTAAGTCCACAGCGCGCGGCTTGCATTTTCAGCGATATTTTACTAAAGAAAATACTCCTGTTTTTGATCACTTCACGTTCGAAAACAGGTCCTCAGTAATCCGCAATCCTGCCGGCGATGCAGTGTTCGAAATGAACAATGTTGAGGTGCCATCCACCTGGAGCCAGGTAGCTACCGACATCCTTGCGCAAAAGTATTTCCGAAAGGCCGGCGTTCCGCAGCCTGACGGCTCTCTGGGCGCCGAAAACAGCATCAAGCAAGTGGCACATCGCCTTGCCGACTGCTGGCGCAGCTGGGGCATGAATTATGGTTATTTTGCCTCTAGCCAGGATGCCGACATTTTTTACGATGAACTGGTATACACCATCGTAGGGCAGCTTGCAGCGCCCAATTCGCCTCAGTGGTTCAACACAGGCTTGTTTACAGCCTACGGCATAGCCGGCAAGCCGCAGGGACACTACTATGTGGACCCTAAAACCGAAGAGCTTACCAAATCAACCTCGGCGTATGAACGTCCCCAGCCTCACGCCTGTTTCATTCTTTCCGTTAATGACGACCTGGTCAATGAAGGAGGTATTATGGACCTCTGGGTACGCGAAGCGCGTATCTTTAAATACGGTTCGGGCGTAGGTACTAATTTTTCGTCTATACGCGGCGAAAACGAAAAGCTGTCAGGCGGAGGATACTCTTCCGGCCTGATGTCCTTTCTTAAGATAGGCGATCGCGCAGCAGGAGCAATTAAATCAGGAGGTACTACCCGCCGGGCCGCCAAAATGGTCTGCCTGGATCTTGATCACCCCGAGATAGAAGGTTTTGTAAACTGGAAAGTAGAAGAAGAGCGTAAAGTAGCTGCACTCATAGCCGCAGGCTATTCTTCTGATTATGAGGGCGAAGCATACCGCACCGTTTCCGGTCAAAACTCCAATAATTCTGTACGCATACCCAACTCTTTCTTTAAGGCCCTTCACCAGGGCACCCAGTGGGAGCTGAAGGCCCGTACAGACGGTCGCACACTTAAGGCAATATCAGCCGAAAAGCTATGGCAGGATGTTGCATTTGCCGCATGGGCCTGTGCAGACCCTGGAGTGCAGTACGATACCACCATCAATGAATGGCATACCTGCCCCGAAGGAGGCCGTATAAACGCATCAAACCCTTGTTCCGAGTACATGTTCCTGGACAATACCGCCTGTAACCTTGCATCGGTAAACCTGGTTCACTTTCTCGATCCCGAAACCTTTGCGTTCGACGTAAAAGGCTACGAGCATGCCTGCCGCATCTGGACGGTCGTGCTCGAAATATCTGTGCTTATGGCGCAGTTTCCATCAAAGGATGTTGCTCAGCTATCTTATGATTATCGTACGCTTGGCTTAGGATATGCCAATCTCGGCTCCATGCTTATGCTGGCCGGTATCCCCTACGACAGCGATAAAGCACGCGCTATAGGAGGCGCAATTACCGCTATCATGACCGGAACAGCCTATTCTACCTCTGCAGAGATGGCCCGCGAGCTGGGAGCTTTTAAGCGTTTCAAAGAGAATAAGCAACACATGATGCGCGTTATGCGCAACCACCGTTTCGCAGCATACAACGCTACCGGTAATTATGAAGGCCTTGAAATAGCGCCTCCGGGAATTGATCCCAAAGAATGCCCCGATTACTTACTTTCGGCCGCATGCAATGCATGGGATAAAGCCGTAGAGCTGGGCGAAAAACACGGCTACCGCAATGCCCAAACCACCGTTATAGCTCCCACCGGAACCATCGGACTGGTTATGGACTGCGACACAACGGGTATTGAGCCCGACTTTGCTCTTGTTAAGTTCAAAAAACTATCAGGCGGAGGCTACTTCAAAATCATTAACCAGGCAGTGCCAACGGCTCTAAAGAACCTTGGTTATGCAGCGCACGAAATAGTAGCAATTATCAACTATGCCAAAGGCAATGCATCCTTAAAAGGCGCGCCTCATATTAATTATGACAGCCTTTTGGCCAAGGGTTTAACCGAAGAAGAAATCGACAAGGCCGAAAAGTCACTGCTATCTGCATTTGAAATAGGCTTTGTGTTCAATCAATGGACGTTTGGCGAAGAGTGTATGCAGCGCCTCGGCTTTAAGCCCGAGCACTATTCGGCCATAGACTTCAACATGTTAAAATCCCTGGGCTTCAGCCGTCAGCAAATAGCCGAAGCGAATGAGCACATCTGTGGTACCATGACTATAGAAGGCGCCCCTTTTCTTAAGCAGGAGCACTATCCTATTTTCGACTGTGCCAACAGGTGCGGAGCAAAAGGTCAGCGTTACATTCATGCCCACGGACATATAAAAATGATGGCCGCTGCACAGCCCTTCCTTTCAGGGGCCATTTCCAAAACCATCAATCTTCCTAACGAAGCTACCGTAGACGAAATTAAAGACTGCTACGAGTTGTCCTGGAAACTTGCCCTTAAGGCCAATGCGCTTTATCGCGACGGATGTAAACTATCCCAGCCCCTGTCTACCAAGTCGTCCAATAAAGAAGAAGATTCCATAGAAGAAATCGATACGGTGCTGGGTCAGGCTGCCAACCTCAAACTTGGCGATCTCTCTGCCGAGCAGGTACTTGAAGCGGCCCGTGCAATAATTGAAAAATCAACCGATACAACCTTTAAAAGACAGCTTTCGTCCGTTGTACAAAAGAAAATAATGCCATATAAACGTCGGGGCTTTACCCAAAAAGCCGCTGTAGCAGGCAATACCATTTATGTACGTACAGGCGAATATGAAGACGGAACCTTGGGCGAAATCTTTATTGATATGCATAAAGAAGGAGCCACATTCCGCTCTCTCATGAACTGTTTTGCTATCGCCGTATCGGTAGGGCTTCAGTATGGAGTGCCACTCGAAGAATATGTAGACAAGTTTACCTTTACCCGCTTCGAGCCGGCAGGCATGGTGGTAGGGCACGAAAATATTAAAAGTGCCACGTCCATTATTGACTATATCTTCCGCATGCTGGGCTATGAATACTGCAAACGTTCAGACCTCGTGCACGTGCTTACCGAGCAAAATGCGGTGATAGACAATCCTCAAATGACTGATGAAGATAAAAACAGCTATGAAAACAAATTCGCCGANNTCGCCGAAAGTACAGTACACAGTGGCGACAAAGTTTACAAACCGGTAATTGATATTTCAGGCGGAGGCCAGTCAGATGCCCCCGCCTGCTCCAATTGTGGGCATATAATGGTACGTTCAGGCACCTGCTACAAGTGCCTGAACTGCGGTACCCAGGGCGGTTGCTCCTAAAGGGCATTCTGCTCAATAAAAAAAGCGGCTTACACAGCCGCTTTTTTTATGCGTAAGCTGCAGTCCAACCTGCTTCTACAAGTGCTTGCAGGCCTTCATCAGCCCCCATCTTTCGTTCGGCTTGTATACCCGGTCTCCTGGTTCTTCCTCTGCAAGTAACTGGTTTCCATCCCTCGTAACTTAAGGCTGCACAGGTGCATAACAGAATAAGTAAATCAAATCGCTTCTTTTGTAGTTATTACCCGTAGAATGAAACTTCCATTTGATAAAGACAGGCTGGGGCAAATACTCAGCTATATTGACAGCCTGGTGTTTTATGTAAGCCTGTTGGGTTGCCTTTCTATCCTCTTTTATATAGGATACAATTCCAGCGAAACCTCGAGCCAGATATTAAGGCATCTATTCGTTTATATCTTTTATGGCTTTGGAATAGTGCTTTTTATACGCACGCTGGGTGTCCTGTATTTCAAAACCACCCGCGGAGTAACTATATACAGCGAAGCAATACTCTTTATCTTCTTTTTTATAGTAATACTTTTCAGGCTTCTGTCCATGCGCCCTGAGAGCGTAGGTTCTTACAACGAATGGCTGTACCTGGGTATCTTTGGCGTATTTATAATAGAACTCTCTAAGCGCAGTTTAGGGGTCGACAAGCTTTTCTTTAGTCCCAATGTACTTTTTGTACTCAGCTTTTTACTACTCATACTTTTAGGCACAGTCCTGCTCATTCTGCCTAAAAGCTATATCGGTCCCGGCCGGTTAAGCTTTGTCGACGGCCTGTTTATGTCTACCAGTGCGGTATGCATTACCGGGCTCAGCGTTGTCNNAGTTTACCGAGTTCGGGCAGGTAGTGCTCATTACACTGGTACAGGTAGGAGGCCTGGGGATAATGACGTTTACAGGTTTCTTCGGTTACTTCTTTACCGGGGGCTTTTCCTATAAGAATCAGTTAATGTATACCGAGCTTCTGGGGCAGAATAAAGTGGGCTTCATTATCCGCACACTTTACCGCATTATACTCTTTACCTTTTTACTGGAGCTGCTGGGCGCACTATTCATCTATCTCAGTGTGGATGCCTCTATGTTTAAAAGCACCGACAGTCGCATTTTCTTTGCCGTGTTTCACTCCATAGCCGCCTTTTGCAATGCCGGGTTCTCTACTCTGCCAGATAACCTGCATTCGCCCGAAGTAAGGTATAACTACAATATACAGTTCATTATAGCCATCATTATTATATTGGGGGGTTTAGGCTTTGGCGTATTGTACAATATATGGTTTTACCTCCAAGGAAAGCTTGCGGCCCTTATAAGCAATACATTCTACCGCGAAACGGTGGCCCATAAACCCTGGCTGCTTAATCTCAATACAAGGCTTGTACTCACCATGACAGCCATCCTGGTAGCCGGGGGCACAGCCTTGTTATTCCTGCTGGAGTATAATAATCTGCTTGCGGAGCATTCCAGCCCCTGGGGCAAATTTGTAACAGCCTTTTTTGGTGCAGTTACACCCCGTACTGCAGGTTTTAACAATGTTGATATGGCAAGTTTCAGCCTTCCTTCCATTATGCTTATTATGCTCCTCATGTGGATAGGAGCCTCGCCTTCATCAACAGGGGGTGGTATACGCACCACCACCTTTGCAGTGGCCAGTCTTAATATTTTAAACCTGGCCCGCGAAAGCGACCGTATAGAGCTTTTTAAGCGCGAAATTTCAAACGAAACCGTACGAAGCGCCTTCGCCATAGTCAGCCTTTCGCTCATCGTAATCGGCATGGCCTCTTTTGGCCTTACGCTAAGCGATGGCGACAAACCCCTGCTGGCTCTTATATTCGAGTGCATTTCTGCCTTCGGTACGGTAGGCCTTACCCTGGGTATTACAACCGAAATGAGTTCTATGGGCAAGCTTATACTTACCCTTACCATGTTTATCGGACGCGTAGGACCGCTTACCCTGATACTTGCCATGGTTGTAAAGGCTAAAACCCGTCATTATCATTATCCTAAAGAAAAGCTAACGTTAAACTGATATGAAATTTATAATCTTCGGACTAGGTAATTTTGGTCGTGCACTGGCAATTAAGCTCACCGAACTGGGCCATGAGGCTATAGGCGTTGATAAGAGTATGAGCAAGATAGAACCGCTGCGCGAAAAAATTACCCATGCCGTTTGTCTCGACAGTACCAACATAGAAGCTGTAAGCGGCTTGCCTCTAAACGATGCCGACGCTGTAATTGTAGCCATAGGCGAGGATGAAGCGGCTTCTTTGCTTACCACAGCGCTTCTGAAGCAGCTCAAAGTAAAGCGCATCATAGGCCGCATCGTTTCCGATCTTCAGCGCATTGTGCTTGAAGCCATGCATCTGGACGAATTTATATTGCCCGAGCACGAGTCTGCCGAGCGCCTTGCCCTCCGCCTGGACAGCGTAGGTGTGGTCGACTCTTTTAAGCTTTCCGAAAAGTACAGTGTAGTAGAAACCCTCGCTCCTTATAAATACTGGGGGAAAACCCTGGGCGATACCGATCTTACAAACGAATATAAAGTACTTGTATTAAGCACTATACACGTAGAGCGCCTTGTCGATGGCAATAGCACTAAAACCGTCACCGGTATAGCCACCGGAGACACCGTAGTATCCCAGGGCGATATACTGGTACTTTTTGGCGCCATTGATGATATCAAACGCTTTATACGCAAAAACCAGTAAAACCCTCTGCTGTTTAAAAAGCAATTTTCATTCGTATGCCGCCGTTAAGCAGCTTTATCTCATTTTGAGAGGGCGGGCCAACCGGAATTTTAAGAAAAGGCTCAATAAGCAGATCCGATTTTTTGTACAGGTTCTGCCGGGTGCCAATGGATAAATTAAGAAAACCTACCTGGCCAAAACCCTTATAGCTTTCTTTCTCTACCTTTTTGTTAAACTCCTGAGTTTGCTTTTCTGATACAAAAACCGTCTGTCCGGTTCGCGAATCGCTTTCCTGGCGCAGCGAATTCATGCCCTGCTCGTATTTATAGGTCCTGTCTTCGTGCAATACTGCCATAGTAGATACCCCTACCGAGGTATAAACCCGTTCATTTACTTTGTACACAATAGCCAGAGGTATATCAATAGCGCTGATATTCGTTTCTACCCCTATCTTCTGCGCCGCCATGCTCGTAACTTCATTATCGCGTTCTAAGGTATTTGCAGCATTAACGCGTGCAAAAGTAGCTCCGGTGCTTATCGATATTTTTTTACTTAAGCCTATTTCTGTAAACAGACCTGCGCCAAAACCTACTTTATCATTTATTAAGGACGATGAAAACTCAACGCCTAGCTTAAGCAGCGACGTCTTTTTAGCTGGCGAGTAGCCTGCCAGTTCGGCATAGCCCTGGGTTGCCTGCTTACCGTCTTGTACGCCTGCATACTCCGTATGCTCGTTTGGCTTTTCTTTAATGGCAGCTGGCTCGCTTTTATACGTGTTTGCTGCCGGTGGGTTGTACGCAGGTAAACTCCCCGTGCCCTTGCTGTTTTTTTCTACCGCAGTAAGGCTGTGCAGAGCGGCGGCCGGCTTAGCCTTGCCGGCGGTAGCCGCTATATGCATATAGTCAGCCGGTTCAGGCTTCGTTTCATTAATTTTAGTTGAAGGTGCGGTATAACCAGGCGTATCAGCGCCTTTTGCCGCAGCATGTTTCATCTCTGTTTCATGCTTGGGCACGTTCCACAGCCAAAAAGAGATAAGTAATAAAGCAAATGCAGCAGCAACGCTTCCCGCTTTTATAAAAGGAACGAGCTTACGGCGCTTTTCCAGCTGTACAAAGCGCTCCCACTCCCCCTCCTCATAGGGCATCTCGTGCTCTTTAAGAGCATCACTTAGTTGGTTAAAAAGTCTGTCTTCTTTATCGTATGCCATATCCTACCTCCCCAAATGACTCATGATATAATTTTCTTAATTTGTCCTTAGCCCTGCCCAGATAAACCCTGCTTGAGCTGCTTGATATGTGTAACAGCTCTCCGATTTCGTCATGACTGTAACCCTCTATTTCATAAAGATTAAAAACAGCTTTGTGCACCGGGGTCAATTGGTCAAGCATGCCTAAAATGGCTTCCACATTCAACCTGTCGAAGTTGGTATCCACATAGCCCTGGTCGTAGTCTTCGCTTAAATTATCGCTGTAAAGCGCCATTTTTCGCTTTCTTAATTCATTCAAAGCCGTTCTTACCGTTATTTTTGCAAGCCATGCCTTAAACATGCGGTTAAAATCATCCCCTTCAAGGTATGTAAAGCGGTCCAGCGTATTAAAGGCTTTCATAAAACTATCGTTCACTACTTCTCTTGCAAGGTCCCGGTCCGAAAGATAGCGCACAGCAACTCCCATCAAATACCCCCAGTAGTATTTGTAAATGCGCTCCTTCAAGCGCTTATCTCCCGATTTAAGACCCCGGATGATATCTACCAGAATATCATTCTTAATTTTCACACCTTCCTTGATCGCTTAACTGCTTCTGTATATAAAACACGTTGGTTTGCTATAATGCTACAAGCTAAGGTCTTAAATTAAAAATAAAAATAGTTGTAGCGTTTGCCCTCCCGGCAGTGTTATGGCATCAAAAGATATTTATTAACAAAAACTAAACGTATGAAATTTTACAACTTAAAAATGAACGCAAAAAAGGCTCTAACCGCAGTTTCCCTATGTCTGGCATTAGGCTTTATGGCATCTTGCGATGATGACGACACCCCGCAGCCAAGTGTAGCTGCGCTTTCCATTTTTCATGCTTCTCCAGATGCCGACTCGGTTAATATTACCATCGATGCACAAAAGCTGAATACAAAGCCTGTAGGCTTTATGCAGGGACTGGGCTATTTTAACGCACTTGCAGGCGAAAGAGTGATTGAGGTAAGTACTAAAGACGGAAAGTCTGTGCTTAAAAAGGCGGTTTCAATAATCGAAATGAAGTACTATTCGCTGTTTCTGGCCAATACCAAAGAAGCGGCTGAATACGTATTGGTTACCGATACCACAGGCAATCCTGCATCAGGTAAAGCCAAAGTGCGTTTTATTAACTTATCTCATGATGGCGATAAGTTAAGCCTTGCGAAAACAGGCGAGCAGCCTCTTTTTACTGATGAGGCATTTAAAACCGCTACCAAATTTGTAGAAATAGACGGTAAAAAAGCATCTTTTGATGTTATGGATGCCAGCAAAAAAGTTATTGCTACGCTGAAAGATCAGGAAATAGTAGCCGGAGGTATCTATACTATATGGGTAGGCGGGTCTGCAAAGAGTACCGTTGAGGCAGAGAAGATACGTGCTAAGCTGTTTACCAACGCAAAACCATAACAATACTATCTACCACCCCTTTTGTGATGAGCCATGCAGCATTTGCATGGCTTTTTTATTTACAGCCTGTCCATGCCTACCCCTTCAAAGCTAAGCTTAACAGGTTTTATGTGGCCCTGCTCGTCAAACTCCATTTTTTCAATGCAGCTAACCCGGTGATTGCCATTCGTTTCAGATAAAGGCCGGCGATGATAAACAATGTACCAGTTGTTGCTCCTTGCATTATGCATTACCGAGTGATGGCCGGCTCCGGTAGCTACAGCTTTGTCTTGCTGTAATATCTTATCTATACGTTTAAAAGGCCCCATAGGGCTGTCGGCTATGGCATAGGCAACCGAATAATCCGGCCCTGTCCAGCCACCTTCAGACCACATAAAGTAGTACTTGCCGTTGCGCATAAACATAAAAGGACCTTCAACATACCCTTCGGGCGTTATTTCCTTAAAAATAGAACCATCATCAAAAGGCACCAGGCCTGTAAACGAATCGTTGAGCATAGCAATATTGCAGTGTTTCCAGCCACCGTAGATAATATAGTACCGACCGTCCTTGTTTTTAAAAACAAACTGGTCAATGGGCTGAGCGCCATTATGAAACTTATCTATCAAAGGTTTTCCAATCAGATCTTTGAAAGGACCCTGGGGCCGGCTGGCCACAGCCACGCCAATACCTCCGCTTTCCTTATTGCTTTGGATGTCGTTCGCTCCGAAAAACAAATAGTATTTACGGTCTTTTTTTACAATAGCAGGCGCCCATACAGCTTTATGGGCCCACTTAACCCCCGATGTATCCATCACCCGGGGGTGCTTCTTCCAGTTAACCAGGTCTTTGGATGAAAAAGCATCAAAGAAAACCTGCTTTTCGTAAGGGGCCGAATAAGTAGGATAGATCCAGTACGTTTTGTTAAACACAATTCCTTCAGGGTCGGCATACCACCCTTGAAAAAGAGGGTTTCCGGAAGTTTGTTTTTCAGAGTGGTGGTTTTTAAAGGTGGAGCAGGCGGTAAGGCTAAGTACAGCCAGGCAAGTGAGTACGATACGATGCATAATTTTCCTTTCTGTAAGCAATATACTAAACAAAAAAATATTGCCTGCATCAAATTAGGATATACCATAAGCTTTAGCCTTGCACTAAAAAACAAAGCCTCCCGCGGAGCTAACCGGCAGGAGGCTTTAAACAGTATTGTTGTCAGGCGCCTATTCGCTTGTCTGGCCGTCAAAGTCAGGATCATCATCCATAGCTTCCTGGCGGGTTTTGCGCACTATGCCGTCTTTATGATGCGAAGGGCCGTATAAGGTATACATTTTTAAGGCTTCTTCCGAACCGGTGTTAATTACATTATGCCTTGCGCCGGCAGGTATAACAATGCCGGTTCCGTCGGTCACGCTATACTCATTGCCATCAATAATGCACTTGCCCTCGCCCTGTTCAAACCTGAAAAACTGATCATGTTCAGGGTGTACTTCCTCGCCTATTTCCTCGCCCGGCTTTAAAGACATAAGCACCAGCTGCATGTGCTGCGCGGTATAAAGCACTTTGCGGAAATTGTCGTTAGCCAGGGTTTCCTCTTCAATGTTATTGTGATAACCTTTCATAACTATAGTATTTTAATTTTGTTCTATCTAGGTAACAACTCCTGTTGCAAAATGTGTTGATTCTTGTTGTTTAGCAGGGCATACTCTTCAGAGGCGGTTTTCCAAAGCTGGTAACCGCCCGATAGGTTAACCACGTTGCTGATGCCCTGCTGCTGCAGCACCCTGTGGGCAAGGTAGCCCCTCATTCCCTGCTGGCAAAAGATCATAACTTCCTTATCTGCCGGAATTTCTTCAATGCGTTCTCTCAGGTCGTCCACCGGAATGTTAAGCGCATTATCAATGGTTCCCCTGCTAAACTCTGCAGGAGTGCGCACATCCACCAGAAGGGCATTGGGCGAGCGGGAATCAATTTCATTCCAGTAAAACATCTTTACCCGTCCCTCAAGTATATTTTCGGCCACAAAGCCCGACATGTTTACCGGGTCTTTGGCTGATGAATACGGAGGCGCATAGGCCTGTTCAAACTCAGCAAGGTCATACACGGTCTGCCCTGTTTGTATCATATGCGAAAATACATCCATACGCTTGTCTACCCCATCGCGCCCAACGATCTGAGCGCTTAAGAGCCGCCCGCTTTGCGGTGCGAACGCAATTTGTATGGTCATTTGCTGGGCACCCGGATAATAGCCTGCATGCGAGCCCGCATGCAGAGTAGAAACTATGTGAGGTATAGCATTGGCCTGCAGTAGTTTAACAGCCATTCCGGCAGCTGCTACCGTAAGGTCAAATACTTTAACAATGGCCGTGTTAACCGATCCTTTATAGCTGCGGCGCCCGCCACCGGCAATGTTATCGGCACAAATGCGGCCCTGCTTATTGGCCGGTCCGGCAAGGTAAGTAACCACAGGCTTGCCCGATAGGGGGTTGGGAAACTCAATGGCATCGCCCACGGCATAAATATCAGGATCTGAAGTTTGTAAATATTCATTAACCTTAATGCCTCTTGCCTCGCCTACTTCCAGGCCGGCTGCGGCAGCCAGGCGCGTATCTGCCCGCACACCGATAGAAAGTATTACTATATCGGCCTCCAGTGCCGCGGCATCATCCAGCCGCACTAAAAGCTGGCTGCCTTTAGCTTCAAAGCCCGCCACTGCGCTGTTAAGCCTCAGCTCTACTCCTTTTGAGCGTATATGCTGCTGGGCTATGGCAGCAATAGAATAATCTACTGGCGCAAGCACCTGGTTTTGCATTTCAACAATGCTTACCTCCAGGCCCAGCTCATGCAGGTTTTCTGCCATTTCAATGCCAATAAAGCCCGCGCCCACCACCACTGCTTTTTTCATATCGCGGCTGGCAAGGTAGGACTTTATATAGTCCATGTCGTTTACATTGCGCAGGGTAAAAATGCCCTCAAGCCCTATCCCGGGCAAAGGCGGGCGTATGGGCTCGGCCCCTGGCGAAAGCACCAGCTTATCGTAACGCTCGGTATACTGCTTGCCGCTTGTATGATCCAGCGCGGTAACCGTTTTGGCTGCCCTGTCTATAGAAATTATTTCGGTGCGCACCCGCACATCAACATTAAAGCGCCCGCCAAAAGAAGCAGCTGTTTGTACCAGCAGCTTATTGCGCTCTTTGATAATATCGCCGATGTAATAAGGCAGGCCGCAGTTGGCGTACGAAATGTATTCGCCTTTTTCAAACAACAGAATGCTGGCATGCTCGTCAAGCCTTCTAAGCCTGGCAGCCGCGCTGGCGCCTCCTGCAACGGCGCCTACAATAATGTATTTCATATATAAGGATAAAGAATTTTTAACGAATTAGGAACGAATTTAATGAGGAAGCCTGGCTCTTAACAGCCCATAGAGAAAGGTGCCGGCCAGCGCCCCTGCAAGCACAAGTGCCATACCGGCGTATCCATAGCCCAGGTTTACAAAAAGGGCACCGGGGCAGGCGCCTGTAAGCGCCCAGCCCAGTCCAAAAATACTTCCGCCGGCAACATAGCGGGTATAGCTGCGGACTTTGTCTTGAAAAACAATGGCCCGGCCATGGATATCTTTGCCCTGCCGGCGCTTTATAAGCCATAGTGCAAGCGCTCCTGTGAGCACCGCCGTGCCTATTATTCCGTACATGTGGAAGGATTGAAACCTGAACATTTCCTGTATGCGGTACCACGACACCGCTTCAGACTTAACCATGAGTATGCCGAAGAATAGGCCTGTAAGAAGATATTTAATGCTTTTCATGTTAAAAAATAAGGGGAAACAGAAGGTGAGTCATAATAAGACCGCCAATAAAAAAGCCGGCTACTGCAAGCAGCGAAGGAAACTGTAAGTTTGAAAGGCCGCTTATGGCATGCCCCGAGGTGCATCCGCCTGCATAGCGCGTGCCGAAGCCTACCAGCAAACCCCCGGTTAAGAGCAGCAAGATGCTTTTTGCCGAGCCGAACGCATCTGTTCCAAACAGAAACCGGGGATTGAGGTCGCCGTCAAAAGCTATATGGAGCTTTTCTAAATCCTGCACGGTGGCGGCCGACAGGGCAACGGAAGCCGGGTTATGCATCAATAAAGACGCCAGAGCTCCTCCTGCAACGGCTCCGATGAGGAACAGCAGGTTCCATTTTTGTGTACGCCAGTCGAACCCGAAAAAAGGCACTCTTTTGCCGGCACCCATCATGCTGCAAAGGGTACTGAGGTTGGAGGAAAAGCCAAAAGACTTTCCAAACCAGGTAAGAAGCAGCATAACTGCTGCAATGCCTGCGCCCGATACATACCAGGGCCAGGGCGCTTTTAGTATCTCTAACATCTATCGTTTTATTTAAACCTGATTTCAAATATGAAGGCAATAAGCCTTATTAAAGGTGACTTTAGTCACACAGACTTCGCCCTTAGCCAAGCCACTCAATAAAGCTGCGGTTTAGCCTTAGCTTATTTGCCTGCTCCATTTTTTTGAGCAGTCGCGAAATCACTTCGCGTGAGGTATGCAGATCGTTGGCAATTTCCTGATGGGTCATGGTTAAATGGCTGGTGCCGAGCTTTTCGAACTGCGTTTGCAAATAGCGTTCAAGCCGCTCGTCCATACTTTTAAAGGCAATATGATCGATGGTGACCAGCAGCTCTTCATAGCGCTGGCGGTAGGTTTCGAGCACAAAGTAATACCAGCTTTTATAGGTGGTCATTAAGGTATCCATCATGCTAATGGGCAGCAAAAGAAGTTTGGTGTCCTCTACTGCCCGGGCGGTTATCTGGCTGGCTTCCTGCCTGGCGGCGCAAATGAGCGAAAGGGCGCAGGCCTGGCCGCTTTCAATATAGTACATAAAAAACTCGCCGCCCTCTTCGTTTTCGCGGTAAAGCTTTACGCGTCCGCTTACCATGAGCATGGTTGAACGAAAGTACTGGCCCGATTGCATCAATACATCGCCTGCTTTAAATGTTTTGATGGTGCAGCTGGACGCAATTTCTTCTTTTAACCCGCGCTCAAAGAAGGCGTAATGAGTGTTAAGATAGTTGGCAATGATTTCTTGCTGGCTCATATGCATAAAGGTACGCATTCGTTTTGCATTGCAGCGGCGGGCGGGCAGGTACCGCACAGCTGCGGCAGGCACGGAGGTTTGGCCCGCGATGCGCCCGGGGTAAATGCGGTAAAAAACATGGGTACATCATGGATTCATTATGGCTGCACCCTGGATGCATGTGCTCGCTGGTGCGTAGGTAAATCCTTCCTTGTGCAGGGTTGCAAAAGGGCAGCATAGCGTGTTGGCTATGTGGTGATTTGAGCCTTGGGTATAGCAGAGCGGCCGCTTGTGCTTAGCGGTATGCAGGTGTTTAAGCCGGTTGCGACGCCGGGCAAAAAGCGCAATATTCGGGTTTCATTTGCGTGGTTAAAAACCGACCTTGGCCTGGTAAAGCAAATAACTTTGGAAACTCAAAAAGACATCAATTACAGGCGCATAGCCAGGGCCATAGATTACCTGGCAGAGCATTTTAAGGAACAGCCCTCTCTTGATCAGGTGGCCTCGCATGTAAACCTGAGCCCTTTTCACTTTCAAAGGCTGTTTGCCGACTGGGCCGGCACCACTCCTAAAAAGTTTTTGCAATACCTGAGCGCGGACTATGCTAAAAAGCTGCTGAGGGAAAATGATGCTACCCTGGGCGAGGCGGCCTGCCATACGGGGCTCTCGGGCACGGGCCGGCTGCATGATCTGTTTGTGAAGCTGGAAGGCATGACGCCGGCCGAGTATAAGGAGGGCGGGCGCAGCTTACTTATTCATTACAGCTTTGCTCAAACTCCTTTTGGCGGTATTATACTGGCTTCTACCGGCAGGGGCATTTGTTATCTGGCTTTTATGGAAAACGAGGCAGAGGCGCTGGACGGACTGAAGGCGCGGTTTCCCAATGCAGCTTATGTACAGCATACCGATGCTTTTCAGCAAAGTGCACTTGCCGTTTTTGCCCGCAGCGGGGGCATGCTGCCTCCGGTAAAGCTTCATTTAAAGGGCACGGCTTTTCAGCTTAAGGTATGGGAAGCACTGCTTAAGGTTCCGGCCGGGGGGCTCGTTACGTATGGCACCATAGCCCGGCGCATTAACCTGCCTGCTGCATGCAGGGCCGTTGGTACAGCGGTGGGCAGCAATCCGGTTTCGTTCTTAATTCCCTGCCACCGGGTTATACAAGCCTCGGGCGTGCTGGGCAGCTACCGCTGGGGAAGCAGCCGCAAACGGGCTATTATTGGTTGGGAGGCATCAAATGTGCCGCATGCACCCGGTGCCGGCCTTTAGCACAGGCCCCAGGGGCGCACAAAGTCTGCGAGTTCAGGCCTGGTTGTTTAGCTCCTGCTCTACAATTCGGCGGCATCCTTGTTCGATCATCTTATAAACGGGGTCAAACTGGCTGCTGTCATAATACGGGTCGGGCACTACTTCGGTGTCTAGCAGCAACTTTACTTTTTGGCGGTCGGCCTCGGTTTCGGCAAGTGCAAGTATATCCCTCAGGTTGGCGCGGTCCATGACATAAATGCGGTCGAAGTCTTGAAAATCGCTTTGTCTGAACAGGCGGCAGCATTGTTTGGATATATCAAGTCCGTAACTTTTGGCAATGGCAATGGAGCGCTTATCGGGTGGTTCGCCAATGTGCCAGTCGCCTGTACCGGCCGAGTCTACCTCCCAGTCAAGTCCTTTTTCTTTAACAATGTGTTCCATAATGCCATGAGCAAGCGGCGATCGGCAGATATTGCCTAAACATACCATTAGTACTTTCATTTAGAATATATTGAGTTTAACAATCCGGCAAGTCGTACGCCGGCCTGCAGCAGGCGTTTTTCAAGGTTGGCAATGTGGTCATAATTATACCTGTAGCCATAGTTGGTGTTCTTTTGAGCTTCTTTGTACAGGCCATCGGCCATTTGATACGACTCGTATATCCATTTGCTCAGCTCGTCCTGCTGCCACTGGCGCACCTGTATGGGGCTGGGGCGGTTAAGGATCCGGCTGTATTCGCTAAAGCTGTATTGCTGATAGTCTATAAGAGCGGAGTCCCACAGGCTGTGTAAATTGGTTGACTTGCCAAACCAGCTTACCTTGATGTCATTTCCGCCTTTATCTTCCAGGTGGCCTACATGCAGGGGCTGGTGTAAGTCGCCCACCATGTGCACTAAAAAGCTAAGGTACATGCGCTTGTCTGTTAATGAGAGCGATGGCTTTTTGAGCTCTTTGCTTATAAACAAAATGCGGTTATATACGTTTTCGGCGGTATCCTGCCCGAGGCGTGTTTTTACCTGGTCGTAAGTAAGCCCTCCGGGCAGATTGACATAATGCCAGGTGCCATAACGGTTATAGGCCGGTTCAGATTTAATGAAATCCATCCAGTTGGCTGTTGCGGCCAGTACATCCTGTCCCATTATTTTCTCAATGGCTTTTTTGGCGCGGGGGTGCAGATGCTGCTGGGCAATATCTGCCACAACGCGGTGGCCTGTAAGGCTCCAGGCCATGGATCTGGTGGGCAGGTAACTTAATAAAGCAACCACCAGCAGGTGCTTAAATAGCTTTGTCATGCCGCAAAGCTAAGGATTACAGGCTATTATTTGAAAAAAGGGCTAAAAAGAAAGCCCCCGGGCGGGGGCTTTGTGCTTATTTAAGCGAACCAATCATGTCTTCGGGTCTAACCCATTGATCAAATTGTTCGTTGGTAAGTAAGTTTAGCTCTAAAGCTGCCTCGCGCAGGGATTTATTTTCCTTGTGTGCTTTTTTGGCAATTTTGGCAGCGTTTTCATACCCTATATGGGGGTTAAGTGCTGTAACAAGCATCAGCGAGTTTTCAACATGCTTCTTAATGCCTTCGTAGTTTGGCTCAATGCCTACGGCGCAGTGCTCGTTAAAGGATACGCAAACATCGCCCAGCAAACGGGCCGACTGTAGGAAGTTTGCCGCCATAACGGGCTTAAACACGTTAAGCTCATAGTGGCCGTTTGATCCGCCTATGGATATGGTTACATCATTTCCCATTACCTGGGTGGCTACCATGGTCATGGCTTCGTTTTGCGTTGGGTTTACTTTGCCCGGCATAATGGACGAGCCCGGTTCGTTTTCAGGAATATTGATTTCGCCAATGCCTGAGCGGGGTCCTGATGCCAGCATGCGTATATCGTTGGCAATTTTCATTAAAGAAACGGCCAGTTGTTTAAGCGCTCCGTGTGTTTCT
Source organism: Sphingobacteriaceae bacterium UBA2059 (assembly GCA_002332615.1). GTDB lineage: Bacteria > Bacteroidota > Bacteroidia > Sphingobacteriales > Sphingobacteriaceae > Arcticibacter. The sequence continues at coordinate 186,266 of DDAL01000008.1, read as the reverse complement.
ACAATAGCGTCATGAGCTGCAAGGGCCTCAAACTTGTTTTCGGCCGTAACAAAAGGCAAGCCGGTAAACCGGGATATGTATTCGGCCACCTTTACATCGTATCCTTGCGGGGTGTTGATGCCTGTACCTACTGCTGTGCCTCCTAAAGCCAGTTCAGACAAATGCGGCAGGGTGTTTTTAATTGCTTTTAATGCATGGTCAAGCTGTGATACATAGCCGGAAAACTCTTGTCCGAGTGTTAAAGGGGTAGCATCCATCAGGTGGGTACGGCCTATTTTAACTACGTCTTTAAACGCTTCTACTTTGGCTTTAAGGGTGTCTCTAAGCAGTTCTACGCCGGGTATGGTTACGTCCATGACCATTTTGTATGCAGCAATGTGCATGGCTGTAGGGTAGGTATCGTTGGATGATTGTGATTTGTTTACATCATCATTGGGGTGGATAAAGGGTTTGCCTTCGCCCAGTTTATTTCCCTGGTTTACATGCGCTTTGTTGGATATTACCTCGTTTACGTTCATGTTTGACTGGGTTCCTGAGCCTGTTTGCCATATCACCAGCGGAAACTCTTCGTATAGTTTTCCTTCCAGTATTTCATCGCACACGGCAGCTATTAAGTCGCGCTTTTCGGCAGGTAACACTCCACAATCGGCATTGGTATAGGCTGCTGCTTTTTTTAAGTAAGCAAACGCATCAATAATTTCTTTTGGCATAGAAGCCGCAGGGCCTATCTTAAAATTGTTTCTTGATCGTTCTGTTTGCGCGCCCCAGTACCTGTCGGCAGGTACCTGTACTTCGCCCATGGTGTCGTGTTCTGTTCTAAAGTTCATATTATTAGGGTTTAAAAGTGTTTAAATATACTTAATTAAAAATCGCCCTAAATAAAGCACTTCAAAATCTTTGTATACATCCTATGGATATTTTTCGGATTTTCGCTAATCATTTTTCTAAGTTCTAGTTTTAACATATGATACGTTCTTCAATTTTTGCTAAGTGCCTGCTGTGTATTATTGCTTTTGCGTCGTGTTCGTCCAAACAAAAAAAAGAGCGCAGAGTGCAGGATTACCGCAAGGCCGACAGCCTGGCTCTTCTTTATAACCCGGCCGAGGCCGATCCGGATATTGATGCGTTCATGAAAAACCTGCACCGCACTCGTAATTTTAACGGGAATGTGCTGGTGGCTAAAAAGGGTAAGATACTGTATCAGAATACCTTTGGCTGGGCCGATTACCTGCGCCGCGACAGCCTGAAAATAAACTCTCAGTTTGAGCTGGCTTCGGTTACCAAGCCCATGACGGCTACGGCTGTACTGATGCTGGTGGAGGAGGGCAAGATTAAGCTCGACCAGAAAGTGACTGATTTTTATCCTGATTTTCCTTATCCGGACGTTACGGTAAGGATGCTGCTTGCTCATCGCTCGGGCCTGATGAACTATGTTTACTTTGCCGATAATATTTATAAAAAAGAAAAGCGCAATGAGCGTGTGGGCATGAGCAATAAGGATGTAATGAAGCTTATTGCCGAACGGAAGCCTTCGCGTTACATACAGCCCAACCGCAAGTTTCATTATAATAACAGCAACTATATGATACTGGGGGCTATTATCGAAGCGGTGTCGGGCAAGCCTTTTTCGCAGTTTATGAAAGAGCGGGTGTTTACGCCCTGCGGCATGGAAAATACGGCGGTTTACTCCAAGGCCGAGTATGAAAAGATACCTGTCGATGTTATTGGCCATGACCGCACCTGGCGCTACTCGGTGGTGCAGAACTTTCTGGACGGGCCGGTGGGCGATAAGGGCATTTACAGCACCGTGCGCGATTTGTATAAGTTTGACCGCTGCATGCGGCGAAACCAGCTTATAAGCAAGCAATGGCAGGACTCGGCCTATACGGGACATAATGAGGTTTCTAAGGGGCACTTTAATTATGGCTACGGCTGGCGCATTTTTGACGCCAAGAACCAGAAGGTGGTATACCATACCGGCTGGTGGCATGGTTTCAGGCATATTTATCTGCGCGACCTGGAAAATGATGTTACGGTGGTGCTGCTTAGTAATCTGACTAACGGGAGTCTGGTAAAGCTGGATGATTTATATAAAATTGTAGGCATGCCTGTAATCAGAAAATCGGCTTATACGGGCAAGGCTGATCCGGAAGATGAATAAACTTTTGAACCTGGAGCTTGTTTACCCTTTAAACTGTATATAGTATGTTTGATAAATTGATGCAGGCCAAAGAACAGGCCGATGAAATAAAGAAAAGACTGGATACCATCAGCGTTTCGGGGGAAGCGGAAGGTGGTAAGATTAAGGTGGTTGCTACCGGCAATAAACACATCAGTTCAATACAGATCGATGAGGACTTTTATAAACAGGCCGACCGTGAAGAGCTGGAAGAACTGATAGCCGTGGCTGTAAATATGGNNGAGCCGTGGCTGTAAATAAGGCTGTTGTACAGGCCGAAAACCTTAGCCAGTCTGAAATGCAATCGTTAAGCCAGAGCATGCTCGGTAATCTGGGCAGTCTCTTTGGCGGTCAATAATAAACTGTTATGGAGTTAACCTATTATGGCCAGTCTTGCTTTTTGCTGCAAGCTGCAAACCGCAACATTCTGTTTGATCCTTTTATTACGCCTAATGAGCTTGCCTCGCATGTGGATATAAATGCTATTGAGGCTGATTATATCCTGGTGTCTCACGGGCACCAGGATCATACGGCCGATCTGATTGCGCTGGCTAAAAGAACGGGGGCGCTGGTTATATGTTCGTTCGAAATTATGCTCTGGCTGGCTAAACAGGGGGTCGAAAACGTGCATGCGATGAACCTGGGAGGGCAGTACTCGTTTGATTTTGGAAAGGTTAAAATGGTGTATGCTGCACATTCAAACAGCTTGCCCGATGGCACGTATGGAGGCACTGCGGCAGGTTTCGTGCTTCAGTGCGAGGGCAAGACGCTTTATTATGCCGGCGATACGGCCCTTATACAGGAAATGAAACTTATTGGCGAGCTTGCGCGCCCGGATGTATGCCTGCTTCCTATTGGTGATAATTTTACTATGGGTGTTGAAGACGCGGTAATTGCGGCGGGCTACCTTCGGTGTAAGCACATTATAGGTATGCATTATGATACCTTTCCGCCTATTAAAATAGATAAGGACAGAGCGAGGGGGCTTTTTAAAAAGGCTGGCTGCGAGCTCAGTCTTATTGATATAGGCAGTTCGCTTACTGTTTAACTAACTGCTACAGCAAAGAGGCATCCGGAATAGCTCCGGATGCCTCTTTGCTGTAAGGGATGGACGGTACGGAAACTAAGAGTTTCCTTCGGCTTTACCGATAATGGTTCCATGAGGTATAATGGCCCATTTTTTTACAACTATGATGCCTTCGCGTATGGTATGGGTATCAAACTCTCCGTCTTCGAGTTCGGGGTCGCCTACTATCTGAACATCATCGCCAATGCGGCAGTTTTTATCAATTATGGCGTTCTTAATAAAGCAGCGCTCGCCTACGCCCATTATAGGCTTTCCGCTTTGCTTATGCTCTTCTATCTGTTCCAAGGTTTCGTAATAGTCGCATCCCATCAGGTAGCTGCATACAATAGTGGTATCGCCTCCTATACGCGCACGTATGCCTATAACTGAGCGCTCTATCTTTCCGGCACCGATGATACAGCCCTCGGCAATGATGGCTTTTTCGAGGGTGCTTCCAAGTATTTTTGAGGGTGGCAGCATGCGTGCACGGGTAAAGATGCTGCGCTTGTCGAACAGGTTAAACTGGGGGATATCGTCTGTAAGTCCGATGTTGGCCTCAAAGAAGGAAGGAATGGTTCCTATATCGGTCCAGTAACCGTCGTACTGATAGGATACTACTTTGTGCTTATTGATTGCTTCGGGTATGATCTCTTTTCCGAAATCGGTATAAGGATAGTCTGTAAGGGTGGAGAATATGTTTTCACGGTTGAAAATGTAAATCCCCATGGAGGCTTGGTATATGCGTCCCTGTGCTTTCAGATCGTCGTTTACTACCGATGCCCACTGCTCAAAATCGCTTTGGGGCTTTTCAATGAAGGACAGAATATTGTCGTTTTCGTCGGTTTTCATTATTCCAAAGCCGGGAACGTCTTTGGCCGTTACCGGTATGGTGGCAACGCTCAGGTCGGCCCCTTTGGCTATATGATTATCCAGCATGTCTTTAAAGTCCATTTGATAAAGCTGGTCGCCTGAAAGTATGAGCAGGTAGTCAAAGTCAAAGGGAGAAATGTGCTGGAACGATCTTCTTACAGCGTCTGCCGTTCCCTGAAACCAGGTGGCATGAGTGGGGGTTTGCTCTGCAGCCAGTATGTCTACAAAGCCATTGCTGAAATGACTGAAGTGGTAGGCGTTTTTTATGTGCTTATTGAGCGATGCCGAGTTGAACTGCGTGAGTACAAAGATGCGGTCTATGCCGGCATTCAGGCAGTTTGAAATAGGTATATCTACCAGACGGTATTTACCTGCAATAGAAACTGCGGGTTTGGACCGGGTGGCAGTAAGGGGATGCAGGCGGGTTCCCTGCCCGCCTCCAAGTATAACTGCAATAATATTAGACATATGTTTAATTGGTTTTTAACTGTCTGTAAACATCCATGTACTGCGCTGCTGCCTGGTCCCAGGAGTAGTCCAAAGCCATCATCCGGCGGCGCACCTGGCGCATGTCGGCGGCACTCTGGCTTAATTCCAGCGCTCTTTCTACGGTTCCGAAAACATCGCTCATCAGGGGCTGTTCAAAACGTATTCCATAGCCTTCGGGTTCGTTGATATCTTTTATAGTATCCTTTAGTCCGCCTGTGCTGCGTACGATAGGAACGGTTCCGTATCGGAGGGCGTAGAGCTGGTTGAGTCCGCAGGGCTCTACCCTGGAAGGCATGAGCAGAAAATCGGCCCCTGCGTATATTCTGTGCGATAGTTCTTCGTCGTAGCCTATACATACATTGTAATTCTTTTTAAAGAAGTCTTTCAGGCCCTCAAGCTCCTGCTCAATGGCTCTGTCTCCCGAGCCCAGTATGAGAAAGCTTGCCTTGCCGTCAAGCTCAGTAAGTACCCGGCTTATGGATCCGGCAAGCAGGTCGGCGCCTTTGTCCTCTACCAGGCGGCCTATGAATGCAAACAGGGGCTTTTTTAGCGAAAAGCCAAACTGCTTGCACAAAAAGCGCTTATTTTCCTGTTTTCCTTTGCTTACATTGTCGGCATTGTAGTTAAGGGGCAGCATGGGGTCGGTGGCAGGGTTCCATACTTCGGTATCAATACCGTTTACTATGCCCATGCCTTTTGCTTCTTCCATCTGGAACAGGCTTTCCAGTCCTTTTGAACTGGTTTTGAGCTCTTCCAGGTAACCGGGCGATACGGTGGTGAACTTCCAGCAGCACTTTACTGCCGAAGCCATGGGGTTGATGGTTCCTCCCCAGTCCAGAAGACCCCACTTCCAGGAATCTACATCGGGAAGGTAACTGTATTTTTCCCAGCCAAACCAGCCCTGGTACTGTCCGTTATGTATGGTAAATACTGTGGGAATAGCTTCAATGGATTTATAGCGGTATGAACAGGTCATTAAAAAGGGAACAAGCCCTGTATGATAATCATGACAGTGGATAATGTCGGGTTTTTGTTCCATGCTGAGTATCCAGTCAAGGCTGGCTATCTGAAAAGCGACAAATTGCTCGGTTTCATCTTCATAACCGTAGATGTCTTTGCGGTCAAGCACTCCGGGTATGTGTACCAGGTAGAGTTCAAAGCCCAGCTGATCAGACACTTCTTTCATTACCGTAAATGGTAAGGTGGTAGCGCCTACCGTTACCCGGGCCTCATATACCGTTTCAAAGTAATTATCGGCAACAAACGGACGCTCGTAATAGGGCATCACCATCATTGCATTTACGCCTGCTTTCGTTTGAAATTTAGGCAGGGATCCTGCTACATCAGCAAGTCCGCCTACCTTGGCTACCGGGTAGCATTCTGCGCTTAAATGAAGTACCTTCATGATTTATTAACATTGTTTGCTCATGAAAGTTAGCGAATAAAGCGCAGGAAAAGTAAATTAATACGATAATCAGTGCGCTTCCAGCCAGTTACTGCCTTCGCCTATTTCAACCAGTATGGGTACGCTTGTTTTCATGGCGTTCTTCATGTGGGCGCCTATAATGTCTTTTACCTGCTGAAGCTCTTCTTTTACTACATCAAACACCAGTTCGTCATGCACCTGCATGGTCATCCGGGATGCCAGTTTGTATTCCTTAAAGTCGCGGTGAATGTTGATCATGGCTATCTTTATCATATCTGCCGCTGAGCCTTGTATAGGTGCATTGATGGCGTTCCGCTCAGAAAAGCCTCTCACGGTGGCATTGGCGGAGTTTATATCGCGCAGGTAGCGCCTGCGCCCCATTAATGTTTGCACATAGCCGTTTTCGCGTGCAAAGGCAATGGTATTGCTCATATAGGTCTTTATGCCTGAGTACTGATTGAAATACTGTTCGATAATTTCGGCGGCTTCCTTGCGCGGGATGCCCAGGCTCTGCGATAAGCCGAAGGCCGACTGGCCATAAATGATACCGAAATTTACGGCCTTGGCATTGCGCCTGCGGGTAGAATCTACTTCTTCAAGAGGGATGCCGTATACCTTCGCTGCTGTGGCGGTGTGAATATCCAGGCCTTTTGTAAATGCCTCCATCATGTTTTCATCGCGACTTATTTCGGCAATAAGTCTCAGCTCTATTTGCGAATAGTCGGCAGAAACGAGGATGTGGTTTTCATCGCGCGGGATAAAGGCCTTGCGCACTTCGCGCCCGCGGTCGGTGCGAATGGGGATGTTTTGTAGATTAGGGTTGTTAGAACTTAGCCGGCCGGTGGCTGCCACTGCCTGATTGTAGGAGGTGTGCACACGCCCGGTTTTAGGGTTGATAAGCAGGGGGAGTGCATCTACATAGGTAGACTTGAGCTTTTGCAATTGTCTGAAGTCGAGGATGTCTTTGACAATATCGCTCTTGTGCGCCAGTGCCAGCAGTATGTCTTCGCCGGTCTGGTACTGGCCGGTTTTGGTTTTCCTGGCCTTCGCATCCAGCTGCAGCTTGTCGAACAGCACTTCGCCCAGCTGCCTTGGCGATGAGATATTGAACTGAACGCCTGCCTTAGTGTAAATGGTTTTTTCGAGCTGGCGAAGCTCTCCTTCGAGCTGTACAGAGTAGTCGGCAAGAGCTTCCTTATCAATCTTAACACCTTCCCGCTCCATATCTGCCAGAACGTAGATCAGAGGATGTTCTACCTCTTCGGCCAGCTTATCGGCTTTTGCTTCCCTGAGCATGGGCTCAAATACATCTTTAAGTCTCAGGGTAATATCCGCATCTTCCGCAGCGTATTCCTTAATGCGTTCAAGCTCTACATCGCGCATAGTTCCCTGGTTCTTGCCCTTTGCACCTATAAGTGAGGTAATGGGTACGGGTTTGTAACCCAAATAGTTTTCTGCAAGGATGTCCATGTTATGCCGCGTATCCGGATCAATAAGATAGTGCGCGATCATGGTATCAAACAGCTGTCCCTTTACCTGTATTCCATACCAGCTCAATACCAGGATGTCGTACTTAAGGTTCTGGCCGATTTTGGCAATAGCTTCGTTTTCGAATACTGCTTTAAATTCATTTGCGATCTGCCCGGCCGAGTCCTGCTCTGCCGGAACGGGCACATACCATGCCACTCCTGGCTTAATGGAAAAGGACATTCCTACCAGTTCGCAGTTATTGGCATCTGTGCAGGTGGTCTCTGTGTCGAAACAAAAGGCTGGCTGCTGCGCAAGTAGGCTGGCAAGGGCTTTAATTTCCTGGGGAGTATGGGCCAGATGGTATTCGTGAGGGACAGTATCGATGCTTTGGGCCGGAGGTGCTGGTTCAATGCTGGTTTCTACCTTTACTTCTACCAGGGTTGCAGGCTGCCCGAAGAGGTCTATCTGCCCTGAGCTGGCCTGCCGTGTTGTTACTACATTAAACTCTTCGCCAAACACGCGTTTGCCCAGGGTGCGGAACTCAAGTTCGGCAAACAGGGGCTCCAGCTTTTCCCGGCAGGGTGCACATATTTCCAGAGACTCCACATCTAAGTCTACGGGGGCGTCCAGCAGAATGGTTGCAAGCTTCTTAGAAACGAGTCCCTGCTCAGAGAACTTTTCTATGTTCTCTTTCATTTTGCCTTTCAGCTCATGGCTGTGAGCAAATATTTCTTCCATAGAGCCATATTGTCTGATGAGTGCCTTGGCGGTTTTTTCGCCAATACCCGGTATGCCGGGGATATTGTCCACTGCATCGCCCCAAAGGCCCAGAATGTCTATAACCTGGTCCACTCGCTCTATTTCCCATTTAGCCAGCACTTCGGGTACCCCCATGATTTCTATGCCGTTGCCCATACGGGAGGGTTTGTAAATGAAAATATTCTCTGATACCAGCTGTGCAAAGTCTTTATCCGGGGTCATGCAGTAAACCATAAAGCCTTGTTTCTCCGCTTTCTTGGCCAGGGTGCCGATAATATCATCGGCTTCATAACCGTCTGAGGTAATTACAGGAATATTGAAGCCCTCAATTAGTTTTACCACATAGGGCAGCGCAGCCGAGAGATCCTCTGGCATGGCCTGCCTGTGCGCTTTATATTGAGTATATTCGATGTGCCTGTCGGTAGGGGCATCTGTATCAAACACAACGGCCATGTGGGTGGGCTTTTCCTTTCGCAATACGTCCAGCAGCGTATTAGTAAAACCCATTACGGCCGATGTATTGATGCCGCTTGATGTAAAGCGCGGGTTTTTACTTAAGGCAAAATGCGCCCGGTAAATTAGGGCCATACCATCCAGGAGGAATAATTTCTTCATTATAAACTGTAAAGACTCGTTCTTCAAAGGTACTATTTCAAGCGTGAACCTTCCACTTTTAACATAAAGCCTTGGGTTTTCGTTTTCCTAAAGAGAGGCAGGCTGAGGCCCTTCAGAGGAAGGCATACAAGGGAGATGTTCGGTATAGACTGGCAGGAATTGCATTTTGAGGGTTTGCGAAGTATATTGTTGCTCTATGATACGTAAAGCTTTAAAAGAGGATGCTGCACAGGTGGTAAGGCTGATGTGTGTGCCTATGATGGAGGTTGCCCGTTACCTGACGGGAAAGCAAGAGGATGAAGCTGTTTTTGGGGGAATGACCCGGTTTTACCTGCGCGAGGATACCCAGTATAGCTATGTAAACACATTGGTCTATGTTGCCGATGGGAGTATAGCCGGAAGCATTACTGCTTATGATGGTGCCAAGCTCGATGAATTAAGAAAAAATGCGCTTGATATGCTGGCTCAGGTGCAAGGAGCTGAAAGCCCTCTTTCGGACGAAACAGAGGCGGGTGAGTATTATATTGATACTTTAAGTGTTGATCCGGCCTGGAGGGGAAAGGGGATAGCCGGAAGGCTGATCGAAGCGGTCTGTCAGCGTGCAGCCGATGAGGGACATAAACGTATGGGCCTTATAGTCGATCCGGCCAATGAGGGCGCAAAGCGCCTGTATGCCCGCTCCGGATTTGAAGAAGCAGGTACGCGCGACTTTTTCGGCACTGCTTATATTCATATGATTAAGGACATTGAATGATAGTCTTTTAAATAAAAAACAGCCGCAGGGAGCTTAACTCCTGCGGCTGTTTTTTGCGTATAAGCTGCTTAATCAATACTTCATAGCGAGTTGGCCATCTTGTGCCATATGAATAAAATCACCCATGGTTTTAAGGCTTTCATCCAGTATAAAGTCGTACTCATCTTTAGGTTTTACTTCACCCTTTTTAAGCGGAGGCAAGCCTTTTGAAGCGCGGCGCTGGTTTTCACGTGCCAGGTTTTTAGCCTCTTGCTCGTCTCTTTCCTTTTTTAGCTGGGCCTCATTGAGCGTAACGGATCTTTCCGACTCTCGCTTTTTAAACATCTCGATGTCTTCCATCAGGTATTTATACTCACTTGAAGCCTGCATGCGCTGACTGTGTGTTTTAGCCAGCTGCTGCCTTACACTGTTTAAGTCTGCAAGTTTTTGATAGCTGCTAGGTGCGATAGAGTCAAAAGGCAAAGCGGAAGGTTCAGAGCTTTCGCCGTATTTATCCGCAGGAAAGATCATTGGAAACTCAATGTCTGGAATAACTCCTTTATGCTGCGTGCTGCTCCCGTTGATGCGGTAGAACTTAGCCATGGTAAGGTTTATCTGCCCAAAGCGCGGAACCTCGGTTGAGGTCTGGCTGTCGCCGGTTTTCTTTTTAAACTTATTGATAAACTCGTCAAATGTGGTGATATAGCGGGACAGGTCAATGGCCGACTGAACTGTACCTTTTCCGTAGGTTTGAGTACCCATAATTACTCCTCGTCCATAATCCTGTATTGCGGCAGCAAAGATTTCGGATGCCGAAGCACTGAAGCGGTCTACCATTACACCCAAAGGGCCTGTCCAGTCAATAGCCGGGTCTTCATCTGCAGATACCTCTGTTTTGCGGGTATTCTTCACCTGCACCACCGGCCCTGTTTTAATGAACAAGCCCGTAAGTTCAATAGCTTCCATTAAGGAACCGCCGCCATTGCTGCGCAAATCCATCACAATGCCATCAACTTTTTGCTGCTTAAGGGTATCGATAAGCATACGTACATCCCGGGTGGTACTTTTATAATTAGGGTCGCCTTTTTGATAGGCTTTAAAGTCGATATAAAAAGCAGGCACTTCAATGATGCCTATTTTATAGGTCTTTCCTCCCGAAGTAATGGTCTTGATCTTCTTACGGGCAGACTGCTCCTCCATAATAACCTTATCGCGCATCAGCGTAATGATCTTGGGTTGCGAAGAAAGCTCGCGCCCGGCAGGAATAACTTTTAAACGCACATACGTACCTCGGGGACCCTTGATCTTGGAGACCGTATTATCCAGCCGCCAGCCGCGCACGTCGACAAACTCGCCATCCTTGCCCTGTCCAACGGCAATGATGCGGTCGTTTACATGAAGCAATTTGGACTTATAGGCAGGCCCTCCGGGAATAATGGTTAAAATCTTTACTACTTCGTTTTCCAGCTGCAAACCGGCACCTATTCCTTCGAAGGTGCGCGACATTTCTTCGTTGAAGGCCTGGGCGCGCTGAGGAACAAAATAGTTGGTGTGCGGATCGATTGACTCGGTAAAGGCAGACATCATAACCTGAAATGCATCTTCGTTATTGAGCTTTTTGGACTGTGAAAGCAGGTTCTGATAGCGCTGCTTCAGTGTTACCGAATCCTTAGCCTTATCTGTGCCGGAAAGCCGGAGGTTAAGCACGTCGTACTTTACACGCTTAGACCATTCTTTATCCGACTCTTGTATAGAGGCAAACCAGGGGGAGTTATCGCGGTTATAGGTATACGTTTCATTAGCGGTGAAATCGAATTTCTTGTTTAGCTGAGATATGGAGTATGTAAGACGCTCGTTATAGCGCTTTTGAAATACGTTAAAAATTTTAAACATAGCGCTCAGGTCGCCCTCGCGCAAGTCATCATCCAGCCCGTAGCGAAACTGTTCGAAGCTTTTTATATCAGCTTGCAAAAAATAGTTTCGGCCCTCATCCAGCTGCTTGATATACCGGTCCAGTACGGCTGAGGAAAGCGAATCGTTCACCTTCACTTTTTTATAATGAGCGGCTTCAATAATTTTTACCAGTTCGCTTGCTACCATACCCTGCTTTGCATCCTGTTTAAGGTTTTGAGAGCCGGGAACACTACTATCCACACGCGTTTGCGCTGAGCACGCTACTACGACAAAGGCACATAAAGCAAGGAAGGTTCTCTTCAACATTTTAATTATAAATTTAAAGTACATAAAGTCCGTTAGGGGATACCGCAAAGTCATTTTTGGCGTTTTACTGCAAGGCGTTTCTAATAAACCGCCAATCCATTGTTTTGTTAGGCAATAAAGCAAATCATAGCCTGTAACGCAAGTTTTTATAAGTTTAAGTTACGCAGCAATACATCTTTTAGCTTGCTGTATTCATCAAGGGCGCTGTTTGCCAAAGCGTAGTTGCCCATTTCGCCATAGGTTTCGCCAAGATTTCCCTTAATCTCAACTAGAGTTACAGGATAGTTACCTCTCACAGCCAGGGCTTCGGCCTGCTTATAGTCAGCCAGGGCAGAGCTGTGCTGGCCCATAGCACTCTTTACAGCGGCCAGTTTTATAAGATTATTAACATTGGCTTCCTGTAGGTTAAGTTTCTCTGAAAGGTTAGTTGCCTGCAAAAAGAACCAGCGTGCTTCGGAGAACCTGCGCTGCCTGTAATACAGGCCGCCCAGTTTTTGAAAAGAGCGCATGCGCCCTTCTTTGCTGCCGGCGCTGGTAAACATAGGCAGGGCTTTTCTCAGTATGGTCGACTCTGCAAGGCTGAACTTCTTCTGAAGTTCATAATTATCGGCCAGCTCAAGATAAGACTGTGCTGCTTTTGCTTTCTTTCTCAGATCCAGATTTATTTTTACGTTATACTCGTTGAAAGTAACAGCTTTATCGTAGTTCCCTTCAAGCTCATATAAAAGAGCCAGGATGGTGGTATACCGTTCAACCCCCTCCTTATTGCGATGGTTTTCTTCCAGAAGAAGCGCTTGCGAAAAGTAATCGATCGCTTTTCCATATTCAGTATTACGGGCATACATTACGCCATAGGTATTAAGGGCCAGGGTTTCACTCGCAGGGTTGCCGCTGCGGCGATAGCCTTCAACCACCCCTGCCATTGTGCTCATGTTTGCTTTGCTGAAGGTGCCTACGGTTTGTAGAGTGCCGAGCAGACTTTGCAATTGAACTGTATTTTCGTACTGTCCTATAGATGCATTATCCTTTTCGCGTTCCATAAGACGTTCAACCAATTGTGTTTTGCGCAGCAAAGAGGAATCGACCGGTATGGGCTCAAAATATTCTGGTCCGATAAAGGAAGCCTTCGTTTTAGTAAGCTTTTGCGCCTGAGCCGGCAGGGTGTTCTGAGCAAATAAAAGAGCAAACAACAGGACGGCAGGCAGAGATGTATATTTAATCATAGTGGTTTCAATCCGCATCTGGATAACGGGAAGTGTAAAGATATCGCTTATATTATACGAATATAATACTATCCATTAACGCTTAATCTTCCTTTTAAATATACACTCTATATTTTTACATTAAAACTATCAGTCAAATACTTCTACCTGCGGATGAGCCATTGCCCATACCATATAGGGGTGGGAGCAGGTATGATAAAGCTGCCCGCTGGCGCTGATGCCAATTATGCCCGCAAAGCCATCAAAAGGCTTAAGCTCTGCCATACTTTTATCGGTAGCTTCCTGCAAAGACAGGCCATCGGTTACCCTTGTCACTATTTTTGCAGCCAGGGCACCGCTTACAATATCCTCGCCAACCCCTGTACAAGATACCGCTGCATATCTGTTGGCATAATTGCCCGCCACCGTCGCCGAGTCGCTTACCCGGCCGGGTAGTTCGAAACCCTTTCCGCCTGTTGATGTAGCAGCAGCCAGACGGCCGTCGGCGTCAAGAGCTACGCAGCCTACGGTACCCCGACCCTTACTTTGGGCAAGCTTCTGTTCAAAATCCTTTCTACGCGCCTCTGTTTCAGGATCAAAGGCTTTAAAACCCGAAGCGCGCGCATACATCAGAGCTTCGGCACCGCTTAATACCTTATCCTCCTCGTCCATTAACTTGCGGGCAATCTGAACCGGATTCTTCACCGGTTCGATATTGATTACCCCGCTGAACTTGCTGGTCGACCCATCCATAAGAGATGCGCTTAAGCGGATGTGTCCGTCGCTTTGCAGTTGCGAGCCGTAGCCGGCATTAAACAGTTCACAGTCTTCCAGCATCGAAACAGCACATACCACCGCCTCCAGCGCGGTGCTGTTTTCGAGTTTTTTGTAAGCCTCGCTTACAATGCGCTTCAGAGCCTGCTGCTTTGCTTCTTTAACTTCGTTGTTGGTAGACGATTCGCTGAAAAAGCCCCCGTGAATAATGATTGCCGGTGTCATATGCGTTTCTATACTAAGTTGAGCTGATCAAGTTTAACTACATTCTTAATGGTCATTTCATGAGTGCAGATATTAAACGTATCTGCAATAGACAGCACGTGTACTTTCATGTCCTTTATTGATACGGGCGATCCTGCCTCTACGTCATAAATATTCGTCTGGGAGATAGAGCGGCCGTCAATCAGGATCGTAAGACCCGAGCCGATAGCCTCCATAGAGCATCCCGCAGTAATTAAAAAGCCTGCATCTTCGCCAAGGCCAATGCCCAGCATGCCCGGATTGCTTGCCACGGCATACAGCAGTCGCCCTATGCGGCCGCGCTGTACAAAGTGCGTATCTATAATCACATTATCTATAAATCCAAGTCCGCCGGTCATTTGCAGTTCGCCCTGTACAAGAGCCTCGCGGTCGCTGCCACGGTAGATCATAGTATTCGAGGCCGCCGCCGCCCCCGCAGACGTGCCGGCTATAAGAAAGTCTTCCTTATGATACTTCTTTCTAAGAAGTTCCAGGAAGCGGGTTCCCCCCAGGATAGAGCTTAAGCGCAGCTGATCGCCTCCGGTAATCATCACCACATCAGCCTTTTGCAGTTTACGTATAAAATCATCGTCATTGGCCTCGTTTCGCCGGGTAATATTCATTACCTCCACATTCCTTGCCTGCAGCTGTCCGAAAGCTTTAACATACTCCGGCCCTACAATTTCAGGAATCTGTGATGCGGTTGTAATAATGAGCACATAGGAGTCCTCTTTCTTAGCCGACTCCATCAGGATGCGCCGCAAAATGCCTTTTTCAAAAAACTTAATATAGTTAGGCTGAGTAACATCTTTTTCGTAATACAGAGTGCTGCCCATGTCCACCGCTCCTCCAATAATAACTAGTTTTCCTGTTGGGACCATTTCATTTTATATGATGTTTAATTAACAAAAAGAAATAGTTGATAATGTTTGGTTTAAACTCAAACTTTTTAAATCCCCTTAGGTTTAAGTGGAAATAAACTAAGACATACCCTCTTTAAACGCACAAAACCTGAACTCAAATAATTTCGAATTAACTTAAACCACGGACGCATTTTCTGCCTGTAGAACCATGATTATAGAAAAAATTCAAATACTTAAGGGCCCTAATATCTGGTCCGTAAGAAGAGGTAAACTCATTCAAATGCGTCTTGATCTTCAAGAGCTTGAACACTACCCAAGCAACAAGATTCCCGGATTTAAAAAGCGCCTTGAGCAGCTTATGCCCAGCCTCTACACACACTTTTGTTCCCCCGGATATGAGGGCGGTTTTTTAGAACGCGTGGACGAGGGAACCTGGATGGGGCATATTATTGAGCACATAGCCCTTGAGCTGCAAACGCTTGCCGGTATGAATGTAGGCTTTGGCCGTACCCGAAGCACTAAAACGCCCGGCGTGTATAATGTAGTGTTTGCCTATCAGGAGCCCAATGTAGGCGCTTATGCCGCCCAAGCGGCAGTACGTATTGCCCAGGCGCTTGTAGACGGGGTGCCCTGCAACCTCGAACAGGACATCGTGACCATGAAAAAAATGCGCGAAGCCGAGAGGCTCGGGCCGAGCACTGCCTCTATTGTAGAAGAAGCCGAGTCGCGTCACATACCCTGTATACGCTTAAACCAGGGGTCGCTGGTGCAGCTGGGCCTTGGTAAAAATCAGGTGCGCATAAGAGCCACCGTAACCGAAAAAACCAGCAGCCTGGCGGTCGATATTGCCGGAAACAAAGAGGAAACCAAGCGCCTGCTTAAAGATCTGGCTATACCGGTGGCAGCCGGTACCACAGTTGTGAACGAGCAGGAGCTGGATGAAGCCTTGCGAACCCTTAAATTTCCGCTTGTGCTCAAACCCTTAAACGGAAACCACGGCAAAGGCGCCAGCATCAATATAAAAACAAGGGATGAAGCGCTTCAGGCGTTTAAGCACGCACAGACATACTCAAGGGTAGTGATCGTTGAGCGTTATATACAGGGCCATGACTTCAGGGTGCTGGTTATCAATAACAAGATGGAAGCTGCCGCCCTGCGCCATCCGGCGCATGTTAAAGGCGACGGAGTGCACAATATAGCCGCGCTGATAGACATTGAGAACCAAAACCCCCGCCGGGGCTATGGGCACGAAAACGTGCTGACTGAAATACTGGTTGATCACGATACCCGCGAAACACTGGCCAGACAAGGCTATACCCTGGATTCTGTGCCCCCTAAAGGCAGCCTGATAACCCTCAAAGGCACGGCCAACCTGAGCACCGGCGGAACCTCGGTTGACGTGACCGACGATGTACACCCCGAGAATATATTTATTTGCGAGCGTATAGCCCGGGTAATAGGGCTCGATATATGCGGCATAGACATTATGGCCAAAAACCTCCATCAACCTCTGAGCGAAACCGGAGGCGTAGTACTGGAAGTAAACGCAGCGCCCGGCTTCAGGATGCACATAGACCCCTGCGAAGGGATGCCGCGCAACGTTGCTGCGCCCGTGCTGGACATGCTCTTTCCTCCGGGAAAACCATCCAGGATACCCATTGTAGCCGTTACCGGTACCAATGGCAAAACCACCACTACGCGTCTTATCGCTCATATAGTAAAAAATAACGGCTATCATGTAGGCTTTACTACGTCAGACGGTATTTACATACACAACACCCTGCTCGTGCAAGGCGATACAACGGGCCCCGTAAGCGCTGCTTTTGTGCTTAAGGACCCAACCGTTGAGTTTGCAGTGCTCGAAACCGCCCGGGGCGGATTGCTGCGCGAGGGACTGGGCTTTAGAAATTGCGATATAGGAGTTATAACCAATGTACAGGAAGATCACCTGGGGCTTGCAGACATCGATACCCTCGGTGAGCTTGCCAACGTTAAAAAAGTACTCATAGAGGCCGTAAAAAAGGATGGCTGGGCGGTGCTGAATGCCGATAATGAGTATTGCCGCCGCATTGGTATGAAAACCACCCACTGCAATGTAGCCTACTTTAGCCTGCACGGCGACACTGGCTTTATAGCCAGTCATTGTGCAAAGGGGGGCGTTGCAGCGTATATACATGAAAGCTATTTAACTATAGCCAAAGGCAAGTGGAAAATGCGCCTGGCAAGGCTTAGCGATGTGCCCCTTACGTTTCATGGCACCGTAACGTTTATGACGTATAATGCGCTGGCAGCAGCACTTACCGCCTTTCTGTGCGACTTCAATATTAAAAACATAAAATCATCTCTCGAAACCTTTGAACCCTCGCCGGCGCAAACGCCCGGCCGTATGAACCTCTTTGAGTTTAAAGACTACCGCATGCTGGTAGACTATGCCCATAATCCGGACGGGTTAAGAGGGATAAAGGAGTTTATTGATAAAGCAGGCTCTGAGCGTACAGTAGGGGTAATAGCCGGAACAGGCGACCGCAGGGAGGATGACATTAAGGAGATGGGCCGGCTTGCCGCACACATGTTTGATAAGGTGATTATATGCCAGGAGCGCTACCTGCGAGGCATGGAGTATGAAAAAATGATAGAAACCTTGCAGGCCGGTATAGACGAAGTAAGGCCCGGTTATAAACCCGATGTGTTTAGAAACAGTGAAGATGCCTGGCAGTTTTTAATTACCCAGATAAGAACCGGCGATCTGGCAGTAATTACAAGCAATTCCATCAATAACTCCTACCAGCGCGTAAAATGCTACCAGGAGAATCTTGTAAATACCCTTTGAGCGTAAAAACCTTGTATCCATGGATTAGCATGGATACAAGGCTTTAGTGCTGATAACTTTTGCCATGAACAAAAGCTTTTATAAATAAAAAAGCCATAACGAATCCTGCAGCAGCACCAATTACGGCCCACATTAAAGATTCAGACACAAGGCCGAAAGTAAGAAGACCGAATACAATGCCCATGATATAAAATAAAGAGTTGGTGTTTTTAAGCGCGCGGTTTTTCATTGTTAAATTTATTACAGTTTAAATATCAAAAAAAACCGTCGTATAAGCTTTTCTTATACGACGGTATCCCCCTTAGTAATTAAAAATATTCGTCTTCAAAGCCCTTTTCAATTGTTGATAACCAAAATTTATTACGGGAATAAGTAAGGGCACTGAAGCGGTTAACCTTGCCTCTAAGGTAATAAAAAACTTATTATTTTTTTATATACCTGTCTGGGCGAAGTCAATATAAACTTTTCCACAAAAGCAGGGTTTTGCTTTTAAAAAATAAGTTTACCCGTGGCCGTTATAAGAGACCCCATGCGTATAGCATCAAAAATGCGTTCTTCGCTGGTGCCAAGTTTAATTAACGAGTCTTCGTGCGAGTTTACACACATTTCGCAACCATTAATGGCCGATATTACCAGGCTCATCAGTTCGAAAAATTCCTTACCTGTAACAGGTTTCATCATAATCTGCATGCGTATGCGTGCAGGTATCTGTGTGTACTTTTCTTTTTGAGTAAAATGCCTGAAACGGTAAAATACGTTGTTAGACGCCAAAAGAGATGCACAGGCAGCAGCCTCTGCCAGCTCTTCTGCTGTAGCGCCGTTCTTCTCGGCAAACGAAGCGTAAAACTCCGTTAAAGGCTTGTTCTTTTCGTTTACAGCTACTGCAAGGCCAATGAGGCCAATTTCCTTGCCGTTAAGGTGCTCGGAGCTAAGCGTACTCGCCTGGTTTACCTTAAAGTCCCTTACGTACCTCGATTCGCCTTTTTCGAGTAGCTCAAGGCTGGGTGTACGATGCGAGGCCTCTATATTAAGGCTTTGTAATAATTCGTTTATTGATTCTGAAACTTCACTCATAATTAAGATTTTAAAAAAATATCCCCTCAAAAAAAGAGGGGATAATAAGGTTTTACAAAAGCAGGATTAAGCCTGGATGGTTTCCTGGCCTTTTTCCCAGTTGCAAGGACAAAGTTCGTCTGTCTGCAAGCCGTCAAGCACGCGAAGTACTTCTTTCACATTCCGGCCCACGTTAAGGTCGTTTACACATACCCAGCGCACAATGCCCTGAGGGTCAATAATAAAGGTGGCACGGTAAGCAATCTTTTCGTTAGGCTCCAGTATGCCAAGCTCTTCGGCCAGAGATTTAGAAGTATCAGCCAGCATAGGGAACTTCAGATCGCGCAGATCATCATGATGCATTCTCCATGCATGGTGCACAAACTCAGAATCGGTAGAAGCGCCGATCAGCGTAGTATCCCTGTCGCGAAACTCGCTGTATGATCTGTTGAACTCGGCAATTTCTGTAGGGCATACAAAGGTAAAGTCCTTTGGCCACCAAAAAATTACGGTCCATTGGTTATTGTCGTTTACAAGCTGATCGGATGTAAGAGTGGTAAACTCTCTTCCTTTTTCAATGCTTACAACTGCTGTCTTTTCAAATGATGGAAATTTCTGTCCTATTGTTATCATGTCTATTAGTTTTTGAATTCGTTGATACAAATATAGGCTCTTATGGCCTCTTTTACAATCATTTAGCTATTCTTAATATGCATAGCGCTATAGTTAAAAGCTATGGCTTGTTATTGCTTGTATTTATTTACCAAATTGATAATGATGCTCTTGGCACGATCATCCACCACGGGCGACTTATCTTCCGGCATAAAATGAAGCTTAAAAGCACTCATGGCTGCGGCCGAATCGCGCGTGTCGTAACCTATAAGTCTTAAACCATCAAGCGCATTATAACTGTCCAGCGAGCCTGGCTGAGGCTGGGACACCGGTTCGTCATACCAGTATCCATAACCGGCCGCCGCCAGCCGCTTCCATGGAAAGTGCGCATTGGGGTCTACCTTGCGGCCAGGGGCAATATCAGCATGACTTATAAATGCCCCTGCAGGAATGCGATAGGTAGATTTTAAGCGCGCAAGCAAGGCCAGCAAACTATTGATCTGAGCTTCGGCAAAAGGCTCATAGCCGTTATTGTCGAGTTCAATACCCAGCGAACCGGCATTTATATCGGCCGTTGCCCCCCAGCGGCTCACGCCCGCATGCCAGGCCCGTAAATAATCATTAAGCATATGATGCAACGTGCCATCTTTGCATATTACATAGTGTGCGCTTACTTTGGATTGAGGCCGGGTAAAGGCCCGCACGGTAGACTCGCAGGAGTTCATAGCCGTGTGGTGGATAATGACCGAAGTAGGCTGGCGTAGGTTAAAGTTGGTGGTAGCTACCGGGTAGGCCGCTGTTTTGCCGCCATAAGGCTGTACGGCAGGTACTTCAAGCAAGGTTCTTACAAGCTCTTTTGCCTGCTTTTTGTACATTTTGTTGCTGCGCTTATAGGGGTTGGACGAGCAGCCACTTACTGCTATAACCAGCGATAGAGCCAGGATAAAGGGGTATTTCATAATGGATAGTAAAAAAGCTGTAACTTTCTACCACATGAACAAGTAAACACTTAAGCTGTTTTACGAATTAATAATATAGAGAAATGATTGTTTTAGAAAACGAGGTCCTTAAGGCATGCATACACCCCCACGGAGCCGAGCTGCACAGCCTTTATAATAAAGAACATGCTATAGACTATTTATGGAACGGCGATGCCGCCTACTGGAACCGCCGCTCGCCGGTGCTTTTTCCAATAGTGGGCGCCTTGAAGAACAACAGCTTTTTATATGAGAATACCGCTTACCAGCTGCCCAGGCATGGCTTTGCCCGCGATATGCTTTTCGCGGCCGCACAAACAAGCAGCCACTCGGCCACTTTTGTGCTCGAAAGCAGCGAAGAAACCCTCAAAAAGTATCCCTTCGATTTTAAGCTCAGCCTTCAGTATACCCTTACCGATGACAGCTTAAGCCTTCGCTACGAAGTGGAAAACCCATTGGCCCGCAGGCTTTATTTTTCCATAGGTGCCCATCCGGCGTTCAATGTGCCCATGGTACAGAACGCCCGTTTTGAAGATTATTATATTGAGTTTGAACAAGAAGAAAACAGCCCCCGATGGGTTATTGATAATAACCTGCTCAGCCATCCCGAACCATTTTTAACCGGCCAGAAGCGCCTGCCGCTAAGCCGCGAATTGTTTGCTGAGGATGCTCTGGTATTTAAAGATCTTAAATCGGGCTATATGAGTTTAAAAAGCCATGCCAGCCCGCACGGGATACGGTTTAGCTTTAAAGGATTCCCGTATATGGGTATATGGTCTGCCCCGGGAGCTCCTTTTGTATGTATTGAACCCTGGCAGGGCATTGCCGATGCTGCCGACCATAACCAGCAGCTCAAAAACAAAGAAGGCATTATAAGCCTCGAAGGCGGCCAGCGCTGGCATAAAAGCTGGAGTGTAAGCTGCTTCTAAGTTCTGCACGCAAGGGCATTCCGGCCTGCATAAAACACAAAGAGGGGTGCCCGCGGTGCCCCTCTTTGTGTTTATATGAGTGCTAAACCCTTAGCTTTTAAAGGCTTCAATTCCCTTTTCAATGCGGGCTGCGGCTTCCTCTTCGCCAATAATTTTGGTAATATCAAACACCGCCGGGCCAAACTTGCCGCCCACCAGCATAATGCGGTAGGGCAGCATCACCTCGCCAATTTTAAAGCCCGCCGCTTCGGCCAGCGCTTTAAAAGCTTCTTCCAGTTGCTGGGAGGTAAAGGTTTTATTGAGAACCAGCTGCTGCGCCAGGGTTTTAAAGAAAAGCTCTTTCTCTGGCGTCCATTTAGCTTTTACGGCCTTAAGGTCATACTCGCGCGGAGCCTCGAAAAAATAAGCAGCCTGGTCAATAAAATCAGTTAGCAGCGTACAGCGATCTTTCACAAGCTCAATTACCTGTTCAAGCCGGGCATCATCAACTGTATAGCCGGCTTGTTGCATCAGCTCCTTTACCTGCGGCATAAAGCTTTTAGTATCGGTATACTTAATCCACTCGGCGTTGAACCACTTGGCCTTTTCGAAGTCAAACCGGGCGCCCGAATTATTCACACGAGCCAGCGAAAACTTTTTGAGCAGCTCATCACGCGAAAAAAGCTCCTGTCCGGTGCCGTCGTTCCAGCCCATTAACGCAAGCATATTTAAAAAGGCGCCTGGCAGGAAACCACTTTCCTTAAAGCCGGCAACGGTTTCGCCCGTTTCGGGGTCGGTCCAGTTCATGGCATACACCGGAAAACCAAATTTTGCGCCGTCGCGCTTGCTCAGCTTGCCATTGCCATTGGGTTTGAGAATAAGGGGCAGATGCGCCCACTCGGGCATTTCGTTTTCCCAGCCCAGGTATCGCCATAAGAGTAAATGCACAGGCGAAGAGGGCAGCCATTCCTCGCCCCTAAAAATGTGAGTAATTTTCATCAGGTGGTCATCCACCACCACGGCAAGATGGTAGGTAGGCATACCATCCGCTTTTAATAATACTTTATCATCCGATAGCTGCGTATCAAAGCTCACATAGCCGCGTATAAGATCTTTGAAGGATATGGTTTCGTCTTCCGGCATGCGCAGCCTTATTACATAGGGCACATTGGCGGCAAGCAGTTCATCAACCTCATGAGCAGACAGGCTGAGCGAATTGCGAAGCTGCATCCTGTGCTCGTGCCCATACTGAAAATTGGGTATATCCCTGCGCATGGCATCCAGCTCCTGCGGAGTGTCGAAGGCATAGTAAGCATAGCCGTCCTTAACCAGCTGGTCGGCATAACCGCGGTAGAGGTCTTTTCGTTCGCTTTGCCGGTAAGGGCCATAAGGGCCTCCCTTTTGCGGACTCTCGTCCGGCTCTATGCCACACCATTGGAGGCAATTATTTATATAGTCTTCGGCACCCGGAACAAAGCGGGTCTGATCGGTGTCTTCTATACGAAGTATAAAATCGCCTCCGGCCTGTTTGGCAAAAAGGTAATTATACAGAACGGTACGCATGCCACCCAAGTGCAAACCACCTGTAGGACTTGGTGCGAAACGCACGCGGATTTTTTGAGACATAATACTAATTTTATGCGGCAAAGATACGGCCTGCACATTAAAGCTCAAAGCTATGTGCCCTGAGCCGCAATAATATGTAAGCCATGGGCAGCGTAGATTTCTTTTTCGCGTTTAAGACGTTTTAAAAGTTTTCCGATGTGATATACGCGTACCTGGTGACTCAGCTCATTATAGGCCTTTATGTGCATAGCAAGGTGTTCGAGCATGTCTTCGTACTTAAGGTAATCTTGCTGCAGTTTTTCTTTAATTTTATTAATATCTGCAGATGCAGGCAGCTCTTCCAGAAGCTTGTCCTGCGTACGTAGTTCGATGTCGGTTAAAACATGTTCTAACTGCTGTAGAGCCGATAGAAGATATTCATGCTGTTTTTTATTAATTCCTTGCATAGTTGCGCCTAAGGGTAGGTGCGGGCAGTGCACAAGCACGCAACACACACTTTTTTATCAAAGGGCAAAATAGAATTCAGGAATTAACCCAATGTTAAAATAATAAAAAGTTATTATAAACATAGCTGTTGGAACGCTGCCCCGGCTTTGGGGATGGCTGTAAGGGATGATCACCGGTGCCGGCCTGATTTTAGTGTCCTGCAGGATGCCTGCTGTCGCCGCATGAGAACAGATGGAGTAGTACTTGCGGCGGGGGCAAAGTGATCAGGGGCCGGTACCCGGCAGGTAATCAGCAGCCTGCCAGGTGCGGCTCTGCTTCGTGGTGCCAGGCAGCTGCCGCCATACTCCGGGCATGATATATCCGACCATAAACATGGATACATCATGGGTACATCCCGGATACATGTCGGATGGAGTGCGTGGCAGATGCGCATAAATTACGCCCCTTACTTACCTGAGCAGGTGATGGAAATACCCTGCCAGAGGACAGGTATTAAACCAGGGGTTCGGCCTTGTAGCCCGCCTGCTCTACGGCCTTTATCAGCTCCTGCTCGCTTAGTGTTTCCGACTGAACGGTAAGGGGTTTCTTTGGGTTTTTAATATCTACATTCCATTTGCCAGCGCCTATCAGCTGGTCAAATACCGGACTTACTTTGGCAATGCAGGCATCGCACATAATGTTTGTTTTTAAAGTGAGGGTTTTCATATCTGTAAATAGTAATTTAAATAGTTTTTGATTTTAATCGCAGGCTGTTGCTTACCACCGAAACCGAGCTTAATGCCATGGCCGCCCCGGCTATCATGGGGTTCAGTAAAAAGCCATTTAGCGGATACAGCATGCCGGCTGCCAGAGGTATGCCTATAATATTATAGATAAACGCCCAAAACAGGTTTTGCCGTATGGTGGCTACCGTATAGCGCGACAGCCTTATAGCCTGAGGTATCTTGCTCAGGTCGGACGATATAAGGGTCATCTTGGCTACGTCCATGGCAATGTCGCTGCCCCTGCCCATGGCAATGCTTACGTCGGCCAGTGCCAGCGCGTTGCTGTCGTTTATGCCATCGCCCACCATGGCTACAGTTTTGCCCTGCTGTTGAAGCTGCTGTACAAACGCACCTTTATCAGCCGGAAGCACTTCGGCTTTGTAGTGGCTTATACCTGCCTGCCGGGCTATTGCCCGGGCCGTGGCTGCATTGTCGCCGGTAAGCATATGCACTTCTATGCCTTCTTTCTGCAGGTCCTTTACGGCCGCTGCCGACCCTGCTTTTAGCTTATCAGCAATGGCTATGGCTGCCAGTACCTCTTGCTGGCCGGCAAAGTAAATAACTGTGTTTGCCTGCTCAAGCCATCCTGCAGCAGCCTGTTCCACCGGAGGCGGAATGGCAATATTGTTTGCTTTAAGCAAGTGCGCATTGCCTATATAATATACCCGCTTGTCAACCTTAGCTTTCAGGCCAAAGCCGGTCAGACTTTCAAATTCGTCAACAGGCAGTAGATGAGTCTGGTCAAAGTAGCTCACAACAGCCTCGGCCAGAGGGTGTTCCGACTGTTTTTCTATAGATACGAGAGCGGCGGTATGAGCCGGGTTTTCTTCTGTCCACAGCACGGCGGTAACCGCAGGCCTGCCTTCGGTCAGTGTGCCCGTTTTATCCAGAACAATGGCGTTTACCTTTTTGGCCTTTTCAAGGCTCTCGGCATCCTTAATAAGGATGCCGTTTTCGGCTCCTTTGCCAATGCCGGCCATAATAGCCGTTGGGGTGGCCAGCCCCAAAGCACATGGACAGGCAATCACCAGCACTGTTACCATGGCCATTAGTCCGTGGGTAAAGCCTTCTTGACCCCCTACCAGGCTCCATACAATCAGGCTCAGCAGGGCAATGCCCATAACTACAGGCACAAAAATGCCCGCAATTTTATCTACCAGCTTTTGCACGGGGGCGCGGCTGCCCTGGGCATCCTGCACCAGCTTTATTATCTGCGCAAGCAGGGTTTCGCTGCCCACCTTGTTGGCCATAAAGCGAAAACTTCCCTTTTGGTTCACCGTGCCCGCAAATACCTTGTCGCCCTTTGTCTTTGCTACCGCCATGGCCTCGCCCGATAGCATGCTCTCGTCCACGAAGGACGAACCCTGGTATACGGTGCCATCCACAGCAATCTTCTCGCCCGGCCTTACCATCAGTATATCTCCTTTTTTTACGGCGCTGATAGGGACTTCCGTTGTTTCCCCTTCACCATGTACCAGCAGTACTGTTTTGGGCTGTAGTCCCATGAGTTTTTTTATGGCCGATGATGTGTTGCCTTTTGCACGCTCTTCGAGCATGCGGCCAAGCAAAATGAAGGCAATTACTACGCCCGAAGCTTCAAAGTAAACGTGCGCGTGCAGGCCCCGGCTGTGCCAGAACTCCGGAAAAAGGGTATTAAAAACGCTGAACAGGTAGGCCACTCCCGTGCTTAGTGCAACCAGGGTGTCCATATTGGCTGAGCCGTGCGATGCCTGCTTCCAGGCTTTAACAAAGAACTGCTTGCCAAATACCAGCACAATGGGGCTTGCCAGCGCCCACATAATGTAATTGGCATAGGGCATATTCATAAAGGCCATGCCTATAATTACAAGGGGTACAGATAAAATAAGGGCTCCCGCTGTGCGTTTTTTAATGTCTTTAAGGTGCTTTTTATGCAATTTTTCAAGCTCATCCTGCGCTTCTTCGCTTTCGTCAATGGCCAGGTCGTAGCCTGCCGCCTGTAACGCTTCTTTGAGTTTTTGAGGATTGGTTAGCCCTGGGTTATATTCTATGAGGGCCAGCCCGTTGGCATAGTTAACGGCAGCGCTAACAATGCCCGGCTCGTGCTCCAGGGTGCTTTGTGCACTTGAGGCGCAGGAAGCGCAGCTCATGTTAAGCACCGGGTAGGTCTTCTTTTTTGTGTTCATATCTTTTCCCATAATCACCTTGTTTACATTAAACAAAGGTAGGACCTTATGCAGCAAAGGCTTTACACAATTATGGATAAAGCTTATAAGATTTTTGGTTCTAAAACCCGTTTAAATGCTGTCCAGGGGCTTGCGCCTGTTTTGCCCCATCTTCTTAAAGCTGCCGGGGCTCAAACCGGTGCTGCGCTTAAACTGGGCCGAGAGGTGAGCTGTGCTGCTATAGCCCAGCTCAAAGGCTATTTCGCTCATGCTTAACTCATTGTAAATAATAAGTTCCTTGGCCCTTTCAATCTTTTGGTTTATTACATACTTCTCAATGGTAATGCCCTCTGTCTCCGAAAATAAATTGCTCAAGTAAGAATAGTCTTTATGGAGGGTCTCTGACAGCAGTTGCGAAAGGTTTTCTTTTCTGCTCTCCTGCCGGTGATGAACCTTTTGTATGATGAGGGTTTTTATGCGCTCAATAATCTTTTTACGGTTATCATCCAGCAGTTCGAAGCCCAGCGCATCCAGCGAGGTTCCAAGCTTGCTCAGCGTAGCCTGGTCCAGTTCGTCAGTTTCCACCTCGCCCAGCTTTACACTTTTGGCAGCAATGCCCAGTCGGTCGAGCACCTGCTGTACAACGAGTATACACCTGTTGCACACCATATTTTTAATAGAGATATTCATTGTGCCGCGGCTTAAGCTTCAAAGGTCGTTAAAAAAGCCTTAACGCATGTCAGTAAGATGCAATGGCTTTAAGCCTGGGCCTGATAAACTTTTGCACCCGCCAGCTGTTAGTACTAAAAATCATCAGCCATGAGCACATCCACACAAACACATGATCATAAGCAAATTAAGGCCTGGGCCGAAAAGCACGGCGCCGTACCTTCCAGGATTAAAGGAACCGGAAAAGACAGCGACGAGGGCCTGCTCAGGTTTCACTTTCCAGATAAAAGCAAAGACGACGACCAGTTTGAAGAAATGAGCTGGGAAGATTTCTTCAAAGACTTTGACGACAACAAACTCGACCTCATCCTGCAGGACAAAAAAGCCGACGGCAGCGAAAGCACCTTCCACAAGTTTGTAAAGCGGGAAGGAAAGTAGGAAAAGAAAAGGGCTGAAGGCTCATCTGCACACAGTGCCTTTCTTTCGAGCCGTTGTAGGTTTCCAGCTTTTATATCGATTTTTTAAATTACCCGGGTAATCATTAGAGGCTTTGCTGCACCTAATAGTTTTGCTTGCTAGTTATCTTGTCGTGATGCAATTCAACTAGCGCCTACGTAATTGTCATTATAAAGCGAATACCTTATTGGACCCAATAAGGTATTCGCTTTTTTAGCCAGACCGCTCTCTGGCCGAACAAAGGCGGCAACTTTAGCCTCACCCGTACCCAATAGCAATTATAACTTACTGGTTCACCTCAGAAGACGAAAAATACTTTTACAAGGATATTCCTTCCGCGTAAGGGATACTGATAATCTGACTGGGTGTTATTGCTTAACACGGCTGCCTGGTAAGCTTTGATATTAGTAAGGTTATTAATATCAACTTGGAAGTCCAACTTGCGTTTTTCCAGGTGGTAACGTGCGCCGAGGTCTGTGAAGGTATAATTTGCATGAAGGCCTGTACTGTTCCGGTTGACTTCATTCTTGGCAGCTGACTTTAGATGGAGGCTTTTTATTATGTTGTACTCCAGGCCCAGGCGGTTTCTAGAAGTTGATATTGTAGTGCTGCTCAACGTTTGTCCGGTATTTTTAGGTTTTATACTGTAGGCGGAATGCCCGAACTCATACTCATACCTTACGTGTTTTGACAGTTTGCCGCTTCCGTTGAGAGTATACATGTTAGTAGTGTAGATAACGGGTGAAACAACAGAATTGATGACCTGGTTTTGCTGTGCCGATTGAAACGAATAAGAGCCCGTGAAATTTGAATTAAGGGCAAGTAAATATATATTAAGCAACCAGGTATTGACGATGACTACTGTCAAAAAATTATACTGGAGTTCTTAAAGAAATTTGGAGAAGGTAAAAGAACCGACTTTGAAGAAATACTTTTAGACAAATTGCCAGACGTTTTAGACGAGAATCAGAAGAGACATAAGATCAAAAATAACCTTCAAAAGCTGAGTTTAAAGGGTATTATAACTCCTTCTGGCAAGGTTTGGAAAATGTCTAAGCCAGCTTAGCTAGACATTTTTAGACATTTCCCTAGACATTTTAAGTAGTAAAGACAACTTCCCTTCTGAAGCCGTTCCTTCCCTGCTCAGAGAAATGTGATCTAATAATGAGCATCACGTTTGTTGGCTTATTATTGGTCAGCTGTTTTTTGGCTTCTCTTTCCGAACTTGTTTCAAGTAACTTCTACGGCCGTTGGTTATCTTTTTAAGGAGCAGTTTTATCTTCTAGTAGAGTTTTAAAATCGCCATTGAGATCAAGAACGTTGTTCTTAACATCTACTCCTGTGATCTCCATATTACCCGCGCGGTAAAGTGTCTTCTTTATGCTGATCCTGAAATTCGACTCCAAAATGAAATTTATTAACGGAACGCAATGGTGTCTGAAATCAGATGAGCTGGAGAACACGAGATCATCAATATAGCGGGTGTAGGTAATCTCTCTTTTCCCACAATAGCGAATTATTTTTTATCATATGGAAGAAAGATCTGATTAGCAATGTCTGTACCGGTGGGGGTGCCTTGTAAAACAGGGTGCGAAATAGGGCATTGAGAAGTTGATAATTGTTTTGCGATAATTTTTCAATTATCGCAAAAAAACCCTCTAAACATACAATTTAGAGGGTTTTTAACCCCTTTAAGGGTCTTTGATGTCGGGATGGCCGGATTTGAACCGACGACCTCCAGCACCCCATGCTGGCGCGATACCGGGCTACGCTACATCCCGAAGCAGATGCAAATATACTACTGTTGTCTAAAGCGTGCAAATGTGAATTGTTTATGCAACAATGTTCTTGTTGCGGGAGGCGTAGCTTGCCGAACTCCTGGTGGTTAATTGTATTTGTAACTAGTTGGCTTATAGTTTGTAAGGTTGCAAAAGCGCCTGTTTAAAGATACGCTCTGCTAAATGGCAGCTAATTTGTACTGCTGCATAAAAAAATACTACTATGAATTTAAAGAGAACTTTTGGTCTTATCCTGACTATACTGGGTATAATCGGGCTTATATATGCTGCTATAGGCTTTGTACAGCAGTCGGTTAATTCGCGCGAACTTATTGTTTATGGAATTCTAGGGCTGATCTTTTTTGTAACAGGAATATGCCTTGTAAAGAACACTGCTGATGTAGCTAAAATGTAAAAAGGCTGCTCAATGGCAGCCTTTTTACATTTAGCCGATATAACCTGATGTTGCAGATCCCTATAAGCTCTGACGGTCCTGATCGATCAGCCGGCCGCCTTTATACCAGGTCTTGCGCCAGTATGACTCGTCCAAATTGCTTATTATAACTCCTTTGCTTGTGGAGGAGTGAGCAAATTTATTATCGCCGATATATACACCTACGTGTGAAATGCTCTTGCGGTTGGTCTTAAAGAATACAAGATCGCCTTCCTGAAGGTCACTTTTACTCACGGGGTTTACTTTGCTGTAAATATTGCGCGAGCTGCTTCCGATGGCTGTATTAAAAACTTTGCTGTAAAGCTGGTAGGCGAAGCCTGAGCAATCAATGCCTCTTTTCGTATCACCACCATATCTGTAAGGGGTTCCAAGCCAGTCTTTAATAAACTGGTACATTTTTACGTTGGACGTAGCTGAAACAGCCACTCCCATTATTTGAGAAAAATATTCCTTGGCAAGGTTATCAGGATCTTGAGTTGTTTTTTCTTGCCCTTGAGCGGTAGAGATGTTTAACGTGATTAGCGTTAGTACGAGAGCAAAGAAGAATTTCCCTTTTAAAAACATAATTTTTCGTTAGTAGTGCCTTTCAGGCACTCGTTATTTTTATTAGAGCTAGGCAAAGCTATCAAATAAACTCATGCCTCCAAATTTTTGTGTATACTTTTTGAAACAAATAAGGACACGGTTGTATGTAATACCATACACTAACGGGCGGGTGCAGTATATATTATCAGCGGTTAGTCCTTTATTTTAAAGTCCATGGGTTTATATTATGGAGTTTTGACGAATTTCCTTTTCTTTGAGGAAATCAACTAGAACAATAAAAATATGTATCCTATTTTATTTCAGGCACATTCAGGCTTCCGTTACCTTGTATTATTTGCTTTGGTTATAGCTTTTTTAGTTGCCCTTTACAGCTGGCTTACAAAACAAAAGTTTGGAAAGGCTCATAAAGTACTTAATCTGGTAACTTTAATAACAACTCACTTACAGGTTGTTATAGGCTTGGTTCTTTATTTCTTCAGTCCTCTTGTACAGTATAATGCTATGGGGCAGGCTATGAAAGATCCCACTATTCGTTACTGGACAGTTGAACACCTTGTATTGATGTTGGTGGCTGCGGTATTGATCACCGTGGGAAACAGTAAGTCTAAAAAGGTTCCTCAATTTATCAGCAAGCACCGCCCGATAGCTATTTACTTTGGTTTGGCTTTATTGTTGATAGTTGTAGCAATCCTGCAAAGCGGCAGACCCTTGCTGGGCAGTACCATTAATTAATTGAACAGGAACTTGTTAACTAAAAGCAATTTGTTTTTATTTGCATAACAATGATGATTACTAAACATACAAACAACTGGTGGTGGCATTTTCATGGTAGCCGGGATGAGGTATGTTTATACTTTTTTTGATAAGAAACTAAGTGTTAACTATAGACCCGGCTCCATAAAAGCCGGGTTTTTTTATGAACTTATAAATTCTAAATAATGTACAAACTTTATACTCAAAGCAAAAGGCTACTGGCAGATACCATTACTCCGGTAAGCATTTATTTACGGCTCAGAGATGTATTCCCAAACAGCATTTTGCTTGAAAGCTCCGATTATCACAGCCGCGAGAACAGCCGCAGTTATATCTGTTGTGAGCCTATAGCAGGCATTGTCCTCAACGAGCAAAGCCTGACCAGTTATTTTCCCGACGGGCAGACCGAGCTAAAACCGGCTCAGGAAGTGAACCTATGCAGCGAGATTGAGCGCTTCAGGAGCAGGTTTGAAACCGAGGATACGCCGGAGTATAAGTGTATAACAAACGGCTTGTTCGGCTATTTTACCTTTGAGGCGGTACAGTATTTTGAAGACATTACCCTTCAGTCCGAACTCATAGAAGAAAAGAAGATACCTTTAATGCAATATCACGTCTATAAGTATGTGATCGCCATAGACCATTTTAAAAATGAAATGGCCCTCTTTGAGCACCGGTACCGGCAGGACGAACCTTCGGGCCTTGACGAGCTTAGCTATATGGTACAGAGTAAAGACTTTCCGCTCTTTACTTTTAAAGCAGAAAACAAAGAGGAAACAAACATGAGCGACGAGGCTTTTATAGTGCTTGTTGAAAACATGAAACGCCATATATACCGTGGAGATGTTTTTCAGATTGTTCCTTCAAGATCCTTTTCCCGCGCCTTTAAGGGTGATGAGTTTAACGTATACAGGGCTTTGCGGTCCATAAACCCCTCGCCTAACCTTTTTTACTTTGACTACGGCAGCTTCAAATTATTTGGCTCCTCGCCCGAAGCTCAAATTACGATAGACAATAAGACGGCCTCTATTTACCCCATAGCCGGCACATTTAAAAGAACAGGAAATGATGTAGCCGATGCTCAGCTGGCACGCCAGCTTGAGAATGACCCTAAAGAAAGCGCCGAACACGTAATGCTTGTAGACCTTGCCCGCAACGATCTGAGCAGGCATTGCAACGAAGTACAGGTAGAAGCCTTTAAGGAAGTACAATACTACTCGCACCTCATTCACCTGGTTTCCAAAGTTACAGGCACCATTCAGAGCGATGTAGACCCCTTTCAAATTGTGGGCGATACCTTCCCGGCAGGCACTCTCAGCGGCGCTCCCAAGTATAAGGCTATGGAGCTTATTGACCGTTATGAAACTACCGGCCGGGGCTTTTACAGCGGAGCCATAGGCTATATGGGTTTCAATGGCGATTTTAACCACGCCATCATGATACGCTCTTTTCTCAGCAAAAACAATGTTCTGCACTACCAGGCCGGTGCAGGTATAGTAGCCGACTCCGATCCGCAGAGCGAACTCAATGAGGTGAACAATAAAATAACAGCCCTGCGCTGCGCCATAGACATGGCATCAGAAAACTTTAGTTCCAATGTTACAAACTCCCGGTCCAAATGAAAATACTTATAATAGATAATTACGACTCCTTTACTTATAACCTTGTACACCTGCTAAAGGAGTGCGGGCAGGAGCCCGTAGTTCGGCGCAATGACCGCTTTGAACTCGAAGCAGTAAGTGCTTATGATAAAATAGTTCTCTCACCGGGCCCCGGAATTCCGTTGGAAGCTGGTTTTATGATGGATGTAATTAAAACATATAGCCCTCAAAAAAGTATATTAGGAGTATGCCTTGGTATGCAGGGCATAGCCGAAGCCTTTGGTGCCGAGCTTTTTAATTTAAGTCGCCCGGTGCATGGCTGCGCCACAGAGATCAAAGTAACACATGCGGGAGAGGGGCTATTTAAAGGCTTGCCCGAGCGGTTTAAAGTAGGTCGCTACCACTCCTGGGCGGTAAATACGCATACGCTGCCATCCTGTCTCAAGGTAACCGCGCTGGCCGATGATGCCACCATTATGGCCCTGAAGCACGAGGAATACGATGTATGGGGTGTGCAGTTCCATCCCGAGTCTATACTTACCGAATATGGTAAAGAAATGATTATTAACTGGTTAAACAGAGAATAACTCAATGAAAAACACAAATAAGGGTTCTGGCTTAAAAGAACTCAGCGGAATACTAAAGGATATCGTATTAAACAAACAGAAGGAAATAGAAAGAAGCATTGCGCAGAAGCCCGTTTCGCTGCTCGAAGCGTCCGCTCATTTTGGTAAAGACTGCAAGTCTTTTGAGTCTTTTTTAAAAGACCCTCAAAAAACAGGCATTATTGCCGAGTTTAAGCGTGCCTCGCCATCAAAGGGGATGATAAACAATAAAGCTGATGTAAAAACCGTTACTAAACGATACAGCGAAGCAGGCGCCTCGGCCTTATCCGTGCTTACAGACCAGGATTTTTTTAAAGGATCAGAACAAGACCTGAAAGACGCTTTGCAGCAGGTGGACATTCCTGTTTTGAGAAAAGACTTCATTATTGATCACTATCAGGTGATCGAAACAAAAGCAATGGGGGCAGACATTATTCTGCTGATAGCGGCCATACTGCAGCCCGAGGCAATACACAGGCTTTCTATGCAGGCAAAGAGTCTGGGCCTTAATGTGCTGCTCGAGGTGCACAGCAAAGAAGAACTTGAAGAAAGCCTGTGCGACACGGTTGATGCGGTAGGTGTAAACAACCGCGACCTGCGCAGCTTCAGCGTATCTGCCCAGCGCTCCAGCGAACTTATTGAGTATATTCCCAAACGTTTTTTAAAGATATCCGAAAGCGGCATCAGCCACCCCGATACCATTAATAAATTAAGGCAGGAAGGGTTTGATGGATTCCTCATAGGCGAAACATTTATGAAAGAAGAGTTCCCCGGGCTGGCCTTTAAGCACTTTGCCGAGCAATTAGCAGCCGGGACTAATTAATTAATGATAATTTTGAACATGGCGGACGAAAGTTTGCCCTAATAACTATATGGCAAGACAAAAAATATTCGATACAGCCGTAAAACCGGAACGAGCAATTCTGGTAGGCGTTATTACACCCGACGAGACTGAAGAACTGGAAAGAGAATACCTGGAAGAGCTTGAGTTTTTGCTCGATACTGCCGGAGGCATAACCGAGCGCATCTTTACGCAAAAGCTTCAGCGGCCCGACGGATCTACCTACGTGGGCAAAGGAAAGCTCGAAGAGATACAGGCCTATGTAAAGTCCGAAGAGATAGACATGGTTATTTTCGACGATGAACTTACCCCTTCCCAGCTCAGGAACATAGAACGCGAACTGCAGGTAAAAATACTGGACAGGAGCAACCTTATACTTGATATTTTTGCCCGCAGGGCACAAACAGCTCAGGCAAAGACTCAGGTTGAGCTGGCCCAGCTTCAATACCTGCTGCCCCGGCTTACCCGCATGTGGACCCACCTTGAGCGGCAAAAAGGCGGTATTGGTATGCGTGGTCCGGGAGAGAGCCAGATTGAGAGCGACAGGCGGATGATCCAGAACAAGATATCCTTATTAAAAGATAAGCTCAAGCTTATAGACCGGCAGAACGAAACCCAGCGCCGCAACCGGGGCGAGCTGGTAAGAGTGGCCCTGGTAGGGTATACCAATGTAGGCAAATCAACCTTGATGAACGTGATCTCAAAGTCAGACGTGTTTGCAGAAAATAAGCTTTTTGCCACGCTGGATACTACAGTGCGCAAGGTGGTTTTAAATACCCTTCCCTTTCTGTTGTCAGACACCGTGGGCTTTATCCGCAAGCTCCCTCACCACCTGGTCGAGTGCTTTAAATCAACCCTTGATGAAGTGCGCGAAGCAGATATATTGCTTCACGTGGTTGATATTTCGCACCACAGCTTTGAAGACCAGGTGCGCACCGTAAACGAAACTCTTAAAGAGCTTGGAGCCGGCGACAAAGAAACCATTACGGTGTTCAATAAGATCGATGCTTACAAGCCCCGCGAAGAGGACGAAGAGCACACACTCACGCTGGCCGATTTTAAAAACAGCTGGATGGGCAAGCACAACAGTCCTGCCGTATTCATATCGGCGCAGAATAAAGAAAATTTAGACGAGTTAAGAAACCTGCTGCACGAAAGAGTAAAAGCAATGCACCAGCTGCGCTACCCTAATATCCCCGCGCTCGATGAAAGTCAGAGCAGCAACGATACGGATGACTATTAAAAGGCAGGAGGGTTAAAAAAATAAAGACTATGGAAACTAAAAGACAACAAAAGTTTGCAGGCGTTATTCAAAAAGACCTTGCAGAAATATTTCAACGGGAAGGCATGAATTTTCTTCCTAATACCCTGTTAACCATTACCCGGGTAAGGGTAACCCCCGACCTGGCCATCGCACGGGTATTTTTAAGCTTCTTTAACGCCGCCGATCCTGCCATAGCTTTAAAAACAATCAAGGCGCACTCGAGCGAAATACGCTACAAACTGGGTACCCGCATAAAGAATCAGGCGCGCATTGTACCGCAGCTTGAGTTCTTTATTGATGATACAAGCGACTATGTAAATAAAATGGATAAGCTCTTTGACGAAATAAGTCATGAGCCGCGCCAGCCCGATGAAGACAGCCAGGGCGGCAATTAAGTAATTATATCCCTGATGTCGTCTGCACTCAGGGATTTTACATAATCTTCTTCAACCGTTATAAGCGACTCGGCAACCGCCCGTTTGCGGTGCTGCAGGGCGAGTATCTTTTCCTCCACCGTATCCTTGGTTATAAACTTATAGATAAAGACATTGCGTGTTTGCCCTATACGATGCGTGCGGTCTACGGCCTGTTGCTCCACAGCCGGATTCCACCAGGGGTCAAGCATAAACACATAGTCGGCCTGAGTAAGGTTAAGACCCACTCCTCCCGCCTTAAGCGAAATGAGAAAGATCTTTATATCCTCATCCTCCTGAAATTCCTTTACCACCTCACCCCGGTTTTGAGTGCCCCCGTCCAGGTACGAATAGCGCATGCTATGTTTGTCAAAGTACTTCCTGTAAATATCCAGATGCCTCACAAACTGCGAAAACATAAGCACCTTATGGCCTTCCGAAAGCACGTTTTTAAGCGTATGGATAACACTTTCAAACTTGCCGGCCTGACCCTGGAAAGAACTGTCTGTCAGTGCCGGGTGATTGGCAATTTGCCGCAGGCGGGTAAGCCCCTGTAAAACCTGCAGCTGCGAGCGGGCAAACGTGCCATCTTCCAGCGAGCGCAGCAGCTCATTGCGGTATTCAGACTTGGTGGTTTCATAATATTCACTCTGCTCCTCGCTCATTTTGCAATACAATACCTGCTCAGTCTTTTCGGGCAGCTCATGGGCCACCTGGCGCTTTGTGCGTCTCAGGATAAAGGGCTTAATTATTGCCTGCAACCTGCGGGCTTTCTCTTCGTCCTTCTTTCTTTCAATAGGGCTTACAAAATTGTTTTGAAAATACGTTTGAGAGCCCAGCAGGCCCGGATTAATAAAGGACATCTGCGCCCAAAGATCGTTAATGCTGTTTTCTACCGGGGTGCCGCTAAGTATAAGCTTATTTTGCGATTTAAGGCGTTTAACAGCCTGATAAGCTTTGGACGACGGGTTTTTAATATTCTGGCTCTCATCCAGTATAATGTAGTTAAAATACACCTGTTCCATCAGGCCGGCATCTACCCGTACAATACCATAGGTGCAAAACACCAGGTCATATTGCAGGAAGCTATCCATTTCCCTGTTCCTGAAAGTACCTGTGTAAACCAGTATATTAAGCTGAGGGGCAAACTTCCTGGCCTCATTAAGCCAGTTATAAATAAGAGAAGTAGGCATGATGATGAGCGACGTGCAGGGCTCGTTTGCAGCCCGGGCTTCTTCTTTGATCTTTTGCAGGAGCGAAAGGGTTTGCACCGTTTTACCAAGCCCCATATCATCGGCCAGACAGCCTCCAAAACGATACTGTTTTAAAAAGTGAAACCAGTTATAGCCTGCCTTCTGATAGGGGCGCAGCAGGCCATTAAAGTGCACGGGGGCAGGCACATCTTCTATTTCCTCAAAAGTACTCAGCTTTTGAAGCTTACGGCTCATGGTGGTGCTTGCCAGCTCGCTCTCGGCCAGTTCGTTAACCAGGCCTATATGATGCTTACGCAGGCGCAGCCCGCCATCGCCTTTCTCGGCAAGGGTAAACAAATTGCCGTATTGGGCAAACCATTCCTGCGGAATGATTGCAATTTCGCCATTAGGCAGCTTGTATTGGGCAATTGAATTTAAAATATGGTGTTTAAGGTCTATAAACGGAATACTGTATGGCCCGAACGTTACCATAGCCTTCAGGTCAAACCAATCGTTAGTCTCTTTAAACTCCAGGCTAAGGCTGCTCTTGCCCAAAAAGAAGCGATCGCCGCTCTCCTGCTGCCTAAGTATAAAGCCGGCAGCTTCCAGCTGCTCGCTATGCAGGTTAAGCCAGCTTATCAGGTCAAACTCGCCAGCTTCTTCTGCGCCACCCTCCTGGCAAAGCAGGGCCAGATAGCCATTGCCGCAATCCTCAAGTCCGAGCGAGAGCAGCAGCTCCATCTTTGTCTTTTCCCAGCTCAAGGAGCGTTTAATGCGGTAAAAAGTATAGTCGCCTTTACTTTCTTTCATGCGCACAGACACTTTTTGGCTGCTGCCCGCGGCAAATACATACTCGCCATACTGAAAAGCAAGCTCCAGCGAAAACGCCTTATCTTGGGCATGAGTGAGTGTTAATACCGGGCTTGCCTGGTAGCGCTCGCTCACAATTTTAAAGCCCTCGGCAAAAACATGATGCTTTTCAATAAGAGGGCAAACAAAACGCTCAAAGTAAGCCTGCTCGGCCGAAGGGGGTATAGAAATATAGCGCTTGTTTAAAAAGGGCTGCAGTTTTTTTCCCTCCAGCATCTCATCAAAGTAATACAGCGTATCTTCCAGCAGCAGCCAGGCTGGCTCATTAAGTATTACCAGCGCATCTCGGTACATAAATTCAATGCGCATGTTTTTATACCTGATGGTAGGAAAATAGCGTGTCCCTTCGGCACTGCGTCTGAAATGGAACAGCACTGTTGCAGCCTCATCGGCCACAGCAAGCTTCCTTTCTACCGGCCAGCCCTCGCGGCTCATTAAATAAAGGCTATCTTTTTTAATAAGGCCCAGTGCCCGGGTAAGTTTCTTTTCAACCAGCGGGCGTATGGCGTCATAACTTTCCTGCTGAAACACCTTGCTGAAAAACTCGACCGGACGTATAGGTTTTTTATAATAGCGTTTAATCAGATAACCCTGTTCGGTTTCTTCAAGCAGCTTAATAAGCTGCCTGTCAGTATCATCCAGGTGTTCCTCAAACTCGGGAGCTGTATTGGTAAAAAGGCGCTGATGTGTGAGAGAAAAGTCTCCGTCGGGATTCAGCTGTATGGCATGCGGCTCAATAAGCCAACCCAGATAGGGGTGCCTGCACAGCGAATACACAATTTTTAACGGTTTGGAACTATCTACTCTTAACATTACTTACTTCATGCGCCATGTAAGGCTCTTAATTTTCAAAAAGACATTAAACTTAAATAGAATATGCGGCATATTCAAAATAAGAAAAAGCAATGACGGCAATAATAGGCAATGAATGAATAAAATAGTATGTTTGCGGCATCTTAAGGGGTGCCTTGTAATGCAAGCATTACACAAAACAAGGCTGAGATTATACCCATCGGAAAGGAAGACCCTCAAAGTCCGTCCGCCGAGCACCTGATCCGGATAATGCCGGCGTAGGGAATGGTTTAGCAAATAAAGCTGCATGTAGCCCCTGTGTGCAGAGGGATTAACATTATATGTTCAGTTAAGTGAAAAAAACTTACTACCTCATCACACTTATGTGTTTACTGGTGCCCGCATTTGCCATGGCACAATCAACCCTTAGCGGGCAGGTACAAGATGCCTCCACGCGGCAAAGCCTCGCAGGAGCAACCATTGTACTGGGCAGTCGCTATGCACAAACCGATGGCCAGGGCCATTTCCGCTTCTCAAACCTCAAAGAAGGCTCCTACACGCTGCAGGTATCTTATGTGGGCTATGAGAGCTACAGCACCGGTGTGCGCCTTAAAGGCAGCCAGCAGCTCACTATCAGTTTACAGCACTCGAGCGTTGCAGCCGATGAGGTGCTGGTAAGCGCCACCCGCGCCACCGAAAACTCGGCCACGACCTACAAAAACCTCAGCCGCCGCGACCTCGAAAAAACCAACCAGGGGCGGGACCTTCCTTACCTGCTTAACCAAACGCCCTCGCTGGTGGTCAACTCAGATGCAGGCGCCGGCGTGGGCTATACCGGCTTCCGCATACGCGGAAGCGACGCCACGCGTGTAAACGTTACCCTGAACGGCATTCCGCTTAATAACTCCGAAAGTCAGGGTTCTTTCTTTGTTAACCTGCCCGATTTTGCTTCTTCGGTTGATAATATACAGATACAGCGCGGGGTGGGCACCTCCACCAACGGCGCTGGCGCCTTTGGCGGAAGCCTTAACATCCAAACCATTACCCGCCGCGACTCAGCCTATGCCGAACTTAATAACAGCTATGGGTCTTTTGATACCTGGAAAAACACCGTCAACGTAGGAACAGGGCTTATCAACAACAAGTTTACCTTCGACGCCCGCCTGTCGCGCATCAAGTCCGACGGGTATATAGACAAGGCCTCCTCCGATTTGAAGTCGTACTTTTTAAGCGGTGCCTTTTATGGTAAAAAAGACATGGTGCGCGTAAACGTATTTTCGGGCAAAGAAAAAACATTTCAGGCATGGGGGGGAGTTCCCGAGTCTATCATCGACACCAACCGCACCTACAATTACTTTACCTACGACGATCAGACCGACAATTATACCCAAAACCATTATCAGGCCTTTTATACCCGTACGTTCAGCCCGAAGGTATCTTTGAGCACCGGCCTGCATTATACCGACGGAGCCGGCTATTACGAAGAGTATGAGAATGATCAGGAGCTTAGCAAGTATAAAATACCACCCGTAGTTATAGGCGACAGCACCATCGCAATAACCGACCTTATACGCCGCCGCTGGCTGGATAATGACTTTTACGGTCTTACATTTGCCCTTAACTATCAACCGCAAAGCAAGCTTAAAACTACGCTTGGCGGTGCCTGGAACAAGTACGACGGCGATCATTTTGGCGAAGTAATATGGGCCAGGGTAGCATCCGGCAGCGAAATAAGGCACCGCTATTATCAGGGCAATGGCCTTAAAACCGATTTTAATATATATGGACGGGCCGACTATACGCTGGACAAACTGGTGCTTTATGCCGATTTGCAATACCGCCGCTTATGGTATAAAATAAGTGGAACGCATAAAACCCAGGCCGAACTCAACATACAGGACGAGTTTAACTTTTTCAACCCAAAGGTGGGTCTAACCTATCATATCGATGCCTCGTCACTGGCGTATGCGTCCTACTCGGTGGCCAACAAAGAGCCTAATCGGGATGACTATATTAACTCCATTACCGGCCAGGATCCGAAGAGGGAGAACCTGCAGGATATCGAAGCAGGGTACCGCTACCGTAACAACCGGGTGAATGTAGGTATAAATGGCTACTGGATGCTGTATAATGACCAGCTGATACTTACCGGCACTATAACTGATGTGGGCGAGGCTATACGCCAGAACGTCGATAAAAGTTATCGCCTCGGGGTAGAACTGGATGCCGGCCTGCAGATAAGCTCTGAGTTAAGCTGGCGGGCCACTGCCGCGCTAAGCCGCAACCGCATAAAAAGCTTCACAAGCTATGACTACAGCAGCAAAACAGCACTGGGCAGTTTTGAAAATACCATCATCTCATTCTCGCCCTCCTTTGTGGGGTCGAGCGAGCTGGCCTATCAATCCTTTGGAGGCGCCGAAATTGCTTTGCTGAGCAAATATGTGAGCCGTCAGTTTATGGAAAACAGCTCCAACCGGGCCCACCAGTTAAAGGCCAACTTTGTAAACGATGTGCGCCTTGGCTATCAGACCCCGCTGGGTCCTCTAAGGAATATGGCCATTAACCTCACCGTTAATAATATTTTTGACGAGCTGTATGCCAATAATGGCTATATCTATGGCGAAAATTATTACTTCCCTCAGGCAACACGTAACTTCCTGCTATCTTTAAGCCTGAAGTTTTAAGTGCATGAAGAAATACATATCGCGGTTTCATTATTTAACCCAGGACCTGCCCGGCCAAACGCATACCGGGCAGGTTTTAACGGCCTGCCAGGCGGGAGCCAACTGGGTGCAGTACCGCTGTTTTACTAAAGATGATGCCGGCCTGCTGGCCGATTTGAATGAACTGGCCGCCATATGCGATGACTGGGGCGCTACCCTTATAGTAACCGATCATTACCATTTGCTCGACAAGGCCGATGTGCAGGGTGTTCATATGGAAAATATGGAAGCCGACTTTGCCGCCATACGGACACACATCGGTCCGGATAAAACCCTGGGGGCTTCTGCGCATACCCTTAGTCAGCTCGTTAAGCTGCATCAAAGCGGCGTGGTCGACTATGCAGGCTGCGGCCCGTACGCACATACAGATACCAAGCCCAATAACTTTCCTTTGCTGGGTGTAGAAGGTTATCGCCTGCTCATGCAGCAGCTCCGCGGGCAGGACATTGATTTGCCGGTTCTGGCTGTGGGCGGCATACGCTTAGAAGATGTGGAGGCTTTGCTGCAGACAGGGGTTTACGGCCTGGCCGTTTCTGCTGCTGTTAACAAGGCGCAGAACCCCGGCAAAGCACTGGAAGAAATTTATAAAAAGATATGTTAGCTGAGGCGCCAGCTTAAGCGCTTAGCAGGCTAAAAAAAAGGAGGGCTCCGATCTGTTTACGATCAGAGCCCTCCTTTTTTTTATAAGTAGTTGCAGGGTAGGCATCAAAGGCAGTCTATTGTATAGAAGCCCCGGCGGTATATAAAGGCCGCGAGGCAAATACCTGTTTCAAACGTACCTGCCTCGCGCTTTCTTCGCTATTTATCGAAGCAGGTACGAACCAGGTACGTTCAAAGTGCCTGTGAATTTTGAAGCACAACCGGTATGTGCGGGCCTTATTCTACCGTAACACTTTTGGCAAGGTTGCGGGGCTGGTCTACATTACACCCGCGCATTACCGCTATGTGGTAAGACAGCAGCTGCAAAGGAATGGTGGCGATGAGCGGCAGGAAGGCCTCGTGCGTGTCGGGAATTTCGATGCAGTGATCGCACATGGCAGCCACTTCTGTGTCGCCCTGGGTTACTATGGCAATGATCTTGCCTTTACGTGCTTTAACTTCCTGAATGTTGCTGATTACTTTTTCATAAGACGAGTCTTTGGTAGCAATAACCACCACCGGCATTTCCTCGTCAATCAAAGCAATAGGGCCGTGCTTCATTTCGGCAGCGGGATAGCCTTCGGCATGTATATAAGATATTTCTTTAAGTTTCAGGGCTCCTTCCAGGGCTACCGGGAAGCCGGTTCCTCTGCCCAGGAATAAGCAGTTGCGCGAGTCCTTTATCTGGGCCGATATTTTTTGTATGTGGGCATCTGTTTTAAGTACCTGCTCAATTTTTTGGGGTATCTGATCGAGTTCTGTAAGCAGTTCGGCCAGTTTGCGCCTGGTAATAGCCCCCCGTTTCTGAGCCATGTAAAAGGCCATCAGGGTAAGTACTGTTACCTGGGCGGTAAAAGCTTTGGTAGAGGCCACGCCTATTTCGGGGCCGGCGTGCGTGTACACTCCGGCATGGGTAATGCGGGGTATGGAGGCGCCCACTACATTGCACACACCAAAAATGGTGGCTCCTTTTTCTTTGGCCATCTCTATGGCTGCCATAGTATCGGCCGTTTCGCCCGACTGTGATATGGCTATTACCACGTCTTTTTCGGATATAATGGGGTTGCGGTATCTGAACTCGGATGCGTACTCAACCTCAACCGGTATGCGGGCATATTCTTCGATAAGATATTCGCCCACTAGCCCGGCATGCCAGCTGGTACCGCAGGCTACTATAATAATGCGGTCTACATTTTTAAGTTTGGCAGCATAGTCTTTAAGTCCTCCCAGGTTTACTTTGCCATCTTCGAGGTTGATGCGGCCGCGCATGCAGTCGTATACCGAGCGTGGCTGCTCATTGATTTCTTTGAGCATAAAGTGCTCGTATCCGCCTTTTTCAAGCATTTCGAGCTTTAGCTCCAGTTCGTGCAGCTGAGGGCTCTGCACCACATTGTCTAAGGATTTCACTATCAGGCTATCGGGCTCAACAATAGCCATTTCGCCGTCTTTAAGGTAAATAACGTTTTTAGTATACTCAACAATAGGCGTTGCATCGCTGGCAATAAAATACTCGCCCTGGCCCACACCTATAACCATGGGGCTGCCTTTGCGGGCTGCTATAAGCTGCTTGTCGTTGCTGCGGTCCATAACCACGATGGCATAGGCTCCGTTTACTTCCTTAAGAGCCAGCCTTACCGCTTCGGCCAGGGTGGTGCCTTCGATGTTTTTAATTTCTTCAATAAGGTGCAGCAGTACTTCGGTATCGGTATCGCTTTTAAACACGTGTCCGCGGCTTGCAAGTTCGGCCTTGATGGTAGCATAGTTTTCAATAATGCCATTGTGTATAATGGCCAGCTGCTCATCGGCAGTGGTATGGGGGTGGGAGTTATGGTCAGAGGGTGCCCCGTGGGTGGCCCAGCGGGTATGTCCCATGCCTATGGTGCCGCTGCGGTCCAGCTGCTCTGCATACTCTTCGAGTATTTTTACTTTTCCTTCTTTTTTATAAACAGCCAGCTGTTCATCATGTATAAGTGCTATGCCGGCGCTGTCATAGCCTCTGTATTCCAGCCTTTTGAGGCCTTTAATAACAATTGGCCATGCTTCCTGGTGGCCAATGTAACCTACTATTCCACACATAATTATTGTTTGAGTTAAAAATTTGGCCTAATGTATAACCTTTAACTCAAAGAGCAAGTAATATTTTTGTATAACTTGCTGATTGTCTATGCGTTATCGCCCACGCGCATGATAAAGCTAAACAAACTTTCCTCTGCAGGCACGTTCAGTTTCTTCCTTAGCCTGTAGCGGCTCACTTCAACAGCCCGGTGGGTAATGCCCAGCAGCTGGGCCATTTCTTTTGAACTCAGATTCATTTTAAGGTAGGCGCATACCTTGAGGTCGTTGGGTGTTAGGTGCGGAAATTTGGCTTTTAAATTGTTTAGGAAGTTGGAGTGGATAGTATCAAAATGCATCAGGAACTGCTCCCAATCGTCCTCATTCTTATCAATATCATTCAAAAGCTTCATTGCTTTCTTTATTTCTGTGCGTGCATCATCGCTGGCTTCTAAAGGCTGCAATATAGAAAGGAGCTCTTTTTTAAGGGTTGATATGAGCTTGTTCTTTTGTACCA
This sequence comes from Sphingobacteriaceae bacterium UBA2059, assembly GCA_002332615.1. Lineage (GTDB taxonomy): Bacteria > Bacteroidota > Bacteroidia > Sphingobacteriales > Sphingobacteriaceae > Arcticibacter. The sequence goes on along the minus strand of DDAL01000008.1, from coordinate 141,890 downwards.
GGAACATGCTGGTAGCGGCAAGTTCCTTGTTTTTATAGTCCACCTCGGCTGCCAGCTTTTCGTTTTGGACCTTAACGAGTTCATTTTCAATATGCTCGGTTTGCAGCTGATGCTGGTACATTAAGAAGTTCTTTTCTTTGAGGTGTTTTTTCTTTTGTAAACGCACAATGGAATAGATGAGCAGGCATAGAAGCAGCAGGTAAACCAGATAGGTCCAGCGCGACTCGTACCAGGCCGGCGCAATGGAGAACTGATAGCTTACCACCGGCGATTCGCTGCCCAGGTTATTGCGGGCCTTTAGCTTAAAGGTATAATTGCCATAGGGCAAGTTGGTATAGTCTTTATCGCTGCGTCCGCTCCAGTCAGACCATTTTTTATCAAATCCTTCCAGGCGGTAGCTAAACTCGATGTTGTTCTTTTGCTCATACAGGGTAGATGAAAACTCAAAGTAAAGCGAATTTTGATTTTTTGGCAGTTCGGTCCGGTGCTTTTCTGCTGTATGAAGGTCGTAACCGCCGTACACAAGGCTGTCTTTTGTTCCGCCGGCTTTTACCAGCGACAGGTTTACTTTTAAGGGGTGTATGTTGAGCAGGTACTTTCGGTAATTTATATGGATGAGGCCGCGGTTGGACCCAATGAACACATTGTCTTTATTATAGGGATAGATGTTTACAAAGCCGGCCACTACTCTGTAATTGAGCTCGGGGAAGTAAACCAGCGAATAGGGCCTGGAGCCCGAACTTCGCGAAAAGTCTACCACGCCTACTTTTTTGTGGCTTACAAACCACAGGTTGCCTTCGCTGTCTTCCTGCAGGTAGTGGTAAGCCGCCTGCTTTAGTATGGGCTGCAAAAGTGGCGATGGTATAAACCGGTCGGCCTTTTCATCATATTCATAAATGCCCTTTTCGGTAGCAGCTACAATTTTGCCCTTTACCTTGGCTATATAATTGCCAAATACCGACGGAAGGCCCTTAGTTTCGTTGTATAGGTGAATGGCCGAAAATGCCTGCTTGCCGGCAGCCACCTTTAGCTTGTAGATACCACGGTAGGGGTGCGATGACCATATATACTCTTTGTCGCTTATCAAAAAGCGAAGCGACTCCCCCAGACCCTTTATCTGATTGAAGCTTACTAGTTTGTTATTGCTCAGTTGCAGGTATTTAAGTCCGGTATAAGTGCCTCCTATGATATCTGTTGTGCCGGGCGCCTGTTCAAACACCCATGAACCCAGTGTGCTGTATAACTGACTGGCTTTTGTGGCATTTATAAGGAAGGCTCCGTCTTCGTGGCCTGCTATTACCCGTCCGTTTATGTTTTTAAGGCTCCATACCTGGCCGGAGGTGCCTGCTATCGCTTTAAAGGCGCTGGTTGAGCGGCTAAGGTCTGATCCTGCTGCATTAAGCGGACTGTAATACAAACCATTGGAGGTGCCTATGTACAAAAGCTTGTTTTGAATGAGCGAAGCGTACGTGCTGCTTTGCTTGTTCTCATCAGGATAGATAAGCTTAATGGCATTGTTAAACGAAATCATGTTTATGCCGTCATCCAGGCCGAGCCAAAGGTTCTTATTCCGGTCGAAGAAAATATTTCTAAGATTGTTCTTGTGCAGACCGTCATTGATAGAGAATACCTGTATAATTTTGCCTGCTTTATTGATAATGTAGCAGCCGTCAAAAGAGGTGGCTACTGCATAGAGGTCTTTATTTACCGGTATTACCTTATATAGCCTGCTTTGTTTAAAGCGCCCGTCATTAGTGGTGCTGAAGGGTTTAAAAAAGTCTTTCCCCATTAAGAAGAAACCGCTTCGGAGGGTTGAAACCAGCAGGGTATCTGCCGAGTAGTCGTTTATTGAGGTGATAACGTCTTTAGAGAGCACAGGATCTGAAGCCTTCTGTACCCAGGTGCCCTTGCTGTAAACCATTAAGCCGGTGCCCATATCCTGGGCATATATCCTGCCATTATGGCTGCCCATAAACTCCCAAAGCTTTGTTGGTTTGTAAATGCGCATTTTGTTGTCTTTAAACAGGAATATCTTGTCGGTTGTTCTAAAAAATACTCCCTGCGGCCGGATATTAATATTCCACACGTCTGAGAAATGGCTTTCGCTATCAGGAATAAGGGCTCGCAGCGACGTAAACGTAAGCCGTCCCTGCCTGTCGGCCTGGAAATAGCCCAGTTCGCCCTGGCCGCCGGTATATATCTTGCCGTCCTTGTCAATCTGTATAGAACGTACAATGGTTTTGTGAGGCAGCGGATGCAGGCGCCAGTGCCGTCCGTCAAAGGTCAGCAATCCCTCATTATTTGCAAAATACATGATGCCCTTACTATCCTGCTGTATATCCCAGTTTTGTGTTCCTCCTTTATAGTCGAGGTTGCCGTAGGTTGTTATCTCGGGTACACCTATGGGGTTCTGGCTGTAAGCTTTTGCGGCAAACAGTATAGAAAACAGGAGCATAAAGAATCTTATAGGGCGCATACTTTAAGGGCTGTTATTGATTAATAAGAGGCTGAGAGGTGTTGCTTCATAGCTAAAGAAACACATTTTTAGCTTTAATCCAAAGTGCCGGCCTTTGTGCAGGTGTTTCCTTTGCTGTACCTGGCCTGACCAATGCTGCCCAAAGTGGTTTTTTTAATACGTGCAGATTAAAATATGGCTAAGGTTTTTTTAAAAAAGGCTGGTACCGCCCTGGCTCCGGCCTTGCAGCAGGCTTGCCCTCGCGGCTTCCGGGGCTGTTAAATGTAGTTTTAAAAGAGGGGGCTAAGTATGAAAAGTACACTAAGTGAGGGTCGTGAGGGGGTACTACAAAAGCGAAGGTTATTTATTGTGCTTTTTTGTTGAATGAGTAGTTGTGTTGTGGTAATGTTGTGGTGTGTTGTAGCGAAAAAGGCGCATTCGGGTGTTTTTGTATGGGTATTAATGGGGTGCTTGTTTCTTTGCCGGAGCAGGTATACACTAGCTTTGTATAAGCTTTGAAAGGAAAAGCGCTAACCTTATTCTACAACTAAACTTTAAACGAATGAAAAGAAAAACTACTTTACTTTTTTCATTGCTCCTTTTACTCATCCCTATGCTGGGCTACAGCCAGAGCCAGCGTGTTAGCGGACGGGTAACAGATGCAACTGGAAACACACTGCCTGGCGTAAGTATTATGCTCAAAGGCACCCGCACCGGAGTATCAACCGATGCCAATGGCGCTTATGCCATAACTGTTGCGGGCCAGAATGCTGTGCTCGTATTTACTTATATAGGTTTTACAACACAGGAGCAGCCTGTGCAGGGGCGCAGTACAATTAACGTCGTTTTGCGCGATGATAAGGTTGCCCTGCAGGAGGTAGTTGTTATCGGTTATGGTACGCAGCTGCGTAAGGCGGTATCATCCGCCATTTCGTCTGTAAAGGCCGAGCAGATAACGCAAACACCTGTGCAGCGGGTGGAGCAGTCACTGCAGGGCCGGGTTGCCGGGGTACAGGTTACCAATATTTCCGGCCAGCCTGGTGATGCACCTACCGTGCGCATCCGAGGTATTGGTACCAATGGTAACGCATCGCCTATTTATATTGTCGACGGTTTTCAGGTGGGCGGCATAGATTATATAAACCCTGCCGACATCGAGTCGATGGATGTACTTAAGGATGCCGCTTCGGCTGCTATCTATGGAGCACGCGGTGCAAACGGGGTGGTTATTATAACAACTAAAGGCGGCAAGAAGGACGGAAAAATGCAGGTTGGCTATGAGGGCTATACCGGTTTTCAAAATCCGTGGCGCACCATGAACCTGCTGGATGCACGCGAGTATGTTACGATGATGAATGAGGGCGCGGCAAATGCCGGCAGAACAATTCCTTTTCCGGATGTTTCTAAATATCCTAAAGGACATGGAACCGACTGGCAAAAAGCTTTGTTTGAAGATAATGCCCCGATAACAAATCATCAGCTTAACGTGAGCGGGGGTACCGACCGTAACTCATTCAATGCCACCTTCTCGCTGTTTGATCAGAAGGGAATTGTTGGCGGTGATAAGTCGCGCTTTAAGCGATATACCTTCCGGGTTAACTCGGACAATAAGGTGAAGGATTTTTTAAAGATTGGTACCGGCCTGGCATACTCTCAGATACAGCGCAGCGCTATTGACCCCAACCAGGAGTTTGGCGGCCTGCTGAACAATGCAATCAATATAGACCCGCTAACTCCGGTTTACGAAACAGATTCTGTTAAAGCAGCGGCTTATCAGCCTTACTCGGTAAGAAATTCGGACGGCGTACTTTATGCAATATCTCCTTATATAGCGCAGGAGGTGGTTAACCCTCTTGCACGCCTTGAAGTAATGCATGGGCGCACCCGGGTAGATAAGCTGGTGGGCAATACCTATGCCGACCTTAAGCTTATGAAGGGTCTTAGCTTCAGAAGCTCCTTTGGAATTGATCTGGCTTTTGTGAGTGACGATAATTACAGCCCTGTTTTTTATCTTAACTCAGCTCAAAAGCGCGATAAGAGCCAGGTATCTAAGGGTACTGCACGGTACTATACCTGGCAGACTGATAATGTGCTGACTTACAGTACTTCGATAAACCAGCATAGCTTTGATGCTGTGCTTGGAACCACTGCACGTAAAGATAACTCTGAAAATGTATATGGCGCCAATACCGGCCTTGTAGTGAATGATCCTGCTATGGCCTATCTTAACCTTGCGGTTGACGCAGGTTCGGCGGTGGCGACAGGCGGGGCCGGCAAAAGTGCTTTGTTCTCCCTGTTTGGCCGGGTAAACTATAATTACGCAAGTAAATACCTCTTTTCGGCTTCGCTGCGCAGGGACGGTTCCTCCAGGTTTGGCAAGAATAATCCTTTCGGTTATTTCCCGGCTGTATCTGCGGGCTGGGTGTTTAGCGATGAAGATTTTATGGCCGATAGCAAGGTGCTTAACTTCGGAAAGCTGAGAGCATCCTGGGGACAAAATGGTAATGACGATATCGGGCTTTATCCATGGGCTTCGCTTATTAGTGTTGGCCGCGGGTATACCTTCTATACAGGCTCGGGTAAAGGTTATAAAAGCGGGGCTTCGCCTGCTTATGTTTCCAATCCGGATATCAAATGGGAGGCATCTGAACAAACAGATATTGGTCTGGACCTTGCTTTCCTGAATAACCGGCTTTCGTTTACGGCCGACTACTATATTAAAACTACCAAAGGCTGGCTGCTTACCGTGCCTATCCCCCTTTCGGTTGGGGTACCTGCAGGTGCTGCCAACGGAGGTTCGGTACGGAACTCGGGCCTCGAGCTTGCGCTTAACTTCCAGCAAAACTTCAATGATTTTAAGGTATCTGCCGGCATCAACGGAAGTTTTAATAAGAATGAGGTTACTGAAATTAAGAATGAGCAGAAACGACTGGCCGGGGCAACCATATCTACTTATGGCGAGGTTGAACAAAGTACCGTAGGCCAGCCTTTTTCTTATTTCTATGGCTATAAAACGGATGGAATTTTCCAAAATACTGCTGAGGTTAATGCCTATGTAAATGCCGATGGCAAAAAGCTTCAGCCCGATGCACAGCCCGGCGATGTACGGTTTGCTGACACTAATGGCGATGGTGTTATCGATCCGGATGATCGTACCCGCATCGGCAATCCTACTCCCAAAGTTACCGCGGGCTTTAATTTTAGCTTTGCTTATAAAAATGTTGATCTGAGCGGCTTTATGAGTGGTGCCTTTGGCAATCAGATTTTTAACGGCACGCGCAGGCATGACCTTTCTACGTCCAACATGCAGTCTACCTATCTTAACAGATGGTCGGGCGAGGGAAGTACCAATGAGCATCCGCGCTTTACCTGGAATGATGTGAATGGTAACTACACCCGTATATCTGACATTTACCTGGAAGACGGCGATTTTGTAAGGATGAAAACATTGCAGATAGGCTACAATTTTGCTAAGCCTTTGCTTTCAAAAGTAAGCCTTCAGAAGCTAAGAATCTATGTATCTGCCGATAACTTGTTTACGCTGACTAAATATAGCGGCTTCGACCCCGAAATCGGTGCCAGGTCCAGTCTGGATATTGGTATTGACCGTGGTATCTACCCTCAGGCAAGAACGTACCGAATTGGTTTAGGCGCAACTTTTTAATTAGTATTCACATGAAAAAGATAGCAAAATATACAACTATACGAGTGGGAATTATGCTTGTGGCCGGCCTGTCGTTTGGCGCCTGCAAGGATTTTCTGGATATAAAACCGGTAGACAGCCGCGTAGAAGAAAACTTCTATAAGACTCAGGATGATGCCACCGAGGCATTGACAGCTGTTTATGATGTTCTTCAATGGCACACAGGTGCAGGCGGCGGCAATTTTAGTCCCGATCCGCTCATGTCTGACGTGGCTTCGGATGATGCGTACGCAGGCGGGGGCAGCCGCTCGGACTCGCCGGTAATGATAGAGATTGACCGACATAAAATTACGCTTAATAATACACTCACCAGAACTCACTGGGCAAATCATTATACTGGTATTTACCGTGCAAATCTATTGCTGTCAAGGCTTGGAGGTATTGATGCTCCCGAAAGTTTTAAAAACCAGCTGGCTGCCGAGGCAAAGTTTTTAAGGGCTAATTTTTATTTTGAGCTTGTAAGGGCTTTTGAAAATATACCTCTTATTTTAACTACGCAAAAGCCGTCTGAATACTGTGGGGCGCAGGCTGCACCTAAAGATACTTATGCTCAAATTGTAAAGGACCTGAATGAAGCTATTGACTATCTGCCTGCTTCAACCTTAAAAGGCAGCCAGGGCCATGCTACCAAATGGGCGGCTAAAGCACTGCTTGCAAGGGTGTTCCTGTTTTACCAATCGGTGTACAAGCAGGATATTACTGCCGGCGACAAGGTGCTGAACACTCAAAGCGCTTTGGCTCATTTAAAAGACGTGATTAGCTCAAGCGGCCATGATCTGCTTCCTGTTTTTGAAGATGTGTTTCGCAAATCCAATGAGTTTAGCATTGAGTCTGTATGGGAAGTTTCCTATTCGGATGAAAATCCCTGGTGGGACTGGGGATATATTCAAGGCGGCGAAGGGAATATGCAGCCTTTAATGCAGGGTCCGCGCGTTGCAGGCGATAAGAACTTCGGTTCGGGCTGGAGCTTCGCACCGGTTTCGCAAAACCTGGTGAATGCTTTTGAACCTAATGATCCGCGTAAGAATGCCACAATTATCTTTCCTGCCGATTTAACGGGCGATATAAGCCCGGGCTATCAGCATACAGGTTATTTTAGCAAAAAGTACACTACTTCTAACGATTACGCTCCTTCGGGAGGGCAGTATGAGCTTAACTGGGGAAATAACTACCGCGCCATTCGTTTTGCCGACGTATTGCTGATGGCTGCAGAGCTTGACCTTATGGCAGGTGGCGGCGAGGCACAAACATATTATAACCGCGTGCGTGACCGTGTTAAAATGCCTCATAAAACAGTTAGCCTTGAAAATATTTTTAAGGAAAGACGTGTTGAGCTGGCCCTTGAAGGACAGCGTTACTGGGATTTGCTGCGCATGGGCACTGCCGAAGCTGCTAAGGCTATTAATGCTCAAAGTACAAAAGCTCCTGGCTATACCGATGATGCTGCCGACTACGTGGCAACCTTTAATACGGCTTCAAAAGGTTTCTGGCCTATTCCTCAGTCGGAACGGGACATGTGTACTTCTTTGAAGCAAAACGAGGGTTATTAATTAATTAAGCATTGATGTAATGAAAAAACTAAAATATATCTTTCTGTTCCTGGCAGTAGCTCTTACCTGGACAGCCTGTAAAGTAGAGGACCCTGAGTTGGGCCCTGAGCCCACAGAGGGGCAGGTTAAATTTTCGGCCAGTCCTGACGCCGACAATCCAAACATCATTCACTTTAAGAACGAGTCGGGGCCGGTTACAAGGGCCCTGTGGGACTTTGGCAACGGTACAACTGATGTAGGAAATGAGGTGAAGGGCGCTTTTGCTCTTGCCGGCGACTATACGGTTAAGCTTACGGTTTATACCAGCGGCGGCTCGGCCTTTTCTACTCAAACCATTAAGATTGCAAAAACGAACCCTGCTATGCTCGACCGCGAGGATTACAACTTGCTAACCGGGGGCGGAAGTGCATTGAACGGTAAAACCTGGGTTATTGATCGTGAAACAGGGGGTCATATGGGGGTTGGCCCAATAGAAGGCAAGGAACCTGAGTGGTGGAAAGCAGGTCCTAACGATAAGAAAGATGAGGGAATGTATGATGACGAAATGACCTTTAATCTAAATAATAACTTTGCTTATACCTATAATAATCATGGAAGCAGCTTTGTTAATGGCGATAATGCACCGGCTTTAGGCGGTGTGAAAGGGGCCGATTACACAATGGCTTATACGCCTCCGGCTAATTTAACCTGGTCTGTTACAACAGAGGGCGAAAAGAACTTTTTAACGATTAGCAACGGAGGCTTCATTGCTTATTATACAGGTGTGTCGAAATATGAAATACTAAATCTCTCCGAAAATGAACTATACCTTAAGGTTGCCGATAATGCTAACAGCGCACGGGCGTGGTGGCTGAGGCTTATACCCAAAGGATATTCGAAGCCGATTATCGAAAAACCATTAAAGGAGGGCGATATTAAGGACAGCTTTGACGGCACCGGCAAAATAGCCTGGCTGGCTGAGAGCATTGTTTTTAAGCCCAATTACGATAATCCTTTCCCTAAACCTGCCAATACTTCTGCAAAAACAGCTTATTACGAACGCCTGGAAGGCGAAGCGAATCAGTATGCTAACTTGCAAACCACGCTTGACTACCGGCTTAATCTGTCGGCTAAGAATAAGTTTAAGCTCAAAGTGTTCTTCCCGGGCAGTAATGACTATTCAAAAGTAAAGCCTCAGGTTGCTTTAAAGCTTCAGAACTCTCTGGATGGTGGTAATGCCTGGCAAACTCAAAAAGAGGTAATTGTTCCTGTAACTATACACAATCAGTGGGTGGAACTGGTGTTTGACTTTAGCGATATTGCCGGGGTAACTAAGTATGATAAGCTGATCGTTCAGCCCGGAGGGGAAGGACATCCTAACGAAGCGATATTTTATATTGATGAGCTCGAACTGTTTTAATTTCATTACTGTATGCTTATATCGAAAAATATGATGTTGTTAACTTATGTGCCTTGCCTGCTGATGGCGATGTTCACATCCTGCTCCGGAGGTGATAATTTAAAACCCCTGCCGGTAGATCCTCCGGCGCCCCCCAAGCCGGTTGAAACGTCCTGGTCCTTTGACACAAGTCCGGTATGGGCCGATGAGTTTGATAAGGATGGCACTCCGGATAAGACGAAGTGGGCTTATGATATTGGTACTGGAACCAATGGCTGGGGAAATAATGAACTTCAGTACTATACTGATCGCCCGGAGAACGCTGTTGTGGAAAAGGGAGTCCTTAAAATCACAGCGCGCAGGGAGGCTAAGGGAGGCAAGGAATATACTTCCAGTCGTATGGTGAGCAAGGGTAAAGGGGACTTTCTGTACGGGCGCTTTGAAATCAGGGCGAAGCTTCCGCAGGGCAGGGGCACCTGGCCGGCACTGTGGATGCTGCCCAGTGACCTGAGTTATGGCCCCTGGCCTAAGTCTGGCGAGATCGACATTATGGAGCACGTGGGGTATGATCCTAAGAATGTGCATGTAACCGTCCATACCGAGGCTTACAACGGGATGATTGGTACGCAGCGCGGTGGTCAGGCTGTTATTGAAACGGCCATGTCCGACTTTCACCTGTACAGGCTCGACTGGACACCTGCGGCAATCAAAGGGTATATTGACGATAAGCTGGTTTTTGAGTTCCTTAACGAGAAGAAAGGCTATGCTTCCTGGCCGTTTGATAAAAAATTCCACTTGCTGCTTAACGTTGCTGTTGGCGGCAACTGGGGAGGTCAAAAAGGAGTGGATCCGGATGTGTTTCCGGCCACCATGGAAGTGGATTATGTGCGTGTGTTTAAACTGATAGAAAAATAGCTCTTAGAATGAATAAATTACTTTTAACAGCCTGTGTAGTGCTTGTTTATCTAACGGGCAGTGCGCAGGTTAAGCCAGGCGCAGTAGACGGCAGGGTGAAAGCGCTTTTGTCGAAAATGACTTTGGAAGAAAAGGTGGGTCAGATGGCGCAGATTACGCTGGATGTACTTACCAATGGCCCTAACCGCTTTGTGAGTGATGAGCCGGCGGTGCTCAATGCAGACTCCATGAAGCGTGCTTTTGACCAATATAAAATAGGCTCGGTGCTGAATACGGCCAATAACCGTGCCCGCACCCCGCAGGTGTGGAACGGGTTGATAACTAAGATACAGCAGGCCGGAAAGGGAAGGCTTAATATTCCGGTATTGTATGGTATAGATGCCGTTCATGGCGTAACCTATACTGCCGGGGCAACCATGTTTCCTCAGCAAATAGGTCAGGCTGCCTCCAGGAACAGAGAGCTGGTTAAGAAAGCGGCTGCAATTACGGCTTATGAAACCCGGGCGAGTTCTATTCCCTGGAACTTCTCGCCTGTTCTTGACTTAGGCCCTGATCCGCGTTTTCCCCGCCAGTGGGAAACCTTTGGCGAAGATCCCTATCTGTGTACCGAACTTGGAAGAGAAATGGTGAAGGGCTTTGAAGGTGATGATAATTCTATTCATTCTCCTGTACACGTGGCTTCATGTATTAAGCATTTTCTGGGCTACCAGGTAAGTGCTTCGGGTAAGGACCGCACGCCTGTTTATCTCTCAGACCAGGCGTTAAGGGAGTACCATTTGCCTGCTTTTAAAGAATCTATTGAGGCGGGTGCGCATNNAGGTGCGCATAGTATCATGATCAATTCGGGCCTTATCAACGGAATCCCGGTGCATGCCAATCCTGATATATTGATTAAGCTTTTGCGCGATGAGCTTAAATTCGAAGGGCTTGTTGTTACCGACTGGGGCGATATTGAGAACTTGTATTCGCGCGACAGGGTGGCATCCAGTCATAAAGAGGCCATTATGCTGGCTATTAATGCGGGTATTGATATGTCTATGATAGCCTATGAGTATGAACGTTTTTGCGACAATCTGGTTGCTCTTGTTAAAGAGGGAAAGGTTAAACAGAGCCGTATCGACGAGGCTGTAACTCGCATCCTGACACTTAAGTTTAAACTCGGCTTGTTTGAAAAGCCGCTCACGCTGGTTAAGGATTACCCTAAGTTTGGCAGTAAGGAGTTTGAGCAGGCATCCTATCAAACAGCGGCCGAATCCATCACTCTGCTTAAAAACAGCAATAGCATACTTCCCTTGACAAAGGGCATGAAGCTTTTAGTTACAGGACCTAATGCGCATTCTATGCGTACGTTGAACGGAGGCTGGACCTATTCGTGGCAGGGAGAAAAGGTAGAGGAGTTTGCCGCCAAGTACAATACAATAGTTGAGGCTTTCCAAAAGAAGGCGGGAGCTTCGAGCATTACGTATATACCAGGGGTAAGCTACAATATGAAAGGAAAGTACTTTGAGGAGTACGCCGACCGTATGGATGAAGCTGTAAGAGCTGCCGCTCAGGCTGATGCCGTGATCTTGTGTCTGGGCGAAAATTCCTATACCGAAACGCCGGGCAATCTAAGCGACCTTGCTTTGTCTGACCTGCAGCTTGAGCTTGCACAAAAGGTTGCAGCAGCAGGCAAGCCGGTAATTCTGGTACTCAACGAGGGCCGCCCGCGTTTAATAACCCGTATTGAGCAAAAGATGCAAGGAATCATCCAAACCTACCTCCCGGGCAACTTTGGAGGGGATGCCCTGGCAGACATCGTGTTCGGCGATGTAAATCCCTCGGGGAAGTTGCCTTACAACTATCCTAAGTTTGCCAATTCGCTGGTGCCTTACAATCATAAGCCTTCCGAAAGCAGGGATGTGGTGCAGGGGGTATATAATTACGATGCCGACTACAATCCGCTTTACGAGTTTGGCCATGGATTAAGCTATACTACCTTTGCTTATTCTGACCTACGGCTCAGTGCCGCGTCCATTGCTCCTGATGGATCTGTAACTGTAGAAGTGCAGGTAAAAAATACGGGTAGCAGGGACGGGAAAGAATGCGTTGAGCTCTACCTCTCTGATCTCTACGCGTCCGTTTCTCCGGATGTTAAACGCTTGAAGGGATTTGAGAAAATTGACCTTAAGGCGGGCGAAAGCAAGACGGTTAGGTTCACCTTAGGCCCTAAAGAGCTTTCTTTTGTAAATATCAAAGGCGAGCGTGTAGTCGAACCAGGAGAATTTAAAGTAGCGATAGGAGACTTAAGCAAAAGCTTCTTTGTAAAATAGGCTGCCCCAAAGGTCCTGCCTGAGCCTTCTTTGAAAGCCGGGCAGGACCTTTTCTTTTGAAACTTTAGGCCTGCGGCGGACGTTTATAGTACATGTCATCTCATCATATCGTTCGTGAAAAGCAGGAGCCGGCGCTTCTTATTCTTAATCTTGAGGGTTTTAATCCTGAAAACCTGGGCCAATTGCTTGAATGGAGTCCGGTGGTAATCGTTTCGGAACGTATGTACGAAACGGTTGATTCTATGGGTATTAAGATAGACGGTGTTGTTACCAGCAAGGCCAGCTTTGCCCTGCAGACGGGCACTGAACTCATTCTTACGCGTGATAAGCCTTTACAGGATGCCCTTCAATATCTTGCAGGCCAGCAGCATCATGCTGTTAATATTATCGACAGCGGTTTTGCACTTAAAGAATATGCTTTCTTTGCCGATCGGCTTACACTGGTTATCTATACGCCCTCTAAACGTATTATTTGTGTTAAGCCGGGCTTTAGCAAGTGGAAAGCTGCCGGCGAACGTATAGAAATCTTGTCCGACGCTCATCCTATACAAACGGCAGGGCTTGTAAAACTAGGTGAGCACAGTTACCGTACAGAAAAGGACGGATTTTATACACTTGGTTTTGAACAGTCCTTTATCTTCGTGGCGGAAGAACTATGAATGCCTATAAAATTGATCCTGCCGGCAGAGAAGCTGCTGAAACCATCCACTCGCTTGCTCACGCTACCTGGTGGGATGCCTATAGCCATGTTTTAAAGGCTGAACAAATCAGTTTCATGCTTGAGACTATTTACAACTGCGAAGCTCTTGAGGATCAGATGGTAAAAGGAGAGCGTTTTTATATTATAAGCAAAGATAGCGTGCCGGCGGGCTTTGTATCCTGCTCTTTTAACAAAGAGCAGCACAGTACACATATGCATAAACTTTATATAAGCCCCTCTTTTCAGGGCGGGGGGCTGGGAAAGAAGCTGATAAACAAGGTGATGGATATAGCGAGGAGCCATGGAAGTGCTTTTGTAAGCCTTAATGTAAACCGGGCTAATCCGGCTCTTGCCTTCTATCAAAAGCTAGGTTTTAGCATATGGCAATCGGTAGACATTCCCTATTACAACTTTATACTGGATGACTATATTTTGCGCCGCTTCTTAGCCTAAGCCATCCTCACCGAGCCTGCTAATCTTCCTTTTTTCTAGTTCAATTTCTTTTTCTACCCGGGTATCCTGTACGGCATCCATTACCGTTACATCCTTGTCCCTGTTTTTATGGGAGCCGTATACCGCCGCTTCCTCCACATTGAGCAGAGCTATATCATAAGGCCCGCGGTCACTCATCAGCTTTACAAATACAGGCAAGCACTCAAAGAAAATAAACAACAAGGCTATAAAGGAAACAGCCATAGCCGTTCCTGCATCTTTGGTCCCGTCCTGGTTATAAGCCAGCTGACCCAAAGCCCAGTTGCGGTCGGCAAAGCCGGATACGTTGGCAAGGCTGTCGAGCTCTTTGCCTGTATACATACGCTCGGCGGCTACCCCTTCAAAGTCCTTGCGTTTAAGTATATAACTCTCGGTAGCTGCTATCTGGCTGCGCACGGTATCGAGCCTTTGAACCTGAGCGGAGAGCAGGGAGTCTTTCATGCGAGCGTAGGTGCCGTATCCCTCGCGTCCAGATGTCTGATTGGTCTTATCACCAAATATTTCCTGATTGAGGACGTACCGGGAGCGCTCAATGCCTTTTTCCAGACTGTCGCGTTCACTCTTTAACTCACCCACTTTAGCAAAAGCATCGGTATATTTTTTATTAAAGCCATTATTAAGCGAATCCAGTTTGGTACGCTGGCTGTTCATATAGCTAACCTTAAGTTTCTGACGTATTTCTTTATCAAATATTTTAAGCTCCAGCGGCCGCGAAATAACAATACCTATCATGATAGCAAGCAGGATACGAGGTGTAGCCTGCAAGATCTGCCTGCCCCACGAGCCGTTTTTATTGATACTGGACACGATATAGCGGTCCATGTTGAAGATAGCCAGTCCCCATATTATGCCAAAAAACACAGCAAGCAGAGGGGCCGCATAACCGCCTGAAAAGACGAAGTACATGGCGTAACCTCCCGACAGGGCAGCAAATAAAGCGGTGAAAAAAATGGTGGCTCCAATGCCTGCATATTTGTTTTGCTCGGTGGGGAATTTTTTAAGCGTTTCTATGTGCACGCCCGAACAAAACCAAAAAAAGCGATTTATTTTATTCATGAGGATAAGTAACACTTAAACGCTTGATAACAAGCTTTGTTACATATTCTCATGAATTAGGAAAACGACTATTTATCCCGAAAGCTGATAAGGGTTGATATGCCAAGCTGAAAGCCAACCTCGCGGTAGTTCAGGTCGGTAAAGGAAACCGCCGCCTCCACCCTGAACATGCGGAAAATATTGTCAAGGGTATAACCTGCTTCAAAATAATTGGGCGAATGAGTGGTTTTCAGATAGTTGAAAAACAAATTCTCTTTTAAGCCCATGTACCTTATCTCTGGAATTCTGGTAAAGAGCAGCTTGCGGAACTGATAATGCAGGTGTCCGCTTATATATGAATTGTTGGTACTGTAGTCATAAAAGTTCATAAGCCTGAAAGAGCCTGCCGGATTAATGCTGGTGAGAAAGGTCGGGTTGCCATAAAAGTGTTTATAGTCCATAAAATAAGTAGAATTATTGTTAAGGAAAGTACCTCCGCGCGCTTCAAAAGCAAGCCTGTTGCCCGCTCCTATGGTTACAGATTGGTTGTACTCCAGCTCGGCAAAGTCATAATCCACATCGCTGCCGAATACCTTCTTAAGCCCTTTTCTATAGGTTAGCATAAAGCGCGGAAGCCCCTCTGTTAAAGCAATTTTTTTACCATTGCGAACAATATAACGTTTTATAGGCCGGTACATAAGTCCGGCTTGTATAACAGCCGCCTGATTTACAGGGAAGGAGGGGTCGGTAAGTTCAATATTTTGCGGTGCATTGGAGGTAAAGTTCCGCTTATCCTTAAAAAGAAAACTGTATTCATTGGTGTTAAACAGTTCGCGCCGCTCGCTCCACTCCAGCGATCCGCTAAATTTAAAGAACTCCGACAGAGAAAATTCCACGCCGCCTCCTGCAAAGGTTTTATCGTACAGTTTCATGTAATTGCGGCGCAAAAATAGCGTGTTTAAGGTGTTGACATAAGGATGTATGGGGTTCTCGCTGTTAAACTGCTGCGAAAAACGCCCACCCTCCACGTACATTTTTTTCAACGAGTCCTGATAAGCTATGCGTCCTTTGCCATAAAACTGCCGACTGGAGATACCGTACTTCAAATCGGGGCTGAAAGACCAGGTGCGCAGGGTATCGGGCCGGTAGTTAAAGCTTCCGCCGGCATTAAAGTTAACCCCTTCTACCGTGTTAAACTGAGTATTCATAAGCAGGGGCTTAACCTGCAGTTCGGCTTTTTTAGAAAGTTTAAGACGCCCGCCCACCAGCAGGCTAAGGGCTTTATCTTTTTTAGGCTGTTTAAGCGTGTCCTGCTTAGCCAGGGCCAGCGAATCGTCCCGGTGATATCCTTTTTTCTCTTTTAGGGTAAGCGGCACCGGGCGTATGCAATCCCAGTAAAGCGAGTCGCGCTTGGCCGCCATCGGATCAATTTTAAATGAAATATCCGACACCACCTTCTGCTCATCTTCGGGGCGTTTCTTTAACTGTTCCTTTTCATAGGCTTCTATTGCCTTTGCGTATTGCCTGCGGGTAAGCGGCTTTCCGCCGGCAAGCATAGCTCTGGCCTGCTCAGCGCTTGCAGGAAGCTTTTTATCCAGTCCTGCAGGCAGTTCATCAGCCTGCTCATCCAGCAGTTCGTTTTTTGCGACCAGCTGCTTATTAAGATCTACCTTATAATTGCTCGAAGAAACCAGGAAGTTATAGTAACCCTTAAAGCCCAGCATATTGCCCGATACGCGAAACTGCTGGGTAACAGGCATCCACACGGCCCTGGCCACCTCGGCATAATTTTGCTTAAGGCTAACCGGAAAGCCCATTACACTTGTTTTAAGGTCCAGACTATGGAGCGCCCATTCTTCATCAATAATATTAATAAAGCCATCAAACACATTGTCGCCTTTAGAGCGGGGCGTCACTTTAATTTTATACACCAGCAGATCCTTATCCGTAAAGCTTCCTGCATAGCTAAACTGATAATAGGCAAACGCCGAGCCTGCAAGCGGAGAAATAATGGTCTTTGCAATGCGGTCCTTATAAAAGCTCTGGTTTATAAACATACTGGGCTGTATGGACGTGTTGTTCTCGCCCTTGCTGCGTACAGACAAAACCCTTTCCTGTATCTTATTGGGCTGGCGGAAATGAATTTTGCTTACCGACTCAAGCGTATAAGCTTCATTGAGGCGTAAACCCTCTCGTTTTAACCTGTTCCTGATAAAGAAGGGCGCCTTGGTTATTTCGGCCGTGCCCTTGGTATAGTTTGTTACCTGATAGCCATTGTACCGCAGCAAATGATACTTGCGGCGGGCGATGGTTTTGCGCATAATAGTATTGGCCAGATCTTCTTTACGGCCCCTGCCTACCGCAACTTCGCTTAAAACGATGCTTTGAGGCTGAAGGACAAAATCTTTCTCTGCCCAGGAGCCGGCAATCGTCACTTCATACTGCACACTCTGATAGCCCACATAACCTACCCGTATGCTATAGGTACCCGGGCCCAGCTTTATCAGATATTCCCCATTTTTATTGGTTGATGAACCTATATTTTGTTTGCTGATAAAAATGGAAGCGTCTGGAAGCGCCTCGCCCGACTGAGTGCGCACATACCCGCGTATGCCCTGTGATGAGCTTTGAAAGCCGGCACCAAGCAGGCAAGAAAGCAGGAAAAGCTTTATCAGCATGAACTGTTTCATATAAGGATAGTCGTATTAGTTTAATGTATCAATAAAGGCGTACTAATATAGCAGACATAATGTAAATACAAGATGTGGCATAATAGTTTGTACTGCAG
Source organism: Sphingobacteriaceae bacterium UBA2059 (assembly GCA_002332615.1). Lineage (GTDB taxonomy): Bacteria > Bacteroidota > Bacteroidia > Sphingobacteriales > Sphingobacteriaceae > Arcticibacter. The sequence goes on along the minus strand of DDAL01000008.1, from coordinate 124,562 downwards.
CCTTGCCGAAGCAATTAATAAAAAAAGCCACTGATGCAAGGCCTTAAAAACGATGTATCAGTGACTTTTGAAATGCTGCCGTAACGTGAAAGCTCAGCGCCTGTCAGAGCGTAATGGTTTTGAAGCCCTTTTCCTGCAGTTCAAAAAAATAAATGAAGGCGTTGGGTGTAGTCATAACAGAGGGATTTATATCTGCCTTTTTCACATTAAACTGATCCATGGCATATTCGCAAGCCACAATCTTAAGTCCTTGTTTGCGGCTCGTTTCTATGGCTGCGTTCAGCTCGTCGGCCGGGCCAAGATTTTTAACCACATCGCCGATAACAACAATTTCAAATTGGTTCAAACTGTTTTCTTTCCTTAGCGCTTCGCCCGTCATTACAGCCGCCTTAAGGTGCTGAGCGTTGCGCACCAGTATGGCATATTTTTTAACAGGTTTTACAAGCACAGGCGTTTCTATGGCAGAAGCTGCCCTTGCGTAAGTGCCTGCGGTTAATGTAAAGCCTAAGGAAAGAAATAAGAAAAGGATAAGATGCTTTTTCATGTTTAAGTATGTTTTTGATGATTAATTATAAAACGCGGTATAAAAGAAAAGGGGTACTAGCCTTTGCGCCGCCCAGCCGGACAGCTGCCCGCCGAGCAGCCTGCTTTATTAAGCAGGGCAAGCAGGGCAAACAACGCACCCGGAAGCGCAAGGATCCACTGGCCTGTCTGAATGCCCATAATAAGAACGATTATACCCGTAACAAGATGTATGAAGCGCAGGAGGCTCCAGTTAGTTGCCAGTTCTTTCATAGTGTGCAATGCTCCTCTTAACTAATTTATGTAAAGATCGGCTTTAAAAAGCGAGCCCTTTGTAACCAAAGTCACCGTGCATATGCCTTAAAGCCATTATCAGGCTGCCCGGCTTGCAGGGCAGCCTGCTTTTCTTTATAAACTAAATGGATTGCCCATATTTGCAGGATGGGCAAAGGAATCCTCTATCTATTACCGGTGCCGCTTGCAGAAGGCACCATAGAAGCAACCATCACTCAGGCAGAGCAGCAGCTGATCAACTCCCTGAAGACCTATATTGTTGAGAATGAAAAAACAGCAAGGCACTGGCTGAAACAAATGGGTCTGCAAACACCCCAAAGCCAGCTGAACATCCATACCTATGGCAAGCACTCCGAAAAAGCCGATCACGCCTCCTATATGAAAGAGCTTGAAGCCGGCGAACACGTGGGCCTAATGAGCGAAGCCGGCTGCCCTGCCATAGCCGACCCCGGCGCCGACATAGTAGCCGAGGCTCACCGCCGGGGCATACGAGTAGTGCCACTTACCGGGCCCAGCTCCATTTTGCTTGCCCTTATGGCATCCGGCTTTAACGGGCAAAGCTTTGCTTTTCATGGATACCTGCCCATAGACAAAGCGCAGCGTTCGCAAAAAGTATAAGAGCTGGAAGCATTGTCTTTCAGGCTTAAACAAACCCAGCTGTTTATCGAAACCCCGTTTCGTAACAATCAGCTTCTGGACGAACTGCTTAAAAGCTGCCAGCCGCAAACGCGCCTTTGCATTGCATGCAACCTAACGGGCGCCGATGAGTTTATACGCACGCTGAGCATTGCGCAATGGCGTAAAGAAAAGACCGACCTCCATAAAAAGCCAGCCTTGTTCCTGCTCTATAAAGACCGATAATTTAAGCAGATACTATGCCTGGCGGTAAAGCCCTTTTGATGCAATAAACTCAATAACATCATCGGGGAGGAAGTATTTAACATCCTTGCCCTCCTTTACAGCTTTGCGCACAAAGGTAGAAGAAAGCTCCATCAGAGGCGTTTGCGTAAGAGTAACAGACGCATGATCCAGCAGGTCAGACACCACATAACCCGGCCGCGGATAAACCAGAATATGATAGTCGCGCAGAATGAGCTCGTAATTTTTCCATTTTTTAAGCGAAAGAAGATTATCGGCCCCCATAATAAGCATAAAATCATGCTGAGGGTAGCGATCCTTTAAATGAGTCAGAGTGTCAATAGTATACGAAGGTTGCGGAAGATTAAACTCAATGTCGCTCACCTCCAGCTTATCCGCCTGCTCGGTAGCCAGGCGGCACATTTCGAGCCTGTCATACATATTTACCAGTCCGCTTTTGTCTTTTAAAGGGTTATGGGGCGATACAACCAGCCATACCCTATCCACCGGTGTAAAATGAGCCACATAATTTGCAATAATGAGGTGCCCGGTGTGGATGGGATTAAACGAGCCAAAGAAAAGACCAATCTTCATACGGGTGAAAATAGCAATTAAAGCTAAAAAGGGAATGCTGCCGGCACTCCCTTTTTAGCTTTAATATAACGGAAGCCTATTGCCAGCCTTCATTCTGCTTTAAATTCTCGTTAAGGTTGCGTCTTGAGCCCCTCCATGCTTTCGAGCTGAAACTGGGGCGTGGCCTGATAATAAACCGCATAGCGGCTTATTTCTTTTATATTGGCTGCATATACCTGCGGCTTATAGTTTAATTTAAATACGCGCTGATTTTTAAACTTATTACTCAGAGCATGGTAGCCAATCTGGGCACCTACAGACAGGGCGCCTATAGCAAGCTGTTCGCCTAAGCCGGGTTTGTCTGTCATGGTTTCGTTTTGACTTATCATCCCGTCGCCGTTTTTATCTTCGTCGTAACGGGGTACATGCAAGGTTTTCGAGGCAGGGTTGGCCTTAATCTTTAACCACTTAACGTCCTTTACGGGTATGGGTACATAGGTTCCCTTATTGGTTTCTATAAAAAGATGAGTCGCATTGTTTTTCTGAAAGGTACCCTTTGCAATCTTCTTTTTAGTTTTTACCTCCACGCGGTAAATATTAATTGCTTGCTGACCCGGCTGTGCAAGTGCCGAAAATGCAATAGATAGAACAAAGACTGTGCTTAAAAGTGCTTTTAAGGTATTCATACAATTGGTTTAAAGTTAATCTTTTCCAAGCCTGCGGCTGATGGTAAATTTAAGAGAGGGGTCCGTTTTAATCTTGTCGCTGCCTGTACGGTGCAAGACTCTTATACCTGCAGAAAGGTCATACTTGGTGCGATTATGCATGCGCTGCCTGCCCCAGTGCAGCTCGACAGATTTGCGCGAGCCATCAAACCTTGCGCTGCCCATAACTGCGGGGGCAGAAACATCGGTGCCCACAGCCATATAATTTGCCGAGTTATAGCGGGTATTTTTGCCCTGCGCATGCCTTTGGTCGAGGTTATAATAATACCTGTAATACACCGAAGCCTTAGGTACCAGGGCTATATGAAAGCCAAAGGAATAAAAGCTAAGCGGAATGCCCAGTCCGGCCGTTGCCTTTAATGTTGAAAGCCTCCCCAGGCCGGCTTCATAGGTATAGCTTGGCGGCAGCACATTCATGCTTCTCAGGGCCGTTTCGACCTGCGCCCGGCCCGGGCCAGGCGCTTTGCCGGACTGAGCACGAAGAGTAAGGCCGGTTGCCAGGAGCAGGCATATAAGCAGGAGTTTGTGCATAAAATACGTGTTGCCCGGGGTTGCAGGTACCCTGCTGTGTTTATAAATTTAAAAACGATCGTACCAGGCGCTCTGCCTCCTGGCAGGCCGTAGTAAGATCATCGTTTGGTAATAAAACATCAAACTGCGGAGCAAAAGCCAGCTCGGTATCTGCCTTGGCTATGCGTTCCTTTAATTTCTCGGGACTATCCGTGCCACGGCCGCTTAAGCGCTCAATAAGCACTTCTTTGGACGGAGGCTGCACAAAAATAGCCAGTGCATCGTCCTCAAATTTCTTTTTAAGGCGCAGGCCGCCCTGTACATCTATATCAAATATTACGTGTTTGCCGGCGTTCCATATGCGCTCAATTTCAGACCTCAGGGTGCCGTAAAAGGTGCCCGAATACACCTCCTCAAATTCTACAAACTCTTTCTTGGCAATCTTGTGCAGAAACTCTTCCTTAGTAATAAAGTAATAGTCTTTTAAGTTTTCTTCCACCCCTCTGGATTCGCGCGTGGTAGCCGAAATAGAAAATGAAAGTTCGGGCATGCGGTTTAAAAGGTAATGAACGATGGTGGTTTTTCCTGCTCCGGATGGTGCTGAGAATATTATGAGTTTGCCCTTGGCCATATATATTAAGTATGTTGTTATCGAGTGAATGTATTAGCGTATAGTTGCAGGGGCAGCTTAAGGCCCCGGCCTTGCAGGCAAAACTTAAAGCACGTTTAGCAGCTGTTCTTTTATTTTTTCGAGTTCTTCCTTCATTCTTACCACCGTTTGCTGCATGTCGGCATCATTAGCCTTAGAGCCTATGGTATTTATTTCTCGTCCGATTTCCTGAGCTATAAAGCCCAGCTTTTTGCCATTGGCCTCGGGCGACTGCAGGGCCGGAATGAAGTAATTGCAGTGGCTTCGCAGCCTTACCTGCTCTTCGGTAATATCAAGCTTATCGATGTAAAAAATAAGTTCCTGCTCAAAGCGGTTCTGGTCAATATTTTCTTTGCCCAGGTAATCTTCTGCCAGTTGCTTTATACGTTCGCGAACCACCGGAATGCGCTTTGGCGCCAGGCGTTCAACTTCGTCGAGCGCGCTCAATATGTTTTGAATGCGCATGGTTATATCTTTTTCAAGCACGGTGCCCTCGTCGGCCCTGAAACGCTGAAAGTTAAGCATGGCCTCATTAAACACACCCGTAATCCAGGTCCATTCCTCTTCCGAAGCGCTATCTTCGGGATATGAAATAACTTCGGGAAAATTTAAGGCCATTTGAAGAAGGTTGCCGGCCGGATCATCAAGCTGGGTAGCCACCGCCTTTAACTGCCTGTAATAATGCATAAGCACCTCCTGGTTAATGGAAGCCGCTTTGGAAATGCTGTCGGAAGACTCGACCGTTATGGTGATGTTGACCTTGCCGCGCTCAATAAGTTTATTGCATTCATTGCGCAGCATGAGTTCTTTATCCGCAAATGATTTTGGAAGCTTAATGGCAAGCTCAAGAAACTTACTGTTGAGCGATTTGATCTCTACGGTAAATTTGGCATTAGCAAACTCGCCCGTTGCCAGGCCATAACCAGTCATGGATTTGATCATGGGCAAAGATACTATTTATTGCTTTATTGCCTGTGCCGCCGCGGCTTAAACTTTTATCCTATGCCTGCAAAGGTGCGGCTTTGCAGGCATACCTCGTCGGCATGCGTCCGTCATGAACCCACGATGTAGCCATGATGAGTCCATGTTTTTACTTGGAATGAGGATGGTGTTATTATGTCTCCGGCAGGGAAGCATCTGCCCGAAGGCCCGGCTCTGTCAGTTAGCATAGTGTTCCTGGTTCGGTGGTCTTTCACCAGATCTCTTTACTTCGTTTTGGTTAAATAACAAGCAAGCGCTTGTTTTATTATTCAACTAAGATGATTCAGTTTATATAAAAATTTAATATAATGCTATTGTCATCTTTCTTCTTTTTCCTAGATTTGGTAGTAAGTTAAAAGCTGATGCCCTGCACCTGCAAGGTACTGCAACCTAATCAATAACTAAATTATACACAGTGTTAAAAAAACTACTTCTCGGCGTTTTGTTGTTTCAATGCGCTTTTTCCTACGCTCAGGGCATTAATGGGCGGGTAACTGACGGGCAAAAAAAACCGCTTGCTTATGCTACGGTGTCTTTGCTGAGCCGTGTGGATTCGGCGGTGCTTGCCACCCGTTTTACTGATAAAGAAGGCATGTATAGCCTGCAGCCGCATTCATCGGCGGCCTTTGTGCGTGTTTCTTACATTGGTTTTAAAACGCTTACGGTGCCTCTGGCCGGAGGCTCGTATAAAGAGATAAGCCTTGCCGCAGATGCATCGCTGATGAAAGAGATCAATATTACGGCCCGCCCGCCGGCTCTTTCGCTTAAGGATGGCAGCCTGGTAGTGCATGTTAAAAACAGCATGATGAGCAATATAGGGACAGCCAACCGGCTGCTGGGCAAAATTCCGGGTATTAAAAGCGGCATGGACGGCATTGAAGTGCATGGCAAGGGCAAGCCCTTGGTTTACCTCAATAACAGGCTTGTAAGAAACTCGTCCGAACTGGAGCAGCTGCCTTCGGCCGAGGTTGAAAGTGTGGAGGTAAATATGAACCCGGGAGCTGAGTATGATGCCTCGGTAGCGGCGGTGATACGGATTAAGACCATACGCAAACAGGGGGATGGCCTTAGTGGAAATGTGCTTCTCGGGGGGGTGTACGCCGAAGACTGGCAGCACCGCCAGACCCTGAACTTAAACTACCGTAAAAAAGAGGTGGATGTGTTTGGCTCGGTAGACAACCTGAAGGCTTCTTTTATTGGATATAACCGGGAGCGTATAAGCCTCAGAACCGATTCGTTGCGTGTGCTTGGTCAAAACACCGATGCCGAGCAGCAGGCAGCTACTATGGATGCTAAACTGGGTGTCAGCTACAATCATAAGGCTAGCTCCATGGGGGTGTTGTATAACACGGCTTTTTCGCCCTATAAGTGGAACAAGGGCCAGGGCGCTACCCATCAGGACTTTAGCGTTAATGAGGCTTTGGGCAGCAAATCGTTAATAGATTATTCGCTAAACCTGTCTAATCAAACCCACAGGGTTAACGCCTACTATACCACCAGGTTTAAGAGCAAGCTGGGCCTCGACTTTAATTACGATTACTTTGGCGGTAACGACAAGAATGACCGGCAGCTTAGCGAAGCGGCAAATACCTCGCTTTCTCACAGCGCCTCCGATTATAACCTGCATATGGAGAAGCTGGTACTTGCTTATCCGCTGTTTAAAGGCGAGCTGAAAGCAGGCCAGGAGGCAAGCTCTTCTAAAATAACAAACCGGTATAACAATACGGGAGCTGCCACCTTTAATAATATAGACCGCAACGCAGAGTCCAGGCTTGCTGTTTTTAGTGCGTATACTAAAACATTTAATAAAACCACCGTAAAGGGAGGCTTGAGGTATGAGTACCTCGAAACGGAAAACGAAAGTGAGCTGCGCAACAACGAAACTTGGTCAAAAACCTATAACACCTTGTTTCCTTCTTTAAGTGTTTCGTTTCCTGTACAAAAAACCAAGGTGTCTTTAAGTTACTCTACCCGTATACAGCGCCCGGGCTTTGAAATGCTTAACTCGAGCGTTGAGTATGCCAACAGGTTTATTTACCGGCAGGGCAATCCGGCAATCCGGCCGCAGTATACTCATGATGTTACGGGCAGTCTTATTTTTAAGGACCTGTTTGGCTCGCTCAGTTACCAGTATGCCAAAAACTTTATAACCAGCGTAATAGACAGGTATGAAAACCGCAGCGATGTGCTGCTCAGAAGCTTTGTAAACGTGCCGCATAAGGAGCAGCTTAATCTCTCGCTCACCTATTCGCCCAAGACGGAGCTGTGGGAGCCGTCTTTTAATCTGTATGTTTCGCAGCAGTTCCTTTCTATCGATTACAGCAATGGCAAGAAGCATTTTAACAACCCTACGGCTACCTTTAGCACCAGCAATGAGCTTAGCCTGCCAAAAAACTTTGCCCTATCGATGGATATGAGTGTGAGAACGGGCGGCAATGTAAACCTGCAGCAAAGAAAGGCCGACTGGAATGTGGATCTGAACGTGAGGAAAATGATGATGAATAATGCACTTGCCATTATTTTCGGGGGCATGGATATCTTTAAAACCCAGCGCGATTATTATACCCTGTATGGCACCAATTTTACTTCTGCCTACAGGCGGGCGGTAAATACGCGCCTGATACAGCTGGCTGTAATTTACCGGTTTAACAGCACCTATGATAAGTACCGGGGAAGCAAAACGGCCGACTATTCTGAGCGTTTTAAAAAAGAAGCTAAGAACTAAGCCCCCAAGGGCTTTTTTATGTGTAAAGTTTGCCGGGCTGGCCTGAGTGCCGGCCCGGTTGTTTACCGGAGGTACAGCGGAGTATTTTTCATAGCAGCTTTGCATTAAAACAAAGGCGGGCATTTGTATATTAGCACTATCTATGAAACTGAACACTTTTATACCAGGGCTTATTGTGTGGCTGTTCTTTGCAGCTGCCGGCCTGGCTGCCGCTCAAACCAGGCTTGTGCAGGAAGGTGCTGTGTTAAGCCGCGCCGGAGGTACCAGGCTGGCGGGCGTAGAAGTGCAAAACATGCGCACGCGCGCCATGGTGGCAAGCAATGGTCTGGGTCTTTTCTCTATAAGTTCCCTTTCCGGAGATACTATTGAGCTTCGGGCACTGGGTTATGTGCAGCAGCGGGTGGTGGTTACTGATTTTAAGGATATGGTTATTCGCCTGCAGCCTAATACCCAGCTTGAGCAGGTTACTGTAACCGAGCGCAGTTTATACAAGGAACTCGAAGAGGTAAAGCAGGGCTATCGCAAAAACGGAGTTTTTTACGGCGGGAAGCCGCCTCTGCTTTCTTATATCTTTCAGCCTATTACGGCGCTTACCGAAACCTTTGGCCGCAAAGGCCGCCATGCCCGCAAGTTTGGCAATTATGCCGAGCGCGAGCTGGCTTATCAGGAAGTAGGCAGCCGGTTCAGCGTATATCTTATTAAAAATACAGTAGCGATAAGCAACGAAGATCTACCGGTTTTCCGTGCCGAATACATGCCCACGCCGGAGCAGATAAGCCGCTGGGGCGAGTATGATCTTATGGCCTATATTGTAAATTCGTATAAAGATTTTCTATCTAAAAAAGGCAAAGGCGATGGAGTGGAAGGTCTGAAGCTTCCCCCGGGTACGAAATAGAGGCTTGGGGCTGCCTTGCAGGTTGGATAGAAACACTTAAGGGCTGCCGGGTTGCGGCAGTCCTTAAGTGTTTTTTAGTAGACTTCCATGCCAGGGTCAAACTTTTCTTTCCATGCTACAATGCCTCCTTTAACATTGCTCAAATTGGTATAACCCTGTTGCTCCAGCTGCATAATGGCAACGGCGCTGCGCTTGCCGCTGCGGCAATGTACATACACGGGCTTGTCCTTGCTTATCTTTTCGGCTTCTATCAGTACCCCTGCCAGAGGAATGTTTTCGCCCCCCAGGTTAGACACCTCGTATTCAAAGGGTTCGCGTACGTCTATCAGCTGAAAGTCTTCGTTATTGTCAATCTTCTCTTTTAGTTCTTCAACGGTAATTTCTTGCATATGGCTATGTTTTTAGTCTTGGCACCTTTTATTTACAGGCTGTTAAAAGTAGTAAAACTAAAGCACAATAGCGCAGTGCAGCAAGCACCCTGCCGGCCCGGAGCTCCTCCCGCTTTAGCCCTGGCTGTACTGCTTGCGGGCAGCTGCATCAATTAACGGTTATTTAATACAGAGGTACCATTGAGCTAACATGGGGCAGATAGCTTTGGCGCTCGAAAGGCAAAAGATGTGTTCGAAGCCTAAAGCTTATTAAAGAGTGTACTATGATTAGACATGTTACTAAACGACAGCATTTATTTGTTAAATCCTGTTTTCTTATTTCATTTATTTTATCGGGCTTCCCCCTTGCGGCCAAAAATTTGCACCCTGCAACAGCCGTTGCTGAGACAAGGAATGTGCAGGCTAAGGGTGTTTTAAAAGGTAAGGTTGTGGACGACAAAGGACTTGCTTTGCCGGGAGCAAGTGTGAGGCTCAAAGAACTTGAGCGGGCTGTTCAAACCGGCCTTAACGGAGAGTACCGCATTGATGCACCTGCCGGAGCATACACGGTTGAAATTAGTTTTATATCTTTCAAAACAGAGCGGCTGCAAAAGGTAACAGTAAAAGCCGGCGAAACGTCTACTCTTAATATAAAGCTGTTCTCTGACAATGCGGCTCTTGACGAAGTGGTTGTGGTAGGTTATGGAACGCAAAAAAAGGTGAACCTTACAGGTGCGGTATCTCAGATTTCTTCGAAGGATATCCAGGACAGGCCTATTGCAAACATATCGCAGGCAATTCAGGGAACTATGCCTAACGTGAATGTTACCTTTGGTAACGGCCGGCCCGGCGCTACAGGGTCGGTAAATATAAGAGGATATGCCTCTATAAACAGCTCGAAGGCAGAGCCTTTGATCCTTATTGACGGGGTACCCGGCGATTTAAATACAATTAACCCTCGTGATGTCGAGACTATATCTGTATTAAAAGATGCAGCTGCAGCGGCGATATACGGTTCGAGAGGTGCTTTTGGCGTTATGCTTATCACAACAAAAGCTGCACGGGATGGAAAAATACGGATAAATTATAGCAATAACTTCGGGTGGTCCGGCAATACGGTGAGTACAGATTTTATGACTGATGGATATGATGCAGCTGTGCTGAACGATGAAGCGTTTAAACGGGCAACAGGTAAAACATATACCGGCTATACGGATAAGGATTATGAAGAACTTCTAAAGCGCAAGACTGACAAGTCGCTGCCAAGTGTGGTAATTGATAACCGGAAAGGTAAGGATATGTACATCTATTATGGTAGTACCGACTGGTGGAATGAGATGTTCAGAAAAACTCAAACGTCAATGGAGCACTCTATAAGCTTTATGGGAGGAACCGATAAATTTAATTTTCTTTTATCCGGCCGCATGTTTGAAAAAAATGGTCTGATGCGTATTAATCAGGATAAATATAAGGGCTATAATTTGAGGACCAAGCTCTCATCTGCTGTTACCAAATGGCTGAAAGTCAGCAATAACACTCAGTTTAATTATAATACGTACAATTATCCTGGTTTTCAGAATGGTAAGAACGGTAATCAGAACTTCGTTTCGACAACAGTCCATGCACTGCCTAGTTACGTCCCCGTTAATCCGGATGGTACTGCCACCTACCGTACCGAACTTAATAACTACACGGTGGGCGACGGCGTTTTTGCCGATCTGTTACATGGCAAGTCTAAAGGTGCAGAAACAACCAACGAGTTTGCAAATAACTTTGAAGCGATTTTCAGCATAGCCAAAGGTTTGCAGTTTACCGGTAATTATAATTATAACTATCAGCCAAGTAACTATTGGAACCGGAAAACACAGTTTCCATGGTCTGTTTATCCGGGCGTAATATCTTATCAGGGGGTTGATTTTCTTGAAGAAACCAATTATGCTAAACACTACCATACTTTGAATTTATATGCGGATTATCAGAAGAGCTTAGATAAGCATAATCTTAAGTTTACTGCAGGTTATAATCAGGAATCAGAAAGTTACAAACGCTGGTATTCCCGCAGGAACGATCTCCTGTCTGAAGACCTTAATGACCTTACATTAGGCTCGGGCGATATGACCGTGAGCGGAAACGCCAATACCTGGGCACTTATGGGAATTTTTGGCAGATTTAATTATGATTTTGATGGTAAGTACCTGTTGGAGTTAAATGGCCGATATGACGGATCGTCGCGTTTTCCTAAAGGTCAGCGGTTTGGCTTTTTTCCTTCGGTGTCGGTTGGATGGAGAATAAGTCAGGAAGACTTTTTCAGCAATTTAAAGCCTTTATTCAGCGAGTTTAAGATCAGAGCTTCTCATGGTTCTCTTGGAAATCAGAAAGAGGCATCGGTATATGGCTACATTCCGTTACTGGCACGCGGCACTTCAAATTGGATTATGGACAGCAAAAAGGCGGAGTATTTTTCAGTTCCGGCTCCCATATCACCTAACCTTACATGGGAGAGGGCTACAACTACCAATGTGGGCCTTGATGCTGCCTTTTTTAAGCAACGGCTGAGCGCTACATTCGACTGGTATGTGCGTAATACATTGGATATGCTTATTGCCGGCAAAACACTTCCCGGCGTACTGGGAGCATCTGCTCCTAAAGAGAACGCAGGCGACCTGAGAAACATAGGATGGGAAACTGCTATAGCGTGGCAGGATCGTATAGTGGTAGCCGGCAGGCCTTTATCTTATAATATAGGACTTGGACTTGCAGATTCAAAAGCAAAGATCACGCGTTTTGACAATCCCAATCTGCTATTAAGTAATTATTATGTAGGGCAGCAGCTGGGACAGATATGGGGATACCGGGTGGAGGGCTTATTTGCATCTGATGAAGAAGCAAAAGCCTGGAAGGTAAATCAGGATTATGTAAATAAGCAGCGTTTAGGAGCGCCGGGAGAGTGGTCGCAGCTTAAGGGCGGCGATATGAAGTTTAAAGATATGGATGGAAATGCTATTATTAATGATGGTAAAAACACTTTGGATGACCATGGCGATCTTGAAGTTATTGGCAATGAACTCCCTCGCTATAATTTTAATTTTAACGTTGGTGCAAGCTGGGCAAACTTTGATATTTCTGCTTTCTTTCAGGGAATAGGGCGGCAGGATTGGTACCCCGGAAATAATGCCGATAAATTCTGGGGGCCCTATTCCAGGCCTTACTTCTCGTTTGTTCCCCGCAACTTCAATGATGATGTATGGACTCCCGAAAATCCGGATGCGTACTTTCCGCTCCTGAGAGGATACATTGCGTTAAATGGCGGAGGTTCATTGAATGTAAAGAATGACAGGTATTTGCAAAATCTTGCTTATTTAAGATTGAAGAGTTTAAATGTAGGCTATTCTATCCCTGCTTCTTTGCTTAGTAAAGCAAAAGTGAGCAGAGCTCGTATTTATTTAAGTGGCGAAAATATATTTACTGCTACTAAGCTCCGCTCCGATTATATAGATCCTGAACAGGCATCTTCCGAGGTTAACGGCCGGGTTTATCCGTTCTCTAAAACATTCTCTTTTGGCCTCGACGTAACGTTTTAATAATTGTAATTACAGAAAATCATGAATAAATACTATATGGCTGCTTTGGTTCTTTGTTGGGGTATAATGGTATCCTGCGAAGACTTTCTTGACAAGCAGCCCGAATCTCAGATAGCTCCTGAGTCGTTCTTCCGCACAGAAAAGGACCTGGCTCTCTATTGTAACTCTTTCTATAATGCTTTTCCTTCAGCAGAGGGCGTGTATAACGAAGATGTAGATAACATCATTAAACAGTCTCCGCCTGATTTGTTAACAGGAAAAAGAACCATACCAAATACCGGTGGTGGTTGGAACTGGGGTGATTTGCGTAATATTAATTACTTTCTGGGTAATTATAACCGGTCTGTACCAGAGGCAAAGGCCGCCCGCTATGCTGCAGTTGCCAGGTTTTTCAGAGCTTATTTTTATTTCGATAAGGTTCAGCGGTTTGGTGACGTTCCATGGTATTCGGCAACAATAGATTATATGGATACCCTTGCTTTAAAAAGGCCAAGAGATCCTCGTACACTGGTTATGGACTCGGTCCTGGCAGATGTTAATTATGCTATTGCTAATCTCCCGTCGGTTAAAAATGTAGAGCAGGTAACTAAGTGGACTGCACTGGCGCTAAAATCAAGAATTGGGCTGTATGAAGGTACTTTTCGAAAATACCATAAAGAGTATAGTTTGCCCGGCGCAGAGGATTTTTTGAAAGAGTCGGCCAATGCTTCCAGGGAGCTGATTACTAAAGGCCCTTATTCTATTTACAAAAGCTCGAAAGAAAAGGCATATTTGGAACTTTTTGCATCAGAAAATGCTATCGATCAGGAGGTCGTTCTGGCCAGGAGGTTTAATGATGCGCTTGCAGTAAGGCATAATGTTAATTATTATACAATAACAGCATCTTATGGAAAGCCGGGCTTGAATAAGGATCTTGTCGATTCCTATCTTATGGCCGATGGCACGCGGTTTACAGACAAGCCCGGTTATCAACATATGCAGTTTGCTGAGGAGGTTATTAATAGAGACCCCCGGCTCTCTCAGACAGTCCGCACCCCTGGGTATAAAAGAATCGGAGGCACTAGTGTTGAAGTTCCTCAGTTTGGTAATTCCGTTACAGGGTACCAAATCATTAAGTTTGTGGGCAATGTGAAATATGACTCTAACCAAAGTTCTATTAATGATATGCCTGTCTTCAGGCTTGCAGAGGTGCTTTTGAACTATGCCGAAGCATTGGCTGAGCTGGGTCAGTTGAAACAGACAGACCTTGACCTTTCGGTAAATCGCCTTCGGGAGCGTGTTGATATGCCAAACATGAATATGATGGCGGCAAACAAAGAGCCTGATCCGTATTTGGAAAAGCAATATCCGAATGTGGAGAAGTCTGATTATAAAGGTGTTATACTGGAAGTAAGAAGGGAGCGTCGTATCGAGCTCGTTATGGAGTCTTTTCGTTGGGACGACCTGATGCGCTGGAAAGAAGGTAATTTGCTTAAGCGTCCGTTTAAAGGTATGTTTTTTCCGGGTTTGGGCTTGTATGATCTGGATGGTGATAAAAAGCCTGATGTTCAGATATACAAAGGTGCAAAGCCTAAAACTCCCGGCCTGCAATTACTAAAGCTTGGCGATGAAGTGGTCTTGGAAAATGGGGAGCAGGGCGGTAATGTTTTAGTGAATCCACATATTCAAAAGCAGTTTGACGAATCTAAAGACTATCTTTTTCCTATTCCTTCTCAGGAAATAAAGCTTAATCCGAACCTGGTTCAGAATCCTAATTGGAAGTAGATAACATTCTTTAGAGCCGGAACGTTGTTCGGCTCTAAAGAATGTTATGTATTCAGCTTGATTGAGGTCGAAAGGTTTTAAGCAAGTATATGAGTACAGGTTGTGAAAGCTGTTTATTCAACTGCGGTTTTTTTGCTTGTTTTGGGATCATTAAATAGACCAATATGTTTTTCTCAAAGCGAAAATTGATTCGTAACTTAAGTTCATGAAAATTAAAGTACTTGTGGCTGTATTGTTCAGCCTTTTATTTGCTCCTGCGTTTGCACAAAAAATGAATGTGGCAACCTATAATTTAAGACTGGACACTCCCACCGATGGCATAAACCAGTGGAAAAACAGGTATGCATCTCTCACTCAGCTTATCCGTTTTCATGGATTCGATATTTTTGGAACTCAGGAAGGCTTTAAGCATCAGCTAGAGGATGTAAAAGGAAAGCTGCCTGAATATGGTTATATAGGAGTTGGGCGCGATGATGGAAAAGAAAAAGGGGAGCATTCGGCGATATTTTACCGTACCGACAGGTTCTCGGTAGTAAAGGACGGCACTTTTTGGCTGTCGGAAGTAACTGACAGGCCTAACAAAGGCTGGGATGCCGCTCTGCCTCGTATTTGTACATGGGGCTTGTTTAAAGATAAAAAGACAGGCTTTGAGTTTTTAGTATTTAATAACCATTTTGACCATATAGGTGTTAGAGCGCGCGTAGAAAGTACCAAGCTTATTATCAGAAAGGCGGATGAGCTGGGCCGCGGCAAACCCATGATTATCACCGGTGACTTTAATACGGATCAAAACAGCGACAGTTATTTGTCTCTGGCAAAAGGCGGGAAGGTGAGAGATGCCTATGATATGGCTGAAATCAGGTATGCTGAAAACGGCACGTTTAATGGATTCAACATTAGCTCTGATTCTGAAAGCCGTATTGATCATATATTCTTATCGAAGCCGTTTAAGGTGAAGAAGTATGGTATCCTGACGGATAGTTATCGTGGTAAGTTTCCGTCTGATCACTTTCCTGTTATGGTCGAAGTGACGTACAAGTGAGCTTTAATTAGTTGTAATTTCAATGGATGCTTATAATCTAATGTGTTTAGGTTAATATTCATTCTTATATTTACAGACAGGCTGGCTTTGCGCTGGCCTGTTGTTTATAGGTGCTTTGCACAATATAATTTCTATATATGAGTTGAAGGTGATTTAAACTCGAAAGTCAGAATCCTATGAGTAAGATAAAAAGTATCTTAAGTGCCTTGTCATTTTTTGCATTGGTTTTGGGCACGGCTCATGCGCAGAGCTTTCCCGAAGTTAAGGCGTTCTCCTCAAGTAAGGAAGCCTTTGCTGATAAAGAATTGATAGCACCAGCTAAGCTTGCGCAGATGCTTGAAGAAAAGGGCGGTTCCAAAATTCATATTTATAATATAGGCGTTGTAGAAGACATTAAAGGAGCTAAGAACATTGGCCCTTCCAGCGAGCAGGAGGGCTTGGAACGCTTTAAGAAAGAGCTTTCTTCTTTGCCAAAAGACGCGGCTATTGTTTATTATTGCGGCTGCTGTCCGTTTGACAGATGTCCAAATATAAGGCCGGCACACAAGCTGGTTAAAAGTATGGGCTTTACAAACGCCAGGCTTCTTAATTTGCCTGTTAATGTAAAAACAGACTGGATGGATGCCGGTTATCCTATGAAGGGTGCTAAATAACTTATTCTTGCAGCAATTCACTTGCTTTTGTAAAATAAAGAACGCTTATTTGTATTAATGGGATATGTTGCCTCTATAATTGATGTGGTTTTTCCGGCTACGATGCATGAAATGCGGCCCGGATGTAATCCTTATTTCCCATATTCTGCTTTTTGTCCTGTAGGCACCTCTTCGTGCCACATAAAACGCACTGAGTTTCACACAAGAGCCCCGCAGATACTTATACTACTTTAATCTGAGGGGCTGTACTTACAGGCTTCTTCTGGTGGTATTGCTTACCACTATACATTATTTATTAATCTTAAAACTAATGGTATTATTATGGAAACAGCTTCATTAACTATTTCTAAATCAGATTTCGACTTACTTAAAGTTCACCTCGACAAGAGTGGGAGCAATATGTCGGATTTTAATAAGAACAAACTGCGCGAAGAGCTAAAGAATGCGAAAGTGTATGCCGATAAAGATCTTCCCGCTGATGTGGTTTCTCTAAATTCAGTAGCTAAGATAGAAAACGTTAAAACTGGTCAAGTATATTCATTTAGACTGGTTTTGCCCAACGAGGCCAATATGCGAAAGAATAAACTTTCTGTATTTGCTCCTATTGGCATCGCTTTGCTCGGTTATCGCACAGGAGATACCGTGCAATGGGAGATGCCTGGAGGTGTGCAAAGTTTTAAAATTCTGGGCGTAGAGCCTTATCAGGAAGAGGTTGAGGAAGATGATTAGGACAAATGTAATATTTGTGTTAAGAAATTATGAATATCTATATAATAAAGATATATTTGATTTAAGCACTAACCGCTAATCCTATACATTTAAATTAAACGACAACTGAGCTGTTTCTTTACCAGAAACAGCTCTTTCTTTTGATTCTATATACTACTATACGTTCTTTTGCAGCTTTTATTGTCTTTCGTGTTTATTAACATAGATCAATGTATGGCAAAATAGCTCCCTTTACCTTTGTTTCAGGAAATAATTAATCTGTAAAAACATATGAAAACACAATGGGCAGTCGATACTTCACACAGTGAAGTGCAATTCAAGGTAAAGCATTTAATGATCACTACTGTAACCGGTAGCTTAGAACAATATCAGCTTACAGTGGAAACCGAAGGGGACGATTTTACCAACCCTGCAAGTATTCTTTTTAAAGGAGATGTAAATTATCTCACGACGAATAACCAGCAGCGGGATGATCACCTAAAAAGTCCGGACTTCTTCGATGCCGAGCATTATCCGGACATAATCTTTGAAGGAACTTCTTTAGCAAACGATCAGTTAAAGGGT
Source organism: Sphingobacteriaceae bacterium UBA2059 (assembly GCA_002332615.1). GTDB lineage: Bacteria > Bacteroidota > Bacteroidia > Sphingobacteriales > Sphingobacteriaceae > Arcticibacter. The sequence goes on along the minus strand of DDAL01000008.1, from coordinate 107,129 downwards.
AATCTGACTATTAAAGGAGTTACAAAACCAATTAGCTTGTCAGCTACGTTTGGTGGAATAGTTACAGATGGATACGGGCAAACGAAGGCTGGCTTTGAAGTAAGTGGAAAGATAAGCCGGAAAGAGTTTGGGCTCACATGGAGCGCAGTGACCGAGGCAGGTACCATAGTAGTAAGCGACGACATTAGGATTGTATGTGAAATCCAGCTTGTTAAACAGTCTTAATAGCTTTTAAGTTGTAAGAAGCCGTATGCAAACTTTTGCATGCGGCTTTTTTTGTTATTGCAGTATTCCTATAAGTGCTTATATTTAAGCATGTTCGATCGCTTTGACAAGTACATGCTCGATATCGCTCCTTTCACGTCGCAGGAATTAAACACTATGCATTCCTTTTTGCAGCGTCAAACGGTAAACAAGAAAGAATTTCTTCTTATGCAGGGAGAGGTTTGCCGGTTTGAAGCTTTCATTGTTAAGGGGTGTTTAAAAAAGTATTATATAGACGAAGAGGGTAACGAGTCTATTGTGCAGTTTGCAATCGAGGATTGGTGGATAAGCGATATAAACAGTTACAACTTCCGGTCACCAGCCCAGCTTTTTATTGAGGCAATTGAGACAACACATCTTATGCTAATTAAACAGCAGGATAAAGAAGAGCTTTACAAGCTGATTCCAAAGCTAGAGCGTGTTTTCAGATTAATGTTTCAGCGAGCATATGCAGTACTTGAACAGCGGTTTTATTCATCAGCCACCAGTAGTGCAGAAGAGAGATATCTTCAATTCGTACAACGATATCCTTCAATCATTCAGCGTGTACCTCAATTGCAAATCGCATCTTATCTGGGTGTTACGCCCGAATCGTTGAGCCGCATAAAAACATCGCTTTTAAAAAGAAAGGTAGCAGCATATGTACCCTTAAAAAGACAGTGAATCAAATTTGATACATAACAATAGGACATTTGTTAGTATATTCGATGACCTCAAATTCTTTAAAAAAATAAGCATCCGATGGGCGGATGCTCAAACTAACCAATTATAAACCTAAATTAAACGAAAGGAGCTGTAGGGGAAGGAGTCGAACCTTATAGGAGCTTATTGTGTCTAGCTCTGCCACCATGGCTGGAGATGCTTATCATTTCTCATCTCCCTACACTTGTTATTCTCTAACAAAACTTGTACCGGTTTGTTGATGCAAATATAAGGACTTTAAGACTAATTACAAATAGCATAAGGAAATATTTTAAATATTATTAAATTTTTACTTACTTCGTATGTATTTTAATATATTCAAAAAAAAAGGCCGAAAAAAAGATGACAAATTTAGAAATTGATGGTTTAGATATACAAATCCTATCTATGCTCATGGAGGACGCAACTACTCCTTATACTGAAATTGCTAAAAAGTTGATTGTATCGGGGGGAACTATACATGTGCGAATGAAAAAGATGCAGGAAATGGGTATCATCAAAGGTTCTAATTTGATTATTGATGCGCAAAAGATAGGATACGATGTTTGTGCCTACTTAGGTATTTACCTTGAGAAGGGATCGACCTATAAAAATGCCGTTGATGCACTTGAACAAGTAAAAGAAATAGTTGAACTACATTATACTACCGGAGCCTGGAGCATGTTTGCAAAGCTTATTTGCCGCGATACAAACCATCTTCGTCAGGTACTTAATCAACAAATACAGCCTATTGAAGGCATTCAGCGTACTGAAACTTTTATCTCTCTTGAAGAAAGTATCAAAAGACAAATCAGTCTGGATATGTAAATTCCGATAAGATATATCTTAACTATCAGGAAGGCATTCATTTGAATGCTTTTTTTTTATGTACAAAAACCCCGATTATCCGTAACTTACGGGAACAGATACGTAGGCCCAACGAAAGAACCTTGAAGAGATGTCGCTTTTCTTTCAACAAAACGTTCTGTTTTTTTCTGAAAGCGCACACCTTATCAGGCTTTTGAGTGTAGTAGAGCTATATACGTATGATGAAATTCTTCGCTTTTCTGCACTCACGAAAATATGAACTCTTTCTGGGCGCTCTTTGGTTGCACTTGTATAGTGGCATTTTTGTGCGCGATGAAGAGCTATATAGCACTATTATAATTCCCTGCACAATGATCATGACGGGGATTGCGAGTATGGGTATCTTCATAAAGAAAGAGCGATGGAAGAAGATACTTAAGAACGGGCTTTTGCTCATCGTTATCTTACTGCCAATCGGTATGCACAGCTTTGGCAGCTTTCCGCCATATTTTCAAATACTCAATATTGTCTACATATTCTTCTTTCTCTTTATATTCCTTGAAGTACTACGTTTCCTCATTAAACCCGGATATATAAATACTGATTTAATATCAGCAGCCGCATGTGGGTATTTCCTTGTACTTGAGGTATCTGTTTTTTTGCTGCAATACTGCTTTATTGCAGACAAGTCTTCGTTTGAGGGCTTGAACGGCTCAGATCAGGCGAGCGTGTTTATGGACCTGGTCTACTTTTGCAGTATTACGATGGCTAGTGTTGGCTACGGTGACATTGCCCCCTCTACTGCTCAAACCAAGTTAATCGTTTCCATACTGGGCATAGCCGGACAGTTCTATACGGTAGTACTCTTCGGTATCATAGTAAGTAAGCTTACTGGAAAGCATGAAGCAGAAGAAAGAGAAAAAGAATGAGCCTTAAATTCTGTCATTAGCAGTTCCTGACCTAAAGGCTTAAAAAAACTAAAGGTTCCAAAGCAATAAAGAGGTCACTAAAAAAGCCGTCTAGAAAAACTGCGGTATTTAAAATGGGGGGTAACATTCCTTTAACGCTCCAAGAATCGTTTTTTCTAAGGTCTTCAAAAAAATGTGTTTGAGTAATCATAAAAAGAGGGCTTATGAATTTCTATCTTCATAAGCCCTCTTTTTATGTAGAGTTTTTCAGTGCCCTCGTATTAGAGCCGGCACCTCTATAGATACAATTACTTGTTTATGTACATAACATCTTTTACCGCCTTAATAACCTTCTCAGCGTTTGGAAGCGCTTCCTTAATTAATACCGGAGAGTATGGAAGAGGTACGTCCGCACATACTATTCTTAATACAGGAGCATCCAGATAGTCAAATGCTTCGCTTTGTACTTTATAAGCAATTTCGGCTGAAATGGAAGCCAGAGGCCATGCTTCTTCCACAACAACAAGTCGGTTTGTTTTTTTAACAGAGTTGATCACGCAGTCATAATCAATAGGTCTTACCGAGCGAAGGTTAATTACCTCCACGTTTATGCCCTCTTTGGTAAGCTCTTCAACGGCAGGAGTAACTACGCGAGGAAGCATTTTTCCAAAAGTAACTATTGTTACATCACTGCCTTCTTTCTCCACATGTGCTTTTCCTATTTCAAGATAGTATTCCTCTTCAGGAACAGCGCCTTTGTCGCCGTACATGAGCTCAGATTCCATGAAGATCACAGGATCCGGGTCAATTATTGACTGTTTTAATAAGCCTTTAGCATCATAAGGGTTAGCCGGAACCACCACTTTAAGGCCAGGACAGTTTGCATACCAGTTTTCAAAATTTTGAGAGTGAGTAGCTCCCAGTTGACCTGCATTACCGGTTGGGCCACGAAATACAATCGGCACAGGAAACTGACCACCACTCATAGAAAGTATCTTGGCTGCTCCGTTTATGATTTGATCAATCGCTACAAGCGAAAAGTTAAAAGTCATGAATTCTATAATGGGCTTCAGGCCATTCATAGCGGCTCCGGTGCCTATACCGGCAAAGCCCAGCTCTGAGATAGGAGTGTCTATAACTCTTTTTGCCCCGAATTCAGCAAGCATGCCCTGGCTTACCTTATAAGCCCCGTTATACTCCGCTACTTCTTCGCCCATCAGGAAAATCTTTTCGTCCTTGCGCATTTCTTCGCTCAGGGCTTCCCGAAGTGCTTCTCTGAATTGTATTTCTCTCATTTTGGTTAAATGTTTGGACCGCAAATATACGTTAGCAGCCAATGAAATACAAGCATTCCACAAGCTCTTTAAAAAGCTTATAGCTCAATTTCACCTAGTTGTGGCACACGGCTAAAGTTGCTCTTCACAAAGTTACACCATTCGCAATCCTTTTTTCCGCAGCCATCAAATTCCTGATTCATGATTGACCTGTACGTATCCCTTATCTGCTGCCTCACCAGCTCGACATGCTCGGGCAAGGCAGGTACATTTTGATGGATAAATTCACCCTTTAGAGGCTCTACAAACTCGAACCGCACGTTCAGCACTTTCCAGTTTTTGGTGCGATCATTTTCGAGCAGTAATTTGTAGAAAATACCCTGCCGCCAGTAATCTCCACCCTGAGGGCATTTATCTGAGGGAGCAAGGAACTTACCGGCAGCATATTCAGGGTTTCCTGTTTTATAGTCAACAACGTTCACACCCTCGGTCTTAAACTCGATTTTATCAAGCTGTCCTTTTACAGGAACTCCCTCTATTTCAATAGTATTAACTGAATACTCCGTAACCGTAGCCTTTTCCCACTCATCGATATATTTATTATAAAAGCCAGGTAGAATCTTCTCGCCATATTGAATGCGCCGTTTAAATTGTTCGGCTGTAAACGCTTCTCTATTGCGGTTCATATACGATTTAAAGTCGGCAAGTAGTTGCTGAGAGTCAGGAAAAACCTGGTCGTTTTCCTTCATAGACCTGAACAGTTTGTCCAGCGCATAGTGTACAGCCGAGCCAAAGGTCATCGTTTCACTCTTTCCGGCAGGTACCTGGATAAGGTTCTGAAAATAGAATTTAACCGGGCAGTCAAGATAATTATTAAGATGAGTGATGCTTAGAGTATAATCCTGCAAAAGCATAGCTACATACTGCCTGTCCACCATTTCCAGTGGAAGTCGCTCATCCTCAGAAAACTGAAGTGTAAAGAAGTCCGTCAAAACCTGCTCGGGGAAAGCTATGCCAGGGGTTTGTTCCTTAACTTCCAAATCGGTTGTAGAAAGTATTTCGCCTATGAACACGGTATGTTCCTCCGGCTTACCCTTACTGTCGGCCATAGGGTAAGAAATATGAAGATGTTCTTTTGCGCGGGTCATGGCCACATAGAATAAGCGCCTGAGCTCTTCCAAATCGCGAGCCTTTTCATTTGCAGCAGCGTCCACCCTGGCAGACACGAGTGTATCGGGCAGGCCGTAAGTACCATTAAACTTCCGTTTGTTTTCCCATTTGCTGCTTGTGCAACCCACCAGGTATACGTGCTTATACTCCAGCCCCTTAGAGCCGTGGCAGGTAACAAACTCCACCCCTTCCTGATTAAAAATGGTATGATGCACATCTACCGACAGCTTATTGGCATCCATTTGATCGATAATTTCAATAAGCTGCTGCAAGCTCAAATCCGGATTGCGGCGGCTTTCTTCCTTAATGAAGTCGAAAAGAGCGGTAATAAGCTCCATGAGCCACATCTTTTCGGGCGAACGCATGCAGTAAGCCAGGATACCCCCTCTTACAACAACTTTTTCAAACAAAGCCTGCAGAGTTAAGTTATGCGACTCCATGATCCAGAACTCCAGGTCATCGCTCAGCCGTTTAATCTGCCGGCTGCTTTCTGTTTCAAACAAAGTGCCTTCCTGTTTGAGAGCAATGGAGTGAATAAGCTCCCTCATGGTAGTTTTAGCAGCATTGCCCGACCTGTTATGACGCCTGACCTCTACGCTGATGCGGGCTACATCCATTGGACTTATGCTGTAAAAATCATAATGCATCAGTTTAAACAACAACTCTTCACCGCTAAAAGGCGAAGTCGTTTCCATGGCCAGGTAGCGCAGAATATTGATCAGCTTTTCGCCAAAAGGATCTTTGAGCGCATTCACTTTGCGCTTTGCATGTACCGGTATCCCTTTAAGCCGAAAATAGCGCGAAAGTTCCTGTCCCACGGCATGCTCCTTATAAATCACCGCAATGTCCTGAGGTTTTTCGCCTTTTTGAATGAGCTCATAAACGTCGCTCGTAATCGCAGCAAACTCATGAAACTGATTGTGGTAAGCCCTGAGAGAAGGTTTTACCAGGCTTTGCGCATACTCAGGCTTACGGGCAAGCAAATGCTTGCTCAGGCCGGGCAGTTCAATACGTTCCTTATTATGGCCAATAAGAAAACGAGAGGCATCCAGTATATGCTGAGTCGACCTGAAATTATCTTTCAGCATCACCCGGTGCAGCATATCCTTATAACGCTCATCATACTCCCTGATATTGGCAACGTTGGCACCCTGAAAGCGGTATATAGACTGGTCGTCATCGCCCACTACAAAGATATTCGGCACCTCCCAGTAGCTCATAAGCAGGCGGAGCAATTCATTTTGCGAGCCGCTGGTATCCTGATACTCATCCACCAGCACATACTGATAGCGTTCCTGATAGTTAAGCAAAAAGTTTTCATCTTTTCTAAACGCATCCAGCACCCACAAAATCATATCATCATAATCATAGCGGTTAGATTCGGCCATCAGTCTGCGGTACTCTGGAAATTCATTAGCAGCGGCCCTAAGCTTATTCATCTTTTCGCATTCCTCGTCAAAGCAAGGCTTCAGCGATCCCGCCTGGCGCCTTTTATCGCCCTTGTATTTAAACTTTTTATAATAAGCCGTCTCCGGCTCGCAGCATTTAATGTCATCCAGATAGCGGTCAATCTTCTCAGCCACATAACCGGCAGTCCAGTCCTCCCTTTTCATGGTTGAAAAAAGCTCCTGCAGACGGTCGCTCTCATAGTATACCTCGCCCCTGAAACGCTTCAGCGGATGATCAGGGCCAAAGCTGTCTATAAGCCGGTGCATTAGCTCAATGCGCTCCAGGTCTGAAATAGGATCGAGCTGCAGCTTGCCAAAGTACTCCAGGTTTTCCTGTATAATCGTATTGCAAAAAGCATGGAACGTATAAATATTTACCCTGTAAGCCTCCGGGCCGATAAAGCTGAACAAGCGTTTGCGCATAGCCACCGTACCCGCATCTGTATAGGTAAGGCAAAGGATATTATGAGGCTGAGTGTCCGTATTCTTCAAAATACTCCCTATGCGGGCCGCCAGTATCTGCGTTTTGCCCGTGCCCGGACCCGCAATAACCAGTACAGGGCCCTCTATATGTTCTACCGCCTCGCGCTGACTGTCAGTCAGGCCGCTTAACGCTTTCTCAAACTCCTCGTTATACTTTCTTAATAATTCCATATGCTTAGAAACACCCTAAGGTACACATAAGTGCAAAAAAAAAGCAGCTACCCACCGGGGGTAGCTGCCATCAAACAAACCAATCACTAACAACCAATAAAAACTATATCTAAAAAACTAAATTCAATTTATTTAAGCGTATCTGCGGCCCTGGCGCCTTTTCTACCGGCACCCGTTTTAGCGCGCATGCGCTCCATTTGCTGCCGGCGATAATCAGCGTACTGTTTTTGCTGATCGGCAGTCAGCAGTTTATTCAGGCGGGCATCATGCTCAATAATAAGAGCTGTGCGCTCTTTGCTGTTGACCGGCTGCCCCTGCGTTCTCTGCGAACGGATAATATCCATTTTCTGAGCGTGTTCAAGCTGAAGCTTATACAGCTCGCTTGTTTGCTGTTCGGTAAGGTTAAGCTGTTTGGTCAAAACCTCCGTAGACTGGCGGGCCCTTTGTTCGGCAGTCATGCTGCCTTTGCCCCTGGCCGACTGAGCAAAGCCAAGGCTGCTCAGCGATAAAATAAACAGAAAAGTAAAAACTAATCCTTTCATAGCGTATGCTTTTAATGATAGATGATAAAAAAGACAAATAGTTTAAAGGCAAAAGCTTTTTTTTAACATATTTAATTACTAGTTCTGTTCTCTACCTTTGTACAGGCAACAGTAAATCAGACCCATGAAGAAAAAAAGCTTAATTACACTGATCGTGCTGACATTTATCAGCGGTGTATATGCCCAAAACGCACCCAAAATTTACAAGCCATCGGCCAATGCAAAGGCCGATATTGAAGCCGCCACCCGGCGTGCAGCAAAAGAAGGCAAGCATGTATTTTTACAAATAGGAGGCAACTGGTGCGTATGGTGCCTGCGCTTTAACACCCTGGTAACTCAAAACGATACGCTGCGCCGGGCCCTGCAATCGGCCTACGTTCCTGTACATGTAAATTACAGCAAAGAAAATAAAAACGAAGAAGTACTGGCATCTTTAGACTATCCGCAGCGCTTCGGCTTTCCTGTATTTGTAATCCTTGATGCCAAAGGCCGGCGCCTGCACACCCAAAACAGCGCATACTTAGAAGAAGCCGGCGCCCACAGTCCGAAAAAAGTACTCGAATTCCTTAATCACTGGTCTCCTGCGGCACTCAATGCGGCCGCGTACAAAAAAGCCAACTAGCATTATACCATACGTATGAACAAAATCCTTTTTAGCGCACTGCTTACGGCAGGCGCCATAAGCCTGTGTTTGCCCCTGCACAGCCAGCATGCGCGGTTTGAAAGCCCGGCACTGACCTATCAGGAAACCCCCGCCCGGATAAACAACCTGATCCATACCCGGCTGGATGTACGTTTCGACTACGCAAAGCGCTATCTCTATGGAAAAGCATGGATAAGCCTCAAGCCCAATTTTTACCCCACCGACTCCTTAACGCTCGATGCCAAGGGCATGGACATAAAGGCCGTAGCAATGCTAAACGGCAGTCAGCAAAAGCCGCTTAACTATACCTACGACTCCAAAAGTCTGCGCATAAAGCTCGACAAAACCTATACCGCTGCCCAAAGCTATACCCTGTTTATAGATTATGTATCAAAGCCCGATGAACTAAAGGCAGGCGGCAGCAAGGCCATTACCAGCGACAAAGGGCTTTATTTTATCAATCCCGACGGAAAAGACAAGAACAAACCGGTACAAATATGGACCCAGGGCGAAACCGAAGCCTCCTCGGTATGGTTTCCCACCATCGACAGGCCCAATCAAAAAACCACCTCCGAGATCAGCATGACGGTATCCTCCAAGTACGTTACCCTGTCTAACGGCAGGCTGGTATCGCAAAAAAACAATACCGACAATACCCGCACCGATACCTGGAAGATGGATCAGCCTCACTCGCCCTATTTATTTATGATGGCCGTTGGCGATTTCAAGATCTATAAGGACACCTGGCGCGGTAAAGAAGTAAGCTATTACCTCGAGCCGCAGTACGCACCTTTTGCCAAACAAATATTTGGCAATACCCCTGAGATGCTTGAGTTCTTTTCAAAAAAGCTTGGAGTAGATTACCCATGGAATAAATATGCCCAGATCGTCGTGCGCGACTATGTAAGCGGAGCTATGGAAAACACCACCGCCACGGTGCACGGTGCGTTTGTGCAAAACACCGTAAGCGAAGACCCTGAAGAGTCTCCCGCCGAGGATGTAATAGCTCATGAGCTTTTTCACCACTGGTTTGGCGATTATGTAACTGCCGAAAGCTGGAGCAACCTCACCGTCAACGAGTCGCTTGCCGACTTCAGCGAAATGCTATGGCGCGAGTATAAATTTGGCAAAGATGCCGGCGACGCCCACAGCTACGCAGCCATGCAGGCCTACCTTAAGGGCCCCAAGCTGCACAGCCGCAACCTGGTGCGCTTTTATTATGCCGATAAAGAAGACATGTTTGACTATGTAACCTACCAGAAAGGCGGACGTATAGTAAATATGCTGCGCGCCTACCTGGGCGAAGAAGCCTTTTTTGCCGGCCTGAGGCAATACCTCCGCGCCAACGCCTTTAAAAACGCCGAGGCACACCAGCTTCGCATGGCGTTTGAAGAAGTATCCGGCCGCGACCTCAACTGGTTCTTCAACCAATGGTATTATGGCAGCGGCCATCCCGAGCTCGATATAAGCTATGTATGGAATGAGCAAAGCCGCCAGCAACAGGTAGTCATTAAGCAAACCCAGCCCGACAAGCTCTTTGAACTTCCCATAGCAATAGACATCTATGCCGGAGGCAAAAAACAGCGCCACACCCTATGGGTAAAAAAAGCCGAAGAAACCTTTAGCTTTAGTGTAGCCGTAAAACCGAGCCTGATAAACGTAGATGCCGATAAGGTGCTGCTGGCAAACAAGAACGACCACAAGAGCCAGGCCGAATACACTTTTCAGTATTTCAACGCGCCCCTGTTTGCCGACAGGCTAGAGGCGCTGGAAAGCAGCGCCGGCAGGCAGGCACAAGATAAGGACGCACTTAAAGTAGTGCTGGCCGCACTTAAGGATAAGTACTACGAGCTAAGGATCAGCGCCATAGCCTCTTTGGATATGGCCAACCCGCAGGTGCGCGCCGAGGCCGTGCCCCTGTTAAAACAGCTTGCCGAAAGCGATCCCAAAGCCTCCGTAAGAGCCACGGCACTGCAAATGCTAAGCCTGGTTAAAGATCAAAACCTCCAGGCACTTTACAAAAAAGCATTGGAAAACAAGTCGGCCCGGGTGCAGGGCGCCGGCCTGGAGGGCCTGTCCATGCTAGACCCTCAGCAAGGCTTTAACCTGGCAAAAAAGCTCGAGCCTGCCGCCAACCTGCAGTCAAGCATTGTAAACGTATACGGTTATACCCTGGGCGGAAAAAGCGAGCTCCCCTTTGTAGAAGCCGCTTTTAGCAGTGCCAGCACCAAAAACAAGATAGACATGCTACCTGCATACATCATGCTGCTGTCGCGCATAAACGATACAGGCGTTATAAAGCAAAAGCTCGAGCTATTTACCCGGCTATCTCTCGCCTATAAGACGCAAGGCATACACACCTTTACAGCCGGTCTTCTGAAGCAGTTAAAAGAAAGTAAGCAAACGCATTTAAAAACAGCCTCATCCGAGGCAAAGCCCATGCTAAGCGCACAGATCAATCTGATAACCTCTACCCTAAAGCAGCTGCAATAACATGATGTATCATCCCTTCAGGCAGTTTGAATTTGATCCGAAAGTCTGTTTCCTCACCGGCCAAGCAGCCATACAGCAGGTGCCCGTTTTTCCAACGTGGCTAAGCCGCCGCTTCCAGCTTGACGAGAAGCCCCTTAAAATGCTCGATGAGCAGATACTAAGTTATACCGACATACAGGTGCCTGTTTCTGCCCGGGCCCTCGAAGCGCTCAAGGCCCTGGAAAACGAGGTCGAAAGCGCTTTTACCGGCGGATATACGGCCCTGAAGCAACTAAGCCCCTTGCGCATTTTTCAATGGATAGCCCGGCAGGTATATGGCATGATCTATTTTGAAATACAGCTCGGCATAAGGCAGCAGGCAAGGAGCGGCGAAAGCCTCAACTTCTCGCAGGGGCTTATGCACAAGTTTGGCAATCTGCACGCCATGCTTCAGTCGCTTGTACTGCCCCTGGAGTTTGAAGGGCTGCAAGCCTGGACCATCCACCTTTTCCCCGTGCAAAATGAGCCCGAAACCTTTATTTATCGCGACGAAATAAATACCCTTGCTTTTTCGCTCCGCATGGCCGACTTTGGCATCATAGCCTGCCTTCAGGACAATGGCGAGAGCAGCCAGTACCATGCCGCCTTACTCAAAAAAACAAGCGGGCAGGTACTTACACCCATTCAGTTTGAAGAGCTTTGCGCCCGGTTCTTCTACTCCGCCTATTTGTTTAACCGTTTGCCCGAGTATTCCATTATAGAAGCGCACGGCACCACCTATATAGAACCCATGAACCTGCGTATAGGCAGCAAGCCCGTGTACGACGCCTGGCAAAATAAAACCTATGCACAGGTACTCGAAACCTTTTGGAAACCCTGGGGACACAGCCTTTTTGAAATACTGAAAGACCCCGATCAGCCCTTAAGCTTCCTGTAAGTGCCAATAAGCCTTATTGCACCGCCAGCTTGCTTAATACAATGTTGTAATTTATTTTTTTATGCCCAGGCACCTCATTGCCATCGCAGTAAGACAGTATCCTGCCACTAAAAACCACCTCCGTAAGCCTGTTCTTATCCAGAGTCTCCGGGCCTGCAAAGTCCGGATTGCATATATGGTACCAAATTTCCAAAGCACCGTCGCGCACTAAAAGCACATAAACATCTGTGTTTTTAATGCGTTGTATGCTGCCCCTTTCATTCTGAGCCTCATAAACCAAGCTGCCCTGGCAGCCACAGTCCTTGTTCAGCGTGTCCTTGCCGCAGCCTCCAAACAAAAAAGCAAAAAGCAATAAAAATACACGCAGTACCCTCATGGCGCAATTAATAAAATAACCTACACAAGTTATTGATAATTAATTACAAAAGAAATGCTTGATATGGTTCATCCTGAGCCTCAGGCAGGCAGCCCGGTCGCCACGGGCAGCCTGTTAAAAGTTACTCACCGGACCCCGCCGGCACAACACTTAAAACTGACTTAAGAAGTGCTGAACAACACCCGGATAAAAAAGAATGGTAATAAGCAAACCGCTCAATGCGCCATAAAAGTGAGCATCGTGGTTAATATGGCTGTCCTGCCTGGCAGCGTAGGCGCTGTATACCAAAAACAACACACCAAATATATAAGCAGGCATAGGAATAAAAAATACCAGTATCCAGCTGCCCGGGTTAAACAAAATAGAGCTAAACACCACTGCCGATACTGCCCCCGAGGCGCCCAGGCTGTTGTAATGAAAGTTATCCCTATGCTTTACAATGGTGCTCAGATCGCTCAGCACCAGGCTGGCAATATATAGCACCGCAAACTGCCAGTGCCCCATCATACGCTCCAGCTGAAACGCAAAGAAATAAAAAGAAAACATGTTGAAGAACAGGTGTGTCCAGTCTTTATGAATCAGGCCGCTGGTAATCACCGAAAAAACCCTGTATCCACGGCTCACGCTGTAAGGGTGAAGCATGTATTTTCCGTAATACTCCGGATTATAAAATGTATAAATACTGGTAACAACCGTAAAAAGAAAAATTAAACTGGCTACCGGGGTTTGATTGATGTATTCATGCAACATAAAGCGAAAATACAAAATTACCAGGCACATAAGCAGATCTTCCTTATGTGCCTAGTAAAATACTTTCCTGCCACAATCAAGCCCATCAAAAATCAATATTGTGTGTTAAAGCATATATCAATTACTAAATTAGAAGTTTTAAGATCCTGATTATGGAAATATTTGAACGTTACAGCTATACCGTGCTCGACAGGTTTTGCCGGTATGTAGCCATTGATACACAGTCTGACCCTTATTCAGGCACCAGCCCCTCTACCGAAAAGCAGAAAAACCTGGGCACCCTGCTTGTTGCCGAACTGCAGCAGCTGGGGCTGGACGATGCCGAGCTTGATGAACACGGCTATGTATATGCCACCATACCCAAAAATACCAGCAAAGATGTACCTGTAATATGTTTCTGCTCGCATATGGACACCTCGCCCGATTGCAGCGGCAAAGGCGTAAAGCCCATTATACATCCCAACTACCAGGGCCAGGACCTCGTATTGCCCGATGATCCTGCCCAGGTATTAAGTCCTTCCAATCATCCGGAGCTGCTGAACCAAATTGGCAACGACATTATAACCGCCAGCGGCACCACCCTGCTGGGGGCCGATAATAAAGCCGGGGTAGCCGAAATAATGGATGCCGCAGCCTTTTTGGTAAGCCACCCCGAGCTTGCTCATGGCGACATTAAAATACTCTTTACGCCCGATGAGGAGATAGGCCGCGGAGTAGACAATGTTGACCTGGCCAAGGTAGGTGCCAATTATGCCTATACAATTGACGGCGAATCAAGAGGTACCTTTGAAAATGAAACCTTTTCTGCCGATGCAGCAGTAATAACTATAAAAGGCGTAAGCGCTCATCCCGGCCTGGCAAAAGGCCATATGGAGAGCGCCCTTAAAATAGCTTCGGAAATTATACAAAGCCTGCCTAAGGACAAGCTTTCGCCCGAAAGTACCGAAGGCCGCCAGGGCTTTATACATCCTACTGGCATACGCGGCACAGTAGAAGAAGCAAGCATAGACTTTATACTGCGCGACTTTGATAACCAGGAGCTGGCAAAGCACGGCCTGCTGCTAAGCAGTGTGTGCAACGAGGTGATGCAAAAGTATCCCAACTCGGGCTTTACCATAGACATAAAGCAGCAGTACCGCAATATGAAAAGCATTATAGAAAGGCATCCATATCTTACCACCGTAGCCGAAAAGGCTATAGAACGCGCCGGCATGACGCCCCGCCTGCAATGCATACGCGGCGGAACCGATGGCTCGAGGCTGTCTTTTATGGGGCTTCCCTGCCCCAATGTATTTGCCGGCGAGCATGCCTTTCATGGCAAGCAGGAGTGGGTGTCTTTGCAGGATATGAAGCTGGCCGTGCAAACCATTGTCAATATTGCCCTTATATGGGAAGAAGTAAGCTAAGCGGCGCTTTGTTTAAAACCAAAAGCCTGCTCTGTAAAAGCCTGCCCCCCGCAAACCAGCGCGGAGCAGGCTTTTGCTTTATACGGGGACCTCGAGAATAACAGGCCTGCTGCCCAAGCCCGCTTTTGCGCCGCGCCATGGCAGCTCCCGCCCCGGCTTTTGACCGCCCCGGCCCCGGCCCTGCCACGTAGCCCTGCCATGATGTATCCGGGATGTACCCATGATGTACCCATGTTTTTGGCGGGATGTGCCCCGCCCGCATCCCGGCTTAGGCATGGCATAAACCCGTAGCCGGTACCTGCGCAGGGCGCTTGCGGTTTGCTTTGTTTGCCGGGCGTAAACTTTTAATTCTCGGTGTTTTAAACCCCCTTGCAGGCGTGGGGTCTAACATGTTTATTTATCACCCCAACTATGCACTCATGAAGTATATCTTCTTTTTCCTTGTACTGGCCTTTATGGCTTTAAACCTGCAGGCTCAAAGCGGCCGCGAAGTTGCCGGAAGCTTAAAAGACTCAACCGGACAAAGCGTTATCGCTGCCAGCGTGAGGCTTACCTCGCCGCTCGACTCGCTCAATACCCTTACGGATGTAAACGGCAGTTTTAAGTTCAGAAACGTAAAAAGCAGGCAGTTTACCATAAGCGCCAGCAGCCTGGGCTTTAAAGCCTTTAGCCGCTCCTATTCGTTTGATAACGCATCCAGCAACGTAACGCTTAAGCCGCTTGTAATGCAGGAGCAGCGCACCGTGCTAAACGAAGTAGTTGTATCGGGCGCTACGCCCATAACTGTAAAAGAAGACACCGTTGAGTTTAGGGCCAAAGATTACGCCGTGCGCGAAAATTCTGTGGTAGAAGATGTGATTAAAAAACTGCCCGGCGTAGAGGTTGATAAGGACGGTAATGTAAGTACCCAGGGAAAATCGATCACCCGGGTGCGGGTAAACGGAAAGGACTTTTTTGACGGCGACCTAAAAACCGCTACCCAAAACCTGCCGGCAGAGGTTATTGAAAAAATACAGATCATTGATGATTATGGCGATAAGGCCCGCCTGTCGGGTGTAAGACAGGGCGAGGCTGATAAAGTGCTGAATATTACCATAAGCCCCAAAAATAATAAGGGCGTTATAGCCAATGCAACCTCGGGCATGGGCACAACCGATCGCTATGCCCTGGCGGGCATGGCACAGTACATGAATAATAATGAGCAGATATCGGGCTTGTTTAATCTTAACAATACCAATGCCTCTCTTTTTGACTTTACCGGCGGCGGCGGACGCCGGGGGGGGCGCTACCGCGCAGGCGGTGGCGGCGGCTTTGGCGGCGGCATTACCAATACGCGGGCGGCGGGCTTAAACTATCGCAACCAGCTGGGCAAAAAAGCTACCGTTTATGGCAGCTACAGCACCGAGTACCGCGACAATAAGCTAAACTCTTACAGCGAAACGCAAACGGTTACCTCCATGCAGGATCTTTTTACGGTTAATAACCGAAACTCCGCAACCAATACTCTGGAGCATCGCTTTAATGCCAATATGGAGTATACTATTGATACGCTGCATTATCTTAGCCTGTCGCCTTCCATCAATTTTAGCGGGAGCGATGGCAATGCTCTGGGCCTTACCAGCATTACCGAGCGCTCCAGGCAGGATCAGAACAGCGTATCCTCCTCCAATTCCGAGTCGCCCTCCTATGGTCTGGATATGCTGTTTAACAAGCGTTTTTTAAAGCAGGGGCGCAACCTGTCGCTCAGCCTGGGCATAAACAAGTCTAACACTAGCAATGACCAGGATGCGCTGGACGATTTTAGATACTACAGCATGGATGATATGGACGTGTTTCGCGATTCCAGCTCTCACCGGCTTATTAACACCTACAATAAGCGGTTTAATACCGAAGCCGAGTTAACCTACTCTGAGCCTCTGGGCAAGCTTTCGCGGCTTGACTTCAGGTATAATTTTAACCGCACCTCTTATGATAACAGCCGCATCACCGAGCTTGAAATGCAGGGAGGACAATACCGGGTGATAGATTCGCTGAGCAATATATTCGACTACTCTTTTATGACCAACCGCTTTGGCCTGAGCTACCGGTATGACAGGCCCAAGCTGTTTAACTTTTCGGTGGGCCTGTCGGCCCAGCCTTCGCTGCTCAAGGGCTACTCGCAAAGCAATAAGGTGGATGTAGAGCGTAAAGCCTTTAACTTTTTTCCTAATGCGCGCTTTTCTTACTCCTTTGCCCGCAGCCGTTCGCTCAATATCGATTACTCGGGCCGCAGCGATGAGCCGGGATATAACCAGATACAGCCCGTTACCGATCTTAGCAACCCACAAAGGCCTGTAATAGGTAATCCCAATCTAAAGTCGGCCTTTAACCAAAGCATTAACGTACGCTACAATAACTTTGTGCCCGAAGACGGCTCTTTCTTTAACGTTGGCCTTAGGGGCAATATAAGCAAAGACCGTATTATAAGTAATGTGGTGCGGGTGCGCACGCCGGTTATAAGCGGTGCCGACACTACGTTCAGGCTTATACAGGAGGTGTATTATTTAAATGCTAATGGTTATTATGATGTAAATGGTTATTATGCATGGTCGCGGCCATTTGCCGATAAAAAGTTTACCCTGCGCCTGTTTGGCATGGCGGGTTATACCAACGATGTTTCCTATGCTGATAATTTGAAAAATACCGGCCGCAACTGGAACCTACGCCAGTTTGTGCGCATGGGTATCAATCCTAACGAAAATATTGACATTAATCCGAGTATAGGCTACAGGCGCGGCTGGGTTAATTACTCCCTGCCCAACAGGCTCGACAGTAAAAACTCCACCTGGTCGTTCGGGCTGGATACGCGCATTTATTTCCTCAAAACGTTTTTAATAGGGCTTGATGCCAGCAAGGACATCAACAGCGGCTTTGGCCGGAGTGTTACCTCAAATCCGCTTATAATGAATGCCTATCTCGAAAAGCAGTTTTTTAGCCGCCGGGGCCGCCTTAGGTTGCAGGGATATGACTTGCTTAACGAGCGTACCAACATTAATGTATCGCAGGGTACTAATTCCAATACGTTTTCGCGTACCAACAGCCTTAACCGCTATTTTATGATGACTTTTTCTTACAGGCTGAGCCGCTTTGCAGGCAAAAACCTGTCGGACAGTGAGTTTGAGAATAATAACCGCCGGGGGCGCCGCGGAATGGGCGGCGGCAGTGGCCGTGCCAGGTAAGGTATAACAAAAAAGGAGGCTTGCGGCCTCCTTTTTTGTTTAGCGGTTCATTACAAGCCCGTCGCCGTTTTTAAAAAAGGCATTGACGGTCACCGGCAGGCGGCCGTTAACGCCAATGCTGCCTGTAATGGCTTTTACTGCCGACCGGTGCGAGTATATATCGTTTTGGTAATTAATTAAAAGGCCTTTGCTGGCTTCTATGCCCGGCAGGCCCGCCAGCGCATACGGATTGGCGAACGCACAGGTGAGGGTGTTCATGCGCGCAATTTCGGCTATAAAGAGTTTTAAAGGGCTGTTGTAGTCGAGCACACGGCCGGGCCTGGCGCGATAGTCGTGTATAGCCAGTACAATCTGATCATACTTTTTAAGCTCGACAGACATTTTTGCAATATCATCTGCCGAGGCAAGTTTAGACAGGATAAAATTCATAGAGTTGGGCAATTGCTGTTTCAGCTCTTTCTGAAAGTCGCTCACCTCGGTAACACCCATGCTTATAACGGCTGTTTTTGCTTCCTTATTAAAGCTTTTGAGCCAGGCATCGCTTTTTAGCAGGGTAACCGATGCATCCGAAAGGCGCTGCCTTAGGGTAAGTGCTTCGGGGCGGTTTAAAAAGCTGTATAAGCCCAGCGTATCTGCCGGAGGCGGGTTGTGCAAGCCTGCCCAGTATTTGGCGGCCAGCACTCTTTTGGTGCTTGCATTTACCTGCTCCCAGCTTAGTCTGCCCTGACGTATGGCTTTGCGGGTGCGCTTAATGGCCAGGTGTGCATCTTCGGGCAGCTCTATAATATCGTTGCCTGCTATAACGGCCCTTACGTCGGCCTCGCCGTCTTTAAAAAACTTGGTAACGCCTTTCATCTCCATGCCATCGGTTATAGACAGGCCTTTAAAGCCAAGCTGATTCCTTAACAGGCCGGTAACAATGGGTTTAGACAGCGAGGATGCCAGGTTGGGAGTGGCGTCCAGTGCGGGTATTTGCATATGCGCCACCATTACGCCCGAGGCGCCCTGCTTAATGAGTTCTCTGAAAGGATATAGTTCGAGCGAGTCGAGCCTGCGGCGGTCAAACGTAAGCACGGGCAGGTCGTGGTGCGAGTCTACATTGGTATCGCCATGGCCGGGGAAGTGTTTGAGGCTTACCAGTACGCCTTCGTCCTGCATGCCGCGCATATAGGCTCCTACTTTGGCGGTAACATTGTATTTATTGTCGCCAAAGGAGCGGTAGCCAATAACAGGGTTATTGGGGTTGTTATTTATATCGGCCACCGGTGCAAAGTTGAGGTGCATGCCTGTTTTATGAAAATCGCGGGCAATAAAGCGGCCCATTTCATAAATAAGCTTTTCATCCCTTATGGCGCCCAGGGTCATCTGGTAGGGGTAGGATATGGTACTGTCCAGGCGCATGCCAAGCCCCCACTCGGCATCCATGGCTATAAGCAGAGGCACTTTGGCAAGCGACTGATAGTAATTAGTAAGCCTTGCCTGGCGAACCGGGCCTCCCTGGAAGTATACCAGCCCGCCTACCTGGTCTTTGCGTATAAGGCTGGCTACGTTTTCTTCATAGCTGCGGTCCCTATCGCTGTGCGCCCGTATAAAAAAGAGCTTGGCAATACGCTTTTTACGACTTAGTTTGTTAAATACCGAGTCTACCCACTGCTGCTGCCCGGTGGTGGTTTGATAAAAAGGAGTGCGTGTTTGTGCAGGTAGGGATTCGCTCACAAGTAAGGCGGCCATACCCAGAAAAAGAGACCTAAAGACGTTCATGTAGATTAATATTAGTACTGATTATAATTGCTTAAGCAAATATGGGTTATATTTATTGCATCTTTTAGCGTAAGTCAAAAAAAAACCGCATGAATACTCATGCGGTTTTTTGAAAGCTCAGATTATTAACGAGCTACAGTAGTGTCTTCAATAATATTGTCAACCGTACCGGAGTCTACCGTAATGGTATCGGTTGAGGTGCCTGTACTGTCAGACATTCCCTGGTTGTTGTTTCCGTTATTAGAGCAGGCAGCCAGTCCTAATCCTGCTATTAATGCTAATGCTAATGCGTTGATTTTCATAATGATTGTTTTTTAGTGATTATCTTACCTTAACATATTAAAGTGCATAGTGTTTACGTATTGTTTATTTAAACGCCCTGCCGCGGCTGTGCGGCGGCAGGCTGTGCCCCTGATTATTTTGTTTTAAATGATGTATACTACCTGCCCTCTTCTTAATATTGCAGTATGTTGACCCAGGATCTTTACGCTGTTTATACCCGCCACAGGCTTATTTGTACCGACACCCGAAAGGTAAGCCCCGGCTGCCTGTTCTTTGCGCTTAAAGGCGAGCGTTATAATGGAAATGAGTTTGTTAAGCAGGCGCTGCAAGCAGGTGCAGCCTTTGCCGTGACTGATAGTGAGCATAACAGAGAGATACCCGGCTGTATTATGGTACCCGATGCCTTGCAGGCTTTACAGAACCTGGCACGGTATCACCGCGAGCAGCTCAGGATACCGGTTATAGGTATAACGGGTACCAATGGTAAAACTACTACCAAGGAACTTGTTAACAGTGTGCTGTCGCAGCGATATAAAACTCATGCAACGCAGGGCAATTTAAATAATCATATTGGCGTGCCGCTTACCCTGCTTGCTATTGGCAGCGATATAGAAATTGCAGTGATTGAAATGGGAGCCAACCATGTGGGCGAAATTGAGCATCTGTGCAGCATTGCACAGCCTACTCATGGCATTATAACCAATATAGGCAAAGCGCACCTGGAGGGCTTTGGGGGCGTTGAGGGTGTAAAGAAGGCCAAGGGCGAGCTCTATAGCTTTTTGAAAACAAGCGGCGGTATAAGCTTTGTACCGGCAGACTGCGAGGTGCTTAGCGGCATGGCCCTGCACTATGGCTTAAAAGACTGTGTATACTACGGCAGCACACCGGCAAGCTTTGCGGGCATTCGCATCATCGAAAACAATCCTTTCCTTGGCATTGAGTGGACGCATCTAAACCAGAAGCACCGTGTAAACATGCAGTTAACCGGTACATATAACCGCGATAATATACTTGCAGCTGTTGCTTTTGGCTTATTCTTTAACCTGAGTGCCGACGAAATTAATACCGGCTTAAGTACCTATGTGCCCGGCAATAACCGCTCGCAGGTGATGAAAACGGAACGTAATATTGTTATAGGCGATTATTATAATGCTAACCCCAGCAGCATGATGGTGGCTCTGGAAAACCTTGAGGCTCTGAGCGCAGGCAAAAAGGCGGTCATTTTGGGCGATATGTTTGAACTTGGCCAGGAGGCCGAAGCCGAGCACTCAAAGGTAGTGCAAAAGGCTATGGAGCTGCATGCTCACAGATGTATATTTATAGGCGCTGCTTTTTTTGCGATGAAAACCGGCGGAGCTGAGTTTTATGCTACGGTAGACCTGGCCATTGAGGGCTTGAAGGCCAAGCCTCTTGCCGGAGCAACGGTGCTTATAAAAGGTTCCAGAGGTATGAAGTTAGAGGAGCTTATAGCCTTCCTTTAAGCTCCCCGGTGATTTTTTAGCGCTATCAGCGTTTGCCAAAAGGCATTTTAGGCATGGTGCGGGCCATTTTGGCCATGGCTGCCGGATTGCTGAACTGCTTCATCATTTTACGCATGTCGTCAAACTGTTTGATTAGTTTGTTTACATCCTGCAGCTGGGTGCCTGAGCCGGCAGCGATACGCTTGCGGCGGCTTTGGTCAATAGAATCGGGATTTTCGCGTTCAAAAGGCGTCATTGAGCGTATAATGGCTTCTATGGGTTTAAACGCATTGTCGTCTATGTCCATGTCTTTTACGGCTTTGCCTACGCCCGGTATCATGCCCATGAGGTCTTTCATGTTCCCCATCTTTTTGATCTGCTGGATCTGGTTGATGAAGTCGTTGAAGTCGAACTTGTTTTTGCGTATTTTCTTTTGAAGCTCGGCAGCTTCTTTTTCGTCAAACTGCTGCTGGGCACGTTCTACCAGCGATACCACGTCGCCCATGCCAAGGATACGCGAAGCCATGCGGTCGGGGTAAAAAACATCAAGTGCATCGAGCTTTTCGCCTGTACCTATAAATTTAATAGGCTTATCTACAACCGATTTGATAGACAGGGCTGCACCACCGCGGGTATCGCCGTCTAGCTTGGTAAGTACTACGCCCGTAAAGTTCAGGCGGTCGTTAAACACCTTTGCGGTATTTACGGCGTCCTGGCCGGTCATGGCATCTACCACAAAGAGTATTTCGTGCGGGTTTGTGCTTTCCTTTACAGCGGCTATTTCGTTCATCATGGCCTCATCCACCGCCAGGCGGCCGGCTGTATCCACTATAATAACGTTATTGCCGTCTTTTCTGGCTTGTGCTATAGCTTCCTGTGCAATGGCTACCGGATCTTTCGATTCGGTGTTTACATATACGGGCACCCCTATCTGGCCGCCCAGTACCTGCAGCTGGTCTATGGCTGCGGGGCGGTATACGTCGCCTGCTACCAGTAAGGGCTTTTTATTTTTTTGTGTTTTAAGATAATTGGCAAGCTTGCCCGAAAAGGTGGTTTTACCGGCACCGTTTAAGCCGGCTATGAGGATAACGGTAGGATTGGCCGACAGGTCTATTTCTGTAACCGTTCCTCCCATGAGCCCGGCAAGCTCATCATTCATGATCTTGGTGAGCAGCTGGCCGGGCGATACTGAGGTAAGTACGTTTTGTCCAAGTGCTTTTTGCCTTACCTCATCGGTAAAAGACTTGGCGGTTTTATAGTTAACGTCGGCATCAAGAAGCGCTTTCCTGATCTCTTTCATGGTTTCGGCTACGTTTATTTCCGTAATCGAACCCTGGCCTTTTAATACCTTAAACGCTCTGTCTAGTTTATCCTGTAAATTTTCAAACATGGTATCTCAGCTTCTTATATAGCCTGTAAAGTTAAATATTTATTGATTAAGATGTTAGCTGCCGCTGCTTAAGGCCTGCTTAATTGGGGAACTTAAATATAAGCCCCAGGGCCATGGCCTGGCTAAGCTGTAATTTGGTGCTGGCATCATCATCATACAGGGCAATGCCGCTTACGGTTACATTCATAAAGCGGTTTACCTTAGCTATGATGGCCAGATCGAGCCTTTGGTCTATGGCGCTCAGCTTTTCGTAACTGGCAAACATAGAGTACCGGCTTTTTATTACGGTGTTTTTAAGCACTTCTTTTTCAAAGTTGCCCACAAGCTGGAAAGCCAGCTCGTTCCTGAACACTTTGCCCGTGTCTACCCCGTAATTTTTTGGAAATGTTTTATACAGATCTTTGTCCAGTACGAAGGTCTGGCGGGCTGTACCGGTACCTATACGCACCCAGTAAAAATTGTTAGGCTTGTACTCAAAACCTATGGATTCGGTAAGATAGCCTGGCGACATGAAGCGCGATATGAGGGTAGCTTTTTCTATAACGTCGTCGCCTTCTTTTACCTTGGCGTAAGAAAAACCATTGTCAAACTGCGACTCGAAGTTAAGGGAGCCGAAGAAGTTCCAGCTTTTAGATAGTTTTAAGGATACTTTGTTATCCCAGTAAATGCGGTCGTTGCTTTTGCGCTGCAGCTGGCCTTTGTTTTTTATTTTGCCGTATTGCAGGATGAGTTCGGATACGTAGTTCTTGTCGCCGCGGGTATAGTCGGCCTTGTAATTGAAGTTTCCTCCTACGGCCAGGGAGTTAACCCCGCCGCCGCTCCAGTTGTCGCTAAACGAGGCTTGGTTTATATTTATGCCGAAGGCTACCCAGTTGCGCCAGTAGTTTACCTTCATGTCCAGCTGGCTGGAAGGTACTTCTACAGGTTGAAACTCAATAATGGGCCTCCTTACCGGAAGGCTGTTTTTTTTAGGGTATTCCCTCAGGCTGTTTAGATCGACCGAGTCGGCAGAGTCAGCCTGTGAAAAAGCATTGAACGAATAAACCAGCAGTAAAACTGATAATAGCCTTTTAACCATATCCTTACAAAGGAACTCAAAAAAGATCATAGAATAAACACCTTTTTGGTTTTTACTTCTTAAAAAAGCGTATCCAGGCGTAGGGCCGTCGTTGGCTCAGGTAGCTTAAACGGCGGTCCATGGCGTAGGCCTCTTTTTCAAATACAATGGCGCGGTAGGCGCGGTCGTGATTTCGGTAGAGGAGCAGGTTGTACAGGTAGTGCAACAAGTAAAGCAGGTAAAAGGGCAGGATAAGCAGTTCGAGCTGCTGCCGCAGGTGTATGCGCTCGTGGTGAATGAGTACCGGATCTTTCTTTACTTTTTTTGTTTTTACCAGTATAAAAGGAAAGATGGCCATGCCGGTGGCGGGCAGGAAGGGGATGTGGAGGATGCGGCCTTTGATCATGGTTTGAGCGGCGGAAGCCTGTTAAGTGCCGGGTTTTTCTGATAGCGCTTATAGCTCTCGCGTATGTAGGCTATCAGGTTGTAATCGTTTGAGTTGAGCACAAAGTAGTAAGACGGCCGATATTGCTCCATAAAGTCTCTAAGCTCATCGCCCTTTAAGCCGGTAATGCCCGATACCAGGCTGGGGGTGTATTTATAATCGACTATCATTTGATGGTAGTCGCGCTCCAGTATTTCCTGCAGGTGGCGCGCATTGCGGCCTTCCCTGCTTAGCAGGCTGTACAGGGCATCTATGCCCAGGCCGGTGCCGCCGGTGCGGTTGCCCCCGCCAAACTGAACCAGGTCCTGAGGCCGCGCCACGCGTGAGCTTGCCTTGTACTCTTCCTGCAGTTTTTTGTAGCGCTTTTCGGGTGAGCCCACGGTGTCGGTAATGGTTACCTCGCGCAATAAGATGCTTGTGCGCCTGAGGTAAAAGATAAGTGCCTGCTGATCGGTATAGGTGAGGGTATCTGCAAGGTAGCCCTGTGTGGCGGCTATCAGCACATCGCCTTTGCGTACCTGGGTGCTAAACTCGCCCCGCGAGTTGTTGTACTGGCCTTTATGACTGCGGGTATTGTAAATGTACACGCGGGTAATCCTGTACTTGGTGCCGGCGTCAAATACAATTCCTTCTACGGTGCGCTCCTGCGCGTTTAGCTGCAATAGCCCCAGGATGAATAAGAAAACTATGATCAATCTTTTCAAGCAGGATAAATCTAAGAATTACACGGTATTAAGCCACGTTTTTAACACTCATTAACTTTATTTAGATACGAGCAGGAGCTGCCCGGGTTTTAAATCGGTGCCGTTGAGGGAGTTTAATACTTTTAATTCTTCTACCGTCAGACCAAAACGACGGCTTACCGAATACAGCGTATCGCCGGCTACTACTTCGTAGATCTTCATTACCAGAGGTGCTTTTTCGGGTTCGGTTTTCTTTTCTTCGGGAGTTTTCTCGGCTATTTGCTCTATTACTTTTTCTTCGCGCTGCTCTTTTGCCACCTGGGTTTCGCCGCTGTCGAAACGGTAAAGCCCGTAGCGCTCAATAATGCCTATGAGTAGTTCGGCATAGCGCGGATTGGTGGCGTAGCCGGCCTGCTTTAGACCTTGCGCCCAGCCCTTATAGTCATTGCGGTCCAGCTTGAAAAGGAAAGCGTAGCGCTGGCGTTTTAAAAACTCGGTGTGATCGCGGTAGGAGTCTTCGGCCGAGTTGTACAGGCGAAAGCACTCGCCCACAGCATCATCGTCTTTATAAATGGTTTTGCCGGGCCAGCCGTGGCATTTTATGCCGAAGTGGTTGTTCCCTTCGCGGGCAAGTGAGCTGTTGCCATTGGCCGACTCGAGCATGCCCTGGGCCAGGGTTATGCTGGCCGGTATGCCGCTTTTAATCATTTCTTCAACGGCAATGCCTTTGAAGCGCTCAATATAGCCGTTGGTGGAGTATACTTTTACAATTTTATCTTTTTCGGGACTGATTACTTTATCGGGCGCTTTGACTGGCTTGGGTTGGGTTGCTACGTGCTTCCGGCTGCTGCAGGAGGCAAGGATAAGTACACAGATTGCTAGCAGATATCTCTTCATTCTAAATCAAATAACGTAAAGATGTGAGATTTGCAGGTGCCGGCCAATTAAAATTGTGATAATTATTAGAAAATGCCCGCCTGCAGCGTTTTTGAAAGGGCTAAACCTCTTAGCTGCTGCCGGTTTTAGTTGGCAGGCTTATCGTACTGGTATAAACGGTGCTTCTTGATGATGGCCATAACTTGGCTGGCCCATGTTTTGCTGTGTGCATAGCCGCCGCGTTGTATACCCAGGGCCCAGCTTTTATAGTCTGTGCTCGAATAGCGGTCGAATAAACGGCCAAAGCGGCGCTTTAAAAAGCCTGCAAAGTCTTCATAAGACTCATCAACACTTTCATAGCCGTTATAGGCCGACCTGATGGGCTTGGGACCTTTATTGCCCTTCATGCCGAAATGATTGTTGAGGTATTTGGCAATGCGGCTGGTGCCGGTGGCCGACTCGTGTATGGCTACTCCCAGCACAATGCTTGCGGGTATGCCATGCTGCTCCATGGTTTGCATGGCGGCTTCTTTATACTTTTCTACATACAGATCAGTTTGCGATTGGGCCTTTGCAGTCAGTGTACCCAAAACTATCAGGCTAAGAAAGATAAAGTTTTTCATCATAGTGTTATAGTTTACGGATTAGCAGTAAGCCGTCGCGCACGGGAAGAATGACTTTCTCTACCCGGCTGTCCTGGCTTATTTTTTCGTTAAAACTGCTTATGTTGCGTGTGTCTTTATCAGCAGCACCGGCGGCAACTTTGCCGCTCCACAGTACATTATCGACAATAATGAGCCCGCCGGGGCTTACCTTGTCGATAACGAGGTCGTAATAAGTGCTGTTGTTTTTTTTGTCGGCATCTATAAACACCAGGTCGTACTGGTGGCCGAGTGTAGGGATGATCTCTGCGGCATTGCCTATATGGTAATGTATGGAATGATTGTAAGGCGACTGGGCGAAGTAGCCGCGCACCCGTTCCTCAAGTTCTTTATTAATATCAATGGTATCTATATGGCCGCCCTCGGGTAGTCCTTCGGCCAGGCACAGGGTAGCATATCCTGTAAATGTGCCTATTTCGAGAATGCGTTTTGGTGATGTCAATTTGCTCAAAAAGCTAAGAACTCTGCCTTGATAATGGCCGGATAACATTCGGGGCATAAGCACCTTTAAATGCGTTTCGCGGTTGATATGCCTGAGCAGCTCAGGTTCTTGCTGGCAGTGTTGTTCGAGGTATATCCGGAGCTCTTCTGTTAGCAAATCCATGGGTGCAAATATAGCTATTTAATTAAAAAACAAAATTTGACCTTTTTGCAAGCGTAACATTATCAATCATATAGATTGGAAGCGCCTTAAATTTACTTAGTTTTGGTATAGCGTTTACAGGTAAAAAAACGTTATTCCGTTTTGTGGAAAAAACTCTGTTTAAGGATGCACTATTATAGGGGCCAGGGTTAAGAACAGGGGTTTAACGTATTTAAAGTGCATTTTTTGGGTATACTAAAAATTGTGCCAGTTTGTAACAAATAGGGTGATAAAGACCAGGGCTGGTATTCACATATGTGGATAACGCCCTCCGGCCCGCATGTGCCGAAAGACTGCCGGTCGACCGATGCAAGTCAGCTGTTCAGCGTGTTTATCCAGGGGTGTTTTGCGGGGGTTTTTTTTAATACGTAAGAACTATTTCGGCGTTTTTTGCGTTTAGCTCTTAATAGTAAACAACGTAATAATGCCTGTAATAGTAAAAGATTATTTGTCGTCAGCAATCATAGCACTTGCAATTTTTTTATCAGCACTGATACTTGCCGGAGCATATAAATATAAGTACAAGGATAAAAAACGAGTGGTGGTGACGGGGATGGCTGAAAAAGATTTTGTGAGCGATCTGATTGTATGGCAGGGCGACTACTCCCGCTATAGCATGGACCTAAAGACGGCTTATGCGAACTTGAAAAGCGACGAGGCTTCTATAAAAGAGTACCTTCAGAAAAAAGGGCTCGACGGTAAAGAGGCCGTATTCTCTTCGGTGAGTATCAATAAAATGTATAATCCGGTATATGACTCTAACGGACGTATGCTATCCAATGACTTTAATGGGTATAGCCTTACTCAAAATGTTAAGATAGAATCGAAAGATATTGCAAAGGTTGAAAAAATAAGCAGGGAAATAACGGAGCTGATTCAGCGCGGTATCGAGCTTAATTCATCATCACCTTCTTATTACTATACCCGGATGTCTGAACTAAAGATTGACCTGCTTGCCAAAGCAAGTAAGGACGCCAGGGAGCGTGCGCAAAGTATTGCTGAAAATGCGGGCAGCAGCCTGGGAGCGTTAAAATACGCAAGCATGGGCGTTTTTCAGATAACCGGGCAAAATAGCAATGAAGATTACAGTTATGGCGGAGCTTTTAATACTACGTCTAAGAATAAGACGGCGTCTATTACGCTCCGCACAGAATATGCTGTGAAGTAGTTGACAGAGCCAGAAGATTATAAATACGGCACCTGCTGCCGAAGTTCAGGGCTGGAGGCAAAACTCAATTTATCAGGCTGCAGCAACAGATTTTTGAATGAAACACGAGGCTGTTTAAAAAACAAGCCGGGATCTTCCAAGGGGGATTGCGGCTTTTTTTTATGATTTGCCTGGACTGCTGATGCAAAGCCTTCTATTTAACTGCCAGTTGCCTTGGTTTTGCGCGGCTTCAAAGAGAACAGCTGTCTAATATCATTCTTTAGCTAATACAGGGGATGGTTTTTTTGATGCTCCATATAGGATTGTAGTATGATGGTAGCGGCTACCGTGTCGACGAGGTCTTTCCTCTGCCTGTCGGATCTTTTGAGTCCGCTTCCGGCAATGGCAGCTGAAGCCATTTTGGAGGTAAAGCGTTCGTCCAGCCTGTAGATGGGAATGCCGGGGAAGTTTTTTTTAAGCGTGGTTACAAACCCTTTAACATGCGGGGCTGACTGTGACGCCGTTCCATCCATTTGCTTTGGCTCTCCAACAACAAAACACTCTACACTTTCGGTAAGGAGGTATTTCTTTAAATACACAACAACATCCTTGGGATGAACAGTACCAAGCCCGGTTGCAATGATCTGCAGAGGGTCTGTAACGGCAATGCCTATTCGTTTGGTGCCGTAATCGAAAGCTATAATACGCGCCATCCAACAAAGAAAGTCAATTAAAAGAGCTAAGCAGTATGTTTTTAAAATTTACGGCTAACAAAGTATAGTTTATGTGTATGAGGCAGGGAGGAGTGCGCTGTCTTTTATAAATGCTTGGAAGTAATGGCTTATTTTTTCTAATTTCGGAAAAGACCTAGATAACCGTGATTGACTCTATAAGGATGGTTTCAGAAAGAGAACTGATAGATGGTTTAAAAGAAGGAAGTAGCGAATGCTTCTCCGAGACTTATGAGCGCTATTGGGAGGGAATGTATAGAGTTGCTAATAATATCCTCAGAGATAGTGCTTTGGCGGAAGATGTGGTTCAGGAGGTCTTTGTATCTCTTTGGACTAAAAAGGAACAACTAGCTGTACATAATTTAAAAGCATACTTGTACCAGTCTGTACGCTATTCGGTTTTTAAGGTAATCAGGGATGGAAAAGCCAGCAGCCATTTTTATAGCCGTTTGCAGGACATTACCACCGAACTCATTGTTAATGAACCATGGCTGTTTAAAGAGCAGGAAGATTTTTTGAACAGAATGCTGACTAATATGCCTGAAAAGAGCCGCGAGGTGTTTCAGTTAAGCAGGCAGGAAAATATGACATATAAACAAATAGCTCAAAGACTGAATGTTTCGGAAAAGACGGTTGAAAAAAGGATGTCCTGCGCTCTTAGGTTTTTTAAAGCTCACCTTTCTACAAACCTATGTCTGATCCTGCTTTTTGGAAGCAGTTTAAGTTAAAGCATATATTTTTTATAAATCCGTAGGGTAAGCCAGCTTATTTTACACTTACTATTAGGAGCATGGATAAAAGAGCCTTTAATAATCTGGTGGAGCGATATTTGACAGGTATTGCAACCGACAGCGAAAAACTGTTGGCAGATGAATACTATAAGAGAATGGCTGCTGCGGAAGATGATGAAGGACTTTCTGTTGAGGATGAAAAAAGGGGCAGGCGTTTGTTTGCACGTATAAATAATGAGATAGAGGGCAAGAAATCCTGTGAATGGCCTTTAAAGCCATGGTATATAGGAATTGCGGCGTCTGCGCTTCTGTTGCTTTTTGTAGGGATCATTGGATTGAATGACTTAAAAGAAAGGAATGAGGAGCGGGGCGTGTTAAAGACTACGGCAAATGATTTGTCGCCGGGCAGGAATCGTGCGATGATCAGGCTGGAAGGCGGGAAGGAGGTTTGGCTGGATGATATGAACGCTGGCCTTATTGAGCTGGATAATAAGCTTGCAGTTCAAAAAACGAAGGACGGATTATTAATCTATAGAGGATCTGAGATTAATGAACCCGTGAGGATGAATGAAATTATTGTACCCCGGGGAGGCCAGTATAATATTGTGCTTCCGGATGGAACAAAGGTGTGGGTAAATGCTGGCTCTTCACTAAAGTTTCCATCTGCTTTTATTGGCAGGCAAAGGATTGTAGAGCTTGAGGGTGAAGCTTACTTCGAGGTTACCGGAAGTACAAAACAACAGTTTATAGTTAAGTCGGGCGATATTGACGTTACCGTATGGGGAACTGCTTTTAACGTTAGTAATTATAAAGCGAATAATATAGCGAGCGTTACGCTCTTAAAGGGATCTGTTGATGTAAATAATTTAACCTACAAGCGAAGGCTTGTGCCAAGTATGCAGGCTTCGTTTAGAGGGAACGAAATGCCGGTGGTTAAAGCGGTGAATGTTGAGGATGTTGTGGCTTGGAAAAATGGGGTTTTTGTGTTTAATGAGGAAACGATAGAGAGTATAATGCAAAAGCTCTCGAACTGGTACGATGCAGATGTAGTTTTTGAAGGCAGGCGCCCTGAGGTTGTATTTTCAGGATCGGTTCCGAGGAACTCCCGCCTTTCTTCAGTATTGGAAATACTTGAACAAGCGGGTGGTGTGAGCTTCGAAATAAAATCTAATCGTAAAGTTATAGTAAGAACAGAAAAGTAAACAATTAAACCACTATATATATGATAACATAAATACTAAAAATCTTCTAAGGGGCCGCTTTAACCAGCTGCAATCAGCGCGGACAAACCATAAATTATCAAATTCTTAATTAACTAACAATATGAAGGGACAGATATATCTGAAAACACCCGGGGGAAAGTTATTGACTAAACTTTTCTGTTGCTTTAGGGATAAAGCGAGCGTATCCAATAGTAAACTACTTCTTGCTATGAAAACCACATTGCTATTTACACTTCTATTTTCAACGCAGGTTTTTGCCGTTGGTTTTAGCCAGCAGGTGAGCCTTAACGAAACAAAAGCTGATCTAAGGAATGTTTTGAAAGAGATTAAAAGACAAAGCGGTTACTCTTTCGTGTACAACAGTGAGGTGATTTCTGCTGCAAAGCCAGTGAGTATAAATATTAAGGATGCCCAGCTGGTGAGTGCTTTGAACTCTATATTCAGCAATCAGCCAATTACGTACTCTCTGAAAGAAAAGGTAATTGTACTTAGAAAAAAGACCTTAGATGTGGGGCTTGAAAAATCTGGCGAGATGCAGCAGCAGATACAAGTATCGGGACTTGTAAAAGACTCGAAAGGCTTGCCAGTTCCGGCAGCAACGATTAGATCTAAGGCTACCGGACGAGGCACTGCAACAAATATTGAAGGGGGATTCATACTAAGCGTTTCTCCTTCGGATGTTCTGATCGTTTCATCTATAGGATATAGTACGCGGGAAGTGCCTGTAAATAACCAGAAAAGTTTAACGATTACACTTGCAGAGGCAGACAGCAAACTGGGTGAGGTGGTTGTTACTGCTTTGGGTATTAAAAGACAAACCAAGGCTTTAAGCTATAATGTGCAGGAGGTAAAAGGCGAAGAGGTGACCCGCGTAAAGGATGCCAACTTTGTGAATAGCTTAAACGGAAAGGTAGCCGGTGTGACCATAAACAGTAGCGCTACCGGTGTTGGGGGTGCCGCGAGGGTAGTGATGAGAGGTGCAAAGTCAATTAATGGAGGCAATAATGTGCTATACGTTGTTGATGGAATGCCGCTGGCAAATAATTCAAAAGGAGAATCTACGGGTGGTGCGTTTTCCAGTATGGCCGGAGGTGAGGGGATTTCGGACTTTAACCCGGAAGATATTGAGAGCATATCTGTGCTGACAGGGCCTTCGGCTGCAGCGTTATACGGGAGTGCAGCGGCTAATGGGGTTATTTTGATAAATACTAAGAAAGGTACTTCTGGTAAGCTTCAGCTTAACTTTTCGAACAGTACGGAGTTTATGAGCCCTTTTATCGTTCCGGAGTTTCAAACCAGCTATGGCAACAAGCAGGGGGAATTTTACAGCTGGGGGGAAAGATTGTCAGAGCCATCTTCCTATGATCCTTTAGATTTTTTCCAAACAGGAACAAGCGTTATTAATGCTTTAAGCATGTCGGTTGGTAATAAGCAAAACCAAACCTTCATATCCCTTGGAAGCACTAACTCAAAAGGCATCATTCCTAATAATAAGTACAACAGGTATAACTTTTCTATCAGAAACACCGCTAAGTTCCTTGATGATAAAATGAATGTTGACCTGAGTGCCGGTTATATAAGGCAGGAAGATCAAAACATGCTTGCACAAGGGCAATATTTCAATCCTCTTGTTCCTGTATACCTGTTTCCAAGGGGCGAAGATTTTGAAAAAGTTAAACTTTTTGAGCGCTATGATCCTGAACGCAGGTTTCCTGTTCAGTTCTGGCCTTACGGGGACATGAACCTTTCTATGCAAAATCCTTACTGGACCACAAAGCGTATGCTCTTTCCTTCTAAACGCGACCGGTTTATGTTATATGGGAGTGCAGGGTATGATGTAAACTCATGGTTAAATATTACCGGGCGTATTCGGATGGACAATACTTATGGTAATGCTGAAAAAAAGTACCATGCGTCTACAATAGGGCTTTTTGCACAGCCTAAAGGGCTATACTCATTGGGTAAAGATGAGTTTAAGCAAATTTACTCCGATGTAATGCTTAATTTGAACAAACGACTTAATGATTTTAGTATTGAAGCACATATAGGTTCCAGCTTTGAGGATAAAAAGCATTCAATAAGCGAAGTTACCGGAAACCTGGCAACGGTTCCCAACCTGTTTAGCTTTAACAATATTAATCCTTTAGAGGCTCTGCTTAAGGAAACCTATGGAGATAATAACGAAAGAACGGTCTCTGCCTTTGCAAGTGCTGAAATTGGTTTTAGAAACTACTTATATTTAACGCTTACAGGTAGGAATGACTGGAGTTCAAAGCTTGTTAATTCTAGCCAGCCCGATTTCTTTTACCCGTCTGTAGGGTTATCAGCGGTTATTTCTGAAATGGCGAAACTACCGGAAGCTGTTTCATTTTTGAAAGTAAGGGGTTCTTACACTGTTGTTGGTGCTCCTATTAAATTCTTAGGTTTCACTCCTGGAACCAGTACTACGCCCATTACCGGAGGTGGCTTTACTCCAAACGAATTTGCCGGCTTACCCGATTTTAAAGCTGAGCGGACGAATTCTGTTGAGATAGGTTCTAATTTGAGAATGTTTAGAAATAGGCTGAATATAGATGTAGCGGTCTATCAGTCTAATACTTACAATCAGACGTTCTATTCTAAAAAGTCTAACAGTGAGTCTAATTCTTTTTATCTGCAAGCCGGGAATGTTAGGAACAGGGGGATAGAAGCCAGTCTGGGCTTTACTAACAATGCAGGGCCGTTTAATTATGCTACATCTTTAACGTACAGCTTAAACGAAAATAAGATCATTGAACTTGTACATGATTACCCTGACCCTATAACGGGTGAAAAAATAACGATAACGGAAGTCTATCCAAGTGGTGGCAGCCGAATACAGGAAGGCGGACAAATAGGAGACGTCTTTGTTACCGGTGTTCTACATGAGGACAACCAAGGGAGCATCTATACGATAGAGGGTGATGGCCTGTCAATAGATAACAAAACGCTGAAGGTGGGTAGTGCAAACCCCGATTATACCCTGGGCTGGAGAAATAGTCTTGGATATAAGGGTGTAAACTTAAGCTTTTTGCTTACGGGCCGTGTGGGTGGTGTAGTTACCTCAAGCACTCAGGCTATACTTGACCGTTATGGCGTGTCCAAACAGTCGGGAATAGACAGGGATAACGGAGGCGTTGAAATAAATAAAGGTCGTATAGACCCCCGGAAGTATTATGAGCTTATTGGAGGAGGAAATGATGGTTTGCTTTCAAGATATGTTTACAATGCGACAAATTTTCGCCTGAAGGAGGTTAGTTTGTCTTATATGATTCCTAAATACCTTATAGGGAACAAGATGAATCTATCTGTATCGCTTCAAGGAAAAAATTTATGGATGATCTATAATAAGGCTCCTTATGATCCTGAATTAACAGCGTCTACCGGTACGTATTCCCAGGGATACGATTACTTTATGCAGCCAAGTCTGAGAACCTTTGGATTTGGAATTAAAGCTCAATTTTAAACTCAGAACTATGAAACGATACTCGTTTAAACACATTATTTTGGGCGCAGCCTTTTTAAGTTTATCAGGTTGTTTTAGCTCTTGTACAAAAGACTTTGAAAAGATCAATACTGACCCGAACGGCGTGACAAAAGACATGGCAGGATACGATAATTTGGATGTAGGAGGCTTTTTTCCCCGTTTGCAAAAAGCGGTTATTCCTATCGGAACTGCCGCTGATGATACGGATCCGGTTAACCAATATCAGATATCATGTAATCTGGCTGGTGATGGATGGGGTGGGTATCTTTCGCCAACTCAAAATAAGTTTAATAGTGGTAATAACTTTACTACTTACTTTTTTACAGAAGGATGGGGAAACTATACCTACGAAATTATGACCACTAAAATTTATAATCCGTGGTTTGAAATTAAGAAGAAAGCAGAGGGGAAACCTGAGATCCTGGCGCTGGCACAGGTAATTAAAATTGCCGGTATACACAGGACAACGGATATGTTTGGTCCAATACCCTACAGTGCGATTGGAAAAGGCGGGTTAACAGTGAGGTATGATTCTCAGCAGGAAATTTATAAGAGTTTCTTTACTGAACTTACAGATGCAGTAGAGGTTTTGAACAAGTACTCGGCTACTAGTCCGACAGTCCTTGCTAAATACGATGCTGTTTACGGTGGTGATGTTAAAAAATGGATAAAGTTTGCGAATTCCCTGATGCTCAGACTGGCTGTCAGAGTGTCTGTTGCTGAACCTGAGATGGGTAAAAAATATGCAGAGCAAGCCGTAAACCACCCTGTGGGAGTTATAAGCAGTAAAGATGAGACTGCTAAAATGCGTTCGGGAGCGGGAATGGAATTTCGTCATCCTTTGAAAACCATTTGGGAGGCTTACGGCGATACGAGAATGGGCGCAAGCATTGAGTCATATATGAAAGGATATAACGACCCTCGGATCAGCGCCTACTTTAAAAAGTCTAATGCTGGTGGTAGCGAAGGGTACTATGGAGTAAGAATAGGAATTCCGGCCGCCGACTATTCTGCATTTTCCGTACCTAACGTTGAGTATGATACTCCGCTGTATTGGTTGACAGAGTCTGAAGTCTGCTTTCTTCGCGCGGAAGGTGCTTTACGTGGGTGGAACATGGGAGGAAGTGCTCAGAGCTTTTACGAAAAGGGAATTGCCGCTTCTTTTGCTCAGTACAATTTAAGCAATGCCTCCGAATATATCGGCAACAGCAAAAATAAGCCGGCAGATTATACTGACTTTTTAAAGCGTGGTCAAAGTACCAAAGCTCTTGGATCGGTAACCATAAAGTGGAATGATGGCGAAAGCTTTAATATTAAGCTGGAAAAAATAGTAACTCAAAAATGGATTGCTCTTTTTCCAAACGGGCAGGAGGCGTGGTCTGAGTTTAGAAGGACAGGGTACCCAAGGTTGTTTCCTGTTTTGATGAACAGGAGTAACGGTTCGGTACAAACTGATGAGCAAGTAAAGCGAATGCCTTATCCTGTGAACGAATACAAAACTAACAATGCGGAGGTGCTTCGGGGAATACAGTTATTAGGTGGACCAGACTTAGGATCTACTAAGCTATGGTGGGAAAAACGTTAATTAAATTTTTATTAGAGTTATGAAAAAAATTATAATGTGGCATGTGGCGGCTTTATGCCTGGTCTTTATGTTCTCGTGCAGTAAATGGACCGATTCTAAGCCGGTTGAGGTGCAAAAGTTAGGTGGCCTGGGAAATGGGGGACTTGATAAGAAGTATACTGAAGCCTATTTAGAGAATCTCAGAGCTTACAAGAGGTCTGAACATTCAATTGCTTTCGGATGGTTTGGAAACTGGACAGCAAATGGGGCAAGCGGTCAGGCGTATCTGTCTTCCATACCTGATAGTGTCGATATGGTTTCTATCTGGGGAGGATGGCAAAACCTTAACGACGAAAAGAAAAGGGACTTAGAGTATGTGCAGAAGGTTAAAGGCACGAAGGTGTTAATTTGCTTTATTTTGTCTGAAATAGGAGATGCATGTGGGGGCAGGGAGGTCTTTAAAGGTAAAAACAACGAAGTGCCGGACAGTGTCGCAATCAGAAACTATGCAAAGGCGGTGGTCGACAGCATTAATAAATATGGTTATGACGGCTTTGATATTGATTGGGAGCCGAATATAGGCGGCTATTATGGAACGTTTACCAAGCAAAGATGGGAACCTGTGAAGATGTTCGTGAAAGAAATAGGAAAATATTTAGGTCCAAAGTCGGGTTCAGGAAAGCTGTTATGTGTAGATGGAGAACTTAATGTGATGCCTTTCGAGCTTGGGGAGTACTTTGACTACTTTATATCTCAGGCATATTATGATTCTTCTCTTCAGAGTGTTCAGCAGCGTTACGACGCTTTGAAAGACATGAAAGGAATTAAACCTGGGAAGTTCATTATAACGTCGAATTTTGAATCCTTCTGGGAAAAAGGCGGACCTGTAATGAAGGATGTTTTTGGTAAGGAAGTGCCTCAGCTGCTTGCTTATGCTTCATGGAACCCGAAGCAGGGAAGAAAAGGTGGTATTGGTACTTATCATATGGAATATGAGTACAAAAACAAGCCCGACTACCAATTTTTAAGAGAAGCAATACGTATTCAGAACCCACCTGTTAAGTAACCATAACCGTTTGACAATGAAAAGAATAAATTATATACTTTTGTTTTTAAGCTGTATATTTCTTGTATCCGGCTGTAAGAAATCTGAACCTCTTACCAATGCTGTTTATATAAGTGAAGCTTCTGGGGAAAATGCATCCAGGCTTACAATTGATGAGCAGGGAGGGGCTTTTAAAATTAACGTCAGGTCTGGTAACCTGGTCTCTGCTGAAACGAGGGTGAGTATTGCTGTTGATACAAGCTTGCTCGCTTCGTTCAATAAACTTAATGGCACTGACTATGCGCCATTGCCTGATAGCTTTTACTCTTTGTCATCTAACTCTGCTGTAATAAAAGCGGGCGAAATGAGCGGAGATCCGGTTAACTTGTCCATTAAGCCATTAGATTCCTCTCTTCCTAATACGAAAACGTATGTTGTTCCCGTAACATTAACCGGTATTTCGGGTGGAGAGACTTCCTTTCTGGCAGCGTCAAAGACAGTGTTTGTCTTGCTTGACAGAGTTATTGTGACTCCTGTGCTTAAGTTGCAGAGCAACAATATTGAAGCCAAGTTAAAGACCCCTTTGGAAGGGTTGAAGCAATGGACATTTCAGTTTAGTGTTAAAACAGACAGGCTTAGTGTTAATAATCAAGCTCTTATATATGCAGGTCCGGATGAGGTTTACTCTCGCTTTGGAGATGTTGTTATTAAGCCTAATCAGTTGCAGGTGAAAACCGGTAACGGGCAACTAGCTTCATCTACACAGTTTTCAGAAAACACCTGGTATCATTTTGCTTTGGTGTATGATGGCGCCAGCTTGAAAGTGTTTGTTAACGGTGAGCAGGATTTGAACGTTGCTGCGCCTACGTTGAACAAGTTATATAGGTTCGAAAATGTAGGTTTCGGTAATTCGACATTCTCTGGTATGCTAAGGGAAATTCGTCTATGGTCGGTAGCATTAACGCCTTCTCAAATTAAAAATAACTTGTATGTTGTTGATCCTAAAAGCCCGAACCTGGAAGTCTACTGGCCTGCAAACGAAGGACAGGGAAGCATACTGCAGGATATTACCGGCCACGGTAATACTATTGATTTAAGTGGTAAGGGTATTCAATGGGTACAGGGAGTACGGTTTCCTGAGAGGAAGTAAGTTTAATAATTAAGTTATGAAATTGAAAAATATAAAAGCAAAGTGCTCGTTGGTTTTTGCTATGCTGATAGCGTTGAATTTCTTGTCTTGCAAGAATAATGAAATTGAGCCATTTGAAACGCCTCTACATCGCTATGGAGGAATTGATCCGCAGGATATATATGTTTACCTAAAGTCTCAGAACGAAGCTTCAAAGATAAATAGCATTGATGTGCTTAGTAAAGGGGGTGCTCTTACAATAAAAGGCAATAAGGCTGTAATTTCACTTCAAGCGGGGATTACCCGAGAGCAGAGCTTTGATTTTGAGACTGAAGTAAGTTTTGATCTTGACAAGAACGATTCATTAACTGCGTCTGATTTAAAAGCATATAAGCAACTGCCACCAGAAGCTTATAAATTGTCAGATAATAAGTTCACAATCCGCAAAGGGAAGATTTCTTCTGACACACTTTCCATAGAACTTAAACAGGCCTTTTTCAAGGAATCTGAGACCTATTTGTTGCCGGTTACATTAACCAAGACTAATAACGATAAGGTAAAGTGTGCAACACAAAGGAAAACTGTTTATTTTCTGGTATCAATAAACATAGACCTCGACAATATAGCGGCTTCAAATGCAAAATTTGAGGGCAAACTTATGGACAGGTCTAAGTGGAAATATTCTGCTCATACAAGTTACAACGGTTACGAACTTTCAAAACTTTTTGACGGCTCGCTGAAGAGTTCTTGGATTGCCCCTATTTCGACTTCTTTTCTTACCATTGATGCGGGAGAGAACAGGCCGGTTAAGGGGTTTGTATTCAATATGCCACACCTTGGCGTTAATTATTCTGCAAACATAATAAGCGTTTACTCGAGTAAAGATGGAGCTAAGTGGGACAATCAGGGAACATTTGATAGTTATGATAATTCAAATCAATATAATGTTTCATTTAAGAAGCCTGTTGATGCACGACATATTAAGTTCACGTTTACCTCTACGCTAGGAAGCTATGTAGGATATTCGGAGCTTAACGCTGTTGAATAGTCTTGAAAAAAAAGCCTGAGGCGGACTAGTCTCAGGTTTTTTTGTATTTATTCCTGTTTGTTAATTTGCAACATGCAGTTTAGCGATATAGCGGGACATAGGAAGAAAAAGCCTTCTATTTAACTGCCAGTTGCCTTGGTTTTGCGCGGCTTCAAAGGGAACAGCTGTCTAATATCATTCTTCCGCTAATACAGGGGATGGTTTTTTTGATGCTCCATATAGGATTGCAGTATGATGGTAGCGGCTACCGTGTCGACGAGGTCTTTCCTCTGCCTGTCGGATCTTTTGAGTCCGCTTCCGGCAATGGCAGCTGAAGCCATTTTGGAGGTAAAGCGTTCGTCCAGCCTGTAGATGGGAATGCCGGGGAAGTTTTTTTTAAGCGTGGTTACAAACCCTTTAACATGCGGGGCTGACTGTGACGCCGTTCCATCCATTTGCTTTGGCTCTCCAACAACAAAACACTCTACACTTTCGGTAAGGAGGTATTTCTTTAAATACACAACAACATCCTTGGGATGAACAGTACCAAGCCCGGTTGCAATGATCTGCAGAGGGTCTGTAACGGCAATGCCTATTCGTTTGGTGCCGTAATCGAAACTTTAATACGCGCCATCCAACAAAGAAAGTCAATTAAAAGAGCTAAGCAGTATGTTTTTAAAAGTTGCCTTTAGAAACGTAGGGTTGACAGGTTTAGAGAGTAAGAAATGAGCATGACTGTAGTTATTTCTTTCTAAAACTTAGCGAGCAAACTTAAATTGATATATTTATAAATTCGTGAACCTATAGATATTAGTTTTAGAATAAAGTTGGATTTTTATACACATGACCAATCAGCTGTGTGTTTTAAAAAGAACTGACAGAATTAGATAAAGTATCAAGGTAAAGGTATGGATGAAGAAAGATTACTTGCTCTGTTGAAGGTCGATGATGTTTTAAGTTTTGATGCTATATACGAGAAGTATTGGCGCTTGTTATATAACGCTGCGTATAAGCGTTTGCCAAATGCGGATAACTGTAAGGATATAGTTCAGAATGTTTTTATAAGCTTATGGGAAAGACGCGGTGAAGTAGAAATTCGTAATCTTCAATCTTATTTACTTAGCGCCGTTCGGCTGCAAGTGCTAAAGCAAATTGAAAAAAAGTCAATGGAGGGCCGTTTTTTCATGGAAAAGCATATTTCTGTATCTGCTAATACCGCGGATGAGACGCTTTTAAAGCATGAATTGAACATAGCTTTGGAAAGGCATATTAATAAGCTGCCGTTAAAACGACGCTCTATTTTCAAAATGTACTTTTTCGATCATTTGAGCACTGCCCAGATTGCTCAGGAGCTTGAGATTTCGAGAAAGACTGTTCAAAACCAGTTGGCCACTGCTACATCTTATGTTAAGGCACATATTGCCCACTTATTTCTTACTATAGTATTTGCTATTCTGATTAACAGATAAAAAAGTGAAAATTGTTTTGGGAGTATTTTGTGCTTGGCGTACTATATAGTACAAGACAACACAAGTGCGAACCGAAAAGACTAAGTTAAAGGAAATAATCCATAGATTTCTTAATGGAAACGCTACTGACGAGGAAGTAACTCGCCTTGAGGAATACTACCACAGTTTTGACGATGAGCCTGATATTTTAGACCTTCTATCGCCGGATGAAGTGGAGCGTCTGGGTAGACAAATGCATTCAAGAATAAGGAATGCTATCCGGAATAATAATGCTACGCGATTTGTCTTTCCCTTTAAATGGGCCATTGCTGCATCAATTTTTCTTTGCTTATGTGTAGGTGCCTGCTTCTATGTTGTAAAGTTTAATACCAGTTCCATTAAAGCCAAGCTTGAAGACGGCGCAATAGTGCCGGGCAAAGACAGGGCTTTGCTTACACTTGGTAGCGGTAAGTCGGTTGCGCTTGAAAAAGCAGCACAGGGCCTTGTTGCAAGTCAGAATGGAGTTTCTATCAAAAAGAATTCTTCCGGAGAAGTAGTCTATGAGGCAGGCAAACTAACAGATAAGGAAACTTCTGCCCTTGCTTACAATGTTGTAAGCACTCCCCGGGGCGGACAGTTTACGCTGGTTCTTCCTGATGGTACGAAAGTATGGCTTAATGCGGCATCATCTCTTAAGTTTCCGGTTGCATTCCACGGTAAAAAAAGGCAGGTTGAGCTTGTAGGCGAAGCTTACTTTGAAGTGGCAGAGGATAAAAAGCATCCGTTTATAATTGGTGTGCGGGAAACTGCTATCGAGGTTCTAGGAACACATTTCAACGTCAGTGCATATCAAGACGAAAAATCAGTTAAGACTACACTGTTAAGCGGTTCTGTTAAAGTTAAAGGTCCCGGCTGGAGAAAGGTGCTTGTTCCTGGCCAGCAGGCTGATGTAACTGATGGCAGAGTAGATATTTATGATGTGGACGCAAAACATTCCGTCGCCTGGAAGGATGGATTGTTTCGATTCGACGGCGATACTATTGAAGGCATACTTCTCAAAATATCGCGATGGTACAATGTTGAGATAGTATATGAAACTCAACCATCTGAATTACAGCTTACAGGTATTGTTTCAAAATTTGAGAACGTGTCTGAAGTTTTGAAAATGCTGGAGCTTACAGGCATTGTTCATTTTAAAATTGAAGGAAGGAGGATTATAGTATTGCCTTAGTTGAGGCTCTTTGAAAATTATTATAAATCGAAAATACGTGAAAGTGTTTATAAACCCTAAATAATAAAAAATGATGAAAATTTACATGGATGCTACTCCTTTATACAGTGGCATTGTTCGTCGCAAGAAAGGATATTTGATAATAAAGCTAACTTTAGCGGTATTATTGATGTTCGTTTTGCAGGCGAATGCTGCCAGTTATGCGCAAAAGGTAACTCTTGATAAGAAGGTGAGCCTTGAAGAGTTCTTTAAAGAAATCAATTCACAAACAGGATATAATTTTTTGTACAGCCCCCAGGTGCTGGACAGAACACAAGAAGTAACCATATCCGTTAAGGATGCTTCGCTAACTGAAGTATTGAACCTTTGCTTTGAAAGCCAGCCGGTTACTTACCAAATTGAAAATAAGACAATTATTGTACGCAGTAAGGATGATGTGAGCCGGGCTGCTATTGAGCTAAGGCAGAATGACGTGATTGTAAGCGGCACAGTACGTGATGCTTCCGGGCAGCCGCTGCCGGGGGTTACAGTACGTGTAAAAGGTACGTCCAAAGGTGCGTCGACTGGTGTAAACGGAGAGTTTACTATCAATGCTGCCACCGGAGGTACGCTTGTATTTTCTATGATTGGTTTTCAGGCCCAGGAAAGGCCGGTAACAAAAGCTGAGAGTGGAATAAAAATCATGCTTAGGGATGATGTATCAACGCTTGATGAAGTAGTGGTAGTAGGTTATGGTACCAGGAAGAGAACCAGTGTAGTGAGCGCCGTGGATCAGGTTTCTTCGTCTGCTTTTGAGGGTCGTCCGTCTGTTAATGCCACTCAGGCTTTACAGGGCATGTCTCCAAGTATTTCTGTGCAACAACGTAATTTTGAGCCCGGAGCAGGAATGAACTTTAACGTTCGGGGTATCAGTACTTTTGGAGACAACAGTCCTCTGGTAGTAATTGATAACATAGTAGGAGGTGATATCAATACGCTTAACCCTGCAGATATTGAAAGCATATCTGTGTTGAAAGATGCCGGTAGTGCCGCAATCTATGGTTCGAGAGCGTCGAACGGGGTGGTTTTAGTAACCACAAAAAAAGGTAGTAAAAACTCTAAACCGGTTATTTCTTATAACGGCCTGGCTGGTGTTAATAGTCCTCATATGTTTTTTAAGCCTGTATCGGCATGGCAAAATGCGGTGCTCCGTAATGAAGCCGCGGTAAATGCGGGGCAAAGTTCTGCTATTTATAGTCCGCAGGAAATTATGCAGATGAAGGAAAACGGTGACAGCAAGTGGTTTGTGGATGAGATATTGAAGGATGCATGGCAGCAGAACCACAATCTTAGTGTTACCGGAGGCAGCGAGAATACTACTTATCTAGTTTCTTTCGGGCTTTCTGATCAGAGAAGCAATTTTGTCGGGCCTGAAAAGGGCTGGAAGCGCTATAACTACAGAGTAAATTTAACAAGCGATTATAAGAAGTTTAAATTTGGTTCTTCTCTGGGTTATACACGTAGTGATGGTAAAGATCATGCCAGCACCACAGGTACGCTGATGGTGGATGCCGCCAGGGTTCCGCTGCTTTATTCGCAAAAAGATGATGAAGGCAGGTACCTCACGAATGATGTATTGCAAGAATTTAACCCTCTTGGGTTGCTTGAAAAAGGAGGCTTCAGACACTATAAGAATGATAACATCTTTGCAAGTGTGAGTGCAGATTATTCTATTACTAACGACTTTAAGTTACGAGGCGTAGTTGGAGGAAATGTAACTAATAACAGCACCTACGAAAGGGTGATGCGTGTAGACTACTTTCCGAAGGGTATTTCAGGTGCTGACAGGAATACGAATGATAACAGCTGGAAAGGAACCAACCTCAACACTCAGCTAATGGCTCAGTATACAAAAACGTTTAATGAGTTACATAATGTTGACCTGCTGATTGGCGTATCTAATGAGAATTCTGAAAGTCGCGGCTTCAACTTAAACAGGAGATATACAGATCCTGATCTGGGCATTCCTACCACAGGCACTGTAA
The DNA here is from genome assembly GCA_002332615.1 of Sphingobacteriaceae bacterium UBA2059. GTDB lineage: Bacteria > Bacteroidota > Bacteroidia > Sphingobacteriales > Sphingobacteriaceae > Arcticibacter. Next base: position 63,515 of record DDAL01000008.1, on the reverse strand, counting down.
TTGATGCCGGTTCTAAGAACAGTGTGCAGAACTCCGGGGAAAATAGTCTGAACTCGTTATTCGGGCGTTTGTCTTATGACTACGAAAATAAATATTACGGTGAGTTTAATTTCAGGTATGACGGATCGTCCAAGTTTGCTAAAGATAATCGGTGGGGATTTTTCCCTGCTGTTTCTCTGGGTTATAGAATTTCGCAAGAAGACTTTATGGCCAACTATAGAGAACGTGTTGGAGATGTTAAGCTCAGAGGAAGTTATGGTGTTGTAGGTAACCAGAACGTTGGTAACTTTCAGTATCAAACCACCTACTTTGGCTTTTCTAATGCATACGGCTTTGGTAACCAGGCTGTAGGCGGTACTGGCTTTACATATGGCAACTCCGAGATAAGGTGGGAAAAGGCGGCAACGCTTAATGTGGGAGTTGATATGGCTTTTCTTAAAAATAGCCTCTTGTTTGTGTTTGATTATTTTGATAAGACAACCAGGGATATTTTAGTGCCACCCCGTGTGCCCGGGCTGTTTGGAACCGGACTGCCTGATTTCAATGCAGGTAAGATGCGAAATAACGGTTGGGAGGCAGCCTTAACTTATCGTAAAGCTGGCAAGCTCTTTAAGCATAATCTTACTTTCAATGTTGGAGACTCCAGGAATAAGGTTTTGAACTTTGAAGGCGACGAGAGACTATCAGGACAGGAAGAAATTTACCGCCTGATGAAGGTAGGCTTTCCTTATGGGTCTTATGTGGCGCTGCGTCGCGACGGATACTTCCAGAATATGGAAGAAGTAGCTTCCGGACCTAAGCCGGCAGGCCTGGATGTTCAGCCGGGAGATATTCGCTATGTGGATGCAAATAAGGATGGTGTAATAGACAATCGGGATTTGTATGTGTTTGGAAACGCGTTTCCGCGCTTTAACTTTGGTTTGAATTATGAAATAGGATACAGAAACTTTGACCTGTCTGTATTTATACAGGGTGTAGGCAAGCGTACAACGCAAATACGCGGTGAGCTGGTTGAACCATTTCACTTTAATTATGGCATGACTATGTACCAGCACCAGCTCGATTACTGGACTCCTGGGAATCCTGATGCTGAATATCCAAGACTTGCGGCTAATGGCAGTGCCTCTAATACAAACAATTTTAGAAGAGGCTCCGATCTTTATCTATTTAATGCAGCTTATGCTCGTTTAAAGAATGTTCAGCTTGGATATAACCTGCCTTCTGGTTTTGTAAACAAGGCCGGTGTGAAAAAAGCCCGTGTATATGTATCCGGGCAGAACTTGTTAACTCTTTCGAAACTGACGTTTGTGGATCCTGAAACATCTGAATTTAATAATAATATGCGAAGTGACGGGGCTAATAGCGGACGATCTTATCCAACCATGGTTTATTATGGCTTTGGTTTAGATGTAACATTTTAATATAGATATAATGAAGAATATAACGAAAAATATCTTCGTCCTTCTGGCTGTTATAGGCTCGCTGGCAGGGTGCAAAAAGCTGGATCTTGCGCCGGAAGACCGTTTTACAGATGCGAACTACTGGTCATCTTCAGAAAAAGCGAAGAGTGTGTTAAACACCGCTTACCAGCAGATGTTTAGCAATACAGCGTTCTTTACTAACGAAGCAATGTCTGACAACGCGTATATGGGGCGGGGGGATGATGGGGGTGCCTCTTCGCTTGCAAACGGAACTTTTGACCCTTCACTCGCGAGACTGAGAGACGAGTGGAATGACCGTTACAAGGGCATAAAAACCTGTCATATCTTACTCGAAAATATTGATAAGGTTCCTAACATGGACGAAGCGCTGAAAATAAGAATGAAAGCCGAGGCTAGATTTGTACGCGCCTTTCACTATGCCCAACTGATTACTTGGTTTGGCGACGTTCCCTTGCTTCAAAAAGATGTGACGCTAAGTGAATCTCTTTCGGCAACAAGGACTCCAAAAGAAGAAGTACTTGCTTTTATATTGAAAGAGTATGACGAGGTGGCTCGTATGTTGCCTGTATCTTATGGTAAGGATGATCTGGGCAGAATTACAAGGGGCGCCGCGCTTGGTATGAAGGCGCGCATATTGCTGTATGAAAATCGTTGGCAAGAGGTGGTAAGTACTTGTGAAGCCATAATGAGTAGTGGTAGTTACTCCTTGTTCCCTTCTTACGAAGGTGTTTTCCTCCCTCAGAACGAGAACAATAATGAAGTATTGCTTGACTTGCAATTTGTACCTGAACTTCGTACATGGAATAACATGGTCGATATGGCGCCGCTTTCGGTAAAAAATACGAGACTTAATGCTGTAGCCCCTACTCAGGAGCTAGTAGATAGTTATATTATGACTAACGGCAAAAGGATACAGGAATCGGCTTCCGGATTTGATGCGGAGAGCCCATATTCTAATCGCGATCCTCGCATGAGCGCGACTGTGGTCTATCATGGATTTAAATGGCTTAATCCGGACGGAACAACGCAGATAATATACATTAAGCCGGGCAGCGATCCGGATAAGAAGAACAGGTTTAACGAGTATGAACCCGGGTCATCAAAATCTCCAACAGGTTATTACGTACGTAAGTACTTTGATCCTACAAACATAAATATGAATTCGGGCCTGAACCTGATTTTGTTACGCTATGCGGATGTGCTTCTGATGTATGCTGAAGCACAAAATGAGATAGGCAAGCTGAATCAAGCTGACTGGGATAAAACCATCAAGCCTGTAAGAGCTCGGGCTGGTTTTACAGATAATGGTGCTCTTAGCTATCAGGAAAGTTGGTCTCAGGCAGATCTTCGTAATCTAATTAGAAATGAGCGCAGGGCCGAATTGGCTATGGAAGGCTTACGTATTTTTGATATCAGAAGATGGCGTACTGCCGAAGTTGTGTTAAACGGCTACGTTCATGGGGCTCGTTTCGGTGCTCCTGATATTGACAACGGATATATCAGGCTTGGTCAGCGAACCTTTGATAAAAACAGGCATTATTTGTGGCCGGTTCCGGCTGAAGAGCGCGAGTTAAATAAGAAGCTTACTCAGAATCCCGGATGGTTTTAATTAATAATTTTAATAGTATGAATATGAAAAAGAAATTGTTCAGCAGCTTATTTACTCTCCTTGCTGTTGCTATAAGCCTTATAGGCTGTAAAAAAGATAGAGACTTTGTAGAGTCAGATGTGACTGCAGTTGAGAACTTACACTTGCCGGCAAACGGTTCGAAGCTTTTTGTTGACGGGCAGGGTACTGCCAAGTTTGAATGGGAGGCGGCCCGTGCCCAGGATAATGGAGTGGTGCTGTATGAAGTTTTGTTTGATAAAGAAGACGGCGACTTTTCCAAGCCGATATATTCCTTAACCTCCGATGGAAGGGGCCTTTATAGCAGAGTGTCAATACCTTATTCAGACATGAACGCTATTGCCAATAGTGCGGGAATTAAAGCGGGACAGGCTGGAAATCTTAAATGGACAGTCAGATCTTCAAGAGGCCTGAACTTTAAGAACAGCAGTATTTCAAATGTACTTGAAGTGAGAAGGCCGGAAGGCTTTTCTGTCCCTGGTCAGGCTTATCTCACCGGATCGGCAACAGAAAACGGCGATGAACTTGCAAAAGCAGTATCCTTTAAAAAGCTTAAGGATCAGACTTTCGAAATTTATACCTCTCTGAAGGCTGGCGAAGCTAAAATAGTGGTTGATAATAAAGGAACGCCCACTGCATATTCTATAAACGAAAATGGAAAGCTGGTTGAGGGCGGGGCTACTAAAATTAACAACGGACCTGCAGTTTATCGTATACGAGTAAACTTTGCAACTGCTAATGTGGAAATGGTAGAAGTCGTTTCTGTTAACCTTTGGTTTGCTCCTTTTGAAACTTTGTCTGCTATCCCTTATGCTGGTGATGGTGTCTGGGAAGCGAAAGATATGGTTGTTAATTTCAAAAAGGAGAGCTGGGGAAGTGACGAACGATATAAGTTTAAGTTTGTTTTGAAAAAACAAGACGGAAAGCTTTCTGATGAGTGGTTTGGTAGTACGAAGGGAGACAATGACCGTCCGGTTGCAAATACTCCTTCATCATTTTGGCATATGGTTCCTGTAAGTAACGACAGATGGAGTAACTCATTTAAGTTTGCCACAGAAGTGGACGGGAAAAAGAATGACATTCGTATAATTTTCAATACCAGTGTGCCTGAGTACACTCACAAAGTCACCATTAAATAGTTTCTGATTTAGCCCTATAAGTTTTGCTTATAGGGCTTTAAAAAAAATAAGGTATGAAATTAAATATGATTAAGCGTTTCATTTCAATGGCATTAACCGGTGCGTTCTTATGTCTAACCGGATGTAAAGAAGACGTTACTGCATTATATGGGGAAAAGCCTTCCACTCCTACTGAGTATACCTGGGCAAAAACTGCGGATACTTTACAGAAGAAACTACAAGATAATTATTGGAATGGAACTCACTACAGGGCAAACGCGAATGATAACTCCTCATTAAATTACTGGTGGCAGGCCCATGCCTTAGATGTACTGGCCGATGGTTATGAGCGTACAGGCAATGATGAGTATACTGCGAAAATGAGAACTTTGCTAAGTGGGATTAAAGCTAAAAATCCTGATAAGAAAGGAAGTTACGAGAACAATTTTTATGACGACATGGGATGGTTAGCGCTTGCTTCGCTCAGAGCTTACGAACTTACTAAAGGAGAAGAATATCTGAATGCTATTACTGTCTTGTGGAAAGAAATACAGAAGGGTATAACGGACAGCCAGGGTGGTGGTGTTTCATGGAGCAAGGGAAAGCCTGAGTTTAAAAATACTCCTGCTACAGCCCCAGCCATAATTTTGGCGTGTAGATTATATCGGATACATAAGAGCGAAACAGATAAAGATATAGCGCTTAAGCTGTACACGTGGCTTAAGAAAACGCTTGTTGATACTAACACAGGAGTAGTTTGGGACGGAATAAACGCCGATGGTAAGGGTGCGCTTGAGAAAGCTATCTATACTTATAATCAAGGTGTTTTTATTGGTGCTGCTCATGAGATGTATAAACTAACTAAAGATGTATCGTATCTCGAAGATGCTACCAAGACCGCATTAAATGTTTTAACAGATGACAAAGTGGCCCGAGGAGGAATTTTGAAAAATGAAAATCAGGGCGATGGCGGTTTGTTTAAAGGCATTTTGGTGCGATATATGACATTGTTCATTAAAGATGAGAATGTAAAGCAGGAGACTCGCGAGAAACTGGCTAAGTTCTTGTTGTTTAATGCTCAAACGGCTTTTACACAAGCAATAAGCAGGCCTGACATGTACATTAATTCAGACTGGAGCACTAAGCCTGGCGGTGCGATTGATCTTTCTACTCAATTGAGTGGTATGATGCTGATTGAAGCTGCAGCCAGACTGGACAAGAAGTAGAAAACTGGTTTTTAGAGAAAACCTGAGGCAAGTCCGCCTCAGGTTTTTTTTATTGTATTTATTTCCTATTTGTTAATTTGCAACATGCAGTTTAGCGAGATAGCAGGACATAGGGAAGAAAAGGCCCACTTAATCAGAACAGTAAGAGAGAACAGGGTGAGCCATGCCCAGCTGTTTTTAGGGCCAGAGGGCTCGGGAAGTCTTGCCCTGGCATTTGCTTATGCTCAGTATATTTGCTGCCTTAAGCCCAGCGAAGAGGATAGTTGTGGCGAATGTAGTTCGTGCAGAAAGTATAAAAAACTAATCCATCCTGACCTCCATTTTTCCTATCCTTTTTTTGCTCAAAGAAAAGAAGATACTGCACTTACTTATATTCAGGAGTGGCGAAGTGCTTTTCTAAATAATCCTTATTTAAGTCTTGATGAGTGGAGAGGGCATGTTCTGGCAGATAATAAACAGGCTAATATTAACATTGAAGAATGCCATCAGATTATCCAGAAGCTGAGCCTTAAGCCGTTTGAAGCTGAGTACAAAGTTCTTATTCTGTGGTTGCCGGAATATCTTAGCAAAGAAGGAAACACGTTGCTGAAGATAATTGAAGAGCCTCCTCAAAAGACGCTTTTTTTGCTGGTGGCTCAAAATCAGGACCAGATTTTAAATACTATCCTTTCACGTACGCAATTGGTCAAGATAAAGAAGTTTGATGACAAGGACGTCGAGCAATACCTTGTGAACAGCAAAGGTATTGACGTTAACATAGCCCGTAAGATTGCTTATCTGAGTGAAGGGAATATGCAAAAGGCGCTTGCAATTGCACGCGAAGATGTAAGCAATGAGTTTGCGATGATGACTGACTGGTTGCGGATATGTTTTTTGAACAGCGGATTAAAAGTGGCTGGATTCGTAGAGATGGCTGCAAAACTGGGTCGTGAAAACCAAAAGAATTTTCTTATTTATGGTACCAGATTGATGAGAGAAGTGCTAATGCATCTTTCGGGTGCGGAAAGCCTCATTAATATTCCCGATAATGAAAAGGAGTTTGTTGCCCGATTTAGCCAAACGGTAACTGAACAGAAGATAAACCTGATAGTTAAGGAGTTGGAAAAAGCTCATTATCATATAGAGCGCAATGCCAACCCTAAAATTTTATTTTTAGATGTATCTTTGCAACTTATACGAATCTTTAACTTTAATACGCTCCCTGAAGGGACTCACTATATATATTAATTATGGGTTGTGGATCATGCTCTACCGGCGGGTGTACGTCGGCCGGCTGCAAAAGTAACGGTTCTTGCGTTACAAACGGTTGCAGTAAATTAGATGTTTATGACTGGCTGTCGCATATGGACATGCCATCGAATTATAAGCCTTTTAACGTAGTGGAAGTGCGTTTTAAAGGTTCAAGGAAAGACTTTTATATCAACCATGAAAACCTTTATCTGGAAATGGGCAATCTGGTAGTGGTTGAAAGCGCCAGTGGAGGATATGACATAGGGCATATATCCCTGACCGGCGAACTTGTTCGTATGCAGATACGGAAGAAGCATACCAAAGAGGAGGATATAGTGAAAAAGATCCTGCGTAAAGCTACTCCTAATGATGAAGAGAGGTGGATGGCTGCGAAAAATCTCGAGTCGCAAACGATGCATAAAGCCCGAACTCTGGCCCTTAATCTTGGACTTTCTATGAAGCTGAGCGATGTAGATTATCAGGGAGATAAGAGCAAAGCGACATTCTATTATACATCTGAAGGCCGTGTTGATTTCAGGGAGCTGATCAAAAAGATGGCTGAAGCTTTCAGAGTACGAATTGAAATGCGCCAGATTGGGATGCGACAGGAAGCCAGCAGGCTTGGTGGAATAGGCTCATGTGGCAGAGAGCTCTGTTGCAGCACATGGCTCACGGATTTTAAAACAGTTTCAACTTCGGCTGCAAGGTACCAGAACCTTTCTTTGAATACGCTTAAACTGGCCGGCCAGTGCGGTAAGCTTAAATGCTGCCTCAATTATGAGCTTGATACTTATATTGATGCCTTAAAGGATATTCCTAATGATGTAGACAGGCTTGAAACACTCAAAGGAACTGCGCGTTTGCAGAAGACGGATATCTTTAAACGACTGATGTGGTTTAGCTATCCAAACGAAGAGAACTGGATACCTTTAGCTATTGATCGGGTGCGTGAGGTTCAGGCATTGAATAAAGAAGGTGTTAAACCGCAAGACATTAAAGAACTGGAAGTACTTACCGCCCCTGTGGAGAAGGTTCTGGATTACGGCAATGTCGTAGGTCAGGATAGTCTTACAAGGCTTGACGATAATTTCGCAAGAAAAAAGAAAAAGCGCAACAGGAACAGCAATAAACCTAAAGCCGAGGCAGGGACGCCTGCGGCGACAGCTCAGCCGACGCCGGAGAGGACACTTAGGCCAAAGACCGAAGCCAGGACGGTTAGCAACACTGAAGGCGCTTCTGAAAAACAAGATGATAAGAAAGTTAAACGAAATCGTCCATATAGGAGAAACAAGAACAGCAGCCGCCCAAAAGGTGATGGGCAGTAGATGCAGCATCCACGTAGTATGGATTGGCCTGCTTTTTACCATACTCCAATCCTGTGCTGATAAAGCTGTGGTTGATATTAATTATCCGCTTTCGCAGCACACTTGGCTCTCCAATTATGCTATAAGAGTGCCTGTTGATATAAGTGATACAACTCAGGTTTATAAGCTTTATGTCAACCTGCGAAATACGTCAGACTATTCTTTCTCGAATATTGTTTTGAAACTTGATATTCAGGGTCCTGACAATACACGTGAACTTGTAGAGAAGACAGATATAAAGCTCGCGTATCCGGATGGTGAATGGAAAGGCAGCGGCGTTGCGGCCTATTATACCCATCAGGTGCTTGTTAAAGAACAGTATAGATTTCCGGTTAAAGGAAATTATGTGATAGGCATCAGGCATCTTATGTCTGCAAGCGCGTTGAAAGGAATAAGTGATGTAGGCTTAAAGATAGAGCCTGCAGGCTGAAACCGTCAGATGCTTCAGCGGGTTTTCCAGGAGTTCTTTAAGAATGTATGTATGGAAGCTCATACAAGTCGCTTTTACTCGAAGAAATATTGAAAGCTGCAAAATATTTATTTAAAAAATAAATAGTAATATAGCTAAAAATGCAAGCAGAATGTCGTTAGGCCCTCCCTGTAATTGGAATTATTAATGATCATTATGGTACAAGCAGCTATATCAGTTTAACCATTAACTAGAGACGATAAATACTACATGCCCGTTAAGACCTTTTCAAGCGCTGTTTTTGGCATAGAGGCAACTACTATCACTGTTGAAGTGAATATTAGTAGTGGTATCAAATACCATATTGTTGGCTTGCCCGATAATGCCGTAAAAGAAAGTATGTTGCGGGTGGAAAGCGCCATTACTAACGTTGGCTATAAAATGCCAAGGCAAAAGATCGTTGTTAACATGGCCCCCGCAGACATCCGTAAAGAGGGATCGGCATACGACCTTACTATTGCCATTGGCATTCTGGCAGCATCAGGTCAGATAGAAAGCGATCATCTTGATAGGTATATAATTCTTGGCGAACTTTCTCTCGACGGCACAATCCAATCAATAAAAGGTGCTTTGCCTATAGCAATTCAAGCAAGGAAAGAAAAGTATAAAGGACTTATTTTACCCAAAGGCAACGCGCGTGAAGCCGCCATTGTAAATGATGTTGACATACTTGGGGCAAGCAACCTCATAGAGGTAATAGAATTTTTTAATAATAAAAGCGTCATCCGTCCGACTATTGTAGACACCAGGGATGAGTTTTTAACGAACATAAATAATTATTCAGCAAATTTTTCGGAGGTCAAAGGTCAGGAAAATATTAAGCGAGCCCTTGAAATAGCTGCGGCAGGGGGGCATAACGTAATTCTCATAGGGCCTCCCGGTGCAGGTAAAACCATGCTGGCAAAGCGCCTTCCCTCTATCCTGCCTCCCTTAAGTTTGCATGAAGCGCTAGAAACCACTAAAATTCATTCGGTAGCCGGAAAGCTTGCCGCCACTGATTCGCTTATGACGGTAAGGCCTTTCAGGTCGCCCCATCATACTATAAGCGATGTAGCGCTTGTAGGTGGAGGCAGCTACCCTCAGCCGGGGGAAATATCTCTTGCTCACAATGGTGTGTTGTTTCTTGATGAACTTCCCGAGTTTAAACGTTCGGTACTGGAAGTTATGCGGCAGCCTCTGGAAGAACGAAGAGTGACTATTTCACGTGCAAAGCATACGGTAGACTTTCCGGCTAGCTTTATGCTGGTAGCATCGATGAATCCATGTCCCTGTGGATTTCATAATCACCCGGAAAAAGAATGTACCTGCCCTCCCGGCACCGTCCAGAAGTACTTGAGTAAGGTATCAGGTCCTTTGCTTGACAGGATAGACCTGCACGTAGAAGTAACGCCTGTGAACTTTAACGAGCTTAGCTCAGACAGAGAGAGCGAAAGCAGCGAAACCATCAGAGATCGGGTTATAAACGCCAGACTGGCTCAGACAAAACGCTTCGAATCTGTCAGCGATATATATTGCAACGCGCAGATGACTCCAAAAGCAGTAAGAAAAATTTGCGCAATAAACAATGCAGGGCAGCTGTTGCTTAAAAGAGCTATGGAAAAGATGGGCCTATCGGCAAGAGCCTATGATAGGATACTTAAAGTAGCCCGTACAGTTGCTGATCTTGCCGGAAGCGAGACCATAGAAACCGAACACCTGGCAGAGGCAATTCATTTCAGAAGCCTGGACCGGGATGGCTGGGCAGGATAAGTTAAAAAAAATAACTATGGAAAAATTAAAAACTAAAGTCAAAACGTTTAAACTAGTGCAGCTTGCCTTATGTGGTGCTGTTCTCATTTTTCTTATTGTAGTAACGTATATGCGCTCAAGGGGCGACTTATTTGTTAATACAATACAAAACGAGTACTTTCTCATTGCGCCCGTACTTGTTGTCCTTGCTATCATACTAGGCCTGTCCAGGCACCGCCAGATGCTCGCATCAGTAAAAGAAATGGTAGACGCAGAGAAAAAGCTTGAAAAGCTCCAGTCGGATACCATTGTGAGGTTCACTATAATGGAAGCAGCCGCTATATTGAATATAGTTGCCTTTCTAAAAGAGGGGCACGCACTGTATTTTGGGGCAGCGGTGTTTATGCTAATAGTGATGTTTGTTTCCCGAATGTCTGAAAAGGATGTTTCCACTATTCTTTTCGGTGACGTTCATAACATTTAAGTCAGGTGCTGCGTTAATACTAGCAAGCACAAAGCCAATGCGTCTATCAATCCTGTTCATAAGCATAATTATAACTATGTTAACATCATGTAATTCTTCAGGCCAGGAGCGCCGAAGTTCCGTTTTGGAGGTAAAAGAAACGCCCGACAGAAAGGCAGCAATATTTGCAGAAGGATGCTTTTGGTGCTCAGAGCACATATTCGACAGTCTCAAGGGCGTTGATTCTGTAGTATCAGGCTATACAGGCGGGCACACTGAATATCCAACCTATGAGGAGGTGTGTACCGAAACTACCGGGCATGCAGAAGCGGTAGTAGTGTATTACAATCCAAAGATTGTATCATTTCCAGACCTGCTTGATGTGTTCTTTTCGTCGCATGATCCGACCACCTTAAACAGACAGGGTCCTGATCAGGGAACATCTTATCGTTCGGCGGTATTTTATAAAAACGAAGAAGAAGAACAGCAGATACGTAAAGCGATAATGAAGTGGACTTCCTCTTTTGAAAAGCCCATAGTAACCGAGGTGGCTCCCTTTACCGTATTTTACATGGCCGAGGACTACCATCAGAACTATGCTGAGCAAAACCCTGGTAATCCATACATAAAAAATGTATCCATGCCGCGGTTCGATTCTTTCAAAAGAGCCTGTAAGCTACAGTTTAAGGATAAGAAATAATAGAACCCGGGGTTTACGTACTATTCTTACCTTTGCGCTTACATGGATCATCTGGTTCACACCTTGCCCAACGGCATTCGCTTATTATTTCTTCCTAACGAATCTATAATTACACATGCCTGCATTTTGGTTAATGCAGGCTCGCGCGATGAAAATGAAGGCAAGGATGGTCTGGCTCACTTTATAGAGCACCTGCTGTTTAAGCGTACCGAAAAAAGAGGCACCAGGCAGATATTGAACTATATTGAAGCAGTAGGCGGCGATTTAAACGCTTACACCACCAAAGAATATACCTGCATACATGCCTCTTTTTTAAATCCTTACCTTAACCGCGCTTTGGACCTTTTTGAAGACCTTCTTTTCCATTCTACTTTTCCTGAAAAAGAGATGGACAAGGAAAAAGGCGTAGTTATTGATGAAATAGCCTCTTACCTCGATCAGCCCGAAGAAGCTATTCAAGATGATTTTGAAGATATGGTATTCAGCGGGCACAAGCTAGGTCGTAATATACTCGGTACTATGCAGTCCGTCAAAACCATCAAGCGTGAAGACATTGTCGAGTTTATCCAGCATAACTATACTACCGGACAGATTGTAGTTGGAGTAACCGGCAGATATGCTATCTCCCAGGTTATAAAAAGCTTCAGCCGTTATTTTGGCGCCGTTAACGAAAACACGGTACATTCCGAGCGCACCAAACCCCTGTATTATATTCAAAGTGAAAAGCACAACAAGCCTATAAACCAGTCGCATTGCATCCTTGGAAGCGAAGCCTACTCTTCCTATCATCCCTCCAAAACAGGGCTCATGCTGTTAAATAATATCATCGGTGGTGCAGGCATGAGTTCTATATTGAATCTTAGCATCAGAGAAAAGTACGGCATTGCCTATTCCATTGAGTCAAATTACAGCCCCCTGTCAGATACGGGACTCTTTTCTATTTACTTTGGAACCGATGCTGAAAAGTTTGACCGCGCGTTGAGATTAATTAATAAGGAGTTAAAAAAGCTTCGCGAACAAAAGTTAAGCACCGCTTTTGTAGCAAGGGCAAAAAAAAAGTTCAACGGGCTTATTGCGCTAGGAGAAGAGAGCAAGCTTGGGCTTATTATTGCTATGAGCAAGAACCTTATCGATTACAATCAGGTTGATACACTTGAAGAAGTCTTTACAAAGGTAGATAAAGTAAGTGCAGACGATTTGCTTACCATTGCCAATGAAGTGCTTGACCCCAGGCAGCTAAGTATGCTTACTTTTATGCCTGAGGGCGAATAAGTAAGACAATCATCTGAAAATAAAACTTTAGCAATTCTCTATATTTGTAGGATGAAATTACCCATAGTAGCATATGGCGACCCTATACTTAAAAAGAAAGCCGCCGACATTGATCAAAATTATCCGGCTTTGTCTACCCTCATAGCCAATATGTTTGAAACGATGTACAGCGCAAACGGCGTAGGCCTTGCCGCACCGCAGGTTGGCTTATCTATACGCCTATTTGTAATTGATATATCTGATGATGAAGACGAAAATCTTAAAGATTTTAAGAAAACCTTTATCAACGCTCAAGTTTTGGAAGAAACGGGTAAGGAATGGTCTTTCAACGAAGGCTGTTTAAGCATACCCGAAATTCGCGAAGATATAAGCCGCTTAGACACTATTCGCATTTCCTATTACGATGAAAACTGGGTGCACCATGAAGAAACTTATAATGGTTTGGCAGCAAGAGTAATACAGCACGAATATGACCATACTGAGGGCAGGCTATTTACCGATAAGCTGAGTCCTTTAAAAAGGGCCATGTTAAAACGAAAGCTTGATGCAATAGCGAAAGGGGCAATAAAAGTGGGCTATAAAATGAAGTTTCCTGCTGCTCCAAAAAAGTTTAAGCGATAAGCTATTTGTTGCGGCTCTGGTCGCCTTTAATAAGCTGTTGAATAAACGCTCCCCATGCCAGCGGATTAAGAAGCGGGCTAGCCGCACGCTGGTTAATAGCTTTATTGCTAAGAGATATATGGTTATTTTGAAAGTTTACGCCCTGCATCTCTTTTCCATCCTTGGGCAGGGATTTAGTCATTGACACAAGCGACTCCCTGGATACATTTTTACGGGCTATTTCCGTATCGTCATCAGGAATATTAAGAGCCATAAATGCTCTGTTAAACTCATCAACGCTGGCCCAGGGCAATACAGTCACCGCAGGCAGGTTAACTACAGTAGCTTTCATTTTTATAATTGCTGTAAAACTGTTACCGGGCAGGTTTAGAGGTATCACTAGAGCCTCGCGCCTGTACCCTATGGCGCTAAAAACAACAGTATCTCCCGGTCGTGCTACAAAAGAAAAATAACCAAGATGATTGGCAGACGCCGTTTTATCATTATAAGATCTATTGGTGATGGTCACATAGGGCACAACCACATTAGAGTCTGTATTATATATGGCTCCTGAAAACTGCACAAGGCGTTTCTCCTGACCCATACACAAGGCAGATGAACATAATAGTGCTATAATGCAAAGTATAAACCTCATTCTCAAAACTACTTATAAATAAAAAAGGATTTTTGTTAAATAACGTTAAAACAGTGCATATTAGTTTGCAGCCGGATCTATAGCTCCTGGTAAAGGTTCACTGCCTGCACAGCTGTTATTTCGGGTACTGCCTTTTTTACTGCTTCTTCAATACCCGCTTTAAGAGTCATAAAACTCATCGGACAAGTTTCGCAAGTGCCCAGCAACTTAAGTTTAACAATATTGTCAGGCGTTATTTCCTCAATTGACACATCGCCCCCATCGGCCTTTAAGTAAGGTCTTATAGTGTTGAGGGCATTTTCTACTTTTTGAAACAGGTCCATAACAAGAATTTATTAAAGATACTAAATTGCAGCCAACTAAGCGGTTGGCTTACAATTATGAATAGAAACCTGCTGCGCTACTTTTTCAGCAAGCGAAGCAAAAGCCTTAGATGTTACCGAGTCTTCCCGTAATATCACAGGCATTCCCTCATCCCCGGCTTCAGTAATGCTCTGCACCAAGGGGATTTGTTCCAGCAGAGGCACATTAAACTCATCGGCAAGTGATTTTCCTCCGCCCTGGCCAAAAATATAGTATTTATTATCAGGTAGTTCGGCAGGAGTAAAGTAAGACATGTTTTCAACAATGCCAAGTAAGGGAATATTGATAGCATTCATTAAAAACATACCAATACCTTTTTTAGTGTCGGCAAGAGCTACGTTTTGAGGAGTGGTAACAATAACAGCACCAGCTACAGGGTAAGTTTGCGCCAGTGTTAAATGGATGTCGCCGGTTCCTGGAGGAAGGTCAACCACCAGATAGTCAAGCTCGCCCCACTCCGCATCATTAAACAGTTGCTTTAAAGCGTTAGAAGCCATCGGCCCGCGCCACGGCACCGGCTGGCCGGGCCTGGTAAAGAAACCTATAGATAAAACCTTAACGCCATATTTCTCTACCGGAATCATCCGGGTTTTCCCGTTTACCTCAACGGCCCCCGGTTGCGCATTTTCCACACCAAACATCATGGGTATAGATGGGCCATAAATATCCGCATCGATTAAACCTACACGAGCGCCTTTAAGAGCCAGCCCAATGGCAAGATTGGCCGAAACAGTAGACTTGCCCACGCCGCCTTTGCCCGAAGCCACTACAATAATATTATGAATATTAAGCAGCGGCTGATCTTTTTGAGTAGTCATGCGCGAGGTCATTTTAATGCTCACCTTAGCATCAGGGCTTACAAAATGAGTAATTGCATTACGGCATGCATGTTCTATATGGCCCTTAAGCGGGCAGGCAGGAGTAGTAAGTATCACTGAGAAACTGATATGATTTCCCTCTATCGTCACATCTTCTATCATGTTAAGCGTTACCAGATCTTTTTTTAAATCGGGCTCTTCAACATAACTTAAAGCTCTAAGTACCTCTTCTTTTGTAATCATAGCAACAGTTTAATCGCCAAAAATATGAAACCTAATACGGATTACGGTTGTTTGCAAGTTGAATTTGAAGATATTTACACTTTAGATATAAATCTTTAATAATTAACGTTGTTTACGGTTAATTCCAACTTAAGCTATTGCCATGCGCCTTTCTGCCAAACAATATAAATGGATAAAAATTGCTGCTAGTGTACTGGCCATACTTCTTTTAGCGGGAGGTACAGGTCTTTACATAGTTTACAGCAAGCGCAATGCAATCCTTACAAAATTAGTAGTCAAGGCCAGGGAAAAAGCCAGGCAGAGCTATGACATTGATCTGAAACTTAGCAATCCTCATTTTGAAGGCTTAAGAACCGTTGCGTTTACAGATGTATCAGCCGTGCCTTACGGAAAAGACAGCCTCATGCATATTACCAACATGAAAGTAAGTGTAAAGCTGCTGCCCCTGCTGGTAGGCGATATAAAGGTTGCCGAGTTTAAAGCCAGCAGCGGAAAGATAAGCCTTATAAAGCGCGACAGCGTTAGTAATTATGACTTTTTATTTAAAAAGAAAGAAAGCACCCGCAAACAGAGGCAAAAAACCAATTATGCCCAGCTAGCCTATAATCTCCTGAATCAGCTTCTGTACAAAATTCCCGATAATATGGATTTTCGGAACTTTGAAATTCTTGTACAGCAGGACGGCGAACAGCTGAGGTTTTTTACACCTGTGGCATCTATAGATAACGGCGAGGTAGAAACTAAAATACTTGTAAATGGCAACGAAGCAACCTGGCACCTGAAAGGCGAGGTAGACGGCTCTTCCAATAAGCTCGACATGTACCTCTATGCCGATAACAAAAAGGTTGAGATGCCCATATTGGAGAAAAAGTATAAGCTAAAGCTTAACTTCGACACCGTATTCGTAAAGTTAAAAGACACCCGCAAGCGGGGAGATGAATTTAGGGTTTATGGCTTTTGGAAGGTGCGAAACCTGCTGATAAACCACCCTAAAATTGCGACAAATGACATAATTGTTCCCGACGGCTCTATTGACGCCGATCTGTTAATTGGCCAAAATTACCTGTCGGTCGATAGTTCTTCGGTTATTCATCTTAAAGATGTAGAAGCGCGCCCCTTTATTAAGTATACCGCATTTCCGCATAAAAAGTATGAGCTTAAGTTAAACACCGATGAAATGGATGCTGCCACACTTTTCGACGCATTTCCCAAAGGCTTGTTCGAGTCGCTGGAAGGAACTGAGGTTGCAGGCAAGCTGCAGTATAGCCTTAGTTTCGCTCTTGACAGCCAAAGGCCCGACGATGTGGTTTTTAAATCATCCTTAAGGTCAAATAAATTCAGGGTGATACGCTGGGGGAAAACAGATTTGCGCAAAATAAATGAGCCTTTTATCTATACGCCTTATGAGTATGGCAAGCCTATGCGCGATATTATCATTGGTCCTCAAAATCCCGATTTTACTCCTTTAGAACAAATTGCACCCGACCTCAGGAACGCGGTACTTACGGCCGAGGATCCGTCTTTTTTCAGGCACAAAGGTTTCGTAGAAAAAGCTATAACCAATTCTATTGCTACCAACTTCAAGGAAAAAGCTTTTAAGAGAGGCGGCAGTACTATATCCATGCAACTCGTAAAGAACGTATTCCTTAACCGGCAAAAGAACCTTGCCCGTAAAATAGAAGAAATATTTATCGTATGGATTATGGAAACCACGCGTACCTCCACCAAGGCACGCATGTTCGAAGTATATTTAAACCTCATTGAATGGGGCAATAACGTATATGGCATAGGCGAGGCCTCCCGCTATTATTTTGCTAAACAGCCCTCTCAGCTATCGCTTGGCGAAAGCATTTTTCTGGCCAATATAATACCACGTCCCAAAAAAGGCTTATACTTTTTCCAGCCCGATGGATCAGTAAGTGCCCGTATGCGCGGTTACTTTAAAATAATAGGCAATATGATGGCTCAGCGCGGTTATACCACCGTGGATAGCAATGCATATGGCTTTTATGGCGTGCGGCTGCGAGAGGGCCTTAGAAGAGGCGTGCCGGATACAGACTCGCTAAGCACCGACTCGCTTTTTGAAGAAGATGCCGGTATGGACGAAAACTTTTTGAGAGACATCCTGCATGACACCCGGCACGACACCCTGCATACTCCAAGGCGTCAGCCTGCTGCCGAGGCAACCCAGGTGCAGGATACCGTACTAAGCCGATCTGAAAAAAGGCGCTTAAGACGGGAGCAGCGACGCCTGGAGCGCGAACAGAAAAAACAACAGGAATAGGGACATATAGCGGCTAATAAGCCTTGGATTTTGAGGCTTTTGTGATAAATTCATACCTTAGGCCCATGAAAATTCAGGTTGAAGATAAAGAGTTCCAATGCTTCATTGAATACGAACAGATTAAAAAGCGCATACGCTTGCTGGGTATTCAGCTAAATGTTGATTATGAAAACAGAAAGCCAGTGTTCATTGGCGTGCTAAACGGCAGCTTTATATTCCTTTCAGACCTAATGAAAGAGGTAAACATTCCGGCAGAAATCCACTTTATTAAAGTAGCATCTTATAAAAACGACTCTTCAACCGGTTTCGTAAAAGATATAATAGGGCTTAACATAGACCTCAAAGGAAGGGATGTAGTTATTGTAGAAGATATTGTAGACAGCGGCGTTACCCTGCAGCACATCATGAAACAGATAAAAGCCCACGAGCCGGCTTCTATAGCTATCTGCACCCTGTTGCTCAAGCCCAAGGCCCTTAAAGTAGATCTTGGCGAAATTCCATACGTAGGCTTTGAAATTTCCAATGAATTTGTAGTAGGTTACGGCCTGGATTACAACGGCCTTGGACGCAATTTAAAAGACATTTATCAAACTATAAAACCACCATCCGAAAGCTAAACTCGTTTATCCATGAAGTTTTTTCGCATTCATAAAGAAGGGTACACCTCCATTGCAATTGCGGTTCTGTTAGTATTTGTACTGAATGCGCTTGTTCATTATTATATGCCCCAGCACAGGTGGTTTACCTGGCTTATCTATTTTGTTTCGGCCGCATTGCTTGTCACCATTGTGCAGTTCTTTCGCAACCCGCACAGGGCCATTCAAATACAGCACGACCAGGTGTTATGCCCGGCCGATGGAAAGGTGGTAGTAATAGAAGAAACCATCGAAAGCGAGTACTTTAAAGGTGCACGCCTCCAGGTATCCATTTTTATGTCGCCTACCAATGTGCACGTAAACCGCAATCCGGTATCGGGCATTGTGAAATATGTAAAGTATCATAAGGGCAAGTACCTGGTAGCCTGGGATCCAAAATCCTCTACCAATAACGAGCGTACAACGATTGTAGTGGAAACTCCGCATGGTATACCGGTATTATACAGACAAATTGCCGGAGCGCTTGCAAGGCGCATTGTATGGTATGTTAAGGAAGGAGATAATGTGGAACAGGGTCAGCAGTTCGGCTTTATTAAATTTGGCTCCAGGGTAGACGTGTTTTTGCCCGTAGGTACCGAGGTAAATGTACAGCTCGGCCAGATTGTGAAAGGCGGTATAACCGTACTGGCCAATTTATAACTACACCCCCTAATAGCGCTCAGTTTAAAAAAGCATGTCTCTTTAAGATGAAGGCATGCTTTTTTTAGATACAAAACCCTGACAGCGGTGGTAAAAGAAATACAAAAGGATAAAATCATAAGCGCCAGATCTGCCTTTGCTGTAAATAGCCCGCAGTACCACGTTGGCCCGCAAGAATTTAAAGTAATGATCTTTTAGGGCATAAAAAAAGGCATCTTATAAAAGATGCCTTTTTTAGCTATTAATATTAAAAAACTAAACTCTTTTTGCTTTGATACGGGCAGCTTTACCAGTTAAAGCGCGCAGATAATAAAGCTTGGCTCTGCGTACTTTACCTACGCTATGAACTTCCACTTTTTGAATGTTTGGCGAATTGATAGGAAAAATACGCTCAACACCTACACCATTCGACATTTTCCTTACAGTAAATGTCTCTGTAGAGTTCACACTATTGCGTTGTATAACTACACCCTGATAAATCTGGATACGCTCTTTATTTCCTTCGCGTATTTTGTAGTGTACACTAATTGTATCTCCAGCTTTGAATACAGGTAGCTGATTAATTGCTACAGCCTGCTCTTCAACAAATTTTACTAAATCCATGATATTAAGTAGTTAACCGGTTTGTAAACGTATAACCGCCGCCTCTTTTTCGGAGTGCAATATTAGGTAAAAAAAATCAATTATAAAACTATGTATGTTAAAAATATAAATATAATGCATGCAGGCGTACAACGCTGCCCTGCAAACTCATTCAAGCAGGTCAGGTCGCCTGGCTCTGGTCCTTTCCAGGGCCTGGTCATACCGCCATTCATCAATCATGGCCTCATTGCCGCTAAGCAGCACATCAGGTACTTTAACTCCGCGCCATACCGCAGGACGTGTATAAACAGGGGCGTCCAGCAGCTCGCCCTGAAAAGAGTCCGAAAGGGCCGACGTTTCGTCAGACAGCACGCCCGGTATAAGCCTCACCACCGTATCAACCAGTACAGCAGCAGGCAGTTCGCCTCCCGAGAGTACATAGTCGCCTATGGATACCTCGCGGGTAACGTAAAGGTCTCTTATGCGCTGGTCTATGCCCTTGTAGTGCCCGCAAAGGATCATGATGTTTTGAACGCCCGATAGCTGATTAGCCGTGCTTTGGTTTAGCACCTGGCCGTCGGGACTCATAAAAATCACATCGTCATAAACGCGCTGCGCTTTTAAGTGCTCTATGCAGGCGGCAAAAGGTTCTATACTCATTACCATTCCGCTGCCACCTCCGTAGGGATAGTCGTCCACCGAGCGGTGCTTATTCGCCGAGTAGTCCCTCAGGTTATGTACTACAATTTCTGCCAGACCTTTCTTCTGTGCCCTTTGCAAAATAGAATGGGCAAAAGGCCCTTCGAGCAATCCCGGCAGTACCGTAATAATATCAAATCTCATTGCTGCCATACGCATCACTCGCTATCATAGCCGGTATATATTTCAATAAGCCCCTCAGGCAGTTCTACCAGCACGGTTCCTTCCTCCTCATTTATTTCCAGCAGAATGGCTTCATTTAGAGGAAACATAACCTGCCTGAACTTATAAGGCATTACCGCTATAAACTGCTGCGGATACTCATTTACTTCGCTTATGCTTCCAAGTTCGCCCAGCTTTGTATCATGCACGGTATACCCAATAAGGTCAGTATACAGAAACTCATCAGGATCACGCTCCGGTTTTTGAGTATTAGGCAGGTATAACGATTTTTTAACCAGTTTCTGTGCAGCATCTATATGGTCCACATCCTCAAAAAAAACATAACCGGTTTGGTTGCTTTGCAATTTATAGGAGTCAACAAAAAATGGAATTAGTTTACTGTCAATATCAATATAAACAGTTTCAAGCTCCAGTTGCTCATATTCATCAAACTCAAAGTAAACCTGCACTTCGCCCTTCAACCCGCGGGTTTTGGTTATATAGCCAATGTAAAATGCATCTTCAGCCTTCATAGCATTTTAAATAAAAAAGTCATCCCAAACACATTGCGCAGTAAGTACATACAGCATTCAAATGGTAGGGGATGACCGATAAAGCGTTTTTTAAAATTACTCAGCGCTTTGTGCTGTCTCTTCAGCAGCAGGCTCTTCGTTTGTATTTTCTTCAGCGGCAGCTTCTTCAGCCGGAGCTTCTTCAACAGGAGGAGTATTTCGGGCAGCAATTGCAGCAGCTCTTTCTTCCTTCACCTTAGCTTCGGCAGCTAAAGCTTCCTGTCTTTTGCTTTGTTTGGTTTCAATTATAACTTGCCTGGTAGTCTGTACCTGGCCTTCTTTGCTTTGTTTCCACTCGTTAAACTTAGCATCAGCTTGTTCCTGAGTTAGGGCACCTTTTTTTACACCACCCTGAAGGTGTTTCATGTAAAGTACACCCTGATGAGAAAGCAGCGTGCGGCAGGTATCTGTAGGTTGTGCACCCTTGTTCATCCAGTCTAGCGTCTTTTCAAAGTCAATCTCAACGGTAGCAGGGTTAGTGTTGGGGTTATATGAGCCAACGCGCTCAATAAACTTACCATCTCTTGGTGAGCGGGAGTCCGCTACTACTACGTGGTAAAAAGGTTTTCCTTTTTTACCATGTCTTTGCAATCTGATTTTAGTTGCCATTTTATCTTATTTATGTATTCAACATAGTTCCCGGAGTGTGTACTGCGGGGCTGCAAAGATAGTAATTAAGCCAGATAAAAAAAGCATAGGTGCCTGTTTTTTAATCAGTAAGAGTCTTACGCTCTACGTGGTCTATAAGGCTATGAATCACTTTAATATGTATTTCCTGTGCCCTGTCGGCATAACCCGAGCGGGGCGCCCGTATTTCAACATCACAGTGCATAGCCATCTTGCCGCCGTCTTTGCCGGTAAGACCTACTACTTTGATGCCAATGTCGTGTGCTGCTTCAATAGCCTTAAGCACATTTTGGGAGTTGCCGCTGCTGCTTATAGCCACCAGCACGTCGCCGGGTTTGCCCAGGGCTTCGACCATGCGCGAAAAAACGTGCTCATAGCCATAGTCGTTGCCCACGCACGAGAGATGCGAGGGGTCGCTTATAGCTATAGCAGGCAGGGCCCGCCTGTTGTCGCGGTACCTGCCCGATAGTTCTTCAGCAAAGTGCATCGCATCGCACATAGAGCCTCCATTGCCGCAGGATAGTATTTTTCCTCCGTTTTTTATAGTCTCAACCATAAGGTCGCCGGCTTTCTCAATGTTCATGAAGTTCTCATCATCTGCTAAAAAAGCCGTTAATACCTTTTGAGCTTCGGTAAAATGATGTTTAATGGCTTGCATAACACGTTTTTTAAGTTTAAACCTTTATTAGATTGAAAGGATATTGCTCATGCGTATAAACACAGGATCGGCTTCCGACAGGTGTTTGATGGAATTGTAAAACGGAGTATAGTGTACATTGTTATTAACAATACCAATCATCACGTTCTTGCGGCCATTAAGCAGGGCCTCGATAGCTGCGACACCCATCCGACTGGCCATTACGCGGTCCTGGCAGCTTGGTTTGCCACCGCGTTGTATATGCCCCAGTACCGACAGGCGGATGTCGAAATGCGGAAAACGCTTCTTCATATGGGTAGCAATCTCATGGCCGCCGATTTCGTCGCCTTCGGCTACGATAATGATCTTCGACAGCTTATCAGGCCTTACGTCGCTTAGCTTTTTGAACAGATCTTCAGTATCTGTTTTCAACTCGGGTATCAAAATAGCTTCGGCTCCCGAGGCTATTCCCGATTTTAGTGCAATAAGGCCCGAGTCGCGACCCATTACTTCTATAATGAATATACGGTCGTGCGATTCGGCAGTGTCTCTTATTTTATCAATTGCATCAATGGCTGTATTGATAGCCGTGTCAAAACCAATGGTCAAGTCGGTACCGATCAGGTCATTGTCAATAGTGCCGGGTATGCCAACAATAGGAATATCAAACTCATTTAACAAGGCAGATGCACCTGTAAAAGTTCCGTCGCCGCCAATGGCAACCAAGGCGTCAATATTATGCTTTACAAGTTGCTCGTAAGCCATCTTACGGCCTTCAACAGTTTTAAAGGTCTCGCTGCGTGCAGTTTTAAGTATGGTTCCGCCTTTTTGTATTATTCCTCCTACCGAGCGGCTGTCCATAGGTATCATCTCGCCGTTGATCATCCCCTCATATCCGTGCATAATACCCACAGCCTCCAGCCCATAGTAAAGGGCGGTTCTTACTACGGCGCGTATAGCAGCATTCATGCCCGGAGCATCGCCGCCAGAAGTATAAACGCCGATCTTTTTGATGTTCTTTTGTTTAGATTCCATAATTTAACACATTACGCTATAAGAAATGCAATAACCCGCCTTTTGAAGGGCTTTGTAATGCATTGCAAAGTTTGCTCAAAGTTTTCATCTTTCAAGCTTTAAATAAATACTTTTTCAGCACGAAGCTTTGAGCCCTGCAATTTACATTGTTTTTCTTTTAAATGCACCTTATCTGCCCGGCAAAGCTAAGCCTCATTAAATGATTTCGAGCACAAAGCTCACCGATCATCAGGCTTATAGCCCTATTCAGCCGTCTCTACTGCATAGCTACCAGTCAGAACATCAGCCTAAACCAGCTATAGAACTGCTGTAGTTCTGCAAGCCCGCCCGTTCGGCCGGTTTCCCCCGGGCAAGCGCAAGTTTCGTTACATAAAAGAATTGCCGTATTTTTAACTCTTTAATTCTAATACTCTTAACATGAAGCTTTGGCAAAAAGATACTGAGGTATCGCAATTGGTAGAAAAGTTTACGGTAGGCAAAGACAGGGAGCTTGATATGCATTTGGCTGGTTCAGATGTACTGGGTTCGCTTGCACACACGCGCATGCTCGAAACTATAGGCCTTCTTGATGCTGCTGATCTTGCCCTTATTCAAAAAGAGCTAAAGCTTATTTATAAAGATATTCAGCAAGGGAGCTTTGCTATTGCCAATGGAGTAGAAGATATTCACTCGCAAATTGAACTTCTGCTTACCAGTCGAATAGGCCAAGCAGGAAAGAAAATACACAGTGGCCGGTCGCGCAATGACCAGGTACTGGTAGATCTTAAATTGTTCTTCCGAACCTGCATTGAGCAACTGGTGAAAGAAACAGGTTCGCTATTTGAGCTGTTGCTGTACTTAAGCGAAGAAAACAAAGAAAAGCTCTTGCCCGGTTATACCCATTTGCAGATTGCCATGCCTTCATCCTTTGGTTTATGGTTTGGAGCCTATGCCGAAAGTCTGGCCGATGATATGGAAATGATGCTTGCCGCATGGAAGATATGTAATAAGAACCCCCTGGGCTCGGCGGCGGGGTATGGCTCGTCCTTTCCTCTTAACCGCAAACTTACAACGCAGCTCCTAGGATTCGACTCGCTTAATTATAATGTTGTTTATGCACAAATGGGACGAGGAAAAACAGAACGTATCCTGGCCCAGGCCATGTCGTCCATTGCCGCTACCCTGGCCAGGATGGCAATGGATGTATGCCTTTTCATGAACCAGAACTTTGGATTCATCAGCTTTCCCGACGAGCTCACCACAGGCTCAAGCATTATGCCTCATAAGAAAAACCCCGACGTATTCGAGCTTATCCGCTCAAGATGCAATAGAATACAGGCGCTGCCGAATGAAATAGCCCTCATGACCACTAATTTGCCCTCGGGCTACCACAGAGATCTTCAGTTACTGAAAGAAAACCTTTTCCCCGCAATTACATCTTTAAAGGAATGCATTGAAATGACGGCTTTTATGCTGAAGAACATCCGGACTAAGGATTCTATTCTTGAAGATTCCAGATATGCCCATCTTTTTAGTGTAGAAGCAGTTAACGAAAAGGTACTGAAAGGAGTTTCCTTTCGCGATGCGTATAAACAGGTAGGAGCCGAAATTGAAAACGGAGAATTTTCCGTGCCTCAGGCACTTACCCACACCCACGAAGGGAGCATCGGCAATCTATGCAATGAAGAAATTAGAGCTAACTTTATGAATACCATTTCTTCATTCAACTTTGATAAAGTACACAATGCTTTAGATACATTATTACGGGACTAAACACTATATATATGAGTATTTCAAAAGTAGCGACTAGTTTAAGAGAGTCAGAAATTATAAAGATTGCTGGTGAAATTAACGTTCTTAAACAACAGGGGCAGCAGATAGCTAACCTTACCATAGGAGATTTCGACCCCAACCTGTTTCCAATTCCTGTAGAGCTTAAAGAGCTTATTAAACAAGCCTATGATGATGGTTATACCAATTATCCGCCTGCAGATGGTATACCCGCCCTGCGCAACAGCGTAAGTAAGCTGCTTAAGGACCGATACGCCATAGATTACAACTCCTCAGAAATACTGGTATCCAGCGGTGCAAGACCCCTTATCTATGCCGCCTATACTACCCTTGTAGATCCCGGAGACAAGGTCGTATACCCCGCGCCATCCTGGAATAACAATCACTACTGCGACCTTATAGGCGCCCGGGGAATTGCTGTAGCCAGCAGGGTTGAAGATCACTTTATGCCCACCGCACAAGACATAAAAGCCCACATTGGTGGTGCCACACTTCTTGCACTGTGCTCACCCCTGAACCCTACCGGTACCATGTTTAGCCAACAGGCCCTGGAAGAAATATGCGACGTGGTTTTGGAGGAGAACAGCAAGCGAAAAGAAGGCGAAAAACCTCTTTACCTGCTTTACGATCAGATCTATTCTCTGCTTACGTTCAATAACTGCAAACACGTTGATCCCGTATACCTTCGTCCTGAAATGAAGAAGTATACCATTTACATAGATGGTGCTTCCAAGTGTTTTGCCTCTACGGGAGTGCGCGTGGGCTGGGGCTTTGGCCCGCAGAATATCATAGCAAAAATGCGTGTAATACTGATGCATATGGGAGCCTGGGCACCAAAACCCGAGCAGCAAGCAATGGCAACGTATTTAACAGACACGCCAGCAGTAAATAAATACCTCAATTCTTTCCGCCAGAACATCCAGAATAGTCTTACGCTTCTTTACAATGAATTCAGGCAGCTTAAAGAAGAAGGCTTAAACACCGACGCTGTTGAACCTATGGGAGCAATTTACTTAACTGTAAAAATTGATTACAGCGGCAAAACAAGCCCTGATGGCAAGCTTATGAGTACCAGCGAAGACATTAGTTTGTACTTAATCAAAGAAGCAGGCGCAGCCTTCGTTCCTTTTTCAGCTTTTGGCGCAGCAACCGATGTATATTGGTTCAGAGCATCGGTAGGAGCCTGTTCAACCGATGAAATAAAAGCAATGATGCCACGCATCAGGCAAGCGCTCGAAAAGCTAAGCTAAAGGCCGCTTCTACCCATCAATAAGGAATACAATCAACTCTTTAGGCCCGTGTGCACCAAGCACAAGGGTCTTTTCTATGTCTGCCGTACGGCTAGGCCCCGTAACAGTTGTGATCATAGAAGGGATAGTAGTGCCATAGCGCGCTTTTAACTGCGAAAAAGCGTCGCCCAGGTCCTGAACCAATTGAGAGGTGTAAGCTAAAACAATGTGGCAGGAAGGGTAAATACTCAAACGCCTCCCTGCTCCGTTCGCATTAGATAGCATTACACTTCCGTTGCGGGCAATAAGAGACTCACAAAGCGTAATGCCCACCTCGGCCTGTAAAAAATCAGTATCGGTACTGTAATAAGGAAACTCAAAATGATCCAAAAGTTCCTGCAAAGGGCTTTCCCAGCAGTATATCTTTCTCCACTTCTTTTCATCGACCAATAGCAGCAAATTTTCTATAAACTGCATTTCGTCTTCGCAAAAAACAAACTTACCTGCTACAAGGCTTATTTGCTCGGCAAACATCACTTCAAGTATGTCGTCATACTTCTCATACAAAGGATAATCTTCTAAAGCCGGGTAAGGGTTGTCCCTCTTCTCAAGCAGAGCATTCCTTACCTTCTTTAGCATTTGCTCTTTTGAAGTGGTTTCTTTCATTGCTGCTAGTATAATAACAAAAATCGAAATTTAGTTTATTAAAATGTATCACGCTGTTTAAGGATATCGGAAAAAGTTTATCCGGACAATGTTTGACCTTCGGATAAGGAACCCTGGTTATTTAAGTATAGCACATAAACAGTGCGTCTGACCGAAGCCCAACGGCTTTATGAAACCGCAAATAGTATGATCAACATACCTTTAACAGCACCCGGAACGCTGTATCCGGCCTTTTAAAAACAGTGGCAGGGCTAGCTTCGTACAATCAGAAACATCCAGTATGAATGTAAATAAATAAGCCGCCTTATGTTTTTATGCATAAGGCGGCTTATCCAAACTTCAATGCCGGTTTATCCTTGCGGAGGGCCTTGAAGCACCTCTGTCGAGTCGCCTACCGGCTCCGGATGTATATTTTCAGCCACGGGAGCCTGGTCACTGTTATCTTCCCCGTTTACAAACTCATCATACGTGGTACGAGAGCTGAAAGGACGCTTACCTAAAATCTCCTCCAAATCGCTTTGGAAAAGTATTTCCTTTTCCAAAAGCTTATTAGCAAGCAATTCCAGCCCTTCGCGCTTTTCGTTAAGAAGCACCTTGGTGCTTTCATAAAGACCCTGAATTAGCTTACGAACTTCCTCGTCAATCATCTGGGCGGTATGGTCGGAGTAAGGTTTGTTAAACTGCTGCTCCTGCTGGTCGGCAAAGGATACGTTTCCCACTATCGGACTCATACCATAATAAGCAACCATAGCGTAGGCCAGCTTGGTAATACGCTCAAGGTCATTCTGAGCACCGGTAGAGATTTTGCCGAAAACAATATCTTCTGCCACGCGGCCTCCAAGTGTCATGCACATGCCGTCCACAAGCTGTTCTTTGGTATATAGAAACTGCTCTTTTGGCAGGTACTGAGCATAACCCAATGCTGCAAGCCCTCTTGGAACAATAGACACTTTAACCAAAGGGTCAGCATGTTCAAGGAACCAGCCCGCAATGGCATGTCCCGCTTCGTGATAAGCGACAATGCGTTTCTCTTCGGGAGAAATAATTTTATTTTTCTTTTCAAGCCCGCCGATAACGCGGTCAATAGCATCCTGAAAGTCCTGCATATCCACCGCCTGTTTATTTTTACGAGCAGCAATAAGCGCAGCCTCATTACAAACATTGGCAATTTCGGCTCCTGCAAAGCCGGGAGTTTGAGCAGAAAGCTTTCTGGATTCAACACCCTCGGCAAGTTTCAAGGGCTTAAGGTGAACTTTGAAAATCTGTTCGCGACCCACCAGGTCCGGTTTGTCGATGGCAATCTGACGGTCGAATCGTCCCGGGCGAAGCAAGGCCGAATCCAGCACATCCGGACGGTTGGTGGCAGCCATAATAATGATACCCGAGTCGGTACCAAAGCCGTCCATCTCAACCAGAAGCTGGTTCAGCGTATTCTCACGCTCATCATTACCGCCTATCATACTGTTTTTACCACGGGCCCGGCCAATGGCATCAATTTCATCAATAAAAATAATACAAGGCGCTTTATCCTTAGCCTGCTTAAACAAGTCACGCACGCGCGATGCACCAACCCCCACAAACATCTCCACAAAGTCGGAACCTGAAAGAGAGAAGAAAGGCACCTGGGCTTCGCCTGCCACCGCCTTGGCCAGCAAGGTTTTACCCGTACCCGGAGCCCCCACAAGCAAGGCACCCTTGGGAATCTTACCTCCAAGGTTGGTATACTTTTTAGGGTTTTTAAGAAAATCGACAATTTCCATTACTTCCTGCTTGGCCTCTTCAAGGCCCGCAACATCATTGAAAGTAACGTTAACCTGAGATTCCTTATCAAAAAGAGTGGCTTTTGATTTACCAATATTGAATATCTGGCCGCCTGCACCACCGCCTGCGCCACCGCCCATACGGCGCATAAAGAACATCCAGAAACCTATTATAAGCAATACCGGGAACACAAAAGTAAGGAACCAGCTTAACCAGCCGTTTTCCCTTGATTCAAAAACTATTGGAACCCTTTGTTCGGCAGGAATGTCCTTCTGAGCCTCAGTGAGCCTGGACTGAAGCAATTCGTAAGAACCATAGTTAAACTTATACTGAGGGCCATTGTTGGACACAGCAAAGTTTTCATTGGTACGTACTTTTTTGTATTTATCTTCAGTAAGCTTATCTTTTTTAATATAAACTTCGGCGGTTACCAGATCGCTGTTTTTAAACGCAACTATCTTTTCTACATCGCCTGCCTTAAGCATGTTTGTTTCAAACTGCTGATAGGTAGTATCGCTGGCCTGATTACCGCTAAATAAGTACTGCACCGCAAACAGAGACAGGATTATGATAGCGTAAATCCACATTATATTAAAACGCGGAGGTTTTGGCAACATCTTTTTGCCGCCTTTTTTAACATACGGCGGCTTTTTATTTTCCATTCTATTGTCTTTCATTTAATTAAACCTTGTATTAAAGGGCTCAGGCGCTTTGATAGTATTGCATCTCTGCATCGCCCCACAATTCTTCAATACCATAATACTGCCTTTTATCTGTTTTAAATACGTGCACCACTACATCAATATAATCAATAAGCACCCACTCGCCGTAATCCTGCCCCTCAGTGCGGAAGGGCCACTGACCAGTGGCCTTAAAAACTTCATCTTCAATACCTTTGGTAATTGCTCTTACCTGCATGGCCGATTCTGCGTGGCACACTACGAAGTAGTCGGTAACTGAGCTGTGTATGTTTCTAAGATCGAGCCTTACGATTTCGCTGCCTTTCTTTTCCTGAATGCCGTGAATTATAATTTCGGAGACGTGGGTTGATTCGTTAATAACTTTGTTTTTTATCATTAAAAAAATATAGTTTTGAACTAAATATTCTATCTGTTACAACTTGCAAAATAACACTTTTTCATCATCATTCGTTGGTCAAAACCTTATTGAATTAGAACGAGTAGACTCAACCAATAATTTTCTAAAGAATGAGTTGTCAAATTCCAAGCCACTACCCGAAGGTACTGTAATATTGGCAGAAGATCAATTTGCAGGCCGGGGGCAGTTTTCAAATAAGTGGCTGAGCGATGCAGGTAAAAACCTTACGTTCAGCGTGCTGCTTAATCCCTCCTTTTTAGGCATATCAAGCCAGTTTAAATACAATATAGCTATTAGTCTTGCTATAAACGATGTATTATCGCGCTTTATTGCCAGTGAAAGCTTTAAAATAAAATGGCCAAACGACATTTATTTCGGCAGGGATAAGCTGGGAGGCATCCTCATTGAAAATGTGCTTACCGGCAGCACGTATAAACATGCTATAACTGGCATCGGGCTTAATATTAACCAAACCAACTACCCTGTTGACATTCAAAGGGTTACATCATTAAGGCTCATAACAGGCAGGGAACATCAGCTGCCGGTGCTGCTCGAGGCACTCTGCCAGGCCATAGAGGACCGCTACCTGGAGCTAAAAGCCGGTAAAAGCGCACAGCAGTATAAACAGTACCTATCCAAATTGTACTTATATAATACACCCGCCCGCTATGAATTTAACGGGCACACCCACACAGGTATAATTAAAGGAGTGAGCCCCCAGGGCCTGCTGCAGGTAGAAGCCGAAGGGAAGAAGTATGAATTTAATTTTAAAGAGATAAGCTACCTGCACCAATAGGGCGCTGAAAACTCTTATTTGCTTTTAAGCATAAAGCAGAATAACTTTAAAAAAACCATTTTAAAACACTATATGAAAAAGATATTGCTAGTATGTGCAGGGATGTGTATTTCCTTATCAGGCGCTTTTGCACAGCAACAGCCGCAGGACTGGGCAAACTTTGCCCGCTATGCCGAAGCTAATAAAACCGAACAACCGGGCAGGATAGTTTTCCTTGGAAACTCCATAACCGAAGGATGGGCAAAGCAACGCCCTGAATTTTTTAACAGCAATGGCTATATCGGCCGCGGAATTGGCGGTCAGGTATCCTCTCAAATGCTCGTGCGCTTCAGGCGCGATGTGCTTGATCTGAAGCCGAAGGCCGTGGTAATTCTGGCCGGCACCAACGATATTGCTCAGAACAACGGCTATATAAGTCTTGAAAATGTGTTTGGAAATATTGTATCCATGTGCGAACTGGCAAAAGTACATAAGGTACATGTGTTTCTATGCTCGGTAGTGCCAACGTATGAATTTCCCTGGCGAAAAGAGCTCGTGAACCCGGCCGGTGACATAGTAAAACTTAACAGCATGCTGAAAGCCTATGCAGCGTCCAGCAAACTAAGTTATGTAGATTATCACAGTGCTTTAAAAGACAGCAAAGGAGGTATGCCTCCGCAGTATGCCGGCGATGGAGTACACCCCACCCCCGAAGGCTATGCAATAATGGAGCAGATAGTTAAAAAAGCAATTGACGACGCCGGCTTAAAAGGCAGCGTAAAAAAACACCTGCGCACCGGTAAGGCAAACCAGGTAAAACACTCAAAGTCTGTCTTATAAAGATGGGCTTCTATGTATAACGCAACCGGAATGGAAGTCCGTTGGTGCATCTGTATAAACACGCGTCTTTTTGCTTTTAACAATCGATGCTATTTACATGGCCGGGCCAGCAAAAGCAGCTTAGAGCGCCGGCCCGCTATCGGCACATGCGACCCCGCCGCTCAAAGGCTTATAAAGCAGCCCGGTATAAGCTCGTTAAACCATGCGGACCAAATACATGTTAAGCAGATACTCACTTATTTAACAGAATAAACTAGTATGAAAGCAGCAGTACTCGAAGGGGCAGGCGAGCCTTTATTGATCAAAGAAGTTGCAAAGCCCGTTCTCTCCAAAGGAGAAGTGCTTGTAAAAGTAAAGGCGGCAGCCTTTAATCGTCGCGACTGGTGGATACAGCAGGGACAATATGCAGGACTTAAGTTCCCAATCGTTCCAGGATCAGACTGCAGTGGTGTGCTTACCGAAACTTTCAACGGCCAGACACACCCGCTATTACATCAGGAAGTAATTATTAACCCATCGATAAACTGGGGCAGCAGCCCGCACCACCAGGGGCCCGACTTTAAAATTCTGGGCCTGCCGGATGACGGCTGCTTTGCCGAGTATGTAAAAGTGCCCGCCGAAAATGTATTTGCAAAACCGGCGCACCTTAGTCACGAAGAGGCAGCCGCCTTACCACTGGCCGGACTCACAGCCTACAGGGCCCTCTTCACACGGGGCAGGTGGGAGCCCGGCCAAAAGGTGTTTGTAACAGGCGCTGGTGGCGGTGCGTCTTCCTTTGCCATGCTATGGGCCATTGCCAGCGGAGTAGAAACGTGGGTAAGCTCGGGAAGTGATGAAAAAATTCAGAAAGCCATAAGCATGGGTGCCCGCGGCGGAGTAAACTATACCCGCAAGAACTGGCACCAGGAGCTTAAAGAAAAAGCAGGCAGGTTTGACATAATTATAGACAATGCACTGGGTGCCAGCTTTGCCGAGCTGCCTGGCCTGTGCACCATGGGCGCCCGCATTGTATTCTTTGGAGGAACTGCCGGCAATATACCCGAAACAAACGGCAGGCCGGTATTTTGGAAGCAGCTTGACATACTTGGCAGCACGATGGGCTCGCCGCAGGATTTTGAGAACATGCTTGCTCTCCTTAATCAGAAACAAATAAAGCCGCTGATTGACCGCACCTTTGCTTTTGAAGAAGCCGGGCAGGCCATGCGCCAGCTCGACAACCGGAGCAAAAGTTTCGGAAAAACAGTTTTAAGGCTGGAACCCTAAGTGCATAAGCCCACAAAAAAAGGGTTCCTCCGCCTGGCTGTACTATAGCTAAATAATTACCTTTTCAAGCATTTTAATATACAGATCTATTCCTTCCCTTATCTCATCTACATAGATAAACTCATCTGCCGTATGAGACCGGCTGGAATCGCCCGGACCTACTTTCACAGAGGGGATGCTTAAGATGGCCTGATCGCTGGTGGTAGGCGATCCATAAGTTGTTTTACCCAGTGCCAGACCGGCCTTTACAATGGGATGATCCTTTGCTATGGACGAGGGTTTAAGGCGCAGCGAGCGTGCTTTGACTTCACAGGATACATGCTGCTGGATGATCTCTAACACTTCCTGATTGGTATAAGCGTCTGTTACGCGAACATCTACTGTAAAAGTACAGCTGGCAGGAACCACATTATGTTGAGAGCCTGCATGAATAACCGTAACCGACATTTTTACCTGTCCGAACAGTTCAGATACTTTATCGAAACGGTACGTGCGGAACCACTCAATGTCTTTAAGACATTTATAAAAGGCATTCTCGCCTTCTTCACGCGCCGCATGGCCCGCCTTTCCATAGGTGGTACAATCCAAAACCATCAGCCCGCGCTCAGCAATGGCCAGGTTCATCTGCGTTGGCTCGCCCACAATGGCAAAGTCCAGTTCTCC
Source organism: Sphingobacteriaceae bacterium UBA2059 (assembly GCA_002332615.1). Classification (GTDB taxonomy): domain Bacteria; phylum Bacteroidota; class Bacteroidia; order Sphingobacteriales; family Sphingobacteriaceae; genus Arcticibacter. The sequence goes on along the minus strand of DDAL01000008.1, from coordinate 30,239 downwards.
CAGTTCGGGCAATATAAGCTCAAGTCCGTTATGGCCCGATATTTCCTCCTCGGCGCTAAGGGCCAGACACAGATTATATTTAAGGTCCTGGAAATCATAAAAATGATAAAAAGCCGCAGTCAGAGCTATCAGAGCGCCTCCGGCATCATTGCTTCCCAGTCCGTAAAATCTGCCATCTATAATATCAGCATCAAAAGGATCCCGTGTGTAGCCCGAATTAGGTTTTACCGTATCATGATGAGAATTTAGCAGAATGGTAGGCTTTGCAGGATCATAATACTGATTGTACATCCAAAGATTATTCAGCAGGCGGTTAACCTTTATGCCGTTATCCTGAAGAAAGATCTGAAGAATATGGGCCGTCTGGTCTTCTTCCTTACTAAAAGAAGGTGTTGCTATCAGCCTTCTTAAGAGGCTAATACTGTCTTCCGTTAAATTCTTTTGCATAAAAATTTTCTCCAGCTGTCTTATTTAGTGTCTTAGGGTATCGTTTTTACTTAAACAAACGTGTACCAAAAAGCTGCTCCTTTAAAAGGGGCAGTTCTTCAGCCTTCCCAATATACACATTTTTTACCCCTGCCTCAATAGCATTAAAAGCGCTTTGTAGTTTGGGGAGCATTCCGCCCGCTACGATACCCTGCCGGCTCAGTGCCCGGTAATCGTCATGGCTCATCTGGCGGATCACCGAATTTTCATCGTCCATAGTGCGCATAACTCCGGTTTTTTCAAAGCAGTAAACAAGGTTTACAGAAAACACAGCGCTTAACGCAGTAGCCAGTGTAGCTGCAACCGTGTCGGCATTGGTATTAAGCAGCTGGCCTTTGCCGTCGTGGGTAATTGCGCAAAACACCGGAATCAAACCCATACGGATAAGACCCGATAGCCGGGCTACATCTACACCATCGGCAGCCAGATCGCCCACCATCCCATAGTCTATAAGTTCTGCGGGCCGCTTTACGGCGCGAATTAAATTACCATCAGCACCGGTAAGACCCATGGCATCGCAGCCATAGCGTTGCAGCTGAGCAACCATGTTTTTGTTAATGAGGCCGGCATATACCATGGTAACTACCCTCAAAGTCTCAATATCAGTAACCCGACGGCCCTCAATCATCAGGGGTTCTATGCCCATGCTGTTCAGCATGTCGCTCGCCACCTTTCCGCCGCCATGCACCAATACCTTAGCGCCTTCCAGCTCCGAAAAATCTTTAAGGAAGTAATGCAGGCGCTGGGAATTATCAATTACATTTCCGCCAATTTTTATTACATGCAAAGGAACAGAAAGAGCCATGGTTGTATTATTTAAGCAGAAAGAATGTTTTTCAAAACAGTTTGCGCAGCCCATACACGGTTGCCCGCTTCGGCAATTACCAGAGACCGGTTGCTGTCCAGAATGTCCGAAGCAAGCTCCAGGTCGCGTCGCACCGGCAGGCAGTGCATCACCCGGGCATCCCGGGTAAGCTTAAGCCGATCCATGTTCAGCATCCAGTCCTGCGCGTTGTATAATACCTTTCCATAGTCGTGATAGGAAGACCAATTTTTAACGTACACAAAGTCGGCCCCTTCCAGCGCCTCGTCCTGGTTATACGTGCTATGAGCGCCGGTGGTATACTCATTGGAAAGTTCAAAACCCTCCGGATGCGTAATAACAAAATCAAGCATACCCTCCTGCTGCGCCCGGCACATCCACTCGGCAAAAGCATTAGGCACCGCCTGCGGAAGCGCCTTAACATGCGGCGCCCAGCTAAGCACCACTTTAGGTTTGGCAAGCTTTTTATGCTCTTCGATGGTAATTAAGTCGGCAAAGCTTTGCAGCGGATGCGAGGTTGCGCTTTCAAGACTTACCACCGGTACCCCGCTGTATTTAATAAAGTTATTAAATATATCTTCCCGGTAATCATCCTCCCGATCCTTTAAAGCAGGAAAAGAGCGGATGCCGATAATATCGCAATACTCGCCCAGCACCCCGGCAGCCTCCTTGATGTGTTCAACCGTAGAACCATCCATAATTACGCCCTCGCGCGTTTCGAGCGCCCAGCCCTCCTTGTCCATATCCATCACCATAACATTCATACCCAGGTTTCGGCCGGCTATCTGAGTGCTCATACGTGTACGCAGGCTTGGGTTAAGAAAAATAAGGCCCAGCGTTTTGTTTGTACCCAGCTCCTGGTGGTCATACGGGCTAGCCTTGATGGCAAGCGCCTGCCGCACCATATCTTTTACGCTGTCAACATCTTTTACCGATCTAAATACGTTCATTTTTATTGTTTCTACAGGTTAGCAATGAGATTTAAGAACACGGCCAAAAGCATCGAGAAAGCGGTCGGCATGCTCCCGGCTTATATTAAGTGCAGGCAAGAGGCGGAGCACATTGGGCTGGGCGGCACCGCAAAAAATATGTTCCTTCATAAGAAGGTCGGTTTTTACGCCACTGAGTTCCTGCGGAAGGTCGATGCCGATCATAAGGCCCATGCCGCGTAGGCCGCATACAGCAGCAAACTGCTCCAGCCCCTCCATAAGGTAGGCACCCATGCCGGCGGCATGTTCCATAAGCTTATCCTGCTCTATCACCTCCAGTACAGCTAGTGCCGCTGCACAAGCCAGGTGATTGCCGCCAAAGGTAGTGCCCAGCATGCCATGCCATGCCTTAAACTTAGGCGAAATGGCTATGCCGGCAACGGGAAAGCCATTGCCCATGCCCTTTGCCATCGTATAAATGTCCGCATCAATGCCCGCGTGATCATGCGCATAAAACCTGCCAGAGCGGCCATAGCCACACTGCACCTCATCGGCAATGTACACCACATTATACTCCGTACACAGCCGGCGAAGCTTTTTAAGAAAGCTAGACGAAGGCAGGCGAATGCCGCCCACACCCTGTATAGCCTCAATAATCACAGCACAAAGTTCATGGCCCTGCCGGCTAAAAACGTTCTCCAGGGCATCTTCATCATCAAATGATGTAAACAAAACCTGATCGGTAGCATTAACAGGCGCCACAATGCGCGGATTGTCCGTGCAGGAAACCGCCAGAGAGGTGCGCCCATGAAAAGCCTTATAAAAAGAAAGCACCTTGCGGCGCGAATTATAAAAAGAAGCCACCTTAAGGGCATTTTCATTAGCCTCAGCACCCGAGTTGCACAAAAACAGCTGGTACTGCGGGCGTCCCGAAACCCTTCCCAGTAGCTCAGCAAGCTGCTGCTGAAGCGGAATAAGGATAGAGTTTGAATAAAAGCCAAGGCGGTCGAGCTGAGTTTTAAGCCGCTCCACATACTGCGGGTGCCCGTGGCCGATCGATATAACGGCATGCCCCCCGTAAAAATCCAGGTATTCAGTACCGCCGGCATCCCATACCAGGCTTCCCTTTCCATGAGTGATTTCAATAGGGCTTACAGGGTAAACGTCAAATAAATTCATAGCGCATCAAGTATTTTAATTAAAAGGCCGAAGCTTTAAGGCGCAGGCCCAGGCATTCATCCAGTCCGAAGAGCAGGTTCATATTCTGCACCGCCTGTCCCGAAGCGCCTTTAAGCAAATTGTCTATAGCGCTGAGAATAAGCAGCCGTCCGTCATGTTTTTCCACATGCAGCAAGCATTTATTAGTATTGACCACCTGCTTAAGATCTATATTAAAAGGGGATACATGCGTAAACGGATGTTCCTTGTAAAAGTCGGTATACAGGCTCACGGCCTCATCCGCCTCCATATCTGTCGAGGTATACACAGCCGACAGAATGCCGCGGGTAAAGTCGCCGCGATAAGGAATAAAGCTAATATCTGCTTTTGTAAGAGGCGATCCGAGGCTTTGGAGCGACTCTGAAATTTCATTAAGATGCTGGTGCCCAAAAGGCTTATATACAGAAGCGTTGTTATTGCGCCAGCTAAAATGCGATGTAGCCGATAAGCTTTGCCCTGCTCCTGTCGAGCCCGTGGTAGCCGAAATATGCACCTCGCCGTTGAGCTTGCCCGCGGCGGCGAGGGGCAACAGAGCCAGTTGAATGCTGGTAGCAAAGCAACCCGGGTTGGCAATAGCATGAGCAGCGCGTATAGCCTCCCGGTTAAGTTCGGGCAGGCCGTATACAAACTGCCTGCTGCCCAGTGAGCTTGCAGCGGCAAGCCTGAAATCCTGACTAAGATCAACGATCTTAACAGAGTCGGCTATGGGCTGCTGTTCCAGTAAGCGGCGCGCATCTCCATGTCCCACGCATAGAAAAAGAACATCAATATCCGCGCTCAGCGTGCTGCTAAAGCAAAGGTCCGTATCGCCAAGCAGGTCGGTATGCACGGCATATACCGGCTTGCCCGCATTGCTGTTGCTGTGTATAAAGACAATTTGTGCCGCCGGGTGATTAAGCAGCAAGCGCAGCAGTTCGCCGCCTGTATATCCGGCCCCGCCGGCAATTCCCACCCTTAAACGGGTATTAACACCATTCATATTCAAGCCATTAATGCGTAGTACCGTTAACCTTATGATAAATCATGGTCTGGTTGCCAAATATCTTTGAAAAGCCTTTTACATCATCAGCCGTCCAGGCATTGTTCATTTCGCCATAGCTGCCAAACTCCGACTGCATAAGATCATGCATAGATTCAATGCCGATAATCGTAAAGCGGTAAGGCATAAGCTCTACAAACACCCTGCCGCTTACCGTGCTTTGAGTATCCTGAAGAAAAGCTTCAATATTGCGCATCACCGGATCGTGAAACTGACCTTCATGCAGCCAGTTGCCATAAAACATAGCCAGCTGATCTTTCCAGTTAAGCTGCCATTTGGTAAGTGTATGTTTTTCAAGCGTATGATGCGCCTTTATAATGATCAGAGGAGCGGCAGCCTCAAAGCCCACACGGCCTTTTATGCCAATAATTGTATCGCCCACATGCATATCCCGGCCAATGCCATAGGGTTGTGCCATTTGCTGCAGGAGCTCGATAGCCTCCACCGGATGAGTAAACTTTTCGCCGTTAACGCCTACAAGTTCGCCTTTGTCAAAGCGAAGTTCCACACGCTCGGAGCCTGTTTTGCTTACCTGCACAGGCCAGGCCTCCTCGGGCAGTGTTTCATTTGAAGTAAGCGTTTCCTTACCTCCCACCGAGGTGCCCCACAGGCCTTTATTAATAGAGTACTGCGCTTTTTCAAAGTTATATTCAACGCCATGCTCCTTAAGATAGCCGATTTCGGCTTCGCGGCTCAGCTTATTGTCGCGTATAGGGGTAAGCACCGGTATTTCAGGAACAAGCGTGTTAAATATCATGTCGAAGCGCACCTGATCGTTGCCGGCACCTGTAGAGCCATGAGCCACATAATCGGCGTTCATATCTCTGGCATATTCGGCAATAGCGGTGGCCTGAGTAATACGCTCGGCACTTACTGACAGCGGATACGTATTGTTTTTAAGCACGTTGCCATAGATCATATAGCGGATGGTACTGTTGTAATATCCTTTTTTAACATCAATGGCCTGGTGCGAAGTAACACCCAGTTCCAGGGCGCGCCTGTTAATTGCCTCCAGCTCGGCAGCGTCAAAGCCGCCGGTATTTACCAAAACGGAATGTACTTCCAGGTTAAGGTCTCTGGATAAATAAATGGCACAATACGAAGTGTCCAAACCTCCGCTAAAAGCCAATACTACTTTCTTCTTCATGATGTTAGTTAATAAGGTTAGAAATTACTACAAGCACCGAGCCAAGCTTTTTACGGTGCAGGTGCAGACGTTTTTCAATGCGTTCAAAAAGAGAGGCTTTTCGCGAAGCCCGCTTCATTTCCTTTTCGGTAAGAACACTGTTCTTTTGCTGCACAGGGGCCGGCATTGTTGCCGGGTCAAAAAGCATGGAGGTGCAAAGGCAGTTTTTACGCTCCTTGCTCGTTAATATAGAAAAGTTTATACAACTTTCACAGCCCTTCCAAAATGTTTCATCCTGCGTAAGCTCCGAGTAAGTAACAGGCTCATAGCCAAGTTCGGAATTGATTTTCATTACAGCCAGGCCGGTAGTAAGTCCAAACAGCTTAGCATTGGGATATTTTTGTCGGGAAAGTTCAAAGATGCGGTGCTTAATGGCCTTTGCCAGTCCGCACTTTCTAAACTGCGGATTAACAATAAGACCCGAGTTGGCCACAAAGGCGCCGTGGCTCCAGGTTTCGATATAGCAAAAACCCGCCCAGGTGCCATCCTTGTGCAAAGCAATAACAGCCTTACCCTCAGTCATTTTGGTAGCCACATACTCAGGGCTCCTGCGGGCAATACCGGTGCCACGCGCTTTAGCCGACTCGGCCATCTCGTCGCATATCTGAGCTGCATACGGAGTATGAGCTTCTGATGCAACAATTACAGAAAAATCGTGAATGTCCATTATTTGTAAAGTGCTTACGAATAAGACAGTTAATAAGTGAATGTTAAAAAAAGAATTGATTGAATGCTATCGCCCTAGCCAGTGCAGAAAAAGGGGGGTGCCTCCGGGAGCGACTCAAACCCGGGGCATGAATGGTCGTCGTCGCAAACTGATGCGGCGATCGTTTAACCCGAAGTTAGCCACAGCTGCAGTGTTAAAGCCCATCGCGGCTTTATACATAAAAGATGTGGTAATTAAAGTTATATCCATTTTTTTATTAAAAGGCCTCTTTTAAAAGAAGCGCTGCAAAACTATAAAAATTGCACGGACAATGCAAAGGTTCAGAGGCATATAGTGTCGAAGCTCACATTTGCCTGACAGCCACCAGCCGGCCAGCCTGTAACATAGGCGGGCCACACTCGGAGTCGTGCCATGATGAACCCAGGATGAGTCCATGATGCGCCCATGTTTTCGATGGCCGGATCACGGTATAAATAGATCCGCATACCGGGGGCATCTCGCAGCAGGTATGGTGCCGTGCCGATGCGAAGGCGGGCAGTTTTAATGCGGTACGGTATTGCTTGTTGAGGTGCGCAGGTTTAGGCAGTAGCCGGCACGGTTCTGTTATAAAAAGAACAGCAGTGAAGAGGCAAAACCACCCGGCAAAGCAAAGCGGTATTATTTAAGTTCATGATGATTGCTATGGGCGAGCCGGGAGCATAAAAAAGCCGGAACCTCTGATTGGGTGCTCCGGCTATAGTAACACGTAGCGCAAATTTAAAACGGCAAATCGTCTTCAAAGTCGTTTATATCTGCCACAGGTGCAGACTGCTGACGTTGCTGCTGCTGCTGATTATAAGGGGCAGGCTGCTGGCTCTGACTTCCCTGAGGCTGGCTTTGAGAGCTTCCTCCCTGCTGAGGCTGGTTGTAGCCGCCTTGCTGTTGTCCGTCTCCTTCGCCTTTTCTTCCCAGCATAGTCATCGTGTCGGCCACAATTTCTGTTATATAGCGCTTTACGCCCTCTTTATCATCATAAGAGCGGGTTCTTATTTTTCCTTCAAGATAGATCTGACTTCCTTTTTTAAGGTATTTGGCAGCAATTTCTGCAAGGCCGCGCCACATAACGATGTTGTGCCATTCGGTTTGCTCTATGCGCTGTCCGTCTTTGGTATATCCTTCGGTTGTTGCCAGCGTAAAATTGGCAACCGAAGCATTGTTTTCGAGGTAACGTATTTCCGGGTCCTTACCCAGGTTGCCTACTAATATTACTTTATTTACTCCTGCCATGTGCGTTTATTTTGATCTTTTAAGATAAGAAGTTTTTTAAGAATGCAAAAATTAATTTAGGCTGGGCCAGCTGCTGCAGGGCCTCGGTATTGGCATAAAAAAAGCCGTTGTCTGCAAAATGGTCTTCCCGGGCGCCTTTTACGGTAAAAAAGCAGGCATGCAGGCGCTGGTGGCTCAGTAAATGCTTTACCGGGCCCTGCTGGAGGCTTATGAATGCTTCGGAGCCAAACAGAGCCTTGAAAGCAGGGTCCGCCTCCAGTTCGCTGCTGTTTAGCGGCCGGGAGCTTTCGATAAGCGGCAGTTCATACAGGTGCTGCCATATGTCTCCGGCTCCGCGCCTGTGCATAAGCACCCGGTCGTTGTTTTTCACCAGCAGGTAGTTAAAGTAGCGGTTGCGCACCGGCTGCTTTGCCTGCTTTACAGGTAAGCGGGCCTGCGCCTTGTGTTCAAATGCATAACAGCCCACTCTTAGCGGGCAGGTATCGCAGTAGGGGTTTTGAGGCCTGCACTGCAAAGAACCAAACTCCATGAGTGCCTGATTGCTGAGGCCGGCGTGCAGTTTATCTATACTCTCATTGGCCACTTTGGTAAATAGGGCCTTGCCCTTTGAACTGTTTATAGCTTCGCTTATGCCGTAGTATCGTGCCAGCAGCCTGAACACATTACCGTCTACCACAGCATGGGGCTCATTGGCCGCAAAAGAGGATATTGCCGCTGCAGTATACTCGCCTATACCTTTCAGCTTTAAGAGCTCGTGGTAGTTTGTAGGGAAAACGCCGCCATGCTCGCTCAGCACCTGGCGGGCGGTATGGTGCATATTGCGGGCGCGGGAGTAATAGCCCAGCCCCTGCCAAAGGTTCAGGATCTGGTCTTCGCTGGCTGCTGCAAACTGCTCCACGTTAGGAAAGTTTTCTACAAAACGCTCGAAGTAAGGCAAGCCCTGTTCTACCCGGGTTTGCTGCATAATGATTTCCGAAAGCCATATGATATACGCATCGCTGGTATTACGCCAGGGCAGGCTCCGCCGGTGGGTGTTGTACCAGGCTATTACCTCGTCTATAAACTGCATGTGCGCAAAGATAAGCTTAACAATATAAACGAATTACGTATATTGCCGCGCTTTTAATCAAACGGGCAGACGCTAAAATAATTTGAGCTTTTTATTTTACCATTTCGAATTAAAGCGATACTTTTGCAACCCCAAAGCAATTAAGAGATTACGAAATAGTTTTAACAAATATAGATATGACTAAGGCAGATATTATCGCGGAGATTTCTACAAAAACCGGTATTGAAAAATTAGATGTTCAGGAAGCGGTAGAAGCGTTTTTTAAGGTAATTAAAACCTCGATGGTAAACGGCGAGAATGTCTATGTAAGAGGGTTCGGAAGCTTCGTGGTAAAGAAGCGCGCTACTAAAACGGCTCGTAATATTTCTAAAAATACGGCTATCATAATTCCTGAGCACTATGTGCCCAGCTTTAAGCCGGCCAAAGTATTTATAGAAAAAGTAAAGAATGGCAATGTTGATAAACTTGCAGCAGCTGCCGAAGAAGGTAAAAAAGCAGTAGAAGCTTAAATCAGAACAGTATGTATAGCAGAAAGCAAATAGTAATCATTGGACTGGTAGTGGTACTGGTGGGCTTATTGTTTTCGCTTGATATTAAGGGTCTGGTTAAAGAAGAAGGTCAGCATTCGGGCGAGGCCGCAACAGAAGCTGCTACCATTAGCAGTGTGGATGTCGAAACGGTATCTGCCACGGCAAAGCAGGAATTAAGTGCTGCAATGTCCAGACAGGTGACCGAGCTGGAGACAAAACTTAAAAGTGCCGCTGAGGCCGAGAAGCCCGCGCTTATTAAGGCCCTTGCCAAGCTATGGCAGGACGTTAACAAGCCCGCTCCGGCGGCTCTTTATACCGAGCAGCTTGCTCAGCAAAGCAAGGGCTATGCCGACTGGATGAAAGCAGGCGATTTATTTGCCAGCGCGTTTCAGACCGAACGCGACAGCCTCCTGCAGCCGGCGTTTAATGAGCGCTCGGGCAGTGCATACAAAAAGGCGCTTGAACTTGATCCTTCGAGCCTTGATGCCAAAACGGGCATGGGAGTAGCCTACGTTAACGGGGGCACCCAGCCTATGGAGGGTATCAATATTTTGCTTGATGTTGTAAAGCAGGATCCGGCAAATCAAAAAGCTAATATGAGTCTGGGCTTATTTGCTATTAAGTCCGGACAGTTTGATAAGGGAGTAGGCCGTTTTAAAACAGTACTGCAACAGCAGCCCAGCCCCGATGCCTGGTTTTATCTGGCTACCTGCTATGAAAACCTGGGCGAAAAGGCCAATGCTATTGACGCTTATACAAAAAGCAAAGAACTGGCAGCCGATCCTGGATTTACACAATATATAGACCAGCGTATAGAAGCGCTGAAAAAGTAATTAATTAGTATAAAACACTTAATTTAAAAGACTATGCCAAGCGGTAAGAAAAGAAAAAGACATAAAATGTCTACTCACAAACGCAAAAAACGTTTAAGAAAGAACAGACACAAGAAGAAATAAGGTTTACAGGCTACAGGCTTTGTGCCAGGTATAGGTTTGCCTTTATTTAAGGTATAGGGGTGTAGCTTTTAAACACTATATGTACCTCCTCGCATTTGCGCACGGAGGTTCTTGTGTTGTTAATGTATTTTTCTGATGTTTTACGCAGGCGCCAGCGCGCCTATATATTTGAGTAGCTGTTGGTAAAAGAATTAATTATAGATTCAGCCCCCAATGGGGTGACTATAGCTTTACTGCAGGACAAGCAACTCGTAGAACTTCACACAGAACATGTAAACAACAATTATGCTGTTGGCGACATTTATCTTGGGCGTATTAAGAAAATAATGCCCGGGCTTAATGCTGCTTTTGTGGATGTGGGCTATGAAAAGGATGCTTTTCTGCACTATCTTGACCTGGGGCCACAGGTCCAGTCGCTGATAAAGCTGACTAAAATAATAAAGAACGGCAGCTATAAAGACAGGCTGCTGAATAGTTTCAGGCCCGAAGAAGATATTATCAAGTCAGGTAAGATATCTGAGGTGCTTAGCCGCAATATGCTCCTGCCGGTGCAAATTGCTAAAGAGCCAATTTCTACGAAGGGGCCGCGTTTAAGCTCAGACCTTTCTATTGCAGGCAGGTTTGTTGTGCTGGTTCCTTTTTCGGAAGCAATATCTATTTCCAAAAAAATTAAAAGTAATACCGAGCGCTCCCGTCTTAAAAAAATTGTGGAGGGTATAAAACCCAAAAACTTTGGTGTAATTATACGAACGGTGTCCGAAGGTAAAGGCGTTGCCGAGCTTCAAAAAGATCTGCTTGATCTGATAGATCGGTGGGAAACCTTGTTTAAACGCATTGAAACCACCGAGCCTTCCAAAAAAATACTGGGCGAAATGGGCCGGGCTTCAACCATATTGCGCGATCTGCTCAATGCCGACTTTACGAATATACACGTAAACGACCCTGCTATCTATGAGGAAGTGCGCTCTTACGTGCATGATATATCGCCCGAGCTGGAGCGTATTGTTAAGCAATACAAACACCGCGAGCCCATTTTTGAACATTTTGGTGTAGAGAAGCAGATAAAGACTTCTTTCGGACGCACGGTAAATCTTGCCGGTGGTGCCTATCTGGTTATTGAGCATACCGAAGCATTGCACGTTATTGATGTAAACAGCGGTAATCGCACAGCCAATCAGGAAAACCAGGAAGATAATGCCTTTCAGGTAAACAAAGAGGCTGCCCGCGAAATTGCAAGGCAGCTAAGGTTGCGGGATATGGGGGGTATTGTGGTGATCGATTTTATCGATATGCATAAGCCTGTCAACCGCAAAGAGCTGTTTGACTATTTGAAAGAGCAAATGGTGCTCGACCGCGCGCGCCATACCATTTTGCCTCCAAGCAAGTTCGGACTGGTGCAAATTACCCGCCAGCGCGTAAGGCCCGAAATGAACATTGTTACCAATGAAAAATGCCCTGCCTGCGATGGTACCGGTGAAATTAAGGCCAGCATTGTGCTCATGGATGATATTGAGAATAATCTTTCATTCATCCTTAATGAGCAGAATGAAAAAAATATTACCCTTTGTGTTCATCCTTATATTGAGGCTTACATTAAGAAAGGGCTTATCTCCCTTCGTATGAAGTGGTTTTTCCATTATAGTAAGTGGATAAAGGTTAAGGCCATGCCGTCTTATTATCTTACGGAGTTTCATTTCCTTAACGCTAAAGGCGAGGAAATTAAACTATAGCTTTTAGAGCTTATGACCCAGCAAGGGGCGGTATCGGCAGATACCGCCCCTTGCTGATTTAAAGGCATTCCATGCAGGAGCGTGCTTAAGTGCTGGCTGCTTGCTTATATTTGTAAAAAATCAGTTCAGGTGGCTAAAATCAAATCAGCATATTTTTGTCAAAGCTGCGGATATGAATCTGCAAAGTGGCTGGGCAAGTGCCCTTCATGCAATCAGTGGAACACTTTTGTAGAAGAGGTAATTCAAAAGCCTGCAGGCCAGGTGCCCGACTGGAAAGGGCCATCAAAAGAAGCGCGGGTTTCCAGACCCGCTGCTATACACGACATTGAATTTGCCGAAGAGCATCGTATGGCTACGCCCGACGGAGAGTTTAACCGTGTGCTGGGGGGAGGAATTGTACCCGGATCGCTGGTGCTGATAGGCGGCGAACCCGGTATTGGAAAGTCTACCCTTATGCTTCAGCTGGCCTTGCAAATGCCCGGCCTGCGTATACTATATGTTTCGGGCGAGGAAAGTGAACAGCAAATAAAAATGCGTGCGGAGCGGCTTATTAAGCCGGGGCAGGCCAGGCAAACGTATATTCTTACAGAAACATCTACGCAGAATATTTTTAAGCAGATTGAACAACTGGAACCTCAGCTGGTTATCATTGACTCTATTCAAACGCTTCACTCTGCCCATATAGAGTCTACGCCGGGCAGCGTATCGCAGGTAAGGGAGTGCACCGCCGAACTGCTTCGCTATGCAAAAGAATCGGCAACGCCGGTATTTCTTATCGGCCATATAACTAAAGATGGTTCTATAGCAGGACCGAAAATACTGGAGCATATGGTAGATACGGTGCTTCAGTTTGAAGGCGATCATCATCATGTATACCGCATTTTGAGGGCCGTTAAAAACCGGTTTGGTTCGGCTTCTGAGCTGGGTATTTATGAAATGCAGGGTAACGGGTTGAGAGAGGTATCTAATCCTTCGGAGATCTTACTGTCGGAGCGCGAAGAGGAGCTCAGCGGCATTACTATTTCGGCTATGCTCGAAGGGGTAAGGCCTATGCTTATTGAAACGCAGGCACTGGTAAGCACATCGGCCTATGGTACTCCGCAGCGTTCGGCTACGGGTTTTGATACCCGCCGCATGAATATGCTGCTGGCGGTGCTTGAAAAGAGAGGAGGCTTCAGACTTAGTGTAAAGGATGTATTTTTAAATATTGCCGGCGGCCTGCGGGTAGAGGACCCGGCTGTAGATCTGGGTATCGTGGTTGCTATTGTATCCTCTCATGAGGACATTCCGGTTCCGTCACGCATTTGCTTTGCTGCCGAGGTAGGCCTTTCGGGCGAAATAAGGGCCGTAAACCGTATTGAACATCGCATTGCCGAAGCCCAAAAGCTCGGCTTTGAGCAAATTTATATATCCAAGTACAATAAGAAGGGGCTTGACCTGAAGCGCTACAGCATTGAGATTAAAAGTGTAGCCAAAATTGAAGAAGTGTTTGCTTCCCTGTTTGCCTGATTGAGAGCCCGGCCGGGTATCCGCATACTGGTTCATCTGCTTTAAACAACAGCAATTTATAGAGCGGTGGGTGCAATTAAAGCGAAGAGGCTGTTCCTTTGTTGGGGAACAGCCTCCGTTTATGGGTTTTAGCTTACTTGCTTAAGTACATAGATTTTTCTTTGTACATTTTAAGGAAATAGGGGTCTTCCAAATCTTTAATGAAGCGTATAGCCTCTCCGGTTGATTTCATTTCCGGTCCCAGCTGTTTATTTACTTCCGGAAACTTGTCAAAAGAGAATACAGGTTCTTTAATGGCATATCCCTTAAGTTTACGCTTGATGGTAAAGTCTTTAAGCTTATTGGCTCCCAGCATAATTTTGGTTGCAATATTGATGTAAGGAACATCATAAGCCTTGGCAATGAAAGGAACGGTGCGCGATGCTCTGGGGTTTGCCTCAATTACATACACCTTGCCGTCTTTTATTGCAAACTGTATGTTTAGCAATCCTTTTACATTAAGTGCTTTTGCAAGCTTAACGGTATATTCTTCCATCTTTTCCAGCACCGCCGGGGGCAGGTCAAACGGTGGCAATACAGCGCTTGAGTCGCCCGAGTGGATGCCTGCAGGCTCTATGTGCTCCATGAGCCCTATTATATGTACATCTTCTCCATCGCAAATGGAGTCGGACTCGGCTTCTTCGGCACGGTCGAGGAAATGATCAATCAGTACGCGGTTGCCCGGCAGGTCGCCAAGCAGTTTGACAACGGCTTTTTCGAGGTCTTCATCATTAATAACAATACTCATACCCTGGCCTCCCAATACGTAGCTGGGCCTTACCAGTACGGGGTAGCCTACCTGAGCAGCCACTTCAATGGCTTCTTCGGCACTTTCGGCTACGCCATATTTCGGATAAGGTATTTCAAGGTCCTTTAAAAGGTCGGAAAAACTTCCTCTGTCTTCTGCAAGGTCCATATCCTTGTAGGATGTGCCTATGATCTTTATTCCTCTTTCCTCCAGCTTTTCGGCCATTTTAAGAGCGGTTTGACCACCTAGCTGTACAATGACGCCCTCTGGCTTTTCGAGTTCAATAATTTCGCGTACATGCTCCCAGAACACAGGTTCGAAGTATAGCTTATCGGCCATGTTGAAGTCGGTAGATACCGTTTCGGGATTGCAGTTGATCATGATGGACTCATACCCTGCTTCCTTTGCAGCCAGCAGGCCGTGTACGCAGGAGTAGTCAAACTCAATGCCCTGGCCAATGCGGTTAGGGCCTGAACCTAATACAATGATTTTCTTTTTGCCGGACGGGGTTGATTCATTTTCTTCTTCGAAGGTGGAATAATAGTAGGGGGTTTGAGCCGGAAACTCTGCAGCGCAGGTGTCTACCATTTTATAAACACGACGCAAACCCAGTTCCATGCGGCGCTCGTAAACCTGATCTTCGCTTACGTTGCCAAGTACCCATGCTATTTGTATATCACTGAAGCCTTTTTGTTTAAGGCTCATGAAAAAGTCTTTCGGTATGTTGTTGAGCGAATAGCGTTTAAGCTCCTGCTCCATGGCCACCAGCTCTTGTATTTGCACCAGGAACCACTTGTCTATGCGGGTGATTTTGCGAATAG
The DNA here is from genome assembly GCA_002332615.1 of Sphingobacteriaceae bacterium UBA2059. Lineage (GTDB taxonomy): Bacteria > Bacteroidota > Bacteroidia > Sphingobacteriales > Sphingobacteriaceae > Arcticibacter. The sequence continues at coordinate 15,223 of DDAL01000008.1, read as the reverse complement.
ACTCCATTGGAACGCCCAAGTTCATGGCATCTTTTATGAGGAACAGCCTGTTCCAGCTGGGATGCTCCAGGCCTTCCATGATCTCTTCGAGATTACGGCTTTGTCTTCCGTCGGCTCCAAGTCCTGCACGGCCTATTTCAAGGCTTTGAGCGGCTTTTTGAAGCGCCTCTATGAAGGTACGGCCTATGGCCATCACTTCGCCTACCGATTTCATTTGAAGGCCCAGTTCGGTATTGGCACCCTTAAACTTATCGAAGTTCCAGCGCGGCACTTTTACGATAACGTAGTCCAGCGTGGGTTCGAAATAAGCCGAGGTGTTTTTAGTTATCTGATTTTCAATTTCATCGAGGTTATACCCTATGGCCAGCTTTGCTGCTATTTTGGCAATTGGATATCCCGTAGCTTTTGAGGCCAGAGCTGATGAACGCGATACGCGCGGATTGATCTCAATGGCGATAATGGATTCGTCGGCAGGGTTTACCGAAAACTGAACGTTACAGCCTCCTGCAAAATTGCCGATAGCTCGCATCATTTTGATGGCCTGATTGCGCATGTCCTGATAGCAGCGATCGCTCAGGGTCATGGAGGGTGCTACGGTAATAGAGTCGCCGGTATGGATACCCATGGGGTCGAAGTTTTCGATAGAGCAAATAATAATCACGTTATCCTTGCTGTCGCGCAGCAATTCGAGCTCAAATTCCTTCCATCCAAGTACGGCCTGCTCTACCAGCACTTCGTGTGTAGGCGATGCCTGAAGGCCGCGGCTAAGAGCGGCATCAAACTCTTCCTTTTTGTGTACAAAGCCACCGCCCGTGCCTCCCAGTGTGTATGAAGGGCGTATAACCAGCGGGAAGCCGATGTGCTGCGCTGCTTCTTTTCCTTCAAGGAAGGAATTGGCTATGCGCGAATTTGCCACTCCTACACCGATATCTACCATCAGCTGGCGAAACTCTTCGCGGTTTTCTGTCTTCTCAATAGCGGCAACGTCTACACCGATAACACGCACATTATACTTTTCCCATAATCCACGCTCTTCGGCTTCTTTGCAAAGGTTCAGGGCCGTCTGGCCGCCCATGGTAGGGAGCACTGCGTCAATGTTTTGTTCGGAAAGGATGGTTTCTATGCTCTCGCAGGTAAGAGGAAGCAGATACACATGGTCTGCTATCACCTTATCCGTCATGATAGTGGCCGGATTGGAGTTAATGATAGAAACGGAAATACCTTCTTCTTTTAATGAAAGAGCAGCCTGCGAGCCGGAGTAGTCAAACTCACAAGCCTGGCCGATAATGATGGGTCCTGAACCGATGATCAGGACAGATTTAATGGAAGGGTCTTTTGGCATAGGGCGTTTAAAGTCAACAAATTTTTGTTATATGGTTAAAGTAACCAGAAAGCCGGTGAGATTACACCTTGTAAAGAGGAAATCCCGACTGGACTGTCGGGATGCAAAGGTAATAAAACTAGCTGTTTAATTCCTATATACTAAGTTATTACACCAATTTTTAATTGCCGGCGGAGAAAACGGATGAGGCATCCTTAACGTGCAGCAAGGGGAGGCCTTGCTCTGCCTTGCATGCCGAACAGGAGCTATTTTGAGGCAGCCATCCAGGGCTTTAGCTNNAGCTCTTCGCAGGAGCCAAACTCGGGGTCTACCTTTATATAAGTTGATTTACGTCTTTTCTCGAACCACTCGCTTACGCGGCGTGACTGTTTGTCTTCAAAAGCTATTTCTTTAATCTTGGCGAAATCCTGTTCAAGGTTGGCTTTATGAGGGTCTATTTTAGATTTGAGGTAAACAAAGCGGTATCCTCTTTTTCCATCTTTTTCGGTAAACAGGAAAGGCTTAGAGTACGTACCCACTTTCATGGTATCTATAACGAAAAAGATTGAGGGGTCCAGCTTATCGGTAGGGATATAGGTTGTGCGCCCTGTAACATTGTCTGCATGAAGGATCATTCCTCCGTTGAACTTAGTTTCCTTATTGTCTGAATATAAAGAGGCGGCTGTGGAAAAAGGAATCTTCCTGGCCACTACGTTTTTATAAACGCTGTCTATAGCAAGCCTGGCCCGTTCGAGACTGGCTTCGGGGGCTTCTGTTTTAATAAGGATGTGCCTGGCTCTTACCTGCTCTCCCTTGCGGTCCATTACCTGCAGGAAGTGAAAGCCAAAATCGGTTTCGAATACAGGGGATATTTCTTTAGGCTTTAGCTTAAAGGCATAGGCGCTGAATTCCTTCACCATGCGGGTACGATCGAAATAGCCAAGGTCTCCGCCCTCGGCAGCAGAGCCGGGATCTTCGGAGTAAAGCTTAGCAAGGGTTTCAAAATCTTCGCCGGCTTTTATACGAGAGCGCAGGGCCTCTGCCTTGGCTCTGAATACTTGTTTTTCATCACGGGTGAGTTTGGGAAAGACAGCAATTTCGCCTACTTCTACCTCTGTATTATAGTCGGGCAAGCTGTCTTTCGGGATCGACTCGAAGAAGCGTTTAACTTCCAGCGGCGTAATGCCAATGTTTTCGGTAATCTTACCGTACATCTTTTGAGCCACCATCTGCTCGCGTACATCGGGTCTTATTTCATCTTTATACTGGATAACAGACCGGTTAAGAAACTGCTCAAGGCTTTCCTGGCTTCCGGCGCGCTGAATAAAAACCCGCATACGGCGGTCGACCTCGCTTGATACCTCGTCGTCTGACACGGCAACTGAGTCAATGATAGCCTGCTGTGTTAAAAGTTTTTGGGTAAGCATTTGCTGCAAAAGTCCGCACTTGATCTGCAGATTTTCGGCATTGCCCTGCAAAATGTAATTAGCATATTCTCTGTCTATATCGGACTGGAGGATAATATTATCGCCCACTACGGCTACCACTTTGTTGATAACTTTGACTTGAGCGTAAAGGGTATTGAAGGTTATAAGTAAAACAAGTATCCCGAGGATCTTTTTCATCGTCATTTAGCGTGTGTAGTATCTATGCAGTAAGCTGCTGTTTTATTAAATAAATTGTTCTCTAACAGATAAGTTAGCAAAAGTAATTATATAATCTCTTATTTCAGTACTTGCTTAAAGAGTTTAAAGATACATGTATTTTGAGCTGCTTAAACCGGCTTAAGTGCTTTTTAACTCTTTTTAACATTGGCAGATGATTACTTTTGCAGTATGAGTAACCTTATGATAAGCGATCCGCAGGCTCTTTATTTTTTAATGACCGAACCGATTTATGCTATTGAAGGTCAAATGGATGAACCCGCCGGGGTAAGGCCGGCCGGGCCTGTGTATGACGGGTTTAATTATCTGGGCGAAAACAATAAATATATTTTACTGCTTGTAAACGCTAGTGCCGGAGAAAAGATAATTGAAGAGGATGAGCTTGACGCTTTGAAAAAGATGCTATGGGCAAAAAAGTGGGCCCTGCAGGATGTGGCTATTGTTAACTACCGGCACTATCCCGAAGCATCGCTTGATCAGCTTAAAAGTTTCTTTGCCTGCAGCAAGCTTATTGTATTTGAGCCTCTTAAGGCACTGACGGAACTCTATTCACTGCCTCTGAACATTATACGCGAGATGAGCGGAATTGAAATACTTGCTACGTATAACTGGGCCGAAATGCTGGCCGATGTTGAAAAGAAGAAAGAGTTTTGGAGTGTAATGAAGAGGTTTTAACAAATTTACTAAATGAGAACACTGGTATTTGCAACCAATAATAAACATAAGCTTGAGGAAGTTCAGGCTATGACGGGTGAAAGTTTCAGGCTTTTAAGCCTTGCCGATATTGGCTGCTTTGATGATATTCCGGAAACAGGAACTACCTTTTCTGCCAACGCCTCGCAAAAGACCAGGTACCTGGTGGAGCGTTTTAACAGAGATTGCTTTGCAGATGACTCGGGCCTTGAAATTGACGCCCTTAACGGAGAGCCGGGCGTTTACTCGGCCAGGTACTCGGGCAGCCGAGACATGGACAGGAACATCGCCCTTGTGATGGACCGCATGAAGGGGCTTAGCAACCGCCGGGCACGCTTTAAGTGCGTGGTTTCTCTTGTAATGGACGGGCAGGAGCATTTGTTTGAAGGCAGCATTGAAGGTAACATTACAGAAACGCTGGAGGGTGACGGAGGCTTTGGTTATGATCCCTTATTTAAGCCTCTGGGCCATGAACTTACCTTTGCGCAAATGCCTCCGCAGTTAAAAAATAGCATGAGCCACAGAGCCCTTGCCATTGAAAAGCTTGTAGGCTTTTTGAAGCAGTAACTAGCTGTTTAATTACCTGACTGTATTGGAGCTAGTGTTTGCCGCTCGCTATTTGCTTTTCTTAGCCGGGGTTCTTGAAGGAATGATCTCTTCTTTTGAACGGGGGCGCTCTTTGGGCTTCCATATAAAGCCTTCGAGTATTTCGAGGTCCTTAGGAACTTTTTCTATAGGGTAATACTTTCCTTCGGATTTGCGGATAAGGGTAACCTTATTGACTTTGCTGTCATCAATCTCCATGCGCATCCGGCTGCTGATTGCCCTGTTGAAACCGGTATACTTGTTATTCTCAAGGGTATAATAAATGCTTTCGGCATTGCCGTCTACAGACATGCTTACGAGTTTGCTATCCTTGAAGAGGCCGGTAATGACCTTTCCTTTAACCTGGTTATAACGGCTTGAGTCTGCTTCGGTGTTTACTATAAAACCGTTGCCCTGGAGGAGCATGTTATCAAGCTTCTGGTTTTTAAGCTGAAGGAAAACCGTGTCGCCGGTGAGCTGGCTGCCCTGGGTCCAGATAACAGGATTTTTATAACACCGGATAATCGAGTCGGCATAACTGTAAAACGCAGAATCGGAACGCGACTGCAGGTCTGACTTGAATATTTTAACATTGTGATAGGCGTATACTACACGCGTTTGCATCGTATCGCGCGGGTCAAAAGCTTTGCCTTTATCCAAGCTGTCAGTTTTTGCGTTGTCTTTGCCCTTGGCGGCGGGTATAATTGCCCGGATGCGGCTGCTCGTATCCGGAGTCGGGCGCTTAAGGCTGTCCGGGCTAAGGGGCGCGGGAACAGCTGCTGTTACAGCTGTTTCTGCGGGTTGTTGCGGTGCAGGCTCGTTCTTCTTTTTTCTGCTGGCAAACAGGCCTCGCTTTTTCTTTGCTGACGGGGTTTTAGAAACTTCGGTATCGGCTTTAACGCTGTCTTTAGCAGACTGTCTGGTAGCAGATTGTATAATGATTCCTTCTCCTCCCTCTATGATAGGGTCGGAAGAACTTATGTCTTCATCAGACACTAATTCCTGAGGATTGGCAGGTTTAAGATCTTTTAATCGGATGCGTTTGGTGAGCAGCGTATCGGCTGTCATCCAGATGGAATCTGTTTTTGCAGAATCCTGACGAGCCTCAATAGTTATATAGGCATTGCGCGTAACCATGGCGCTTTCATCACTTCGGCGATAGATTCCCTGATTTCCCTTTAGAATAACTTTTTGTTCGGTATCTAAAAAGGTAATATTGTTAATGGCTTTCCCATAGCCGGATTTGCCGTTGTAATAAAGGCTGTCGCCTTTTAAAGATTTGGTTCCCTCGGTATAAAGGTTCTTCTTGCCAAACCAGGCTTCGTCTGTAAGGGTGTTGTAACGCCCGTTCTCGGTATATAAATTGGATTTGCTGTTGGCTCCTTTGCCTCTGATATTGGTGGGGCCAAAGAACCAGGCTATTTTGCTCTCGGTATTATACTGGAGACTGTCTGTCTTGATATCGGAGTCGGGTGTTTTTACCAACACATCGTGCCTGAAATAGGCATCGCGAGTGCTTGCAAAATAGTATCCGTTTTTACTGGTAAGCTCGTTGCCTGCATTTATAAGTTTGCCGCCGCCGTAGTAAGTGCCTGTGCGGCTTGCCATATTGTAAGTCAGGTGATTGGTAGTCAGGGTAGCGTCTTTATCGAGCAATCGAACGTTGTTGGTAAGGATGGCTATGCGGGTATTGCCATTGTAGTTTAGCTTGTCGCCGTAAATTACCGTTCCGCTTGGCTGGGTGATGACAACATTGCCATACGCATCGAAAGCATTGGCTGCCTGGTTGTAGTCGGCGCTGTCGGCCGACAGGGTGGAGCCCTCATGGGTAAATACCGGACGTATAAACCTTGCCGCCGTGGTTGTGCCCAACAGGCGTACCGATTGGGAGCTGGTTAACTGCACCTGGCTTTTTTGCTGTGCGGTGGCCTGCATTACAAGGAGCAGAAGGCTAAAAAGAAAAAAGAGTTTTCTCACCTTGCAAAATTAATCTTTTTATCTATACCGAAACGTACCTATAAATGTCCTGTTTTGATTGAGGATTGAATATTTTTGCAGCATGCTTCCTTTAGACCGCTTTTTATCTTTCATCAAAGAAAAGAATCTGTTTTCTGATTCTGATAGAATACTTCTGACAGTAAGCGGCGGGAGTGACTCGGTTTTGATGGTTCATTTGTTTGACGCGGCGGGTATTGACTTTGGCATAGCTCACTGTAACTTTCATTTGAGAGGCGCTGAGTCCGACGGTGATGAGGCTTTTGTTTCTGCGCTGGCAAAAACATTGAAGGTGCCTTTGTATGTGGAACATTTTGATACTCATGGATTTGCTTCGGGCAAGGGCATTTCCATTCAGATGGCTGCCCGCGAGCTGAGATATGCCTGGTTTGAAAAGATTAGAAAGGAGGAGGGCTACCACCGGATTGCCACGGCACACCACCAGAGCGATACCACTGAAACTGTATTGCTTAACCTGGTAAGAGGAACCGGGGTGGCCGGTTTGCATGGCATTAAAGAGAAGAAGGGATTTATTGTACGCCCTCTGTTATTCCTCTCGGGGCCGGAGGTAAAAGACTTGGTGGCTGACAACTGCATTGCTTTCAGAGAAGACAGTTCAAATCTTTCGGCCAAGTATGCAAGAAACAAGCTAAGGATTGAGGTCATTCCTGAGCTTAAGAAGATAAATCCTTATCTGGATCGGACGTTTGCTCAAAACAGTGAGCGATTTGAGGAGCTGGAAGCTTTTTTGACCTTGCAGGCAGATGCTTTGAGGAAAGATCTTTTCAGGCAGTGTAATAATCAGATTATCAGGATTGATATACATGCACTTAAAGCGCTTATACCTCTTAAGCTCCTTCTGTATGAAATTTTTAAGCCTTATGGATTTAGCGAGACGGTATTAGGCGACCTGATCAGAAGCTGGAACGGACAGCCCGGCAAGCTCTTTAAATCGGCTTCTCATACCATGCTTCTGGATCGGGAGGTTCTGGTGCTTAAGGAACGGAACGAGATGCCTGCTTTTAAACCTGTATTTCTGGAAAAAGGCCAGTCTTTGCTGCAGTGGCCCGGGGGCCAGTTGCTGGCTGTCTGTGCTCATCCATCTGAACGAGTGATTGGTAAAAGTCCTGACAGTGCTTTTATCGATTTTCACAAGCTACTATTTCCGCTGGAGCTGCGTAACTGGAAACAGGGAGATGTGTTTGTGCCCTTAGGATTTAAGGGAAGAAAAAAACTCAGCGACTATTTTACCGGAAAAAAGCTTTCTGTATTTGAAAAAGAAGAAGTAAAAGTGCTTGCAAATGGCAATGGTGAGATAGTGTGGATAGTAGGGTATCGCCTGGACGACAGGTACAAAGTTGTCCCTGAGACGGAAAAAGTCTTTATATTAGAGCGAATTAAATAAGCATGGCAGATAAACCTGTATTTACAGAAAAACAGTACTATGGAAGGGATTTCAACCGGATAAGTATACGTCTTGTGGCGGCACTGTTTTGCTTTACTGCGTATTATTTTGAGACTGAAAGAGACCGCACCGGTACTTTGTTCCTGATTGTAGGTATTGCTATCCTGACGGCATCGGTATGCATGTTGTTTATTATACATTATAAGACTACCGTACAGAACGGTTATGTAATACTAAAAGGAATATGGACTACACGCCTGGTTAAAATAGACCTTAATAGTATTATACTGGTTGAACGCCGCCCTTATAGTACTTATAATGTAAATAGTCCGGTTTATAACCTTCATTCGAAAGGTAAGATACGTTTCTACTCGGGAGGCAAAGAGGCTATTGTTCTTACCGACCGGGACGGACTTCAGTATGTGCTGGGCACTCAATGTCCGGCCGAACTTGAACGGGCCATAAAAAGCGAGATTGCTGCACATAAAAATCCTTAAGGGGCTCTGTCTTTAACTCCTGCCTGCTTAAGCTGCTATCTGCGAGGTACCAGTCTGCGGGTTTTTCTATCTCTGAATACTTTAAACAGCATAAAAAGAATAAATAGCAGGCTGCCTACCGTGGCTGTGCGGGCTATATAGTCGCCATAAGCGGTATAAAAGGTAATATCATCGTTTAAATTGATGTCTTCTTTAAGGGCCGTGGCTACCCACCATTTAGTTTTTTGGGTAATATCTCCTTTTTGATTGATAAAGCACGATATGCCTGTGTTTGCCGACCTGGCCACCCAGCGGCGTGTCTCTATAGCCCGTAGCTTTGCATAAAGCATATGCTGATCTTTGCCGGATGTATTGCCCCACCAGCCATCATTTGTTACAATAGCTATGAACTGCGCGCCCTGTTCCACATAATTGCTCACATATTCTCCCCATATAGATTCATAGCAGATTACAGGGGCTGCTCCTATGCCGCTCTGGCTGTAAAATACCGAAGGTTTTTCCTGGCGGCCTACTCCGCCCGAAGATCCACCGAAGGCAGCAAATACGGGTTTCATAAAGGCCAGTGTGCCCGCAAAAGGCAGCATCTCTACTCCGGGAACAAGCTTTGACTTGTGGTAAAACTGCACTCTCGATGAGTTTTCAATATTTACGGCTGCATTGAAATAATCCCAGTATCTTCCGTCTTGCAGCGGCTTGGCAGTGGGGGTTTTGGGCGACTCGTAAATAAGATAACTTTCTATGCCGGAGAGCAGATTGCCGTTTTTGTATTTGCTTAAAAAGCTCTGAACGGCTAGAAAGGAGGCGTTATGATGTATCTGCTCCTCGTTTGTCTGCTCTGATATGGCTGTTTCGGGCCAGATAAAGTACTCGGTATTAGCCTGGCCAAGCGAGTCGGAAAGGCGGATAAGCTGCTCCAGCTGTTCAGACTTCGAAATGCTTCTCCAGCGCTCATATGGATCTAGATTGGGTTGTACGACTACTACATTGGCCGGGTTGGGCTTTTCTTTGTAGGAGCTATAGATTATTAGCGATATCGTAAGCGGTAAAAGCACCCAGAGAGCCAGCACGAGGCTGTACTTTTTTTTGAACTTTAATGCCTGAGGGCTTGTTTCCTGCTGCATGCTTAACTCAAAAGCAAGAATGTTAGCGATCCATATCCACAGCGTGCCTCCAAAAACTCCGGTATATTCGTACCATTGTACGAGCTGGTGGCTTAGTGCAAAGCCGTTGCCGAGGGTCATCCAGGGGAAGGCAAGATCCCAGCTTTGATGTAGAAACTCGTAGCCTATCCAAAAACATATCAGGCCGGGATAGGCCCAGCGCTTTGCGGAGCGCTTGCGCAGCTGGTAATAAAGCCAAAAGACAAGGGCCATGAGGGAGGCCCCGAGCGCATAGGGGATTAAAGATATTAAAATGGCTATCCAGGAGGGCAAAACCGAACTTACTGAATTATATACCCAGTATATGGAAGCGGTATTCCATAAGAAAAAGCTGAGGAAACTTAATAAAAAAACTTTCTTGCCTGTGCCCGGATACCCCCTATCTATAAGATTTTCTACCGCCCGCAACAATGGAACGAAGCCTACCAGAAGTAAAAGGGACGTATAGGGCATTGGCGGCCAGGCCAGCCAAAGTATAAATGCGCTGGCAAGGGCCAGAATGTAGTTTCTTTTCACGTTACAACTGAGATAGTATGTCTGTTTTTTTGCTTTCGTATTCTTCGGGACTTATCAGTTCTTTTTCATACAGGCTCTTAAGCTTTTGAAGCCGGGCGGTGATTTCGTCTTCGTGCTCCTGCATAACGGGGGCCGGGCTTTCATAGAAGGGCATCTCGACAGGTTCGCTGCCGGGCTGATCTGCTGGGCTTTCAGGAATGACTGCATTATCAGTCTGCCTCTGATCTTCTGAAAGCGGTTCGATATTCTGGTTTGAATACTGGTAAAGCTTCCGTGCCTGTACCTTGGGTATATAGTCAATGGTATGGCTTTCGCCCCGTAAAGGCACCGCAGTAAACCGGGCGCCGAAGAACTCTTCTTTAAAGCTCACCTCTTTAACGTCTTTCCATGAATAAATAATGAAGTTGGTGGTAAGCCCAAGGTTGGCCGGAATGCAAAAGATGAGGCGCTTATCGGTGATAATAGCCGAAGAGGGAATAAGATTGACCGCAGGCATCTTTTGTACCGCTATGTACTGAATGGTTTCCTCTGGCCCGAGCATGTCAGTGAGCTTACTTACTGCTTTTTCTACACTTTTAACGTCCTGATCGTCAGTGATAAGTTTTTCGATTTCCATAAGTTTATTTTCCTTTAACGCAAATTACGAACTCTCCTTTTAAGGTATTATTAAGAAAATGATTCTTTATTTCGGCCAGCGTGCCTCTTACCGTTTCTTCAAACAATTTTGTAAGCTCACGGGATACTGAAGCCTGCCTTTCTTCGCCCAAAAAAGCCATCAGCTCATCAAGTGTTTTTAATAAACGATGAGGCGATTCGTAAAGTATAATCGTGCGTTCTTCCCCGGCCAGTTCTTTAAGACGCGTCTGGCGACCTTTCTTTACGGGTAAGAATCCTTCAAACACAAAGCGGTCGGTAGGCAGGGAAGAATTTACCAGGGCGGGGACAAACGCTGTAGCGCCCGGCAGGCACTCAATGTCAATATTGTTTAGCACTGCTTCGCGAAGTAAATAAAAGCCGGGGTCGGATATCGCGGGAGTGCCTGCATCGGATATAAGGGCAACTGTTTTGCCTTCTTTTAAAAAGCGGATGATCTCAGCGGTGGCTTTGTGCTCGTTATGCTGATGATGAGAAAATACCTTTTTGTCAATGCCCAGGTGCTTTAACAAATGAGCACTTGTCCTTGTGTCTTCGGCCAGCAGAACATCGGCCTCTCGTAGTATCCTTATGGCCCTGAGGGTTATATCTTCGAGATTTCCGATGGGGGTGGGTACAAGAAATAATTTACTCATTGTCTATTAAGCTCTTTCAAACTAAGCAACAAACCGCAAAGTGTTTATATCTTTGTTTGCAAATTTACAATTATGCTGCAAGTTAGTTATATCCGCGAAAACAGGGACAACGTTTTAGAGCGTTTGGCTGTGAAGAATTTTAAACAGCCCGAATTGGTAGATGAAGTTCTTTCACTTGATGATGAAAGGCGCCGTACGCAAACAGAGCTTGACGCTGTTTTATCCGAATCGAACTCAATTGCAAAGCAAATTGGCGAGCTCATGCGAAGTGGCGGAAAGGAAGAAGCGCAGGCGCTTAAAGATAAAACTCCGGTGCTGAAAGAGCGGATAAAAGAAATGAGCGAAAAGCTTGCGCAGGTTGAAGAGGAGCTTTATCAAAAGCTTGTTGTTCTTCCTAATCTTCCTCATGCGTCTGTGCCGCGGGGTAAGAGCCCGGAGGAGAATGAAGTTGCGTTTGAGTATGGCTCAGTGCCCGCTCTGCATGCGGACGCATTGCCGCACTGGGAGCTGGCCTCTAAGTATGATATTATTGACTTTGAACTCGGAAATAAAATTACGGGCGCCGGTTTTCCGGTTTATAAGGGTAAAGGCGCTAAACTGCAGCGCGCTCTGATAAACTTCTTTTTAGATCATGCTGAAAAGGAAGGCTATCTTGAAGTTCAGCCTCCTGTGCTGGTAAATGAGGCATCAGGCTTTGGTACCGGACAGTTGCCTGATAAGGAAGGGCAGATGTATCATGTAACAGGAGACAACCTGTACCTTGTTCCTACAGCTGAAGTTCCGGTAACCAATTTGTACAGGGATGTTATTTTAAAAGAAGAAGATTTGCCGGTTAAAAACTGTGCTTATACTCCTTGTTTCCGCCGTGAGGCAGGTTCCTACGGCGCACACGTAAGGGGGTTGAACAGGCTGCATCAGTTTGACAAAGTGGAAATAGTTCAGATAGCGCACCCTGACAAGTCTTATGAAACGCTGGAACAAATGAGTGGCTATGTGCAGTCTTTACTGCAAAAACTTGAATTGCCTTACCGGGTGCTCAGACTGTGCGGAGGCGATATGAGTTTTGCCTCGGCTCTTACATACGATATGGAAGTATGGTGTGCTGCCCAGGAGCGCTGGCTTGAAGTTTCATCTGTTTCTAACTTTGAAACGTTTCAGGCTAACCGCCTGAAGCTCCGTTTTAAAGGAAAAGAAGGGAAGGCGCAGCTGGCGCATACACTTAACGGAAGCGCATTGGCCCTTCCTCGTATTGTGGCTTCTTTGCTGGAGAATAATCAAACTGAGAGAGGTATCAGAATACCTGAAGCGCTTGTTCCTTATACAAAATTTGCGTGGATAGATTAGCCGTATTTTTTGCTTGGTGTCTTATAGGCTCATTAAGCTGCTTAACTATCCCTGCAGCTTATGCGCTCCTATCTCATCCCGAAGACCTGTCTTTTGACTGCCGCATGGGAGCTTTTCATAAGGAAAGAGTCGAGACTTATCCTGAAGAATTGCCTTCAATGGCAGAATCACTTCGTGCCCGTATTGTAGAATATGGAAAAAGCCTTAAGGGTATAAAGTATAAATATGCAGCCAGTAGCCCTGGGCAGGGTTTTGACTGCTCGGGCTTTATATATCATGTGTTTACTTCTTTGAATATAAATGTTCCCAGAAGCTCGGCTGGTCTGGCTGGAGCAGGCAAGGCAGTTACGATCGATGAAGCACTGCCCGGCGATATAATAATTTTTACAGGAACCGCTCCCGGCTCCCGCTCTGTGGGTCATAGTGGTATTGTAAGTTCCATGCCGGGCGAAGCTTTTACTTTTCTGCACAGCACTTCAGGAAGAGAATATGGGGTTACCGAAACCCCACTTAGCGAAGCTTACCGGCGGAGGTTTGTGAAAGTTGTGCGCCTTATACAGCCCTGAACCAGGGGTTAAGATGTATATAAAACTTATGAAATAATTGCCTTAATTTGCAGGCTTAAGGTTTAAAGAAAATACTTATGTCTAAACGTATACTTATTTTTGACGATGACGAGGATATTCTGGCCATAGCATCGTACATACTTGAAGAGCAGGGCTGGGATGTTACATCTTATTCCGAATGTTCAAATATCATTGAAAAAGTAAGTGCTCTAATGCCCGACGTTATTCTGATGGATAATTGGATTCCTGACAGCGGGGGTAAGGTAGCAACTCAAACACTTAAAAGCACCGCCGACCTTAATCATATTCCGGTTATCTATTTTTCTGCTAATAGTGATATTGCAGGCCTTGCCAAAGAAGCCGGGGCAGATGCCTATCTTGAAAAGCCCTTTGATTTAACTGAGCTTGAAAAGGTTGTTAACAGCGTGGTTTTAAAGTAAAACGCTGTTAATCTTTCATAATCTCTTCAAGAACCGGAAGGGACTTGATTGCTCCCATCATACCAATGTGAAACCTGTAGTAATCCAGCAGCTTCCTTAACAAGTCCATTCGCTGAGCATGGTTGAGCTTTATTGTGCTTAACTCGCCTCGTCCGGTAGTCAGCAGTTTTTTAAATGCAGGCAACATAGGTGTATCTATAACATGGGGATGCAGAGGAGCTGAACTAAGAAAACGACCCTCAGAGAGGTCGAAGTAATTGGAGGTAGCAATGTTTGCCTTGTCTGGAAAAAAGCCCATATAGCGGCTTAGATGCAGCAAAAAGTGCAAATGGAAGTTGCCTAGTCCATCGTGGCTGCTGTCTAAAAACTCCAGACTGTTAAAAATGTATTCAAACAGGTGCTCATCGGAGGGTTGAAGCTTAATGCTTTTATACAAGATCTCGTTTAAAAAAAGTACCAGAGAACTCTTTACAATATCATAAGGAATGTGTAGATAGGCAGGAGAATTCCGTAATTCTGCAACACGCTGTATACCTCCGTCTGCTTTATGATAAACAACCATGTCAAGCAGGTGAAGAGGCTGAAGCATACTCATCCTTACCTTTGCTTTTGGTTTTTTTACGCCATTGAGCATATACGACTGGAGCCCGAACTTCTCTGTAAAAACCTGCGCGATAACGCTCGTTTCCGAGTAGTTGGTTACTTTGAATACTATTCCTCTGGTTTTTTGAAGCATAGCTCCTTATTAGTCTTCGTACCCAAAGCTTTTAAGATAGTTTTTCCTGTTTCGCCAGTCGGGTAAAACCTTTACAAATAGTTCCAGAAATACTTTTTTATCCAGAAATTCTTCTATGTCCTTACGCGCGTAGGTGCCTACTTTTTTCATCATCTCACCTCCGGGCCCTATGAGGATGTTCTTTTGTGAGTCGCGTTCAACAATGATCTCCGCACTTATGCGGGTTATTTTAGATTCTTCCTTAAACGAGGTAATGATCACCTCTGTGCTGTAAGGAATTTCCTTTTCATAGAGCTTAAATATTTTTTCTCTTATAATTTCAGACACAAAGAAGCGCTCGCTGCGGTCGGTAAGGGTATCTTCAGTATAATAGGCTGGATGCTCGGGCAGGTGCTCGACTACAAAGTTCATAATGGCATCGATGTTATGCCCGTGTAAAGCCGAAGCAGCAAAGGTCGCTGCCGGATTAAGCTGCTCCTGCCAGTAAGCAAGTTTGTCCGCTACAAGTTCCTGCGTCGACTTGTCTATCTTGTTTACTATCACAGCCAGGGGTACCTGCGCTTTCTTCAGCTTTTCAACTACATCCGTTTCATCATGCCGCTCATTGATGTCGGTGATGAATAGAATGATATCGGCATCATTGAGCGATTCGTTCACCATACTCATCATACTCGACTGCAATTCATAGCGAGGCTGAATTACTCCGGGAGTATCCGAAAAAACGATCTGATAGTCCTGGCCGTTAACAATTCCGAGTATGCGGTGACGTGTAGTCTGCGCTTTTGGAGTTATTATCGACATCTTTTCGCCTACTAGCGCGTTCATAAAAGTCGATTTACCTGCGTTAGGCTTGCCTATAAGGCTTACAAAGCCCGCTTTATGTGCCATTTTAAAAAAAATAAAAATTTATTTGGAGCACAAAGAAACGAAATATATCTTTGCAGTCCAATTCAGGGACACTTGCAAAGAAAAACTGGTTGGAAAAGATAGTGCGGGGTGGAGCAGTTGGTAG
>DDAL01000029.1 GCA_002332615.1 Sphingobacteriaceae bacterium UBA2059 | reverse complement strand
GGAGCTTGGCTGGGTGCCCAGCCTGCAGTTTGAAGAAGGGCTGGAAAAGACAGTCGACTGGTACCTGCAGAACGAAGAGTGGCTAAATAACGTTACATCGGGCGCCTATAAAGAGTACTACGATAAACAATACAGCGAGTAAATAATTGCTTTTTTTGAAAAAGCCATTCAGCCGGTTATCCCTTTTGAATGGCTTTTTCAATTTACAAAAAGGGTTCCCCCCGCAAACAAAGCTTTACTCGTATCGCAAGGCCTCCACCGGATCCAGACGCGAGGCCTTGGCAGCAGGATAACTGCCAGACAGTATTCCCACTGTCACACAAAGCACAAGTCCAAGCAGTATCCAGGCCCATGGAATGATAAAGCTGGCACCAAGCAACACAGCCACAAGATTTCCAATTAGTATCCCTAAAATAATACCAGCCATCCCTCCCAGCAAACAGATAACAATAGCTTCGAGCAAAAACTGCTGTCGAATGGCAGACGGAGTACCTCCGATAGCCTTGCGTATCCCTATTTCACGCGTACGTTCAGTAACAGAGACAAGCATAATATTCATCAAACCTATAGAAGCTCCAACGAGGGTTACAAAAGCAATTACAATAGCAGCCATGGTTACGTACTTAATGTTCTCCAGCAGAGTTTTAACCAGAGCATCACTCTTGGTAACTTCAAAGCTGTCTTCATCGCCGGCCCTCAATCCCCTTACATTTCTAAACACCGCAGTAGCCTCTCCTATGGTTGCCTCTGCAGTGGACGGACCGGCACTCATAACCGTAATAGTATAAGACGGATTATTAGACGATATAAGCTCACGGGCTTTAACCAAAGGAATTATACAGGTTTTATCCCCGCCAAAGCCAGAACCGGAACCTTTAGGTTTCAACAAACCAACAACCCTGAACTTATCGTTTCCTATAAGAATGGAACGATCTATGGGGTTCGCATTTTCAAAAAGAGTTTTTCTTATTTCCTGACCTATGATTACCACACTGGCACCATAGTCAATGTCTGCCGAAGAAAAGTTCCTTCCCAAGGAAAGTGCATAGCCCCCTGTTTTAAGGTAATTTTCGTCGGCCCCCGTTACAGGAATATTAGGATTGGTTTTCTTACTACCATATTTCAACGTTGCGTTTCCGGTAACCGATGTATTTATAGAAACAGTAGCAGGAAAGTTAAATGATTCTTTAAAAGCCACCGCCTCCCGGTACGTAATGGGCTTATGCCGCTTAGCTTCTTTGCCTTCACCTCCAATACGTATCCCAATGCCCTTGTTTCTTATGGTAAATGAATTGGCCCCCATACTCGAAAACGTATTATTAAGAGAACCTTTAATGGCATCAATAGATGTAAGAATGCCAACCAGAGCCATTAGTCCGATAGCAATAATAGTTGCAGTTAAGAATGTACGCAGGCGGTTTCCTTTTACGGATTGCCAGGCTTCCAGTATATTTTCCCGCAAACTATTACTTAAGGTCATATATATGTTAAGGTGATTAAATCATTAGAGGCGCCGTATAAAAAAATGTTACAGTGAAGGCCTGCTTTCGGCTGTACCGGCATCCTCAAGCTTATAGGCGAAACCCTTAAAAGGATTATCGTCGCCTTTATTATCCAGGGCTGTGCGGGTGCGGGGAAGGCTTCCCGGGTAGTTCTTCTCAATATAACTGATCAGATGTTCCCTTACCAAACATCGCAGGTCAAAAAGGTCGCCTGAGTTCCTTGAACTCACCAGCGCCCTCAGCTCGATAGTGTGCTCTTTAGAATCAGTCACCACTAGTCCGCATACCTGCTCATCCCACAGGGGGTTGCCCTGCACAAAACTCTTAAGTTCATTGCGCACCTCCTCTACAGGCACACTATAATCCATATAGAGGTAGACTGTACCCAGTAAGTCGGAGGTACGGCGGGTCCAGTTTTGAAAAGGCTTTGTAATAAAGTAATTTATCGGCAGGATAAGCCGTCGCTTATCCCATATTTTAAGCACCACATAGGTAAGAGTAATTTCCTCCACCCATCCGGCTTCACCCTCAACCACAAGCCAGTCGCCCAGCCGTATCGGCTGCGTAAAAGCTATCTGGAAGCCGGCCAGCAGGTTTCCTAATGACTGTTGGGCAGCAAAACCAACGATGGTTGCTCCTATGGCCACACCACCCAGCAAACCGGTGCCCAGTTTGCGCATACTATCAAATCTCATCAAAATTACGGCCAGCGTAATGATGATGATCAGCGCCTTCACAACCTGCCGTATATATTGTATCTGAGTACGCACCCGCCGGGCCTTTAAATTATCCTTCTGGTTAATATCGTATACATTGAATAAAATAGCCTGAAAGACATTTACCAGGTTAATAAGAATAAAGGCAAAAGACAGCGTCATAGCTATCTCAATAAATTTATCAAACCGCACCGTTTCCGCCCGGGTAAGCCTCATCAGCGGAATTGCTGCATTAACAAAAACAACCGGAATAAATAACTGAAGCGGCCTGATCACATAATCCACCACCTGATGCGACAAAACAGTCTGCCGCTTATCTGCATAATACCTCAGTAAGCGAACCACCACTGAATGGATAAGCAATCCAAGCAAAATAGCAGCAGTAATGATAATTAAATTAAGCACCAGCGTGGGAACTTCCTCAAAATAAGATAACAACTCTTTCATATTTCGCATATTAATCATTTAAGGCTAGCAGTAATTCCTTGTGTAACAACACATATTGAAATTAAACATACAAATCTTTGCGTTAAGCCCTTAACTTTGGGAACCATCAAAATGCTCATTAGTTTAAATATGCTAAAAATACGCTGCCTCTGTTCTGCATTTTTCCTTTTACTCCTCAATCCGCTTAACATCATTGCCCAGGATATCAACAATGTGCGAAGCGCTTTTCATAAGTCAATAAATGACAAAAAAGCGGCCGAAACGTTTTACACATCAATGAACCGCAACAAAAGCACAGATCCGCTCATGCTAGCCTACCTGGGCGGTTCCAAAGCGATGATGGCCAAACACGTCTGGAATCCGGTCAGCAAACTCAGTTACCTCAAAGGAGGCCTGTCAAACCTTAACAGGGCAATAAGCAGCAATTCGGATAATCTTGAGATACGCTTCATACGCTTCAGCATTGAGCATTACATCCCTTCCTACCTGGGGCTTTCCTCTCATCTGGAAAACGATAAAGCCAAAATGCTTGAACTGGCACATAAAAAGAAGCTTGGAAAAATGGATAGCACGCATTCCGGCCATATCCTATGGTTCCTCAATAAAACCGGGCGCTTTACACCCGTGGAAATGAAGACCATTGAACAGGCCCTTGCCACGAAATAAGATGGATCCGAATTTACCTTCATATACCACCGGGCAACTCGCCCTCAGGAACGGGCAGGACAAGCCGGAGATATGGGTGGCCTATAAAGGTCTTATATACGATGTCACCGAAAGCAGGTTATGGCGTAAAGGGCAGCACTACGAGCACTGGGCCGGCCAGGACCTGAGCGAGGAACTCAGTGAAGCACCTCATACCGCTTCAGTATTCAAGCGGTTCAAGGCAGTTGGCGTGCTCAAAGCATATATAACAACCCGTACGCAGCCCTCCCCTTAGCAGGCCGGTTTAACATAAAGCACCATAGTGCCCTCAGGCATAAGCTGCACCTCTTTGCCGTTCAGGTGTCCGTATCGACTGCCAAAAAGTATCTTAGTCTCTGCAGTCTTCATTTCAGGGGGCACCGACAGGCTCACACAAGCAGTTCGCTCTCCTTTATTTATCAGAATGAGGATCCAGCCACCGGCTGAGTTCAAGGTCCTGAGAATCACATGCTCACAGCAACTGGAAAAACACACAAAGTCCTTTGTTCCTTCCGGAAACAGCCATAGATCCAATAAGCGCTCCAAAGCACTGTAATCTTTTTTTATCCGGCTTCCAAGAGCCAGCAGGGAAGGCAGCCAGATAACCTCTCCCGCACCAAATTTATTTACAGAAGCATATACCCCGTGCTCGTCCCATGCTAAAGGTATCGCCGTATCAGTCAGCAGTGTCCCCCGCCATAAATGCGACGGTACAAACAAGTCCGTATCATTAAATGCGGTAGTAAATAAATCAGCTATTAGTTTAACTTCTTTTATAGATGCACCCATAAGCCGTGACAACGGAAAGCCCGTTTGAAACTGGCAAATTGCAACCTCATTGTAATACCCACTAAGCCCTTCAAAGACCAGGCGGCCCCCCTTTCTAGCAAAGTTTTCAAGCTTTTCGAAGTAAACCTCAGGAATCGAAATCTGATGAGCAAAGATAATACTCACTCCCACAAAGTCATCTTGATCAAAGTCAAACTCCCCTATCTCTTTAATGTTAGCCTGAACACCCCTATTACAAAGAGCCTCATAGAACGCCAGTACAGATTTCATACTGCCACCCTTTGCCCTTCCGTGGTAAAAGGAACTCGCCTCCACCTGCAGTCTGTCTTCAATCCATAAAGATTCCCGGGTATAGATAAGATTTACGCCCGAATCAGCCACCTCAGCTTTCGAGAACAATTCGGAGTGTGCCCCAATAATTCCGGCGCACTCCGCGGCAGCCAGCATACGGTCCGAAGGTTCATTCTGATAGTTCAGCATAGCCCATTCACCCGCTTCAAAGCCCGAAGCCCGGGCATTCAGGCACCAGAAAATCGAACCCTTGCTGCCAGCTCCAAGCGTAATCCAAAGCCATTGCTCTATTTCCTGAGGTGTCGGGCATAAAGGCTCAAATGCACTGTACGTATTATTGCCGCCCTGAAGCTCCGTCATCATCCACGGAATAGGGCCGGCGCCCGAGCGCAGCAGCTCGCTGTTGGCAGCTATTGCCAGGGCATACTCCCTTCTTTCAAAGTACTTAAAATGCCAGCTTGCATGGGCCGAGCCGCCCAGGCTGCTCAACAAAGGGCGCCACGAAGGAAAATCATATTCGGCAACCAGTTCGAAGATGTTATGATTATTCACATGGATTGGCCTGTTCACATCATGCTTTCTTATTTCGTCAACAAGCCATTCCAGAAACCAGGTATTGTAATACAGCAGGAAGCGCTCATCAGCAAAGTCAAAATGAGGATAGCCTGATGCGTCTGCCGGTCTTTTTCCGGCTCCCTGTTTCCATGTTACAAAAAGCTCCCGGGCGAGCTCGCCGTCCAGTCTTCCACCTCCCGGTTCATTGATGGGCACCCAGCCATAGAGTGAATCAAAGATGCTAAAATGCGAGACCACCGCTTCTATATACGCCGCAATCGACTCCATATGTACCCTCGATGATGGAAACTTAAACCCGCCAACATCATCGAAAGAAGTAGCTGGAAAAAGATTTGCGTACACCTTTATGCCATACCTGTCTGCAGCCTCAAAGGCCCTGTCAAATAAAGAAAAATCCCAGCTCCCATCCTCCTGCCGCATATACGTCTCGAACATGCGTATCCGGGTAACCGTCATATTGCAGTCCCGTAGAGCTTTAAACCACGTATCCACATCTTCCGCCCTCTGCCCCGGTTCAATAAAAACCTCAGCACCAATCATTATTGGAAGTTCCTCTTCGCGTAATGTTCCTTTAGGGGCATACTGTTCAGGCATATTCATACCAGCAATATAGTTACATTAAGGCAAACAGCTTCAGCAAACACTTAACAACCTGGCCAGGTAAAGTTCTGTCAGCTACTTAAGCCGAAAAATATTCTCCAGGTCGCCGAAATTACTTCCCCTGCAGGTTGCTTCAGCCCGCGGATGGGCTTTTTCCTTTTCGTATAAAAAAGTATCCATACCCAGACTACGCGCCGCAGCTATCTCCGATTCCGGATCATCGCCAATCACCAGTACATCCTCAGGCTTTAAGTTCTCTTCATGCATAATAGCCTTAAAAATATCCGCTTTGCTCAAGTCAGACACATCAGGGTCAACAACACTAACTTTTTTAAAGTCTGCCTCAATTCCCAGTTGCCTTACTTTGCTACGCTGCAGTTTCTCAAAGCCGGTGGTCACCAGATACTTATCCGCCGGAAGCCGGCGTAAACTCTCATAATCCGCATAAGGATTCATCTCTCCGGTATACTCCGTAGTACGCAGAAGCTCCAGGGCCCTTTGCACAAGTTCAGCATTAAACCCATTATCGTCTGCCACCTTCTGGAAAGGTCTTCTCATAATATCTTCTTTCACACCTTCAAAGCGGTCCGTTCCGGGCGTCCAGCCATACTCCTGCATCAATTCAAAGAGAGGAGCGAAAAGCTGCTCCCCTATAGACTTAACCGGATAGACTGTATTATCCAGATCAACAATCAGCGCTTTTTTATTCTTCATTCTCGACTGCTTTATAATCAAATTCACTTTAAAGGGTGCATTGTTTTAAAGCTTTCAAGCTGAGCTTCATCCGTAAGATCAAGCCTCAGCGGCGTAATAGAAACATTGCCCCTTTCTACCGCCCAGCGGTCGGTACCTTCCTCAGCCTCTTCCAGCGGCTTCACTGTAAACCAGTACAGCTTGCGGTTCAGAGGGTCGGTCGTGGGCACAATAGTCCCGTCATACAAACGAACCGACTGCCGGGTCCATACAATCTCCTTAGGCTCTTCCGGAAAATTCACGTTAAACAAGGTAAGCTCATTTACAGGAAGTAACATTTCCAGCGTTCTTTCAACATATGGAGCCAGACGATCAAAGTCAGGCTCTGTATTACCCACAGGCGTACTAAGGGCAATGCCCTTGATACCCAATAGCACAGCCTGCTTAGCGGCGGCCAGGGTACCCGAGTGCCACATAGAATTGCCCAGGTTAGGACCCATATTAATGCCCGAAAGCACTACATCTGTATCCGACCATAAATGCGTACCTAAAGCCACACAATCAGCCGGGGTACCGTTTACCCGGTAAGCGTTAATACCCTCAAAAGATACAGGAGATGTTTTATAACTAAGGGGCCTGGAGTGAGTCACGGCATGCCCCATGGAAGACTGTTCCACATCCGGCGCCACCACTCTTACTTCACCAAAACGCGAAGCAATCTTTGCCAGTGCAGCAATACCCGGGCTGTAAATACCATCATCATTGGTTATCAAAATTCTCATATCATATTACTTATTGACCTATTAATTCCAACTAAAAAGCAATACGTATGTTTGAAAAGATCAAGATAAAGCTTATGCACATAGTAACGCTACTCCACAATCCAGGCGCAGGCGACAAAGAACACAGCGGAAAAGAACTCGTCCGCTCAGTAGAATCAGCAGGATACAACTGCCGGTATATTTCTGTAAAAAACTACGACTGGACAGCCTTCCGTCCCCAAACAGAACTCATAGCCATTGCCGGAGGCGACGGAACCGTAAGGAAAGCAATTGTAGCATTGCTTAGTCAAAACACACACCAAAACCACCTGTTTGCCATACTGCCTTCGGGCACCGCTAATAATATTGCCGCCTCACTGGACCTCTCGGACAAACCTTTTGAAAAACTAATTGAAAGCTGGAAGAAAAAAAACATACGACACACAGACGCAGGCCTGGTCCATATAAACGACAAAGATTATTACTTTTTAGAAAGCTTTGGCTACGGGCTTCTTCCACAGCTCATAGAGGATATGAAAAACACAGGCGATGACAGCGAAAGCCCGGCGCAGGAGCTTAAAAGAGCAACCCGGGTACTCCACCAGCTCAGCCTTTCTTATCCAACCCACCCTTGCCATATAAGTATCGACGGCAAAGACCACTCAGGAGACTACCTTATGGTAGAAGTATCCAATATGCCTTACGCAGGGCCTAATGTAAACCTCGACCCATCCGGCAATCCCGGCGATGGACTATTCGACGTTACCCTTGTGTCCGAAAGCGATCGCATGTCCTGCGCCTCAAAGATTGCCGGCAACACCGAGGTCCTCCCGCCGGCCTTTGCACAGCCCCTGAAAGGCAGAGAAATAAGCGTTTTATGGAATGGCAATTACCTTCATACCGACGATGAAATCATAGAGCTTCAGGCACCCGGCAGGGCACAGGTAACACTTCTGGATAAACAGCTAAGGTTTCTCATTCCATAACCTCCTTAAAACGCCTTACAGAAGCAGAAATTTTTACCTTTGGGCTCAAATGGAAATCAATACACTCTCTCCGCTCAAAAAAGGTATTATCGGTGTCCAATATCTATTTGTTGCATTCGGAGCTACGGTCCTGGTGCCCCTGCTGGTAGGACTGGATCCATCGACAGCTCTCTTTACAGCAGGCATAGGCACCCTTATCTTTCACCTCTGTACAAAAGGCAAAATACCTATTTTTCTTGGCAGCAGCTTTGCTTTCATTGCTCCCATCAACAGCGCTACCGAGCTCTACGGCCTTCCGGGCACGCTATCAGGCATGGCCGGAGTAGCCATTGTCTATTTCGTGGTAAGTGCCCTTGTAAGATGGAAAGGTATTCGGTTCATTGAGTTCCTGTTCCCTTCCATAGTTATCGGCCCTGTAATTATTCTCATTGGTTTGTCGCTTGCCGGCACAGCTGTAAACATGGCTGGCGAAAACTGGCTGCTTGCCATCATATCCCTGTCTACGGCGGTCGTGGTAACTATGCTTGCCCGGGGCCTTATGAAACTTATTCCCATCTTTATGGGAATTGTAGCAGGGTATCTTACAGCCGTAATCTTCTTCAAGGTAGACCTCAATATGGTAGCTTCAGCCAGTTGGTTAAGCCTTCCAAACTTTACTTTTCCGTCTTTCTCGTGGCAGCCCGTGTTGTATATGTTACCGGTAGCCATAGCACCCATCATTGAGCATATAGGCAATATATACGTTGTAAACACCGTCGCGGGTAAGGACTTTGTTAAAGACCCCGGTCTGGACCGCTCTTTATTTGGAGACGGACTAGCCTGCCTTGTCGCAGGTATACTCGGAGGTCCTCCCGTTACCACCTATGCCGAAGTAACCGGCGCGATGTCCATCACCAGGATCACCAATCCGCAGGTAGTTCGCATTGCAGCAGTCGCTGCCATCATTTTTTCCGTGATAGGCAAAGTAAGCGCCTTACTTCGCTCCATCCCTAATGCAGTACTGGGAGGCATTATGCTGCTGCTGTTTGGCACCATAGCAAGTGCCGGTATCAGTTCGCTTATTCAAAGCAAAACAGACCTTAGTTCCACACGCAATATTGTCATTGCGTCGCTCATTCTCACCATTGGCATAGGCGGTGCTGTTTTAAACATAGGAGCTTTCTCCCTTTCGGGCATTGGCCTTGCAGCCCTTACAGGCGTTATCCTTAACCTGATTATACCCAAAGAGAAAGCAGGAAGTAACTAGATGTTTAGAAACACTTAATCATAGCCTGTTCACTACACAATCATGGCCCATTTTATCATTGTACGTTCAATCCACCGGACAAATTATTAAAAATGGTAGGGGAAACTAAAAACCTTTATGAACGTTTGGTACAGGCAGAAAAAGAAAAAGTTGAACTTTTGAAAGGCAAATAATGGTTTCGATAACATCTTTATTAACCACGGGGCTCCCCATGATAGCTAAAGTTCCAATTAATTTTCAAACGAGATTTTAATTACCTTAAAAAAT
>DDAL01000010.1 GCA_002332615.1 Sphingobacteriaceae bacterium UBA2059 | reverse complement strand
ACACACCTATAAGCGACGCGGGCGCATTTGGAATCGCCCGCCGAAGCCGCGGCACAACTCGTATCGCTAATGCCCTGCTCAGGCGAACACGCGATTTTGCTCAGATAAAAGGCAATGGCAGCATCGATACATTTATAGCGAAATATGCATTAAATGCACTAAACGTAGACGAGCACGGGCTGGATGAAATGGACAACAAAATTCTCACCACAATTATCGATAAGTTTAAAGGCGGTCCTGTAGGGCTGAAAACGATCGCTACTGCCGTTGGCGAAGATGAGGGAACCATCGAAGAAGTCTATGAACCTTTTCTCATTCAAGAAGGCTTTTTGATGCGAACGTCCCGTGGACGGGAAGTTACTGAACTGGCCTACAACCACTTAGGACGAAACAAGCTAAGTAATAATCCAACACTTTTTTAGCCCATATTTAAAGTAAGCCTAACTTTTTTCACACATAAAAGCTACTTTTGCATCCTGATCAAAATCAGGAGCAGGTACTTCCTGTACATTCCCAAAAAATTATGAGTATTCAGTCTGAGATAGATAAAAGAAAAACCTTTGCCATTATTAGTCACCCCGACGCCGGGAAAACTACCTTGACCGAAAAGTTCTTGTTGTTTGGCGGAGCCATTAATACGGCAGGAGCTGTAAAGCGAAATAAAGCCAGCCAGACAGCTACCTCCGATTTCATGGAAATTGAAAAGCAGAGGGGAATATCCGTGGCAACCTCAGTCATGGGCTTCGTTTATAAAGATAAGCGAATAAATATTTTAGATACCCCCGGCCACAAAGACTTCGCGGAAGACACCTACCGCACCCTCTCTGCAGTTGACAGCGTAATACTGGTGGTTGACAGCGTAAAGGGTGTCGAAGAGCAAACTGAAAAACTTATGGAAGTCTGCCGTATGAGAAATACTCCGGTAATTATTTTCATTAATAAACTCGACCGTGAAGGAAAAGATACCTTCGACCTGCTGGACGAATTGGAAAATAAGCTTTCTATAACCGTTTGTCCGCAGTCATGGCCTATCGGGCAGGGGCATACATTTAAAGGAGTATATAATATTTACGACAACCAGCTAAACCTTTTTGAAGCTGATAAAAGTAAAGTATCTGCACCTCTGGTACAGGTCAAAAACCTGGAAGATCCTTTGCTTGGAGAATACTTGCGTCCCGAGCCTCTTAAGAAGCTTAAGGACGATCTCGAGCTTGTGGAAGGCATCTATGGCAGGCTGGATAAAGAGATGTATCTGGAAGGCTTATTGGCACCCGTGTTTTTTGGAAGTGCTATCAACAACTTCGGTATACGCGAACTATTGGATACGTTTATTGCCATAGCCCCCAGCCCAATAAGCCGTGAAGCCGAACAACGTATAGTTTTGGCAAATGAGAAGCCATTTTCAGGCTTTGTCTTTAAAATTCATGCCAACCTGGATCCTAAACATCGCGACAGGATCGCGTTCCTGCGCATATGCTCAGGACGATTTGAACGTAACAAGTTCTACTATCACACCCGCCAGGATAAAAAGCTTAAATTCTCAAACCCCATGGACTTTATAGCCAATGACAAAAGCCTTGTTGAAGAGGCCTGGCCAGGAGACGTCGTTGGTTTGTATGATAGCGGGAATTTTAAAATAGGCGACACTCTAACGGAAGGCGAAGGCCTCCAGTTTAAAGGAATACCCAGTTTTTCACCCGAGATTTTCAAAGAGGTAGAAAACCGGGACCCTATGAAAACAAAGCAGCTTGAGAAGGGCATACAACAACTGACAGAAGAAGGAGTAGCCCAACTGTTCGTTCAGCAGCCTGGCAACAGGAAGATCATCGGGGCAGTCGGCGCCCTTCAGTTCGAGGTTATAAATTTCCGCTTAGAGCACGAGTACGGTGCCAGGTGTTCTTTCAGACCATTAAGCTTTACGCGTTCAAGCTGGATAACATCTGACGACAAAAAAGCCTTACAGGAAATTATTCAACGCAGAGCATCTCATATAGGTTATGATAAAGATGCCAATCCCGTCTTCTTTGCTGACAATGACTGGGCCATTGATCTCGCCAAGCGAGACTTTCCGGATGTAAAATTTCATAAAACATCGGAGTTTGGTAAATAGTCATCGCTGCCGGTTATTTATTTCCAATAAGCCGGCAGTGTAAGTTGCCCCGTAGCTATGATACTCACCTGTATTGTAACTTCCTTCGATAATTGTATAAATGATACCGTATGTTATCATAAAAAAAGGCAACTACCAATACAAGAGCTGCAATAAGCAACGTCTTAAGTTGCAAAAAGCCAAAACTGATCCCTCCTATCAAACAGCCTAGGAAAAAGCACAATATTATTGCCAGCTTAAGATAGATGCTTTTATAAAGTCTGCGTTGCTTGTCAGCACGCTTATAGAAGAATAATTGAGAAAGTTCAATTCCTAAATCAGTGAACAAACCGGTTAGGTGAGTAGTTCTTACAACCGATCGCGATACACGGGTAACAAATGAATTTTGAATACCCATTGCCAGCAGCAAAGCACAGGATATACAAATGCCATCCGCCTTGCTTAGTAGGTTGAAATCATATACCAGTCCAATGAACAGCAGTATTACTATTTCTGTAATCATCGGAATTGCATAAGGATTTTCTACCCGCTTGTACAGCATAAGTTCAACAAAGTAATTGGATATGAAAGAACCAAACAGAAAGCACCCTATAAATAAAAGAAAAATAACCGAACTTGTATAGCTGTTCAATACCAGCTCCTCAACAAAATAAGCAAAATGACCAGTAACATTTGTTGTAAGCGTCTTAACCGAAAGAACTCCTGCAATATCTACTATACCGGCCACTAAAGACAACAAAGAAGCTAATCGTAAATTATGAAGATAGGTCCTGCGGGTACCCTTGTGTCTGAACATGTCAATTATTTAAGAACATTTTATTTAAGTACAAGACGTGCGACAAAGTTAAAACTTTAATCATCAAATATCCGGCTAAGCTATATATGTAACAAAAGCAGTGTACATTTAATAACAACGCGAGATAAAGTTCGTAGGGAGAATTCAACTACGACAACGCGCTAAAAACTAAAAAAGGGTTACTCTTTTTAGAGCAACCCTTTCGAATATCAGAAATAATCCGATTGTACCTTGGGCCGGAGTCGAACCGGCACGAGTGTAACCTCACAGGTGTTTGAGACCAGCGCGTCTACCAATTCCGCCACCAAGGCTTGTTTGTGTGGGTTGCAAAGATATTTATTCTATTGCTTTTTCCCAAACAAAATATTATTTAATAATATGCTTCAAAACGTCGTTTCCTAAAGCGAAAATCATCAAAGCCATAATAATGAAAAAACCTACAATCTGAGCTTTTTCCATAAACTTATCGCTTAGCGGCTTGCCTTTAATCATTTCCACAATGAGAAACAATGCATGTCCGCCGTCCAAAGCAGGTATTGGCAAGAGGTTCATTAAAGCAAGAGCCATAGAAAGCAATCCCACAAGGGTCCAGAACTTAATCCAGTTTACAGTGCCTCCAAACATTGTAGCTATTCCTATCGGGCCCGAAAGAGCTTTATTGGCCTTTACCTGCCCGGTAACCACTTTCCCTATCCCCTTAGCATTATCAATAAACATACCCCAGGCTCTGGAAGTACCTATGGGAAGGGCAGTTAAGAGGTCATGGCTAATGTGTTCAACAGGAATATTCTGTGCTATGCTTATTCCAATAAGGCCCTCTCTACTTACCGTTGGACTAAGAGTCATTACCTCATTGTTGCGTACAACATTAATATCGACTTTTTTGCCTTTATTGGCAAGCATTGTTTGTTGAAATTCATCAAAGAAAAACACCTGCTGATTATTAATGGCTAAAATACTGTCTCCAGCCTTAAAGCCGGCAAGTTTGGCAGCGCCATCAGGTAAGATCTCATTTATCCTTCCTAAGTTAACCCTGGGCTGTACAAACTCATCAATGCCATGGTCTGCTACTTCTTCCAATATATCGCCTGGTATTGCTATATTCTTTTTTTCACCGGCACGGTCAACGACCACGCTGCCACCCCCCATAAGCACCTTAGAGCTGCTTACTTCCTCAAAGCGTTGTATACGTTCGCCATTTATTGACACTATTTTATCGCCCGTCTGCAAACCTATAGACTTGCCTACTACACCGGGCACAATACCATTAACCAGCTTATCATTGGGTATGTAGGCTTCACCGAATTTAAAAGTAAGCATCCAAAATATAAATATTCCCAGCACAATATTAACCGCGATACCGCTTAACATTACAATAAGCCGTTGCCAGGCTGGTTTGGAGCGAAACTCCCAGGGCTGTGGAGGACCAGACATTTGTCCCGTATCCATAGACTCATCAATCATACCCGCAATCTTCACATAACCACCCAAAGGCAGCCAGCCAATGCCATACTCACAGCCTTTGTATTTGAAACTAAATAGCTTAACACCCCACGCATCAAAAAACAGGAAAAACTTTTCTACCTTGATACCAAACGCCCGGGCAGCTAAAAAGTGCCCGAGTTCATGCAAAACTATTAATATTGATAGGCCGAGCAAAAGCTGGCCTGCCATAACTAATCCATCCATACTATCTTAATCTTCTATATTGGATATACCTTTTTAAATTCTGTTACAATATTTTTCGCAAGTCTGCGGGTTTCTTCATCTGTCTCCAGAAAATCCTGCAGAGCAGGCTGGCGAATATAAGAAACTTCATTCATACATCTTTCTATCACGTCACTCATCTCCATAAACCCGATCCTTTCGTTAAGAAACTCTGATACAACTACTTCATTTGCAGCATTTAATATGCAGGGCATTGTACCTTCCATTTGCAGCGCCTTATAAGCAAGAGCGAGATTTTTAAATGTAGTAACATCCGGCTGTTCAAACGTAAGCTCAGGGTATTTTAAAAAGTCAAAACGTAAAAAATCGTTCCGTAGTCTGCCGGGATAAGCCAGCGCATATTGAATAGGCAGTTTCATGTCGGGTACACCCATCTGAGCCTTCATTGAGCCATCTTCAAACTGAACCATAGAATGAATTACAGACTGGGGATGAACAATGACG
The DNA here is from genome assembly GCA_002332615.1 of Sphingobacteriaceae bacterium UBA2059. GTDB lineage: Bacteria > Bacteroidota > Bacteroidia > Sphingobacteriales > Sphingobacteriaceae > Arcticibacter. Next base: position 7,257 of record DDAL01000010.1, on the reverse strand, counting down.
TCGATCTGATCAGCTCGCAAATCAAAAAGCCATCTAGCTTCAATCACTTCCAGACCTTTGTTCATCAAAGAAGCAGAGTCAATGGTTATTTTTGCGCCCATGCTCCAATTAGGATGCTTAAGTGCCAGTTTTACAGTTACACCCTGCAAAAAAGCGCTATCCTTGCCACGGAAAGGTCCTCCTGATGCTGTAAGTGCAATCTTTTCAATGTTATTGCCTTCTTCGCCTGCCAGGCACTGAAATATAGCAGAATGCTCCGAGTCGACCGGAAGTATTGCTACTCCTTTCTGCCTGGCGCGCTGCATTACCAGCTGACCGGCAACAACAAGCGTCTCCTTATTGGCAAGCGCAATTATTTTACCCGCTTCGATAGCGGCCAGCGTAGGCCTAAGGCCGCAAAAGCCCACTACCGCCGTAAGCACTATGTCTACATCATCCTGTACCACCACCTCACATAAAGACTCTTCACCTGACAATACGTCGATATCTAGTCCACTTAAGCCCTGTTTTACGTCATTATAACGATCAGGATCGGTAACAACCACTCTGGCCGGCAAAAATTCTTTCGCCTGTTGTATTAATAGATCCGCATTTTGATGCACGCTCAATACGGAAACATTAAAAACACCGGAGTTTTGTCTTATTACTTCAAGCGCCTGAGTTCCAATGCTGCCTGAAGATCCTAGTATGGCAATGTTCTTCAAATTAACCTTGTTTTATAAAATCCTGTAATCCCGTGGCAATTTTACGATCGTTAGAAAGACGTGGTACTTTATTTTGGCCGCCCAGCTTCCCTTGGATTTTCATGTAGTTTCTGAAACTATCAGGACGCAGAGAGCGTATTTCGAGTGTTTTTAATATACTGCCTTCTATTAGATCGGCATAATATATATTCCTTTTTTGAAGGTTCATATCTACTTCTTTAGCAAAGGATATCATATCTGCCGGGGCTTTAGAAAACTCAATAAACCACTCATGATAAGGTAAACCATCAGCCGGACTTATCTGAGGAGCAACCGTAAATTCAGTGATCTCAATCCCCTTCATTTTAGCGGCTTCCAATAAAGACTCTTCAACTTCTTCTGCAATTACGTGCTCTCCAAAAGCTGATATATAGTGCTTTATCCTGCCTGTCACCACTATCTTGTAAGGGTTCTTCGAAACAAACTTAACCGTATCGCCAATACTGTAGGCCCAAAGGCCAGCGCTGGTACTGAGAATTAACGCATAGTTTCGTCCAAGTTCAATATCCTCCAGGGATATCCTCGAAGGAACCTCATTGAAATACTCATCCGTGGGTATAAATTCATAAAACATACCTGAGTTAACGAGCAAAAGCAAACCTGGCTCGGTTTGTGAATTTTGATAGGCTATAAAGCCTTCAGATGCAGGATATGTTTCTATAGAATCTACCGGTTTCCCTATGGCTTCCTCCATTTTAGCGCGATAGGGTTCATAGTTGACGCCCCCATGCACAAACAAGCTGAAATTCTTAAATATGTCCTTAATCTTCGCTCCGCCCGTCCTTTCCTTAAGTTTATCAAAATACATCTGTACCCAGGGTGGTATACCAGATATGAGCCTCATATCCTCCCTAATTGTTTCGTCTACAATAGCTTCAACCTTAGCCTCCCAATCTTCCGTGCAGTTTGTTTGATAAGACGGAAGCCGGTTCTTTTGAAGATAGGCAGGCACATGATGAGCAACAATACCCGACAGTCGTCCGGTAGGTATGCCATTTGTTTTGTCAAGCACAGGGCTGCCCTGCAAAAAAATCATTTTACCATCAGCAAAGTCAGCATTACCCGTTTCGTGTACGTAAGTAAGCAGGGCATTGCGGGCGGCTTTTATATGCTCGGGCATAGACTCGCCAGAAATAGGTATATACTTTACACCCGAGGTTGTGCCCGATGTTTTAGCAAAATAAACAGGCTTTCCCGGCCAGAGAACATCGCTTTCACCATTTACCACCCTGTCTATATAAGGCTTTAAACCTTCATAGTCTTTAACAGGAACCCGTCTTTTAAAGTCATCGTAGGTTGTAATAGAATCAAAATGATGATCTTTCCCAAAAGAGGTATTCTTCGCTTTGGCAAGCAAGCTGGAAAAAACTTTATGCTGTATTTCTACCTCTTTGCCGGCAAGCCGTTCTATCTTTCTTACAATTATAGCGGCAAAGGGCCTGCATAGAAAAGCTTTTATACCCATAATTAAATAATATTACGCATAATAGTCGGGTTAGTGTCGCCTTCATATTCAGTGATCATACGAGTGTACACAACAGTCAGCGCAACGCTCGATAAAGGAATGATGAGCAGGGTATTTATAAGACTTACAAAGATACCCCATGCGAAATTACCTTCAAGATTGACAACTAAATGCAGCAGTTGAAACACTGTAAGCAGAGATAGCAGCATGGCGAGCTTGGTAAAGTTGCCTCTTGTTACAGCAAGGCTGAATTTAATAGATTTGAATGCTGAAAAATCTTTATCAATAATAAAAAAAGGAAAAAACGCTATTCTTAGCCATGTAAAAATAATTCCTAAAGCCCCCATAGAAACAGCTACCTGCTTCAAGACTTCCATGGGGACATGTATGTAAGCAAACGGAAAAATAACAATAATTATAAGTCCGTATACGCATACTACACACAAAATAAAATAGATGGTGGCTACAAGAAATCGCACAATGTGCCGGGTAGGTGGAATAGAATCGCGCACATATACTTCATGGTAGTCTTCGTCAATAACCCTCAAAATAAACTTAAACAGGGTTAACTGGAATCCACAGTATAGTATTAAGAAAATTCCTGCCATCAGTAAGCTTACAACCAGGTTGAAGTCACTGAATATATAGGCCATAAAGCCTGATATATTAAATATCAGGAACATCATGAAACATAAGCCAAATACTTTCAGGTACTCTTTTTTTAATATGCGCCAGGCAACTCGTAAAGTGCTTTTAACAGCAAAAGTGCTCTCTTTTAAAAAATTAATCATGAACGTTTAAAAATAACCTCCTTCCACAAATCTTGCATAAAACCAATTCCATAAGCAATGAGCTGGATAAAGGATGCTATAATGCTCAAAAAAGCAACTTTCGCCGATCTATTAGTTACCCAGGAATGGAAAAACACAAGAAGTACAAAAATAGCCAGCATTACATTAAACAGCTTGCTAATTTGAGGAACAAATAAATTGGCTAAAAGTGTCAAAAGAAGAAATATTACGAAAAGAGCCGGAAAAAAATGAACCAGCTTTAGTTCCGACGGAAAAAATTTATAAATATTGATGCGCGATCTTCCAAAGAAGTGAAGCTGTTTATAAAACTGCTTAAAATCAGTGCGGCGTTTATGAAAAACCACAGCTTCTGGTATAAGCCCGATTTTAAAACCAAGGGTATGTATACGAATACTAAACTCAATATCTTCACCCAGACGGGTCAGAACAAAGCCACCCGTTTTTTCCCACACCTGCCGCGATATTCCCATGTTAAAGCTGCGGGGATGAAACTGCCCGCCAATACGCTTTTTATTACCTCTGATGCCTCCCGTTGTAAAAGGAGAAGTCATAGCGTAGCTTATGGCTTTTTGCACCGGCGTAAAGGAAGCATGCGCCGCATCGGGCCCTCCATAAGCATCCAACCAGTTGACGTTTAGATGGTCAGATACCTTTTGCAAATAGTCAGCAGGAATAAGGCAGTCTGAATCAAAAATTATAAAATAATCGCCTTTCGCAAGCTTAAAAGCAAAGTTTCGTGTAAAGCCCTGCCCTTCATTCTCCTTTACATAATACTTTAAATTCAGCTTATTTTGATAACTATCTATTATGCTCTTGGCATCAATTTTAGAGCCGTCCTCTATTACCAGAACTTCAAAGTTGGTATACGTTTGCAAGGTAAGCGTATGCAGCAGCTCATCAATTTCCTGCGGTCTGTTGTATAAGGGAATAATTATAGAGAAGTACATCTTGGTCATGAAATAGGGATCAGGGATAAATACTTATAAATGCTTTTCTATCTGATACGTATTACGTTCAGTAGAATTGCGTGATATAAGCTCCGCCATAAAGCCGGTAAGAAAAAGCTGGAAACCAACAATTATTGCAACCAAAGCGATAAAAAATAAAGGCTGATCAGTGACGTTTCTATACTTAACATGGTTAGCTATGTCAACCAATTTTTCCACTATAAGCCAAACAGCAATGGATAAACCTGCTACAAAGCTCAGCACACCCAGCGACCCGAAAAAGTGCATAGGTTTTTTACCAAACTTGCCTACAAAGAATATAGACAAAAGGTCCAAAAAACCATTCACAAAACGATTCATGCCAAACTTCGTCTTACCATACTTGCGCGGGCGGTGTTCAACAACCTGCTCTCCTATCTTTTTAAACCCTGCCCATTTTGCAATCACCGGAATATAACGGTGCATTTCCCCATATACCTCAATGCTCTTTACCACCTCACGCTTGTAAGCTTTCAAGCCGCAGTTAAAGTCATGCAAGTTGTTAATGCCCGACATTTTACGGGTTACCCAGTTAAAAAGCTTTGTAGGAATGGTTTTACTGGGCGGATCGTAGCGCTTTTGCTTCCAGCCAGAAACAAGGTCAAACCCCTCCGTTTTAATACGCCTGTAAAGCTCGGGTATTTCATCCGGACTGTCCTGCAGGTCCGCATCCATAGTTATTATCACATCCCCTTGAGCCGCTTCAAAGCCTACATTTAACGCCGCCGATTTGCCATAATTCCTCCTAAACTTGATTCCTCGTATACTTTTATTGGTAAAGCTCAGGTTTTCAATAACATCCCACGAGTTGTCGCTACTGCCATCGTCAATAAGTATAATTTCGAACGACAAACTATTGCTTTCCAGTACCCTGCTGTTCCAGGCAACAAGCTCAGGCAAGGACTCGGCTTCGTTATAAAGGGGTATTACTACAGAAACATCCATTTTCAATGGTATAAACACTAAAAGTGCATCAGCACTCAAATAAAAACGTGCTAATTTCATCATTTATTCTGATAAAACCAGCACGTTTAAGATATTGATTATGAGCTGTACTTTTGATTCAAAGTACCTATAAGGCTTCACCTTCAGCTATAACATGCTCAAATGGCCTGTTCTTCTTAAAAATAGCCGCCAGTATAAGGGCTTCAACGAAATAGGCTAGTACAGAAATGGCCAGCGCCTTAATAATGCCACCCATACCCGGATTAAATTGCTTGCCCACTTCATCCACAATATTATCCCGCTGTTCCTGACTCAAGGCACTGTTTTCAAACTTCTCATACATCGCATTCTTCATAAACTCCACATACTGCGGCTCTATGAATTTGCCAAAAAGAACATTAAAAAAATACGCAATAACGCCTGATACAATCAGAACAATAAATATATTGCTTAATGCCTCTTTGAAACTCCAGTACCCCCCTGCTTTCTTTCTCAGTTCAAGTGTAAAATAAATGATCAGGCCCAGCGATATAAAAAAGCTTACAATCGCATAAGCGGTAGAAATCATCAAATCGGGTTTAACATAATAAACAAGGAGGAAAACAAAGATATTTACTGCAGCAAGTATAAGCCCGTATTTCAGGCTTTCCTGCCTTACATTTGCTACTGAGTGGTAGTTTTGCATATTTATATGAGTTAAGATTGTTGATTATAGGCTATCAGCAATGCATACACCGGCAGATCAAACTCAGGGTCGTGGCTATTATTTTTAAATGCTTCCACATCACTTGCCGACGGAGAAGGGGAAAGGAAAAAGCTCATAACCGGATAAAACAGTTCTTTGAGTTCTGAACTCTCGGGCAGATTGCCTGCAACTTTTCCAATCTCCTGAATAGTGCTATCCATAAGAAGCTGATTGGAAATCATATCTTCATAGATGCGATGCTCGTCCTGAAACTCATCCTCGTCAACCAGCAAAAACTCTTTAAGAAAATCGTCCAGTTCGGGCTCTATTTCCTCGTCTCTGCATTCGCGCAAATATAGCAGCACGTTCAGCAGTTCTGTACCCCGGTCAAGCGTTTGCTCTTCTATCTCCTCCCACTCTTTACTGTCAAGGTAATCTTCTTCCAGTTTGTCTACGTCTTCAGAAAAAAAGTTAATCATCAGCAGATCAAAGAATATTTCCCTTAAGCCTTCAAGACGGGTTTGCTCATCAAAGGCAGCATCAAGCAAGGCCACTTTGTCCATAAAACCGGCTTGCGCACCAAAAGCATCAGCTATTCTTTTTCTGAAAAAAGGAACATCTTGTCCGTTAATGCCCTGAAAATGATTCAAAGCAGCATTTATAGCATTTTCAATGTGTTTATCCATTTTATTCAATTTAAACCGACTGCTGCCGGTAGTGGTAAATATACTTTTATTAATTAAAAGCTAAGTATTTGATTATTATTACCCACAAGCACCACACTCCCTAGCAAGCTTGTGTTAAAGAATGGAGTATTTTTTGATTTTGACTGATTGGAAACCTCACTGAGAACCCATTCTTTCTGAGCATCAAAAAGAACAAAATTGGCTGGCTGTCCGACGCGAAGTTCCGGGACTGGCAGCCTTAAAATTCGGCGCGGCTGTACGGCTAACACATGTACTATTTTCTCAGGCGTTAAGCCCGCCTTCAAAGCAAGTGGCAATACGGTTTGCAAGCCTGTAATACCATAGGATGCGATGTGAAATTCTACCGCTTTAAACTCTATTTCATAGGGCGTGTGTTGAGATACAATAGCGTCTATTGTACCGTCTTTCACCGCAGCAATAAGGGCCTTTCGGTCATCTTCCGTACGCAGTGGAGGTTTAACTTTATAATTGCTGTCGAAGCTTTCAAGAGCTTTGTCTGTTAAAACCAAGTGGTGCGCAGCAACGTCGCAGGTAACCTTCAGTTTTTTCTTTTTTGCGTCGCGAATTAATTTTATTCCTGCGGCTGATGATACTGTACTGAAGTGCAACGGACAGTCATTGTACTCGGCCAGAAAAATATCTCTGGAAATTTGAACAGCTTCGGCCAGTGAAGGACTCCCCTTTATGCCCAGATAGGTGCTCATTACGCCTTCGTTCATCCTGCCGCCCCTGGATAAGTCTTCATCCTCGGCATAAGAAAACACCAATCCATCAAAGCCTTTGGCATACAACATAGCCCTGCTCATCAAACCCGAATCTTTTACAGGCTGTAAACCATCGCTAAAGGCAATGGCACCCGCGCTGTGCATATCGTAGAGCCCGGCCAGGTCGTTACCCAGGCGGTTTTGGCTAAT
>DDAL01000002.1 GCA_002332615.1 Sphingobacteriaceae bacterium UBA2059 | reverse complement strand
AGCTCGCTATTTTTGTTTTGTACCTGTGCGTCCTATCATTTGCAGTTCACTCTTAAATTAGTATTGTTGTTTTCTCCATAACTTAAAGATGAAGGCATAATAGGTTTAAGCGTTGCTTAGGTCTTGGGAGATCTGATTAAATGAAAAATAACTCTTATGAAGGCTTGACAGATATCAATTTGTTCAGACTTATCGGGCAAGGTAATGAGGCGGCTTATACCGAACTTTAACACAGATATAAGGGAGTATTATATGTTCACGCTTATAAAATGCTCAGAGACCGGGATGAAGCCAAGGATGTTATTCAAGAGGTGTTTACACGGTTTTGGTATAAAAGATCGACCATCGATCTTACCGGTTCGCTGAAATCCTATCTCTATAAAGCTGTGACTAACAGGATCAGAGACATTATTTTGCATGAAAAGGTGGTTAAGCGGCATGAAGAGTCACTTCAGTCTTTCATTGACAAGGGTGAATTTATAACGGATAACTGGATTAGAGAAAGAGAGCTCATCGCTTTGATAGAACAGGAAGTAAGCAAACTACCTCTGAAAATGCGAGAAGTTTTTGAATTGAGCCGTTCACAAAATAAGTCCTATAGTGAAATAGCCTCTGAGTTGCAGATATCTGAGAATACTGTAAAAAAGCACATAAGTAAGGCCTTGAAAAAATTAAGGCCCAAGCTCATTGGCGGGATAACGTTTCCTTTTGCCCTTTTGATAGAGTTTTTCGCCTCCAAATAAAAAAATTTAATCTTAAGGTACTACTTGTGTTCTGACTGATCGTCTTGACTATATAAACCAGATTAATTCGGCTGAATATATGTTAAGAGTTAGCTTGATCATTTTATTATCGCTTGCAAGTTTTTTAAGCAAGGCTTCAGAAGCATTATTCCCCATGAAGGGGCTTTCTATAAATCCACCTGCCAAAGAAAACGTTGGCCGCTTTTGCAATTTTATTAAAAGCGAATTAAAGCCATTAGGAGTTAATACTCTTTTTTTACGTATTGACTGGAAGTATGCATTTGAGAGTTATCCTCAGATGGCTACAAAGCAATCTTTGACTAAAACTGATGTAAAGCAAATTGTAAAAGCATGCAAGGAGGCCGGTATTGAGCTCATTCCTGTTGTAAATTTACTGGGTCATCAGTCTTGGGGAACTCGAATGAACAGGCTTCTTGAAGTGTTTCCTCAATTTGACGAAACACCTCGTGTGAGGCTTCCGAAGTCAGCCAGCGAAAAGAATAGCGATGGACTCTTTCCTGGAGGGCTGTATTGTAAGAGCTATTGTCCATTACATCCGGACCTCCATAAGGTTGTTTTTAGTTTGGTTGGCGAGATTATAGATGTTTTTGAAGCTAAAAGTTTCCATGCAGGTATGGATGAAGTGATAGATATAGGACATGAGGCTTGCCCAAGGTGTTCGGGTAAAGACAAGGCCAGGCTCTTTGCTGATGAGGCTAATAAGATCAATTCATTTGTAAAGTCAAAAGGAGCGAAGATGTGGATATGGGGGGATAGACTTATAGATGGAAAATTGAATGGAATGCATTTTACATCGGCAAGTTCTAATAACACCGCACCTGCAATAGATCTAATTGATAAAGACATAAGTGTTTTCGACTGGCACTATCGTAAACCTGAAGTTTCGGCTGCTTACTTTGCTTTCAAAGGATTTAACGTTGCCTCTTGCCCTCATCATATTCCGGAAGTTGCTCTGCAACAACTTGCAAATACCATTGCCTTTAGGAGAAGCTCAAGCAGGGTCGTAAGGGAAAGATTTATCGGAATGGTAGATACTGACTGGGGTAAATGTGAAGCTTTTATGGATGAGTTTACCTTGCTGAAGGGCGGTAAAATTCTACCAAAAGAATCAAGTGCTGCCACAACGATTACTTTATTTGAGAGAATAAAGGCTTTAGAATCGGCTGCCTCNNGAGGCTTTAGAATCGGCTGCTCTGCCCAAGAAATAAATGCAGGCTTAGTACCTGATGAAAGCATACTATTTTAAAATCTATACCATACTGTAATGAGCGAAAGAAGAGCTAAGGATTTACTTAAAAAGCTACGTAGCGGAGACCTATCGGAGGAAGAAAGGGCTATACTTGAAAGCTGGTATCTGAGTGTAGCAAAACAAAGTAAGGTAGATATTTCGGATGAGGCTATAGAAAGGGATTTGAATGAGGTTGCCAGGAATCTGCCTGTTCACCGTGAGCCATTAGAAGTAAGGTATTTAAAACCCTTAGCCAGAATCAGCATTGCTGCTGCATCTGTTGCTCTGCTATTATTTGGACTTTTACAATTGGGCTTGAAACCTAACCCGAATGCTCCTAAAGAGTTAGTTACAAAAACTTCAGATGTATCTCCAGGATCGGCTAAGGCCATATTAACACTGGCAGATAACTCTATGGTAGAACTTGACACAGCTTCCCAAGGCGAGATTGCAAGAGGTGCTGGAATCACTGTTAATAAGTCGACGGATGGAAGGCTGATTTACACAGTTGATGCCGACAGCCAATTGAAAAACGAAATTGCAGCAATTAATACTATATCCACACCTAAGGGCGGCGAGTATAAAATTCAGTTGGCAGACGGCACTGTAGCTTGGCTAAATTCAATGTCTTCTCTATCCTTTCCTAGTTTTTTTAAAGGAGAGGAACGAAAAGTTCAGGTTAGTGGTGAGGTGTACTTCGAAGTTGCGAAAAATAAAAAAATGCCTTTTAAGGTTGAGACTGAAACGCAAACCATCGAGGTGCTAGGAACGCATTTTAATGTCAATACTTATAACAAGGATCAAGCTGTTAAAACTACCTTAATTGAGGGCTCTGTAATAGTTTACTCTTCTGATAAGCGGTATTCGAAAGTTTTGAAGCCTGGAGAGGAATCTGCTTTATTTAAGGACGGCAAAGATGGTTTTGTAGTTAGGAAGGTAAACATAGAAGAGGCAGTAGCCTGGAAAAATGGTTATTTTCTTTTTGCAGATGAAGACCTTAAGAGTATTATGGAAAAGCTCTCCCGCTGGTATAACATAGAGGTTGAATACCGGGGTTTCGATAAAAGTCAGAGATATGGCGGGATGATTTCCAGAACGAAAAACTTATCTCAGGTACTGAAAATAATTGAACTATCGGGCAATGCAAAGTTCGAAACGAATGGAAGGAGGGTCATTGTCATGCCTTAATACTTATACATTAACTGTTTTAAACCTTTAACCTGAGGTTAGCACAACTAATGATTGTAAACGAAAACGAATAAACGCTTAAACCAAGTTCTAAATTTATGAAAATTATATACTTAAGATGTCCTAAGTTATTAGGAGGTTGCACTTCTTCAATAACAATGAGGCCGGTACTTTTCTTTTTGTTAAACGCGATGTTCAATGCCTCGGCCAGCAGCTTTGCTCAAAAGCTCACTATTGAAGAGCGTAACGTGCCTCTAGAGAGTCTGTTGAAAAAAATAAGACTTCAAAGTGGCTATGACTTTTTTTATAACGCTGACCTTATAAAAACTTCGAAACCGGTCACGATAAATGTAAAGAACGCTTCTATAGAAGACGTGCTGCGCATTTCATTTGAAGATCAACCCCTGACGTATACACTTACCGCTAAAACTGTTATTATAAGAAAATCTAAAGAGCTGTCCTTGCCCCCTGTCGAAATCAGAGGTAGGGTTATTGATAATAGCGGACTTCCTTTGCCGGGGGTATCAATACGAGTAAAGGGGTCTACGATGGGAACCTCTACCAACTTGAATGGCGAATTTGTTTTACCTAATGTTCCTGATAATGCTACTCTTCAGATTTCATTCATTGGTTATACAAGTAAGGAGGTAGCTGTAAAGCGAAATATTGGTACAATAAAGCTGGAATTAGCAGACTCTAAGCTGAATGAAGTGGTGGTGGTTGGATATGGTTCCGTTAAGAAAAGTGACGTTACGGGTTCTATAGCTTCCATTAAGCCTAACGAGAATGACGCGTCTAAAGCTGTGTCGGTAGATAACCTGCTTCAGGGAAAGATACCTGGAGTTTCCGTAAGTGGTTCGGTAGCTACACCGGGAGCGGCATCTTCTGTTACCATTCGTGGTGCTAACTCTTTAAGAGGCGATAATCAGCCCCTGTATGTGATAGACAACATTCCACAGGCCTCAACTGGAGAATTTGCAGCGAGTGCTTTCGGTGGATCGGATTTTCAGATAGCACAAAATCCGCTTACAAATCTTAACCCTTCGGATATCGCCGATATACAGATTCTAAAAGACGCATCTGCAACCGCTATTTATGGGTCAAGAGGTGCCAATGGTGTAATCATCATTACAACCAAAAGAGGCAAAGCTGGTGCTGCAAGAGTTTCGGCCAATGCAAACTATACGGTTGTCCAGGCTACCAACTACCGCAATATGATGAATCTAAGAGAGTATGCTGCTTATAGAAATGAAAAGACCGGTCCCGCCGGAACACAGTATTTCCAGGTTGGAGATGAGACAAGATATATTTTCTCTGGCGGAGTTTACAATGCAGAGGATCCTGCCACATATAGGATATTGAATGAAAAGAACTGGCAAAAAGAGATCTACCGAAATGCACTATCACAGAATTATGATCTGACAGTTAGCGGTGGTTCAAAGGGTATTAAATACTACCTGTCTACAGATTTCAAGATTATCAATGGCATGGTGAAAGAAACCGGACTTCGCCAAGGAGGATTACGTTTAAATTTAAATGGCGATATATCAAAAAGCTTATCTTTCAATGCGTCTATGAGCGGTTCTATGAAAAAGAACAATATGATGTCGGTGTAATCTTCCCTAAAAACA
>DDAL01000005.1 GCA_002332615.1 Sphingobacteriaceae bacterium UBA2059 | reverse complement strand
ATAGCGTGGTATATTTTTGAAACTTTACGCTGTTCAAATTGCATAGAAACATGCCTGTACATCTCAGGATTTTTTGCAATCAGAAGGCAGCCCGATGTCTCCTTGTCGAGGCGATGACATATTTGTGCCTCTCCGTAGTATTGCTTAGCCATGCGTATAATACTGATGCCTGTACCTTCGCGTTCGTCTAAGGTGCTTATAAAAGGAGGCTTGTTGATCACGATAAGATTATCGTCTTCAAACAAGATCAAGTCTTTAAAATGCGGGTTTTTCACCTTACAAAAATACTAAAAATTAAAGTTCCTTTACGGCAAAGCATTCTGCTAACGATAAAGTACCCCAGGCAGGCGCCCACGTCAAGCGGGCTCGCTTCTATTTGATTATCAAAACCGGGATGTCGACTTTGTGTCTAAGAGCATCCACTGTACCTCCAAAAATAGCGTCTTTAAAAACCTTGTGCCCATGTGCTCCGACTACAAGGAGGTCGAGCCCAAGCTCCTTGGCTAGATTGCCGATTGCGCTTGAGCGACTGCCAAAACCTACGTGCGAATGCGCCTTGTATCCCATTTCGATAAGTCTGTCTTTATACTTTTCTAAGCTATCCATGTGTNNTTGTCTCATGGTCCAATACACTATCTCCATGATAACGCGCTCCGGCCGTTTCGACCACGTGAATAAGATGGTAGTCTGCCTCTTTACCCCCTTGAATAAGTGCATTTCGTATCGTGGTATTATCTTTGTCTGAAAAGTCCACAGGAATACCTATCTTTTTATAACTCAGTTGTTCTAACTCTTCAATGTCAGCTCCGGTTCCGTGAGGTATAGCTGCAACATTGTCTGTTTGTTTTTTAAGAAGAGGGTGCACCGATATATAGATGAGCAACAGTAATATAGCAATGGCAAGCGGTATAGCCAGTGTATATACCAGCCATTTTGAATCCGTTTGTGCATACCAAAGTGTTATCTCTTCGATTACCAGCTTTAAGTTAAGCACGACAATAATTAATGCACATAGCCAGGAGAGTATCTTCATCCAGGTCTTGATGGCAAATTCTCCCATCAGCTTTTTGTCTGATGTGAAATGGATAAGAGGAATCACCGCAAAACCCAACTGAAGGCTTAATACAACCTGGCTGAGAATAAGAAGTTCACCCAGCGACCCTTCGCCGAAATAGAGAATGGTAAAAAAAGCCGGGATTATGGCCAGCAGTCTGGTTAATAATCGACGCAGCCAAGGTTGTATGCGCAGGTTAATATGGCCTTCCATTACTATTTGTCCCGCAAGGGTTCCGGTTACCGTGGAGCTTTGTCCTGCGGCAATAAGCGCAATAGCAAAGAGTGACGGGGCAAGGGAGCCAAAAATATTTTCGAGCAACAAGTAAGCGTCGTTTATTTCAGCGACCTGATGAAATCCGTTTTTGTAAAAGGCTGTAGCGGCTAAAATTAAGATAGATGCGTTTACAAGGAAAGCAATGTTAAGAGCCACCGTAGTGTCTATAAGGTTAAATTTTAAAGATTCTTTAATCCCTTTCCTTGTTCGTTCTATTTTCCTCGTCTGGACTAATGAAGAGTGCAGGTATAGATTGTGAGGCATAACGGTAGCCCCGATGATTCCAATGGCAATATAAAGCGCGTTTCCGCTCAATACCGATGGTTCCAAGCCTTTAACTACTTCTTTTATTGATGGCTCAACAATAAACATCTCTACCAAAAAGGACAAGCCAACAATGGAAACCATCGACAGTATAAAGCTCTCCATCATTTTCATGCCTTTATTCAGGAGAAACAGGAGGAGAAAAGTGTCTAATATTGTTATGATTATACCCCATAGAACGGGCAACCCGAATAACAACTGCAAGCCAATAGCCATACCGATAATTTCTGCAAGGTCACATGCGATAATCGCAACCTGAGCCAGTATAAATAAAGGTATATTTGCCCAGCCGGGATATCGTTTCCTTGATGCCTGGGCCAGGTCAAACCCCCCAACTATACCGAGCCTGACACTGAGTGTTTGAAGCAGGAGTGCCATCAGATTAGATAGAAGCAATACCCATATTAGTTTATAACCAAACTCGCTTCCTCCGGCAATATCTGTTGCCCAGTTTCCCGGATCCATATAGCCTACGCTCACCAGATATGCGGGGCCCAAAAAGGCAAACAGCCTTCTCCAGCCTTTTTTGCCCTTCGTAATTACCGATGCATTTACTTCGCTTAATGAGTTACCCATAGCGCAAATATAGGAGTTCCTAATTTATAATCTTAGATTAATAAAACTTAGGAATGTTTAACTTAGCAGGTATAATTGTGAATATGTCATTTCAACCAGATAAAACAGATATAAAAATCATCCAGTTGCTTCAGAGAAATGGGCGAATCACCAATATTCAATTATCTAACGAGATTGGCCTTTCTGCTGCGCCTACGCTTGAACGTGTTAGAAAACTGGAGATGCATGGCTTTTTGGAAAGCTATCATGCAAAGGTAAACAATGAATTAGTAGGTTTAGGTATTATGGCTTACCTGCTTATTAAAACGGAATCGGGTAAACACGCGGATATGCAGGCTTTCACCAGGGAAGTAGACAGCTTGGATGAAGTAACCGAGTGCTATTTCACTGGTGGTGAATATAATTACATAGCAAAAGTGTATGCAAAAGACAGGGATGGTCTTGCACGATTGCTTTACGACAAGGTGAGTAAATTACCATCGATACATAGCTTTAAACTATTACCGACTGTTTCTATTATCAAAGATAAGCAGGTGCTTCCTATAGCCTTATAATTGCCAGTCAATGGCCGTATATCCGTTCTTGATCAGGAGGTCATTGGCTTTGGAAAAATGCCGGCATCCGAAAAAGCCATTGTTTGCGGCGTACGGCGAGGGGTGTGCTGCTTTTAGAATAAAGTGTTTGCCCGTATCTATCAGCTCTTCTTTCGCCTGGGCGTTTTTACCCCAGAGCAAAAAGACTAAGCCTTGCCTTTTGGCTGACAACTCACTGATAGCATAATCGGTAAATTTTTCCCAGCCTTTATTATGATGCGAAGCAGGTTCGCCTTTCCTAACTGTTAAGGTAGCATTTAGCAATAGAACGCCTTCATCGGCCCATTTCGTCAGATCGCCATGTGAGGGAATCTTAAAGCTGGTAATATCCGATTGCAGTTCTTTAAAAATGTTTTTTAAAGAAGGGGGAGGAGTAACTCCCTTTTGTACAGAAAACGATAGCCCATGAGCCTGACCAGGCCCGTGATACGGGTCCTGACCAATCAGCACAACTTTCACCTTGCCGAAGGGAGTATGATTAAAGGCGTTGAATGTCAGCGAACCCGGGGGATAGACTACTTTACCCGCTTCTCTCTCAGCTACTAGAAACTCTCGCAGGGCTTTCATGTAGGGCTTTTCAAACTCTTCTTTCAATATTTCTTTCCAGCTTTCCTCTAATTGTAGGGCCATATTAATAGTTTGGTAAAGAATTTAAATAAATAGATATTTGCAAGCAACAAAGAAATAAAAAATATGCCGAACTTTTTAAGGTTAATCGCTGGTTTTGCTATGCTGGCCGGATCTATCGCACTAATGATATTTGGCCACTGGGCTTGGGGGATACTGGTACTTTTGCTTTCTATACTAGTGTTTATAACGTACTTTTTTAATGAAAAAATGCTTATAGCGCAGTATTATCTGCGTAAAGAAAATATGGAAAAAGCTGAGAAGTGGTTAAAGCAAATCAAAAACTACGAGAAGGAACTGATTAGACTTCAGCACGGATACTACTTTATGCTTACAGGATTGATCGAATCCAGGAAAGCGCCCATGCAGGCTGAGAAATATTTTAAAAAATCTTTGTCTCTTGGTATGCAAATGGATCATAACATCGCGCTTGCCAAGCTAAGTCTCGCGGGTATCGCTATGGCTAAGAGGAATAAGCGCGAGGCTGCAATGTATTTGCAGGAAGCAAAGAAGGCTGATAAGAACAAGCTGCTTGCTGAGCAGATTAAAATGATGCAGGGTCAAATGGTCCAGCTTGATAAGTCGATGGTGCAAACCCGCGGCTACAGGGCAAGATAGAAAATGCGCTGCTACTTGTCGTCAATACGGTCAAACAGAGGGTCTTCGCCGCTTAAATTAGTAGGCGGTGAGTGACGATCTTCCCGTTGTTCATGTATAAACGACGATAAAATAACTTCACTCTGTATCCTGCTAAGCAATAGATTAATAAATGAAAGGTCGAAATCTGAACGCTTAAGCTTTATCAGATATTCTTTTTCTGTTATTTCTAAAGAGGACGAACTCATATGATTTATATTGATAAGATAAACATAAAAAAAGGTGGTTAACTAATTGTTAACCACCTTTTAAGATTGTATTAATTCTTTTCAGCTAAACCAGTTCATAACCTCTTCTTTTGAAGGGATGCTGATTTCCAGCTTCAGCTTTTTTCTCATTCCTCCTAGGTCGTTGAAAACCTTATTAGGATTGGCAGCCTTCAGTTGCTCAATGGTATTAAAGCCCATCTTTGAAAGCACAGGAATCCATTCCGCAGGCACTCCGATGGCTTTAAAATCATCTTCTGAAGATACTGGCGCTTTTTTCTCAGGACGCATCTGAGGGAAAAAGAGAACCTCCTGGATAGTGCTTTGATTCGTCATAAGCATTACCAGTCGGTCTATACCTATACCAAGACCGGCAGTAGGAGGCATGCCATACTCCAGAGCTCTTAAGAAGTCAGCATCCATTGCCATCGCTTCCTCGTCGCCCCGGTCTGCAAGCTTAAGCTGTTCTTCAAGTCGCGCACGCTGATCCAGAGGATCGTTCAGCTCTGAATAAGCATTGGCAATTTCCTTCCCGTTCACAAACAGTTCGAAACGTTCAACCAGGCCCTCAACCTGCCTGTGCTTTTTAGCCAGAGGAGTCATTTCAACAGGGTAATCGGTTATAAAAGTGGGTTGTATAAGATTTGATTCCACCTTTTCACCAAATAGCTCATCGACAAGCTTGCCTTTGCCCATCGTTTCATTTACTTCTATGTTCAAGTCTTTACATACCGCGCGAAGCTGTTCTTCGTTCATTTGAGAAACGTCAATGCCGGTATATTTCTTAATCGACTCAAACATCGTTAGCTTCTCGTAGGGGCCGGCAAAGTTTAACTGATGCTGGCCAACGGGAACCGTAGTACTTCCATGAATTGCAACAGCCACTTTTTCTAGGCAACGCTCCGTCATTTCCATCATCCATACGTAGTCTTTGTAGGCTACATAGATTTCCATGCACGTATATTCGGGGTTGTGAGTGCGGTCCATTCCCTCGTTACGAAACATTTTCCCAAACTCATATACGCCGTCAAATCCCGCCACTATTAAGCGCTTGAGGTATAGCTCGTTAGCTATCCTCAGATATAGTGGCATATCAAGAGTATTGTGATGAGTAACAAACGGCCGTGCAGCAGCACCGCCATGTATAGGCTGTAAGATTGGCGTTTCTACTTCAATCCAGCCCTGCGAGTCAAAGTAACTGCGCATTGTGCTGATTACTTTAGACCTGTTAAGAAAAGTTGCCTTTAGCTGAGGGTTCACTGTCAGGTCGACGTATCGTTGCCGATACCGAAGTTCAGGATCGGTAAAGCCGTCGTATGTGTTTCCCTGCTCGTCCCTTTTAACTACCGGAAGCGGTTTAAGAGATTTGGCCAGCAGTTTTACTTCCTTTACGTGGATTGATATCTCTCCGGTTTGGGTTTTAAACACGAAGCCTCGCACCCCTATGTAGTCTCCTATATCAAAAAGTTTTTTAAAAACTGTGTTATAATAAGTCTTGTCTTCACCCGGGCAAATATCGTCGCGTTTAACATAAACCTGTATACGGCCCGTAGCATCCTGAAGTTCAACAAATGAAGCGCTACCCATTATGCGGCGCGTCATAATCCGGCCTGCAAAGCTCACATTCTCAAACTTATCTGCTTCTTTACTAAAACGTTCGTGTATTTCCTGTGCGCTTGTATTTACGTCAAAGGCCTCAGCAGGATAAGGCTCAATGTTCAGGGCGCGCAACTGTTTTAAGGCTTCGCGGCGGAGTATTTCCTGTTCGGATAGAGTAGTGCTCATTGTGATATTGAATTATTTATTTAGCCAGCGGGCTGACTGATCGAAGTTGTAGGGGAATCAAAATTCGTTCGCAGTTTCCTGATACATAGCATTTATATCTTCAGCGTATTTCTTTTCAATTACCTTTCTTTTAGCTTTTAACGAAGGAGTAAGTTCGCCTGCTTCCATACTAAAAGGAAGGCGTTTGACTTTAAAGTTTTTAATCCTTTCAAATTTAGAGAGTTCGTTTGAAAGACGCTTTATATCTTTTGCAATCCAGGCTATAATCTCTTGATCGTTTATAAAGGTCTCTTTCGCTTTAAAAAACTCCTCGGTAAGCTTAAACGCTTCCTGCAGCTCTTCTCTTGATGGAACTACAAAAGCAGTTATGTATTCCCGTTTATCGCCTATCAGAAAGATCTGATCTATTTTTTTACTTTTAAGATAGGTGTTTTCAACCGGAGTAGGGTAAATATTTTTTCCGTAAGAATTAACAAGTATATTTTTAATACGATCAGTAATCTTGAGGTTTCCTTTTTGAAACTGACCAATGTCACCCGAATGGAACCAGCCCTCAGCATCAATTACTAAAGCCGTCTCTTCAGGTTTATTCCAGTAACCCTTCATCACGCAATGTCCACGCACAATGATTTCTCCTTCTGGAGATTCAAATGCCGGGTTGAAGCTTTCATGCGTCTGAACAGTATAAATCTTTTGTGTTTCAACGTCTTGAATGCCCACTTCTATACCGGGGATAATTCTACCTACTGTACCATAAATGTTCCTGTCGTATTCAGTTATGGAAATGATAGGGGAGGTTTCGGTTAAGCCGAAGCCTTCCAATACCTTGATGCCAACATTGCCGTAAAACTCGCCGATAGCTTTTGGCAAGGCAGCTCCGCCCGAAAACAAAAACTTAAGTTTGCCCCCAAGGCTTTGTTTAATGCGGTTAAACACCAGCTTATTAGCAACCATTCGTTTAGCTGAAAGCGCAAGCGAAGGGCGTCGCCCCTGTTCAACGGTTTCGCGGTATTGCTGCCCTACCTGTAAAGCCCAGTTAAAAAGCTTTTCTTTCCTGCCACCAGCCGCCGTTACTGAACGAACGGTCTTTTCATGAATACGCTCAAGTAAACGCGGTACGCAAGCCATCATTGTTGGTTGTGCTTCCCCCATATTTTTGGCAAGAAGTTCGAGGCTTTCGGCAAATACCAGCCTGAATCCCCTCATGCAACTTAAATAGTAGCTCGTAGTGCGTTCAAATACATGCGAAAATGGAAGGAAAGAAAGTATTGTTTCTCCATATTCAATAATATAGATCTGTTCAAGCGAAGCTTCCAGATTAGCGATAAAGTTACTATGAGTAAGCATTACGCCTTTTGGAATGCCCGTGGTTCCCGAGGTATAAATCAGTGCCGAAATGTCTGAAGGCAAAACAGCTTCTCTGCAGGCATTTATTTTCTTTCCCAGCTTAGGTAAACATTTAGCTCCTTCCTCAATCACCGAAGAAAGCTGAATCACCCCTGCATTAAGCACATATGCTTCCATGTACTTCTCAAAATTGTCGAATACAGGAATTATACGCTGAAGCTCCGGACAGGAATTTGCTACTTTAAGTATTTTTTTAAACAAAAAAGGAGTTCCTACTAAAATGGCCTTTATTCCCGAATCATTAAGAATATACTCTATTTCGTGCGAACTAAGGCTCGGGTATATAGACACATTAATGCAGCCTATTTGCTGTAAAGCCTGATCAAAATAAATGTATTCCGGCGAGTTTTCAATAATCAAGCCAAGCCGGTCACCTTTTTTCAGACCCATTTGCAAAAAATAAGCAGAAATAGCATCGGCTATATCCAAAGTTTGCCTGAAGCTGATTTCATGCCATACATCATTCTTCTTTTCAACCAGGAATGTCTTCGTATCAGGAAATACGTTGCTTACAATATTTCGCAGCAGTTTCGGGACTGTAGAGTGAGTTGTTTTCAAAATATATTATATAGGCCTTAAGCTAAATTAAATCAGTATTAAAAAGATATAATTTCCCTGTAAAGTGCAAATATACTATCTTAGGTTAAACAGAAAAACTTTCTCCACAAGCACAGGTACGCGACGCGTTTGGATTATGGAAGCTAAAGCCTTTGCCTTCCAGTCCGTCCGAGTAGTCCAGTTCCGTTCCTGCAAGGTACAGGAAGGACTTCATATCCAAAGCGATTTTAATGCCTTTATCTTGAAAGAACTGATCACCCGGTTTTTCGGTATCTTCAAACTTCAGGTTGTAGGACAGCCCGGAACAGCCTCCGCTTTCAACAGATACTCTCAGAAACTTCTCATTTTCCGTCAGTGAAGATTCATTTAATATTTCAGCAATTTTCTCTCTTGCTTTCTCAGTTATTGTAATCATCGTTTTGTTGTTTATTAGCTTATTTCATCACTATCCGTTGCTAATGCCGGATAAGTAGCCCATCAGTTGATTTATGGTATAATTGATTTCTTCCTGTGTTGTAAACCTGCCAAGGCTGAACCGCAAAGCCGAATTCGCAGCCTCATCACTAAGCCCCATACTCTTTAATACATGCGAAGGCTGACCAGAACCCCATGTACAGGCAGAACCTGATGATACCGCCATATCTCCACCAAGCGCCACCATCAGCGATTGAGCATTAAGATTTTTAAAACTCAAATTGCTTACATGAGGCAGGCGATGTACGGTGCTGCCATTTACCGAGGCAAGTCCGGCCTCTGTAAGCGACTGCTCCAGTTTGTCACGCAAGCCACTCAGCCTGCGCTTCTCTTCGGACATACTATCTTTACAAATTGAACACGCTTTACCCAAGCCTACAATTCCAGGCACATTGAGCGTGCCCGGTCTCAGGCGTCTTTCCTGGCCACCGCCGTGAATTTGAGCGTTAAGGTTAACCCGCGGATGTCTCCGGCTCATATATAAGGCCCCGACGCCCTTAGGACCATAAAGCTTATGGGCAGACAAAGCCATCAGGTGTATTCCCTGTCCTTTTACGTCAATATTTTCTTTGCCTACCGCCTGAGTTGCATCCGAAAAAAAAATGGTGTTCGTATTCCTCGCTATCTCTGCTATTTCATTTACAGGATGAATAACGCCCGTTTCATTGTTTGCATACATTAAGGCAATAAGAATAGTGTCAGCTCTTACCGCTTGTGCCACCGCCTTAGGATCTATGCGCCCGTCAGAGCAGGCCGGCAAATAAGTAACCTCCGCACCTTTAAACTCCAAGAACCTGCACGTTTCCAAAACGGACTGGTGTTCGGCAGAAGATGTTATAATATGTTTTCCCTTCCGGCTATAAGCATCATACACACCCTTAATGGCCAAATTAACCGCCTCTGTGGCACCCGAAGTAAATATAAGCTCCCGAGGGTCACAATTCAACAGATCTGCCACTTCCATTCTTGCGGTATCAACCGCTTGTTCAGCTATCCATCCGTAGCAGTGCTGGGTACTGGATGCGTTACCGGTTTTGCCGGTAAGGTAAGGCATCATAGCCTCCAGTACCCTGTCATCCAAAGGTGTAGTTGCGTTATTATCCAGATATACAGGTAGCTTAAGCATTATACAGTCCTCTCACAAATGTAGTAAAAGCTCCTTATAAGCATGTTTTGGAAATGTAAACATATAGAAGGCTTTTAGCTTCACTTAGTACCCATGCCGGCCTTTTAACCCTCAGTTTGCACCAGAGGCTTTCGGGTATGTTTAATATTTTTAGTACGAAACTTTTTTCTTTCAAGAAATTTATTGCATATTTGCGCCTCTGAAAAGTTTACAACATGAAGGCTGATTTGCATCCAAAGAATTATAGATTAGTTGTGTTTAAGGATATGTCAAACGACTATTCATTCATTACAAAGTCTTGTATCGACACAAAAGAAACTGTCCAATGGGAGGACGGTAATGAATATCCACTTGTGAAATTAGAAATTTCGCATACATCACACCCGTTTTATACAGGTAAGATGAAGCTTGTGGATACAGCGGGCCGTATTGACAAGTTCCGCAACCGTTACTCAAAGAAATAATGGCATTGTTAAAATAAACATACAAAGTCCCAACTAATCAAGTTGGGGCTTTTTTTATTTTGTTGCATGAAGAGCATAGTATTCTTTGAAGATTCTGCTGCAGAAACACTGTTACCCCTTACTTTTACAAGGCCGGTAGCCAGGTTAAGAATAGGGATACTCACCATATCCGAGAAATGGAGCAAGAGGCTCAACGCAACAATTTCATATAAAACGCGATCCTATTTAAGGGAACTATTTACGTCCTGTTCCTCTCAGGACAATCTTTATATCAACGGATCCGTCTGTCCGGACGAGCAACTTGTACAGCAAGTAGGTACTCTTGCCAGTGGAGAGGCCCTGGTTCAGGGTGCTGTTATCATTGCATTCAATGCGTCGGGTATACATTCAGAGTCTATAAATATATCTGACGCTCATTTTAAAAAGATCGCCTACGCGGCCAACTTCATAAAGATAAGCTACCCCGAAGATGTCTTTAAGCATAACGGTATTGAACTGACCAAAGACTTCGCACTTATAAGCTCTCAAAGAACCTCAAAAACCGTAAGCAGCACAAATACCGTCTTGGGAGATAATATATTTGTAGAAGAAGGAGCGATGGCCGAATGCAGTACCTTTAATACCCTTACCGGCCCCATCTACATCGGACGAAATGCCCAGGTTTGGGAAGGTTCCAATATAAGAGGACCGTTTGCTTTGTGTGAGGGTGCCCGGGTTAAAATGGGCTCAAAAATGTATCCTGATACAACTATAGGGCCTCATTGCACTGCCGGTGGCGAAATAAGTAATTCAGTTATGATGGCCAATTCAGCCAAAGGCCATGAAGGGTATCTGGGCAACGCTGTGATAGGCGAGTGGTGCAATATAGGCGGAGGAAGCAATAACTCCAATCTTAAAAATAATTATGCCAACGTTAAACTCTGGGATTATACAAAACAGACTTTAAGGGATACCGGGCTCTATAAGTGCGGACTTATTATGGGCGATCATTCAAAATGTGGTATAACAACCATGTTCAATACAGGCACTGTTGTAGGAGTGGGTGCCAACCTTTTTGGAGGAAGGATAAAAGATACGTTCATTCCCGATTTTTCCTGGGGAGGGGCCGATGATCTGAGCGTTTACCGTTTAGACAAAGCGCTCGAAACTTTTGCCCGCGTGCAGGAAAAGAGAGGCGATACTCTTTGTCCAAAAGAAATGGACATGCTAACAGAAGTATTTAAGTTAACACAACAATATAGAACATTTAAATAATAGTAAAATGCGTAAAAAAGTAGTAGCGGGTAACTGGAAGATGAACATGGATTATACAAGTGGTATCACTTTGTTCTCAGAGATAATCAATATGGTTAACGACGAAGTCCGAGGCGATCAGGAAGTAATTGTATGTTCACCTTTTATTCATTTACACGGACTTTCACAGTATACAAAGGACACAGGCAAAGTAAGTATAGGAGCTCAGAACTGTCATCAGGAAGCTTCTGGCGCCTATACGGGTGAAATTTCCGCCGGAATGATCAAATCTGTCGGAGCTTCTTACGTTATATTAGGACACTCTGAACGCCGCCAGTATTTTGGCGAAACAAACGAGCTTCTGGCTAAAAAGGCAGACGCTGCCATCACCAATGGTCTGAATCCTATTTTTTGCGTTGGAGAAACACTGGAAGAGCGCAATAGCGAAAAACACTTTGAGGTAATTAAACAGCAGCTTAACGAAGGTATTTTCCATCTGCCTGCAAATGATTTTTCAAAAGTTATCATCGCCTATGAGCCAGTATGGGCTATTGGTACCGGTGTTACTGCGAGCAAAGAACAGGCTCAGGAAATCCATGCATTCATACGCACTCAGATCGCCGAAAAGTACGACACCAGCGTAGCCGAAAATACCAGCATTTTATATGGCGGTAGCTGCAATCCTAAAAATGCGTCCGAGCTATTCGCTCAAAAAGATATTGACGGAGGCCTGATTGGCGGCGCATCACTTAAATCCAGAGATTTTACTGATATTATTAAAGCATTTAATAACTAGTATTGGATTATTTCGAGTTTGAATTTATAGTAAAGTTCAGGGAAGCCTTCTGGCAGGATCTGCTTATAAATGCTTTGTCTGAAGCGGGTTTCGATACATTTGAAGAAAGCTCAGATGGATTTAACGCTTATATACCTGCCAGTGCCTTTAACGAAGACAGGTTCATTGAATCCCTCGCGGGGTTCAATGAACTATTTGCGTTTTCCTACCATAAAAACACCATCAAAGCAAGGAACTGGAATGAGTTATGGGAAAGTAACTTTGTCCCCATCACCATTAAAGACCAGTGTTATGTAAGAGCCACCTTTCATTCCGAAGCCCCGGAGTATCCTTTCGAGATAGTGATAGATCCCAAAATGTCCTTCGGCACCGGGCATCACCAAACAACCTCCATGATGCTCGCATTTATACTGGAGGAAGACTTTAAACATAAGGCGGTTTTAGACATGGGCTGCGGAACCGGCATTCTGGCTATACTGGCCGCAAAAAAGGGAGCTGCAGAAGTTGTGGCCATAGACAACGATCCCGTTTGTTACCAGAGTACCTTAGAAAACTTTAAGCTTAATGGTGTTGGCGGCGTAGCAACTTCGCTATGCGGATCCAAAGAAGCAATTCCGGTACGCTGCTTTGACAGAGTGCTTGCAAATATCAATCGCAATATCCTGCTCGACCAGTTAGCCGCTTACTCACAAGTTCTTGTTCCTGATGGCTCGTTGTTTTTAAGTGGTTTTTACGAGGCCGACTGCGATATTCTTCTGCGCAAGGCAAATGACCATTCGCTTCGCCTGGCCCACAAAAAACAAGACGGAGAATGGGTTTGTTTAAAACTAATAAAGGCTTAAGTACAGCAGATATCCGAGGGGTTAAACGACATCAAACAATTTACGATAGGTTATGTGCTTTTTGCCCAGAGTAGCTCCCGTTGCCTGGTGTATAGAAAGCATTTCAGTATTAAAATCTCCTACCCACGAAAGCTCAAGCTCCGTGTACTGGTTTTTAGGAATTACATATTCTTCAAGTTTAATAAACAGGGCTGATTCAAGGCCATGACGTTGAAACTTTTTCTTCGTGCCCATGACTACTGCACGCATTCTGGATACACCCTTCCATCTGCGGTAAACAAAACGAAGCTTTTCAACCAAACCCAGTTTGCCTTTAAACGGCTTAATTATTTGGTTTGCATCCGGAAGAATGATGACAAAGGATGCCGGCTCATTATTTATGTATGCAAACCATATCAGCTTTTCGTCCATAATGGCTTTCATTTTATCGAAAGTCTCCGTTATTGTTTCTTTATTAATGGGGACAAAGTTTTCAAAGCCCTGCCAGGCGTCGTTATAGATCTCCATAAAGTCCATGGCATATTTATTAAGACTGTTTTTTTCAAAGTATTGAAAGCTATAGCCCGGCTTCCGGATCACCCAGTGGGCAATGCGCCTGAATCTATCCGGAAAAGGCTTTCTTAAGTCTATATGATTTGTTAACTGCTCATATAGAGGCTTAAAACCGTACGCTTCAAAAAGCTCTCTGTAATACGGAAAGTTATAATTCATACCATAGGAAGGATGCGTATACCCTTCAGTCAGCAAACCCCAAAAGGTATCGTTTTCGCCAAAATTAATGGGGCCGTCCATAGCTTCCATTCCGTTTTCTTTAAGCCAGGCAGCAGCCGTATCAAACAGGCTGTTGGCTACAGCCTGATCATGTACAGCCTCAAAAAAACCTATGCCGCCGGTAGCTTGAGGATAGGAGTATGCCTTCTTTTCATTTATAAAAGCCGCAATTCGCCCTATCAGAACTCCTTTATTATCTCTAGCTATCCACCGGGCCGCCTTGCCATGTTTATGAAAGTTATTAGTAAGCGGGTTAAATACATTTTCAATATCGTTATCCAGCGGGCATACCCAAACAGGGTCTTTACGGTATAAAACTTTTGGAACACTTAAAAAGTCCTTAATTAAGCGCTTATCATTCACCTGCTGGATATTCATTGCTGTTGTTTTAGATAACATCCTATTAGTTGTCTAATTATCAAGTTGTTAGTTTGTGTGTCCTTTAACAAAAAAGCATCTGTACAGATGCTTTAAAGAGTTTAACTATTAAAAATCGTCATCTTCGTCATCAACGTCCTGAAAATCGTTAAATCCGTCCAGGTCGTCNNTAAAGACGGATCAAAGTCTTCATCATCATCCGCATTAGTAAAACGCTTGGTGCCTTTCCGATCGACAGGTTTTAATACAGACTTTTTTTCGCCGCTCTTTGTACTCTTATTAGCTACAGACTTTTTAGGCGTTTTCATTTCTCAGCAAATTAGTTAAGCTTTAAATTGTTATTAAGTTTATTGTTAAGCCAAAAATAAAACAAAATAGCAAGCCATAAACTATTAATAGAAATTAATCTGCCGAAAGCCCCGCTTCATTCATTTCACTTCCAGTGGGTTTTAACGGAGGTAAATCTTCCTTGCTATTTATGCCCAGGTAATCCATCAATCCATTGCTTGTAGCATATAATAAGGGTTTTCCGGCCGAGGCGGCAGTGCCGCTAATCGTAATAAGCTCTTTTTCCAGAAGTCTCTGTATAGTATACTCGCAGTTCACCCCCCTTATATGCTCAATATCCAGTCGTGTCACCGGCTGATTATAAGCGATAATAGCCAGAGTCTCCAAAGCAGCCTGGCTTAGCTTTTTCTTTGTTTTATGGGCATTTAAATGGCTTATCACCCCTTGGTAGCACGGTTTGGTCAAAAACTGATATCCGCCGGCAATTTTCTCAAGTGATAAAACAAAGGCCTCATCAGCGTATTTTTCCTTTATTCCGGCAAGCATATTCGCCAGTCGGAGCTCGTCCATATCCACGTTCAGCGCGGCGTGCAAAAGTTGGCGCATGTCCTTAATGCCAATGCTCTCGGCCGAAGAAAAGATCAATGCTTCCAGATGAAGGCTTAAGTCCTCGCCGGTCATTATTTTAATACGTAATAACCTGCTGCTCCAGCACCTGGGGCATTGCCCTAAACTCATACTGCTGATTTCTGAGCTGAGGCTCGAAGCCGGCCTCTCTGATAGACTGCTGTATACCCTCAGAAGTAAACCGGTGAGGAGCGCCGGCCGCACTCACAACGTTTTCCTCAATCATAATCGAACCAAAGTCATTTGCACCTGCATGCAGACACAGCTGAGCCACCGATTTACCCACTGTAAGCCAGGAAGCCTGTATATTCTTGATATTAGGAAGCATAATACGGCTCAAGGCAATCATGCGTATGTATTCATCGGCAGTCACCTCATTGCTTATTCCCCTTATTTTCTTAAGTAAAGTACCGTCATCCTGAAAAGGCCAGGGTATAAAAGAAATAAAACCTTTTGCATGTTCCGGCTTTTCTGCCTGTACCTGCCTTATCCACACCAGGTGTTCAAACCGTTCTTCAAGCGTTTCCACGTGTCCAAACATCATAGTAGCCGACGTGGTCAAACCCAGCTGATGAGCCGCTCTCATTACATCCAGCCATTCCTTTCCGCCGCATTTACCTTTAGAAATCAGTCTTCGCACACGGTCGTTCAGTATTTCTGCTCCGGCGCCGGGCAGCGAATCAAGGCCCGCATCCATCAGCTCTCTTAAAACTTCGCTGTGAGATATACCCTCCAGCTTGGCAATATGAGCAATTTCAGGCGGCCCCAGTGAGTGAAGTTTCAGGTCGGGATAAAGCTCTTTCAACTGGCGAAAAAGGCTTGCATAAAAGCTTAAACCCAAATCGGGGTGATGACCTCCCTGTAGCAACAGCTGGTCGCCACCAAGCCTGAAAGTTTCTTCTATCTTTACCTTATAGGTTTCAATATCTGTTATATAGCTGTCTGCGTGTCCCGGTCGGCGAAAAAAATTACAGAACTTACAGTTGGCAATACATACATTGGTCGTATTCAGATTACGGTCTATTTGCCAGGTTACTTTGCCGTGAGGAACTTGTATCTTTCTAAGCTCGTTTGCCGTATACATAAGCTCGGCTGTGCTGGCATGGTTAAAGAGATACATGCCTTCTTCGATGCTCAAAAACTCAAAATTTAGTGCCCTTTGCAGCAGATTTTGTTTGTCCATTAAACAAAGATACGCTTGTGTTAGATTTATTAGTCAAAACGATGTGTTTTTTGCATGGTCGCTGCGTTAAACATAAATTTCACGCTACAATATGGGCAAGTATCTTCTGAGCATGCTCGCGGGAGTTTTCAATAAAATAAGTATGTGTATCCAGGCCACCACATACCACACCTGCCATATAAATTCCGGCAATATTGGTCTCCATGGTATCGGGGTTGTGTGCAGGCAGCTGCTTTTTATCATTTGTGCATTGTATACCCAGATTTTCTAAAAACGTAAAGTTGGGCCTGTAGCCCGTCATTGCCAGCACAAAATTGTTCTTAACACTAACTATACCCTGCGGAGTATTTATAGAAACCTTATCAGCATCAATTTCGGTCAGCTGAGAGTTGAAGTAAGCTTTAACAGAACCCTCCTTTATGCGGTTTTCAATATCAGGTTTTACCCAGTACTTTACCCGTTCATCTA
The DNA here is from genome assembly GCA_002332615.1 of Sphingobacteriaceae bacterium UBA2059. Lineage (GTDB taxonomy): Bacteria > Bacteroidota > Bacteroidia > Sphingobacteriales > Sphingobacteriaceae > Arcticibacter. Next base: position 3,889 of record DDAL01000005.1, on the reverse strand, counting down.
TGCCGCTTCCTTTAATAACCATGCTCACAACAGCGCCCTTTCGGTAAGTTTCCAGGGCCGCATCTACTGCGGAGTTTCCGGCACCCACCACAACTACATGCTGAAATGCATAATAGTGAGGGTCTTTATAGTAGTGTCTTACTTTAGCCATATCCTCGCCTGGTACACCGAGCTCTACAGGTACATCATAAAACCCCGTAGAAACGATGATCTTTTTTGATGTATAGTTGCCTTTTGATGTACGTAGGCTAAAACACCCGTCTGTCCCGCTAATGGCTTCTGCACTTTCAAAAAGACGGATGTTAAGCTTGTAAAAAGCCGCCGCCCGCCTGTAGTATTCAAGAGCTTCGGCCCTGGTTGGCTTTAAATTGACAGAAACAAAAGGCAAGCCTCCAATCTCAAGTTTATCCGACGTGGAAAAGAAGGTCATGTTAGCCGGGTAGTTATAAATAGAATTAACCAGACAACCCTTTTCGATAATCAGGTAGTTCAGGCCATTTCGGGCACATTCGATACCGCAGTTCAACCCAATAGGGCCGGCACCAATTATAATAACATCAAAAACAGGTGTATTCATTTTAAGTATTTAGTAATTACTAAACAAACAAAGCCGGTTAAACCGGCTTTGTTTGTTTCAATGTTGCTGAGCAGCTTTGCTATGATCCGCCAGAAACTGAGCAAGGCCAATATCTGTAAGCGGATGCTTGAGCAAAGCAGCAATGGCCGACAGAGGAGCCGTAATCACATCAGCGCCTATTTTGGCACATTCAATAATGTGCATAGGATGTCTTATCGATGCAGCAAGAATTTGAGTGCGGTAGCCATAATTATCATAAATTAGGCGGATGTCTTCAATGAGCGATAGTCCGTCTGTCGAAACGTCGTCCAGCCTGCCCAGGAAAGGTGACACATAGGTAGCCCCTGCTTTGGCAGCAAGCAAAGCCTGGCCGGCAGAAAATACCAGTGTGCAGTTTGTCTTAATGTTTTTAGCCGTAAAGTGCTTAATGGCCTTAATGCCGTCTTTAATCATGGGCACTTTAACAACAATACGTTCATGCAGCTGGGCCAAAGCCTCGCCTTCGGCAATAATTTCTTCGTAGCTGGTAGCAATTACCTCGGCGCTTACATCGCCATCGGTTATGTCGCATATGGTTTTGTAATGATTTATAACCATCTCATGTCCGGTAATGCCCTCTTTGGCCATTAAGCTGGGGTTTGTAGTCACGCCGTCAAGAATACCCATATCATGGGCCTCCCTGATCTGAGCAGTGTTTGCTGTATCAATAAAAAATTTCATTGTAAGTATAGTTTGTTAAGGACTAATATACTTATAAAGTTGATTATTAAGGCCTTAATACAAGTTGAAAAATACAATAGGGAGGGGAGCCGGGCCGGCTTATAAAGAAAAAAGAGGGTTAGCACTTACTATCGCACCGCTACAACTCTCTACCCTTGCTTCGTTCCCGCCCTGGGGGATTCAAGAGGAGCTGGTCGTAGAAGACTAACCCAGCCGCAAATATAGGTAAAAAATGGTTTTAAGGAAATTATTCATGAAGCTTTGTAAAGAAATCCCATAAAACAATTCCTGCCGAAACGACCACATTGAACGAATGCTTGGTACCAAACTGAGGTATTTCAATACATGCGTCGGCAAGCGCAATAGCCTCATCACTTACGCCATTTACTTCATTGCCAAGCACAAGCGCATAGTTTACTCCTGGCTTCGGACAGAATTCATTCAGCATGGTACTGCCTTGCGCCTGTTCAACGGCCACCACGCTGTACCCCGATTTTTTTAAGTCGCCTATAGCTTCACTAACAGATGCTTTGTACTCCCAATTCACCGAAAGTGTGGCTCCGAGAGCGGTTTTTTCAATATCGCGGTGAGGCGGCCGGCCGGTAATTCCGCATAAAATTAATTTCTCAACTGCCAGGCAATCAGCCGTTCGGAATATCGAGCCCACATTATTCATGCTTCGAATATTGTCGAGCACTAAGGTTAGCGGAAGCTTTTTTATTACTTTGAACTCCTCAATACTCAACCTGTTAAGCTCTTCGAGCTTTAGTTTTTTTACTTGCATTAATCGTCTGAATCAAAATTGAAGTCAAAGTTACACTTAAATAAAAAACCCTTATTACTGCCACGAAAAACCGGGGGGGGTAATAAGGGTCTCAGGAAAACGATAAACTACTATAATTTAATTACTCCAGTACCAATTTTTGACTGGTATACACTGGGAGCATAACCGATTTTTTCAGTATAAAACTCGATTACTTTCTGACTAAAGTCGTCGAAGCTGTCTTTTTTCACTGAAGCAATGGCACATCCGCCAAAGCCGGCACCCGTCATGCGGGCACCTGTAACATCAGGATACTGCTCGCAAAACTCAACAATGGCATCAAGTTCTTTTCCAGATACCTCGTATAGGTCTCTTAATGAATGGTGCGAGGCGTACATTAATTGCCCAAATTCCTCCAGTCTGTGCTGATCAAGAGCTTTGGCCGCTTTCAACACACGGTCGTTTTCTTCAACCACGTGCGTAGCCCTGTTTGCAACAACTTCATTTTCAATAAGATTAATATGCTGCTTTAAGGTATCGGCATGGATATCGCAAAGATTGTTAATGTTGAGCTCTTTCTGGAGGCTCTTTAACGCTTGCTGGCACTCGCTCACACGCTCATTATACTTTGAGTCGGCCAGGGTGCGCGGTTTGTTTGTATTGATAATAGCCAGGAGATGATCGCCCAGATCGCATTCAACAGCCTGATAGTCTAAAGACTCGCAGTTAAGCTTCAAGGCTTTGCTTTCTTCGCCAAAGGTTACCGCAAACTGGTCCATAATGCCCGAGTTTACGCCAATGAACTCGTTTTCAACTTTTTTACCCAGCTTAACCAGATCAAGCTTAGACAATCCAGCGTTAAACAACTCATTAAGCGCATAAGCAGTCACAATTTCAATAGAAGCAGAAGAAGACAAACCCGCACCGATAGGAAGATCGCCATGGAAAAGGAAATCCAGGCCACCGAGTTTCTTTCCCTGAGCAAGGAAATTATGAATTACACCCAAAGGGTAATTATACCATTCTTTGCCTGTTTTCTCATACGAGTCTTTAAGCTCAATATCAATTACATCGTCGAAGTTTGTACTGCGAAAACGGAACAGACCTTTATCATTGGGAGCAGTAAGAAGGTGAGTTCCATACGTAATGGCACAAGGCATTACAAGGCCACCATTATAGTCAATATGTTCGCCAATTAAATTTACCCTGCCCGGAGCAAAGAATACATCCTGGCTATCCTGGCCAAAATGTGTTGCAAACGTTTGTTTAAGGTTTTCTAACATACAATTTTAGGTGTTTAAACCAAAGCTAATTAATAAGTGTTCTATTTACAACAAGTATCTGCTTTTTTAAATCAGTTTACACGTCTGCCAAACCCTCCCTCGCCCGCAGATTAACTAAGCGCGTTTGCTNNATAGTCCTGAAAGAACTATACGTCTACGGATTATAAGTAACTAAGTCATGTGGGGTTTATATTTTGCTTTCAACAATTCCTAACCGATAACTTAGGCAAGCAAGGCCTTTTTAACAAAAGCAAATAATAAAAAATCGGGCATTGCCGAAGATTTATATAATTTAGCTTTTATTTAAGTAAACGGTGACAGGTGCTATCTAAAAACCACCGCCTTTCACTGTTTAAAATGCTATTTATTGATGAAAAAAGTATTGCTACGATCAGCTACTATTCTTTACCCTGAGTCTTCATTTTATAATCAAGCAGCTGATGTTTTATTCGTCGACGGGCTGATTGCCGAAGTTGCCCCTCAGATTAGAAACAGTGAAAGTGATGTAACGATACTGGATGCAAAAGACAAATATCTGTCGCCCGG
>DDAL01000024.1:100506-206973 GCA_002332615.1 Sphingobacteriaceae bacterium UBA2059 | reverse complement strand
AACTCGTGAGTTCTCTACTCCTCTTCGGTATTTTTCAACTTCATTAACAAGGAATAAGCACCTTTTACAACTACAGAACTTTGAGCATTTACCGCCTGATTGATAAAAACCTCGGTATAACCATTTTCTGTAGCTCCTGTTTTTATTTCACTCATATTAAATACCGACGGGCTTTCGGCTACAAACACATATTGCTTACTTTCGTAAGAAAGGATAGCCTCTTCTGGAAGCACATGGGTTTCCTTACTCTTTAGTTCAACCTCGGCATTCATATACATACCGGGTATTAAGGCAGCATCGTACTTTTCGAAGGAAGCATTGACTGTAACACTTTTATCGGCAGAGAAATCGCGGCTTACAGATTCAATGCGGCAGATATACTTTTTTTCGGGCGTGTTGTTGCTATAAGCAAACAGCTTCTGACCTACGAATAGGCTTGGCATTTCGCGCTCAAACACCTGCAGGGTAAGATAGATCCTGGCGGGATTTACAAGTTCGTATAATACATCGGTAGGACTTACATACTTGCCGGTATTTACGTTTACAGCGGTAACATAGCCGCTTATAGGCGCTTTAAGCGTAATGCTCCTGTTTATGCCCTCAACGGTAAGCTTTGCAGCATCAATACCAATGAGCTTTAACTTTTCGGCCAGTGATTTCAGCAGGATACGCTGCGACTCGAAATTTACTCTGGCCTGCTGATACACTTTGTCGCTGCTGGCTTTGCTTTGATTAAGATCTCGCTGGCGCAGATATTCAGCTTCGGCAAAGCCAATCTGGGCCCGGGCAGTGAGATAGTCTTGCTGAAGCTGTATGTACTGGGAGTCTTGAATTACAGCCATTACGGCTCCTTTGCTGATGTACATACCAGGCATCAGGCGGTTGCTTTGCACATAGCCCCCCAAAGGCACATTGACCGATACCGTATTTTGCGGCGGCACAGCAATGAGCCCGTTGAGCCTGATGGTTGGCGAAATGGTTTGCACCCGGGGCTTAGCCAGTTTGATGCCTGCATTCTTAATCTGGGCATCACTAAGTTCGACGCGTGTGGCCGTAGCGGCCTGTTCGCCTCTTGTATTTTCGGGGGCAGACTGGGAACATGCAGCCAGTATGAGAGTTGTTATAAGGATATAAGAGCGTTTCATATATACGGGGTATTACTTAGTTTGTAATGCATTGAGTTCGATAATACTGAGGTTGTAGTTTTTCAAGGCATCTATATAGTCTGTTCTGATGCTTATTGCATTATTGACAAGCAGGGTCCACTCAAGGTAATTTATTTCGCCAACGGCAAACTGGGCATTGGCCGTATTGACTATAAGCTCAGCATTTTTCAAAGCCTTCGTTTCAATAAAGGCAAGGCTTGTACTTTGCCTGGCGAAGGCTAGGCGCGCCTGCAGAAGGCTGGAGCTGAGCTGCAGGCGGCTTTGAAGATACAGACTTTCAGACAGCTGCCGGTCGGCTTTGGCTGCCCGCACCGAAGCTCTTTGAGCTGTTGTAAACAAGGGAATACCCAGGCCTGCCTGGAAGGAATGAAAGCGCCTGCCTGCAGGAGCCTGAGGGTTGGCAGCCTGAAGCTCTTTCATGCTCATGTTGGAATACGAAGCAAGCAGGTCGGGGAGCATTCTGGCCTTTTCGAGCTTTAAGCGGGCATCGCTTATCTTTAGCTGATAGCTTGCCTGCCGCAAAGCCGGGTGCAGGCTAAGGGAAGCGGTATCTGCCAGATGAGGAGCCGGCAACCGCGCCTCTTCCGGCTTGGGGCAATAAGGTGTATCAGTATTGATGAGCAGAGCAAACTGAAGTTTTACGGTTTGCAAGTCGGTGCGGGTTTCGGCCAGCTGTCTGGCAATTTGATCTTTCTGAGTTTCGGCAGTAGCTTTTTCAAGCACATTGCTTTCCCCTTTTTCAAAGCGCAGGGCAGCTTTGCTCTGGAAAGCGCTGTAAATGCTGTCGCTCTCCAGGAGCAAGGCTTCTTTCTGAAGCAAATACAGCCATTGGTAATAGACTGTACTGAGCTGTTTTTCCAGTTCGTTTTCCTTTAAAGTCAATCCCAGCATGCCCGAGTGCCATTCGGCTGTAAGTACATCTTTCTGTCGGGCGTAAACGGTAGGAAATTTAATGCTTTGCCCTATGGTGAAGCTATTATCGCGTCTGTTGCTGTTTATCTGTCCGTAACCTATTTCAACGCTTGTTTGCGGAATGTCTGCCCCCATCCCCTGGCGGTGCTTAAGGTAAGCTGTTCGCAAGCGTTCGCTGCGCAAACTCTCATTGTTCTTTAGTGCAATTTCAATTGCCTGTTGCAAGCCTATGGGATTTTGAGCCCCGGCAGCAGGCGCTAACAAAAGCAGTACGGCCACGAGTACCGCTGCAGGTGCCTTCTTTTTGAAAGAGAACCCATTTTCTACAAAAATGTACAGCACAGGCAGTACAAACAGAGTAAGAAAGGTAGCCAGCAGCAGGCCGCCGATAACTACCGTTGCCAGCGGCCTTTGCACTTCGGCGCCCTCACCATTGCTGAGTGCCATAGGCAAAAAGCCCAGCGCAGCCACACAGGCCGTCATGAGTACAGGCCGCAGGCGGGTTTTGGCACCGCGAATAACCTTATCTTTCAGCTGCGTACTGCCTTCCTGCTTCTGGCGGTTAAACTCGGCCACCAGCACAATGCCATTTAGTACCGATACACCAAATAAGGCAATAAAACCAATGCCGGCAGATATACTAAAAGGCATGCCCCGTGCGGCAAGACCCAGGATGCCGCCTATGGCCGAGAGAGGAATAGCGGTAAAGATAATGAGTCCGTACTTTACCGAGCCAAAGGCGAAATAGAGTAAGATAAAAATGAGCAGCAGGGCTACCGGCACGGCAATGCTCAAACGATCACGGGCAGCATTGAGGTTTTCGAAAGCGCCACCATAATGTATATAATAGCCCGGAGGAAGTTGGAGCCGTGCCTCGGCCTTGCTTTGCACTTCCTTTACCACCGTCTGGATATCGCGGTCGCGCACATTAAACCCTACAACCACTCGTCGCTGGGCATTTTCGCGCTGTATCTGGTTAGGGCCGTTTACAATATCAACAGCGGCAAGGGCACTCAAGGGTATGTTAAGCCCCCCCGGCAGCGGAATTAAAAGGTTTTGAACATCTTCCAGCCTCTGGCGCTGCCCTCCGGGGAGTCTTACCACTACCTCGAAGCGTTTTTCGCCTTCGTAGACCATCCCGGCGGGCTGTCCGGCAAAAGCAGTATTAACCATTTTGTTCACATCGCTTATGGTAAGGCCGTAGCGTGCTATAGCCTCGCGCCTGTACTTAACCACAATTTGCGGAAGCCCCGCAATGGGCTCTACATAAAGATCGCGGGCGCCATCCACCGTGTTCACAATAGAATTAAGTTTGCTGGCATAAAGCTCCAGCGTATCGAGGTCTTCGCCAAATAGTTTACATACTACATCCTGCCTTGCTCCGGTCATGAGCTCATTGAAGCGCATGGCAACGGGGTATTGAAAGCCGTAGGTTACCCCTACCACTTCCTCGAGGGCAACACCCATCTTTTCCATAAGTTCGTTGTAAGTTTTAGCTGTTGTCCATTCTTTTCGCGGCTTCAGGATCACCATCATATCGCTGGCATCAATAGCCATCGGATCGGTAGGAATTTCGCTGCTTCCGGTTTTTCCAACCACTTTTTCCACTTCGGGAAAACGCTCTAGCAATATCTTTTCGCTTTTAAGCACTGCCTCAACAGACGTTTTAAGGTTACTGCCAGGCAGCACCCTGGTATCTACGGCGAAGTCCCCTTCGGGCAGAGAGGGGATAAACTCGCCCCCCAGCGTGCTGAAAATGAAGAGGGCAATGGCAAACAACACAGCCATACCTGTTAATATGGTTCTCTTATAAGTAAGAGCCCTGTTCAGCGAGCGCTCATAAAGATGCTCAAGCCTGTCCATCAACCGTTCCGACATGTTTTTATCTTCCTTAATTTGCCTGGAAAGCACCAGGGAGCTCATCATGGGTATATAGGTGAGCGACAGGAAAAAGGCCCCAATCAAGGCAAATGCTACGGTTTGAGCCATCGGCATAAACATTTTTCCTTCTATACCTTCGAAGGTAAAAATGGGCAGGTAGACAATAAGGATAATGATTTGTCCGAATACGGCGCTGTTCATCATCTTGCCGGACGAAGCTGCTACGGCCGTATCCATTTCTTTCTGACTTAACCTGGTAAGGCTGCTGAACTGCTGGTTACGAGTAAGGCGGTGCATTACAGCCTCGACAATGATCACCGCGCCGTCTACAATTAGTCCGAAGTCTAGAGCGCCAAGGCTCATCAAATTGCCGCTTACACCAAAAATGTTCATCATAATGATGGCAAAAAGCATGGAAAGCGGTATCACTGAGGCTACTAAAAGGCCTGCACGCAGATTTCCGAGGAAGAATACCAGCACAAAGATGACGATGAGCGCCCCCTCGAGCAGATTGGTTGTAACCGTTGATATCGAGTTATTGACCATTTTGGTACGGTCGAGAAAAGGGTCGATCACTACTCCTTCGGGCAGTGTTTTCTTAATTTGCTCAATGCGATCCTTTACGTTTCTGATTACCACGTTGCTGTTATCGCCCTTTAGCATCATTACAACGGCTCCGGCAACCTCGCCCTCGCCGTTATACGTCATGGCGCCGTAGCGGGTAGCGCTGCCATAGCCTACTTGTGCCAGGTTGCGTATGAGCAGCGGTGTACCATCGGGCAGGTTTTTAACCACTATGTTTTCAATATCTTTCAGGCTGTCTATAAGTCCTTCGCTGCGTATAAACAGTACAGACGGTCCCTTTTCTATATAGGCTCCGCCGGTGTTCTGATTGTTATTTTGCAGGGCTTCAAACACTTCTTTCATGTTGGCTCCGGTGGCCTGCAGCCGGCCCGGGTCTACCGCAACTTCGTATTGCTTAAGGTTGCCGCCAAAGCTCGCTACATCGGCCACGCCTTTTACCCCCAGTAGCTGCCTTCGCACAATCCAGTCCTGTATAGTGCGCAGTTCGGTAGGTGTAAATTTATGCTCGTAGCCTTTTTTGGGCCTTACCACATACTGGTAAATTTCGCCCAGACCGGTGGTGAGCGGAGCAATTTCGGGCAGGCCAAACTCCGGAGGAATAGACTCTTTAACCATTTGCAGGCGTTCGGCCACTTGCTGGCGGGCCCAGTACACGTCAATATCATCATCAAAAACAAGGGTGACAACCGAGAGCCCGAAGCGCGAGAAGCTGCGAATTTCTTTTAGTCCTTTGATATTGGTATTGGCCTGCTCTATAGGAAAGGTAACCAGTCGTTCAATGTCGGGAGCCCCAAGCGAGGGCGAGCTTGTAATAACCTGTACCTGATTGTTGGTAATATCAGGCACGGCATCAATAGGCAATTGCTTTATTTCGTAGGCACCATAGCCTATAAGGGCCAGCACAAACAAGCCTATAATAAGTTTATTCTTAATTGAAAACTCAATTATTCTGTTTAACATTTAAATAAGTATTAAGGAAAGCAGCTAAGCATGCTTTCACTAAAGGTTGATAAGTAGAAATGAGAAAAGAGGAGCGGCTATCAGGCAAGCTTGGGTGGCTGCCATATGGATTGAACGGCGTAGTGATCTTTGCCTGCATTATAATAGAAGCACAAAGCTCCGTCTAAGGGCATACAGCGTACGTAAATATAACTGTAGTTGAGTGGCAGGGCAAACAAGCAGCTGGCCGAACCGGTATCAGCAGAAGCTTTAAACGGCAGACGCATATCTTTTTGGGGATGCCCGTCCAAGGGATGCTCCCCTGCATAATGCATTTTGAGGAAGGACAAAAAGCTAATGGCCTTGTCGGCTTCTTTATGTTCCTGATAATGGTCTATAAGCAAAGGAAGGCCCATAAGCTGGCCAAGCCCGGTGTGGCCTTGCAGGTAACACACCAAAAAGAATATGGATAAAATTCTTTTCACTGCTGTAAAAATAAGGCTTATATACCGGATAAGAAATATAAATAGCTGAAATTGAGCTATACTTCAATCTTCAGGCCATCGTAGGCGAAGGAAACTCCCGGAGGCAACATGGCTGATACTTCCTGATGAAGGCCCATATTGTGGCCTACGTGAGTAAGATAGGTGTGCGGAACGTTTACCTGGCGGGAAAAAGCAATAGCTTCCGACAGGGTAAAATGAGAAATATGCGATCCCTGCTGAAGGGCGTTAAGCACCAGTACTTGCGAGCCTTTTATCTTTTCAACCTCAGGCGGAGCAATGGTTTTGGCGTCGGTTATATAGGTAAAGCCGCCTATACGAAAGCCCAATATGGGCAGGCGGTAATGCATTACTTCTATGGGCACTATGGCGAGGTCTCCAAGTTGAAAAGGCCGCGTGCTGATGTCGTGCAGATTAATGAGTGGTACGCCCGGGTATTTTTCCTTCATAAAAGCATAGTGAAACTCACGCTTTAAAGCTTCTTGCACCCGTGGCAGGGCATAAACATCCATTCCCCTCCCCTGCATGTAGTTAAATGCTCTTACATCATCCAGACCGGCAATGTGGTCTTTGTGTTCATGAGTGAAAAGAATTGCATCGAGCCTGCTTACTTTTTCGCGTAGCATCTGGTATCTGAAATCGGGCCCGCAGTCAATAAGTACCGACATACCCTGCGTTTCTACGAGTACAGAGGAGCGCAGCCTGTTATCGCGCGCGTCAGAAGAAGTACATACCGGGCACCGGCAACCTATAACTGGTATTCCCTGCGAAGTTCCGGTACCTAAAAAAGTAATTTTCACAATTGCAGTCTTGTCTGTTTTAAATGGTTAACAAAAGCTTTTTGTTTGTCATCCAGTAATTTCTCTTCCAAATTGCTTTGTTTCAGCAGACCTGCAAGTGCGTTGATGCGACTTTCCAGGCTTGAGTATTTGTTTACGACAATAACCTTGCTGCTTTGCAGCAGGCAGGCAGCTGTTTTAAAGTTACCCTTTTCGATTCTTACGGAGTAGCCTAGTGTTTTAAAGATAGCTTCAAGCTTTTCGAGGGTACTTTGGGTGTAGGTAAGTGCCATTTAACGCAGGTCTACCAGTTCTACTCCCGGATGCTTTTTAGTATCGAAATTAAACAAGCCCTGCGGCGCCTTATAATTTGCGTTAAAATTGCTTATAGTATACTGATGCGTATTTCCGCTTTTATCGGTTATAACGGCGGAGTTTAAAGCAGTAGCGGTTTTATCAACAAACAAACGTATGCGCACCAGATTGCCTTTCTTGCTTAGGGGCTGAAGGTCTACAACATGACGGCCGCCCTGCAACCCGGCATATTTACGGATATAAGTATTTTTGTTGAAGTTAAAGAGCTGCGCCGGGTTGATATCATCGGCACTGTTGCCGGCATTGCTAAGCTGTACTTCGTCCTCCTCCTTCAAATAGGTCCATTGCTGCTTTCCGTTGCTTATTATATCCTGCGCTTTGGTAATGAGTTTGAAGCTGTTGGTTTTAGGCTGGGCGTAGATAGTACCGGTCGTGCTTTGTGCTGTACCGGCAGCCTTCGGTTTAAGCGTATACTTAAAGTCGGCTTTTATTACGTTACTGCCTGCATATTGTTTGTTAAGACTGGCGAGTATTGCGTCGGCTTTGGACGTATTTTGTGCCAAAGCACTTATAGAAGCAAACAGAATTAAGGCCGTCAGGTGCAAATATTTTTTCATCATAATGTGTGCTTTGTATAGGTATGGATACAAGTTTTGGCTAAACGTTTAAAGGGCGGCGCAGGCTGGCGCCTATTTATCCTTCAGATTTTCCAGAAACTGCTCCAAGGCATAATCGTCAGGCAGCAATACTTCGCGCGCTTTACTTCCTTCAAACTGTCCCACCACGCCTGCCGCTTCGAGCTGATCGATGATACGCCCGGCCCGGTTATAGCCGAGTTTAAGCTTTCGCTGTATCAGTGAGGTGGAACCCTGCTGGTGCATCACGATAAGACGCGCGGCTTCTTCAAACAAAGGATCGCGGTCGCCCGGATCAAAGTCCTTACTTCCTCCGTCGGAATTTTCATCTATATACTCGGGCAGTACCCAGGCGGAGGCATAGCCTCTCTGGGCTCCTATAAACTCGGATATACGCTCTACCTCCGGCGTGTCGACAAATGCACATTGCAGCCGTATAAGATCGCTCCCTGTAGAAAGGAGCATGTCTCCGCGGCCAATAAGCTGATCGGCACCTCCAAAGTCGAGTATAGTGCGTGAATCTATTTTAGAGAGCACTCTAAAGGCAAGCCTTGCCGGGAAATTGGCTTTAATGGTACCCGTAATGATGTTTACTGAGGGGCGCTGGGTAGCTATGATAAGGTGTATGCCAACGGCGCGGGCCAATTGTGCCAGACGTGCTATGGGTGTTTCAATCTCCTTGCCGGCTGTCATCATAAGATCGGCAAACTCGTCGATAATGACTACCAGGAAGGGTAGATAGCGGTGCCCTTCTTCAGGATTAAGGCGGCGGTTAACAAATTTCTGGTTGTATTCCTTAAGATTGCGCACCTGCCCGTTCTTAAGCAGGTCATATCGCTGATCCATTTCAATACATACCGAGTTGAGGGTATTGATCACCTTCTTAGTGTCGGTAATAATAGCATCGTCCTCACCGGGGAGCTTGGCAAGAAAGTGCCTTTCTATTTTGCGGTAAAGGGTAAGCTCGACCTTCTTTGGGTCGACCAGCACAAATTTGATCTGCGAAGGGTGAAGCTTGTAAAGCAGAGACACCAGGATAGCGTTTATGCCTACCGACTTGCCCTGCCCTGTGGCACCGGCTACAAGAAGGTGAGGCATTTTGGCCAGGTCGGCTATGTAAACCTCATTGGAAATGGTTTTTCCCAAAGCAATGGGAAGATCCATGTGATTGCTCTGGAACTTTTCGGTAGCCATTATGGAGCGCATAGGCACCATTTCGGGCTTCCTGTTAGGCACTTCAATCCCAATGGTTCCTTTACCCGGCATGGGCGCTATGATGCGTATACCCAGTGCGGCAAGACTTAATGCAATGTCGTCTTCAAGGTTTTTTATTTTGGATATGCGTATGCCGGGTGCAGGAATTATTTCATACAGAGTAACCGTTGGGCCGATGGTAGCTTTTATTTTATCGATCTCAATGTTATAGTGGTTAAGCGTCTCTACAATTTTATTCTTATTAGCTTCCAGCTCATCAGGGTGTACTGATATTTTATTGGTGGCATAGTTTTCTAAAAGATCGAGCGTTGGAAATACATAAGAAGAAAGATCAAGCGTTGGATCGTATTTTCCAAACTTGCTTACAAGGCCTTCGGCTAGTTTTTCTTCTTCGGCTTTTTCTACCGTCATCACAGGTTGCGGCTTCGCTTCTTCGACCGCCGCAGTCGTTGACGCAAGGGTTGCGGCAGTATTAAGAAGTACATTACCTCCTATTACCGTTTCGAGAGGAATTGCAGCTTTTGGGGGCAGGGGTTCTGCGGGTTCGGAATCCACCGGTAGAGGATCAAGAATGCGTTGTTGTTGCAAGGGCGCATCATTTTCTGCCTTTGGCGCCTCGTTACGTACTTTTTTATTGTTTTTGGGAAGCTCAAACTCTACAGGTTCGGCTATTTCTTCATTAATCAAATCAATATCTTCTTTTGCATAAGGTGGGTTGCCTGATTTAAAAGGACGCTCTGGTAGTTTAAAGTCAATATTATACGCCAGAATTAGAAACGTGAGTGCACTGAACAGCAGCAGGCCGCCTACTCCGAAATTTCCAATCTGCGCCGTGAGCAGCCGGTTGGTCCAGAAGCCAAACTCTCCTTCCAGGTAGTGCGGAAAATCTGTGGTAAAACTATGCAGGAAGCCTATGGCTACCGAAAGGAAGACCAGTAAGAACAAGGAGTAGCTAAGGGTTTTGGCTATGGAAACAATGCGCACTTTGAACAGCATCCTGTATCCTATAATGAACAAAATGCCTATAAACAGAAAAGAAGCTATACCAAACCATTTATAAATAAACTGATGAGATAGCAGTGCACCCAGCTTTCCGAGCCAGTTTTCAACGGCCATGTGGTTTACACCCACCTTTTGTATTTCTTCACTAGACTTAAACAGGGTACTCCAGCCTCCGTTAGGGTCTGATACGTAGCTTTGATCATCCTGCCAGGTAAAAAGGTAGGAGGTAAACGCTATGAGAAAATAAAGAGAAAAGATAAGGAACAAAAGGCCGACAATTTTGATTACGCGACCGTTGTTAAACGTAAAATCAGGAAGTTTTTCTGCTTTATCGCGTATTAAGCGGTCTTTCAAAGAAGGCTTTTCTTTTTCGTCTGACCTAAATGTATTTGACCGGAATTGATTTGCTTTTTGGGGCATCGGACTGCTTATATTACGCAGCAAATATAAAGAAAGTACACCACTCTGAATATGGGTCGGAAAGGTGCCTGATGCAAGCGACAGCTACTTGCTAAAAATCGCGAAGAATGGCTCGGGTGCGCTTCATGTACGTGCGTATACCTAATACAAAGGCAGCCAGCAAATAGACTATAAACGGAAAGCCGACAGCCAAAAAGGAGGAATAAATAAAAAAGAGTCTTATTTTGGAAATAGACATGTTGAACTTTTCACCCAGATAGGCGGAAACCCCAAAAGAATACTTTTCAAAAAATGCCAGGATGTGCTGTATCATTTATGCTGAATTAATAGTTTGGCTCCGATTGCACAATTTAAACAATTTTTCTTATCACAATATTCTTTTTTTAACTGTATAAGGGCCTGCGAACAGTGGGCTCCTCTTGCTTCAATCCCAATCTGAGTAAACAGCCCGGTAATATGGTTTAGTTCGAAGGGCATGCTTTCAATAAGACTTAACGCCCGCTCTACCAGACTGTTGTTACCTGTATGACGCCCATAGCTGAAAATAATGAGTGCAACTGAGTTAAGAAGTAAATTATAAACGGATGTTTTACCAAGGTTACCGGAGGTTTCCGGACCGGGAACTCCGGGGCGGAAATGACTACGCCAGTATGGATTTACTTTTATATCCGTAAAAAGGTCGCTTAACAGCTTGGTACTTTCCAGGGCTATAACTTTTGAAAAAAGATGGCTGGACTGCTGTACTAACGCGCTGAACTGTGCCAGGCGAACACTTGGAAAGTTGCGCGGACGCATTCTCAGGAACTTCCATAAATGCTTCTCCAGTGGCTTTAGACCGTACTTCCTTTGCAGAAAGAGGTATTCGGCCCTCATTTTTAACAGGTAATCGTCTCCAGGATAATCCTCCCCGAGAAACCCTGCCTGCCCGAATATCAAAGCTTCAACAGCAAGGGCATTGTCTTTGTTTTTGGCCAGTAACTGCTGAGGGAGAGAACGTGCAAGGAGTTCAAAGGGAAGCGCATTTACCTTAAAGCCGAAGTTTCGAGCAAGTAATATGTAGAAAGTATCGTCCCAGCTTCCTCTGGTCTCTTGTAGAAATCTGTAAACATCTTTGCTCTTTTCTTCAAGCCTTTCGATAAGCAAGCGGTAAAACCAGTTTTGCAAATGGAGTGCCGGCATGGTACTTATTCGACTTCCGCAAGGAATTGGTGTATGGCTTTGTAAAAGTTCTGTATAGTGTTCTTCTACTCCGGCAGGAAGAAACTTGTTTATTTGAAGAGTAGGCAAAGGTGTACCGTCGGACCTTAAAACCGGCTTGTCATCCATATAAACAACGTGCAGTATTACATTATCATAGGCACTGTCGCTGGTGTGCCCGTGGGCATACCAGTCGGACGAGCGAACGTGTATTTCTACATTGCCTGCCCAAAGGGTATCATCTATATATAGCCTTGCGTCAAAGAAATCGGGCCCGGAATCTTTATTATGAAAGCCTGCAGACAGCACTTTTAAAGCACTTCCCATGGTTGTGCAGAGGCCCTGAGCTCTATACAGCTTAAACTTCCATAAGAAATGGATAAATGCCTCTGTCATACTATAACCATGCTGCCATCTGCTGCTGAACTTTACACGCCTCATTGTGCGCAGCCTGAGCAAAATCTTCCTTGTTTGAGGCGTAGATAATAGCCCTTGATGAATTGACAAGGAGACCCACGTCATCAATAAGCCCATATTTGCATACTTCGTCCAAACTACCGCCCTGAGCTCCCACCCCGGGAACCAGCAGGAAATGATGAGGTGCTTTTTTTCGGATGTCAAGAAACGATTCGCCCCGTGTTGCTCCTACAACAAACATTGTGTTTTCAGCAGTACCCCAGGAACATGCTGCTTCAATAACATGCTCGAATAACCTGTTTTCATCTGCTTTAAGGAACTGAAAGTCTCTACTTCCTTCGTTAGATGTCAGTGCGAGTATAATTGCCCATTTATTATCAAAGTTCAAAAAAGGCTTCACAGAGTCTATGCCCATATAAGGAGCTACAGTAACCGAATCGAAGCTCATACCAGAGCAAGCGGGTTCAAAAAAAGCTTTGGCATACATGCTGGAAGTGTTCCCTATATCGCCTCTTTTAGCATCCGCTATGCTAAAACAATCAGCAGGAAGGTAACTGAAGGTTTTGACCAGGCTTTGCCAGCCTGCTACTCCCCTGCTCTCGTAAAAAGCCGTATTGAGCTTGTAGGCCACCGCAAACTCCCTGGTAGCATCAATAATCTGCTTATTAAATTCAAAGACCGGATCTTCATACTTAAGGAATGCCTGCGGAATAAGCTGGATATCGGTATCAAGTCCTACGCAAAGAAAGGATTTCTTTGCTTTTATCTGCTGAATGAGCGCTGTCCTGTTCATGGTTCAAAGAAAGTAAAAATAAGAGCTGCATTAAATTTTTTGCATTTTTTTGTATAATTAAAATTATTGCACTACAATTGTGGCGTTATCTCAACATTAACCTGAAATCACAGGAAATTCATTTCATTACACTTATTGACAATGAGGTTTCTTTAGCTGATAGTAGGTTATCTACAACAAATTCCTATATACTATATTCAACATTTGAATGAAAATTAATGAATTGAACGACAAGCTTGTGTCTGAGCTTCGTGAAATCGCAAAATCTTTGAGCATTGAGGGTGCGGATTCTCTACGTAAGCAAGAACTTATAGCAAAAATCAAAGAGCATCAGGAACAAGCCACTGAACATACGCCTTCTCAAGGTACTGATACCATCGCGGCTGAAGATGCCGGAGAAAAGAAGCAAAAGCGGGTTCGCAGCATAAAACCTCGCGATGGCGTAAAGGCCGAACAGGAAGTGCACACGGAAGCTGTTACCGCTCCGATAGAAGAAACTAGTGAGTCCGGCAGCGTTAGCCCTGCTTTGGAGACAGCGGTGGCAGAAAAACCTGCTGCTGAAGAAGCCACGTCCGAACCAGCGGTTAGACAGCATAAACCCAGAAGGCAGATCATGACGAAGCCTATTGCTGTTGAAAATGTACCTCCGCCGTCTGAAATAAACATAACCGAACAAAGGCCTGTCCGCTTTGAGCGTACGCCTCAGCAGCCCCGTGCTTCAGAAAACCGTTATTCTGAATCAAACGGCAACTCCAACGCTGCCAATGTTGATTTCGACAACGTGGTTACCAATGAAGGAGTGCTGGAAATTATGCCTGACGGATACGGCTTCCTGCGTTCATCTGACTATAATTACTTAACATCTCCTGATGATATTTATGTATCTCAGTCTCAAATAAAACTGTTTGGCCTAAAGACCGGTGATACCGTACGCGGAAGCATTCGGCCTCCTAAAGAAGGTGAAAAGTATTTTCCGCTGGTACGAGTTGAATCTATTAACGGCCGTATACCTGCCGAGGTAAGGGACCGCGTTCCGTTTGACTTTCTTACACCTCTGTTCCCTACCGAAAAGCTTAATATGTTTATGGATACAAGCCATAATTCAACCCGGATTATTGACTTGTTTACTCCTATCGGAAAAGGACAGCGCGGTTTGATCGTTGCTCAGCCTAAAACAGGTAAAACTATGCTTCTAAAGGATGTAGCCAATGCTATCGCAAAGAACCATCCTGAGGTTTATCTCATTATCCTATTAATTGATGAGCGTCCGGAAGAAGTAACAGACATGGCCCGCAGTGTACGTGCCGAGGTTGTGTCTTCCACCTTTGACGAACCTGCTGAAAGGCACGTAAAGATTGCAAACATTGTACTTGAAAAGGCTAAGCGCATGGTAGAATGTGGCCACGATGTAGTGATCCTGCTAGACTCCATCACACGCCTTGCACGTGCCTATAATACAGTTGCTCCCGCATCAGGTAAAATACTGTCGGGAGGTGTCGATGCAAATGCCCTTCATAAACCCAAACGCTTCTTTGGCGCCGCCCGTAACATAGAAGACGGCGGATCGCTTACTATACTTGCTACTGCGCTGATAGATACCGGCTCTAAGATGGATGAGGTTATCTTTGAAGAGTTTAAAGGCACGGGCAATATGGAGCTTCAGCTGGATAGAAAGCTATCTAACAAGCGTATATTTCCGGCTATTGATCTTACTGCATCCAGTACCCGCCGGGATGATCTGCTGCATGACAGGGAGACCCTTCAGCGTATATGGATATTAAGAAACCATCTTGCTGATATGAACTCGCAGGAATCGATGGAATTCCTGCTTTCTCAAATGAAGGGAACCAGAACCAATGAAGAGTTCCTCATTTCGATGAACAGCTAGTTAAATGCAGATGCAAAGGCAAAAGTACGCCTGTCTTTATTACCTTTGCATCTGCAAATAGACTGTCAGAATATGAAACAACACATACCTAATGCCATTACCTGTCTTAACTTGTTTAGTGGCTGCGTGGGTGTTGTTTTTGCGTTTAACGGCAACTTTGTTTTTGCAGTGTATGCCATTGTTATAGCTGCTGTGTTCGACTTTATGGACGGAATGGTAGCAAGGCTCCTAAAGGTTCACTCTCCTGTGGGAAAAGAACTCGACTCTCTTGCAGACCTTATAAGCTTTGGTTTTTCNNTTTTGCCCGCCTCTATCGTATACCAGCTGTTTTTGCTGGCCCCTCAGGTAGGAGAACTCAGCACCTATTTAAATTATACCGCCTTCATTATTGCGGTATTTTCTGCATTAAGGCTTGCGAAGTTTAATACGGACACTCGTCAGAGTGATAATTTTATTGGTTTGCCCACACCGGCTAACGCCCTGTTTATAGGGTCTCTGCCCATGATAATTGCTGGTGGTGACAACTTTTGGACTGCCTATATCCTTAACCCATTCTTTTTGTTTGTACTTACAATAGGCACCAGTTTTTTACTCGTAATGGAGATTCCCCTATTGTCCCTGAAGTTTAAAAATTTCATTTTCCGGGAAAACTTGCTGCGCTTCCTCCTGGTATTTATAGCGTTAATCTTGATTGTATTATTTAAATTTGCGGCTGTTCCGCTTATAATAGTTCTATATATAGTTTTTTCATTTATTCAATTTACTTTTTTAAGATGAGATTTTCCGCCGAAATAAATGTGATGCCTTTAAAGGAGATTTTAGACCCTCAGGGGAAAGCCGTGACAGGCAGTATGAAAAATCTTGGCCTGAGCGAGATACAGAATATTCGCATAGGTAAGCACATAACGCTGGAAATTGAGGCTCTTTCAAAGGAAGAAGCACATGAGAAAGTTGATTCTGCCTGTCGGAAACTGCTTGCCAACCTCATTATGGAAAGCTATGAATTTGAACTGAAAGAGCTATAATCTTTACCCTGCTTATAAAACTCTACACTCAACTCATCATCAAGCTTTTCTAAAAGCTCTTTTACCGTTTGCTTCAATATAGGGTGCCTTACGTCGGGAGCTATTTCTGCAAGCGGCAGGAGCACAAAACGGCGTGTATGCATGTAAGGATGAGGTATGCTTAATTCGGGCCTGCTGATTACTGAATCGTTATAAAATATTATGTCGATGTCTATTTTTCTGGCGCCCCACTTTTCTTTACGCTGCCTTCCAAGCTGCTTCTCAATGTCAAGTACAATCGCCAGCAAAGCAACTGCATCAAGGGCGCTCTGCATAAATACCGCCTGGTTAAGAAAATCCGGCTGTGTCGTATTTCCCCAGGCTGCTGTTTTATAGATTGAAGAGACTTTAGCAACTTCACCTCCATGTTGGTTAAGTAAGTCTATGGCTTTGCATAGCGTTTCCTCTCTGTTACCCAGATTACTTCCCAATAGTAAAAACACATCTTTCATAAACCTTTGTAAAGGTGTAACGTTTCAAATATATTCATATCTAACGGGTATACTTTCACTTTAAATAAGATTGGCTCCCATGAAAGAGTTTTTTAAAATGGTTTTCGCCTCCATGGTAGGCATTATTCTTGCATCTGTTGTTCTGTTTATATTTGGCATGTTTATTATCGCTGGTATTGTTGCAGCTGCAAAGGGCGACAAAACAGAGGTTAGCGCTAACTCCATACTTCATGTTTCACTCAAAAATGCGCTTGTTGAGCGAAGTTCCAAGAGCCCCTTCGACAATTTCGAAATGAGCAATAGCCGGACGACTGGTCTCTATGACTTGCTGCTGGCTGTAAACAGAGCAAAAACCGATGACAACATTAAAGGCATTTACCTCGACCTGACGACTATCCAGGGGGGGATGGCTAGCATTGAAGAAGTAAGAAACGCCCTTTTGGATTTTAAAAAATCCAAAAAGTTCATCCTTGCTTACAGCGAGGTCTATCCGCAGTCGGCCTATTACCTGGCTTCGGTGGCTGACAAGATCTATATTAACCCGGAAGGCATCCTCGAGTTTAAAGGCTTCAGCTCGCAGTCTGTTTTCTTTAAAGGGGCTTTGCAAAAGCTTGAGATCGAACCGCAGATCATAAAGGTTGGCACCTATAAAAGCGCTGTTGAGCCCTTTATACTTGACAAGATGAGCGATGCAAACCGCCAGCAGGTTACTTCGTTTCTTGGTTCAATGTATGACCATTTTTTAAACCGTATCTCCGAGTCGAGAAAGATACCAAAGGATTCCCTTGTCGCTATCGCCAATTCACTGAAAGTACAAAACGCCACCGACGCAGTAACTTACAAACTGGCCGACGGACTCCGGTATAAAGACCAGGTGCTGTATGAGATAAAAAGCCGCCTGGGCATCAAAAAGACCGATGATATTAAATCGGTTCCTCTGGATGAGTACATTAAAAACAACGAAGCTCCAAAGGGAGATATCAATAACCGCATAGCAGTTGTGTATGCTGTCGGCGAAATAAACGGTGGAGAAGGAGATGATGAAACCATAGGTTCTGAGCGGATTTCAAGAACTCTGCGCAAGGCACGCACCGATAACAAGGTAAAAGCAGTTGTATTCAGAATCAATTCGCCAGGCGGCAGCGCCCTTGCCTCGGACGTAATTTGGCGTGAGGTTGTGCTCACTCAAAAAGTAAAACCGGTAATTGTTTCCATGGGTGACGTAGCTGCATCCGGAGGCTATTATATTGCCTGCGCCGCTGATTCAATATTTGCAGAGCCTAACACCATTACCGGATCTATTGGTGTTTTCGGAATCATACCCAATATGCAGAAGTTTTTCAATAATAAGCTGGGAGTAACTTTTGACGGTGTTAAAACCGCCGAACATGCGGATCTTGGAAGCATAAACAGGCCTCTTACTGCATCTGAAAGGCTCGTCATACAAAATGAGGTAAACCGCATATACAGCACTTTTACTAAAAGAGTTTCCGATGGCAGAAAGAAACCTCAGACATATATTGACGAGATAGGCCAGGGCCGCGTATGGAGCGGCTCAGAAGCTCTGCAAAAAGGGCTGGTTGATCGTTTAGGTCATTTTAACGATGCAATAGCTTCCGCAGCAAAAATGGCTAAACTTAAGGATTACAAACTAGTATTCTATCCGGAACAAAAAAGCCCGTTTGAATCCATCCTAAGCACCAGTAATGATAAGCTGAAAGATTACTTTTCGAAAGCGCAGCTTGGGGACAGCTATGTCTATTATAAACAACTTCAGCTTGCACTCAAATCAACCGGTATACAAGCTCGTATGCCTTATAACATTACACTAAACTAAAGCTATGCCGGCCACCTGACAGACCAGAGGCCGGCATTCTTGTTTATGAGGCTTTGCAATTCTTTTAATTCGTAATTTTGAAAGAATGGAAAACAAAACCATAGTGAGGTCCTTACGGCTCTTAGGTCAGCTAATGGAGTTAAGCGGAGAAAATCCCTATAAAACTAAAGCAGTTGCGTCTGCAGCAATCGTTATCGATAAATTACCCTTTGCTCTCTATGAAAAAACCATCGAGGAACTCGAAAGCATTAGCGGCCTGGGCAAAGCTACGGCTGCCAAAGTGTGGGAGCTTATGCAAACCGGCGAAATGCAGGAGCTTAGAACGTACCTGAACAACGTTCCTCCAGGGGTGGTGGATCTACTCAACATCAAAGGGATGGGCCCGAAAAAAGTACTCACCCTATGGAAGGAACTGGGCATTGAAACCGTTGGCGAGCTTTTGTATGCATGCAATGAGAACAGACTGCTTAAGGCCAAAGGTTTCGGACTTAAAACTCAGGAAGAAGTTAAGAAATTAATTGAGTTCAAAATGGCCAGCAACGGCCGCTTTCTCTATGCACGGGTGGAAAAGAAAGCCGAAGCTCTTTTAGAAGAACTTAAAAAGGCTATCCCTGCGGCAACAGTTGCGTTTACGGGAGCTTACAGAAGAAAGTGCGAGATCATTGACGACCTGGAAGTGATCGTTTCCTGTCCGCTTGATGAAGAACTTAAAACCTTGCTGGCTTCTATTCCGCTAATACAGCATTCCCATATTGAAGATCAAACCTTAAGAGGAGAAATCGAATCGTCGCTGAAAGTAAGCATACACTTTTACCCGCAAGAAGAATTTGCCTCAGCGCTTTTCAAAACAAGCGGCTCGACCGGGCATACAAACGAGGTATTGAGGCGACTAAATAACACAAACATTCTCTTTCAAAGCGAAGAAGAACTGTATAAGCAGGCGGGGCTGCCCTATATAGAGCCTGAGCTGCGTGAAGGAACAGCTGAATTCAAGCTTGCTGATGAAAAAAAACTTCCTGCATTGATACAACAGCATGATCTGAAGGGCTGCCTTCACAACCATAGCACCTGGAGCGACGGTGTTAACAGTCTGGAAGAAATGGCTCTTTACTGCCGGGACGTTCTCAAGCTGGAGTATTTCGGCATCTCAGATCACTCTAAGTCAGCATTTTATGCCAGGGGTCTTTCCGAAGAGAGGGTGCTTGCCCAGCAAGAAGAAATCGACGCCCTGAATATAAAGCTGGCTCCTTTCAGGATATTTAAAGGCATTGAGTCAGACATACTTTATGACGGCAGTCTGGACTACCAGGAAGAACTGCTCGCCACGTTTGATTTTGTGGTCGCCTCAATCCATTCGATATTTCGCATGAACGAACAAACAGCTACCAGTCGCCTGGTGAAAGCCATTGAAAACCCCTACACCACTATGCTCGGACACCCTACAGGGCGTCTTTTGCTTAGCCGCAGCGGCTATCCGGTAAACTATAAAACCCTTATAGACGCCTGTTCAGCTAATGGAGTGGCAATAGAGATCAACTCAAACCCCCTACGGCTTGATCTTGACTGGCGATGGCACCAGTACTGCTGCGAGAAAAACGTCCTGCTGTCCATAAACCCTGACGCTCATTCGGTGGCCGGGCTGCACGACATGCACTACGGACTGTTGGCTGCCCGTAAAGGCGGCCTTAGCGCCGATCAATGCCTTAATACGTTTACGGCCGAACAGATTGGCCGGTATTTCAATGCCCGCAGGATCAGACACTATGACAGCAATTAAGAAAATACTGATCATCCGTTTCAGCTCGATAGGAGATATCATCTACACCAGCCCTGTTGTACGCTGTTTAAAGCAGCAGATTAAGGGGCTTGAAATTCATTTTATAACGAAGCAATCGTACAGCTTCCTGTTAAGTAAGAACCCGTACCTAGACAAGCTGATCTTTTTAAAGCCTTCGCTGAAAGAAACAATAAAAGAGCTCAAAGCCGAGAACTATGATCATATAATTGACCTTCACAATACCATACGATCCTCTGTAATTAAGTTCCGCCTGGGAGTGCCTTCATCAACCTTTGACAAACAGCGGTTAAAAAAGTGGATGGCCCTTAAATTTAAGATAAACAGGGTAAAGCCTGTACACCTGGTAGACCGGTATCTGGAAACCGTAAAGTTTATGGGTGTGGTGAACGACCAGCAGCCGATTGACTATTTTATGGAGCGCTCCTACCGCCTGGAAGATCTGCTGCCACCGAGCCACCAGGAAGGTTACATCGCCATGATCATCGGAGCTACTCATTTTACAAAGCGGATGCCTAATAACAAGGTAGCGGAGCTTTGTAAAAAGCTATCGGCGCCCGTGGCACTGCTGGGGGGCAAAGATGTGCTTGAAAATGGCCGGATCATTGCAGAAGCTGCAGGAGCAAATGTATATAATGCCTGCGGAAGAATAAGCTTTGACGAGTCGGTTTTTTTGGTAAAAAACGCAGTAAGTATTATTGGCTTTGATACCGGACTAACCCATGTAGCCGAAGCTTTTAATAAACGGATTACATCTATTTGGGGTAGTACCATACCCGAATTACTGGGCGTGCAACCCTATAAGGTCGACGAGGTGTATGAAGCCGGAGTAGAGCTGCCCTGCAGGCCCTGCTCCAAGTTTGGTTTGCCTAAATGCCCGCTGGGTCATTTCAAATGTATGAATGATATCAACCTGGACGCTATTGCAACTTTTAATAATCAGGAAAAATGAACAAGAAACACCTCCTGCTGGTAAGGCATGCAAAGCCTGACTGGGGAAATTCCACTCTTGGCGATTTTGATCGCCCCTTAAATGAGCGTGGCCGGTCCAATGCTCCTGTGATGGCCAGAAGACTGGCAGACAAAGGCGTAAAGCCGCAACTTATAGTAAGCAGCCCGGCTTTACGTGCACGAAGCACTGCCGCCAGCTTTGCAGCTGTGCTGGGTATAAATGAGAATCACTTTAAGCTGGAGCCTGCGATTTATGAAGCAAGCTCCCAAAGCCTGCTTTCTGTAATAAATAAACTTGACGACCGCTTTGACCTGATAGCTCTTTTCGGGCACAATCCGGGTATCACCGACCTTGCAAATGACTTATGTGAAGCCGGTATTTATAACCTGCCTACCTGCGGAACGGTGCTTATAGAATTTCCTTTTGACAGCTATTCGCTTATAAGCAAAGGCACAGGCAAGCTAGTCTTTGTTGACTACCCAAAAAAAGAAGCATAAACATTAAGCCAGCCGATATACCTTGCCTGGCAGGGCGCAAACTATATTTTGCATTTCCATATTAAGCAAAGCAACGCTAAGCCTGCTCAAAGGCAGCCTTGTGCTGATAGTAAGATCGTCAATAGCCATAGGGCCGCTGCCCTGCAGTACCTCTGCCAGCAGGCGCTCATCGCCTGTAAGATTTATGGGCAGCTTCATTTGCGCTGAAGGCACCTGCTTTTGCTCCGGTTCCTCCCAGCCCAAAATATACTCAATGTCCTTAATTCCGGTTACCAGATGAGCCCGGTTAGTACGTATAAAAGCATTGCAGCCGGCAGAGAAAGGGTCGGTTGTACGGCCCGGAAATGCAAATACGTCCCGATCATATGAATTCGCAATATCAGCAGTAATAAGTGCCCCGCCATTGGCACCCGCTTCCACAACAATCGTTGCATCCGCCATGCCGGCCACTATGCGGTTACGCTTCGGAAAGTTTTCACGATCG
Organism: Sphingobacteriaceae bacterium UBA2059; assembly: GCA_002332615.1. Lineage (GTDB taxonomy): Bacteria > Bacteroidota > Bacteroidia > Sphingobacteriales > Sphingobacteriaceae > Arcticibacter. Next base: position 185,245 of record DDAL01000024.1, on the reverse strand, counting down.
GGTTTAGAACCCGACATAAACTCAGTAAGGATACCGCCCGAAGCAAGCATACGCTCGGCAATCTGCCGGTGTTGGGCAGGGTAAATGCGATCCAGACCATGCGCCACCACACCCACTGTAGGCAAGCCCTCTTCCAGGCAAGCCTTATGAGCGGCAATATCAATTCCGTAGGCCAGTCCGCTTACTACAAGTGTATTATGCGTTTTAAGACCCCTCACCAGTTCGCGGGTAAGCTCCTTACCATAGTCGGTTGCATTGCGCGTACCTACCACGCTCACTACCTTCATGCTGTTAAGATCGGCCTGCCCTTTGTAGTAAAGCAGTACCGGAGCATCGCAGCAATTTAGCAAGCGCTTAGGATAGAGAGGCGACGTAATGAACAGGGACTGAAGATGAAACTTTTCAATAAAGCGCAGTTCCTGTTCGGCACGGTTTAAACCTGCTTTAGAAAGCAGGCCCTCTACGGCTTTAGATTGCAAACCCGGCGTTTGCCTGAGCTCAGAAGCTGAAGCTTTAAATACCGCCTCGGCAGTACCAAAGCGATCAACAAGGCTTCGGGCGGTTATACTTCCTATGCCAGGCACAAGAGTTAAGGCTAGTTCAAATAAAGAAGGCATAGTACTTATTGAGCAGGATAATATACTACATGTTTGGTATCAAAAAAATTCTCTTTGAAATAATCTTTAAGTTCAAACAGCTTTACCCCCCTAAGTCCCGACTCGCTTATTTCCTGGCAAAGGTCGCCTCCTTTCAAATACAGCACTCCATTATGGAGTGTGTTTACTCCTTGCTTTTCAAACTTCCCCCTAACCCAGGGATGAAAGTCTTTCAGCTGAGTAACCGCCCGCGAAACCACAAAATGGAAGCGCTCATTGACGTGTTCGGCCCTGGTATGCTGTGCATTTAAATTAGCAAGGCCAAGTGCGGCAGCAACCTCATTTACCACCTTAATTTTTTTGCCTATCGAGTCCACAAGAAAAAAGCGCGTCTGCGGAAAAAGAATAGCCAGGGGAACGCCCGGAAAGCCCCCGCCTGTACCCACGTCAAGCACTTTTTCGGCCGGCAAAAAGGGCATCACCTTAGCTATGCCCAGCGAATGCAGCACATGCCTGAGGTACAAACTGTCAATATCTTTCCTGGAAACAACATTTATCTGAGCATTCCAGTAAGTATACAGCTCTTCCAGCCGACTGAACTGCTTCACCTGCTGGTCGCTGAGATCATCAAAATAATGCTTTAAAAGCTCTATACTCATTAGATAGTAATTACTTCCATGCCACTTTCTTTCCAAAGAGCGAAATGACACTTAATATGATAAGAAAAACGTTAAATAAAATATCGAGCACCGGAAAAGACCAGATGAGGTCGCGGTACTGCAACTTTTTAAAAGCAGGAACATACACAAGCAGCTGAGCGCACAAACGCAGGACATAGGTACCAGCCATAATCCACCAGGGCGCATTAAGCAGCATGAGCACCACCAGCATGGCATAAAATAACAAGGCCGACCCGGTTTGCAGGCTTAGTATCCATTTATCCGAAGCTTTGTATGCCTTACCCGCACTCATATGTCTTCTTTTTTGCTTCCAATAACTTCTATACGTGCACTTAGGGTCTGACCAAACGATGCTTTCAGGACGCAGCTCGACGGCCGTGTTATGGCGGCTGGCGTTCTGATTAACAAAAAGATCATCATCACCTGATGGGATGTGCATGTGCGAGGCAAAGCCTTTGTTTTTGAAAAACAGCGAACGGGTATAGCCCATATTGCGGCCAACGCCCATATAAGGCCTGCCTGCCAGCGCAAAAGACAAGTAGCTAAGGGCCGTATTAAACGTTTCAAATCGTATAAAGGCATTTAAAAAACCTTTGCGGCGGGGGTAGGGCGAATAGCCGAGAACCACTTCTTTATGCTGCCCAAAATGCTCTTGCATAAAGCGAACCCACCGGGGCGATGCCGGTCTGCAGTCAGCATCGGTAAATAACAGATACTCATTGGATGCCGCCTTTATACCCAGGGTAGCAGCAAACTTTTTTCCGTGTTTAAAGCGCGCATGTTCATTAAGCGTTACCACTTTAAGGTGCTTGTATTTTTGTGAAAAGCTTCTTAGAACCTGCTCCGAGTCATCGGCAGAACAATCATTAACCACCACCACCTCAAAATCGGGGTGATCCTGCTCCAGTATCAGAGGAAGGTAGGTGCGCAGGTTATTCTCTTCATTGCGGGCGCAAATCACCACCGTTACCGGCAGCACTGCGTCCGAAGGGGCAGCAGGCCTATATTTTGAAAGCCTCAAATTAACAAAGAGCACAAAACAAAGCTGAATAGTAAGGCTTACCTGCAACAGAATAAAAGAAGACAGTAGAATATAATCCGTGATTACCTGGCTCATACAGAAAAGGTGCAAATATATACAACCTGTCACAAATTAAGCGATAATACCAAAAACAAACAATTATGCTCCCGACAGGTACTTACAAGCTGCAACAAGCTCATTATTACCTCCATGGCATACTAAGAATTTATTTACCTTTGCAAGCTCAAATGAAATTTAAGTTAGAAGTACAAGACAAGTTTTCGAAGGCCCGCACCGGAGAAATAACAACAGATCACGGGCTTATTAAAACCCCTATTTTTATGCCTGTTGGTACTGCAGGTTCTGTAAAAGCAGTTCACCAGCGGGAACTAAAAGAAGATATTAAGGCACAGATCATCCTGGGCAATACCTACCACCTCTATTTAAGACCGGGCCTGGATACCCTGGAGAAAGCCGGCGGACTGCACAAGTTTAACGGATGGGACAAGCCCATCCTTACCGACAGCGGCGGATACCAGGTATACTCCCTCTCGGAAGTACGAAAGATCAAGGAAGAAGGCGTTACCTTCCGCTCGCATATAGACGGGTCGAAGCACCTGTTTACACCCGAAAGCGTAATGGACACCCAGCGCACCATCGGTGCCGACATTATTATGGCCTTTGACGAGTGCACGCCCTACCCTTGCGACTATGGGTATGCAAGCCGCTCGCTCGACATGACCCACAGGTGGCTTAAGCGCTGTTGCGAACGCTTTGACGCTACCCAGCCCAAATACGGTTATTCGCAAACTCTCTTCCCCATTGTACAGGGATCAGTTTACAAAGACCTGAGAGTGAAATCGGCCGAAACCATTGCTTCCTTCGGTCGCGAAGGAAACGCTATCGGAGGCTTGTCTGTAGGCGAACCGGCAGAAGAAATGTATGCAATGACCGAGGTGGTGTGCGATATACTCCCTGCGGATAAACCCCGCTACCTCATGGGAGTGGGCACTCCGGCAAATATACTTGAAAGCATTGCCCTGGGGGTTGATATGCTCGACTGCGTAATGCCGAGCCGCAACGCACGCAACGGCATGCTGTTCACCAGTCGGGGTATACTTAATCTGCGCAACGAAAAGTGGAAGAACGACTTTTCGCCCGTAGATCCGGAAAGCAACTTATTTTCAGACCTCAGCTATTCGAAAGCGTATCTGCGTCATTTGTTAATTTCAAAAGAAATACTTGGCGCTCAGATTGCTACCTTGCACAATCTTCATTTCTATCTATGGCTGGTTACCGAAGCTCGCGAGCGCATTGAGAATGGCACTTTCTATGAATGGAAAAACAAAATGGTAAAACAACTGTCTCAACGTTTATAAGCTATGCTTGGCAGGTACATAAAAATCATTGACTGGTATATTATTAAAAAGTATCTGGGTACTTTTATTTTTACCTGCGCCATATTTACGGTTGTTATTGTCATTTTTGATATATCGGAAAAACTGGACGATTTTTTAAAACGCTCGGCCCCGATGTCAAAAATCATCTTTGAGTACTACGCCGGCTTCATTCCGTTTTATCTCAACTTCCTCTCGCCGCTTATTAATTTCATTGCCGTTATTTTTTTTACTGCTAAGATGGCCGATCAAACCGAGATTGTGCCCATACTAAGCGGAGGAGTGAGCTTTAAACGCTTCCTTTGGCCTTATTTTGTATCGGCATCTGTCATCTTTCTCATAACGCTCATAGCCAATCTATACATCATACCGAAAACCAACCGGCTGATGATCGGCTTTGAAAATGTGTACATAAAACCCAAAGAGAACAATACCAAGTCGGAAACGCACATGCAGATAGACAAAAATACCTTTGTTTACATACGCAATTTCGACAATACACAAAAGGTGGGCTATACCTTCGTCCTGGAAAAGTTTAACGGCAAGCAGCTGACCGAAAAGCTGGTTGCGGATCGTATCCTTTGGGATTCCGTACAGAAAAAATGGGGCATTGAGTCCTATACAGTGAGAGAAATAGATGGCCTGAAAGAAAAAATGTATGCCGGAACCCGCAAAGATACCACTTTGGACATGAGGCCGGTAGACTTTGAAGTATACGAAAACATTTACATGGCTATGAGCATGAAAGAGCTAAACAGCCGTATAGAAAAAGAGCGCATACGAGGCGCAGGCATTATGCAAAACCTCCTGCTGGAAAAATATAAACGATTTGTCTACCCGCTATCGGCCTTTGTTTTAACACTTATGGGCGTGTCCCTTTCTTCGCGCAAAGTGCGCGGAGGCATCGGACTGCCACTGGGTATCGGCATCTTTTTGAGCTTTACCTATATTCTGTTTATCCAGTTTTCTACCATGTTTGCCTTAAAAGGCGGACTTCCCCCCCTGCTTGCTGTGTTTATTCCTAATATAGTTTTTGGCGCTCTCGGTATCTATCTTTTGATTAAAGCTCCTAAGTAAATATGCTTTCTCCCGAAAAAAACAACCGCTTTTTATTCATTCTCCACCTTACCGTATTGGTGTGGGGCTTTACAGGCATCCTTGGTGCCCTAATTACCGTTTCGTCGGTGCATCTTGTATGGTACAGGGTACTAATAGCCTCTGTTTCCTTATTTGTCTATTTCAAAGCCGTGCGGTTCAATATAAAAATTAGCCGAGACACCTTTATAAAGCTGTTTTTTACAGGAGCTATACTAGCTGCCCACTGGGTGCTCTTTTTCCAATCCATCAAATCGTCAACCGTTTCGGTTACCCTTGTCTGTCTGTCTTCCATTACCCTGTTCACCGCGGTGCTGGAACCTCTTACTTCGGGCAAAAAAATATCCAAACTGCAAATACTCACCGGCCTGCTTATTATTTGCGGCATTATTATGATCTTTAAATTTGAAACACAGTACACCCTGGGTATTACTCTGGGACTTATAAGTGCCTTTTGCGCAAGTTGCTTTTCCATTATCAATTCCAGGCAGGTAAAGAACCGCCCGGCGGCCATTATAAGCTTTTATGAGCTAATTAGTGCCTTTATATGGATATCGGCCTATATTCTGCTTACAGGGGGCTTTAATGCAGGCATGAGGCTATCTGTGCCTGATATGATCTATCTCTTCATTCTGGGCACCGTATGCACCTCTGTTGCCTATGTAGCAGGTATAGCGGTTATGCAGCAGCTTACGCCGTTCACCGTTGCACTGGTAACAAACCTCGAACCCGTTTATGGTATTGTACTGGCGTTTATTATTTTCGGCCAGAAAGAGCACATGACATCCGGCTTCTATATAGGAACGCTTATTATACTGCTGGCCATCTTCCTGTTTCCGCTGGCACGTAAAACGATTACCAAAAGGCACCTTAGAAAATACCCCCTTATTGTCTAAAAAATACTAACAATACCTTAAAGCCGGAGGGTGGCCTTGCACATAAATAGAAGGCGGCTCTCTGGTTTTTTTTGCCGGTCAGAGAAGGTAAAAGAGGCCGGCACCAATGCCAGAAAACGTTTCTGCCCGTCCGGCGCTTAGTGTACCTTGAGCAACCTTAAACCGTCCACCAAACCAGCGAGAGGTACTACCGGGAATTTGCACTTAGGTTACAGCATCAAACCGGCAAGGCGTAATCAATACCGTTAAAATACACGTGCGGGTTAAGCAATATGTCCTTTCCAAAAGGAGCGCGAAGCATTCGGTAAAAAAGCAGCATAACACAAAATATAACTAAAGTCAGTGCACATGTATACAGGAGAGGCAGAACTCAAATTTTTGAAGTGTAGCAGGCCAACCGCCATGCCCAAAAAAACCTTGGCCTGTCCTTATAAATAAACCTTGCCACGGGCACCGAAAAGCGTAGGATCAAAGCGTGGCGGGTAGCATATGCATCCGTAATGCGGCCATGATGAGTCCATGATGAATCCATGTTTTCGCTTGGATATATCCTGGATGAAAGCCGCCCCCGCAGCGGACGGATGTGCCGCATGACCTGTGTAAACTCCGTTTCCATCTGCGGTCATTTCAGACATCGGAAACCAGATGAGCCGAAAAGGCGAGCGCTCCCCTTAAAGCAACGAAGCTACCATTAGATACCCTTAAATACACTAAGCAAAAACAAGGAAGCTACCAATCATGCTTCAAGATAGTTAGGCCAGCAACGTTAGCGGGATAAAATAAGGCAGGAAAATTAAACCAGCATAAGTTCCAGGATCAACGATTAGGCATTTTTAAAAACAGACAGTATGTCATACCACAACCGGGACGATTAAACATACTTTATTCCGGCCCAGGAAGCGGCTCGTTTTATTTCATTAAGCGCAGCCGTCCGCCCACATACTGCATTTCCTTCCCGGCTCTCGTCAATAAACGTGTCAGGTCCCTAATTTAAATGGAGGTTTTAACTTGACCCGTGCTGCAAGGAAAGGGTGAGGGTCGGGCAAAAGGCTTCGGGCTCACGTTGGCGGTTTCGTTTTCTTAGCAAATACCAAATGCAACAGAACAGGTCTTTATCAAAATCGGAGTCACGACAGCATCTTTCTTGGCGAGATACATAGATAACCTTAAAAATTAGTCGTAAATTTAGTTAAATAAGTATTTAATAATAGGATCTATGTTACTCGTAATTAATTAGTAATCAGTCCAAAAATGTGTTTTATATAAAGATATTAATTAGATAATAACCCATACAGCTACTAGTAAAATTAGCAAGATGACTTAATCGCCCTTTTTAGAACTCAGATGAAACTGTATATCAAGCTATTAATAGCATCTAACTTCATTTTCTATTCATCACGTTGTGTGGCCCAGTATTTTCCTGCAGAGCAAAGTCCGCCTTCTGTGAAATGGGAGCAAATGAACACTAAAAAGTTCAGGCTGGTATATCCCAGCGAGAGTCAGGAACAAGCCCGTAAGCTCCTCTCCTTATTGGAGGTGCTGCAAAGCAGGGAAACAAAGTCTCTTGATACCCGGGTAAAAAAGCTCACCATCCTGTTTATAAACCAAGGCGTAGTATCTAACGGCTTCGTACAGCTTGCCCCCCGAAAATCCGAGTTTTATACTACTCCTTCACAGTACTTCGATCCTCAAAGCTGGCTGAGCGGGCTGGCTGTACATGAATATCGCCACGCTGTACAGTATGACAAACTGACTGGCCGGTTCAACTTTCCCCCTTTCGAAACCCTGGCGCTGGGCGTATTCGGCATAAGCCTCCCCTCGTGGTTTTATGAAGGCGATGCTGTAAGTACTGAAACAGCTCTTACTCATGCTGGCCGCGGACGCACGCCTGAATGGGTTCTCCAATTAAGGTCAAATACACTAAGTGGTAAAAAGTACAGCTATTCGAAAAACTATCTTGGTTCATATAAGGACATTACCGCGGGGTATTATCAGTTGGGCTACTTTATGAATACCAAGCTTCGCAGAGACTGCGGACTGCATGCCGCCGACAGTATTATGAATTACATAGCAGCCAATCCATTAAGACCCTACAGCTTTAGCCGGGCATTAAAAGGCTTAACAGGTATGAATACCCGCCGCTTCCATGATTCTACTCTCCGGGAGCTAAAACATATATGGGAAAAACAACTTTTAACTCTGGGTACCGAAAGCTATCACCCTCTGAACAAAAGGACCGCGAAAAGTCCTGAAAGCTATTTAATGCCCACTCCCCTGTCCAACGGAAATATACTAGCCATCAAACAGGGGCGAAAAGAAGCCGACAGGCTGGTCGAGTTTGACAGCAGCGGGAATTATCGTCCGCTCTTCTTCACCGGCCGGCAGGAAACTCCCTGGTTCAGTTACAATGCAAACAAACTGGTTTGGGATGAATTCAGGTACGACTTAAGATACCACCTGCGCTCCTTTAGTGTAATAAACCTGTATAGTTTTGCCACAGGCAAACGCAAACAGTTAACCCGTAAAAGCAGACTCTTTGCCCCTGCCCTGTCACCTGATGGCACACGTATACTGGCCATAGAAGCAGCACCTGACACTAAGACATTCGCGGTGCTGCTCGATGCTGAAAACGGCAGGGAACTAAGGCGTTTTGAAAGCCCCGACGGCCTGATGCTCCAGATGCCTTCCTTCCATCCTGACGGAAACAAAGCGGTTATGATAGCCGTAGGCGACAAAGGCAAAAGCCTGCTGGAACTCGACCTGAAAAACGCTGTTTTTGAAACCTTGCTTCCCTTTGAGCACAGGGATCTCAGCCGGCCTTCTTACCTGATGAACGACCTGTTATTTAAGGCCGACTACAATGGCATAGATAATATTTACTGCCTTGACAGGACTGAAAATGCAATCTTTCAAATGAGCTCGGCAAAAACGGGCGCATACAATGCGCTTTACGACCTTAAAGCGGGCCGGATAGTATGTAACATCTATCAAAATAAAGGATTTGATATAACGGCTTTAAACGGGCTAAAGAGAGTGAAGTCTACTATTGGCTCTGCCAGGCACACGTTAAGCGACTATGTTCAGCCTTTATATTTACAGGAAGGGGGCAGGAATGTACTCGACAGTATACCGCTTAAAAGCTATACCTCCAAGCCGTATAAAGAAGCATCTAACTTACTGAACGTTCACAGCCTTGTACCTGTGGCCGAAAATGTGAGTTTGGACCGTGACTACACCCTGGGTCTGGAGTTGCAATCAAATAATCTGCTCAATACTATGAGCCTGTATACCCGGTATCAGCACAACTATAAGCTTGGCAGAGATGAGTATCTGGCCGGCATTAGCTATAGTCGTTTTTTTCCAAAACTAAGTGTCGATTACGCAAACAGGGCAGGACTGCTTTACAGAAAGATACATAAAGGAGGCTCAGCAACAACGTTACCGGTAAGCTGGCGCGAGCATTATATAAAGGCGGAAGCTCACCTGCCCATTACGATAAATCGCTACAATACTGTTTATGGTTTTGGATTGAAGGGGGGCACAAGTTACGGGTCTAAATATAATATAGAAAACGATTTTAAGAACCTGCTTCATACTTTTCGCTTTCCTATGCATTATCAGCTTTATGCATCGTCTAACAGTCGGCGCAGCCAGCACGATCTGGCGCCGAGGTTTGGCCAAAACATCAGCTTTACTTATAAAGACTCGCCATTTGAAAACCGCGTAAAAGGCCGCCTGTTTACCGTACGGTCTACCTTTTACTTTCCGGGCCTTGCTGCCAGCCACTCCCTGGCTGCATCGCTCAACTTCCGGAAAGGGACAGGTGCTTTTAAAACCATGTGGGACATTCCTTTGGTTTCGGGCTACAGCTCCTTAAAGCATATAGACGAAATTAAAAACACCGTTCTGCTGAATTATAGACTTCCTATGTTCTATCCAGACTGGGAACTGGGGCCCCTGGCCTATATTAAACGAATAAAAGGAGGCTTCTTTGCCGATTTTGAAAATGTCGACTTAAAGAAACGGATCAGTCCTATATCTTACGGACTTGAGCTTACATCGGATATGAACTTATTAAGATTTTATCTTCCTGATTTTGACATAGGCGGGAAATTGATATTTTTGAACGAACACTCGGGCAAAAAGCCTGTTGTTGAAGCAGTACTCAGATATAACTATTAATTATGAACATTAAAATTGCACTCATTGTCGTACTTACCGTGCTGCTCACCGTAGTAATGATGAATAATACAGAAACTGTTAATTTTTGGTTCTTTGGCAGCTATTTGACTTCCAAGTTGAACATCATTGCTTTTACCTTTGCAACGGGCTTTATCGTGGGGGCTCTTGTAGGCTGGACGAAGCGGCAAAAAAGGACACCTGTTACCATTACCGAACCTGCTGCCATTGAGGGGCAAACCACTGAAGGTGGATTGAGCCAGGAAGACCGTGACTATATTAATTAGTAAGACCCGGAATTACTGTGCCATCCGCTCCGAAGGCATACTGATTGTATTTATCAATACCTATTCTTACCTTTGCAAATGCTTGAGGTTCCTGTGCATTAAACTGCCGGGATTAAAAGGGAATACAGGCGAAAATCCTGAACTGTCCCGCAGCTGTGAACTCTGCTATCTTTTGCCAAACTATGGCCACTGCCCTTAAAGCGGGAAGGCCGGCAACGGAGGAGTAAGTCAGAAGACCTGCCTGAGCACTATAGTAATCATAGCTTTCGGGGATTGAAGCTGGGATGTACGCGCACTGCAATACCTGGTGCATTTGCCTCTCTTTTCTTTTTCCCGATGCGCTTTAGCTTTTGACCGGCATGCGTTGCAGAGTTGCGTATTTATATTTGCTTATCCACTTGCTTGCGGGGTATACAGCCCATGCGCGCAGCATCAGGCTACAAACGCATTTTATAGAAGATACCTTACAAACAAGACGTCCGTTTGCAAACAGCGATACGCTTAGCGAGGTCACTATTACCGGTGTGCAGTTGCTTAAAATGCAGCGTTCCTTAACACCCGTTCAGTCACTAAGCAAAGAGCAGCTTGAGCGCCTCAACAGTTTTTCGGTTGCTGATGCCTTAAGGTACTTTTCGGGTTTGCAGATAAAGGACTATGGAGGTATAGGCGGCCTTAAAACCATTAATGTACGTAGTATGGGCAGCAACCATACAGCCGTATTTTACGATGGCATGCAAATAAATAATGCACAGAACGGGCAAATCGACCTGGGCAGGTTTTCGCTCGACAACCTCGAAGAGATAGAAGTATATATGGGCCAAAAGAGCGCGGTGCTGCAACCTGCAAGGGCTTTTTCGGCCGCTTCTGCACTTTACCTGCAATCGTTAAAACCTCTTTTCAAGGCAGGCCAAAGCAGAAACGTTCAAGCTTCGCTTGGCCTGGGCTCCACCTCCCTGGTTAAACCTTCGCTCCGCATGGAGCAAAAGATAAGTTCTTCTGTTTCTATGACTGCTCTTGCCGAATATACCCGCGCTAAGGGCGACTATAAGTTCCGTTACACAAATTCGGTATACGATACCACGGCAAGGCGGCAAAACGGAGACATACAATCTTTTAAAACGGAGCTGGCCTGGTATGGAAATCCTCAAAACAGCAGCCAATGGTCTGTTAAAGGCTTTTATTACGACTCTGAGCGCGGACTGCCCCGGGCCATCATAAGCAATAACTTCGAAACCGACGAACGGCTCAAAGACCTCTCTGCATTTTTGCAAGCCTCCTTTCAAACTGCCGCACACGCCCGATGGAAGCTTTTAGCCAATGCCAGATATGCGTATGATTATACCCGATACCTGGACCCCGTTTATCCAAACCTGAAAGGTAAAATTGATAATTACTATAAGCAGCATGAGTTTTATGCCTCCCTGGTTAACAGCATAGAGATTATGCCCGGCTGGCAGGCCGGTCTTTCGGCCGACTTTGTGGTGAACCGCATGGATGCCAATCTATATTCCTTTGCCTATCCAACGCGTTATACACAACTTGTAGCCGTATCGAGCGAATGGCAGCGCGGACCAATAAAGCTTCATGCTTCGCTGCTTGGTACCGTGGCTCATGAAAAAGTAAAGAACGGGCGGGCTGCCGACGATAAACAGGAATGGACCCCTTCCTTTACAGCTGCCTGGACCCCTCTGGGAGATAAATCTCTGCTTATACGGGGGTTTTATAAACGCATTTTTCGCCTGCCTACTTTCAATGATCTGTATTACACCTTTGTTGGCTCTGCTACTTTAAAGCCCGAGTTTGCAGATCAGTATGATCTTGGATTTAGCTATCAGAGAGAATATGTAACCGGTTTTGTTAAATTGCTTGCACTTAATGCAGACGCCTATTATAATAAGGTGACCGATAAAATTACCGCGGTGCCTGGCGAAAATCTTTTCCGCTGGCGCATGGCCAATATAGGAAAAGCAGATATCCGGGGCCTGGACGCGGGGGCTCGCGCTGCGGGCCGCTTCAATACACACACAAGTCTCCAAGCCGGTATTACTTATACGTTCCAGCAGGCACATGATATTACTGACCCCGAAGATGAAATGAGCTACGAGCATCAGTTGGCTTATACGCCTGTTCATAGCGGCTCGCTCACGGCATCGGTTCAGCATAAAAGCTGGGCCTTCAACTATAGCTATCTATATTGCGGCCAGCGGTATTTCAGCAAGGTTAATACGAACGAATACAAACTGGAACCCTGGTATACGCATGACCTGGCTGTAGTGAAAACCTGGCAACTGGACACGCTCCGGTTTAAAGCTTCGGCTCAGGTAAACAACCTGTTCAATCAGTACAGGGACATTGTTAAATCATTTCCGCTGGAAGGCCGGAGCTATCGCTTACATCTTATACTTAACTATTAATACATTAAAATGAAAAGAAGCATTTATATTCTTATAGTACTCATTGCGGCCGTTCTGTCCTCCTGCAGAAAGGACGCATCGGTAAGTCCCGAAGTGCCCATACCGGTTGATCCTTCGTCCGGACTAAGCTTCTATCTGGTTAATGAGGGCAACTGGAACGGTAATAATTCGAGTCTTGATTTTTACGACAGCAAAACAGGCATTTACCGAAGGAATATTTTCGAACAAGCTAATCCTGAGGTAACGCTGGGCATGGGTGATACGGGAAACGACATAGGCATTTATGGCTCAAAGGTTTACATTGTAATGAACGCATCCAACAAGCTTATTGTGCTTAATAAAAAAACTCAGCGCCAGCTTGCGCAGGTCGCTATTCCAAATGGCCGGTATGTAACGTTTCATAAGGGAAAAGCTTATGTAAGCTCCTATGAAACCATTGACGGAAAGCGAAATAATCCTCTGGGCTCTGTTGCCCGCATAGATACCACCAGCTTTGCTGTGGAGAAGGTAGTGAACGTTGGCAGGCAGCCCGAAGAGATGGCTATCGTAAATGACAAACTTTATATTGCTAACTCGGGCGGATACGATCCGGATAATTATGAGCGCACAGTGTCGGTAATAGACCTCAACACCTTTACCGAGCTTAAAAAAATTGATGTAGCCATCAATCTTCACAGGCTTAAGGCCGACAAGTATGGAGACCTATATGTCAGCTCCCGCGGAGATTATGGCGACATTCCTTCCAGACTGTTTGCCATAGATACTAAAACGGATGCTGTTAAAAAGGTATTTGATATAGGCGTAAGTAATTTGTGTATAGATGATGACCTGGCCTATACTTACCAGACTGAATGGAGCAATATTTCTCAGACGTACGAAATATCTTATAACCTTATCGATATAAAGGAAGAAAAGTTTTTAGACAAGAGTTTTTTAAAGGATGATGTTAGTAGAAAAATCGAGACGCCTTATTGCATAGCGGTAGATCCGATAAGCAAGAATATTTATTTAACGGATGCACGATCCTATACATCGCCCGGCCGCCTTCTTTGCTTTGATAAAGAAGGAATATTAAAATGGTCGGTTGTATGTGGTATGCTTCCGGCTCAGATAGCGTTTTTAAACCTTAACCAAAAGTAAAATGAGTAAGAATTATTTGTTTTCTCTGTGCCTTTGTGTGGCACTTGCATTTCAATCCTGTACCAAAGATGACAAGGACGAGTCTCCCCGCGAGCTTGTTACAGCAGGTATTTACGTACTGAACGAAGGCTTTATGGAGAGCGACAACAGCAGCCTGAGTTTCCATAACTTAGAAACCGGCACTACCGACATCGACTTCTATAAAACTGTGAACGGGAGCAAGCTGGGCGAAACAGCTCATGACCTCAAAAGCTATGGCAGCAAACTGTATTGCGTGATAACTGGCACCAAAGGCAATAAAAACTCCTATCTGGAAGTGATGAATGTATACACCGGCAAAACAATTAAACGTATTCCTTTTTTTGACGACAAGGAGAGCTACATGCCGCGAGGGCTTGTGTTTTACAAAAACAAAGCCTTCGTTGGAGGCTTTGACGGTAAGCTGAGCGTAGTGGATACAGCAAAGCTAACCATAGAAAGCCGCTTTGTGGCTGGCGGTGCAATGGAAGGAATGGCTGTTATGGACGCGAAGCTTTACATCGCCAACTCATCGCACTTTATGTTTAAACATCCGGAGTATGACAATACGGTTTCGGTGGTTGATCTCACCGATCAAAAGCTTAGCGCAAAGATACCTGTTGAGTTTAACCCCACGGCTCTGGCCGCTTCGACCGGCGGAAAGGTGTTTGTTGCCGCCCAGGGCGAATATAAAAGCGAGAGCAACCTGCCTGCACTGCAGGTGATTGATACTCGTAAGAATAACTTTTTAAGCACTTTTGCGGATACTCCCATAGGCGGGTTTGCTTTTAGTAAAAGCAGCGCGCTGGCCATCTTTGATCCTTTTGGAGTGCCGTCTGTAAACACACTGGACCCCCAAAGCGGCAAACCGGGTACTCCATTTATCAGTGACGGAACACAGGTTCAAACTCCTTATGGAATAGTTATAAATGACCTTAACCAGGATATCCTTGTATTAGACGCCAATAGTTATGCTCCTGCCGGCGAAGCTTTTTATTTTGATAAAAATGGTAAGTTTAAACTGAAGTTTGGCACAGGAACGTTGCCGGCAACCGCGGTATTCGTTTACAAAACGAAACAAACAGAAAACTAAGCTACACTTGACAGAAACTGAAAATGAAAATTAACTACATTAAAACTGCCTTGATTATCCTCCCTCTTTGCTTTTCTGCATGCTCAAAGGATAATGATAAGGAACCGGCGACCGTGTGCCTGAGGCCTGTTACTGAGAGCAGCAGCGCCTATGTTAGCAAGTTGTATGAATATAAACCCGGCCCGGGACAGTTCATCAACAAGAAGCCGGGCGATATGGAGTCTGCTCAAAGCATCATAGGTAAAGCAGGCAGTGTTACCCTGGGTGCCTGGGGTGGCTTTATCGTGCTGGGTTTTGACCATACGGTGATGGACCGTCAGGATAAAGAAGAGATTCTTATTAAAGGAAATGCAAACAGCCTTTTTGCCGAACCCGGCGTGGTATTGGTTATGCAGGATGTAAATGGAAATGGCTTGCCTGACGATGTATGGTATGAGTTAGCCGGCAGCGCTGCAGGCAAAGATGGGTATATAAGAAACTATAGTGTTACCTATACAAAACCTGCAACTCCCGGTGAGGATGTTTCATGGAAAGACAACCAGGGAAAAGAAGGTGTTATTAAAAAGAACTCCGAACATAAGCAGTCCTATTTCCCGGAATGGATCAGCGGAAACTCGTATACCTTAACGGGCACCTTGCTTCCCTCGTCTAATATCGACGCCAGCAAACCTTCCTTTATTACCAGTAAGCCTTTTGA
Organism: Sphingobacteriaceae bacterium UBA2059; assembly: GCA_002332615.1. Classification (GTDB taxonomy): domain Bacteria; phylum Bacteroidota; class Bacteroidia; order Sphingobacteriales; family Sphingobacteriaceae; genus Arcticibacter. The sequence continues at coordinate 169,732 of DDAL01000024.1, read as the reverse complement.
CTGGGGATATGCTGATAATCTGGTTGCCGGCGACAAGCTGGATATTGCTCACGCTATCGATGCAAAAGGCAACAAGGCGGTATTGAAGGGTATTGATTTTATTAAAATCCAAACCGGCTTATTGCATGACATGGGCTGGCTTGGGGAGCAGTCTACTGAGCTTACGCTTGTAGCAGACCTGGAGCTTTTTGAGAAGCAAAAGTAAGCCTTTTTGCACACAGGCATAAATAGAAGGGCCCTCTGTTGCATTGCAACAGAGGGCCCTTCAGTATGTATAGTTTTATTATTTATTCGAGCACAAGGGCCAGAATAATAAATAAGTCTATTATAATAAGTGAAATGCTTACTTCTTTCCATTTGCCAATGGCAAGTTTAATGATTGTCCAGCTAAGGAAACCCCAGATGATGCCTTGTGTAATGGAATAGGTAAAAGGAATTACTACCATGGCGAGAAAAGCGGGAACTGCATCGTCCAGCTTCGACCAGTTGATCCGGGTAACCGGCTTGATCATAAAAACCCCTACCAGTACCAGCGCGGGGGCGGTGGCAATAGCCGGAACCATGGATATTAAAGGAGCAAGGAACAAAAACGGGAGGAACAATACTGCCGCTACAATGGCAGTAAGCCCGGTACGGCCACCCGCCTCGACACCAACAGCCGACTCTATATAAGCGGTGCTGGGGCTTGTGCCGAGCAAACCGCCTAATGTTGTGCCTACTGAGTCAACAAGCAGCGAACGCTTGATATTGCGCGGTTCTCCGTCTTCATCAAGCAAGTTTGCGGCTTCGGCAAGCCCTACAAAGGTCGAGAGACTGTCGAATAAAGCTGTGAAAACCATTGCGAAAATAACGGGGAACACAGACCATGACAGGGAGTTGACTAAGTCGAGCTTCATCAGCAAGCTAAAATCGGGGGCAGACCATATTCCACTCCACTGAATAAGAGGCCCTGCTTCACTTATGCCCCACCACCTGCCTATAGGGTAAGCCATGATTGTGGTAGATACGATACCAATGAGTATGGCACCTTTCACATTTCTAATTACCAGTATACAGGTTAAAAGAAAGCCTACAAGAAAAGTAATGAGAGCGGGTGTCAATGCTCCTATTTTAACCATAGTTGCCGGACTGGCCACTACGAAATGGGCGTTTGCAAAGCCTATTAGGGTTATGAATAAACCTATGCCTGCTGACACCGCATATCTTAGCTGCTTGGGGATGGCTTGTATAATATAGGTTCGGATATTAAAAACCGACAATAAAAAGAATACAATACCGGACCAGAATACGGCTCCTAAAGCAATATGCCAGTCGACACCCATACCCAGAACTACAGAGTAGGTAAAGAAGGCGTTAAGGCCCATGCCCGGCGCTATAATAATAGGATTCTTTGCATAAAGCCCCATCATAAGACTGCTAAAGAAACAGACCAGCACCGTTGCGGTCAGGACTCCCGAGAAAGGCATTCCCGTTTGGCTGAGCACTGTTGGGTTAACAATTATTATGTAAGAGGCTGCAAGAAATGTAGATAGACCTGCAATGATTTCGGTACTGAGATTGGTACCGCTTTTTTTGAATTGAAAGAAAGATTCCATTAGGGCGGTGAAGATACATAAACCGCTGAATGGCTGCAACCTGCTTTTTAAAATTGCAACAAATCGTTCTGTTTCTAAAGCGAGACAGAACTCACCTTATACGTTTCATGTACTCGGTACGTCCAAGCAGGCTTATACCGATAAATCCTCTGAGTGCCAGCTTGTTGCTATTGACCAGGGAAAGCTTACACCGGTATGTTTTGCCCGATTCAGGATCGTATACAGTACCCTCTTCCCACAGGTTGTTGCCTTTATAAACGAAGTTTTTAAGTATCTCAATTCCTTCAACCGGCCTGGAACGTAAAGCTGCATCCGGATTTTTAACATCCGTCCTAACAAGGCCGTGAGAATCTTTTGAATCCTTTATCCAGTAAAGTTTTCCAAAATATTTATCCCCTTTTTTATAGATACTTATCCGCCCTTCAGCACTTGAATTCTCCCATTTTCCAATAACGGCATCTTTACTTTGAGAAACAGCTGTAAATGATATAAGCACAATAAAGCCGGCAAGCAAGATTCTTAACATTTTTATCAATTCCAATTGATAGAATTTAGTATTCTAATTATCAAAAACAACAAATCCTCCGGGCAAGTATTCATCAGCCCTCCCGGTTTCTTAAAACTAAGATAATATCACCGAAAGGGCTGGTAATTAGAGCTGGTACCGTAATTTACGTCCGTCTTTATTGCCTGTAAGTTTTCCGCTTTTATACAAAGAAGAAAGCTTAACCGTTACCGCTTTTGTAAGCTTTTCTGCGTCTTTATCGGGTTCAAGCTCCTGCATACGTGCAACGATTTCAGTACTATTTAAAGGGTTCTCTGCTTCTTTTAAAATAAAACCAATTTTTTTATCGAGACGTAGGTTATTATCATACTCTTCCGGAACAGATAAAGGCTTGGAAATACTACCTTTTACAGAAGGCTTGCGTCCTCTTCTGCCTTTAACAGAAGGCTCATCTGCTATATTTTCAATTGCACTCAGTTTTTTAGCTTCTGGTTTATTTTCAGAAAAAGCTTCAAGAGCCGCCTGAGTTTTCTTAATTTCTGCATTTAAGCGATCGAGCTTTTCCTGAAGGAAAGAAATCACATCCTGTTCTGTAATTTTTGACATATGATCTGTTTTATTTAATTTAATTCGTTCAAAAATAAATCATTATATCTAATAAACTACTAAACATGAATTTAAGTATTAAAATAGATTAAAAACAGGAAATAAACCTAGAAAGACTCGAGAGGAAAATATACTCTGCAGTCAGAAAAAGAGAAATTAAACTGTTCTCCTTTATTAAAAAGAGCATAAAAAGCAGAACCGCTTCCACTCATTGAAGCATAAACTGCACCGTTTTCATAAAGTTGTCCTTTTATCATACTCAAGGATGGAAATCGTTTATAGACGGAGAGCTCAAAATCGTTTTTCAAGTTGTTTTTCCAACTTTCTACAGGCAAACGAACAATCTCTTTTATTGAATGATCGGGCTCCTGCGGAGTGATTCCATTATAAGCTATAGAAGTTGAAACATGCACAGGGGGCATAACAACAGCCATTGAATATGCATTGATATTTACATCAATATCTTCAAATACAGTGCCGGTGCCACTGGCAAAAACCGGTTTGTTTAAGATGAAGAAAGCACAGTCAGCACCCAGTTCAGCTGCATACTGCTGCATAAGCGGAACGCTTAGGTTCAGATCGAACAGACTGTTCAGTAACTTAATCGTAAAGGCACCATCCGACGATCCGCCTCCCAAACCTGCACCGATCGGTATATTTTTATGAAGGTGAATGCAAACAGGTGGAAGCTTAAAATCTTTTTTCAGAAGCGCGTAAGCTTTAAGGCAAATATTGGAATCACTTTCTCCCGGAATCCCTAAACCCGTTGATTGAAAGCTAAGTGCCGGTGCTTCTATAATTTCAAGTACATCTTTGATTGCTGCCGGATGGAACACCGTTTCTATATTATGATATCCGTCTGTGCGCTTCGATACAACATTAAGCCCCAGATTAATCTTTGCATTTGGAAAACATATCATATAGTTGTATCAGATCAATGAGGCGAACCTCTGAGTTAAAAGCGAAAATACATTTTTTGCTCTTAACCTTAAATTAGAAAGCTAAAGCTTAGCTTTGGAACGTTAACATAAAGGCGTTGTTTACTTCTTAAAATATATATGAAGCAGTATCATGATCTTATAAAACATGTATTAAATACAGGCATTGAAAAAGAGGATCGTACCGGCACGGGCACTAGAAGTGTTTTTGGCTATCAGATGAGATTTGATTTGAAACAGGGATTTCCGCTGGTAACAACGAAAAAACTGCATTTGCGATCGATCATTCATGAACTGATATGGTTTCTGAAGGGCGATACTAATATTGCCTACCTGAAAGAGAACGGCGTGAGCATTTGGGACGAATGGGCCAACGAAACGGGCGACCTGGGACCGATCTATGGCTATCAGTGGCGCTCCTGGCCTACGGCTGATGGTAGTCATATTGACCAGATACAAAACATACTGGATCAGATAAAGAACAATCCTGACTCCAGGCGAATTATAGTAAGCGCATGGAATGTAGGTGAAATAGAAAAAATGGCCCTTCCGCCCTGTCACTGTTTTTTTCAGTTTTATGTTGCCAACGGCAAATTAAGCTGCCAGTTGTACCAACGAAGTGCCGACATCTTTCTCGGCGTTCCTTTTAACATTGCCTCCTATGGACTATTCACCTTAATGGTGGCGCAGGTTTGCGGGCTTGAGCCCGGTGATTTCATTCATACTTTTGGAGACGCGCATTTGTACAGCAATCATATGGAGCAGGCTAATTTGCTTATAAGCCGGGAACCGAGGCCTTTGCCGTTTATGAAACTTAACAGGGACGTCAAAAGTCTGTTCGACTTTAAATACCAAGACTTCGAGCTGGAAAATTACAATCCTCATCCACATATAAAAGCTGCCGTAGCAGTATAAATAAACCACATGAGCATCAATATCATTGTAGCAATTGACAAGAACAGAGGTATAGGGAAAGACAATCAGTTGCCCTGGCACATGCCGGCTGATCTTAAGTTTTTCAAAGAAAAAACTACCGGACATACGGTTATCATGGGTAGAAAAACATTTGAAAGTATGGGCAGGGGGCTGCCCAACCGGAGGAATATCGTGGTAAGCAGACAGAGTGACCTGAGGTATGAAAAGGCAGAAGTGGTCGATTCTCTGCCTTCGGCACTAAGCCTGTGTAATGAAAATGCGGCCGAGGTTTTCATCATTGGCGGTGCAGAACTGTTTAAAGATGCATTCAAGTATGCAGACAGACTGTATATAACGGAAATTCACCATACATTCGACGCGGACACGTTTTTACCTCCCTTTAACAAAGAAGCCTGGCAGGAAATACACCGGGAAGACAAGGAGGCAGATGAAAAGAATCCTTATCCATTCTCATTTACGACCTATAAAAAGAAGTAAAGCCCTATTAAATAACAGGATAAAATCTTATTGAATTAAATTTTTGTTAGATTTGCCGTCTTATTTTAGGTAAGCTCATTATAAATAATGCACAATTAATAAACAACAATGCAAGGTAAAGGTTTGATTAAATTTATCGCTATCGCGCTAACGATCGGGTGTTTGTATTCTCTATCGTTTACATGGGTAGCTAACCGGGTTGAAAAGAACGCTCGTGAATATGCTCAGGGCAACAAAGACAAAGAAAGAGCTTACCTGGACTCTATGGCCACTCAGCCGGTTTATAATCTGGGTTTTGCTAAGTTCAATTACCAGTATGTAAAAGAACGTGAAATTCCTCTTGGGCTTGACCTTGCGGGAGGGATGAACGTAACCATGGAAATATCCCTCACTGATCTTGTAAAGAACCTTTCCAACAATAACAAGGACCCTAAGTTCAACAAAGCGCTTTCTAACGCGGAAAGCTTAATGAAAACAAGCCAAAAAGACTTTATTTCATTATTTGCTGACGAATATGAACGTTTGGCTCCGGGCAGTAAGCTCGCCACTATTTTTGCAACGCGCGAAAACTCCTCTTCCCTGAAAGCCAGCGCAAGCAACAGCGAGGTAGTAGCTTTCTTAAAGAGCCAGGCTTCGAGTGCGGTAGATCGCTCTTTCAACGTTCTAAGAACTCGTATAGACAAATTTGGAGTTACTTCTCCCAACATTCAGTTACAGCAAGGCACTAACCGTATACTGATCGAACTTCCGGGTATATCGGACGCAGAGCGTGTAAGAAAGCTTCTGCAGGGATCTGCTCAACTTGAATTCTGGGAGACTTTCGATAACTCTGAAATCTTCCCGCTGCTTGATAATATCAATAAAATACTTGCATCAAAACAGGCTTCTTCGACCAAAACATCTGAAGATGAAGCAGCCACCGGAAGTACTGCAGCTGACAGCTCAAAAGCTGGCAAGCTTGCCCAGCTAGGCGCAAAAAAAGATTCAGGAAGTAAAGACTCTTCTAAAAGAGTCGAAAACACGAATGAGCAACTTAAGCAAAATCCCTTATTTGCTGTCCTTAGTCCCAATATTGGCCAAACGCCCGACGGGCAAACTAGCTTAGGACGTGGTGCTGTTGTAGGATATGCTGCGCAAAAAGATACTGCAAAAGTAAATGCATACTTAAATACGCCGGAAGTAAAAGCTGTAATCCCTCAAAATGTTAAATTATTGTGGGGAGTAAAGCCGGTAAATCCTGAAGACAAAGTACTTGAGCTATATGCACTCAAAGCCAGCGGCTTTGAAGGGAAAGCCATCATGGCCGGTGATGTTATAACCGATGCCCGCTCTGATGCAGATCAGCATGGAAATTACGAAGTTGTAATGGTTATGAACTCCGACGGCGCCCGTCAGTGGAGGAAAGTAACTGCAGAAGCTTCTGCCGACCCGAATAATAAGAAGAGCATTGCCATTGTACTTGATAACTATGTTTACTCTGCTCCAACCGTTCAAAATGAAATCCCTAATGGTATTTCATCGATTACCGGAAGATTCACTGCGAACGACACAAAAGACCTTGCAAATGTGCTAAAGGCTGGAAGGTTACCCGCACCTGCAAAAATTGTAAGTGAATACATAGTAGGCCCGTCTCTGGGTATCGAATCAATCAACAAGGGATTAATATCTACTGCGGTAGGTATGTTAGTTATTCTTCTCTTTATGGCCGGCTATTACAGCAAGGCAGGCTGGGTAGCAAACATTGCCTTAATCGTCAACCTGTTCTTCCTGATGGGAATCATGGCATCATTGGGAGCCGTGCTTACTCTTCCGGGTATAGCGGGTATCGTTCTTTCTCTTGCTATGGCCGTCGATGCAAACGTACTTATTTACGAACGTATACGGGAGGAATTGGCTGAGGGGAGAAGCATGCGTATTGCTATCAGCGAAGGGTACAGCAAAGCAATGTCATCTATCCTTGACTCAAATATCACTACCTTCCTTACAGGGGTAGTATTGTATACTTTTGGCAGCGGACCAATTCTTGGCTTCGCTACCACGTTAATGCTAGGTATTATTACTTCCCTGTTCTCTGCAATATTTATCAGCCGTCTTGTGTTTGAATGGATGTTAAAAAGAGAAAAGTCAATAGGCTTCTCAACGAAGTTAACTGAAAACCTGTTTAAGGGATCTTCTTTCGACTTTATTACAGGCAGGAAGAAATTCTATCTGTTCTCCGGAATTATCATACTTGCAGGTATAGTTTCCATGTTCACTCGCGGTTTCAGCCTTGGTGTCGACTTCAAGGGCGGACGTTCCTACTTCGTAGAGTTTGACAAACCGGTATCAACAGATGATGTAAGAAGTGTATTGCTTGACAATTTTGGTGTGGCGCCTGAAGTTAAAACCTTTGGATCAAGCAATCAGGTTAAAATTACTACCTCTTACATGGTAGATAATGACACCGAACAAGGAGAAGCTGTAGTAAGCGGAAAGCTTAACAAAGGACTTAAGGAAATCAACCCTAATTACATCATTAAAGATGCACAAAAGGTAGGTCCCACTATTGCTAAGGACATTAAAAGATCAGCGGTATATTCAGTTATCTTCTCGATCATTATCATATTCTTATATATACTTATAAGATTTAAAAGATGGGAATTTGGTGCCTCAGCCATTGTTGCTCTTGCGCACGACGTATTAGTCCTTTTAGCAATCTTCTCCCTGTTTAACGGTATACTACCTTTCTCACTAGACATCGACCAGCAGTTTATTGCTGCAATATTAACAGTAATGGGCTACTCAATTAACGATACAGTAGTTGTATTCGACAGAGTTAGAGAGTACCTTAACCAGCATCACTCGAAAGACGAGGATATGCCTACTGTAATCAATAACGCGCTCAACAGTACCCTTAGCCGTACGGTTATTACCGGTGTGTGTGTTATTGCCGTATTGATTATCATCTTTATATTCGGTGGTGAAATACTAAGAGGGTTCTCCTTTGCGATGCTTATCGGGGTTGTATTTGGTACCTATTCTTCATTATTTGTAGCAACACCCTTTGTTGTTGAACTAATAAGAACAAAAAAATCCCTTCCTGCAAAGAGCAAAACAGGATCTGCCGAAACCAGATAGACGGCTTTATCTTTANNCTGTGTTCTTAAGAACACAGGCCTTGTTTGTTTAAAGATTTCCATAACATTTACACCCGCTGATGGTTAATAAGTATTAAATAAAGATTAATTATGGATACACGTGAAGGCTCAGTAAGATTTCCAAGAGTGATCATCATAGGCGGGGGGTTTGGAGGGATTGAACTAGCAAAGAAGCTCAGGAACAAGGAAGTGGACATATGGATGTTTGACAAGCATAACTATCATACCTTTCAGCCCTTGCTTTACCAGGTAGCTACAGGCGGGCTTGAAGCCGATTCTATTGCATATCCTTTACGAAAAATCTTTAAGGGCCAAAGCAATCTTATTTTCAGGAATGCGGAAGTCACTAAAATAAATCCTGATAACAATACCATTGAGACAAGCATAGGAAATTTTAGCTATGATTACCTGGTGATTGCCACCGGCTCCACATCTAATTTCTTTGGGTCTAAAGAGCTTGAGCATTTCGCAATGCCAATGAAGACAGTTCCTGAGTCATTAAACCTTCGCAGCTTAATCCTCCAGAATCTTGAACAGGCACTTACAGAACCAGACCCGGTTAGGAAAGCCGCCTTGCTTAACTTTGTAGTAACCGGTGGCGGACCAACGGGTGTGGAACTTGCCGGAGCCCTCGGCGAACTTAAACGCCATGTTCTGAAAAAAGACTATCCCGAGCTGAACATAGATGATATGCAAATATATCTTGTTGAAGGATCGCCCGTGGTTCTCGGACCAATGTCAAAACAGGCTCAAAAAAGCGCTAAGGATTTTCTGGAAGAACTTGGAGTAACTGTATTAACGGATATTAAAGTATCCTCCTACGACGGAAATACACTTGTACTTTCAAACGGGCAGGCTATAGTCACCAAAACGGTGCTTTGGTCTGCGGGGGTTATGGGGGATGTTCCAAAAGGAATCAAGCAGGAGCTTATTACCCGTGGTACGCGTATCAAAGTCGACGAGTTTAATCGGGTTGATGGCTACAACAATCTTTTTGCTATCGGTGACGTAGCTTCCATGTCTACTAAGGACTATCCAAACGGGCACCCTGGCGTGGCTCCTGTAGCTATGCAGCAGGGCAGGCATCTGGCTAAAAGCATTATAAGACTCATAAATAAAGAAGAGCTTATTCCTTTTGTTTATAAAGATAAGGGCTCCATGGCAACGGTTGGCAGGAACCGGGCAGTTGTCGATTTAGGTAAGATCAGATTCCAGGGCATTTTTGCCTGGTTCGTATGGATGTTCGTACACTTAATGAGCCTGGTGGGTTTCAGAAACCGGATTGTCGTGCTTGTAAACTGGGTATGGAACTACTTCAGTTACGACCGGGGCATACGTTTAATTATACGGCCGTTTAACCGGCAAACGATGACGCCAGACCCAACTAAAGAAGCAACTGGAGGATCTTTAAACAAACCCCCTTCAGGCGGTTAGAAAGGCTTGATGAGACGGCACTTAAGACAAGGTAGCGTCTGTTTGAAGCCGCATTTTATAGTGCATGATGCCCGCCTCTTCAAACTCGGGCCCCTCTTTTACAAAGTTGAGTTTCTCATAGAATCCGACTGCGTGAAGCTGTGCATGCAAATAAACTACCTTTGCCTCTTGAGGGAGGTCAGCAAGGACAGCTTTCACAAGCGCCTCTCCTACACCTATACCTCTAAAGCCTTTCAACACAGCGAAGCGCTCGAGCTTAAAGCCCTGATCCGTTTTTCGCCATCTTGCAGCGCCGGCAGGTTCATCATTAACCAGAGCCAAAAAGTGTACCGACTCATCCTCAAACTCCCATTCCAGGTCTGTCGGGCAGTTCTGCTCTTTGACAAAGACAGCCGTTCTCACGGCAAAGACTTGCTGAAGGTCCTGTGTACGGACTACTTTTATAATACGAACTAAATTTAGGGTACAAGACATAGTGTAAACAAACAGGTAAAAAAAAAGCCACCCTTATAAGAGTGGCTTTTACAAATATAAAAAACTTAAAGTCTTCCGTTTACATCAATACAGTTAAGATCTTCAAACGCCTTTGTTAAGCGTTTAACAAAGGTCTCCTCACCTTTACGTAACCATGTACGAGGATCATAGTATTTCTTATTTGGAGAATCTTCTCCTTCAGGGTTACCAATCTGAGTTTGAAGGTACCCTTCATTCTTTTTGTAATAATCTCTGATGCCCTCCCAGAATGCAAACTGCATATCTGTATCAATATTCATCTTAACCGCACCATAAGAGATAGCCTCTTTAATCTCTTCCTGAGAAGAACCAGAACCACCATGGAATACAAAGTTGATTGGCTTTTCGCCGCTCAGGTTAAATTCTTTTTTAAGATATTCCTGTGAGTTTTTAAGAATGACAGGTTGAAGTTTAACGTTACCAGGTTTGTAAACGCCATGCACATTACCAAAGGCAGCAGCAATTGTAAAGCGATGACTCACACTGCTCAGCTGACTGTAAGCATAAGCAACTTCTTCAGGCTGAGTATATAAACGAGAACTGTCCACATCTGTATTATCAACACCATCCTCTTCACCACCTGTAACACCCAGTTCGATTTCTATAGTCATACCCATTTCTTTCATACGCTCAAGGTATTTCTTACTGATGTCCATATTCTCTTCAATAGACTCTTCAGAAAGGTCAAGCATATGAGAAGAGAATAAAGGTTTGCCGTTTTGTTTATAAAAACGCTCGCCATAAGAAAGCAATCCGTCGATCCAGGGAAGAAGTTTTTTAGCAGCATGGTCAGTGTGCAAAATAACCGCTACGCCATAATGCTCAGCCAATAAATGAATATGCTGCGCAGCAGAAACCCCACCCAATATGCAGGCATTCATGTTCGTGTTATCTAAAGATTTACCGGCATAAAACTGAGAGCCACCGTTAGATAATTGTATAATCACCGGAGAATTTACAGCTTTGGCTGTTTCCATTACAGCGTTAATAGTACTGGTATTAATTACATTAACTGCAGGTAAAGCAAACTGATGTTTTTTAGCCTGCTCAAACATTTCCTGAACAGCCTCGCCATAGAGTACTCCCTTATAATTCTTTAAATTCATAATATTTATGTTATTAACAGCCACTAAATTAATACTTTCCAGTGAGTATCAGCATGACAAAGATCATATAATATATGCCCGTGCAGTTATATCGCTTCATTCGTTAAAAAATTCGTTTATTTGTACCCTTATTCCATGAATATGGCCTGGTTCAAAAGAGAGAAAAAAGGGATTATAACTTCTACCCAAGAAAAAAAAGAAGCCCCCGATGGCATATGGAACAAATGCCCGGAGTGTAAAAAACCCCTGCATTATGCTGAGCAGGTAGAAAATAAGTATGTATGTCAGTACTGCGGATACCATTTACGAATAGGTTCCAAAGAATATTTTTCAATACTATTTGATAATAATGAGTTCACTGAACTCTTCCCGACGATGCGTTCGGCAGACCCATTAAACTTTGAAGACACTAAAAAGTACACCGTTCGCCTGGAACAAAGTATTGAAAAAACCGGTTTGACAGATGCGGTGAGAGCGGCTGTCGGCAAGCTCGACGGCCAGGATATCGTAATCACCTGTATGGACTTCAACTTTATAGGCGGGTCTATGGGTTCAGTAGTCGGAGAAAAGATTGCCCGTTCAATTGACTATTGCATAGCGCATAAAACGCCTTTTTTGATGATCTCTAAATCAGGCGGAGCACGTATGATGGAAGCAGCGTTTTCGCTTATGCAAATGGCCAAAACGTCGGCCAAACTTGCTTTATTAAGCAAAGCCAAAATACCCTATATTTCTCTCATGACCGATCCAACAACAGGCGGAGTAACAGCCTCGTTTGCCATGCTTGGAGATATAAATATTGCCGAGCCAGGAGCCCTTATAGGCTTTGCAGGCCCAAGAGTTATTAAAGAAACGATTAAAAGAGATTTGCCCAAAGGGTTTCAAACCGCAGAGTTTGTGCTGGAGCACGGCTTCCTTGACTTCATTGTAGCACGAAAAGAACTCAAACAGCGGCTATCCACGTTTATACGGATGATGCATTCGTAACAAATAAAAAAGAGGCTTAACGCCTCTTTTTTACTAAACCAACTTTCTTAAATTCCTGTTACGCCGCCGGTTCCGGGATCATGGTTCAATATACCACCCTTATGACGTCTTTCAATACGTCCGTCAGCACCTAAAGATCTTCTGCCAGTTGCACTGTCGTCATCGTTTACCAACGCTCCGCTGGTAATATCCTCTTCAATATCATCGTCGGCTGCAAGGCCATCATCCAGCGCCTCGTCATCATCATCTACCATAAGGTCATCGTCCAGCACTTCATCTTCATCGTCAATAAGCATATCGCCCTCTTCATCGTCCAGCAGATCATCATCAAGAAGCTCATCATCGTCATCAACCAGCGTATCATCACCCATTAACTCCTCGTCGTCATCCCTGCCGGTATCAGCCATTACATCGCCCTGATCTCCGGGGGTCATATCATGTTCCACCAGCATATCGTCAGCATTCAGTTCATCGCGGTTACCCAGCAAATCGCCCGTTTCTTTCAAATTGCCAGTAAAGCCTGTATCCTTGTGTGGTCGCCCGAAATCCAGATCCTTGTCCGAAGTATTCAAAGGCATATCATCATTCATTCTCATAGGTAGGATTTTTATGTTTTATATTAAGAAAACACCTAAAAAGCCCGCCTGTTTTATATAAGAACAAATAAAGGCCTTCATTTACAACGCGCAGGCCTTTACCAGCTGCTCAACCGTATAATCGATTTCCTCGCGTGTAGTATATTTGCTGAAAGAGAAACGAACTGACGGGCGGCCTTTAGGAGCTCCGATAGCGCTAAGCACATGAGAACCGATATCTGAACCGGAACTGCAGGCGCTTCCCCCCGAAGCAGAGATTCCGGCAATATCAAGATTAAAGAGCAGCATATCGCCCATTTCAGTTTCCGGAAAAGAGACGTTCAGTACCGTATACAAACTTTTTTCCCCGGCAGTTTCTCCATTAAAAGCAACCCCTTCAATAGCGTTCTGCAGCTTTTCCATCATATACAACTTAAGACCCTGTATGTGCACACGATGCGTATCCATACCTGCATAAGCTATTTCCATTGCCTTTGCCAATCCTACTATACCATACACGTTTTCGGTACCACCCCGCATATTCCTCTCCTGCGCACCTCCATATATAAACGGACATATTTTAAGACGCGGACTCACATATAAAAAACCTACACCCTTAGGCCCGTGAAATTTATGTGCCGAGCATACTATAAAATTAGCCTTCAGCTTTTGCACATCATGCTCAAAATGGCCAATGGTCTGCACCGTGTCACAATGATATATAGCATCATTCTGCTCGCATATCTCGCCAATGGCATAGATATCGTTCAGCGTACCAATTTCATTGTTGGCATGCATAATAGAGACAAAGCTCCGTTCGCTTTTAACCAGCCGGCCAAGGTGATCCAGGTCTATATTTCCCTTTGCATCCAGATCAACATAGCTCAGCCTTATGTCGCCGGCCTTTTCCATACACTCCAGGGTATGCAACACAGCATGGTGCTCTGTTTTAGAGGTAACGGCGTGCTTGACCCCGCTTGCAGCAATGCCGCAGCGTATGGCTGTATTGTCGGCTTCGGTGCCCGAAGAAGTAAAAAAAATCTCAGAAGGAGAAGCATTTAGAAAACCCGCAACCGTTTTACGCGCTTTTTCAACAGCCGTACGCACTTCCCTGCCATGAGCATGTATAGATGATGGATTACCATACTGGTTCGCCATCATATCATACACCGTTTGCAATACATCTTCATCAATTGCAGTGGTAGCTGCATTATCCAGGTAAACCCTCATTCTAACTAGTTATCGCTTTTCAAAATCATGTTCATATCCTCAATGAGTCGCTTTGCCAGCTCCTCAGCCGCACGTTCAGATTCGGCTTCTGAATAGATGCGAATAATAGGTTCAGTATTGGAACGGCGCAGATGCACCCACTGCTTGCCAAATTCTATTTTAAGGCCATCGATGGTTGAGTGAGGCTGATTTATATATTTATTTTGAACAGCAGCCAGCAAACCATCGATATCCATGCCCTCTGTAAGTACCATTTTATTTTTAGAGATGAAGTATGCCGGATACGAGTGGCGTAGCTCAGAAATCCTGACACCAGTACGAGCCAGGTGAGTTAAAAACAAAGCAATACCTACTAAAGCATCGCGTCCGTAGTGGAGCTCCGGATAAATAACGCCTCCGTTACCCTCGCCGCCTATTACAGCGTTGGTCTCCTTCATTTTGGTAACCACATTAACCTCGCCCACGGCAGCCGCGCTGTATCGAAGGCCAAAGCCCTCGGTTACATCNNACATCCCTAAGTGCGCGGGTAGACGATAAGTTAGAAACCGTGTTGCCCGGCGTATGCCTCAATATATAATCGGCAATAGCTACCAGCGTATACTCTTCGCCAAACATCTTTCCGTCTTCGCATACAAAGCAAAGCCTGTCAACATCGGGATCAACCGCAATACCCAAATCAGCTTTTTTCGATACAACTTCCTGCGACAGCGCTACCAGATTTTCAGGAAGAGGCTCAGGATTATGAGGAAAATGACCATCAGGAGTACAATATAATTCATACACGGTATCTACGCCTAAAGCCTTAAGTAGGGCAGGAACAAAGATGCCGCCCGTAGAGTTAACACAATCGATTGCCACTTTAAACTTAGCCTTACGTATAGCTTCTACATCTACCAGAGGAAGAGCAAGTATCTGATTGATATGCTTTTGCAGATAAGAAGTATCCCTGCTTACTTTACCCAGCATATCCACTTCAGCATACTCCATGTCCTCGCGTTCAGCCATCTGCAGTACCATCTTGCCTTCTGCATCATTTATAAACTCGCCGTCGGCATTTAGAAGCTTCAGTGCATTCCATTGCTTTGGGTTATGACTTGCTGTGATGATAATACCACCCGCCGCATTTTCACCGGTTACAGCGATCTCTACCGTCGGAGTTGTAGATAAACCTAAATCAACTACATCAATACCAATGCTCTGGAGAGTTCCTATAACCAGGTTGCTCACCATTTCGCCCGAAATGCGGGCGTCGCGGCCAACCACAATTTTATTCCTCTTGCTCTTTTCAACAGCCCATTTACCAAATGAAGCAGTGAACTTTAGAATATCTACAGGAGTAAGGGCATTGCCGGGCAAACCTCCAATAGTGCCTCTGATTCCGGAGATCGATTTAATTAACGTCATTTTAGCAGTTTTAGATAGACAAATCTAGGAATAAATGATTTACACGCAACAAAAACCGGTATATCGAAAATTAGTTCCGGGCTTGAGTTTCTACTTAAAAAGCTTTCCCTATATTTGCAACATTGTAAATTTTGCATCATGGCCGACAAGTGGTATCAAAACTGGTTTAACTCCCCTTATTATCATATACTTTACCAAAACCGAAACAACCAGGAAGCTCAGTATTTCATCGACAATTTAGCACAACATTTACAGCTTGCGCCAGGTGCCAGAGTGCTCGATATAGCCTGTGGCCGGGGGCGCCATTCTATTTACCTTAATAAAAAAGGATACGACGTCACAGGCATCGATCTTTCGTACAGCAGCATTGCCCATGCTCAGCAATTTGAAAATGAGCATCTGCACTTTTACAGACACGATATGCGTAAGCTTCTTCACATCAATTACTTCGAAGCCGCCTTCAATCTTTTTACAAGCTTCGGATACTTTGATACAGATAAGGACCACATAGACGCACTAGTTTCGTTCAGAAAGTCATTAAAGGCCGAAGGCTTACTGATACTAGATTATTTTAATACCCATAAAATCCTGAAAGACCTTGTCCCTTCCGAAAGCAAAACACTCAGCGGGATAGATTTCAACATCAAGAAGGAGATAGCCGACGGCAAAATCATAAAGAGCATAAGCTTTAAGCACGAAGGCGAAGAGCATTTTTACCAGGAAAAGGTAGCTGCATTCAGGTTTGCAGACTTTGAAAAACTATTTTCAGCAAGCGGATTTAAAATAAGCCGTTGCTTTGGCGACTACAGCCTTGCTCCCTACCATGCAGATACATCAGACAGGTTAATACTTATTTGCACCAAAGCCCATGTTTAATCAGCTTATACAATTTGACCACCAGCTTTTTCTTGGAATAAATCAGGGTTTATCCAACGCGTTCTTCGACTGGCTGATGCCTTTGCTGCGCAATCGATATTTCTGGGCACCCCTCTATTTATTTCTTATAGTATTTTTGCCCAGGCATTATGGCAAAGCAGGCTACCTGTGCATCCTGTTTCTCCTCCTAACGTTTGCACTTTCCGACTTTACCAGCTCATCTCTTATAAAACCTCTGGCCGGACGGCTGAGACCCTGCAACGAACCCGGTTTCAATCAGGAAATTAACAGCCTTGTAGCCTGTGGAACCGGCTACAGCTTTCCGTCTAGCCATGCCACCAACCATTTTGCCCTGGCAGTGTTCCTTATCACCGTTTTTTTTAAAAGCTGGAAACCCATTTTACCCCTTGGGTTGCTTTGGGCGGCAAGCATAGCATTTGCGCAGGTGTATGTGGGCGTTCATTTCCCGCTTGATATTTTTGCGGGCGCCTTGCTAGGCAGTCTTATAGGCTCTATCACAGGCACTGTTTTTTACCAGTTATATATGAAAGATCTATGGAGTTTTGGAAGTTAGCAGTACTCTTTTTGAGTTGCTTTTTAGGTGGGGCAAGCATCTTTTTCATCAAACGTCAGGACCAGACCTACCTTAAATTAATACTGTCTTTCAGCGGGGCTTACCTCTTTGCCATTACGGTATTGCACCTTATACCCGAAGTGTATAGCGTGAAAGACCATAACATAGGCTTGTTTATACTTGCTGGCTTCCTGTTTCAGGTAATTCTAGAGCAATTTTCACATGGCGTAGAGCACGGACATTTCCATACACACGCCCATGGTCACAGCCACCACACCTTCCCCATAGGAATCATGATCAGCCTATGCCTGCATGCCTTTCTGGAAGGAATGCCCCTAGTACAGTCGCACCAGAACGAGCTGTTGTTTGGCATAGCCCTGCATCATATACCTGCCGCTTTTGCACTGGCAAGCATTCTGCTTCAAAGCGCACAGAGTAAAAAGCGCATTCTGTTTATGCTCGTACTGTTTGCCCTCATGTCTCCTATGGGCTATTTGCTAAGTGCGGGCATAAGCACCAGCAGCATAGGTAACCTGCAGCAATACTTTGGCCGCATCATGGCTGTTGTGATAGGCATATTCCTTCATATATCCACCACTATTCTATTTGAATCCAATGTAGATCATCATTTTAACCGCAAAAAGCTAATTGCTATTTTACTCGGCACCAGCATTGCACTTGCAGGCTTCTTTATGCACATTCATTAGCACAAAGATTTTACAGGCACACGTGCCGAAAAATGCTCGCTTATGTACCTGCCATCGCCATGGAGAGTCCATATTTCGGCAGGTTCAACTTGTTTTATAGTGTGCAGGATATCGTCCCAGTCGGCATGGTCAGAAATGTAAAGATCAATATCGTTTCCCTGCTGAAGCCTTTTCCAGCCGGATGCAAAAGCCCTAAGCACCCCTGTAGCCCGGTAATAGCAGTTAAAAGTAAGCGGCGGCACAATATATACCAAACCCGAATCCGGCATTTTCATCAGCTTGCGATTATACGCTTCGAACGGGCCCAGTTTAAACGAATGACTTTCATATAAGCGAGCCAGAGGCATAATAGAATGATGCAGCAACACCTTGCGGCCAGGGCAATAAGTATTAATAAGACGCGTAAGGCGCTGGCTTTTGCCCAGTGCATAAGCACCCAGCAATACATTATGTTTAAAATCATTCAGCCTGGCAATCTCGCCTTCAGCCCCAGGGTGCTTCACCTCTGGATTGGCAAAGGTAGACTCGGTAATAAGCACGTCAGCTTTCACAAACTCAAAGCGCTCGCAGGTATCGTCCTCCTGAAGCTTAAAGTCGCCAGTATATAAATATCGGCAACCGCCGTGTTCAAGAAGTACCTGCGCCGAGCCCATTATATGACCTGCAGGATAAAACGTAAGGCCAACACCGTTTACCTCAAAAGTTTCGCCATACGGAAAGGGATAAAACTGTAAGCCGGCATTCTTTTTAAGCCTAAGCTTCATAACATCAGCCGTTCCGGGAGTACAGTAAACATGCATATTGCCCGGGCAGGCATGATCGCCATGGGCATGAGATATTACAGCCCTCAAAACAGGCTTTTGAGGATCAAGATAAAAGTCGCCTGCTTTACAGTACAGGCCATATTCGTCAAACGTCAAAAATCCACTATCAGCCATTAAACCCTGCTTTCTTCATAAACAACTCGTGAAGGCGTAAAACCTGAGGGATAAGCAACTCTTTTCCGTCATTATTGATAAACAAGTCTGCCATCCTTTCTTTTTCCTCTTCGCTCATTTGTCTGTCCATACGCTGCTGTACCAGTTCGCCGGTCAGGCCGTCGCGTAGCATAACACGCTCCATACGCAATGCAGCAGGAGCTTTGACCAGTATAGTATAATCGCAATCAAGGTACGAACCGCTTTCAAACAAAATAGCCGCTTCCTTAAGCACATAGGGTGCCCGCTGAAGCAGGGCCCAGTTGTCAAAATCTTTAAACACCGCCGGATGAACGAGCGCATTCAAGGCGTTCAGCTCAGCCTCATCAGCAAAAACCCTTGCGCCAAGTTTACGCCTGTCAATAACACCGTCGCGGGTATAGATGTCGTGCCCAAAGCGGCTACGCAGCTGTTCTATCAGAGATACATCCGTATTTAATAAAGCCTTACTACGTTCGTCCGAATAATAAACGGGTATACCCAGCACTTCAAATATCCTGCACACTGTTGTTTTTCCACTCCCCATGCCACCGGTAACTCCAACTTTAAGCATAGCTATTTAATATAAAAGTCAACCACCTGAGGCTCCACCCTTACCATTTTGCTAAAGGCGGGATATTTATTTATTACCAGGGGCAATTGCCGATACCCATGCTGCATCCATTTTTGCAGATCAACGCTTACAACAAAGGAGTCGCGCTCAATAGCCGGATACCGGTTAAGCGAAGCGAGCACCACTACCTTTGCCTTCTCGGGCAAAAGCTTCACATCGCGGCCTCGCGTATTCAAGACTTTAATAGGCACCTCAATCTCTTTTTCAGAAAATACATCTACCGGTATATCCGCCCGCACATGCTGCGGATAAATATCAATATTGCCCTCACGCGCCACGGCCAGGCCCACTCTGGCAGTTATATCGGCATTTACATCCTGCATTACCAAACGGCTTGTAGGCCATTCATTAATCTTGCGCAAATCTTCTTCCGCTCCATTAATGATAACATAGCGCGGACTGAGCTTTATAGGACCCGAAATTCCATAGTTTTTTTTAAAAGACAGATCATACACAAATCTAACCGGCACTTTTTTCATCTTGCGCTTAGAAAAGTCGAAGAAGAGAGTATCGGGAGAAACATATATAACCTTTTGATGCGAATCAAACTGGCGGTTGATGTCTTTCAACTGGCTCGAGAAGACAACATAGTTACGGATATTAAGCGATCGAAGGCTCACATTAATTTCCCTGGGGCTAAATCTGAGTCTGTCAAAAAGGAGCTGCCAGCCGGTACCTTCTACCTGCATGGTTACGCTGTCTTCCTGCAATGGGTGAAAAGCTTTATTCTCAGGAGGGTCTACATACCCCACCTTAGTGCTTACCTGATAGGTATATTTTCCTGTTAAGGACACAGAGAGCCATGTAATAAAGGCTATAAAAAGGCAGCTAAAAAAAACCGTCAGCCTTCGTCGTTCTGATCTTGAAAGATTTAGCATAATAACCAGTTGTTTATAAGGCCTGTGCGTAATAACAGGAAAAACCTTAAGCAAGGCGGCTTTAGCAAACCTTACTTAAGGATGAACCATAAAATACTATTACTTTACGGTGTTAAGGGCTTTAGAACCTTCCAAAGAGATAGCCGACTTATCAAAACGGATCTTTGCACCGCTTTCAACCTCAATTAAGAAGGTAGTATCCGTCATGTCAATAATTTTACCATGAATACCGGCAGAGGTAATTACCTTATCACCTCTCTTAAGTTCTTCAACATATTTTTTATGATCTTTTGCTTTTTTCATCTGAGGGCGAATCATAAAAAAGTAGAATACAACAAGGATCAGGATCATAGGTAAAAAACTCATAATCGGGTTCCCGCCTGTAGCCTGTAATAAAATAGATGCTGTCATTATATATTTGTTTTTATTTAGTTATACGCCTGTTGCGCTTTAATGTTGCCCACAATATACAATCTTGTAGTGGATGGATTAGCATTGGAACTAATGGTAACAACCTTATTCTGCATACCTTCTTTCCCCGCGCTGTTAAACACAACAGTAACCACCCCTTTTTCTCTCGGTTTAACCGGCTCGCGCGGATAGTCGGGCACGGTACATCCGCAGGTGGCCGAAGCTTCGGTTATTATTAACGGAGTTTTGCCCCTATTGGTAAATGCAAAATCATAAGACACCTTTTCGCCTTGATTTATAGTGCCAAAATCATACGTATCGGTATCAAAAACAAAGGTTGAATCGCCTGCAGGCGTTACGTTGCCTGTTTGGGCAGGCGTGTCAGCCTGTACGGTGGCAGGAGTCTGCCGGTTTGAACAGGCAACCAGCGCTATTGCTGTTATAGCCAGGCACATAAATCTAAAATGTTTCATGTATCAATCTTTTAAACCTCTGCCTTTCTTATTAATCTTTCCCGCTTTCTTAAGATCGGCTAAAATTTTGTCTAAAATACCATTAATAAATAAATTACTCTTAGGGGTGCTAAACTCTTTTGCTATTTCAATATACTCATTCATGGTAACCTTAACGGGTATTTCATAAGAAAACATGAGCTCGGCGATAGCCATTTTCATAAGCAAAATATCAACAAGGGCAATACGCTCAGTTTCCCAATTACGGGTTTTGTCAGTTATGAAAGCCTGAAACTCGGCGTCAAAAGATATGGTGCGGTTAAAAAGATCTATTATGTAGGGCTTATCCTCGTCCCATGCGGGGCTTATTTTTGCCAGTTTGTTGTCGCTTACATTTTCACTCTGGAAATTACTAAGCGTTTTTGCCATCATGGCTTCCAGTATTTCTTTATCAACCTGCCAGTTTATAAAGCGTTCTTCAAACACCTGGACAACCGCCGGAGTAACACGTATTATTTTCTTATAAATATACTTTATAATCTCTTTTTCTGCCGTCAGCGATGTATCGTCACTGCTAATATAGGCTTGATAAGCTTCAGATTTTTTTAACAGATCAAATATAGTCTTCTTCACTTCCGGGTCGAAGCTCCAGTCTACCTTATACTTCTTTACTCCCGCTTCAAAGTCGGGATGCTTTTGAACTAACTGTATAAACTTATTATTGTGAAGCCGTGTATTGGCGTTAAGATCGCTTTCGTTGGGGAGGTATTTATTGGCGCGCTCATCAGCATCAACAAGAGTATACTCACAAACTTCCGCCAATAGCGCCAGCAGCCATATGTACATTTCATACACGCTATCTATGCTGCCAAGGAGTTTTTTTTCGAATACGCGTAAGCTTTTATCTTCCGAAAGATTATAGGCATACAAGGTTTGCAATACTTTTACTCTGAGCTGTCTTCTGTTAAACATATTAAAGAACGGTTAAAGGCAAATGCCCTTTAGAAAAATTGAACACTAATGAATTTAATACAACCGGACCATCACTTAGTCCTGGAAGGGCACAAAAGTACAAAATTTGAAGAATTTTTTATTCAATTGTTTCCACAAAGCAATACCAGGCTGACCAACACTGTGAAGGAACATCCGGACTGGCTTGTTCAATACAGTATTAATCCGCACCTAGAACGTAACTGGTTCGNNCGAACCAGTTACGTTCTAGGTACGTCTAAGGTGCCTTCTGTCTTGTCCTTGATATAGCTATATATCTCTATCAGATAGTCCTGATAGAACTATGCATGTTTTTATGCTGCGGAATAGGGCCGTAAAGAGTAAACCATCTGAATTCTAGTTTACAGTTCGTTAGAAAGGGCTTTCACTTTGCCGTATCTTCCTTAACTTCGTTTGCAACAAAACGGGCCTTCATGTGTAACCTAATAAGAAACGCATTACGCAAGGCGCTGTTTTCGTCACGTTAACTACCTGCCTCTCTCTTTAAGTAGCAGGGCAACTAAACTTATAAACTATGAAAAAAGTTATTTTATCCTTAACAATTATTGGTGTGCTTGCTGTAACGGCATGCAACAATGTCTCAAACACAAATAAGCAACCCGAGGGCACTACCCTAAGTATTGAAAAAGTAGCCGGCCGCTATCAGGGAATGATACCCTGCGAGTCTTGTCCGGGTAACAATATTATTTTATCACTTGGCAGCGACGGAACCTTCGTTAAATTAGAGAAGTATCTCGGTAACCAGGAAAGCAGCATAGAAAAAGGCGCTTTCAAGCAGGATGGTAATAAAGTAACCCTTGATGACAAGGACCAAATGAGCTTGCTTCTAACGGGCAATGTGCTTTACATACTCGATAAGGATCAAAAAAAGCAAAAAGGGAAACAGGGGCTTAATTACCAGCTGGCAAAAGCATCGCATGATGCAGAGATTGCAGAGGCATTAACTCACCAGATATATAAAAGCGAGAATGGCACTCTATACAAAGTAAGCATGTATACTGCTGCCGGAAAAAAGTATGCTGCTCTTAAAACCTCTGCAGGTACAGACACTTTAACTGCCGAAGGCGAAGGGTATAGAAATAATCAATATACCTTGAGACGGGCAGATGCCGGACTGGTATTAACTGAAAAAGGAAAACAGCAAAGACTCGGTTTGCAAAGCCCCGTTAACTATACCTATAAAAACGGCAATCAGTACTTAGATGTAAGCTATTACACCACCGGCAGTGAAAACTTCGTTATTTTGCTAAGCAATGACGGAATCGCCCTTCGCCTGCCTCAAACTGCAGCTTCGGGCCAGAATACCGAGTACAGTGCTAACAATTCAAGCTGGAAAGTAAATGAAAAAAAGGGGATTCTTAATACAAAAAATGGCGAAACTGTATACACAGAGCTAGTAAATAGCAAATAATACCGCATCTCTTTATCAAATAGGGTGAAAGACAAAACGTTCGTACGTTTTGTCTTTTTTGCTTTAATTAAAATCAACTGCTGTAAATTATTCCTGAGTGATTCCCTTTTCTACAAAGACTCTTGCAGTTTAAAGTTTCGGGCACTTATCCAGAATCATCGTCCTTGCCCTGCTGTTCTACCGGCCGTCTCGGGCACAAAGCCAGCCATCTATTTAAAGCGCCGTATTAACTTATTCAAGAGGCAGGATTCAAACAATACGCCTTCTTTACTGTAATAATATAAATGCATAAAGCTGGAGCGGCGGCCTGGCCCGTATTGCTTTAATCTGGTACTACATTATACAACAGGTGCGCTTGCGAAACTCATTCCTTTACCTATTAACACTATTTTAGTATGAAAAAAACACTGTTATTCCTGGGGCTGTCAGCTACTGTTGCACTTAGTTCGTGCAACAATTCTACCACTACCAACAATCAGTCGGCCACTGCTGATACTGCCCACAATTCTAAGAACGCTTTAGACTGGGAGGGCACCTATCAGGGCCTTATTCCCTGCGCTTCCTGCCCCGGTATCAGTTCAATTATTGCGTTGGATGATGATGGTTCGTATGAATTGCTCAATACTTACCTTGAAGAGGAAAGCAGCTTTGTGGAAAAAGGTAAATTTAACTGGGACGCAAAAGGTTCCTTTATTACTCTTGATAACGAGGCTAAATCTAAGCTTAAGGTGGCAGAGAACAGCGTCATTATGCTTGACGCCGACGGAAAAGAGCCGGAAGGTGCTATGGCCGACAGGTACCACCTTAAGAAACTATCGGGAGAAAGCGACCTTGACGATGCATTTATAAAGCAGGTATATAAAGGAAATGACGATGGTGTGAATTACAGCGTGAGCAGATACACCCAGGGAAATAAAAACTTTGCTAAAATAGAAGGCGGCAAGGTTGATGAGACCCTTACTCAGGACCCCTCCGTATCCGAATACACTGTTTACAAAAAGGGCAACTATGTACTGGACGAACAGAAAGGCCGGTTGACGCTTACAAGCAAGGGGAAAAAGCAAAAGCTAACTATGCTTAGTCCTATACATTCTGTCTATAAAAGTGGCGATAAGGTCCTTTATGTGTCAAATTACAATTATGACGATGACCATTTTGTTGTTTTATTGAAGGAAGACGGGAGCTTTTTAAAGCTTGATCAAAAGGCTGCAGCAAGCAAGGCTGCCGACTATAGCGATGGTAAAGTTCAGTGGTCCGTTAGAGCGTCCGACAAAGCAAGCCTGACTGAAAACGGACAAGAAACCACTTATACCGAACAGTAAGAGCACTAAAGATAATTTACCGTACAAAAATGAACGAGGTGTGATAACAATTAAGTGCCTTCACCACCGAATCCTGTTCTTTTGATATCTACTTTCGCGACTGGCCGACGTCGACTTTTAAGTTCATCCATGTGCGACAAACATCCGGTGATTGTTAAATAACTCAGATCAGAACGGGAAGAGTGGTTGAACGAGGCCAACATTAACTAAAGGGGCTAATACAGTTAAGCCCCTTTTTTAGCCGAGAATGATATGCAGGAGAATCCGTTCCGATATGCCTCTTCATCAGACTTATAAGTGTTTAAACGCGTTATAATGACTTTGCAGTTAAACGGCTTCTAAGTAAAATATTTACTTTTGGCCTTCTGGTCCCACTATGAAAGAACTGGCATACCTCAACAAATACTTATATAAATACCGCTGGCGCCTCATACCGGGTGTTATTTTTGTAGTCATATCCAATATATTTGGCGTACTGCCTGCAAAAGTAATTCGCATAGCGTTCGATTTGGTTAATGAAAACATTACTATTTTCAGGCTTTTTTCGGGTTTTGAACGGCAGGAGCAAGTTTACCGCATTTTCAGTTCCAGTCTTTTACTTTTTGGGGCCACCGTACTTATGCTGGCCCTTCTGAGAGGAATATTTTTGTTCTTTATGAGGCAAACAATCATTGTTATGTCCAGGCACATAGAATATGATATCAAAAATGAAATCTACGCTCATTATCAAGCTCTCTCCATGAGCTTTTACAGGCGCAATAATACGGGCGACCTTATGAACAGAGTTACGGAAGATGTTAGCCGAATGCGCATGTATGCAGGGCCGGCAATTATGTATACCATTAACACTACCGTTCTTTTTATTCTTATTATCGTAGCCATGGTTGGAGTAAACCTTAAACTTACAGTGTACAGTTTGCTGCCCCTGCCAATTATGGCCTTTGTTATTTACAATGTGCACCGCATTATAAGTGCGCGAAGCGAGCTCATACAGCAACAGCTTTCCAGGTTGTCTGGCTTTGTACAGGAAAATCTCTCGGGTATACGTCTTATAAAAGCTTACGGGCGTGAAGATAATGTACGTAATCAATTTGCCGGTGAAAGCGAAGAATATAAAACCAGTTCACTCAATCTGGTTCAGGTGCAGGCTGTTTTCCAGCCCACTATTTTGTTACTGGCGGGCCTTAGTACCGTAATTACTATTTATGTAGGCGGCATGGAAGTTATGGCCGGAAACATAACCGCAGGTAATATAGCCGAATTTATCATGTATGTTAATCTGCTTACCTTTCCCATGATGTCGCTAGGGTGGGTTACATCGCTTGTACAAAGAGCAGCAGCTTCGCAAAAACGGATCAACGAGTTTTTAACTACCAGGCCCGAAATTCAGTCGCCCCTTAGCCCTGCGTTGAAGCTTCGGGGTCAGGTTGAGTTCAGAAACGTTTCCTTTATTTATCCCGATACCGGTATCAAAGCGCTTGAAAATGTGAGTTTTGATGTGAAGCCCGGCGAGTTTCTGGCAATTATAGGACGCACAGGATCGGGTAAGTCAACAATTGCCAACCTTTTACTGCGCATGTATGATGCTACCGCAGGCAGTGTATTGATTGACGGGCACGCTGTAGAGCGGCTAAACCTTAATTCCTATCGCAGTCAGGTGGGCTTTGTTCCTCAGGAAGTGTTCTTGTTCTCTGAAACCATTTCAAACAACATCGCTTTCAGTAAGGATACACTCAATATGGACGATGTGGTACAGGCTAGCAAAGATGCAGCTGTATACTCCAATATTATAGCTTTTGAAAAAAGCTTTGATACTATGCTGGGCGAACGCGGCATTACGCTTTCGGGAGGTCAGAAACAAAGGGTGTCTATAGCAAGGGCTCTCATAAAAAAACCTCAGCTCCTCATTTTAGATGACTGCCTTTCGGCCATTGATACTAAAACCGAGGAAGAAATACTTAATAACCTGGGTAGAGTTATGCAGGGCAAAACAAGTATCATCATTTCGCACAGAGTGTCAACCATTAAAAATGCCGACAGAATTATTGTGCTGGACCGGGGCAAAATAATAGAGCAGGGTAACCACCAGCAACTCATGAACCTGAAAGGCTCCTATAAGGACTTGTTTGAAAAGCAACAGCTGGAGGAACGCGAGCAGTAAAAAGTGAAAACACTAAAAATCAAAACTTTTGTTTTGCTTACTATAAATTATTACAATATATTTACCCCCACGAAACTTTAACATTACAATGGGAGATTTTGAACAAAAAGAGCGCGAAGAGGTTTTTTCGAAGAAAGTAAGAGCCGGGAAACGTACGTATTTCTTTGATGTAAAAGCAACACGGTCTAACGACTATTACATCACAGTTACTGAGAGTAAAAAGCGTCTTGAAGATGGCGTATTTGTTAAACACAAGATCTTTTTATATAAAGAAGATTTTGAAAAATTCAGCGAAGGACTGAAAGATACAGTAGAGTATATTAAAGCTCATCAGGATGTGGTTGAAAAAAGATATGAACAATCTGAAAACCCTGAGCCAGGAAAAATAAACGACGACTTTTCATTCGACATTTAATCAGCCTCTTAACCTAAGGGCTTAGAAATATTTTCAACCATTCTGTTATTGCAGAATGGTTTTTCTTTTATATACAGGCACCACTTATTTATTATCTTTGCCATTATTCTATATAATATGAAGGCCTTATCAGAAAACAACTTCCTTGGACTGGAAGATGAATCGTTGTATGCTTACAAAACCAGTAAAGTAGTTGTTCAGCAGGTTCCCTACGAACATACATCATCCTACCTTCAGGGCTCTTCGAAAGGCCCGGCCGCTATTGTAAATGCATCGCAGTTTGTTGAGTTTTACGATGAAGAAACTGATAAAGAAGTTGTAAACGAAGTGGGAATTGCCACTCTGGCTGCCCTTGACTTTGAAGGCAGGGTGGACAAAGATGCTATTGACTATATAGAGCAGGAAACTTCACGTTTGCTCAATGACAACAAATTTGTTGTAAGCCTGGGTGCTGAGCATACCGTGACTTATGGATTTGTAAAGGCTTTTGCAAAAAAATATCCTGACTTAACCGTACTTCAGCTGGACGCTCACTCCGACCTGAGGTATAGCTATCATGACAATATTTACTCTCATGCTTCGGTGATGGCTCGCATACACGAAATGGGTTTAGACCTTTGCCAGGCCGGTATCAGGGCTCAATGCCGTGAGGAAGCCGAGCTTATCAAGAAATCGGCTAGTATCCACACGTTTTACGCACACGAAATACGCAATAATCCCTTATGGGGAGAAGAGCTGTTGTATAAACTTGGCAATGAAGTGTATATTACCATTGACGCTGATGGCTTTGACCCTTCTATTATGCCAGCAGTAGGCACCGCCGAACCTAATGGCTTGCTTTGGGTAGAAACACTTGAATTTTTACGCCAGGTATTTAGTGAGCGCAATGTGGTAGGCTTTGATATAGTGGAGTGTGCCCCGATGGAAGGCAGTACTCTTTCTGAATATACCCTGGCTAAACTTGCTTATAAATTAATTGGCTACAAGTTTCATAAAGGCGAACACATGTCCAATAAAAAGACGGCAGGAAGCTAATTTAAATTTTTAATCTTATTCTTTTTTATAATACATGGCTTTACAATGCGGCATTGTTGGTTTGCCCAACGTAGGAAAATCGACTCTTTTTAATTGCTTATCTAACGCAAAGGCACAGGCTGCCAATTTTCCTTTTTGTACTATAGAACCCAATGTGGGTGTTATTACCGTTCCTGATGACAGGCTTACCAAGCTTGCCGAACTGGTGAACCCTAATCGCATTGTGCCCAATACTATCGAGATAGTCGACATTGCCGGCCTTGTAAAAGGTGCTAGCAAAGGCGAAGGGCTGGGCAATCAGTTTCTGGGAAACATACGGGCTACCAACGCAATCATACACGTGCTGCGCTGCTTTGACGACCCTAATGTGGTGCATGTAGACGGATCTGTAGATCCGATACGCGACAAGGAAATTATTGATACGGAACTGCAGCTTAAAGACCTTGAAACAGTGTCAAAAAAGATACAAAAGGTTGAAAAGATGGCCAAGACCGGTGGCGACAAAGACGCCAAAAAGGCCTATGAAGTGGCTAACGTAATAAAAGCCCACCTGGAAGCAGGCAAATCTGCGCGTACGGCCCCTATAAGCGAAGAAGATAAGGAGTATATAGCCGATATGTTTCTGCTTACCGAAAAGCCCGTAATGTATGTATGTAACGTGGACGAAGCGTCTGTTAAAAATGGCAATAAGTATGTGGAGCAGGTTAGAGAAGGGGTAAGAGAGGAAAATGCGGAAGTGCTAATTATTTCTGCTAAAATTGAATCTGAAATTGCCGAACTTGAAAGCTATGAAGAACGGCAACTCTTTCTTCAGGACCTGGGCCTTGAAGAGTCGGGCGTAAGCCGCCTTATACAAACCGCGTACCGACTGCTTAATCTGGCAACTTATTTTACCGCCGGCGTTCAGGAAGTAAGAGCATGGACGATAACCGAAGGCTTTACGGCCCCTCAGGCTGCCGGAGTTATTCACAGCGACTTTGAAAAGGGCTTTATTCGTGCAGAGGTTATTAAGTACGAGGATTTTATAGCCCTTGGATCTGAAAGTGCCTGCAAGGAAGCCGGGAAGCTTAGCGTGGAAGGAAAAACCTACGTTGTGAAAGATGGCGACATTATGCACTTCAGATTTAATGTTTAAATAAGAATTGCGGCAGGCATGGCGAATACCTATATTTGCCATTCTATTTGTTCCCGTAGTTCAATGGATAGAATGTCAGATTCCGGTTCTGATGATATGAGTTCGAATCTCGTCGGGAACACTTCAAAAAGAGGGATAACACTGATACCAGCGTTATCCCTCTTTTTTGTAATCAGGCTTTTCTATCTTCAGCTCTCTAGAGTTCTTTCAATTCTCCTACCAGCCTGGTAATGGTCTGTTTGGCATCGCCAAAAAGCATTAAGCAGTTTGGATATCCAAAAAGCTCGTTTTCGATACCTGCATAGCCTTTCCCCATGCTTCGCTTGCTTACTATCACGGTTTGAGCCTTTTCTACATTTAATACAGGCATGCCATAAATAGGGCTTGCGGGATTGGTGTGAGCAGCCGGATTAACAACATCGTTGGCTCCTACCACAAAAACGAGGTCGGTATTGCTAAAATCATCGTTGATACTTTCCATTTCTACCAGCTTGTCGTAAGAGATGTTTGCCTCGGCCAGCAATACGTTCATATGACCTGGCATACGTCCCGCAACAGGATGTATAGCAAAGCGTAAGTTGATATTCCTTTTTTCGCAAAGTTCGCTGAGTTCGCGGATGGCATGTTGAGCTTGCGCAACGGCCATACCATAACCGGGCACTACAATAATGGAAGAGGCTGAATCAAATATCTGTGCTGCCTCCTCTACCCCGACTTCTTTTACAGTAATATCAGAGCCTCCCGCTACAGCCGTAGCAGTCGTTTGTCCGAATCCGCCTAATAATACATTTGCTAGCGAACGATTCATTGCTTTGCACATTATTTGTGTAAGGATAATACCTGAAGCACCTACCAAAGCGCCTGCAACAATAAGCACACTATTATTTAGCACAAAACCGGTGGTACATGCTGCTATACCCGAGTAGGAGTTTAAAAGTGATATAACAACCGGCATATCGGCACCGCCAATAGGGATTACGGTAAGTACTCCGAGCAACAGAGCTATAGCAACAAGCAGGAGGATATAAACAGGTGTAGTGTAGTCTAACAGGCTTAGAACAATAAATGCAAGAGCTGACAAAAGCAGAAGCAGATTGATAAGGTGCTGTCCCTTGAAGACAATAGAATTGCCGGATATTCTGGTGCTTAGCTTAAGGTAAGCTATTACAGAGCCTGTGAACGTTACGCCTCCGATGAGAATACTAAGTGATACAGCAATGCCGCTTACGGCATCCAGGTCCATATAGTTTTCCTGCGTCTTAAGCCAAAAGTCTGACAGGGCTACGACAAGAGAGGCAAGCCCCCCAAAACCATTAAACAGCGCAACAACCTCGGGCATTTGCGTCATTTCTACCTTTGTTGCAATGATCATTCCTATAGCTGATCCTATTACAACGCATATTANNCAACAAGACTGATAGCTTCTACCTGCAATACGGTAGCTATAATAGCAATGAACATACCTATGGCAGATACTATATTGCCTTTTCGGGCCTTTTGTGTTCGGCCCATCATCTTCATACCTACAATGAACAGGATAGATGCTATTAAATAGGCCAGTGGTAATATAAATTTCATTTTAAGTAATTATCAGGTACAATTATTTCTTTCTAAACATTTTGAGCATACGGTCGGTAACTGCATAACCCCCGACCACGTTAATGGTGGCTAATATTAGGGCTGCCATTCCCAGCCACTTGCTTAACTGTGTGTACCCTAATTCGTTAGAAGCAAGTATTGCCCCAACGATAGTAATGCCGGATATAGCATTGGAGCCCGACATAAGCGGGGTGTGCAACGTGGGCGGTATTTTATTAATGAGCTCGAAGCCAAGGAAGCTTGCAAGTACAAGGGCATATAAAAGGAGTATTAATGCGTCGATTGACATAACTTTATTTTTTAATTATTTAGCTTCTTTGAAGTATTGAACGGGTAAAAGCATGAACAAGCGCACCCTGATGAGTTATTAGAGCTCCGGCCGTTATCTCTTCGTCCATTTCCCATTTAAAGCCCTCGGCAGATGTCAGATGCAATAAGAGAGTTGAAATATTTACTGCATACAGCTGGCTTGAGTTTACAGGCAGTAAAGATGGCAGATTATCCTCCCCTATGATTATTACGCCATGTTTCACCACCGTCTGGCCGCGCTCTGAAAGCGCACAATTACCACCAGACTCTACAGCCATATCTACTATAACGGACCCATCTTTCATAGATTGCACCATTTCTTCAGTTACCAGAATCGGAGACTTCTTACCCATCACAAGGGCCGTGGTAATTACAAGATCTGCATCTTTTATTTTTTGCCTGATAAGCTCCTGTTGTTTTGCGAGGAACCCGGCCGATACTTCCCGCGCATATCCGCCTTCCGTTTTTACCTCATCAGCTCCCTCAACTGCAAGGAAACGTCCTCCCAGGGACTCTACCTGTTCTTTGGTTTCGGGTCGTACGTCTGACACCTCTACCACTGCGCCAAGCCTTTTAGCTGTTGCTATGGCCTGCAGGCCTGCAACTCCCGCTCCAAAAATAAGCACCTTAGCTGGGGTAATGGTGCCGGCAGCAGTCATCATTAAAGGAAATATCTTTCCTAAACGCTCGGCCCCTGCAATAACAGCTTTGTATCCTGCAATATTTGCCTGTGAGCTAAGGGCGTCCATTTTCTGCGCCCTGGAAATGCGCGGCACTGCGTCCATCGCAAATGAGCTGATCCTGCGCTTATTGAACGCCTCTACCAAAGCGGGCTGTGTATAAGCGTAGAGTAAAGAGATACTCACGGCACCTTCTTTCATGCTTGCCACCTCTTCGAGCGTTGGCACATTAACCTTCAGGTAGACATCACTTTGGAACAACTGCTCGCTGCTAGTGGCTATGATAGCGCCTGCGGCCTGATAGCTTTCATCTGAAAAATACGACCCATTTCCGGCGTTGGTTTGAACAACAACTTCAAAGCCTTTTTTTATCAGCTGTTTTGCCACATCCGGGGTAAGAGCAACGCGTCTCTCGTTTTGCCGGCTTTCTTTTAGAACACTTAGTGTAATCATTTATATATACGATTGTACTGAGCTGTAAAGATATATAAATAGGATAACATGCTTGTAGAAAAGCTTATGGGCCGGCGGCACAAGGGTTTAATATTCTAAAATAGAATCAGCCCGGGAGTTTAAACTTAATTTTAGCTGGATTTATCTTAATTTAAACCACTGTTCCGGTAAAGATAGCCGGAACAGCATAAACTTAACGTTGTATTATGACGCCTGCCTGCAGACTTTTGAAAGACAATAAAATACCGTTTAGTGTTCATGAATATGAGCACGATGCTAATGCCGTCAACTTTGGTTTGGAAGCTGCTGAAAAGCTTGGCTTTGAGGCTGACAAGGTTTTTAAAACCCTTTTGGTTACGGACGATAAAGATCATTTTGTGGCTGTGTTACCGGTAGACCATCACTTGAGTTTGAAAAAAGCTGCCATTGCCTTGGAAAGTAAGAAATTATGGATGGCCGATCCTAAAGACGCTGAAAGGCTGACCGGTTATATCATTGGCGGAATAAGTCCGCTGGCCCAGAAAAATAAACTAAGAACCGTTATTGACGCAACTGCACAATCGATGGTCAAAGTTTTTATAAGTGGGGGTAAGCGGGGCTTGGATATTGGTATAGATCCTTACGACCTGGCCAGGCTCCTAGATGCGCAATTTTTTGATCTGCTGGATAAAAGCTAAGTACTACGCTTTGTATAATATTAAAAAATGAATAAAGATTTTAAAAGCTATTTGCTCAATAAGCACGATACAACCGGTGTTTTACCTACTAATAAAAGCATTACCCGTTGGGCTTTGTGCCTTATTAGATTGCTTTATCCACAATTGATCCATGAGCGGCTTAAAAACAGCAGCGATATCGATCGTACGTTTTTGTGGTTGGAAAAGGAACTTCAACACCTGCTGGATTCTGCTTATGCCTGCCAAAATGATGACAATAAGGTGCGCGCAAAAAGGTTCATGGAATACATACCACAGCTTTACAGAATACTGAATACTGATATTGACGCTATACTCAAAGGCGACCCGGCAGCAAAGGATGATTATGAGGTAATACGCGCCTACCCCGGCTTCTACGCGATTGCTTTTTACCGGATAGCGCATGTACTCTGGAAGCTGGGTATAGCAATGATTCCGCGAATACTTACTGAGCATGCTCATTCAAAAACAGGAATAGACATTCATCCGGGAGCCGATATCGATGACCACTTTTTCATCGATCATGGCACGGGAATAGTAATAGGAGAAACCGCTGTTATTGGCAAACATGTGAAGTTATACCAAGGGGTTACGCTGGGTGCCCTAAGCGTGGCAAAAAACATGGCTAATACAAAGCGCCATCCTACCATCGGAAACAATGTGATTATCTACTCAGGTGCGTCTATACTGGGAGGAGAGACAGTGATTGGTGACAATTGTGTAATTGGTGGAAACGTTTGGCTAACAAAAAGTGTGTCAGATGGTTCTATTGTATATTATACATCACAGACCCGTATTGAGCAAGATAAAACGCTATAAAAATTAAAACATGAATTCACTGATCGATCTAATTGGTAATACCCCGCTGGTTGAAATAAAGAGACTAAGCCGCAATAAGAACGTAAGAATACTGGCCAAGCTCGAAGGTAATAATCCGGGGGGCAGTGTGAAAGATCGCGCTGCTCTTTATATGATAAAAAAAGCTATGGAACGCGGGGAGGTAAAACCAAATACAAAACTCGTTGAGGCAACCAGCGGGAACACAGGCATCGCCCTGGCCATGATGGCACGCCTGTTTGACCTGGACATTGAGCTTGTAATGCCTTCGAACTCCACCCGCGAACGCACGCTAACTATGGAAGCATACGGCGCAAGAGTTACCTTGCTCGATAGTATAGAACTATGCAGGGACTATGCAGAGGAAAAAGGCGGCAAAGAAGGTTATTATATCTTAAACCAATTTGCCAATGCTGACAACGCTCTGGCTCATTATGAAACTACGGGTCCGGAAATATGGAAAGATACTAATGGCGAAATTACACATTTTGTAAGCTCAATGGGAACCACCGGAACAATTATGGGCTGCTCGCGGTTTTTCAGAGAAAAAGAATCTAGTGTAAAGTTAATAGGATGCCAGCCCGCTGAAAATTCTTCCATACCCGGAATAAGACGATGGCCCGCTGGGTATGTGCCCTCTATTTTTGACGCGTCAAAGGTGGATGAGGTGATCGATATTACACAACAAGAAGCTATTGATACTACCCGACAGCTAGCCAGAGTAGAAGGTTTATTTGGAGGGATGAGTACTGGCGGAGCCGCTTTTACTGCGTTTAAAGTAGCTGATACGCTCGAAAAAGGCACTATAGTTTTCATTGCCTGCGACCGCGGCGACAGGTATCTGAGCTCTAATCTTTTTGGTTAAAACAAACAATTCGTCTAATCTGAAGCTTAACATTTTATGAAAATTCTACCAGCTATAGCAGGAGGACTTGCCGGTGCAGTTGCAGTCACTCTTATACATGAACTTGTACGTAAAATTGATAATGAAGCGCCACGCATGGACCTGATGGGTATGCAGGCGGTTTCGGGTATTATTAAAAGCACGGATAATCGTGTCCCTGAAAGAGATACGTTATATACCATAACCGCGGCAGGAGACATACTAGGTAACGCCTTGTATTATGGATTGTCTGTAGCTAATAAAAAGCAGCTTTGGACCAGGAGTACGCTTATGAGCCTTTCGGCCGGACTGGGGGCACTGATATTACCAAAGTACCTCGGGTTAAACCCGCAATTTAGCAACAAAACGGCGCGCACTAAGGTGATTACCACTTCGCTATACCTCTTTGGAGGCCTTGTTTCGTCGCTCGTATCAAAAATGGTTGATAAAAAGAACTCTGGCAGAGGCTTTTGATGATCAATTACTGGTTTTTCAAAGATCATTTGGGTTTATTAATGATATTGATCATAATTAAACTTAATTTTTCGGAGGATGAAGAAATAAATGTGAAAGATTATATAAATTAGCCTTAATTATTAATCCTCTCTAAGAAAACCTTATGATAATAATAGCAGATGGAGGTTCAACCAAGACCAACTGGTGTCTCCTGAATGACGACAACAAAAAGATCTATTTCAACACGGAAGGTTACAATCCTTACTTTGTGAGCAAGGAATATGTTGTTGATTCTTTAAGAAAAAACCTCCCGGAAGATCTTCAGTATGAAAATATCACTGAAGTTAACTATTACGGAGCCGGTGTACATAATGAGGCGAAAGCGTCACAACTAAGAGAAGCTTTTGAACAAATTTTCACCTACAGCAAGGTATTTGTTGGGCATGATCTTTTAGCCGCAGCACGTGCTTTACTAAGTGATAAGCCGGGCTTTGCAGCTATATTAGGAACAGGCACTAATAGTTGTATTTATGATGGTAAAGATATTACTCATCAG
Organism: Sphingobacteriaceae bacterium UBA2059; assembly: GCA_002332615.1. GTDB lineage: Bacteria > Bacteroidota > Bacteroidia > Sphingobacteriales > Sphingobacteriaceae > Arcticibacter. The sequence goes on along the minus strand of DDAL01000024.1, from coordinate 133,843 downwards.
ATTGACTCTGCTGCCTATATCTTAGGCGATGAAGGTAGCGGCTGCTACATTGGTAAAAAGCTTTTGACCGACTACTTAAGAGGTTATATGCCTAAGGCCGTTAGAGAAAGTTTTTGGAATACATATAAGCTTACTCCTGACGACATTAACGATCATGTTTATACAAAGCCTATGGCTAACCGCTTCTGCGCGAGCTTTAGCAAGTTTGTATATGACTGTACTGATAATATGGAGTATACTCGCAATATCGTCAAGACGTCTTTTGAGGACTTCTTTAAGAATATTGTTAGTGGTTATCCTGATTACCAGACATATGAATTTAATTGCATTGGCTCAGTAGCGTACAACTTCAGAAATATTCTGGAAGAAGTTGCGGTTGAATATGGAATGAAAATGGGCAGAATTATCCGCTCACCAATAGACGACCTTGTTAAATACCATATTGAACATCCGGTTAGATAATATAAATACCAGATGAACTTATAAAAAAAGCAACTACAAGATGTAGTTGCTTTTTTTATGGCTTTCTGATTTACAGAGATAACTCTTTTTGAAATAAGCTATTGAATTTACGCCTATCCAGTTTATAATAAGCAGCTGCTCGAAATGACACACCTTTTTGCTTTTCATTGAGTGTTTTTAAAATTCCGTAATTAAGCATTTTCTTTCTGAAATTTCTTTTATCGAGTTTTTTATTGAGTACGGCCTCGTAAACAGTTTGTAATTGCGATAGAGTGAATTTTTCGGGCAGCAATTCGAATGCCAGCGGCTGATAGCCCAGGCGCCGTTTGATTTTTTGTAAACTTTTTTCAAATATTTCGTTATGGTCAAAGCCTAACTGGGGGACTTCCGAAATTGGACACCACACAGCTCTTTTGACGTCGGGCGATGAAGGAAGAAGTGCTCTGCCCTGCTTCAAGCGTATCATGGCATAATAGGCTACCGTTATGATTCTGCGCTGAGGGTGCCTGTTTACACTACCAAAAGTATAGAACTGCTCGAGAAATATATCTTTTAAGCCGGTGTAAATATGGAGTATTCGCTGCGCCGCTTCGTCTATACTCTCGTGCTCTTCTACAAAGAATCCGGGTAGTGCCCACCACCCTTCAAAAGGATGATCATTACGTTCGATAAGCAAAACCTTTAATACGCCATCTTCAAATCCAAATATTACACAGTCTGTAGTAACGATCTTTTCAAACTTAGGTTCGTCTTTTTCCAAAATAGATTTTCTTATGATTGTTGTCACAAAAATGGAAAAAATAATCAAAACTTTCTTATAGTAGGACATAGGCCTTATATTCGCGCAAATAATATTTGAATATGGCCAGTATAAAAAAGATTGGTATTCTTACTTCAGGCGGAGATGCTCCAGGTATGAATGCCTGTATACGTGCGGCTGTTCGTACTTGCATTTACCTGGGAAAGCAGGTTGTGGGTATCCATCAGGGATATCAGGGAATGATTGATAAGAACTTTACCAACATGGACGCCCGCTCAGTAAGAAACATTATTCAGCTGGGAGGAACCATTTTAAAAACCGCCAGATGCGCTGAGTTCAGAACTGTTGAAGGCAGAGCAAAAGCTTATAGAAACCTCGTTGAGGAAGGAATTGACGGCCTGATTGTGATTGGAGGTGACGGTACATTTAATGGAGCATACCATCTTTCTAATGAATTTAATATCCCAATTATAGGTATACCGGGAACTATAGATAATGATTTATATGGTTCGGACTTTACCTTGGGCTATGATACTGCTACTAATACAGTAATTAGTGCAATTGACAAGATACGCGATACAGCCGCTTCGCATGACCGCCTGTTCTTTGTTGAGGTGATGGGGCGTGACTCGGGATGTATTGCCCTGCATGCCGGAATTGCGGGAGGTGCAGAAGCTATTTTGCTTCCTGAGATGGAAACAGGTATTGAAGATTTAATCAACAAACTTGAGCAGGGTGTGTTAAGTAATAAGAGCAGCTGCATTGTGATTATCGCTGAAGGTGATAAGAATGGAGGTGCCTATAATGTTGCCAAGCATGTTAAGGAGCGTTTTAACTTTTATGATATAAAGGTTACTATTTTGGGTCACTTGCAGCGTGGAGGAACTCCAAGCAGCTTTGACCGAGTGCTTGCAGGACGTTTGGGGTATGCTGCTGCTAAAGCGCTTTCTGCGGGTGAAACTAAGAAAATGGTGGGCCTGAAAGGCAATATGATACAGCTTACAAATATTGAAGAAGCAATTAATAATCATGCATTTAAATTAGAAGAAGACCTTTTGGAAATGTCCAATATTTTGTCTATATAGTAGTATATGATAGCAGTTGTATATAGCGGTTCTAGAAACGCAGACTGGAAACTTTCTGAAAAGGGCCGTATTATATGCGATCTTAAAACTCCGGGCATCAACCCCTTCTTTAATGACCAGGAGGCTATTATCAGTATACTGAACAAAAACGACTCTTTAATTACATACGCGGAGCGCATTAAGCGCATTTACTTTTTTGGTGCTGGAGCCTGTTTAAAAGAAACGCAGGAAGTTATTTCTGAAGCTTTAGGCCGTTTCTTTAAATATGGAAAGGTATATGTAGCACACGACTTGAAAGCGTCAGCCCTTGCTACCTGTGGAGACAGCCCCGGAATTGTTGGGATTCTCGGAAGCGGATCTAACGCAGCTTACTTTGATGGAAAGAAAATAATAAACAATAATTATGGCATGGGCTATCTGCTGGCAGATGAAGGATCGTCTAACTGGCTCGGAAGGTGTCTTCTGCATGATTATTTTACAGGTGCAATGCCTGAAGACTTTTCGCATATGTTTGAAGTAAGGTACAATCCCGACAGAAAGCTTATTCTTGATAAGATATATAAGCAGGCCAGTCCTGTACTATTTCTTAGCTCTTATAATGATTTTTTAATTGATAACTTAGAGCACACGTACGTAAGAGAACTTGTTCTTAAAGGTTTCGGAATTTATTTTAATAATTATATACTTCCGCTGGTTAAAAAACACCCGGAAGCGCCTTTGCATTTCACAGGTCCCCTGGCGGCGGGTTTTCAGCAACTGCTGCAAGAGGTCGCTGCTGAGCTTAACCTTGCTATTTCGTCGATCATAAAAAGACCCATATACAATATATTAAATTACTATACTAATAAAAATTGAAACACATGAAAGTAGGAATTAACGGATTCGGCCGTATTGGTCGTTTAGCTTTTAGAGCCGCTATTGAGCGTAACGATATTGAGGTTGTCGGCATCAACGACCTTGTTGAGCCTGATTATATGGCTTATATGCTTAAATATGACTCTACTCATGGCAAATTCAACGGTACTGTTGAAGTTAAAGACGGACACCTTGTTGTAAATGGTAAAACCATTCGTGTTACCGCAGAGAAAGACCCTGCTAATCTTAAATGGTCTGACGTAGGCGCTGAAGTTATTATAGAATCTACGGGTTTATTCTTAACTCAGGAATCAGCCGGCAAGCACTTACAGGCAGGTGCTAAAAAAGTAGTTATGTCTGCTCCTGCTAAGGATGACACTCCTACTTTTGTTATGGGTGTAAATCATGAAGAGCTTAATGCTGATCAGCATATCGTTTCTAATGCATCTTGTACTACTAACTGCCTTGCTCCTATCGCTAAGGTGCTTAATGACAAGTTTGGTATTGTAGAAGGCTTAATGAGCACTATCCACGCAGTTACTGCGACTCAAAAAACTGTTGATGGCCCTTCTGCCAAGGACTGGAGAGGCGGACGTGGCGCTTACCAGAACATTATACCATCATCTACTGGTGCTGCAAAAGCTGTAGCCCTGGTTATACCTGCCCTTAAAGGCAAGCTAACCGGCATGTCTTTCCGTGTGCCTGTGCCTGATGTATCAGTTGTTGATTTAACTGTACGCTTAGAAAAGGCTGCATCTTACGATACAATTAAGGCTGCAATGAAAGATGCTTCTGAAAACGAATTAAAAGGTATTTTAGGTTATACTGAAGATGATGTAGTATCTCAGGATTTCTTAACTGACCCTCGTACATCAATTTTTGATGCAAAAGCTGGTATTGCACTTAATGATAATTTTGTTAAGGTTGTGTCATGGTATGACAATGAGTGGGGATATTCTAACAAACTGATTGATCTTGTATCGTTAGTAGGTAACAAATAGTTTAAAACAATTCAAAAAAACGGCTGCCTTTTAAAGGGACAGCCGTTTTTTTTTTCAATCAAAAGCCGGAAAGATATCAAGCCCATTGTGTATCTAACGTTAGAACCTATAGGGAATCGATATCTTTTACTTTTATTCAGCGCGAAAAACAACAGTAGCATTCAAGAATGCAAACCCGGTAAATAACCAAACGCACTTTTTTAACTTCAATTGCATACTTAAGAAATAATCCACTTTTTAATAGCAATAACTCTGATACAAGGTTGTTCAGTCTCCCTGATTATAATTAAAACAGATTTATAGAAGAAAAAGAGGATAATGTAAGTGTTTTTTTTTATTTTTAAGGAACACTATTTCCTTATTAGGAGCTACTTAGCAAGCGAATGGTAAGATTATCCCAATTATTAAATTTTGAACTTCGTAAATCTAATTTTAAACCATGACAAATTTTTCAAGGAGAAAGTTTCTCAAAGCTGGAGCAACTGCAGTGGCAGGAATAACAATCGCTCCAAGTACCATTCTGGGTAAAAGTCACGGACACATAGCGCCAAGCGATAAGCTTAATATTATTGGAGTGGGTGTGGGTGGCCGTGGAGCAAGTGTACTACGTAATATGAATTCACAAAATATCATAGGCCTCTGTGATGTTGACTGGAAGTATAGTAGCCGGGTCTTCAAAGAATATCCTAAAGCTAAGACCTATTATGACTACAGGAAAATGTATGATGAACTTGGTAAATCTGCAGATGCCGTTGTAGTTGCCACTGCGGACCATACTCATGCGATAATAACTGCTGAGGCTATGACAATGGGCAAACACGTATATCTTGAAAAACCACTTACACACTCCGTGTACGAATCAAGGTTGCTTACCAGACTGGCGGATAAACACAACGTTGCTACGCAAATGGGTAATCAAGGGGCCTCTGCTGAAGGAGTACGTAAAATGTGCTCGTGGATATGGAATGGAGAAATTGGAGAGGTTACGAAGGTAGAGACATTCACGGATCGTCCGATATGGCCACAAGGGTTAAATCGCCCTGAGAAAGCTGACAGGGTACCTGAAAGTTTGAACTGGGATCTGTTTTTAGGACCTGCCAAGTACCGGGAGTATAATTCTATTTATACTCCATGGAACTGGCGTGGATGGTGGGATTTTGGAACAGGAGCTTTGGGCGACATGGCCTGCCACATCCTTCATCCTGTATTTAAAGGTTTAAAATTGGGATACCCTTCAAAAGTTCAGGGAAATTCGACTCTGTTATTGACAGATAGTGCTCCAAATGCCCAATCTGTCAAATTTACGTTCCCCGCTCGTAAGAGTATGCAGAAAGTTGCGTTTCCGGAAGTGGATGTTTATTGGTATGACGGAGGGATAATGCCTATGCGCCCTAAAGGGTTTCCTAAAAACAAAGATTTAAATGTAAACGGAGGCGGTGTGATCTTTCATGGAACAAAGGACACACTGATTTGCGGATGCTATGGGTCTGAACCCTGGTTGTTGTCTGGAAGGACGCCCAACACTCCTAAAGTGTTAAGAGAAGTTACGACTTCTCATGAAATGGACTGGGTGCGCGCCAGTAAAGAAAAAGCCTCCAGGCGTATTGAGACTGCCTCTCCTTTTAGCGAAGCCGGACCATTTAACGAGATGGTAGTTATGGGTGTGCTAGCGGTACGTTTGCAGTCTTTGAACCAGGAACTGCATTGGGATGGGCCTAATATGAAGTTTACCAACATTGATCCTAATGCCACTATACGTACTATAGTTAAGGATAGCTTCAAAATTACTGATGGACATCCGACGTTTGATAAAACATGGACTGAACCGGTAAATGCACTAGCCTATGCTGAAGAACTTATAAAACACACCTATCGCGACGGATGGAATCTGCCTGATATGCCACGATAAGCGGTAAAGGTGGAAAATATAGTAATTTTATTTACCACGCTGATTCAGCATCGTTAGCAGGTAACGAATCCCTGCAACTAATAAAAAAGCGGCTGTCCTTTTACAGAACAGCTGCTTTTTTATTAGCAATAACCTTAGACTGGCTTGCCTGTGAGGCAACCAGTTCCATTACCAGTAAATAGCTGAACGGTTGAAGCGTTTAAGCACAAGGCCCGATAGGGGCGGCACTGTGAGCAAAGCAGAGTTTTCTCTACCATGGGACTCGACTTGCTCGGTAGCGAGTACATAATTTATGTCGTAACCACTACCAAAGTATTTTTCTTCGTCCGAATTAAATATAATGTGCCAGTCGCCGCGTAAGGGAAATCCTACTCGATAATCCTTGCGGGCAACGGGAGTCATATTAAGTATGATAAGTAAGGCTTCATCGGTGTTGTTACCCTCTCTGGTGTATACGAGGATTGAGTTTTCGGAGTCTTGAGATTCTACCCAGCGGAAGCCTTCCCATTCGAAGTTCTTTTCATACAAGGCTCCCTCTTCTCTGTAAAGTGTATTTAAGTCTTTTACGGTTTCTTTAATACCCTTATGTGGGGAGTATTGTAAAAGATGCCAGTCCAGAGATTTCGAGAAGTTCCATTCGGAAGTTTGTCCAAACTCACTGCCCATGAACATCAATTTAGTGCCTGGATGAGTGAACATATAGGTGTATAATAACCTGAGATTGGCAAAACGCTGCCATTCATCACCAGGCATTTTTGACAGGAGGGACTTCTTTCCATAAACCACCTCGTCATGAGACAAAGGCAACATAAAGTTTTCAGAAAAAGCATACACGGTACTGAATGTTATTTGACCATGTGCGAACTTTCTATAAAGAGGATCTAATTTGAAATACTCCAAAGTATCATTCATCCACCCCATCATCCACTTCATTCCAAAACCCAGGCCTCCGTCGAATACAGGCTTACTCACTTTCTCAAAAGATGTCGACTCTTCTGCTATCATTTGTATATCGGGGAAGCGACCGTAAACAGCTACGTTAAGTTCCTTTAGGAAGCTAACAGCTTCGAGGTTCTCACGCCCACCATACTCGTTGGCAGACCACTCGCCTTCTTTTCTTGAGTAATCCAGATAAAGCATAGAGGCAACTGCGTCTACCCTCAGACCATCCATATGATATCTATCAAGCCAAAACATGGCATTGCTGATTAAAAAGGAACGAACTTCGTTGCGCGCGTAATTGAAGATATAAGATTTCCAGTCAGGATGAAACCCCTTACGCGGGTCTGCATGTTCGTACAAATGCGTACCATCGAAGTTATAGAGTCCGTGAGCATCGCCAGGGAAATGTGATGGAACCCAGTCGAGAATAACTCCTATCTCATTTCTGTGCAGCTCTTCTATCAAATACATAAGGTCTTGTGCGCTTCCGTATCTGGAACTCGCTGCAAAGTATCCGGTTATCTGATACCCCCAGGATGGGTAATAGGGGTGCTCCATCAAGGGCATAAACTCGACATGAGTATAACCCATTTCCTTAATGTAAGGAACAAGAGACTTGGCTACATCGCGATAGTTCAATAATAATTCGGGAGTTTCCGGGCTTCGCTGCCAGGAACCCAGATGAAGCTCGTATACTGACCACGGCCTGCTTAGGGAATTTGGCCCGGATCTCTTTTCCATCCACTCAGCGTCCTTCCATTCGTACCATGTATTCCAAACAACCGATGCTGTACCCGGCGCTTCCTGACATAGAAGAGAATAGGGATCTGACTTTTCAAGCACTTCGCCACTTGAAGATATTATTTTATACTTATAAGCCTCTCCACTATGGACCTGGGGAATAAAGCCTTCCCAAATCCCCGAACTATCCCACCGGCTGAAAAGCACATGTTGCTCTCCCATCCAATTATTGAAGTTACCTATAACTGATACAGACAAGGCATTGGGCGCCCATACAGAAAAATAAGTTCCAGATACTCCGTTGTTAAGTACTGCCGTATGCGAACCGAATTTATCATATAACTTATAATGCTTACCTGCCTTAAAGAGGTGAATATCATAATCCGTAAACCTGGAAAAAGGAATTACATTTTCGGTAACGGTTGATTTGGATGGTGGGTGCTTGTCCATTTTTAATTAACAGTTCGGTAATTTAACACAACATTGAAAAAAAAGTATTGTTCAATTCTTCTCGTTTGTTTTAATTTATGAATCTGGCAGGTGTTTAAACACCAAATTGAACTAAGATGCAATATAGTGTTCCTTGGTCATTTATATCACACAAATGCTTCTTTTACTCAACTTTAGTCCTTGTAGGCAATCTGTGCTTTATATATTTGCCTCGTGCAAAAAAGCCCTTTTTACCAACAGATTTTTAAAATAAGCAATGAAAATACATTCAATCAGCTTGCTATAGAACTTTTTAACTACCAGGCAAAGGAAAATCCAATATACAATGCTTTTGTCAAGGCGCTGAAAGTGGATATCAGTCAGGTAAACGCACTTGATAAAATACCTTTTTTACCTATCCAGTTCTTTAAACTTCATGCAGTTAAAACAAGTGATTTTGAACCACAAATGGTATTTTCAAGCTCTGGTACTAGCGGCATGATCCGGAGCAGGCATTTCGTTAAAGACCTGAACTTGTATGAACTAAGTTTTGAAAAAGGTTTTGAATACTTTTATGGAGCAGCAAGAGACTATACGTTTTTAGCCTTATTACCATCGTACATGGAGCGTGAAGGATCGTCTCTTATTTATATGGTGGATAACCTAATAAAACAAAGCTCAGACAGGCAAAGCGGATACTTTCTTGATAATCATGCTGAACTTTATTCGTCTCTCCTTAAGCTTAAAGCCGAGCGAAAAAAAGTAATTTTGATTGGGGTGACGTATGCTCTCCTGGATTTTATTGAGCAGTATAAGATAAACTTCCCGGGTCTTATTGTTATGGAAACCGGTGGCATGAAAGGAAAAAGGCCCGAAATGATACGGGAGGAATTACACATTCGGCTTAAGCAAGGCTTTGGAGTAGACTCAATACACTCTGAATATGGAATGAGTGAATTGCTTTCCCAGGCTTACTCAAAAGGAAAGGGCCTGTTCGAAAGCCCGCCCTGGATGAGAGTTTTTATACGTGACACGAATGACCCGTTTTCACATGTACAAAAAGGAAGATCCGGAGGGATTAATATTATCGATCTTGCAAATAGAGATTCCTGCGCATTTATTTCCACTCAAGACCTGGGCAAGCTGCATCCGGATAACTCGTTTGAAATACTGGGCCGATTCGACAGTTCAGATATCCGAGGATGCAACTTGCTGGTTCAATAAACCTTATTGCGCAATAAGCAGGAAGTAATTTTTTTTACCTTTCTGTACTATTATATACTTATTCTTCACCAAGCTATTGCAGTTAAATGTTACAGAATCGTCTGTTACCTTCTGACGATTAACAGCAACGCCTCCACCTTGGATCATTTTACGAGCTTCACCCTTAGATTGAAATACACCTGAATTAACACTTAAAAGATCCAGCACGCTTAGTTCTGTAAGAAGATCATCTTTCTTAATCAGGAATTGGGGCACGCCCTCAAACATCTCCAGAATTTCTTCATCACTAAGCTGCTCAAGGAAGCTGACATCACCGCTGCTGAATAAGAATTCAGAGGTTTTTACTGCTTTTTGAAAATCTTCTTCTGAGTGCGTACGTATTGTAATTTCTTGAGCTAGTGCCTTTTGAAGGACACGTGTATGAGGAGCGGCTAGATGCTGTTGCTCCAATGCTTCCAGTTCCTGANNTTCATTGAAAAGATCCGGATCCAGTGCTTTGCGTCTTCATCAGTGGTATTTAACCAAAATTGATAGTATTTATATGGTGAAGTTTTTTTAGGGTCGAGCCATACGGCTCCCGATGCTGTTTTTCCAAACTTTGTACCATCAGCCTTCCGGATGAGCTGAGTGGTAATGGCAAAAGCTGTTCCTCCTGCCTTGCGCCGGATTAGCTCGGTGCCTGTGATGATATTTCCCCACTGGTCCGAACCGCCCATTTGAAGTTTACAGTCTTTATGTTTCCAGAGCCAATAAAAGTCGTAACCCTGGAGCAGCTGATAGGTAAACTCGGTAAATGACATACCCGTTTCGCTATCGAGGCGCTTTTTCACCGACTCCTTTGACATCATGTAATTGACAGTGATGTGTCTGCCTATATCGCGGATAAAGTCCAGAAAACTGAAGTCCTTAAGCCAGTCATAATTATTAACCATAACGGCACTATTCGCACCGGAGTCGAAATTTAGAAACTTCTTTAACTGTTTCTCAAGCGATTCTACATTATGTCTTAGAACATCTTCACTTAAAAGGTTCCTCTCATCTGAACGGCCAGATGGATCGCCAACCATTCCGGTGGCTCCTCCTACCAGCGCAAACGGTTTATGTCCAGCGCGCTGAAAGTGTGTAAGCGTCATGATTTGCGTAAGATGCCCTACGTGTAAAGAGTCTGCAGTAGGATCAAAGCCGATATACCCTGAAGTAATTCCTTTTTTAAGTTCCTCTTCGGTTCCAGGCATTATATCCTGCAGCATGCCTCTCCAGCGTAGTTCTTCAATAAAATCCATTGTGAGCTTAATTTAATAAAACCGCAAAGATAACAAAACTGTACCATGAGGTGTTAAACACATATGAACGAAATTACTATTCTTAACCGTCAAACCCTTTCGAATAAGAAATATATACTCGAACATGTTGAATTTAGAAATGAAAACGCAGGTGACGCCTACGTTCAACAGCGAGAAGTGTACTACCGCCCGGATACTGTATCTATTCTTTTATATGATGCGGAACGGCGTAAGGTAGTGTTGACACGACAGTTTAGACTACCGGTTTGGCTGGCCAGACCTCATACTGCGCCATTGGTCGAAGCGTGCGCAGGTAGGATGAACGATGGAGAGCTCCCGGAGCATACTGTTATTCGCGAAGTTGAAGAAGAAACAGGCTATCGTATATCTGAAATCGAACTGATCGGAAGCGGCTTCAATGCTCCAGCTTCCAGCACACAATATGTTTACTTTTATCTTGGAAAATATTCGCCTGATATGAAGATTTCTGATGGTGGCGGACTGTCCGAGGAAGGTGAACATATCCAAGTGTTAGAAATGAGTTATGATGAAATTAAAGAAGAATTTAAAGCCGGCCGTATCCAGGATGTAAAAACTCTGATTCTGGTGCAGCATGCTATGCTCAAAGGTGTTCTATGAACTTTCTTTCTCATTTTTATCTGGAAAGAGCCGCATCGGATCCCGAGAGGATTATGGGAATCATGTTGCCTGACCTGGTAAAAAATGCTTGCAAGGACTGGGTGATACACCCGGAAAAGAAATCCTACCTATTTACAGATGACGATAAGTTGCATAGTTTACTGAGAGGCTGGAAAAGACATCTGGAGGTTGATATGCTTTTTCACTCTTCAGCTTTCTTTTTTAAAAATACAAGGGAACTGAGGATTTCTATTTCGCCTATTGTTGCCGGAACACCGGTACGAGCTTTTTTCGTAGCACACATTGCTCTTGAACTGATGCTTGACAGCCTGCTACTTGCCAGGAAGATGGTGAATACCCAAAAACTATACACCTTGCTCGAACAAGCAGATCTACGATCGGTCGAGCGCTTTCTACAAAAGAGCGGCATCAATAACACAGCGCTGTTTACAAAACATTTTGAGGAGTTTATGTTGGAAAGATATCTTTCTAAGTATAATGAGCCCGGAAAGCTAGCCTATTCTATAGGGCGAATTTGTAGCCGTGTATGGGGAAATGTGCTCGACACCTCCCGGCTGGAAAAACTAGACTATGTTCTCCAAGACTCTCTGACAAAAAATGCTGGCGACTATATGCTGATATATAACTTCATCTCGAAGGTGTTGTATCCTTAGAACTTAACCTGAAACTGAGCAACCAAATGGTTTTGATTGTGTTTTGTTGTACCGGATACTTGTTGCTTATATCGATCTATTACTCCAAGCAGAGAGAGCTTAGCAGCATAATTATCAGCCAAAATAAGACTTACCATAGGGGTATAAGTATTTCTAGGATTTCTAGACTTCTCTAGGTTATAAATAAAATTCTCATATCGGAAAGAAAACTCTGCTGCCCTTACCCGGGGTGCATTAAAAGTGTAGCGAAAGCGGGGAAGCAGATAAAAACCCTTCATTCTATAATCATCCAAGTCTTCTATGAGAGCCTTTGAAGATGCGAAGTCGTTTAAGTTGTGCCCATAGGCGTAAGAAGCTTCTATATCAAGATATGTATTTGAACCGGTTTTATTATTTACCTGAACATCGAAAGTATGCGCAAGAGCGGTTTTGGAATGATATACGGCGCGTGAAATATCGGCCCCGATAATTACGTTTTTTAAAGGCTCAGCCTCCATTCGGAATGCCGTTGTCTTCGAATCATCATTATCCATTTCAGCATTACGGGCGTTACCGTTATAAACAGTAAAAAAATACTTCAAAGGAACATCGAGCGAATGTAAAGATCCGGTTAGAGCAGCTCCCATTTGAAAACTCATCCAATTACTTTTTCCAAAAGCATTATACTGGTTGGACCAGATATTTGACTTGTGTAGTTCGACTCCGTATAGGTCTTCAACACCGAAATAGGGCCGGAACTGGCCGAACTGAAAGGTGGCGAACTCATTAAACTTATATCTTATAAAAGCATTTTCTAAAACTTTTCCTTTTGTATCACCTTTAAAATCTGCAAGGTTTACAAGCAAGCCCATATCCAGCTTATCATTGATCTGAAACTTGCCGCTTACTCGCATATATTTTATATTGAACGTGTTGCTGACGGTATTACCTTCAATATGATGCAGGCCATTGGGATCAACGCCTTTTGTTAAAGAATATGCGTACTGCCCTATAAACAAGGCACCAATAGAATAACTTCTTTTATAAGCAGAAAAGTTCTTTACCGAGTCTGGGGATGAGTTTTCATGAGCGACTGACTTGCTAAATAAACAAGTGATCAGCATAACCATAAGAGCAGAAGGGAAAGAGGCTACGTTCAAAATTCAGACTTATATCATGTGGACACAAATTTATCTATTAACAAGCATTCTACCTATGACTTTCATCATTTTAGAGGTACAAAAGCTTATTTTAGAACCATATAAAACTGAAAGTCTATATTCGCCCTATGTTGCCTAAAGAAATTAAGGAATTGATGGTCTCTCTTGTGAAAGAGTTAAATCAGCACAATTACAACTACTATGTGTTAGCTCAACCAACAATATCAGACTTCGAGTTTGACAAGAAGCTTGCTGAGCTGGCGCACCTTGAAAAACAGTATCCCGAACTGCAAGTTGAAAACTCCCCTACTCAGCATGTAGGGGGTGAAATAACAAAAGAGTTCGAAACAGTCAAACATCGCTGGCCTATGCTTTCGCTGGGTAATACCTATAGTGAACAAGACCTGAGAGAGTTCGACGCCAGGGTAAAAAAGTCAATCGGAGATGACTTTGAATATGTTTGCGAACTTAAGTTTGACGGTCTGAGTATGAGCCTTACTTATAACAACGGGCGGCTTAAAAGAGCGGTAACACGCGGCGATGGCACTAAAGGTGACAACGTAACTGCAAATATTAAGACAATAAAAAAAATTCCTAAGATTCTGAACGCTACAGAGTATCCTGAGAACTTTGAAATACGAGGGGAAGTTTTTATGCATAAAGCCGCATTTGAACGTCTAAACAGGGAGCGCTTAACAAATCAGCTTATACCTTATGCCAACCCAAGAAACTTTGCAGCAGGAACCGTTAAACTTCAAGATTCATCAGAAGTTGCCAGGCGTCCCCTGGATGCTTTCATGTACTTTTTATACACGGAAAAACGCCTGTTTAAAACACATTGGGAAAGTCTGCAAGCTATAGAAAGCTGGGGCTTTCATATATGTGAACACACTCGTCTTTGTAGCTCAATTGACCAAGCCCTGGAGTTTGTCCGCTTTTGGGAAAAAGAACGCTTCAAACTTAGCTATGATATAGATGGAATAGTTTTGAAAGTGAATAATCTTGCTCAGCAAGATGAACTTGGCTTCACTGCCAAGTCTCCCCGCTGGGCAATTGCCTTCAAATACAAAGCACAGGAGGTAGAAACAATTCTGGAAGATGTAAGCTATCAGGTTGGCAGAACGGGGGCTGTAACGCCGGTTGCTAAATTAAGGCCTGTGGTGCTGGCAGGTACCACTGTAAAAAGAGCAACACTGCATAATGCAAATGAAATAGAGCGCCTGGATCTTTACGAACATGACACCGTAGTTGTAGCAAAGGGAGGAGAAATAATTCCTAAGGTCATATCTGTTAACACACTAAAGCGATTACCAGCAAGCAAGCCGATTGTCTATCCAACTAAATGTCCGGAGTGCGGAAGTAATCTGATACGTGCGGAGGGTGAAGCAGTTCACTACTGCCCGAATGACTCTTCCTGCCCTCCACAAATAATTGGTAAACTGCAACACTTTATTGCAAGGAAAGCAATGAATATTGACGGGTTAGGCGATGAAACAATTGAAGCCCTTTACAACCGTGGCTTTGTTGAGCAAATAAGTGATTTATATACTCTTCGCGACAAAGCCGAAACGCTTATAACAATGGAACGCTTTGGAACTAAGTCCATAGAGAATATGCTGGAGGGCATTGAACGCTCAAAACAAATGCCTTTCGAAAAGGTTCTCTTCGGCTTAGGAATTCGATATGTTGGCGAAACAGTGGCCCGAAAGTTGGCTATGCATTTCAAGAACATAGATAGCTTGATAAATGCCAGCTACCAGGAACTTATATCGGTTGACGAAATAGGGGAACGCATAGCCAAGGGAGTGATTGAGTACTTCGCAGATCAAAGACATATAGAGCTTATTGAAAATTTGCGTAGGGCCGGATTAATATTTGCTATTGTTGAGAGGCAGCCCGATCGCCAGAGTAACAAACTTGAAGGAAAGACCTTCGTTATAACTGGTGTGTTTGACACAATAAGCAGGGATGAACTTGCTACCCTCATTGAAGAAAATGGCGGCAAGATACTGAGTACGATATCAGGAAAGCTAAGTTACCTTGTGGCAGGCAATAATCTTGGTCCATCAAAGTTACAAAAGGCTCAAAAGCTTAAAATCCCTTTAATCTCGTATGAGGATATTTTATCTATGATTGGCAGACCATAGAAATGGACATCTCGCCATTTTACTTTATTTTTGTTTATAACTTAGGTGTATGATTAACTTTTCTGGCACGGGAGTAGCCATTGTAACTCCCTTTTTGAATAACGGTAACATTGATTTTCCACGTCTTAAAAACTTGATAAATTTTGTTATTGATGGTGGTGTTAATTACATCGTTTCTATGGGAACTACTGGCGAATCGGTAACTCTTACAAAGGAAGAAAAGCAAGAAGTATGGAAGTTTACTGCTGAAGCTGTTGATAAGAAGATACCCTTGGTTGCCGGTATAGGTGGCAACTGCACTGCAGATATCGTTAACGCAACAAAAAAATTTCATATTGAAGGCTTTGATGCTATATTATCTGTAAGTCCATACTACAATAAACCCAGCCAGGAAGGTATTTACCAGCATTACCAGGCAATAGCCGATGTTGCTTCGTTACCGATTATGATTTACAATGTTCCAGGGCGGACAGGAAGTAACATCTCGGCAGAAACAACCTTGAGACTTGCAACGACGTTTAAGAATATTATTGCCACTAAGGATGCTTCTGGCAATTTTGATCAATACAACCAAATTTTAAAGGACAAACCTGAAAGCTTCCTGCTTATCTCAGGAGACGACCCGATCACTCTACCAATGATGGCCATGGGTGCGGATGGTGTAATTTCAGTAGCTGCAAATGCAGTCCCTCATTTAGTTTCTAAAATGGTTGATGAGTGCGCTGCGGGAAGATTTGACTCCGCCAGGCCTTATCATTTGAAACTTATTGACTTAATAGGTTTATTGTTTGCAGAAGGCAATCCTGCAGGAGTAAAAGCTGCTCTGAAAGCAATTGGCATGTGCGAGAGTTTTCTAAGGTTGCCGCTTGTTCCGGCAAGTGAAGCTTTAAGTATCTCGATAAACAAGGTTATGGACACCCTTACAAAGAACAATATATAATCGACGAAAAAAGAGCAATCTTGATGATTACCTTTTTCGTCGATTGTTGTAATCATCTATTGGACAGCTTCTTTATGGTCCTGATAGTGACCATTAGCTAATTTTTCCTTTATTTCGGAAAATGCATCTAACGTTTTTTGCACATCTTCAAGAGTATGCATAGCGGTTGGAATGATACGTAACTCTATAAGTCCTTTAGGAATAACGGGATATACTACGATAGAACAAAAGATTCCGTAGTTTTCACGTAAATCCATTGTGAGGGAAGTAGCCTCATTAAGCTCTCCTTTTAAAAACACAGGAGTGACCATGGTATTTGTATCGCCAAGATCAAAACCTCTTTCGCGCAGGCCGTTCTGTAATGCTGTAGCAATATTCCACAACTTTTCCCGAAGTTCAGGACTATTTCTTAAAAGCTCCAGCCGCTTTTGCAAGCCTACCACCATGGGCATTGGCAAGGCCTTGGCAAATGTTTGGGAGCGCATATTATATCTCAGATAATTAATAATCACTTCGTCGGCTGCAACAAACGCTCCTATACCGGCCATAGACTTAGCAAATGTGCCAAAGTAAATGTCGACTCCGTCTACACAGTCTTGAGCTTCATGAGTTCCTGCACCGCTTTTTCCCATGGTTCCAAAACCGTGAGCGTCATCTATAAGCAATCTAAAGTTAAAGTCTTTCTTAAGGCTAACTATTTCCTTGATTTTCCCCTGTGCACCTGACATACCAAACACCCCTTCGGTTATAAGGAGAATACCTCCACCTGTTTGTTCTGTAAGTTTAGTCGCACGCTCGAGCTGTTTACGACAGCTATCAATGTCATTATGTTGATAAACAAAACGCTTACCCATGTGAAGACGCAAGCCGTCTATGATACATGCGTGAGATTCGGCATCATAAACAATTACATCCTTTCTATCAGCAAGAGAATCAATGATAGACACCATTCCCTGATACCCGTAATTAAGCAAAAATGCATCCTGTTTACCGACAAACTGTGCAAGATCTTTTTCCAGAGCTTCATGATTGTTTGAATTCCCGGACATCATTCTTGCACCCATTGGATATGCCATACCATAGTCTAAAGCCGCCTGAGCGTCAGCCTTTCTCACCTCAGGATGGTTAGCCAGCCCGAGGTAATTATTAAGGCTCCATACAAGATGTTCTTTTCCTCTAAACTTCATATGGGGAGCAATATCGCCTTCCAGCTTAGGAAAGGCAAAATATCCATGGGCCATTTTTTGATGCATGCCTAATGGCCCCATGTTGTTCGTTATTTTATCAAATAAGTCCAATATAGTAGTGTTTAGTAATTAATTAAATAGTTACAAAGGTAACAATTTTTAAAAAATCAGTTTTAAAATGACATATAGGTAAGATTAAACAAAAAGAGCCTTTATCAATTGATAAAGGCTCTTTTTGTTTGATGAGTAGTTAATCCACATTATCATGCAGAAAGGAGTTGTTTGATCTTAACTCAGATACGCCCTCCTCATTAGATATCGTAAATCGTGATACTTGGGATTCTGATGAATGAGGTACTTGCTGTAAGGCAAGTTGCTTACGCTTGTAGGCAGGCTCGTTTTCCAGCTCCTGCAGTCCATTTGCAGTGCGAAGCTTCATACTTAGATCTTTTAGTCGTAAGATGCGTTCCCTGGACTTGCGAAGTTGTTCTTCGATAGATTCATCCGTTTTGTATTCATCGGGATTATGCACCTCCTCGTTTGGACTAACATGGTCATTATAAGCAGGGGAAGAGTGATCTTCTGGCGACTCAAAGTTATATTCGCTTTCCGCAACTTTCAAGTCAAAATCAAACGAAGGTTCCGAAGATGAAGCCGGCTCTTCCTCTTCCAGCGTATGCCTGATCACTTTAGATTCAGAAGGCTTTTTACTATCATTTGTAGACCTACCAGCAGACACATGTCCAAAAAGATCCGGTTGTGCCTCAGCTACTTTTTCAGATGCTTCTGTCACTTCCATTGAATTAATTTCCTCATCTCTGCTCTCAATAAACGAATTAACGGGCTTTACAATAGGAGCGTTATCAGGTGTTAAAACCGAAACTTTTTTCTGATGAGTTTTTTCTATATGTCTTTCCTCAGTTGTTTGAAAGCCAGTGGCTATTATAGTAACTGAAAGCATTTCGCCCAAGGCCTCGTCCATACAATTACCCCAAATAAGATCTGCAGCCAGTCCCGCTTCCTCCTGAATATAGTCTGTAATGATACTAACTTCGTCCATCGAAACCTCCTTTGAGCCGGAACTGATGTTAAGTAGTATGTAACGCGCTCCTTCAATTTCGTTATCCTTTAGTAATGGAGAAGCCAAAGCCCCTTCTACAGCACGTAAAGCTCGGTTTTCACCTTCAGCAGCAGAGCTACCCATGATGGCCACTCCGCTTTCTTTCATTACTGTTCTTACATCTTTAAAGTCAACGTTTATGTAACCTGGTATAGTAATAATTTCAGCGATACCCTTTGCAGCAGTAGTTAAGATATTATCTGCCTGGGCAAAAGCAGCACTAAGCGTTAAGTTACCGAATATTTCGCGCAGCCGATCGTTAGATATCACAAGATATGAATCAACGTATTTCTTAAGCTCCTCCAAACCTTCTTCGGCCTGAAGCTTTCTACGCTTGCCTTCAAACGAAAAAGGCGTAGTTATAATTCCTACTGTGAGTATATCAAGTTCCTTTGCAGCTTTTGCTATGATAGGACTTGCTCCCGTTCCTGTTCCCCCTCCCATGCCTGCAGTAATAAACAACATTTTAGTGTTGCTTCCAAGCATCTGCTTAATATCATCAATATTCTCGATTGCTGAGTTTTTTCCAACTTCCGGCATGGACCCCGCACCCATACCTTCTGTGAGGCTGGCTCCAAGCTGAACTTTATTAGGTATCGGGCTTAGTTCTAAGGCCTGTGCATCCGTATTACAGATGATAAAATCGACACCTGTAATTCCTTGCCGATACATGTGGTTAACAGCATTGCCGCCACCACCGCCCACACCAATTACTTTAATAATTGATGATTTTTCTTTTAACATTTCAAACTGCATATCGTTGTATGTCAATCAAGTAGATTAGAATTTATGACACATATTCTCTGTTGTAATAATAACAAATTTTACACAAAGTTATTCACATGTGTTTAAAGTGTGGAAAAGTATATTTTGTTCATAACTATTTCAAGTAATCGTCGTTAGGAATATCGTCTTTTATAAAGCCTCCCGCAGTTTTTAATAACCGGTCAAACAAGCCAGCCTGTTTCCGCGCTTTTTCGCTTTCTTTCTTTTGAATAAATACATCAGGCTGTTTCGCCATGTACTCCAACTCTTCAGCTTTTTGTATCCCTTTTATCAGTAAACCTATGCCTGTAGCATATAGAGGACTTTTAATCTCTTCATAAACATTCTTTGGCAGTAAATCATTCTTTGCCAAATGCTCGTTAGGATAGCCAACCCGACATTCTAAGCCCGTTACATACTCGACCAATTGAGCAAGATGTTTAAGTTGAGCTCCTCCGCCTGTTATTACAATGCCTGCTATAAGGCGTTTCTCGTATCCAGACGCTTTTATTTCATAGTAAACATGTTCTATTACTTCTTCCATTCGCGCCTGAATCACATAAGCAAGATTTTTCACAGAGATCTCTTTTGGATCTCGGCCTCTAAGACCGGGGACGCAAATTATTTCATTCTCTTTGTTCTCATCAGCTAACGCAGATCCAAACCTTGTTTTAAGAAGTTCGGCTTGATTTCGCATCACTGAACACCCTTCACGAATATCCTCAGTAACGCTATTACCTCCGAAGGGTATTACGGCTGTGTGCCGTATTATACCTTCATGAAAGATAGCAACGTCAGTTGTTCCTCCACCTATGTCTACAAGAACGACCCCAGCCTCTTTCTCCTCTTCGCTTAACACTGCCTCTGAAGATGCTAAGGGCTCAAGAATTAATTCCTGAGTCTCTAGGTTAGCGTTACGCACACACTTCAGGATGTTCTTTACAGCACTAACATGTCCTGATATAATATGAAAGTTGGCCTCTAAACGTACACCCGCCATGCCTATCGGATCTTTTATACCGGGTTCGTTGTCAACAGTAAACTCTTGTGGCAATACGTGTATTATCTCTTCTCCAGGTGGCATAACAAGTTTATGCATATCTTCGATCAGCTTATCTATATCTTTTTTCTGGATCTCGTTCTGAAGGTCTTTACGTGTAAAAATGCCTCTGTGTTGCAAACTTTTGATATGCTGGCCCGCAATTCCCACGTTTACTATTTTAACGTCGACATTAGACTGTGAACTTGCGTCATCAACTGCTTGTAAGATACCTTGAACAGTTTTTTGGATATTGGACACTACACCGCGTGTTACACCTGAAGACTCAGCTTTTCCTAATCCTAAGATTTCGATTTTCCCTTTTTCGCTTCTACGGCCTATAATCACGCAAATTTTTGTAGTTCCTATATCCAAACCAACAACTATGGGTGAACTTTTTGAGGTAGAAATGGCTTTTTCCATAACTTGTAGTGTTTCTAAATTTTTTTATCCAATAACTAATTTTGAACTACTGATGCCGCAGCCTCTGGCTGAAGTTTTGTGCTGTCCATTTTATTTCTTTCACATACTATTTGATTATAGTATTTGATATTAATAGTCTTATATGCCTCCCAACCTACCGCAGGAATCACTTTCTTATAAAAGATCAGCAAATTACGGAATCTGGTCTCAAGCGAATCTGCGTTTCCAACGATAATCCTGTGATTTCCTACTCTGGGAATTAATTCAATTTCTTTCTGCTGATTTACATACAGTTGTTCAGTTTGAACACTCCATAAAGTGTCACTATCTATAAACTTTGCTATAGTAAATAAGTCTTTCAACACCTGTGTTTTTAAAGTATCTGCTTTATTATTAAAACCTTCCATAATATAGCCATTTGCTACCAAAACATGCGGTGTAAAACCCATAGAAGATGGAATCTTAAATCCATCCTGATCAATATAAAAGTCTTGATTAGTCAAATTAAATATTCTTAACGCGGGTTCTCTCTGCGCAAGTCTGAAATACACCACTCCATTCAGATCTGAATACACTTTAGCTTCTTTTATATAAGGATTTGATTTTAATATATTTTCGAGTTGATGGGTATTTATCACATTGAGCTTTTTACCCCGCAGAACACCTGCCTGAGACTCAATAATCCGTATTACATCCGAGCGGTCAACGAAACTGGCATTGCCCGGTACAATAATTTTCACATCTGTACAAAGCTGAATATCCTTTTTTGTTTGGATAAAACTCATAAGCATTACTATTCCGCTCAGGCTGGCTAGCCAAAGCAGGGTAAACAACAACACTTTTAAGTTTATTCTTTTAAACATTCTCCAGTAATTGTTTTAAAGGCTTAACAAGTGTATCAATGTCGCCAGCGCCCACTGTTAAAAGCACTTCCGGTTTCTTTTCTCTCACAAGACTTATAACCTCATTTTTAGATACAAGCACCTTCTTAGTTAGCTTCACATTATCAAATATGAGCGAGGAAGTAACCCCGGCTATCGGAAGTTCCCTGGCAGGATATATGTCCAGTAAAATCAACTCATCACACATTCCCAGGACACTTGAAAATTCTAGTAAAAAGTCTCTGGTACGGGAATATAGATGTGGCTGAAATATTACTGTTAGTTCTCTATTAGGATAGAGTTCTTTTATTGCTGATATGCATGCTTTCAGCTCTTCAGGATGATGGGCATAATCATCAATATAAACAGTTTCATTTGTTTTTACGATATATTCAAAACGTCTCTTGACACCTTTGAAGGAAGCAAGAGAGACTTTAATATCATCAGCAGAAACGCCTAAATACAAAGCTGCCTGAATTGCAGCTACCGCATTTTCAATGTTATGCCTGCCCGGTAAAAGCATTGGTATGCCACGTATAGCTGTTGTCTCATTTAAAAAATCAAAGTAAAACGAACCATTAATTATGCTGATATTTTCTGCGTAGGCATCTGCTCTTTCAGTAACCGAATAGTCAATACCACTATAAAGGGGCAAACCTTTCTTTCTAATCAGCCTCCCATTGTCTTTAAGCTGAGAAGCGAAAAGCTTGAAAGATTCCGTTACATGGTCTGCACTACCATAAATGTCAAGATGGTCTGCATCCATGGCTGTAATAATAGCGATGTCTGGATGCAATGTCAAAAAAGAACGGTCATATTCGTCAGCTTCTACTACCATCACATTGCTATCACCAAAAAGCACGTTCGTTTCATAATTTGAGGCAATCCCGCCTAAAAAAGCAGTGCAATCATTTCCCGAACGCTTTAAAATATGTGCGATTAAGGTTGAGGTTGTTGTTTTACCATGAGTGCCTGCAACCGCTATCGTAAACATCCCTTTACTCAGAATACCCAATACCTCCGACCTTTTCCTAAGTATAAAATCTTTATGGAGAAAGTGGTTATATATAGATGAAGTTTTAGGGATAGCAGGAGTATAAATAATAAGAACATCATCATCAGGAGACTGAAAACTACTTGGAATCTCATCACGACTATCATTAAAAGATATATCGATCCCTTCTTCCTCAAGTTTTCTGGTTAGAATGGTTTGTGTTCGGTCATATCCGCAAACCAGGCACCCACGTTTATTAAAATAACGCGCAAGTCCGCTCATCCCTATTCCGCCAATACCTATAAGGTATACTCTTTTTATGCTATTCAACTCCATAAATCAACTTTATAACTTCCTTAGCTATAACATCATCAGCCTCCGGCAAGCCCAGCTTTCCAATATTTTCACTTAAACTTCTTAGAACATCTGGTTTAGTAAGTAATGCCTTTACCGTTTCGATAAGATCAGATTCAGCGTTAGAATCTTTTACTACAACAGCAGCGTTCTGCTCTACCAAAGCCATAGCATTTTTAGTCTGATGATCCTCCGATACATTTGGTGAAGGAACCAAAACAACAGGTTTCTTGACAACACATAACTCTGCAATAGTACCAGCACCTGCACGCGAAACTACTATGTCCGCAGCCGCATATGCAAGATCCATACGGCTTAGAAATTCGGTAACTACCAGTTCGTTATTTGACTCTGAATCTACTTCACTTTTTACCTCACCAAAATAGTATTTACCCGTTTGCCATATTATCTGAATATCTTCATTTAACAGACTCCTGTATCCTAACATTAAACTTTTGTTCAAAGTTCCTGCTCCAAGACTACCACCAGTAACTAGAACAGTTCTTTTATTTGCGTCCAAACCAAAAAAGCCAAGCGCTTCTTCCCTTTTATTTGAAATATCAACAGACTCCTTTCTTATTGGGTTGCCGGTGAGAAGTAGCTTCTCCTTGGGGAAAAAGCGTTCCATTCCGTGAAATGCAACACATATCTTTTTAGCTTTTTTACTTAACTGCCTGTTCGTTATACCAGCAAAAGAGTTTTGCTCCTGTATGAGATAAGGAATATTCAATAGTCCGGCCACATATAACAAGGGCGCAGAAGCATATCCACCTACACCTACAGCAGCATCTGGCTTAAATTCTTTTATTATTTTTCCCGACATTAACAAACTGGCTACAAGCTTTATAGGCAGTAGAATATTTTTAAATAAGGCTTTTCTTTGAAAGCCAGCAATAGGTAGGCCTACAATTTTATAACCTGATTGCGGAACCTTTTCCATTTCCATTCTTCCCTGTGCACCAACAAATAGTATTTCAACAGAAGGATCATGCCTTCGCAAAGCGTTTGCAATTGCAATCGCAGGAAAAATATGCCCTCCGGTTCCGCCACCTGAAATAATAACTCGTTTTGCCATAATTATGCAGTTAAAGGTATTTCCCCAACAACAACCTTTTTCATTCCTTTCTTCTCTTCAATGTCCCGGCTCACGCTTAAAATAATTCCAAAAGCAATGCTAGTAAACAATATAGACGTACCTCCCATACTAACAAGAGGCAAAGGCACGCCGGTTACCGGTCCAAGTCCTACAGCCACGGCCATGTTCGCAAAGGCCTGTATCGATAAACTAAAACTCAATCCGGCGGCTAATAAAGCTCCGAAAGCTTTAGGGCTTGCAGTAACAATCAGTATACATCTATATAAAAGAATAAGATAAAGCATGACAATCGCAATCCCCCCAATCAGACCATACTCTTCTATAATAAGGGCGTAGACAAAATCAGAATAAGGGTGAGGTAAATAATTCCTTTGTGTGCTATTTCCTGGACCTTTTCCTAACAACCCTCCGGTAGCAATAGCAATTTTGGCTTGATTTGCTTGGAATGATTTATCAGGGTCTGCCTTTTCAGGATTGGTGAAGGATTCAATTCTAGAAGCATACGTATGTCTTCTGGGCCCTAAAAACACAACGGCAGTCAGTAATATAGCCCCTGCAAAGCATACAATCATAATCTGCTTGATACTAATTCTGCCGATAATAAGCAAAAGAATACTTACTCCGAATAACATCAGTGCTGTAGAAAGATTGGCAAGTGCAATCAGGATAAACACTACAGATACAGATCCCATAATAGGCAAGAAGGATTTCTTAACGTCTTTAATTTGCTCCTGCTTTTTTGTAAGTGTACGTGCTAAAAAAGTTATCAGTGCAAGTTTTGCCATATCAGAGGTCTGGAATGTCTGATTAATGACAGGTATAGTAACCCATCTGTTAGCATCGTTAACAGTATTACCGAATATTAACGTATACAGAAGTAATGGAATAGTAACAATCATTAGTACTTTCGATATTCCTGCATAATATCTATAATCCAGCTTATGGGAAAAATACATTAGGGCAAGACCTCCGACAATAAACACCAGATGCTTTATTAAGTACTGTTCGGCCGAGGAATCTTTCTTATAAGCCAAGGTGCCTGTCGAACTATACACGGCAAGCAATGACCATATGGAAAGTAAGATTACAATCAACCATATCCAACGGTCGCCTTTAGTTTTACTTAAAATTTGATTGATCATTCTATTTTGTGTTAAACTTATAACTCCCTTACAGCAGCCTTAAATTGATTTCCTCTGTCCTCGTAGTTTTTGAATAGATCAAAGCTGGCACAGGCAGGTGAAAGTAAAACAGTATCTCCTTTTTTAGCCAGATGGTAGGCCACTTCAACTGCATCCTTCGCAGATTTCGTATTAACAATTAGTTCAACATCCTCTTCAAAAGCATCATGTATAGCTTTATTGTCAACCCCCATACACACGATAGCCTTTACTTTTTGTCTTACCAGAGGCCGAAGCATTTCATAATCATTTCCTTTATCTACACCCCCAAGTATCAATACCACACCGTCACTCATACTCTCCAAAGCATACCAGGTAGAATTTACATTCGTAGCTTTTGAGTCGTTTATAAAATTAATTCCGCTTACATAAGCCACATGCTCCAGCCGGTGTTCTATATTTTTGAAGTCTCCCATGCTTTCGCGTATCGACTCTTTTCTTAAATCAAGCACCCTGGAAACAATTCCAGAAGCCATCGAATTATAAATATTGTGCTTACCCTGTAATGCAAGTTCTGAAAGTGCCATAGAAAAATCCTCTTTAGTACCCGTGCGTATTATTAACTCATCTTGTTTAAGGTATGCTCCTTTGCTTACCTCATGGCGAATAGAAAAACTAAACTGATTTGCTTTCACAAAGTGCCTCTTAAGCCCCTCTACTGTTTCCAGATCATCTGCGCAATAAATGAAAACGTCATCACCAGTCTGATTTTGAAGGATCCTGAACTTAGAATCGACATATCTTTCCATCTTATATTCATATCTGTCCAGATGATCAGGAGTAATGTTTAAAAGCACTGCAATTTCTGCTTTGAAGTCATACATATCATCCAGCATAAAACTGCTTATCTCGAGAACATAGAACTGGAAATCTTCTTCTGCCACCTGTCTTGCGAAGCTTCTCCCTATGTTCCCTGCCAAACCAACTTTTAATCCTGCATTCTTAAGTATGTGATAGGTAAGCATGGTTGTAGTTGACTTTCCGTTAGAGCCTGTTATACATATCTTTTTTGCATTTGTATACGGAGCTGCAAACTCAATTTCAGAAACAACCGGTATGTTATGAGACTTTAGCTTTTGAATCAAAGGGATATTGCCGGGTATGCCCGGACTTTTCACTATTAAATTAGCATTCAATAGCTTGTCGACCGAATGTCCGTTTTCTTCAAACGGTATTCTGAGGTCGCATAACTCTTTTCTGTACTTCTCCTGTATACATCCTGAGTCAGATACAAGTACATCGAAACCTTGCTTTTTAGCCAATATGGCGGCGCCAGTACCGCTTTCGCCCGCACCAAGCACTACCACAAACATGTTTTTAGACACAGCACTGTTTTCGTTATTCATTTCAACGGAGTTTGAGAGTTACAATTGTTAAAATAGCAAGGATAATTCCTATTATCCAGAACCGGGTAACTATCTTCGCTTCGTGATAGCCTCTCTTTTGATAGTGATGATGCAAAGGCGACATCAAAAAAACACGTCTTCCTTCGCCAAACCTTCGCTTGGTATATTTGAAACACGAAACCTGAATAATCACCGAGAGATTCTCTATAAGAAACACGCCGCACAGTATCGGGATTAACAGTTCTTTTCGGATCATGATAGCGAATACAGCTATAATCCCTCCGATTGCTAAACTGCCGGTGTCACCCATAAAAACCTGTGCAGGATATGAATTATACCATAAAAAACCCACGCAAGCACCTACAAAGGCACCGGCAAAAATTACCAGTTCTCCAGAGTTGGGTATGTACATTATATTCAGGTATTCGGCCATAATAGTATTGCCCGATACATAAGCTAAGATAGCTAATGTGAGCCCTATTATGGCAGAGGTTCCCGTAGCCAGACCATCTATACCATCTGTGATGTTTGCACCGTTCGATACGGCTGTTATAATTAATACAACAAAAAACAGAAAAACAAGTAGTGCATATTTTTCATATCCTTCGCCCAAAAAACTCAAAAGCCTGGCATAGTCCAATTCGTTATTTTTTAAAAATGGAATGTTCGTTTTGGTAGACTTAAGATTTTGTGTGAAGTAATAACTGTCGCCTTTCTGATGTACTTCAAGCGGACTTGCATTAGTAGTTGGCAGGGTAACCTGCTGTCTTACAAGAATATTAGGATGGAAGTACATGGTCCATCCTATTATAAGCGCAAGGCCTACCTGCCCCATTATCTTAAAGCGGCCGGCTAAGCCCTCTTTATCTTTTTTAAATACCTTAATATAATCGTCAATAAAGCCGATAACTCCCATCCACACAGTTGTGACAAGCATAAGTATCACATATATGTTTTCTAGTTTGGCAAATAGAAGCGTCGGAATCAAGATTCCCAGCAATATTATCACACCACCCATTGTAGGAGTGCCCTGTTTCTGCATCTGACCTTCAAGCCCGAGATTCCTTACTGTTTCACCTACCTGTTTCGCACGAAGCACACTGATAAGCTTACTTCCGTATACAGTTGTAAATAGCAAAGAAAATATGATTGACATGGCGGTACGAAAGGATATATACTGGAACACCCCGGCTCCGGGGAAATCATACATCTTATCAAGCCATGTAAACAAATAATATAGCATCAGTTCTGATTGAATTGTTCAGTCAATATTTCTTTATCATCAAATGGATACCTTATCCCTTTAACCTCCTGGTATTTCTCGTGGCCCTTACCTGCCAATAATATCACATCAGCGGGTTGAGCAATGAAACAGGCCGTTTTAATAGCCTCACGTCTGTCCGATATAATTAAAACTTTTTTCCTGTCATCGACTGACACACCCTTCATCATATCATCGATGATAGCTGCAGGATCTTCAGTCCTCGGATTATCGGATGTTATGATTACTTTGTCACTAAGTTCACAAGCAGCCGGCGCCATCAGAGGACGCTTTGATCTATCCCGATCCCCACCACACCCAATCAAAGTTATTACCCGGCTTGTACCAGACTTTAATTTATTTATGGACCTCAATACGTTCCCGATAGCATCCGGAGTATGAGCATAGTCAACTACACCGAGTATTCCATTAGCAGATCTTACATAATCATAGCGTCCCTCGGCACCAGTAAGCCGGCTTAATACCAACAACGCTTTAGTTGCATCCTGATCTAAAAGCATTGCAGTGGAATAAACGGCCAAAATATTGTATGCGTTAAAATCACCTACAAGCCTAAACCACACTTCGCTATTTTCAATTTCAAGCAAAAGTCCGTTCAGGGTACTCTCCATAATTTTAGCCTTAAAATCGGCCATGCTCTTCAATGCGTACGTTTTTGGGTAAGCTTTCGTATTTTGAAGCATAATTACACCATTCCTGTCATCCACATTCACCAAAGCAAATGAACCTTTTGGCAAAATATCGAAGAACTGCTTTTTTGCTTTCAGATACTCATTGAAAGTTTTATGAAAATCCAGATGATCATGTGTCAGATTTGTAAAAACACCTCCCTCAAAACGTAAGCCTGCAATCCTGTTTTGTACAATCGCATGGGAGCTTACTTCCATAAAACAATACTCGCATCCTGAGTCAGTCATGTTTGCAAGCAACTGGTTTAGCGCAACGGGATCAGGTGTTGTATGGGTAGAAGCTAATCTATTGTCATGTATAAAGTTTTCAACTGTGGAAATTAGTCCGGTTCTATACCCCAAACCTTCAAATAATTTGTATAAAAGAGTAGCAACTGTTGTTTTACCATTGGTACCTGTAATTCCCACCAGACGTAATTTTTCCGATGGGCGGTCATAGTAGTTAGATGCTATTTTACCCAAAGCTTCGCTACAATCGCTAACTAAAACGTAGCAAACTTCATCTCTGATTAGTTTGGGCAATTCTTCGCATACTATAACACTAGCACCGCTTTCAACTGCCTTTTCAATGAAGCAGTGTCCATCCGTAACAGTACCCCTCACAGCTACGAACAAAGTATTACGTTTTACAGTTCGCGAGTCAAAAGCAAGCTGGTCAATATGAACATCCTTACGTCCGTAGATATCCTTAACATCAACCTCATTCAATATGCAGTTCAATGCTTTCATCTACTTTAAATCAATTAAAATCTTTTCACCTTTTTTGCTAGCTGTTCCAACAGGTAATGATTGACTTACCACCCGGCCGCTACCCCTAACAACCGGCCTCAAGCCGGCACTACCGAGCAGATACAAAGCATCCTTCAAGCCCATATCGATAACATTCGGTACCTGTTTAGGGTTAAACACCACGTCCTTCACGGTTACACCATTGTTTGTATCTATTGTATTTACAAGCTCACTATTTGAGGCAAGCAAAGCTTTTATCCCAAGTGCTTTATATACTTTCTGAGTAGCTTTCTTATATCCCGCCTTTGAAGGAGGCATCTTAGTATTCCCCACTAGCCTGGTTTCGTCAGTCGTATAATACATGTCCATATCGCCTGCGTAAACCTTATCTGCTATTTCTCTGAATACCGGTCCTGCCACAAGCCCGCCATAGTAAGCACCCTTTGGCTTATTAAGTATCACAATCATTGAATACTTAGGATTATCGGCGGGAAAATATCCACAAAATGAAGCATTGTAAGACCGACGGACTTTGTAACCGTACTTTCCATCAGCAATCTGTGCAGTACCTGTCTTTCCTGCAGCTTTGTAAACCGGGTTACTGATCACATTTCTTCCTGTACCAATCGAAACCGCGCCTTCAAGCATCGCATGCAGCTTCCCAACAGTCGCATCCGAACATATCTTTTCATCAATTACCCTGGCGTTAAATCTTTCAACCGGAGTTCCTAAACTTCTTATTTCCTTAACAAACAAGGGAGCAAGCATCCTTCCACCGTTAGCAACAGCATTATAGAATGTAAGCATCTGCAGCGGAGTCATTTTCATCTCATACCCATAAGCCATTTGAGGCAAACTTAACCCACTCCAGAAACGGCTTTCAGGAGACTTAATCAAGGGGCTGCCTTCCCCGGGAATCTGGATACCCAGCTTCTTGTTCAAATGCATTTTGAATAAATGATCCGTAAACTGCTTCGGATTACTTTTGTAATTCTGATGAATAATCTTTGCAATTACCGCATTAGACGATATCTCAAAAGCTTTTTTAACCGTAATTGTACCGGTACCCAGGTGCGAATCTTTTATGGTATGTTTATGGACCTTATATAACCCCCCCCCACCATCAATAAGTGTATTGGTATCTACTTTATTATCATCAAGTGCTGCCATATAGGACGCGAGCTTGAAAGTCGATCCAGGCTCAGCACTTTCGGCAATTGCATAGTTCAGCTTTTCTTCATATACACCCTTTGAAAGTCTGGTGAAATTAACAATAGCCTTTACCTCACCGGTTTTAACTGCCATTAAAATAACACATCCATGATCTGCATCGCTTTTAATCAGCTGTTTCCTCAGGGCTTCCTGAGCAATATCCTGCATATTGATATCAATAGTTGATATAATATCCAACCCGTCTTTAGGTGCAATCTCGATATCTTTATTCACTGGAATCCAGGTACCACCGGCAATCCTCTGCACCAATCGGCGGCCACTTTCTCCATTAATATAACTACTATAGGCACCTTCCAGCCCTACAGGCTGTACATTATCGTTTCTATAGCCAATCGTACGCGCAGCTAAAGTTTTAAACGGAAGAATCCGCTTATTCTTCTGCACGGCGATCAAGCCTCCTTTATAACGTCCCATATTAAAAATCGGAAACCTGCGGATAACATTAAGTTCCTGATGACTTACATTTCTCTTCAAAAGCAAATACCTGGCTTTCGATAAGCGGCCGGAACGAAATATGGCAGAATATTCCCGCGGCGATTTATCTCCAAAGAAACGCGACATTTTTTCTGCCAGAGAGTCCACTTTTTCATAAAATATTTCATCTTTATCTATTCCTCCTGCCAGCATATCCATCCTCAATTCGTATTCCGGCACAGATGTAGCAAGTAAGCTACCATCAGACGAATAAATGTTTCCCCTGATAGCTTCAACCTGAACATACTTCGTAGACAAACTGTCAGCCATAGCACGCCACCTGTCTCCCTCTACAACTTGTAAGTGAACAAGTTTAAAAAGCACAGCTAGAGCCAGCAGCACAATAAAGCCGAAAGAAATATATACTCTTAATAAAATGTCAGTTCTGATATTCATACGCTTACATTTTATTCTATTACCTCTACTAGCAACTTTTTAGGCGGCTCCACCGGTTCTTTTAACCCTAGCGTATCAGCCCTTCTTGCAATTTCAGTTTGTGTACTTTTTAGCATAAGATCCGCCTTGAGCGTCTTATAATCCCAGCTTAACTCTTTAATTTCCTTTCCCAGCCTGTCTATTTCTCTAATATTCTTCTCAGCAAAATGCCTGTTTCCAATGTATACCATACCTAAAAATGCTATAAAAACAACAAAAGGCAGCATCAACGACGCTGCTTCTTTAGAAACAGTTCCACCGGCCAAAAGCGCCAAAACAAAGATCTTAAATCCGCCAGCCTGTTTTTTAGCTTTTACCCTCTTACTAATTTCTTCGTCGTCTTTCAGTTTAAAACCGTTACTCATAGATCCTACAGATTAAAGTTTTACAGCTATTCTGAGTTTAGCACTCCTTGCTCTGTTATTACTTGCAATCTCTTCATCGGAAGCTACTATCGCTTTCCTGTTTACTGCTAAAAACGGCTTAATCTCATTACCATAAAAATCCTTATCCACATCCCCCCTGAACTTTCCCTTAGCAATGAAGCTTTTCACTATTCTATCTTCTAAGGAGTGGTAAGAAATAACCACCAGCCTGCCTCCTGGCTTAAGCACATCAGTCGTTTGTTTTAAAAAATCCTGCAATACTTCCAGTTCCTGATTCACCTCTATTCTTATAGCCTGAAAAACCTGCGCCAGATACTTGCTTACTCGATCCTTAGGAGTTACAGGGTTTATCACCTCCTTAAATTGATCGATAGTTGATATCATTCTCACAGGTCTTGAAGCAACAATCAGCCTTGCCAAAGAACGTGCGTTCTTTACTTCTCCATATAAGCCAAAAATCCTGTGCAATTCCTCTTCGGAATAAGTGTTAATCACGTCTTTTGCGCTTAACGAGCCCGTCTGGTTCATCCTCATATCCAAATCTCCGTTAAACCGAATTGAAAACCCCCGCTCTGGCTGATCAAACTGATGCGATGAAACACCAAGATCAGCCAGAATACCATCCACCTGCCTTGCCGAATGTAAACGACAATAATTCTTCAAAAAACGGAAGTTCTGATCTATAAAGGTTAACCGATCATCATTTGGAATGTTCCTCTTAGCATCTTCATCCTGATCGAATGAAAGCAAACGCCCCTGCGTGTTCAAACGGCTTAATATTGCCTTTGAATGCCCCCCACTACCAAAGGTTACGTCAACATAAACACCGTCCGGCTTAATCGCCAATCCATTCATACACTCTTCAAGCAAAACCGGAACATGGTATTCACTCATTTCCGACCCTCCTTTCTATACTGCCCATGACCTCCTCTGCCAAACGGGAAAAATTTTCCGGTTCGTTATCCAACTGCTCATCATACGCCTCTTTCGCCCACACTTCAATCTTATTAAATTGAGAAGACAGAACCACTTCTCCATTGATAGCCGCATAATCTAAAAGAGCTTTTGGAAATAAGATGCGGCCAGCTGCATCTAAAGTAAGTTCTGTTGCCCCTCTGGTAAAGTATCTTATAAACTCACGTGCTTTGCGATCGTACTGATTCAACCCACTCAGCTCCGTCATAATCTTATTCCACTCCTGTCTACTGTAAATCACTAAATGCCTTTCAAACCCACGGTTAACTACAAGCCCATCTCTGTCAGCCTCAGGCATTTGCTTCCTAAGTCCCGCAGGAAGCATCATCCTTCCCTTGGCATCAAGCTTACAATCGAATTCTCCAAGCAGATGTGACATTAAACAACATTTGTTAATTAACTATGTAAAAGTAGTTACTTTTACCACTTTCTACCACTTATCCCCACAAAAAGTTATCAACAGATTGAAAGTCACACCTTTTAAGCCAACCGCGCTTTCTAAAACGCAAGAAGCCCCG
>DDAL01000024.1:0-100356 GCA_002332615.1 Sphingobacteriaceae bacterium UBA2059 | reverse complement strand
CGGGGCTTCTTGCGTTTTAGATTCTACCCTATTACTCATTTATAGCTTTCACACCCGGAAGCTCTTTTCCTTCCATATATTCGAGTAAAGCACCTCCGCCAGTAGAAACATAGCTTACTTTGTCTTCAAAGCCAAACTTAGACACAGCTGCCGCAGAGTCCCCACCGCCTATTAAAGAAAACGCGCCCTTTTGAGTCGCTTCAACTACAGCTTCGGCAACGGCTTTAGTTCCTTGTTCAAATTTTTCCATTTCAAAAACGCCCATAGGACCGTTCCAAAGGATAGTTTTTGAATTGGCGATAACATCCTTATATATCTGTATAGCATCCGGGCCGATATCTAAGCCCATCCAGCCATCTTTGATAGTATCGTTATGAGCGATTTCGGTGTTTGCATCTGCAGAAAACTTATCAGCAACTATGGAGTCTACCGGCAAAACAAGATTCACCCCTTTGCTCTTAGCCTTTTCTATTAACTGCAACGCAAGATCAACTTTATCTTCTTCTACAAGAGAATTACCAATTTTGCCGCCCTGAGCTTTTGCAAATGTAAATGCCATACCTCCGCCAATAAGCAGATTATCAACCTTCTCGAGCAACTGCTCGATCAAAAGTATTTTATCCGATACTTTCGCGCCTCCCATAATAGCAGTAAATGGCTTTTGAGCACCATTTAAAACCCTTTCGGCATTATCAACTTCAGCCGCCATCAGGTAACCAAAAAACTTCGCACCCGGAAAGAACTTTGCTATAACTGCAGTAGAACCATGCGCCCTGTGAGCTGTTCCAAAAGCATCGTTAACATATATGTCGCCCAGCCTGCTTAACTTTTCAGCAAAAGCTTCATCGCCCTTTTCCTCTTCTTTATAAAAACGCAGGTTTTCTAAGAGCAAAACTTCGCCTGGCTTTAGGGATTGGGCCTTTTCCAGAGTTTCTTGACTTATGCAATCGTCCGCAAACTGGACATCCCTTCCTAAAACTTTAGATAGGTGCGAAACCAGATGCTTTAACGAGAACTTTTCTTCAGGCCCCGATTTTGGGCGTCCCAGATGAGACATTAAAATCACAGAGCCGTTATCATTTAATATCTTTTTTATAGTAGGCAAAGCGCCTTGAATACGATTATCATCGGTAATATTAAAGTCCTTATCTAAAGGAACATTAAAATCAACACGTATCAACGCTTTTTTACCGGAGAAGTTCTGATTGTCAACTGTTTTCATTGTTTTTAATTATTATAGCATTCTGATCTATTGGAAACGAGCGGATTGCCAACTCCTCAAAATCTTTCATTATATCACTTCAAATTTACATAATTTTTGCGACTGCAGCCTTATCTCAAAAAAGCACAATCGACTTAAAACAAACTTTAAGGCCCGTTTAAAGTTTAATAAAATAAAAACCTCATGATAAATAATAAAAGCGACAAGGCGGAAGATATGAAGCCGAAAGACTCGGAAAGAAAAGAGATAAAACATAAAAGGGACGACGAGGAAGCTGTCGTTAAACCAAGCGATAAGGAATACCGGAAGAAACAAGCAAACTTCACCCCTCCGCCTGCGGAAAGCAAAGAAAAAAGTGAACAGCCGGTAAATCCTGTCAAAGAAGAACCTGATGAGTTTAAACCCGACAAGTAACGTAAGGGCTTGAATAAGTCAAGCCTATTACTTTCCTTTTTCAATGTGACCGTTAAAGCTTATTGGCTGACGATTATTAAAGGTCACCTTCAAAGATGCATAACCCTGCTCCGAGACCGTTAAAAAAAGCTGTCTGGCCTGCCTGACGTCTTTAGGGACTATCGTAATTTGCCAGCCATTTTTACCTTTTACGGATGAATAGCTGAATTTTTTAGAACTAAAATGGATACCCGTGTCAGAAACATCCATCGGAGCAGAGTAAGCCACTCCGAAATAAGGCAAATAACTTACTATTGTGTCTTTTTTAACATTCAGATCATAATCACCGGTCAAGGTTCTGGATGTACCACCCATAGGTAAAGCCTGAGTTGCTTTGAATATAAATGCTTTGCTTACAATCATACTCTCCACATTAGCAGCAACAGCTTTTTTCGCCAACTCGTTCCCCGTTCCGCACGAGTTCAAAATACACAGCCCACTAATAATCAACACTGTTTGTATCAAGAACAAAATACTTTGTTTCATCTGGATGTCGTTTTATCTTCTTCCCTGCGTTTATTACGAAGAGCTTCAACATTCTTTTGAGCGTCTATGGCTTTGTTTTCTGCCTCCTTAACTTCGTCTTTCTCTAAGCGAGGATTCTCTGTCTCCAGAGTCGTATTGGCATTCTTTTTTTCTGAGCTAATCTTTCCCATGATCGTTTTTCTATTAATTATTAAATTCAACAGTGAAATGACCCTATTCTCAACGTCTTTAAAATGGAATTATTTATCAGACATATAGGATTCTACTGTCGCGAGCATTTCATTTAATTGAAAGGGTTTTTGAATATACGTATCTGCTCCGCACTGCATAGCAAGTTTAGGCAGATTCATAGCTGTAGATATCAAAATAAACGGAACATCCTTTGTTTCAGTATCAGCCTTAACCTTTTTACATAATTCTGTGCCCTTTAAGGACGGCACCCACACATCACAAATTATCAGATCCGGTTTTATGGTTTTAATATCAGACACAATTTTTCCATCTTTAGAAGTAATAAGCTCATAACCCGCATCCTGTAACAGGTAACAAAGCATTTCTAAAATATCTTCATCGTCTTCTATAATTAATATTTTCTTTGACATCTTAATTATTTAACATCCCTAATTTAAAATAGTTTCTTAGCAAAAGAAACATCTGCCTATTCTTCAAACTTCATACCTTATTCGTTCAGTTAAGCGCAAGAAGCCTAACTTTCCAGCTCTCACTTATAAAATACGGCAAGCTTATTATCGTCGCAACAGCTCCATCCCTCCATTAAAAAAAGCCTTTTAACACGTGCTATAAGTTACAAAATTTTCCGGTTAGAATACTTAACCTGTTTCATTATCCCGACAAATTTCCTAGCAGCAAAGAAATTACAAGCTTACGCTCACAGATATAACCAAAACATGGGCCCCTCCTACTGTCCCATAGCTATTCAGGCAATTTTTTTATTTAAAACTATTGACCATGCTGGAATGAAGGGTTTTCGGGCTCCAGTAGCCACTTGCTATAATTCTTCTGATGGTATAGAGAGGATATTCGCTATCTCTGGAGGTAGAAAGGATGTAGGCAGCTTTAATTCCCCGCTTTTTTAACTCCGGTATTGCCTGCCCGTTCCAAAGCCCGAAAGGATAAGCAAAATAATCAACAGGCTTGCCTGTTATTTCCGCAAGTTTCGCAGCCGGCCTCTCAATTTGAATTTCCCAGTCCTTGCCACTATACTTTTTCACATTTTGATGATCCCACGTGTGGTGACCTATGGAGTTGCCTTCCTCCTGCAAATGCCTGATCTGCTCGCTTGTCATAAAGTTGGGCCGTCCCGTAGCAACTGTCATTATGAAATAAGCAGCTTTAAAACCATACTTTTTAAGCTCTTTATTAGCAATGGTATACTGATCATCTACTCCATCGTCGAATGTAATCATAACTGGCTTTTCAGGCAATGTTTTTCCATAAACCAGGTATTCATAGAGTTCATCAGGTAATATAGGTTGATAACCACTGTCAGCTAGCATTTTAATCTGCGCTTTAAAAGTACTCACAGGGACTATATAGTCCTTCGCAGACTTTGAATCACTTGCTGTCCAATTCCTTATTTGATGATAACAAAGAACAGGCACTTCCTTGCGAGCCATAATTTGAGCCGCATTAGCCGGTTTCTTCTGAAGAGTATCTGCAGATGAAGAAGCGGTTGCATATCCATACTCCAACTCACCTGGTTTACTCTTTTGACTTGCCGGAGGCTGACTACATGAAACGATTAGAAAAATAAGTCCCAATAAGGGAGACTTTAAAACAGGGCGAATAGTATAACACATAAAACAAAGATCACAAAAAGATCTATACCTGCACCTCTTTCTCCTTGAAAGCACCTTAACTTTCCATATCGGGCCGCTTTTCCGTTAAATATTTCCAATATTTCCTAGGTAATTGCTGAATATGCAGCCTGCTATTCTTTCTGCTTTTGATAGTTACGCTTTTGAAATAACTCTTCCACAGATTCTGATAAAATAGTTCGTCTTCTTCAAGCATAGAAGTTCCAGGTTTGTGCGCACTTGTGGAATCTGCATTAAATGAAATTGACACCTCACAGACTTCATACCTATTATAAAACAATCCATACCTCCTACGGACATCATAAATAAGCCATAACTGATCCTGAAACCTATTTTTAAAATGAGGTAGAATTAAAGGTAAAACATTATACTCCGGCTCAACAGCAGAAAAATACAGGCCATCTTTTAATTGTTCAAATCTTATGAACCCTGTCAAATCATGTTTTACATGATTCACCTTACGAGCTATTTGCCATACCTTCAAAACATCCGGATGACCAAGATCTTGTTCCACGGAAAATTTAGAACAAAGAGCGTGGGATATATATCTTAAAATAAGGTTTTCACATCCCGGGAGCTCGCTCAAAAAAACACAGTATAAATTTCTGCCACCGCCGCCAGTAAGTAGCTTTTGAAGCTTGGTCCACACCCGGCCGGCTTTTTCGGCATTTGTTATTACTTCCCGTAAATCGCCAAACAAGCCATGATTAAGCATATCTTTCCTGCATATATCGGCATCCTTAACCTTATATTCATAGAGTTCAAAAACAGTTGTCAACAAACCCGCCCAGCTACCGTCATAAACAACTTTATTCATACTATTCTTTGAATACCCTCACCCAGTCTACCATCATCTCCACAGGTAGATCCTTGTCTTCGATTCTTCCAACCCAGTTTCCACCAAGCGCCTGGTCAAGAATAATATAAAACTTCTTATCGAAAGGCCACTGCTTTTTGCCGGCGCCAGAAATTTTTGGATATGTAAACGTCTTCCTGCCATTTATGAAAAAGTCAAGCTTATCATCATACCACTCAATTGCAAAAACATTATACTCACCAACTTTATAAGGCACAGTGTTAAAATAACGAGGTTTATCTTTATTTCCCTCTATATCTATATATGCACTGTGCAGGGTTTGATATACAATGGAATCACGATTTAGCTGCTCCATTATGTCAATTTCTCCGCTGTAAGGCCATTCACCATAGCTGCTGTTAACGGGCATCATCCAGATAGCCGGCCAGGACCCTTTGCCCGACTTAAACTTCGCCCGCACTTCAATTTTCCCATATCTGAATGAAAACTTATTCCTGGTTTGTATACAACCGGTCTTGTATCTGGCAGTATCATTAGCCGTTTTAGATACCATTCCTCTCAAAATCAAACTTCCCTCTCTTACAAGAGCTACTTCCGGATCATCAGAACAAAAACAAGCCCAATCAGCTTTTGACCGTGCTGAATAAGACCATTTCGAGCTGTCAGGTGCACCCTCGTTATCAAATTCGTCACTCCACACAAGGTTCCATTTTTTTTCAGGAAATTTTCTATCAGCCTCATACATTTTATTTTTAACCTGGCAGGAAATAAAGGTTAACCCGAAAAGACAAAAACCCACTAAACCGGTGAACGCTCTTCTAAACGATAATATCATACATCAAAAATAAACTGCAAGTTAAAACAATTGAAGTTGCGATTGACTGTTTGCCTTGTACTTACTATAGCCGCTTTTTAATATAAGTTGTTTTATTTGCATTGGTTGCCAATCCTTCAAATCATATTCGAATTGAGTAGTAATAAAATACCTGGCCCTGTTAAGCGCTATTCCCATCTTCTTTAGATGATCATGGGTAAGCCTCGTAAACTTCCTGGCCGCAACAATTTTTTTTGCACTAGCCACGCCGATTCCCGGAACCCTTACTATATCTCTATAGTCCGCGCGTTGAATATTTAAAGGAAAATTGTGCATGTTTCTCAAAGCCCAGCTAAGCTTCGGATCTATATCAAGATCCAACAAAGGATTACCCCCATTTACAATCTCACCAACATCAAACCCATAAAAACGCAATAGCCAGTCAGCCTGATAAAGGCGATTTTCTCTTACTGTAGGAACCGGGGTGGTCAAACCAGGCAAGCGGCTGTCATCACTCACCGGTACATATCCTGAATAATACACTCGCTTCATATTCATTTTTTTATAAAACCCGTTTGCCAAATGCAAAACATCGTGATCGGTTTCCGAGCTGGCACCAACTACCATTTGCGTACTCTGACCGGCAGGAACAAAAGATGGTGTATGTTTAAACAACTTCTTCTCCGCTTTATGAAGCACAATTTCATCTTTTAAAAAGTTCATGGGTCTTATCATATCCATTCGCTTTTTATCCGGAGCCAGTAGCTTTAAACCTTTTTCTGTGGGGATCTCAATATTAATACTTAGCCTGTCAGCCCACAAACCTGCCTCGCGCATCAAATCATCGCTGCAGCCGGGAATCGTTTTCAAATGAATATAGCCGTTAAACTTATGCTCCGTCCTGAGCTTCTTTGCAATCCTGACTAAACGTTCCATGGTATAATCCGCATTTTTAAAAATGCCTGAACTTAAAAATAGACCTTCAATATAGTTACGTCTGTAAAAATTGATTGTAAGATCAACCACTTCCTGTACTGTAAAAGCAGCACGCTTAACATCGTTGCTCTTTCGGCTCACGCAATAAGCACAGTCATAGATACAATGGTTAGTTAGTAAAATCTTCAATAAGGATACACAGCGGCCGTCTTCGGTGAACGAATGGCATATACCTGTACCTGCGTTACCCAGTCCGCCTTTAGTATTTTGACGCTTGCTTCCACTGCTTGAACAACTTACATCATACTTCGCAGCATCTGCTAAAATAGCTAGTTTATCTCGTAATGCATCTTCCATAGACAGCGCAATATACTAAAACGGTTAGCATAACCGCAATATTTTTCTTCTTAAAAGAAGAACCGCCTAACCCCTCTTTAGTTTATAGGTGCCGTTTGCTACAGCTTCAAATTCCACAACCTGGCTTTTAGCACTACTTTTAGCCAAAATGCCTCCCTTAGTATCTTCAATAAGCATATAGGCGGGCAAAAGCAGTCTGCACTTTCCCTTGCCCAAAGCTTTTAGAACGCCTTTAGTCACACGCCCCTCTTTCCATTCGAAATTTAAAACAAATCCGCCCCGGGCTCTCATTCCCTTTACATGCCCTTCCTGCCATTTTTCATCCGAAGGGAGGGCGGGTAACAAGCGTATGATTCCTTCAGGGCCATGGCTTTGCATAAGCATTTCAGCAATTCCTGCGGCCCCGCCGAAATTTCCATCAATCTGAAACGGCGGATGTGCGCAAAACAAGTTTGGATAAGTACCTCCTGCATTTGAAGCCATGTTTTCCCTGTTTACCGGAAAAAGTAATTGCTTGAATAACTTCAAAGAGCGATCCCCATCACCCAGTCTGGCCCAAAAGTTTATCTTCCATGCTTTTGACCAGCCTGTACCTCCATCACCCCTCTGCTCTAAGGTAAGCTGTGCAGCATTAGCCAAATCGGGTGTACCCCAGTGAGTTATCTCGTCAAAAGGATGGAGCCCGTAAAGATGTGAGACATGTCTGTGATGAGGCTCGGCATCCTTCCAGTCATGAAGCCATTCATTAAGGTCGCCGGCAGCGCCAATTTGATTAGGAGCAAGGCGCCGAAACACATTACGTAACTCTTTCGCCCATTGGTGGTCCGTATTTAAAAGCTTAGCCGCTTCTGCGGTATAAGCGAAAACCTCTCTGCATATCTGCATATCCATCGTAGGCCCCATTGCTATCTGACCTTTAAACCCGTGGGGCATTTCGTATGAGTTTTCGGGAGAGTTAGACGGCGCTGTTACGAGCCACTTGTTCTCGGGCTCTTCAATCAATATAGACGAAAGAAACTGAGCAGCGCCTTTAATTACAGGATAGTATTCTTTTAAAAATGCCGTATCTCTTGTAAATCTGAAATGCTCCCATAAATGTCCGCAAAGCCAGGCTCCGCCAGTCAGTGTTGATCCCCAGTTCGCTCCTTCGCCCGGCGACGTATACCCCCACGGATTTGATATAACATGAGCCACCCAACCCGGAGCATTATAATAGGCCTTTGCAGTCCGATGCCCCGGTTTTACCAGCCCCGCTATGAAACGATGAAGAGGCTCGGCAAGCTCACCCAATCCTGCCTGCTCGGCAAGCCAGTAGTTCATCTGCAAATTGATGTTGAGGTGATAATCGCCATTCCAGGGAGTTTGATATTCCGGAGCCCACAAACCTTGCAGGTTAGCTGGTAAACCGCCTGGCTGTGATGATGAGATCAGTAAATACCGCCCAAAGTTATAATAAAGAACTGCTAACTGGGGGTCAGGACGACCCGCGTTAAAAGAAATTAATCGCTCAGGAGTGCTCAAAGTCTCTATTACCTTAGAATATGCTCTTAGTCCGAAGCTGTTGGTATTCCAGTAAGACTCAAATCTTTTTTGACTGGAGGCCTTCATTACATCAAAAGACAAACCCGAAATACTCTTCATTACCGCAAATACTTTCTTCAGCGGATCCTCTCCTCTTTGTGTATAGTCTTCAATAGCATAATCGGTGGCAGCAGTCCATAACAAAACACATTCATTGGCCCCTCTAACCTCAATTTTACCATCTGCCGAAGACTGTTTTCCCCCTTTTGAGACTACGTTAAGCAAGCCGGCCNNTCATCCCGGGCTGTTCACCGTTAGGAAGCTGTCCCTGCATCAAAACCAGACCATTTCTACTCGTCACCCGGGCATTTTCTTTCCGGTCAAGAGTAGTGGTAAAATTTATCTTGTTTTTTTTCGACGCACTTATTCTTACGAGTAATACATTATGCGCAAAACTTGTAAAAACTTCCTGAGTAAAGATCACACCATCTCGTTTCCATCGGGTCACAGCAGTAGCCTTTTCCAGGTTTAATGTTCGACTGTAGTCCGTATAAGACGTCGATATATCTTTCCACGATATAAGCAAATCACCCATCGTCTGATAACAACCATAAGGCACATTGGCACCCTGACCGAAGCCTGAACCTTGTCCCTTGGCAACGAAATTCTTCTGAAGTAAATCCTGAGCTTCTTTATTACTCCCTTTCAGCAGCAAGTTCTGTATTTCGCGTAAATAACTGTAAGCATTTTCGTTATCTGCATCCTGTACGCCGCCCGACCACAGAGTTTTCTCATTAAGCGATATCTTATCATAGTTCGGATTCCCACCAATAAGCGCTCCCAGTGTACCGTTCCCAACAGGCAAAGCCTCCTGATAAATTACAGCCGGCTTTTTAAAATAAAGGACTCTGTCTGCAGATTGCGAAAATGAAAAACCGCTTAACATCGAAAGAAACAATACAAGACGAAGCTTCATAAAACACAAATCAGGCTACCAATTTAACATTTATTTCTTCATGCGAAGTTAATTGCCGGCGGCCCTCCCACTGGCATACTCTCCAGAGTACACACATGCAACCTTTTGTAGAAACGATAAGTTAGTTTCAATAGTGAATCATTGAACTCTGTACTCCATTATGGGGCCAGGCGTACAAATGCGGTCGCATCGCAGGCAATCCATATAACAGTAATAAGCCATCATATACTCGCTGTCACTATTTCACGGTTACTTTCTTTGAATTCTGCTTGCCTTCAGAGATATGATTTCTCAAATCAGAGTAATCATATATTTTTTGTTTGTCTGCTTTAAGGGAATCTTCAATTCTCTTCGCTTCAAACTGAGGGTTTTTCGAATACTGTACTATGTACTTTCCGTCGGGCCTGTTTTCTCTTACAATTTCGCTTTCAAACTTTCTCATCACAAAA
This sequence comes from Sphingobacteriaceae bacterium UBA2059, assembly GCA_002332615.1. Lineage (GTDB taxonomy): Bacteria > Bacteroidota > Bacteroidia > Sphingobacteriales > Sphingobacteriaceae > Arcticibacter. The sequence continues at coordinate 90,487 of DDAL01000024.1, read as the reverse complement.
ACATCATCAAAGCTGTATAGGCGTTGAAACTGGCCAATTACCTTTTTGGATGATAACAAATAACGCAGCTGTCCAAAGTTCAACCAAAATGCCGGCTGCTCGGACAGCACTTCACCCGCGGTAGTCTTCACCTTAACTAAAGGTGCCAGCCCCACGATACGAGGCTCATATAAACCACGAGCCTTGTCGTACACCCAATCCTCTTTCAGCCTGAATTTTGTTACCGAGTTAGGGTCAAATTCATTCTTTCTCATCTCCCGTCCGGTTTCGTTCCCATTGTCATCAAATAGAGGAACCTCTACACTGTCCGTAAATGAATCAAAGGCTTTAGAAAAAACAATCGGTTCTGTAAAGCCATCGCCTGTAGGATTCAACCTTGATTTACCAGCACTGAAAGCTGTTACCTTTTTGCTTTTCAATCCCTCCATAATAATGCTCATCAGATTGCTTTCATCAGAAATAAAATAAGAATTTTTTTCTCTGGTGACGTCAATATCTCTCCAAATTCTTCGCACCGATCCTATGTCGTTAGGCCTGATAGCAGCATAGGGAGTAGGTTTAACCTCCTTGAGATCCCGCATATAAAAGAATCCATCCAAATTAAGAGTATCGATCTCGAACGCCGTTGTGTCGGCTCTCATGTCAGTTTGTGCATAGCACACTGCCCCTGGCAAGAAAGTAAGTAAATAAACTAAAAGTTTTTTCATCATTAAATAGCTGTTAAAGCAATCGGATCGAGCGTATAGGACGCGCCTCCAGGACCCGAAGCTTTTATATTATCAAAAATCACCCTCGTTCCAGGGCTAATGGCTTGAATAGCAGACTTCATGACCGACGAAAGAGAATTGCCGGTCGTTGATAGTACAGTTGCGTTATCTCCAGGCTTCACTAGTATCATAGTAAACCCTGTTACGTCAAAGTTTGCGTCGAAATCAAAGTTCTCTAGCTTGGCGAATACTTTATTCTGAGATTTAATAGCCACTGTTGCCATGGTTCCTCCAGACTTTCCGCCAAATTTGGGTGAGGGCGCTGGTACTTTCTTTACCCTAAACTCAGCGGAACTGATCGTTTGGGTTTTCCCATTCACATCAGCTCCTACATTAAACTTCACCACACCCGGAACATTTACACGGGCAACCCAACCACTACCTGCTTTCACAAGGCTTCCCCCGGTTATTGACAATCGAACGTTGTCTTTAGCGATGCCGGGTGCAGACACATCGATCGGGTTGTCAACGCCGATATAAAGAACATTCATTTTAGTTGCAGACACTACAGCCGAAGGCTTGGCTACCTGATAAGTCTGAGGAGACGTTCTATACGTTTTCACCGCTCCATCTGCCTGCTTCACAGCTATCGAACCTGTCCAGGTATAAATACCTTCCTTACTTGTATTTACAGAATATGCGCCCTTACCGTTCCTCACCGGAATATCTGCTCCGTTAACACTTACGCGGGCCGAACTCTTACTGTCAGAAGCAGTCAAAAACACTTCAGCGCTGTAGGGCTGGCCTGATATTATATAACTTGAAGGAGCTACCGCAACCGCACTGAACTGGTCCAGGTTGACCACCGCCTTATCCATATTTCCCAAAATTGCTTTAATTACATCTCCTTTGGCGTTAGACAGATCAGCCTGAATACGGGTAAGGTTAGTTAAAGCGGCTGTTACCGGAGTCCCATCGCCAAAGTTTTGCTGCTCCCAGCTGGTGAGCTTACCCAGGCGCTTCTCAGGGTCTTTAGGACTTAAACTGAGACTAACCTTTTCTCGGCTCTCTGTATCAAGAAAACTAAGCACTTTTTTCTCCAACAGCCTAAGTTCTTGCTTGAGTTGGTTGGCATCCCCACTCTTTAGCATAAAACGAGGTACAATATCCGTATTATCTTTCCTCTTCACATCGCCGGTCTCAGGGTCACTTCCTCCTGCCTTTTGAGTCAGCATTGCAATCCGTTTGTCTATTTTTGTCTGTTGAATATCTATAATCCCCTGTACTCGTTTAGCTCTCTCATATAAAGGCGCTGCCCTCTGAGGCTCATCTTTCAGTTTCGTCTCCTCAAAAGATAAGAACATTGCGTTCACAGACTGTTCTTTTGCAAGCCTTGCTTCATTAAACGTATCTCTCATCTTGAGGAATGAATTCAGCACACTATCAGGGAAAGCTGTGAACCACAATCCCAGTACTACTATATAGATTATGCTGAGATATTCAAGTCTGATCTTACTAGCCTTCTCGTTCATTTCAAAGTCCTTTCTTAATGGCTTCTACCTGCGACATATAAAACTTACTTACAACATTTACATTCTCAGTCAGATTACTCAAGCTGCTGTTAACCAGTTTCAAACTAGTTGCACTATGGTTAATTTCATCCTGCAATTCCGAGACGTCCAGAGCGGTCAGCCCCTTCTGAGCCTCCAGTTGCGAAGAAAGGACATCAATACCGACACTGGTAGCCAGCTTATTAATAAATTCTGTATTAAGCTCAATGGCTTTGCCTTGCTTCTGCAATACGCTGTTAGTCATCTTTTGGGTAGCGTTCAGGCTACCCAAAAGCTCCTGTAAACGGTTTATCTCTTCGTGACTTAAAGCAGCACTTTGTACTCCCATACTACTGCCAGGCAAAACCTCACGTTTTACACTTTCTTTTTGCAATCCGATTAACAGAAATGTCAATGCTTCCAGGCCCAGGGCTGCAATAATTATTGAGTCCGCCCAAGTCACATGAGCCACCTTCAACATCATTCCAACAATAATAAAAGCTGCAAATATGCTTATGAAATTACTTAGGGTGTATTTTTTTTGCGCTGATTGTGAAGTACTTGTATTTTCCATGCCTATATTCTATAATTGTTTGATCATATTATTTAATTTGAAACCCGATATCATCGTAAAGTTCGCTTTTTAAACCTTCGGGCGTTGATGTATTCGGGCGCCGGCATTACACATCTGAAGCCTATATAACTGTGAGATACGTCTTGCAATTCGGACGACCGCTCTCTTACAGATAACTCTTTGCCACTGTCCTTCCATGACCCGCCTCTGATCACTTTTTTCTTCATTGTTTCCGAGTCGGTATCTCTTGCGTCAAATGAAAGGATCGGGTTCAAATCATGAACAAAAGCAGCCCAGCTTTCTGTATACTGGTTCAATGTCCACTGACTTACGTTTCCGGTTATATTATAAACACCAAAGTTATTTGGCGCAAAAGACACAGATGGAGACGGGTAGGTTGCACCATCCTGAGCATATACCCCCTCGGCCTGCTTAAAGTTCTTATTTGTCTTCGTTGTATCAAATGCTATCTGACGCTTCTCTTTTCTTGATAAGCTAAGTAGCACAGGTCTGCCTGCTACTCCTTCCGCAGCGTAGGCCCATTGCGCCTCCGTAGGAAGATCCAGGGGCATGCGAACCATTCTCTTATTTTTCTGGCATTTCCTGGGAGTTGCCCATTGCTTCGTTTTCCAGTTGGCATATGCCCGGGCTTGTTTCCACGTTATGCCAACTACCGGATAGTCATCATATTCCTTGTCGGTAAAATAGGTCTGAGCCATAACATGGTTCTGTGAATAAGCAAAGTCTTTGTCCCACACTGCTTCATCCGGATAGATATTAATTTTATCCGTCCTTGTAATATAGGCTGGCTTGGTTCCTTTAGGATTTAACACTTTTTCCTGAAAAGTATAATTCAGCAGCTCCGGATTCACCCGTCGTTGACCTGCAAAGACAGTATCGAACATAGCCTCTAAACGCTCAAGAACCTTTTGATTGGACTTAGTGAACAGGCCCTTGCCTGCACTCACCTTTTTCCAGTCAATTTGTGCTAAGCTTTTATCATTCCTACGTTTACGCAAGAAATATCGTTTATCATTTTTCAAAAAATCTGTAACAGCTATCGAATCCCTTACCCAGTTGACAAAGCTTCTATATTGCCTGTTGGTAACAGTCCCTTTATCAATGAAAAACCCTGATAGTGAGACTCGCTTCATTTCCGAGGTATCCTTATCGTCACTTTGACCAACTAAAACAGTCCCTGGAGGTACATAAACCATCCCCTGCGGCGCGAATTTTTGGGCCGGGTCTTCTTTCCGTTTCTTCAATGTCCCACACGAGCCTAGTAGTATTAGTACAAGGGCTAGCAGAGGAATTGGCAATTTAAAAATGTTCATTTTAGTACTAGAATATAAGCTCTGCGGTTTCAAGCATGCACTCAAAACCTAAAAAAAAGATCAATCGGTTTATAATAAGAAAATGCCAGGCGGCTGACTATTTGCGCTGATCGGAAAAAAACCGAAAGCAATCTGTCATAGGTTTGAAGTAAAAACACAGCAACACAACAGTACGAACGTTCAATACAACAAAATAAGCTGCAGATAATAGCGGTCAAAACAACTGGATTTTATAAAACTTGCCTTTCACAGCCTTTCGAAATGTGACGCTGCAAATCTATTACAATCCTTGATTTTGGCAAGCGTTTTATACAAAAAGAAATAGAAATAGTTTCAAAAAGTTTACAAAAATGAATTTAGTATTACGATAAACCCTACTTTCTTTACGCGTTTTGCTTTTAATCTATAAGCACCCTGAATACGGACACTTAACAATAGCGGTATACAAACTCAATGCTGGGATTTATTGATAAGCGGGAAACCTGTCAGGAAAAAAAAGGACAAGCCCAGAGTTCTGACTTGTCCATTGAGGTGGTATCAGCTGGAATCGAACCAGCGACACAAGGATTTTCAGTCCTTTGCTCTACCAACTGAGCTATGATACCCCGTTGTTTGGGACTGCAAATCTAGTTTCTTTTTTTGTTTATTAAAACATTTTTGAAAAAAAAGTCATTCTTTTTTTCAGCAACAGAGCTATCGTTATGATATCCAATTATTTATTTATGTATATTAGACTATGGAGATTTCAGAGAATGCAAGGGTATGGATATACCAGTCAAACAGAGAACTAAGTGACGCCGAAGTTAAGACTGCTGAAGAAAAACTTAATCAGTTCGTGAATCAATGGGACGCTCATGGAAAAAAACTTACCGCTAAAGGAGAAATAAGGTATAACACATTCATGATACTGCTGGTTGATGAGACCCTTGTTCCTGTATCCGGCTGCTCCTTAGACAAGGCAACGCATTTTATACAACAACTTGAACAGGAATTCAATATAAATTTGCTCGACCGTTTTAATATAGCATATCGCGAAGGAAATAAAATTATAACCTGCGATCGCCTTGAGTTCGAGAAACTTATTGAAGAGGGAAAGGTAACCAGAGACACCATTGTATTTAACAATTTAGTCTTAACCAAGCAAGATCTTGACAAAAACTGGCAAATCCCTTTAAACGACAGCTGGCATGCTGGTATATTTAACAAAGTATAAAAGCAACAGGCAAGCGCCTTTATTAAGCACAAGGCTTGAGAAGAAAAAGCCGCTTTTAGTCAATAACACAAGCGGCTTTATCAGTTTATCTCAGGAATTAAGAACGTTGCTTTAATGTATGCCTGGCTTCTACCTCAAATTAGCTTGTTGAAGCCGCGCCTTTATAATTATTGTACTCCCTTAACGAAGCGCATGTTACGTATTATCACTGCACTCTTATAGCGAACATATCGTGTGGGAGCAATAGGCGACCATTTCCGAGGGCTTGGGAAAACCGCAGCGAGCAAGGCAGCCTGCTGCTTTGTGAGGCGCTCAGACGATTTATTATAGTAATATTGACAAGCTGCCTCAGCACCATACACGCCCTGCCCCATTTCTATTACATTCAGGTATACTTCCAGTATACGTTCTTTATCCCAAAGAAGTTCAATCAACACGGCAAAGTAAGCTTCAAAGCCTTTGCGTATCCACGAGCGTCCGGGCCATAAGAATACATTTTTTGCTGTTTGCTGACTTATAGTACTCCCACCTCGTATCTTTTTACCTTCTCTATTTTTCAGGTATGCTTTCTGAATCGCATTACCATCAAACCCGTGGTGACTAAAAAAGCCAGCATCCTCTGCAGCGACCGTCGCTTTTTTAAGGTTGTCGGAAATATCTTCATAGTCACGCCATTTTTTTTCGATCTTCCAGTTTTTACCTTCAGCCTTTCGCTCCAGGCCTCTTTGAAGCATAAGCCAGGTAAGAGGCGGATTAACGAACTTATAAAGCAATACCCAAAAAAGGGTAAGTATAAAAAAGGCTGCAACGCAGCGCTTTGCCCCTCTTATAGCGCGATTGTACATGTAATTCAATTCATATATAAACAAAAAAAGGCGCTTCAAAATAATGAAGCGCCTTTAAATAACTTATAGTATTCTATTCTGCAACAACTGCAAAAGGGACCTTTACTTTTACTTCTTTATGAAGGTTAAGGTTAGCTATATAATCGCCAACAAACTTAGGTTCATCTTCAAAAGTAATACGTCGACGATCTACGTCAAAGCCTTCTTTCTTCAATGCATCAGCTATCTGGATGGTGTTAACTGCGCCGAAAATCTTTCCGCTTTCACCAGCTTTAGCACCGATTGTAAGTTTAACGTTCTCAAGTCTGGCAGCTATATCCATAGCGTCATTCTTAATCTTGTCTTGCTTAAACTGAGCCTGTTTAAGGTTCTCAGCTAATACTTTCTTCGCCGACTCAGTAGCTAATTGCGCAAAGCCCTTAGGGATAAGGTAGTTACGGCCATAACCCGGTTTAACGTTTACAACGTCATCCTTTTCACCAAGGTTCTTAATATCCTGTTTTAAAATAATTTCCATTACTCGACCTCCGCTTATTTTAATGAGTCAGTTACATACGGCAATATACCGATATGACGTGCACGCTTAACAGCCTGAGCTACCTTACGTTGAAACTTCAGTGAAGTGCCGGTTAAACGACGAGGTAATACCTTACCCTGATCGTTTACAAACTTCAACAGGAAGTTAGCATCTTTATAATCAATGTATTTAATACCGTTCTTTTTAAAACGGCAATATTTTTTACGGTTATCCTCTACTTTAGGGGCAGTAACGTATTGAATTTGATCCTTAGCCATTATGCTTTACCCTCCGTAACTTGAGTATCTTGTTTAGGTTTCTTTTGAAAAGCACCACTTCTCTTCTTTTCGTTGTATGCGATAGCATGCTTATCTAAAGCAATAGTCAGGAAACGCATCACACGCTCATCACGTCTGTATTCTACTTCCAGCTTATTGATTAAATCACCCGGAGCCTTGTATTCAGTTAGGTGGTAGTATCCTGTGGTTTTCTTCTGAATAGGATACGCTAATTTCTTCAAACCCCAATTATCCTCCTGGATAATTTCGGCTCCGTTATCTGTCAATATACTGCGAAATTTAGAAATTACTTCTTTTGCAGCTTCGTCTGATAACAACGGGGTAAGAACTACTACGGTTTCGTACTGTTGCATTATTATTATTTTAAGCCCATTTTATTGGGATGGCAAATGTAAATTTTTTATTTAAGATTCGCAAACAGCTCATGCATTTAAATCCGCTCATTCTGTGGTAATTGCAAGATAGAACGCAGCGATAATACCACTAATAGGTTGGAAGCAAACCCCAGCCCTGAAGTGAAAAAGATATACTTTGTAAGTATACTGCCATAAAAGACTAACTTCTAATACAATTATTTAAACAACCGGTATAATTTTGGCTTTGCAGGCATTAAATAGTATGTTTGCTATGGCTTTAGGGGTATTCTGTAAAGAATTGAGACAGTCCCTTGGAACCTGATACGGCTCATACCGTCGAAGGGAAAAGCGTAATGCAAATCTTGCTTTACAGAGAACCTACCAGCCATATAAAAAAAATATGGAAAAATATCTCTGGAACCTTATTCAATCAGTACGCACCGCCAGCCCTCTGGTGCATAACATTACCAATTACGTTGTCATGAACAATACGGCCAACGCGCTTCTCTCGGCGGGAGCATCACCCGTAATGGCTCATGCACACGCCGAGGTAGAAGACATGGTTTCCATCTCCTCCTCTCTGGTCATAAACATCGGCACCCTTGATGACTACTGGTTTAAAAGCATGGAACTGGCCGCAAACAAGGCGCATAGTCTTGGAAAGCCCTGGGTACTTGACCCGGTTGGCGCCGGTGCCACTGCCTATCGGGACGAGTGCCTTAGCCGTCTGTTAAACTTCAGGCCGTCAGTAATCCGGGGCAACGCCTCTGAAATTATGGCACTGGCCAAGGTTAGCACAAACATAACCAAAGGTGTAGATAGCCTGAATCAAAGTTCGGAAGCTATTGATGCAGGCAGGTTGCTTAACAGAACCACTGGTAGCGTAGTCTGCATTTCGGGCGAGACCGACATTGTCCTATCCGGAAACGAACTATACCTTATAAGTAACGGACATGCCCTCATGCAACAGGTTACCGGGCTGGGGTGCAGCGCCAGTGCTCTTATTGGGGCATTTATAGGCATTGGCCTTGCAGATCAAGCTCTTGCTACCGCTGCAGCTATGAGTCTGATAGGCATTGCAGGACAGATAGCTCAGGAAACAGCGCCGGGGCCGGGCAGTTTACAAACAGCATTGCTTGATAAGCTTTACAACATAACAGAGCATGAGTTTTCAGGCTACTTAAAGATAGAAAAGCGGCATGCGTAACTCTTTTCCCCGCCTTTATCTCGTAATAAGCAAGGAAGCCTGCAAAGGCAGGGACCTGCTAGATGTGGCCGAGCAGGCCGTTAAAGGCGGAACGGACATGGTGCAGCTCAGAGAGAAAGCCGTCGATACGGTGTCCTTTAAGGCTTTGGCACAAAGGCTGAAGGACGTTCTCGACAGGTATTCGGTTCCACTTATTATAAACGACAACCTCGAGGTTGCTATGCACTGCCAGGCCGCAGGCATACATGTTGGCAACTCCGACCTTCCCCCTTCTGTGATCAGGCATCACTGGCCAGCCGTATCATGTATAGGTTATTCTATAGAATACGAACGCCAGTTAGCCACACAGGAAGAATATCAGTCTGATTATCTGGGTGTGAGTCCCGTATTTAGCACCAGCACAAAAACAAATACCGTAACCGAGTGGGGGCTGGGGGGTATTAACAGAATTCGCAGCCTAAGTACAAAACCCCTTGTAGCCATCGGTAATATGAATGAAGGAAACGTTTTTGATGTCATCAAAGCCGGGGCAGACAGCATTGCAGTTGTTTCTGCCATATGCGGCGCATCCGATCCGGCCAAAGCAGCCGAAGCAATACGCAATCAAATAGAAAAAGCACTATGAAAAAGTTTAAGTATCCATCCGTACTTACCGTTGCAGGTTTTGACGGCAGCGGAGGAGCAGGCATACAGGGCGACATGAAAGCAATTTCTGCATTGGGCTGTTTTGCAACCAGTGTACTTACGGCGCTGCCTGTCCAAAACACCTGCGGCGTTAAAACTATTCACAGCATACCAACTCAAATTGTAGATCTGCAATTAGCTACCATACTGGAAGACATTCTTCCGGATGCTATCAAGATAGGCATGGTACATCACACAGAGCTGGTAGAAACCATCTCCGCCGCATTAAAAAAACACCCTCATATACCTGTGGTGTTTGATCCGGTAATGATAGCGACGAGCGGCGACAGGCTAATTGAAGAAAGCACCATTCAAAGTATCATTACCAGCCTCTTTCCGCTCTCGAGTCTTATAACCCCTAACCTGGACGAAGCTTCGCTTCTGGCAGGCATGAAGATTGAAACCGTAGACGACATGCATCGTGCGGGTGCAAAGATACTCGGGCTTGGCTGCAAAGCTGTCCTTATTAAAGGAGGTCATCTAAACACCAAGATCCTTACCTCGCTGCTTTTTGAGCAGCAAGGTAAGGTTCATTCGTATGAAAGCCAAAGAATTCATACAGACAATGTACATGGATCAGGATGCACGCTATCATCTGCCATTGCAAGCTATCTTGCGCAGGGTAAATCGATGCATGAATCCGTAATCCTTGGACAGGATTATGTACAAAACGCTATCAGACATGCGGCCGATGTGAAAACCGGCAAATGCAATGGTCCTTTAAATCACTTTTTTAATCCTCAAAAGTTAATAAAATATGAAATGGTCTGAACAAGTGTGGCAGCAGGCACTTCCTGTTTACGAGCGCATCATAACGATGCCTTTTATTAAAGAGCTTGAATCAGGTACGCTTGACCCTGAAAGGTTTAAACACTACATCTCTCAGGATGCCTATTACCTGGAGTACTTTGGCAGAGCCCTTGCAATTATTGCAGCAAAGGCGCCCGATGCCGATACTATGCTTGACTATATCAGGTTCGCTGAAGGTGCTGTAGTAGTTGAACGCTCCCTGCATCTTATGTATTTCCAGGAATATCAGATAATCGGACAGCGCGAGCCTTCTCCTACCTGCCATCATTATATCCATTACCTGCAAAGCGAAGCCTATTCACGCGATTTCTGTATCGGGATGGCTGCTGTACTTCCATGCTTCTGGATATATAAAAAAGCAGGTGACTCGATCATTCAACATTGCGGGACATCCAACAGGTACCAAAGCTGGATCAGCACCTATGCAGGAGAAGAATTCGGGGCACTTGTTGAAAAAGCCATTGCCTTGTGCGACCGGGAAGCCGAACGTGCTTCGCCGCATCAGCAGCAAGCCATGTCCGAGGCATTCATGTATGCAAGCAGGCTTGAGTATGCCTTCTGGGACAGCGCTTACCGTCTCGAAAAATGGTAAGGGAAGCCGCCTGGCATTCAAATGCTGGCGGCTCTTCACGAACAGCAGAGTCTAAGGATCATACTAGTTAAATAATTCTTTTTAACTTAGTGCCGATGGATAACTTTATAGTGTCGGCAAGGAAATACCGGCCCGTAACCTTCGAAAGTGTAGTAGGTCAGCAACACATTACAAACACTCTCAAAAATGCAATAAAGAATAATCAGCTCGCGCAAGCTTTTTTGTTCTGCGGTCCGAGAGGCGTGGGAAAAACCACTTGTGCACGTATCCTTGCAAAAACCATCAACTGCGAGAACCTTAGCGCTCAGCTGGAGCCCTGTGGCCAGTGCGAATCGTGCAGGTCTTTCCAAAACGGAAATTCTTTCAGCATCCATGAGCTCGACGCAGCATCCAATAACTCCGTAGACGATATACGAAGCCTGATCGAGCAGGTAAGGATACCGCCCCAAAGCGGACGCTATAAAATCTATATCATTGATGAGGTCCACATGCTTTCTCAGGCTGCATTTAATGCTTTTCTTAAAACGCTTGAGGAGCCCCCCCCTTATGCTATATTTATCCTGGCCACAACCGAAAAACACAAGATACTGCCTACCATTTTATCTCGCTGCCAGATATTTGATTTCAACCGCATACAGGTAGAAGATATCGCTCACCACCTTGCAAGCATAGCAAAAAAGGAAGATATCCGGTTTGACAACGACGGCCTGCATCTTATTGGTCAAAAAGCAGACGGCGGATTGCGTGATGCGCTATCTATGTTCGACCAGATTGTAAGCTTTTCCAACAGGAATGTAACCTACAAAGCTGTCATCGATAATCTTAATATTCTGGACTATGATTATTATTTCAGGATTACAGATTGTATACTTAAAGAAGACGTTCCCGGCACCCTGCTTATATTTAATGAAATACTGGTAAACGGATTTGACGGAAACCATTTTATAAGCGGTCTTGCATCCCACTTCAGAAACCTGCTTGTTGGCAAAGACCATGCAACACTCAAACTCCTTGAAGTGAGTGATGGGATTCGAAGCAAGTACATGGAGCAGTCAGATAAAACTAACGTATCCTTTTTGCTTTCGGCTCTGAACATCGCCAACCAATGCGACCTCAATTACAAAGTCAGCAAGAATCAACGCTTGCAGGTAGAGCTTGCACTAATCAAAATATGCCACATACGCTCTGCCCTTAACCTTTCTGCGCAAAAACCGGATACCGACTTAAAAAAAAAACCTCAGCCGATAACTGAGCTTCCTGCTGAAAAACAAGCCCCCGAGGGGCAACATCTGCCTCAGGCATCAACGCCAGGTACAGACACCCAGATCACACCCAGCGCCAAGCCAGCAGAAAAGCCAGGCACTTCTTTTGAAAAGGTGATAGAAGAAACTCGTCCGACTGATGTAAATAGTGAAGAACAGATACGTATCCGGCCCGTCGCCGCGGCGTCATCCCTGATACCCAATCTAAATACCCTTTCCGTACCCAGGGACACCGTAAAGGAATCAGGGCCATCGTTGATTGCGGGCGACAGCCAGGAGGAGTTCAGCGAGCAGGCTTTTTATGAAGCATGGACACGGTATGCTTTGAAGGCGAAAGAAAAAGGCAAGATTAACTTGTTTACATTAATGACTGCTCATACTCCGGTGCTTGAAGAAAACAATAGCATCAAAATTGAAATAGACAGCAGCTATCAGAAAGACCTTCTAAAGTCCGAGAAAATCGACCTTTTAAACGCCCTACGAACCGATTTGCGAAATTTTAATATTGACATAAGGACGGTAGCAGCCAGGAAAGACCAGAAAAAAAAGCCTTATACTAACCGTGAGAAGTTTCTACACATGGCAGAAAAAAACCCCCGGCTCGAAGATCTCCGCCAGAGGTTTGATTTAGATATAAGTTAAAGAAGCTAAAGGCGCTACTTAAACAGGTCATTTTCTCCGGCGTCTTTAAGCGGATACCCCTCTTCGTCCAGGTCAGTGCGCTTATCCTCCTCTGTCTGTGCAAGAATTTCGTCTACTTTATCAAGCTCAACAATTTTACCCTGGTCAATACGCATACCGTACTCTTCAATACCCTCGTCTCCGCCGTCATTTACCCGGTTATACTCGTCATTGCTATAAACATTTGCTTCGTCGTAATCCGAGTCAAAGTCACTGCCATTCTTCACGCCGGTTGTGTAAGGGTCAGGATGGTTATAATCCGGATCCTCACTCTCCACATCTATTTCATAGCTATCATCATTAAACACCAGATCGTTGCTGCCTGTTTCGGCGCCAAGTGTATCCTTTAGTTTTTTATCCCTGTCCTGGTTGTTATTAGTATCCATTCCAGGCAGATTCAATTCATTCTTGTCCATAGGTAAGTGTTTTATATAAAAAAGCTTCGATACGCTTCAAATGTTTTATGAAATACTCTTTTTAAAGCTTAAACTTTTCAACCTCAACAATCTTTATATCTTTGAGATTGATCAACTAAACAAGTTTATAACTATGTCAATAAAGAAAATTAAAGTTGCCAATCCGGTAGTAGAGCTGGATGGAGACGAAATGACACGTATTATCTGGAAATTCATCAAAGACAAGCTGATCCTCCCTTACCTCGATCTTGATATAAAATACTTCGACCTTGGTATAGAACATCGCGACGCTACCGACGATCAGGTAACTATTGATGCAGCAGAAGCCATTAAGCAATACGGCGTAGGTATTAAATGTGCCACCATTACACCAGACGAAGCCAGGGTTGAAGAGTTCAAGCTAAAGCAAATGTGGAAGTCGCCCAATGGAACCATCCGTAATATACTTGACGGCACCGTTTTTCGCGAACCAATAGTTATGAGCAACGTACCCAGGCTTGTACCCAACTGGACAGCGCCTATCTGCATAGGCCGCCATGCTTTTGGCGATCAGTACAGAGCCACAGACTTTGTAACCAAAGGAAAAGGCAAGCTCACTATTACCTTCACTCCCGAAGACGGAAGCGAAGAGCAGTCTTTTGAAGTATATAATTTCAAAGGCGATGGAGTAGCGATGGCTATGTATAATACTGACGAATCAATTAAAGGCTTTGCCCGCGCCTGCTTCAACCAGGCACTTATGAAGAAGTGGCCTTTATACCTATCAACCAAGAACACTATTCTTAAGAAGTACGACGGGCGCTTTAAAGACATCTTCGAAGATATTTATCAAACAGAGTTCAAGAATGAGTTTGATAAAAACGGCCTTACATACGAGCACCGCCTTATAGACGACATGGTAGCCTCCGCTCTTAAGTGGAATGGCAACTTTGTTTGGGCATGTAAAAACTACGACGGCGATGTCCAGTCAGACACTGTAGCACAGGGATTCGGTTCACTGGGCCTAATGACGTCTACCCTGATAACTCCAGATGGCAATACTATGGAGGCCGAAGCAGCGCACGGCACTGTAACCAGACATTATCGTGAACATCAAAAAGGCAACCCCACGTCCACAAACCCCATTGCGTCCATCTTTGCCTGGACACGCGGTCTGGAATTCCGCGGGAAGCTTGACGGCAACCAGGAGCTGATAGACTTTTGTCATAACTTAGAGCAGGTATGTAAAGAAACTGTAGAAAGCGGTAAAATGACTAAAGACCTTGCAATTACCATTAAACCCAAGGTGGAGCACGGCACCGATTACTTATATACAGAAGAGTTTCTTGAGGCTCTTGATATTGCCCTTCAGGAAAAATATAAATAGTCTTTTATACTATCGCCAACGGCCCGTTGGGCGCCGTTGGCGATAGTATTTCTTTAGTTTGACATATCGTTCAAACGATCAGGCATCCGGATGGTTACTTACAGAAATATCATTGCCATGCAAGCTATCAGTGCCTCTTCCTTTATTTTTCTGGGTCTCCTCTCAATCAGCTGCCCGAGGCAGCCAAAGGACAATTATACCCACACCGCTTCGTCTGCAATTTCAGCACACGATACACTAAAGCTACCGGCGCCTGACGAAAGCGCAAGTCGCACCAAATTTGCCCGGGTCATTGGTTGGAAGGAAGGAGAAAAGCCGGTTGCTCCCCGCAACTTTAAAGTAAGTGCCTTTATCAAAGGCATAAAAAGTCCGCGTAACACCTATGTGCTGCCCAATGGGGATGTACTCGCGGTATTGTCCAACAGCGAGCGCAGTGAGAAGGAGCAAAGGCAAAACAAAGTTAGCGGCAAGGCAGCCAGTGAAGTACCCGGAAAAAGTGCCAATACAATCCTTTTGTTGCGGGACAAAAATCAAGATGGCATGGCCGAAGAAACCTACACCTTCCTCGCCGGTTTGAACCAGCCCTATGGCCTTACCCTGATAGGCAACAGCCTTTACGTAGCTCATACAGACGGGGTATATAAATATCCGTATAAAACGGGCGATACCACCATTAAAGGCAAGGGTATAAAAATAGTCAAACTGCCTGCCGGCGGATACAATAATCATTGGACACGCAACCTTTTGAGTGCAGGCGATGGAAGGAATATATTTATTTCTGTAGGCAGCGGAAGCAATGTAGGCGAGAATGGCATGCACAACGAAATTTGCCGCGCCGCTATTCTGCGTGTGGATACCAGCGGAAAAAATGAAACCGTTTATGCCGACGGTCTGCGCAACCCTGTGGGCCTAGCCTTACACCCGGAAACCAAAAAGCTGTACACCGTTGTAAATGAGCGAGATGGCTTAGGCGACGATCTCGTGCCGGACTACTTTACCAGCGTAAAAGAAGGTGCCTTCTATGGCTGGCCCTACAGCTACTTCGGACAACATGAAGACCCCCGGCTAAAAGGCCAGCGCCCCGATCTGGTAAAAAAAGCAATAGTGCCCGACTACCCGCTCGGCGCTCATACTGCAAGCCTGGGTCTCACCTTTTACGATGGAGAGGCTTTTCCTCAAAAATATCATAACGGGGCATTTATAGGCCAGCACGGATCATGGAACCGTTCCGAGTTTGTAGGTTATAAAGTTATATTTATTCCATATACCGACGGTAAATGGAAACCAGCTGAGGATTTTCTAACCGGCTTTATTGCAGGCCGTAGCAATGAGGTGCATGGCAGGCCAGTAGGGGTTACCCTTACAAAAGACGGATCCTTATTGGTGTGCGATGATGCTGCCGGCGTTATCTGGCACATTGGCTACACCCATACGAACTGAAAAACATGAAGTGCTGCCGCCAAATTTCTTTTGCCACTTCTTTTACATCACTAGTACTTTGTCGCCGCTTGTATATTTGCTATTTTTGCGCGCTTAAATACTCAGTGCATGTATCCATCCAGGAACCCCTCGCCCGTAATGATCGTATTGGCATTTGCGGCAATTTACATCGTATGGGGATCTACATTTTTCTTCATAAGAATAGGCGTACAGGAAATTCCTCCTATGCTTTTTGGTGCAGCAAGGTTTTTCACTGCAGGGCTGCTCATGCTCCTGTTTTGCCTGTCTAAAGGCGAAAAAATCTTTAAAGCCGATACTATAAAGCCAGCCGCTGTAAGCGGGCTGATTATGCTGTTTATCAATAACGGCTCCGTGATATGGATTGAGCAAATGGTACCAAGCTTTGTGGTTGCTATAGCAGCTGCAACATCCCCTATCTGGATGGTTATTTTTGACAAGCCACAGTGGAAGCAGAATTTTACGAACCCAAGCACCATAGCCGGTCTTATTATAGGCCTCATCGGAGTAGTAATCTTATTTCAGGAGCAGCTTGCGAGCACGTTTTCTACAATGACAGGATCTGCAAAGTATATACTGCCTTGTATGCTCATACTAATACCCATAGCCTGGGCTACAGGCTCTATCTTCACCAAGTACAAATCAATCAGCAGCTCCGTGATAGTAAACAGCGCCTGGCAAATGATTGTAGCCGGCATTGCTTTTTCACTTGCCAGCCTGGCTTTAAAGGAAAACCGGGCCTTTCATCCCGAAGATATATCCAATCAGGCCTGGCTTGCCCTTATTTACCTCATATTCATGGGTTCTATAGTAAGTTTTAGCGCGTATGTATGGTTACTTCAGGTACGCCCTGCAACGCAGGTAAGCACACATGCCTATGTAAATCCTGTTGTTGCCGTACTACTGGGAGTATTTTTTGGGTCAGAAGAAATTAACGGCATGCAAATCATAGGCCTTAGTGTTATACTGGGAAGCGTTTTGCTGATAAACCTTATAAAATACCGAAACAGCCGAAATCTGCAGCCATAAGTTATTTACCTACAAGCTCTCTCCTACCCGTCTTAACACTTCGATAAATAGCATCGATAACACGCATGTCTCTAAGACCTTCTTCGCCGGGCACCCTGCTTTTTTCATTTGTTAATACACACCGGGCAAAATCGTCCATCTGGAGCGCCTGCTGTTTTACCTGTTTAAAGTTCATAGGCCCCCCGGAAGTTTTCCCTTTCTGTCCCGAGTAAGAATAAGCAGGAGCAATTTCAAACCATCCCCCTGCAGCGGTAGCACGAAGCTTATTCAGGTCCATGTTAAAACTCGTTCTGCAATCAGCAATAAGCCCTCCCGGAAACTCAAGCTTAAAACGAATGGTTTCATCCACCTCAGAAAAAATGTCGGGCCGGGTTTTTTCTTCTTTGGCAGTAACAGCTATAGGTTCCATACCCGTTGTATAGCGAGCACCCTGAATGGCATAAACTCCGGCATCCATTAAAGCACCGCCTCCGGCAAGGTTCTTTTTCAATCGCCATACGTTAGGATCGAGCAGTTTAAAACCATTTTCAGCCTCTACCGAAGTAAGATTGCCCATAATCTTTTTCTGCCCCAACCGCATCATTTCTATGTTATAAGGCTCGAAGTGCAGGCGGTAACCGATAGAAAGCAGGCGATTCGCATTTCTACATGCATCGATCATTTCTACGCACTCGGCAGAGTTCATAGCCATAGGCTTTTCGCAAATGACGTGCTTGCCGGCTTTTGCAGCCCGTATAGTAAACTCCTTGTGCATAAAAACGGGCAGTACTACATACACAATATCGATATCCGGATTGCCGGCAATCTCATCAAAATTATGATAGTTGTATATATTTTTTTGTGGAATGCCATATTTCTCAGACCACACCTCTGCCTTTTCAGGAGTACCCGTCACAATACCTGCCAGATAGCAGTGTTCAGTCTGCAACAACGAGGGTCCGAGTTGATCGCGGCTATACGTTCCAAGCCCAACGAGGGCAATGCCTAGTTTTTTTCCCCCAGATGCGCTTTGCCTGCCGCCCGGAGACCAGACCTGCGTTTGGGACGATAACGAGGAGAAGGCATCGGGGGCCAAAGCGAGAGCGCCCAGGCTCAGCGAAATTGTTTTCATAAAATCGCGCCGCTTGTTTGAAAGTTGTTTCATAGGAAGGTAGTTTAAACTATAACAGACTGACCTTCTGTTAGTTTAAGCCAGGAAAAATAAATCAAGGATAACCTGCAGGCTATTCCTTATAGATCTTAATCTCTATCTTACCCTGGTCGGTAATTGCCCCCCGGTACATTCCGGCAGTATTAAAAGGCATAGCCATATGGCCCTTTTTATCAAGCGCTATAAGACCCCCGTCGCCTCCCAGCTTGCCCACCTTATCTATAGCCGCAGCAGCCGCTTTTTCAACCGGATAGCCTTTATATTCCATCATGGCCGAAACATCGTGCGCAACGGCGCTACGTATAAAGAACTCGCCCCAGCCCGTGCAAGACACCGCCGCAGTAGCGTTGTTTGCATAAGTTCCTGCACCTATGATAGGCGCATCTCCAACACGTCCATACTTCTTGTTGGTCATACCTCCGGTAGAAGTAGCAGCAGCCAGGTTACCCTTAGTGTCTAAAGCCACAGCTCCCACAGTTCCAAATTTATAATCTCGATTTTCGGTCCCCTTCAGAGTACTTGCCTTTTGATCATGATCAAGCTGTACCTTAATCGAGTCGGCTTTTATAACTTTCTGCAAACCCTTCCAGCGGTCTTCTGTCCAGAAGTATTTAGGATCAACCACAGGCAGCCCTATTTCCTTCGCAAAGGTTTCAGCACCTTTTCCCACCATAAGCACGTGCTGCGATTTTTCCATCACCGCCCTGGCAGCGCCTACAGGATTGCGTATGGTGGTTACCCCGGCAACCGACCCGGCTGCAAGTGTGCGCCCGTCCATTACAGCCGCGTCCAGCTCATTACGGCCGTCGTGAGTAAAAACGGCACCCTTGCCTGCGTTAAATAAAGGGCTGTCTTCCATCACGCGAACAGCCGCTTCTACCGCATCCATAGACGGTTTACCCGCCTTAAGCTGTGCATAGCCAGCCTCTAAAGCCTGCTTAAGTGCAGCTTTATAAGCTGCTTCCATAGCAGGACTCATGTTCTTTTTTAAAATAGTACCAGCGCCCCCATGTATAACCAGCACATACCTTGGCTCAGCCGGTTTAGATGCTGCAAACAAACCAGTTGCAAGCAACAGGGAGCAGGCAGTAAGCACTATATGTTTAATTTTCATAGACAATAGATTAAACAGCCCGTGTTTTATTTTTCAACCACAGGTTCTCCTCTTCATTCAGATAAGGGCTTAATTTCTCAAATACCAGTTGATTATACTCGTTTAGCCAGTCAATGTGCCTTTGCTCAAGCAAGGCCTTGTTTACAGGCTCAGTATCTATAAGTGCCAGTGTAAGGGTTTCAAAAGCATAGAATTCACCAAACTCAGTCTCCCGGTAAGGAACAGTAAGCACCAGGTTCTCAATACGTATGCCATATCGCGAGGGTTTGTACAGCCCCGGCTCAATAGAGGTAATCATTCCCGGTTCTATCTCTACCGGCAGGTTTGTAGGGTTAAAAACCTGCGGTCCCTCATGAACATTAAGACAATAGCCTATACCATGGCCGGTACCATGTCCGTAGTTGCAGGCATAATCCCACAAAGGCTTACGGGTTATCGCATCGATCTGATAACCACGGCTTCCTTTTGGGAATATTGTAGATGAGCCTTCTATAAGCGCTTTAAGAACCAGGGTATAATCGGTTCTTTCTTCATCGTTAAGCTTTCCCAGGGATACCACACGGGTAATGTCTGTTGTTCCGCGCTGGTACTGACCGCCGGAATCCAGCAGAAATAAGCCTTCGGCCTGCAACTCAATATCCGACGCGGGGGTTGCTTTATAATGAGGCAGTGCACCATGGTGTTTATAACCGGCTATTGCATCAAAACTCTCACCTATGTAGCCCTCCTGCTGCGCTCTGAAACCATCAAGCGTTCCGGCAATAGATACCTCGGTGATCTTCTCTTTACCTACATGCTCTTCCAGCCATTTAAAGAAACGGGCCAGAGCCACCCCGTCCTTAATCATAGTCTGGCGCATATTGGCAATTTCAGAATCCTCCTTTACAGCCTTAAAAATAGTGGTAGGATTGGTGCCCTGAATAATCCTTACACCCGCAGGAACTTTTTCATAAAGCGCATAACAATTGCGCTTAGGGTCAATAAATAAACTCGATCCCCCGGGCAGGCTTGCAATGGCTGCTTCTACTTCATCGTACGGCAATATGCTTATCCCATCCTGCTCAAGGCGGGTCCTGTCTTTCTGCTCAAGCTTTGCACCATCAATAAACAAACGGGCATCATTACTACCTATCAGCGCAAAGGACAACACCACCGGATTGCACATTACATCACTTCCGCGTATATTAAAAAGCCAGGCCAAATCATCCAGCGAAGACAGGAGCTGATAGTCAGCCTGCTGCTTGCCAAGAGCTTCTCTGAGCCTGCGAAGCTTGGTGGGGACATCCTGCCCGGCAATTTCCTCAGATAGCAGGTAAGCCGGCTGCACCGGCAGTGCCGGCCTGTCGGCCCATATAGAAGAAAGGTAATCTTTATTGGGCTCAATGCGAATGCCTTTGGTTTCAAGTTCGGTTTTAAGCAGCTCAGCAAGCATAACAGAAAGCAGGTACGCGTCAAAAGCAACCACAGAACCTTTTTCAAGTTTGCTCTCAAGCCATTGAATATATTCAGGCGCAGCCTGTACACGAAGCTTTACCAGCTCAAAGCCACTGTTTTCAAGTTGCTCGGCAGCATGAACAAAATAGCGTGCATCGGTCCAGAGGCCTGCAAAATCATGAGTGATCACTAATGTTCCTGCCGAACCTGTAAAGCCCGACGCAAATTCAATGCACTTATATCGCTCCGGCAGGTATTCGCTGATGTGCGGATCTGCAGACGCAATAATGTACGCATCTACTCCGTCAGCACTCATCTGTTTACGAATTTCGGCAAGCTTGTCCTTAAAAGTCATCATGATATATCGTTTATTAGTAAAGGCAAGTTACAAAAAATGAGTAATCTCACATTACCCCCCCACCTGCCGTTTTTTATTTATAGGTTCAAATAGAAACAAATTCAATATTTTGCAGCTTTAAGCCTTGTTATGATAACACAGTATGCAACAAAGGAGAAGAATGGATTTGACTGGATAGATATAAACAACCCTGTAAACAACGAACTGCAAAAGATAGCGCAGCAGTATCAGCTGCATCAGGCACTGGTAGAAGACTGCCTGCAGCCAAGCCATCTTCCAAAATTTGAAAAGATGAACAATTACGCGTTCATCATTTTCCGCATATTTACCGATGAGGCAGGCCCCGAGGCCGATACCGTACAGGAACTTACCGATAAGATGGCTATATTTTATTCGCAGGACTTCATTATAACAGTACATAAAAAGGATAAAGGCTTTATACTTCCAATTGGTACAGATGCAGGCACAAACAGGTTTTTAAGTAGCGAACACTTACTCAATCACCTCCTGAGGGTGTGCATACTCACCTATGAAAAGCCAGCCAACGAAATGGCCCGCATGGTCGACGTGTATGAAGAGCATGTATTTATGCTTAGAAAAAAAGTGCCTATTCTTAAGGGCATGTATTACCTGCGCAGGCAGGTAGATTTTGTGCAAAGGGTTTTTATCCTCTCGCAGGACATTGTTGACAGCATTGACCATACCAGCACCGTGGACACCCGGGAAACTCGGGACCTGTTTATCCGGTTAAAAAGCATGTATACCAACCTGTCGGAAAACATCAACCAGTTGCTCAACGTTTATTTCTCAATCTCGTCGCAGCGGACCAACGAAATCATGCGGGTACTAACCATAATTTCGGTCTTTTTCATGCCTCTCACATTTATAGCCGGAGTTTATGGTATGAACTTCAGGTTTATGCCCGAGCTGGAATGGCACCTTGGCTATCCGGCAGTAATGTTGTTTATGCTGCTAGTAACGCTGGGTATTTATTTATGGTTCAAAAAAAAAGGATGGCTTTAGCCATCCTTCATGTAATACAGTTCTTTTATAAAGTTTAAGTCCTTAAGCCTTTAAGCTGTTCACCAATACGTTTCTGTAAATCTTCATCTATACCGCCCGGGTTTTCAAGCATTTCCCAGGTTCCATCTTTCTTCGCATTAAAAACGCTTACAAGTTTCCCCTCCTGTAATACCATAAAAACATCTGTCCACGATTCGTTGTGCACTTCAAAGTCTTTGAAGCTTCCATCCTGAAGCATTACCTGCAGATCATATTTATCCATAGCCTTTTAATTAGTTAACCCAGCTTAAAGGTGAATGTTTTATTATCTGGACATAAACCAGTGCGACTGGCTAATATTGTACACTCCTGCGGGCGGTTGTCTACACCACAAGATACCCGCTTCCTTTACAACTAGAGATGGGCAGCGTCTGAAACAAAAAACATGTGCTTATTATCAGACACTTATATATTTTTAATCTGTCTTTTAAAAAAATGGCATGGCTTTGGTATATACTTCATCACAAGACAACAAACAATTAGTTAGTAAATTTATAAAGTCAATCACTATGAAAAATAACATAAACAATTCAGAAGTAAATAAGTTGACAAAGAATATTGACAAACAATTGATGCAACTTTTAATGTCAGATTTAAAGAAATTCAGAAGCACTGTTTCCAAAACTAAACAAGCTGCTTAACCAATACGAACAACAACTACCTCAAAAAACACTTCATCTACCTATGAAGGAAACGCCCGGCATGCCGGGCGTTTTTGGTTAAAGCGTTTTTTGAGCACAATCACCTTGCCCCCTTATTAACAAATTTGATATACTTGCATATATTAATAAACCCATCATGAGAGCATTATATCCTTTTAAATTCAAAACCATTTATAAAGATAAAATATGGGGCGGTAACAAAATAAAATCTTACCTCCACAAAGATTTTTCACCCTTGCCCAATTGCGGCGAAACATGGGAAGTATCGGGCGTTAAAAGCGATGTATCGGTTGTTGCCAACGGAAGCATGGCAGGTCAGAGCCTGGCCTCGTTACTGGAAAACTATAAAGACGAGCTGGTGGGCGAGGCCGTATACCGGAAATTCGGCAATGAGTTTCCCTTGCTTATCAAATTTATAGACGCCAATGACGACCTTTCCATTCAGGTACATCCAAATGATCAGCTGGCCAGAGAACGCCACAACTCGTTTGGCAAAACCGAGATGTGGTACGTTATTCAGGCCGATGAAGGAGCTTCACTCATAACCGGTTTCAACCAGCCGCTGGACGAAAAGATATATCTCGAAAAACTAAACAGTGGCAATCTTACCGACATTCTGAACCGCGAAAGCGCACAAGCAGGCGATATCTTCTTTTTACCGGCCGGCCGTGTGCATACCATTGGCAAAGGCCTTCTTATTGCAGAGATACAGCAAACATCAGACATTACCTACCGCATTTATGATTTCGACAGAGTAGATGACAAGGGCAACAAAAGGGAACTTCATACCGAAGAAGCCCTTGCTGCCATTGATTACACCTTTTACGACACCTATAAAACCATCTATTCGAAAAAGAAAGACGAACCGGTGGAAGCTGTAAAGTCAGATTACTTCATAACCAATGTTCTAGACTTTACCTACTCTACAGGTCGCGATTATTCAGCTATAGATTCATTTGTTATTCATGTGTGCGTTGAAGGCGCCTACAAGCTCTATTTCGGCCAGGAGCAGCTTGACGTAAAAATGGGCGATTGTGTACTCATACCAGCGAACCTGGATACCATACATATGGAAACAAGCAACGGCTTTAAAGTTTTAGAAACCTACGTGCCGGCTTTTAAAAATTAAAGCGTCAAAAGAGGTTAAGACCCTGGATATAGAAACCTGCCAGTATTTTATATCCGGGTTTTAATTTGGATTTACATGGTGCAAATATCCTATTCAAACTGGACATCGCATACATGCGCTAAATGATACGCCAAGAGCATCTTTTTCAGGGACTTGAAAAGTCCATAATGATAAACATTTTCAATCGTAACATCCGTTATATAAGCAGTATCCCTTTTGAAAACAAGTCTGTAGTTTAAACGTCTCATCTGATGTGATATATTTGCGCATCCAGAATAGGCCACAGGAAAGACGAAGTACGAGATCTAAGAGGCTCTCTTATTCCAAATGCACGTTAAAAAAGGTTGATCTGCAATATAATAGAAGTCGTGGCGGATCACCGTTGACATCTTTTCGAGCTTATATGAGGCAACGTTTATGAACTTACATTCATAAACGTTGCCTCTTTGGACTAACTTTCATTTCGTGCTGGTAGAACCAATGACGGCGTGAAAGTAGTGTAAGAATTTAAGATGGTAACTTACTTGAAAACAGCCCTTTTAGTATTTAATTAATACCCGGGCGCCTGAACCAAATTTGTATTGATATCAATCTGAGTTTGTGGTACAGGCCATAAGTACATCTTTTTATTGAATAGTCTGTTTTTATAAAACGTACGCTTAAAAAAAGCTTTTGGATTTTGAGGATCATCGCTTCGCACACTTCCGGTAAAGTTCATTCCAAATAGCTGTCTGTTCAACTCTTCTTCACCTGCCTTCCATCTTCTTATGTCATTGAAACGAATGCCCTCACAATTAAACTCTATTTGACGTTCGCGACGAATCGCTTGCCGAACTTGAGATTGCGACATACCGGCAGAAAGGAAAGGAATACCTGCCCGTTCTCTGATGAGATTGATATACTTTAAGACATCAGGATTATCAGGGTCGGATTCATTCAAGGCTTCAGCATAACTTAAATAGGCTTCTGCCAGCCGGTATAATATTCCCGGTTGATAATTGAAACGGTTTTCTCGAGGAAAAACATCAAGACTGACTGCCTTCCTAACATTATACCCATTTTGAGGCGCATCAAATGATAGTCTGGTATCTTTGCCGCCCTGAACAAACTCCACTCTTCTCTTAGCGACATTCAACCATGCACCATCAAAAATTACAGAAACGTAAAAGCGAGGTTCACGGTTGCAGTACATGTTGTATGTATTTGCTGTGGTTATAATACCTTGCGCAGGTCCACCTCCTGTCCATTTTGTATTTCTTTGTTCATTTTGAGTTGAAAACCCTCGTTCAGAATAACCAGAGTTAGGATCGTTAATGGGCAGTCCATTTTTCATATAAAACGCATCTACCAACTCCTGTGTTACACTCATGCCTCCATTACCGCCTATACCAATCGGCAGGTGGTGGGCCAACCAGCCGTTCAAATCTGGATTATCAGAGCGGCCAAAAATAATTTCGCGATTGCCATCCGAAAACTTACGTAATGATAAATTGTAGTAAGACATGAATGGATCTATAGAACCGTCGGTATTATACTCATAATATAGCTTATATCCAGCACTTTCAGCAGCGTCTATAAGTTCCTTACAAGCCTTAGCCGCCCTTGTCCATTTGGCAGGATCGTAACTCTCTTTGAACATGCGATCGCCATTTTTATTTTTCCACTCTTTAAAATCTGGATTTCCATTGAATAGCGGACTTGCCGCAAATAGCAATGTTCTTGCTCTGATTGCTAGAGCCATCACTGAAGTTGCCTTTCCCCAATCATGTTGATCAGAATAAACAGCGGGCAACTTGCCGGCAACCTCTTTCAACTCCTTATCTATCCAGGTTACAACCGAATCATAAGGAGTTTGTGTGCTTCTTAAATCAGCAGAACTTGCGTCAACGGCTTCGATGACACCTGGTTTGAAGGGGATGGGCCCGTAAACTTCAATCATCAAAGAGTAATAATAAGCTATAAGAAACCTCACCTGACCTTTCATTACTTCTACATTTTCCTCTGTCACTCCGGGTAGAGGTTTTACGTTCTGAAGAAAAATGAGTCCTGATCTGATACGCTTAGGCAGTTCTACCCAATAATTGGGATTCCATGCGGATGATGCGTTCCAATCTGCAACTGTGTAAGCGTATACATTCCTCCATCCAAAAGGGGACCATTCCGCCGGGATAGTCAAATCATCTCCCATTAAATTGTATCCCTGATCTTTGAAATAACCCCACATAGGGCTAGGTACCCCTGAATAGATTCCCGCAAGCCAGTCTTCAGTTCGGATTTTATCATTAAAAATCATTTCCATAGTGAGCTGATCGTCGGGCATTTTGTCTAAATACTTTTTACAACCCGTTGCGATCAAGATAACGGCAGCATATAATATTGTTAAAATCTTTGTTCTCATAATTATAGATTTATTAGAAGATTCACTTTAGGGTATAACTTTCTCAGAAACCGACATTTATTCCTGCAGAAAAAGTCTTCATCATGGGGTATTTAAGTCCGTCTGTCGTCTCTAGTTCAGGATCCCAAAGTTTAAACTTTGAGATTGTGAGAACGTTAGAACCCCTTATGAAAGCCCTGAAGTTCTGAATTTTAGCCTTAGTAACCCATTTTGAAGGAATAGACAAACCAAGCTCAATATTCTTTAATCTCAAAAAGCTCATATCCTTAAGCCACCATGTTGAAGCTTGCTCGTTATTAGCGTTTACACCATACGTTAATCTTGGCCAAAACACATCTTGGCTAGGATTATCCACTGTCCATCTGTCATCAATATTTGTATAAATATTACCTGTGGCACCCAATGCGGTACCAGGCATCCAGTTTTCGCCTCTTAGAATTTCCCAGGTTTTACCTGTTCCCTGAAAGAAAAAACCGAAGTCAAGGATGTTATACCTGACGGTAGCTCCGAAGCCATAGACTACTTCTGGCATCCTTGTGCCTCCTATTGCTGTTTTGTCGAGAGCATCAACCACGCCGTCTCCATTTAGATCTCTATACCTAATATCACCCGGCCTTAACATCTCACTGAACGATTGATGAGGAATCCCTTCTTTAAGTTTTCCGTTAGGATTGAAATCATCGGCAGTAAATAGCCCTTCAGAGATCAGACCAAATAACTGCCCTACAGGGGTTCCCGTAGCAGATCGGTAAGTACCCAGAACAGCCATAGGCTCGTCAATTTCGGTTCGTTTATTACGAGCATACGTGTAATTTGCAAGGGCTGAAATATGCCATTTTTCTGAGAGTTTTCTATCTACTGTCACTGACATCTCTATTCCTTTATTTTCAACCTTACCGTAATTTGCCCATACAGGTCTTATAAAGCCGGCCGAGCCTGGAATATTAGAACGGTTCATAAAAATATTCCTTCGTTTTTCCTTAAACAAGTCGACACTGAAATTCATCGATCCATTAAGCAATCCCAATTCCAAACCTAAATCAGTTTTAGCTACTGTTTCCCACGTCAGCTCAGGAACGCCTACGTCTCCTTCCGCTCTGCCCAAACGATACACATCGTTGTCGGTTCCCCATCGATAGGAACCAAAGTTTTCTATCGTAGATATATAGGCAAACCGTCTGCCCCCGATATCGCTATTGCCTGCCTCTCCCCATGAACCCCTTAATTTTAAATTGGAAACAATGTCCTTTAGAGGCGACATGAATTTTTCCTGAGATACTACCCAACCGGCAGCAAAAGCCGGAAAAAAGCCGAATCGTCTGCCTGAAGCAAAGTTTTCAGAACCATTGTATCCAAAATTCGCCTCTGCTATATACCGTCTGTCATAAGTATAGGAAAAGCGCCCTGCAATACCCTGATTTCGAAAAGGCAAAGAACTTCCGTTATCGAAGTTTCGTTGATTGTATAGAAACATCGAGTTTATATCATGCTTATTATCAAACAATCTTGCATAGGAGATCATTCCTTCCAAATACATATTTTGGTTGCCCCATTGTGAATCTGTACCATAACCCAGGAATTCCTGACCATGACTTTGAATCACAAGAATTAAGTTTCCATCCGGATCCCTTCCTGATGTAGGAAGATAATAATCGGGCGTCTTACTTCTGGACACTGAGTTAGCCGAAAACTTATCAAAAGCGAATGTCATTTTAGCTTTCAAACCAGGCGTTAAGACTTTTAAGTCCTGTTCTACCGAAGTTAAAGATTGCAAGGAATAATGATTCCACTTTTCATATCCCCTTTGCGTTGCCCATGCCCAGGGATTTTCCCTGAAACTTATTCTTGGAATTTCGCCACTGGAATAGCGGGGAGGGTGTATATAAGGAGGAATTCTTGAAGCCTGATAGAAAATTCCAAAGTTTGTTTCGTCACCCGGAGGCCCATTGCGCGTTTGAAGATATCCGCCAAGGTTTACGCGGACAAGTGTTGTAGGAGTAACATTAAGATCAACGTTTGATCGAACAGTTTGTCTATTAACTTTAAGAGCTGAGTTCCATTTTTGCTCTGTATCTCTCCTGATAATACCATCTTCAGTGAACGTTCCAAGCTCTAGCGCATAACGAAGAAAATTGTTCCCCCCGGACATGTTAAGATTAGCTCTGATATTGCTCGCATGATCTCTGGCAACCGCATTCCACCAATTTACATCCGGATATAAATCAGGATCGGACTTATCCCTGTAATTTTGAAGTATTTCCTCAGAGATCATAGGTGGCTTGCCTGCATCTCTGTACACTTCATTCATAATTTCTATATACTTTACGGATCCTACATACTCTGGCAACTTCACGGGAGATGTGCCGGCTCTTTCTAATCTAAAACTAACAACCGGTGGTCCCATCTTACCTCTTTTTGTTACGATCATTATTACCCCGTTTGCTCCTCTTACGCCATAGACAGCACTTGCCGCTGCATCTTTAAGAACAGAAAACGACTCTATTTCCTCAGGGTCAATGTCATTAAGGTTTCTTTCAATACCGTCTACTAATACTAAGGGACGTGAGTTGCCACCGAAAGTACTTATACCCCGAATCCAAAAGTCCGAATTACTAGCCCAAGGATCGCCGGAGCGTTGAACCGCTATTATTCCCGGAACCATCCCTGCAAGATTATTGCTTAGTGAACGACTTGGTGTCATTTGAAGTGAAGCCGGTTTTACGGTTGCTATTGAACCCACTATCGACGCCTTCTTTTGTTGGCCATAACCAACAACGACCACTTGATTTAACTCCGTTATGTTTTCTTTTAAAATTACATCAATAACATCCTTTGACCCAACTTCAACGATTAGTTCCTTATATCCAAGAAAGGAAAATTTTAAACGGGCAGTTCTGTCTGAAATATTTATTGCATAATCACCACCTTGCTTGGTTAATACCCAGTTACTAGCGCCTAGCTCGCTTACAGTTACAGCTTCGAGACGTTCGCCTTTTTCATTTGATACACGCCCGGCAATTTTTATGCCCGTAGCTCTAGATTGGCTAGCCTGCGTAGGAGCTGACCTTACCTGTGCATTCCCCATTAGAAAAGGGAAAAATAGTCGAAATGATAGAAGAATAAAGCAAAGGCTTCTTCCGTTTCGTAAACATTGTTTCATGGTTAATTGATTAGTTTTCGATTTTTGTTAGTAATCCGTAAATTTCAGAGATAAGCAATATGTCTCTCAGATTTTGCAATTAATAAACTAGCTAGATAACGGGCCTAATTAACCGGCGTTGGCTATCTAAGTCAGGAAATCACTCTTACGAGGAATCCACGATAATTTTTCTAAAGGAATCCATGGTTAATTAAGGTTGTTTAATCGATTAAGCTAATATGACCAACTTTTTCAATTAAAGCAAATAAATTTTCACTTATAATCTCCCCATGCTCAGAAAAAACCCAAGTTAAAAAAAAGCCCTGCCTTACCAACCACAACACTACTTTTAACGATGTGGTTGCATTTGTGCTGAAAGTTTCTCACACAGTAACTTTCCATTATCAGGATTTGCCTCAACAAGCCTTTGCTACCCCCTAAAATCCACAAGCACTTTATTAGCTCCAGCTATCAAAAAGCGCCGAGGGCTAGAATTTGTGTAAAGAAGAATACAGCTACGGATTGGTGCCGTAATGCATTCGTGATGTACCCATGATGTGTCCATGTTTTTTAGTGGACTTACTCGGCTTTCATGCCGGCTGCATTCGAGGACAATCTGCTGCATGGGCCTTACATGACGGGCGGCGGTTGGCGTTTTCATTACGCCTTTTATAAGTGCAGAGACCCGGGAGGATTACAAATGACTCTTCCTATATGAAGGCGCATTAAGCTTCTGTCCTTAAGGCGACGGACTGCTTTTTTTTATTTTATAATAAACATTTATCTTGCTTTTTCCTTTTTATAGTGGCACAAAGCGAACTGACTTGAAAAAATACTCTACACTAGCCTTAAAGATTGTTTTATGGGTAATAGGAATACTAATTTTCCTTGTTTTACTCATCTTTGTATTAATACGCGTTCCGGCAGTTCAAAATGCTGTAAAGGGACAGGTGGTCCATTATCTTGAGAAAAAGATAGGTACACGGGTAGAAATTGGGCGTGTAAGTCTTGATTTGCCCAAGCTGCTAGTGCTGGAAAACATCTACTTTGAAGACCAGAAGAAAGATACTCTTTTTGCGGGAGACACACTTAAAGTGGATATAAGCATGCTTAAGCTGCTTAAAAACCAGGTGGAACTTAACGAACTTGATTTCAGGGGAATACATGCCAACATTCACCGGGGAGCCGACAGTGTATTTAACTTCGATTACATTGTTAAAGCTTTCATGAGCGACAAGAAAAAGGAACCTGAGGTAAAAGATACTACTTCGGCCATGAAGTTTTCGCTCGACAGGATCAATCTGGACCGTATCCATTTTTCCTATAAAGATGAGCCTACGGCAAATGATGTAAGCCTTTACATAGGACATTTTGATACGCGGGTTAAAAAGTTTGACTTAGATCATAACCGCTACGATGTGCCTAAAATTAACCTTGCCCATGTGAATGCAAGGATAATACAGCGTAAGCCTGCTGTGGATAATGTTAAAACTGAACAGGAGCACAAGGAAGAGGCGGAGCAACCGCTTGACTTTGACTTTCAGTTCAATACCCTGGACCTTGCTGCCATTAAGGTATATTACCAAAATGATCTATCGGCACTGAAGGCAGATGTAAACCTGGGCAAGCTGCTGGTTGGCTCGGACAAGCTTGACATGAAGAGCAAGCAGATAAATCTTAATAAACTGAATCTGCACAACTCAACCATAAAATTTGCCATGGGCAAGCATGAAGAGGCCCGCAAAGTTACCGGGGAGCTTAAGAAAGCTGCTGATGCAGCCAGCGACAGCTGGAAGTTTAATGCAGCCGACCTGGATATACAGGGAACTGATATAAGGTTTGATGACAATAACAGTGCTCCTCAACGGGCTGGAATGGACTTTGCGCATCTGGACATTAAGGATCTTAACCTCAATGCGAGGGATCTTGTATATAAAATTGACACTATTTCGGGCAAACTTAACTCGGGCAGCTTTAAAGATAAAAGCGGTTTTGACTTGAGGAAGCTGCAGGCCAGCTTCTTCTATGGCGCCAAAGAGGCCTATCTTAACGACTTGGACATACAAACTGCCAGAAGTCATATTAAGGACCACATACGGGTAACGTATCCTTCAATCGAAAGCCTTTCGAAGAATATTGGCGAGCTTGGCATTGACGCCAGGTTGAACCGCAGTAAAATAGCCTTTACTGATGTGGTAGGTTTTGTGCCTTCTCTGGCTAATACGGCACCTATTAAAGGCAATCTCAATACTGTTCTTGCAATTAACACGGAGATAAAGGGAAAGGTAAAAGATCTGAACATCAAAAATCTTGAGGTATCGGGCTTAAGGAATACAAGCCTCAAATTATCTGCAAGAACCAAAGGCCTCCCTGATATGAATAAGGCCTGGCTGGACGCCCGGATTGATCGTTTTAACACCAGTCGCGGCGATATTATGGCCTTTACGCCTAAAGGAACTGTCCCTGCAACTATTAGTCTGCCGCAAGCCATAAGCCTTAAAGGTACTTTTAAAGGCTTTATGACCAACTTTAACACCGATCTTAATCTATCTACAAGCGACGGCAGCGCAAAGGCAATTGCGTCATACAATGCCAGCCGTAAAGGTGCCGAAAAGTATAATGCCGATGTGAGGATATTTAACTTTAACGCCGGACGGGTTATAAAAAATAAAGATCTCGGACGCATAACGCTTGCAGCTAATGTGAAAGGCACGGGCATTGACCCCAAACGTATGAGTGCAGATGTTGCTGCCAAACTCATAAAGGCCGAGTTTAAAGGCTATTCTTACCGAAACCTTGCTGTAAACGGAGTAGCGAGTAATGGATATTTTAAAGCCAAGGCTAATATGGCCGATCCGAACATACGCTTTGACTTGAATACGGTGGCCAATATGAAAGGTCGGTACCCGGCTATAAAGCTTAACCTGGACCTGGATAGCATTGATTTCAAGAAAACAAACCTGATGAAGGATGATCTGCGGCTACATGGCCGGATTGTGGCAGATCTGAAAACGGCCGACCCTGATTACCTGAATGGCGAGGTGCGCATTGTAGATGCACTGATAGCCAAAGAAGGCGAGCGTTATGGCATTGACAGTATCAGCCTGGTTTCTACTGCCAGCGCCGACAGCAACAGCCTGAAGCTTCAGTCGGAACTGATGTCCGCCAACTTGGCAGGTAAATACAAACTAACACAGCTGGGCGACGCCATGCAAGATCTGATAAGCAGATATTTTGATATAGGAGCTAAAGGCAAAAAGAATAAATATGACCCCGCGTGGTTTACTTTTAACGCCAGAGTGACTGACAGTAAATTGCTGAGGAAATTTGCTCCTGATCTAAAAGAAATGTCTACCATTGCCTTAAACGGCGAGTTTGACAGCCGACGAGGCTTACTAAATGTAGACGGCTCTGTACCCAGGGTAAAATATGGCACCAACGATGTAAGCAACCTGCTGCTTAAAGTAAATACTGCCGATAGTGCCCTGACTTATGCGCTTAATGTCGATAAGATTATGGCTGGTCAGTTGCAGTTGCTTAAGGCGAAAGTACAGGGAGACCTCCAAAACAACGTGTTGCGCACCGAGGTGAGTACCCGCGATGACAAGAATAAAGAGAACTACCGGATAGGCGCAAGCTTAAAGGCCCTTAAGGATGTGTTTGAACTAAGCCTGCGTGAGAATTCGCTGGTATTAAACTACCAGCCATGGAATGTAAATGCCGGCAACAGCCTTATGTTTGGTAAAAAGGGTATACAGGCTAAGGATTTTATACTTTCTAACGATAACCAGAGGCTTAGCATCAACACAAGTCCTCCGGGCTTCAATAACCCGCTGCTGGTTGATATGAGCAATTTCCGCATAGAAACGCTTACCAACTTTGTTAAGAAAGACTCCATGCTTATTGGAGGTACTATAAACGGCAACGTACAGTTAAGGAACTTGCAGGCTACCCCCGTATTTATAGGAGATTTGAACGTTGCTGATTTTAGTTTCAGGGGCGATACTGTTGGAAACATAGCTATAAAGGTGAACAACGAAACTGAGAATGCCCTGGCAGCCAGCGTAGCTATTACAGGGCAGGGAAACCAGGCGGACATCAAAGGTTTTTACTATTTGGATAAAGGTGCTCTGGACTTTGATATGAATCTGGCCAACCTTAATATGAAAAGTATTGAAGGCTTTACCATGGGCAACCTTAAAAACAGCAAGGGAAGTCTGCAGGGCAGGTTTAAAGTGTCGGGCACTGCCAGCGCGCCGGTTGTGCGGGGCGATCTTAATTTCAATCAGGTGGCTTTTACCGTTGCAATGCTGAATGGTTATTACCGCATTAATGATAAAGCTTCGATCAATGTAAATGACCAAGGCATACGCTTTAGTAATTTTACGCTTATTGACTCGGCCAACAATGAAGCCAGGCTTAGAGGTGCTGTTTACACCACCAATTTTTCTGACTTCCGCTTTGACATGAGCCTGAACGCAGACAATTTTAAAGTGATAAATTCTACAGCCAAAGACAATGACATGTATTATGGCAAGCTCCTTATTGATTCGCGACTAAATATTAAGGGCACACTAAAGGAACCGGCGGTGGACGGGTCGCTGAAAATAAACCCCGAAACAAATGTCACACTGGTACTTCCTCAAAAAGACCCTGCTTTGGAGGAGCGTCAGGGCATTGTGGTCTTTGTAGACAAGAGCAACCCGCAACGGGACAGTATTTTTGCTGCAGCCACCGATTCGGCTGAGGCAGGTACTGCCCTTACCGGCATGGATGTGTCTGTTAATATAGAGCTTTCAAAAGAGGCCATCATTAATGTTATTGTTGACCCGGGCAATGGCGATGCACTTAAAATGCGAGGCACCGCCCAGCTTTCGGCAGGTATTGACCCGAGCGGTAAAACCAGTTTGGTGGGTAACCTAACCATTGAGGAAGGCTCATATAATTTAAGCCTGGGCATGCAACAAAAACAGTTTTTGCTTAATCAGGGCAGTACTATTACTTGGAATGGCGACCCGCTGATGGCTGACATCAACATTACGGCAACCTATGTGGCCAAGACCGCCCCTATTGACTTGGTGGAAGCCCAATTGGGTAGCGCCGCTCAAACGACTTTAAACACGTATAAGCAAAAGCTGCCTTTTAATGTAAATCTTATATTGAAAGGCGAACTGATGAAACCGCTAATATCGTTTGATATCCTTTTACCGGAGGGCAATTACCTGGTATCGTCTGACGTGGTAAACAACGTAAACGGACGGCTGAGCCAGTTAAGGCAGGATCCTGCGGAGATGAATAAACAGGTATTTGCCCTGCTCCTGCTTAACAGATTTGTATCTGAAAACCCGTTTGAAAGCAAAGCCGGAGGCACGAGCGTGGAATCTATGGCGCGCCAGAGTGTGAGCAGGCTTCTGTCGGACCAGCTGAATAATCTTACAAAAGATCTTATACAAGGTGTTGAGCTGGACTTCGACCTACAGTCGACAGATGATTATACTACAGGTGAAAAAGCCAACCGTACAGACCTGAATGTGGGCCTTTCGAAACGCATGCTTGACGATAGGCTCAAGGTAACCGTGGGCAGCAACTTCGAGCTGGAGGGCCCCCGCCAGCAAAACAGGAAGACGAGCAATATCGCGGGTGATATTCAGGTTGAGTATCAGCTGACTAAAAACGGACGCTATCTGATAAGGGCCTACCAGAAAAATGAATACCAGGTGGCCCTTCAGGGTCAGGTGGTAGAAACCGGACTTAGCTTTATTGTAACTATGGATTACAATAAGTTCAGAGAGATATTTGGTGCTCCTTCTGAAGAGGAAAAGCAATTGAAGAAAGAGAGAAAAGAAGCCCGGCGTGAAGAAAAGCGCGAAGAAAGAAGAGATAAAAAGAACAACAACAATGACTAAGAGAGCTGTTTTATATACCTTACTACCCCTTTTTGTTCTGGCCTCCTGCAACGTAACTAAAAACGTTCCTAAAGGCGACTATCTGTACACCGGCGGTAAGGTTAAGATTGAGGATAAAGATTTAAAGAAAAAGCAAAAGAAAGAACTGCAGGCCGACTTGAATACCTTACTAAGACCTAAGCCTAATACTTCCATATTGGGCTTGAAGCCTAAGCTTTGGATATATAACATAACTAAGAACGCTAAAAAGGGCCCTCTGAAATGGATTAAAAAGCTGGGTGAGCCTCCCGTTCTTTTCAGCAAGGTAAAAGTTGACTATAATCGAGATCTTGTAACCAACCGACTGGAGAACAGGGGTTTCTTCCAGGCATATACTACTGCTGATACGGTTATAAAAAAACGAAAAGCATCCATGATCTATCATGCTGCTGCAGGGCCGCGTTACCTGATAGACAGCGTTAACTTCGTGGCTGATAGTAGCGCGCTGGGTAAGGCTATACATAATACTGCGGCGCACAGCTTATTAAAACGCGGGAAGAATTATGATCTTGAGGTTATTAAATCAGAAAGGGAACGTATTGACAATCGTTTAAAGGAAGAGGGCTTTTATTACTTTAGTCCTGAAAATCTAATCGTTGAGGTAGACAGTACGGGCAAAAGACATAAAGTGAACCTTTACGTAACTATTAAGAAAAATACCAGCGAGAAGGCTCAAACTGTTTACAATATTAACAATGTGGTCATATACCCTAATTTTCAGCCAACTGATACACTAAAGGGAGCTATGAGCACAGCCAGCAGATACAACGACTTTTATGTAATTGACCCGCAGCGTACATTTCGCCCGCAGGTATTTGGTCGTACCATGTTCTTTCATAAGGGAGACATCTATAACCGTACAGACCATAACATGTCATTGAGCAGGCTATCTAGTCTGGGTACCTTTAAATTTGTCAAGAACAGGTTTTTTGAGGTGGACAGCATTAACAACCAGTTGGATGCGTATTATTATCTGACTCCATATGCTAAAAAATCTATTAAGGCCATAGTAACTGGTAAAACGAACTCGGCCAACTTTACAGGGGCTGACTTTACACTTAACTGGCGAAACAGGAATACATTCAGAGGGGCCGAACTTCTTACTGTATCTGCCTACGTAGGGGCTGATGTGCAGTTTTCGGGTAATAACAGCAGCAAGCACATTCAACGCTACGGGGCTGAAGCAAATCTAAGTATCCCTCGCCTTCTTACTCCATTTAAGGCCCGCTCTACCAGTGCATTTATACCCCGCACCAAGGTAACATTGGGCTTTGACCTTTTGCAAAGGCCGGACAGCTATACCATCAACTCTTTCCGTACTTCTTTTGGCTACAGCTGGAAGGAGAGTTTGGAAAAAGAACACCAGTTAACCGTATTTGGCTTTACGCTGGTGAAACCGAAGGCTGATTCCATGTATCTTCGCGAGGCGGCAAACCGGCCTTCGCTTTTAAGGGTAATTGAAGATCAGCTTACCTTTGGTCCTACCTATAACTTTAATTTCACAAATACCCATAAGGAATACCGCACCAATACATTTTACTTTAATGGCAATGTGGATCTTTCGGCCAATCTTACAGGCCTGATTTCGGGAGCGAAAGAAGAAAGAAGCAATAAAATATGGGGCGTTCCTTATGCTCAATACATACGCACTGAGGCCGACATGAGGTATTACAGACGCCTGGGTGTTAGCTCTAAATGGGCTAACCGTATGATATTAGGCTACGGGTATGCTTATGGTAATTCAAGGTCTTTACCTTTCGTTAAGCAGTTTTTTATAGGCGGTACAAATAGCCTTCGTGCTTTTAAAGCCCGCTCCCTGGGGCCAGGCACTTATCGTGATCCGCACCTGGGTACGGATGCCATAACTGCAGATCAGTCTGGAGATATCAAGCTGGAACTAAACAGCGAATACAGGGCGAAGCTTTTCAGTATTGTTAACGGCGCCCTTTTTGTAGATGCAGGTAATATATGGCTGCTTAATGAAGACACCCGTGAGCACCGGCCGGGAACGAAGTTCAGTAAGAACTTTTTGAAGGAACTGGCCGTTGGGGCAGGTGCCGGAGTGCGTGTGGATGCCTCGATACTTATTGTACGTTTGGATGTTGGCATACCATTGCGTAAGCCCTGGATGCCTGAAGGAGAGCGCTGGGTAGTTGACAAGATTAACTTCGGGGATAAGGTGTGGAGAAAGGATAATATTGTTTATAATCTGGCCATTGGTTATCCTTTTTAAGTTTGAAAATGATGGTTATCATATTCGTTTAAAAACATTTTTATCATTACCACAATTAGCTAAATTGCGTTATTATTCCACAATTAAAAAAGAAATAATTATGAAAGTTACCGTAGTTGGTGCAGGCGCTGTAGGCGCTACATGCGCGGACAATATTGCCAGAAAAGAGCTTGCAGAAGAAGTAGTACTGTTGGATATAAAAGAAGGCTTTGCCGAAGGTAAAGCAATTGATATGATGCAGACTTCTGCTTTGTTGGGCTTTGACAGCAAAATTAAAGGTGTTACCAATGATTACAGTGCTACTGCAGGTTCAAATGTGGTTGTAATTACTTCAGGCATTCCCCGTAAACCGGGTATGACCCGCGAAGATTTGATCGGTACCAATGCAGGCATTGTTAAAGGTGTAACTGAAAATATCTTAAAGCACTCTCCTGAAGCAATTATTATTGTTGTATCCAATCCTATGGATACTATGACTTACCTTGCACTGAAATCATCAGGCGTTGCTAAGAACCGTATTATTGGTATGGGCGGTGCTCTTGACTCCTCCCGCTTTAAATATTACCTGAGCCAGGCTTTAGGCTGCTCTCCTGCCGACCTTAACGCAGTGGTTATCGGTGGCCATGGTGATACGACTATGATTCCTTTAATTAAGCATGCTACCTGGAACAGCAAGCCTGTAAGCAGCCTGCTTAGCGAGGAGCAACAGCAGAAAGTTGTAGCCGATACTATGGTTGGAGGTGCTACCCTGACTAAGCTTATCGGTACATCTGCGTGGTACGCTCCTGGTGCAGCTGTGGCTAACCTTGTTGAAAGCATTCTGAGAGATGAGAAGAAATTAATTCCTTGCTGCGTATCTCTGGAAGGCGAATATGGCCATGATGACGTTGCTATTGGCGTTCCTGTAGTGTTGGGAAAAAATGGCTGGGAAAAGATCGTTGAGTTTGAGCTTAGCGAAGATGAGAAAGCTCAGTTTGCAAAAAGCGTTGAAGCTGTAAAAAGCATGAACAGCGTTTTGGGCGAAATTTAAAAACACTATCTGCTGAATGATAAGCATTCCGCTTGATATCATAAGTATGCATACTGACGGCTTCCACCCCCTGGTGGAAGTCGTTGTTTTTGGTACCTGCTACAAAGCGGTGCTTGACACGGGTGCCTCGCGGTCGGTACTGGATAAACAGACGGTAGAGAAACACGTAAAGGATGATAAGTTGCTGCTGAGCGACAGGCTTTCTGCAGGACTGGGCACTACTACTATGAAGAGCTTTCTGCTTGAACTCCCTTCCTTTTCGATAGGCGGTTTTACACTCACTGACTTTACAATAGCCGTGCTGGATC
This sequence comes from Sphingobacteriaceae bacterium UBA2059, assembly GCA_002332615.1. GTDB lineage: Bacteria > Bacteroidota > Bacteroidia > Sphingobacteriales > Sphingobacteriaceae > Arcticibacter. The sequence continues at coordinate 51,625 of DDAL01000024.1, read as the reverse complement.
TTTCGAGCGTGAATGATGCCTATGCATCCATTGATCTCGAACCTGTAGCGGGCGTTATCGGCAGTGATATACTTCTTAAGTATGGTGCCGTGATTAATTATGCATCCAGAACTTTAAGCTTTACCTTGCAGGACAGTAAAGGCTTTTAATATACCACCATATAGTAAGGGGCGCATCCATGAAAAAAGACATTGCTAACCGCGCGGACATCGAACTGCTGGTTAATACGTTTTATGGTAAAGTTGAGGGAGATACTCTTATTGGGCATATCTTTAACCAGATAGCCCGGGTAAACTGGGAACACCATTTACCGAAGATGTATGATTTTTGGGAGACCATTCTTTTTGGGAAAAGGAGCTTTAAGGGAAATCCTATGGACGCTCATTTTAAGCTAAACGAACTATACACTCTTAAGCAGGAGCATTTTAACCGGTGGATAGAGATTTTTGAAGACTCGGTGGATAGTCTTTTCGAGGGCGATGTGGCGAGCTCGGCAAAGTTTAAGGCTCGGTCAATTGCCGGCATTATGTTTTATAAAATAAATCCTGAATACAATAAAGGCCTGAACTGATTAAGTTCGGGCCTTTATGAATAAAGCAGGTGATGTTAAGTATCTATTTTTGCGTACTTAGCGTTCTTTTCAATAAAGTCTCGCCTTGGGGCAACTTCATCTCCCATCAGCATTGAAAAAATACGGTCACATTCGGCAGCATTTTCTATGGTTGCCTGTCGTAGGGTACGTGTTTCGGGGTTGAGCGTAGTCTCCCACAGCTGTTCGGCGTTCATCTCTCCCAGACCTTTGTAGCGTTGCACATGTACACTGTCTTCTTTTCCGGAACCCTTGAGCTTTTGAATAGCCATATCGCGGTCTTTATCATCCCAGGCATACATTTGCTCCTTCCCTTTTTTTATTAGATAGAGGGGCGGAGCTGCGATATAGATGTAACCATACTCTATAAGTTCTTTCATATAGCGAAAGAAAAATGTGAGTATAAGTGTTGTAATGTGCGATCCGTCAACATCAGCATCCGTCATGATCACTACCTTATGATACCGAAGTTTAGACATGTTCAGAGCTTTTTCATCCTCTGGCGTGCCTATGCTTATTCCCAACGCGGTGAAAATATTTTTTATTTCATCGTTTTCGTAGATTTTATGTTCCATGGCTTTTTCAACATTAAGTATTTTACCTTTTAGGGGTAAAATTGCCTGGAAGTGCCTGTTACGTCCTTGTTTGGCGGTACCTCCTGCCGAGTCGCCCTCGACCAGGAAGAGTTCGCATTTTTCCGGATCCTTATCGGAACAATCGGCCAGCTTGCCTGGAAGACCCGAGCCACCCATAACGGTTTTACGCTGAACCATTTCGCGGGCCTTGCGCGCTGCTGCACGCGCAGTAGCTGCAAGAATGACCTTGTTGACGATCATCCTGGCTTCCTTAGGATTTTCTTCGAGGTAGTTGCCCAAAATTTCTCCTATAGCCATATCCACTGCACCTATCACTTCGTTATTTCCGAGTTTGGTCTTGGTTTGGCCCTCAAACTGGGGCTCGGCTACCTTAACGGATATAACGGCAGTAAGTCCTTCGCGAAAGTCATCGCCGGCGATCTCAATCTTCACATTTTTGAGCATGCCCGACTTTTCGGCATAGGACTTCAGTGTGCGCGTTAGACCTCGTCGGAAACCTGAAACGTGCGTGCCTCCTTCGACAGTATTGATATTGTTTACGTAGGAGTGTACATTTTCTACATAGGTATCATTGTACTGTAAGGCCAGTTCAACAGGTACGCCATTCTTTAAACCCTCCACGTAAATAGGCTCGGGAATTAAGGAGGTGCGGTTGCTGTCGAGTAATTTAACAAATTCTCTCAGGCCCCCATCTGAATAAAACTCTTCGCCGCTATAGCTGCCGTTTTCGAGCACTTCGCGCTCGTCGATAATACTTAAACGTATTCCTTTGTTTAAAAAGGAAAGCTCGCGCAAACGGGTAGCCAGCGTATCGTACTTATACTCGGTTGTGAGGGTGAATATTTCAGGATCGGGGTGAAACCTAACAATGGTACCGGTGCGCTGGGTGTCGCCTATGATCTTTACATCATACTGAGGCTTACCCTGGCGGTACTCCTGCCTGAAAATTTTACCCTCGCGATGAACGGTAACTTCCATAAGGGAAGACAGAGCGTTAACACAGGACACGCCCACTCCATGCAGCCCTCCGGAAACCTTATAGGTATCTTTATCGAACTTACCACCTGCGTGAAGGACGGTCATTACCACCTCCAGGGCCGACTTCTTTTCTTTAGGATGTATGCCTGTGGGAATACCACGGCCGTTGTCTTCAACGGATACGGAATTGTCTGAATGTATCGTTACCTTAATATCTGAACAGTGGCCTGCCAGAGCCTCATCTATTGAGTTATCAACAACTTCGTAAACCAGGTGGTGCAAACCTTTTACGCCCGTATCGCCAATATACATGGACGGACGCTTACGCACTGCTTCAAGTCCTTCAAGTACCTGAATATTACCTGCTGAGTAATTGGATCTGTCTTCGTTTTCTTCGCTCATTCTTCAATTTAACAAGATATCAAATTTAAGCTTTTTAAGCCAATTTACGCAATTGAGCCAAAATTAGCCCTCTTGCTGTGTATCTTGTAAACTTCAATCTTAAAGTTATATTTGCATGATAATTTCCTTACTGAAAATGAATAGATTACTCAAATATTCCTCAAAGCTTTCTGCGGGTTTATTACTTGCAGCTGTAATGGTATCGTGCAACAACGCAAACCAGCCGAAAGTAACTAAAAACGACTCTGCCGGTGCGGTGCTTACTCCTAATCCTGAAATAGTTTTTGTTAATTCAGATTCGTTGGTGAATAATTACAAGTACTTTACCGATATAAAAGGTAAGCTTGAATCAAAGTCTAAAAAAGCTCAGCAGGACCTTACTTCTAAAGGAAATGCTTTTCAAAAAGAGGTTGCCGACTATCAACAGAGGGCACAAACTATGAATGCTGAAGAACGTGCAGCTACTGAACAGCGACTGGCGCGTAAACAGCAGGAACTGGCTGCCTTTAATCAGAACGCAAGTTCTTCACTTGCCAATGAAAGCGCACTTGAAAATGAAAAGTTGTATGATAAAGTGGCTGACTACTTAAAGGTTTATGCTAAAAAGAAAGGGTATAAGCTGGTGCTAACCTATTCAAAGTCTAATCCCTCTTTACTGTTTGCAGACGAGAGCCTGGATGTAACCCGCGAAGTGGTAAAAGGGTTGAACGAGGAATACTCTAAGAAATAGTTTAACCGATACACCAGGACAAGAGAGGCGATCCTGAAAATGGGCTGCCTCTTTTTTTTGTATATCAGCTATCCTTAAAAAAGAAAGTTGCATTAAGAGGGCGACTCAGCTTACGACAAATAAGCGTACTACTCGTTTTGTAATGATCGGGTCCCGTCGTCAAGAAGATCATCAATGTCCCTGCGGTCTTTTTTCGTGGGCCTGCCTGTTCCGCGATCCCGACGTAGCATAGGAGCATGGAAGGCGGACTTAAAGCCAAACGTTTCTTCTACAGGAGTGTGATCTTCGTAATAGTTAACAGCTGTTTTGGCATCTACCCTGTTGGCAAGCAGGCCTGTTACTTTTATCACCTTACGCTCGATTCCTTTAGACACATTATACGTTTCTCCTATTTTTACTTCGTGTGAGGGTTTGATATTTTGCCCGTCGAGCTTGACCCTTCCGGCTTTACAGGCTTCGGTAGCAAGGCTTCGTGTCTTAAAAATGCGTATCGCCCATAAGTATTTATCTATGCGTAGCTTTTCTTTATCTGCCATTTAACTTTGCTCCTTAAATTGCAAATGTACGCAGAGACGCTACTTAAAGTGAATTTTTGTTAGGGTATTCCGTATATCACTTGCCTTTTCTTACTTATAAAATAGCTTTACTGCTTAAATGCAAAAGAGAAACCTGACTTTAGACCTGCATTAGACGGTTATTTCTTTTAAAAAGGTTTATTTTGCAGTAAAATATACTTACATGACAGATACGCTTAAATTACTTGTCGAGGATGCATGGAATGACCGTTCCCTCCTTAACGATAAAAAATATACTGATGCGATTGAGCTGCTGATAGATTTGCTTGACAAAGGACAGCTTCGTGTTGCAGAACCTGCCGAAGGTGGATGGAAAGTGAACGACTGGATAAAGAAAGGCGTACTATTGTATTTCCCTATCAGGCAAATGGAAGAAGTTGAAGTGGGGCCGTTTGTTTTCCACGACAAAATGAAACTTAAGACGAACTATAAGGAAATTGGTGTACGGGTTGTTCCTCATGGTATTGCCAGGTATGGCGCTTACTTATCGCGCGGAGTAATTATGATGCCGTCTTATGTCAATATTGGTGCCTATGTGGATGAAGGTACCATGGTTGACACATGGGCTACTGTTGGATCATGTGCTCAGATTGGTAAAAACGTACATCTTAGCGGTGGGGTTGGCATTGGCGGAGTCTTAGAACCCGTCCAGGCTGCACCTGTAATTATTGAGGATAATTGCTTTATAGGGTCGAGAGCTATTGTAGTTGAAGGGGTACATATTGAAAAGGAAGCTGTGATAGGTGCAGGTGTTGTACTTACGGGCTCTACTAAAATTATAGATGTTACCGGCAGCGAACCAATGCATTATAAGAGCAGGGTGCCAGCACGCTCCGTGGTAATTCCGGGCTCATATACCAAAACGTTTGCTGCGGGTGAGTATCAGGTTCCATGTGCTCTGATTATTGGTCAGCGAAAGGAGTCGACGGATAAAAAAACATCGCTGAACGAAGCTTTGCGTGAGCATAATGTAGCCGTTTAACTATGAAGAAGCTTGTTTCTGTTGCGATGTGTACTTACAACGGTGCTGAGTTTTTGGATGAACAAATAAAATCCATCATTGATCAGAGTTATCGGCCGCTTGAACTGGTTGTATGCGATGATTGCTCGACAGACGATACAAGACAAAAACTGGAGCGCTGGAAAAGTAACTATCCGGATTGTATAAGGCTTTTCTTTAATGAAAAAAATCTGGGTTATAATAAAAACTTCGAACAGGCGGTATCAGAGTGCGCCGGCGACTACATTGCTATTGCTGATCAGGACGATATATGGCTTCCTAACAAGATAGAGCGGCTTAGGGAGGTACTTGCGGCTTCTGACGCTATGCTTGCCTATTCACGAAGTGTTAATTTTAAAGGGCACATCTATCATCCGGCCTCTAAGCGCAAGCATTTGGAGAAAGTTGGCTTAGAAGGACTTGTTTTTTATAGTCCGGCTCAGGGACATACTATATTCTTTAAAAGGGCTTTGCTTGACTCGATTCTCCCTTTTCCTGAGAAAATAAGCTATGACTGGTGGATAGCGGCAATAACGGCATCAAGATATAAGCTTATTGGAATAGATGATGTGCTGGTGTATCATCGGCTGCATGATAACAGTGCTTACTACTCGCTGAAACTGAGCAGACTGGATGAACTCAAACTTTCATTACTATTTGTTGATACTATGCTTGAAAAAGGTAAAATCGGAGGCTTTGCTGAGCAGTATTTTTTGAAACTTAGAAGTAGACTGAACCATAAACTGGATAATAACAGGGGACGGATGGACGTTGAGCTTCTTTCGTTTTTAATTGCAAACCTCAATAGTTCCTTTGCCTGGGTTAAGTATAAATCGGGCTTTAGAGACAAGCTTAGTAAATTGACAATCGCTTATAAAATAGCATCAGCCTGAATTGAATGCATAAATACCTTATCATACAAACGGCATATATCGGCGATGTTGTGCTTGCTACCAGCGTAGTGGAAAGCATACAACAACATTTTCCCAATCAGCGTATTGATGTATTGGTAAGAGAGGGAAATGAAACACTTTTTAAGGGCCACCCTTATATAGGCCGGGTATGGGTATGGGGCAAGAATAGAAGGAAACTTAGAAATCTGTTTAGGTTAATACGGGATATCCGGCAGGAGCATTACTCGGAGGTGATTAACCTTCAGCGTTATCTTTCTTCGGGCCTGCTCACTGTGCTTTCGGGGGCTGACATTACCCGTGGCTTTGATAAAAATCCCCTATCAGGTTTGTTTCGTTTTCGCCGTAAGCATCTTATGGAGAAAGAAGGCAGGATGCACGAAATAGAACGCAATCACTTGCTCATTGATGATATTGTTGGTGCAAAGCCGGCAATGCCCCGCCTTTATCCGGCGAAAGAAGACTTTGAGTCGGTTAAGGTGTTACAAAAGGGCACTTATATATGCTGTGCACCGGCGTCGGTGTGGCAGACAAAGCAATACCCTCCCACGTATTGGGCAAATTTCATAAGTAAAGTTCCCGCCGGTATCAAAATTTACCTTATCGGCGGACCTAAAGATCAGCAACTAGCTAATAGTATTCTAGAACAGGCCGGCAATAAAGACTGTGTAAACCTGTGCGGAAGACTTTCTTTCCTTGCTTCTGCCGCACTTATGAAAGGTGCCTGTATGAATTACGTAAACGATTCGGCACCTGTACACTTCGCCTCAGCAATGAATGCCCCTGTTACAGTTATTTACTGTTCCACGGTGCCGGCCTTTGGCTTCGGCCCTTTATCAGACGTCAGCTACCTTGTTCAGATCGATTATAACCTGTATTGCCGCCCTTGCGGTTTACATGGGCATACATCCTGCCCTGAAGGGCATTTTAGGTGTGCTCACGACATCCATCATAAAAAATTACTGGAGATATTAAATGAAAGAAGAACTTGACAGGGCTTTGGAGGTACTTAAAAGCGGAGGAATCATTGTGTACCCTACTGATACTATTTGGGGTATTGGCTGTGACGCTACAAATGCGAATGCTGTTGAAAGGGTTTTCGAGCTAAAGGGTAGGGAGAAAAATAAGAGCATGATTGTACTGCTTGATAGCGAAAACAAGCTTCAAAGCTACGTAAGCCAGGTTCCTGACATAGCCTACGATCTTATTGACTATGCAGAGAAACCTTTGACGATTATTTACTCGGGAGCGAAAAATCTTCCTGAAAACGTCATAGCTGAAGACGGAACCCTTGCAATTCGCATTTGTAAACATCCGTTTTGTCAAAAGTTGATCGAAAAACTTAAAAAGCCACTTTTATCAACCTCTGCCAATCTTAGCGGACAGCGCTCTCCATCTTCGTTTGAGGAAATTGATGAGGAAATAATTCGGGGAGCTGATTATGTAGTTGATATTGATCAGTCAGTTAAATCGCTCAATCCGCCATCAACCATTATGAAGCTCGAGGCGGATGGACGCTTTGCTTTCATACGAAAGTAATGTAAAGTCAAAAGGAGGCTCCTGTTAAAATTTAAAAGGATTGTTTCATAGGGGGTTGCCACAGGCATGAAACCCTCCGTTTACCACCGGAATTAAAAAGAATTGAAGAGTTCTGGCTTTGTAAGGACTTTTAATAAAACAATATTATACTTTTGTAACCCCTTGCATCTTGATATTGTATAAACAAGAGTAGCATACTGTTATGGAACAATACCTCTGCAACCCTTTATTCAAAAAACTCGGATCTATTGCCGATGAACAAGGCATTTCTGTGTTTGTTATAGGCGGTTATGTGAGAGATATTTTTTTGAAAAGGCAATCTAAAGATATTGATATTCTTGTTATTGGAAACGGAATAGACTATGCGGAAAAAGTTGGCAAAGCGCTGGGGACTGCTGTTTCTATTTTTAAGAACTTTGGCACTGCGATGCTTCGATATAACGATCTTGAGGTTGAGTTTGTTGGCGCCAGAAAAGAGTCCTATAGAAGTAATTCGCGAAAGCCTATAGTGGAAGACGGGACGCTTGAAGACGATCAGAAAAGGCGCGATTTTACTATTAATACATTAGCCATAAGCCTGAATAAAGATTCTTATGGTGAATTAACCGACCCGTTTAAAGGGATTGAGGACATGGATTTGCGATTGATACGTACTCCCCTCGATGCCAGGGAAACATTTTCGGACGACCCTTTGAGAATGATGCGCGCAATACGCTTTGCAGCACAGCTCCATTTCGTAATTGACGAGGAAGCTATTAATGCGATAAAGCTTAACAAGGAACGAATAGGGATTGTATCAAAGGAACGCGTTACAGATGAGCTTAATAAGATCATACTGAGTGAGTGTCCGTCTGTAGGCTTTGAATATCTGTTTGATACAGGATTACTGGAACTTATATTTCCTCAGATGGCTCAGCTTTATGGAGTGGAAGTGATAAATGGCAAGGGTCATAAAGATAATTTCTATCACACGCTTGAGGTGCTCGATAATGTAGCAGCTATGAGCGATGACCTCTGGCTACGCTGGGCCGCAATATTGCATGATATTGCTAAGCCCGCTACTAAGCGCTTCGACCCTCTACACGGTTGGAGCTTCCATGGGCATGAAGATAAAGGAGCCAGAATGGTTCCGAAGATATTCTCACAGCTAAAACTTCCTCTTAACGAAAAAATGAAGTTTGTTCAAAAGCTGGTCCAGCTCCATTTAAGGCCTATAGTACTTGCTCAGGCCTTAATTACAGATTCTGCCGTCAGGCGTTTGCTTTTTGACGCAGGCGAGGATATAGAAGCGCTAATGCTTCTTTGCCATGCCGACGTAACCACTAAAAACGAGTATAAAAAGAAAAAGTACAGACAAAACTTTGAACTGGTTAAGCAGAAGCTTAAGTCGGTCGAAGAACGTGACCAGATAAGAAACTGGCAGCCGCCAGTATCAGGAAACGATATAATGGAACTTTTTAACCTGAAAGCCGGAAAAGAAGTGGGCCTGATTAAAAATTATATAAGGGAAGGTATCCTTGAAGGTGAAATATCGAATACACGGGACGAAGCTTTGAAGTTCGCCTTAAAAAAAGCCGGTGAGTTAGGTCTAAAACCGGTTAGGCAACTATTATAAATTAATCTAAACTTTCCAAACGCAAGCGCGTTTATGGTCTGTTAGTTTTAAAAACTTTTATAAATAAAATACGATGGCTGTTTATAGATTTAGGGTGACATTTGAAGATTATGACGATATCACCAGAGATATTGAAATTAAATCATCTCAAACCTTTGATGACCTTCACAGGGCTATCCACAAAACTACGGGATATAAGATAGACCAGCCGTCGTCTTTTTTTGTAAGCAATGACTTTTGGCATAAAGGAGAAGAAATTGCTTTCATGCCTACTGAAAGCAAGCTTGAACGGGGTGTTATTTCTATGGAAGGCACTAAAGTGAGTCGCTTTGTAGATGATCCTCATCAAAAATTTTACTATATATATAATTTTGACAGACCTTATGATTTCCATGTAGAGCTCATAAAGATATTAGACGAAGATAAGAGTAAAGAATATCCATTTATAGCGCGTGTGGAGGGCTCTGCACCATTGCCTCCGGGAAGTGTTGTAACGGTGGCTGATACGGAGGAAGAAGAGGGCGGTTTTGACTTTTTGAGCGAAACAGAATATGGTTTTGGCGATGAAGATACAAGCGAAATGGGCACCGTGAACTCCGTAGACGAATTGGAAGGAACTACCGGAAAACCTGAAGAAGAAAAGAATGAGTTTATGGACGACTTTAATGAAGGTGAAGAGTTTCCGCAGGACGAAGAAGTAGTAAACGATGATGATTACTGATTTCTTTAAGTCTCTTCTTTTAAGGTGAATATTGAGAAACAAAATATATTAATTGTTATAAGCGGCCCCACCGCTGTAGGGAAAACCGCCCTTGCTATTAAAATAGCAAGGGCATTTAACACGGACATAGTTTCGGCAGATTCAAGGCAGTTCTATAAGGAAATGTCCATTGGCACTGCAAAGCCAAGCCGGGATGAACTGGAGCAGGCAAAACACCACTTCATTGATTCGATTTCAATACATCAGGACTACTCTGTTGGCGATTACGAAAGAGAGGCTCTGTCTCTCCTGAATAGATTGTTCGAAACCAAGCGCGTTGTTGTATTAACGGGTGGCTCCGGTTTATATATAAAGGCTGTAACGGAGGGGTTTGACGATTTGCCTAAAGTTCCTTCATCTGTTCGGGAGCGACTCAACCTGGAGCTATCTGAAAAAGGACTACTAGCTTTAAGCGAAGAATTAAGACGGCTCGATCCTTTATATTACGACAGCGTGGATATTAAAAACCCTCATCGTATCATTCGGGCGCTTGAGGTGATCCGTACGACGGGCAAGCCTTTTTCTTCATATAGGATTGCTGACTTAAAGCCGAGATCTTTTAACCGGATCCATATCAGCCTAACCTTAGAACGTGCAGAGTTATATGAGCGGATCAACCAACGTGTAGACCAGATGATGCGCCAAGGACTCCTTGAGGAAGCAAGGGGGTTGGTTCCTTTCAGCGATCTTAATGCTCTTTCAACCGTTGGATATACTGAGCTATTTGACTATTTCAATGGCGCCTCAAACCTTGAAGAAGCGGTAGGCCTCATTAAGCAAAACACCCGTCGCTTTGCTAAAAGGCAGCTCACATGGTTTAGAAGGGACCCTTCTATAGAGTGGTTTCAGCCTTGTCAGGTAGACGCAATTATTAACTACATAAAGACCAGGCTTGATTAAGCTTGGGCAGTAGGACCTCCGAAGCTAAGGGGAATGCCTCCGTCCTCTTCAAGGTTTATGCGACCGTTCGAGTTTTCAAACTTTTCGATGTTATCTTCTAAAGCGTTTAAGAGTCTTTTTGCATGCTCAGGAGTAAGAATGATCCGTGATCGCACTTTAGCTTTTTCAACCCCAGGCATAACCCGTATAAAGTCTAACACGAACTCCGAGTTTGAGTGTGTAATGATTGCAAGATTGGAGTAGATTCCATCTGCGATATCTTCTGGCAGCTCGATATTCAACTGATTTTCTGTATTCTGATTATCCATAGCGTAAAAATAACAAAGTCCTCCTGTATCAGGAGGACTTTGTTATAATTTCAGTAAATACTACCTGGTATTCTGTTATTCAGCCTTGGAGGCCATCAGCTTATCGTATTCTTCCTGAGAACCAACAATGATTCTCTCATAACTACGCAAACCGGTACCCGAAGGTATAAGATGGCCTACAATGATATTCTCTTTCAATCCTAACAGATTGTCTTTTTTACCGCTGATTGCTGCTTCGTTAAGCACTTTAGTTGTTTCTTGGAAGGAAGCAGCTGCAAAGAACGATTTCGTTCCGAGTGAAGCTCGGGTTATACCCTGAAGGATTTGACTAGAAGTGGCAGCAATAGCATCGCGTGCTTCAGCCAGCTTCATATCTTTACGTTTAAGAATAGAGTTTTCTTCTCTGAGCTTTCTTACAGAAATAATCTGACCGGCTTTGAGATTTGGAGAATCTCCGGGATCAGTTACAACTTTCTTATCGTAAATCTCGTCGTTTTCCATCATAAAGTCCCAACGGTCGACCGCATCCTTCTCTAAGAAGCGTGTATCTCCCGGATCCTCAATCTGAACCTTCTGCATCATCTGATGAACAATCACTTCGAAGTGTTTATCATTGATCTTTACACCCTGCAAACGGTAAACTTCCTGAATTCCATTAACAAGATACTCTTGAACTGCGGCAGGGCCTTTAATAGCCAATATATCTGCAGGAGAGATAGAACCGTCCGAAAGTTGCATACCAGCCTTCACAAAGTCATTATCCTGAACAAGGATGTGCTTTGATAAAGGAACAAGGTATTTCTTTATCTGTCCGTCTTTAGATTCTATAGATATTTCGCGGTTACCACGTTTAACACCACCCAAAGTTACAACACCATCAATTTCTGTTACAACAGCAGGATTTGACGGATTACGTGCTTCGAAAAGTTCCGTCACGCGCGGAAGACCACCCGTAATATCTCGTGTCTTACCGGTTGATCGAGGTATCTTCGCAATCACTTCGCCCATCTTCACTTTCTCATTCTCATCAACCGAAATGTGAGCACCTACAGGAATATTATAAGATTTAACATCATTACCCTTATTATCTGTAATACGGATCACAGGGTTCTTCGTCTTGTCTCTCGTATCGATGATCACTTTTTCTCTGTGCCCGGTCTGCTCGTCTGATTCTTCACGGAAGGTTACGCCTTCAATGATAGATTCAAACTGAATCTTCCCGGTAAACTCTGATATAATTACCGCGTTGTACGGATCCCAGCTACAAATACGATCGCCTTTTTCAACTTTATCCCCTTCTTTAACATATAAGTAAGAACCATACGGAATGTTATTGGTGACAATCACCCTTCTGGTCTTAGGATCTGAGATTCTGAACTCACCTGAGCGGCCAAGAACTACATCAACAGGCCCGTCTTCTGTTTCATAGGAAACAGTCCGCATGTTTTCAAATTCAATGATACCTTCAAATTTAGCATTGATCTGAGATTCTGCGGCGATATTCGATGCGGTACCACCCACGTGGAAGGTACGCAGCGTAAGCTGAGTTCCCGGTTCTCCAATTGACTGTGCGGCAATTACACCGGCGGCTTCGCCTGTCTGGACCCTCTTACCGGTAGCAAGATTTCTTCCATAACACAGAGCACATACTCCGCGGTGACTTTCACAAGTTAATACAGAACGAATTTCCACCCCTTCCAGGGCAGAATGATCAATTTTATATGCAATCTCTTCTGTTATATCTTCATTAGCGGCTATTATAAGGCTTCCGTCGATAGGATCATAAACATCATGTAAAGATGTACGGCCTAAGATACGGTCATATAAAGGCTCAACAATGTCTTCGTTATCCTTTAAGGCTGTTGTATAAATACCTCTTAAAGTTCCGCAATCATTTTCGCCTACAATCATATCCTGAGCAACGTCGTGTAAACGTCGGGTCAGATAACCCGCATCGGCTGTTTTCAATGCCGTATCGGCCAAACCTTTACGAGCACCGTGGGTAGAAATAAAGTATTCTAATACCGAAAGCCCTTCTTTAAAGTTAGATATAATCGGGTTTTCAATAATCTCCCCCCCTGAACCTGACTTTTGAGGCTTCGCCATCAGTCCACGCATACCGCAAAGCTGACGAATCTGCTCCTTGGATCCACGTGCCCCTGAATCAAGCATCATATACACGGAGTTAAAGCCTTGGTTATCATTTGACAGGATCTCCATCACATTCGCCGTCAGGCGATTGTTGATACGGGTCCATATGTCGATAATCTGGTTGTAACGCTCATTATTTGTAATGAAACCCATATTATAGTTGTTCATTACATCTTCTACCTCCTTAGAGGCTTGCTGAATAAGCGTTACTTTGGCCTCTGGAATATTAAGATCTTGCAGGTTGAAAGATAAACCTCCACGGAAAGCCATCTGAAATCCTAGTTCTTTAATTTCGTCAAGGAACTGTGCTGCTCTTGCCATACCGGTAGTTTTCACTACGTGGCCGATAATATCCCGCAATGACTTCTTGGTAAGAAGTTCATTGATATATCCCATCTCTTCAGGAACTACCTGATTAAACAGAACTCTGCCTACGGTGGTGTCAATAAGCTTGCTTACTAAAGTGCCGTCGCTTTCCTTAACCTTAGCCTTCACTTTTATGAAAGCATGCAGGTCTATCTTCTTCTCATTGTAAGCGATAATTACTTCTTCGGCAGAATAGAAAGTAAGCCCCTGGCCTTTTACTATCCTTGTCTCATCAGTTTTACGCCCTTTAGTAATATAGTATAAACCGAGAACCATATCCTGAGAAGGAACAGTGATAGGAGTACCGTTGGCCGGATTCAGAATATTGTGAGACGCCAGCATCAGTATCTGAGCCTCCAGGATTGCTGCATTGCCCAAAGGTAAATGCACCGCCATCTGGTCACCGTCAAAGTCGGCGTTGAATGCAGTACACACCAAGGGGTGAAGCTGAATAGCTTTGCCTTCAACTAATTTCGGCTGAAAGGCCTGAATACCTAATCTGTGCAACGTAGGCGCACGGTTTAATAGCACCGGGTGCCCCTTTAAGACATTTTCAAGAATGTCCCAAACAATAGGATCTTTACGGTCAACGATCTTCTTTGCCGACTTGACTGTCTTCACAACTCCCCTTTCAATCATCTTGCGGATGATAAACGGTTTGAAGAGTTCAGCAGCCATGTCTTTAGGCAATCCACATTCGTGAAGTTTAAGGTTTGGTCCAACCACAATAACTGAACGGGCAGAATAATCCACACGTTTTCCAAGTAAGTTCTGGCGGAAGCGACCTTGCTTTCCCTTAAGAATATCTGATAAAGATTTTAAAGCTCTGTTACCCTCTGTCTTCACAGCATTCACCTTACGTGAGTTGTCAAACAAAGAGTCAACAGCCTCCTGAAGCATACGTTTTTCATTACGTAAGATCACCTCCGGCGCTTTGATTTCTATAAGTCGTTTTAATCTGTTGTTACGGATTATTACCCGCCGGTAAAGATCATTTAAATCTGATGTAGCAAAGCGTCCGCCTTCCAAAGGCACCAAAGGACGCAGCTCAGGAGGGATAACCGGAACAATCTTCACAATCATCCACTCCGGCTTGTTCTCTATATTTTTCCTTGCTCCACGGAAAGCCTCAACAACCTGAAGGCGTTTTAAGGCCTCGTTTTTACGTTGCTGGGAAGTTTCATTGGCAGCCTGGTGTCGTAAATCATAGGATTGCTGATCCAGGTTTAATCTGCTTAACAGGTCTTCCAAAGCTTCAGCTCCCATTTTAGCAACAAACTTCTGAGGGTCTTTATCGTCCAGATACTGATTCTCTTTAGGAAGAGTATCGAGAATATCAAGGTATTCCTCTTCCGTAAGGAAGTCCATCTTGTTAATGCCGTCAGCTTCCTTGATACCTGGCTGAATTACCACATATCGCTCATAGTAAATTATCAGATCAAGCCTTTTTGTCGGCAAGCCAAGGAGATAACCAATTTTATTAGGAAGGGAACGAAAGTACCATATATGAGCGACAGGAACTACCAGGCTGATGTGCCCCATTCTCTCGCGGCGAACCTTTTTTTCAGTTACTTCAACACCACACCTGTCACACACGATGCCCTTATAACGTATACGTTTATACTTTCCGCAATGGCATTCATAATCCTTTACGGGACCAAAAATACGCTCACAAAACAAGCCGTCACGTTCAGGCTTATACGTTCTGTAATTAATTGTTTCGGGCTTAAGTACTTCACCGCTGGAACGCTCCAATATAGACTCAGGAGATGCCAGACTAATAGTAATTGAGGTGAAGTTACTTTTAATTTTATTATCCTTTTTATAAGACATAGCTGTTTTTATAAGTTAAAGTATAAAGCTGAAGCCAATTCTCAGAAGAGAAAAGGCTTCTCACTTCAACTAATCTAATGTGATATCTAATCCCAGACCGCGTAATTCATGAACCAGTACATTGAATGATTCAGGAACAGAAGGCGTAGGTAAATTATCACCTTTTACTATCGCTTCGTACGTTTTAGCC
Source organism: Sphingobacteriaceae bacterium UBA2059 (assembly GCA_002332615.1). Taxonomy (GTDB): domain Bacteria; phylum Bacteroidota; class Bacteroidia; order Sphingobacteriales; family Sphingobacteriaceae; genus Arcticibacter. The sequence continues at coordinate 36,182 of DDAL01000024.1, read as the reverse complement.
CTTCCGATAACATCATCTGATTTTACAGTCAATATTTCCTGAAGAATATTTGCGGCACCGAATGCTTCCAGCGCCCATACTTCCATTTCCCCGAAACGCTGACCACCAAACTGAGCTTTACCACCTAATGGTTGCTGAGTGATTAATGAATAAGGTCCAATAGAACGTGCGTGCATCTTATCATCAACCATGTGACCAAGCTTTAGCATATAGATGATTCCCACAGTTGTAGGCTGATCAAAGCGATCGCCGGTCAGACCATTATATAAATACGTACGTCCTGATGGCGGAAGCTTGGCTTTCTCTACCCATTCTTCTACTTCTTCATGAGTGGCACCATCAAAAATAGGAGTAGCAAACTTTACACCCAGCTCTTTTCCAGCCCAGCCAAGCACCGTTTCATAAATCTGTCCAAGATTCATACGAGATGGAACACCCAGCGGGTTTAAAACGATATCTACAGGAGTGCCATCCTCGAGGAAAGGCATGTCTTCGTCACGAACAATGCGGGCTACAATGCCCTTATTACCGTGTCGACCGGCCATTTTATCACCTACGCGCAACTTACGCTTCTTGGCAATATAAACCTTAGCCATCTGAACAATACCGGATGGAAGTTCATCACCCACACTTATCGCAAATTTATCCCTCTTATATATACCCAGTTCTTCGTTGAGCTTTATATTGTAATTATGAAGCAAAGCTTTAATAAGCTCATTCTTTTCCTCATCAGTAGTCCATTTAGATGGATTGATATTTGAGTACTCTAAATCAGATAATAACTTTTGAGTAAACTTAGCTCCTTTCGGTATAAGAAGCTCCTTATAAACATTGAATACCCCCTGAGAAGTCTTTCCGTTTACAATCGTAAACAGCTTGTCTATCAAACGGTCCTTTAATACTTTAAGGGTTCTTGTATGATTGCTATCTAATTTCTCAAGCTGTGCCTTCTCTTCCGCTTTCGTAGTTTTCTTAGCTCTTGAAAACAGCTTAGTATCAATAACAACACCCCCTATAGACGGCGGAGTTTTTAAAGAAGCGTCTTTTACATCGCCGGCTTTATCTCCAAATATCGCTCTCAACAACTTTTCTTCCGGAGAAGGATCAGATTCTCCTTTAGGTGTAATTTTACCTATCAGAATATCTCCTTCTTTTACTTCCGCACCTACCCTGATTATTCCGTTTTCATCCAGGTCTTTTGTAGCCTCTTCCGAAACGTTTGGAATATCAGGAGTCAGCTCTTCCTCTCCCCGCTTAGTATCACGAACCTCTAACTCAAACTCCTCAATGTGAAGAGATGTAAAGATATCCTGAGACACGACACGTTCAGAAATAACAATTGCATCCTCAAAGTTGTACCCCTGCCATGGCATGAAAGCAACCTTTAGATTCCTTCCAAGAGCAAGCTCGCCATTTTGGGTAGCATATCCTTCGCACAACACCTGTCCTTTTTCAACACGCTGACCCTTTTTAACAATTGGCTTAAGGTTAATACACGAACTCTGATTTGTCTTCTTGAACTTAATCAAATTATAAACCTTAATCTCTCCATCAAAAGAAACCAGGACATCATCATCATTCCTGTCATAGCGGATACGGATTTCATTAGCATCCACATACTCCACTACACCACCACCCTCAGCATTTATCAAGGTACGAGAATCTCTGGCAACACGACCTTCCAGACCGGTACCTACAATTGGAGATTCCGGGCGAAGTAAGGGAACTGCCTGACGTTGCATGTTAGAGCCCATCAGTGCACGGTTAGCATCATCATGCTCCAGGAAAGGAATTAATGATGCCGCAATAGAAGTGATCTGATTAGGAGCAATATCCATTAAGTCCAGCCTTTCCGGCTCAATAACCGGGAAGTCACCTTCAAAGCGTGCTTTTACACGTGGCGTTTCGAAGTTTCCATTATCATCATATTCTGCACTTGCCTGAGCGATAGTTTTTCCATCCTCATCCTCGGCAGACAAATAAATAACGGGTTCTTCCACAACAACGCGTCCTTCATGAACCTTACGGTAAGGAGTTTCTATAAAGCCAAGATTATTAATCTTCGCATGTACACACAAAGAAGATATCAAACCAATATTCGGACCTTCCGGAGTTTCAATAGTACATAAACGGCCATAGTGAGTATAGTGAACGTCACGCACCTCAAAGCCAGCGCGTTCTCTCGATAAACCACCCGGGCCCAAAGCCGATAAACGGCGCTTGTGCGTTATCTCAGCCAAAGGATTCATCTGATCCATAAACTGAGACAGCTGGTTAGTACCAAAAAACGAATTGATTACTGAAGAAAGAGTCCTTGCGTTAATAAGGTCAGTAGGAGTAAACACTTCGTTATCGCGAATATTCATGCGTTCGCGAATAGTTCTGGCCATACGCGCGAGACCTACTCCAAACTGAGCATAAAGCTGCTCTCCAACGGTACGAACACGTCTGTTAGACAAGTGATCAATATCATCAACCTCAGCTTTGGAGTTAATAAGCTTAATCAGATATTTAACAATAGCTATAATATCATCTTTAGTAAGCACTTTGGTAGCCTCAGGAGTACTGAGTTTGAGCTTACGGTTAATACGGTATCTTCCAACGTCACCCAGGTCATATCTCTTATCCGAGAAAAACAACCTGTCAATAATGCCCCTTGCTGTTTCCTCATCAGGTGGTTCAGCATTTCTTAATTGGCGGTAGATATGTTCAACAGCCTCTTTTTCGCTATTAGAAGTATCCTTTTGAAGAGTATTATATATAATTGAGTAGTCGGCATTGTTAGAAGCATCTTCCTTAGTAAGAATAACGCTTTTAACACCTGCATCAATGATCATATCGATATGGCGTTCATCCAGTACAGTTTCCCGTTCTAGGATAATTTCATTTCTGTCAATTGATACAACCTCGCCAGTATCTTCGTCTACAAAGTCTTCAACCCATTTCTTAAGAACCCTGGCAGCCAATCTACGGCCTATGTACTTTTTTAAACCGGTCTTACTAACTTTTACCTCATCCGACAATTCGAACAATTCAAGTATATCCTTATCCGAATCATAACCAATGGCACGAAGTAAAGTGGTAACCGGGAATTTCTTTTTGCGGTCAATGTAAGCATACATAACGTTATTTACGTCAGTTGCAAACTCTATCCACGATCCCTTAAACGGAATAACACGGGCAGAGTAAAGCTTAGTACCATTTGTATGCCTGCTCTGACCAAAGAATACACCTGGCGACCTGTGTAACTGAGATACAATCACACGCTCAGCCCCATTAATAACAAAAGTTCCTTTAGGGGTCATATATGGGATGGTACCCAGATAAACATCCTGAACAATTGTTTCAAAATCTTCGTGTTCTTCATCGTTACATGATAAACGTAACTTAGCTTTAAGCGGAACACTATACGTCAAGCCCCTTGAAATACACTCCTGCAGATCATATCTCGGAGGATCAACGAAATAATCAAGAAATTCTAAAACGAAGATGTTCCTTGAGTCAGAAATTGGAAAGTTCTCAGAAAACACCTTAAACAGCCCTTCCTGGTGGCGGTTATCCGAAGTTGATTCAAGTTGAAAGAACTCTCTGAAAGATTGTAACTGCACATCCAGAAAATCAGGATAATCAATCACATGTTTACTGGTAGCGAAGTTTACTCTCTCGTTTTGATTTTTGTTTGTCAATGGAATAATATTTTAGTTTCTGATAAACTGTGACTATCTTGGATCATCCCAATCTTGTAAGTCAAACAAAAATGGGTTTAATACAAACAACAATAGACCCCGGAGAAATCCGGAGTCTAAGGTGTAATTTTATTGAGTTAAGTAATTACTTAACTTCAACAACAGCTCCTGCTTCTTCTAATTGTTTCTTCAGGGTTTCAGCTTCTTCTTTAGTAACGCCAGTTTTTACTTCTTTAGGAGCGCCGTCTACTAAGTCTTTAGCTTCTTTCAAGCCAAGGCCAGTCAAGTCTTTTACCAACTTAACAACAGCTAGCTTAGCACCACCAGCTTCTTTAAGAATTACATCAAATGCAGTTTGCTCTTCAGCAGCTGCAGGGGCATCGCCACCAGCAGGGCCAGCAACTGCAACAGCTGCAGCAGCAGGTTCAATACCATACTCATCTTTAAGAATTTGAGCTAATTCGTTAACTTCTTTAACTGTTAAGTTTACCAATTGCTCAGCAAACGCTTTTAAATCTGCCATTTTATTTAAATTTAAAATTTAATACTTTTTTAATGTACGAAACTTACAGGTGCCCGTATTAACCTCTTTCTTGTAATGTTTTAACGATGCCTGCTAATTTGTTACCGCCAGACTGAAGGCCTGAAATAACATTTTTTGCAGGAGACTGAAGTAAGCCAATGATGTCTCCAACAAGCTCTTCTTTCGATTTAAGCTGTGCAAGAGCATCCAGTTGATTATCTCCTATAAATAAGGCACTATCAATATAAGCACCTTTAAGAATAGGTTTATCACCTGTTTTTCTTAGTTCCTTAATAAGCTTAGCAGGAGCATTTGCAATGCTTGAGAATAAAATGGTTGAAGAACCCTTCAATACCGAATCAAACTCAGGTGCATCTATACCTGCTGCTTCCATAGCCTTACGAATAAGGGTATTTTTAGCTACGCGAATAGGAATTTCCTTTTCGAAGAACTTACGTCTTATTGCATTGATTCCAACAACAGTAAGATCAGCAGTATCTGCAATATAGAAATTTCCGTATTCCCTGATCTGTTCAGTAAGTTCCTGAACAATCTCTAGTTTCTCTTCTTTTCTCATAATTAGATACCGGCTACTGTTTTAGTTTCAACTGGAAGACCGGGAGACATAGTAGAAGAGAGATGAATACTCTTAAAATATGTACCCTTTGCAGCTGTTGGTTTTAACTTTGATAAGGTCTGCAATACTTCAAGAGCATTGTCATATATCTTTTCAGCAGGGAAAGATACCTTACCTATAGAGGTATGTATAATTCCGGTCTTATCTACTTTAAAATCTATTTTACCACCCTTTACATCAGTAACTGCTTTACCAACCTCGGTAGTCACAGTACCGGCCTTAGGATTAGGCATAAGATTCCTTGGTCCTAAAATACGTCCAAGTCTACCCACTTTAGCCATCACACTAGGCATAGTAATGATGATATCAACATCAGTCCAACCACCTTCTATTTTAGTAATATACTCATCCAGGCCCACATAATCTGCTCCGGCAGCTTTAGCTTCTTCCTCTTTATCAGGAGTTACCAAAGCAAGTACCCTAACAGTTTTACCGGTTCCATGAGGCAAAGTAGCAATACCACGCACCATTTGATTTGCTTTACGAGGATCTACGCCCAAACGAACGTCTATATCCACAGAAGCATCAAACTTAGTAGTACTTATATCCTTTATTAAAGCCGTAGCTTCCTGTAGAGAATACGTTTTACCTGCCTCAATCTTGGAGAGTGCCTTTTTTTGATTTTTTGTTAATCTAGCCACTTCTAAACTGATTTAATTAATTAACTATTCCAGGGTTCAGTACCTGTTACGGTAATCCCTATACTCCGCGCTGTGCCGGCAACCAATTTCATGGCTGACTCAACAGTGAAAGCATTTAAGTCCGGCATTTTATCTTTCGCAATAGCTTCTACCTGTTCCCAGCTCACTGAGGCAACTTTCTTACGGTTTGGCTCTGCAGATCCGCTTTTTACACCAGAGGCTTCTAGCAACTGTACTGCAACGGGCGGAGTCTTTACGATAAAATCAAATGACTTATCAGCATACACTGTAATTACAACAGGCAAAATCTTACCTGGCTTATCTTGGGTACGCGCATTGAATTGTTTGCAAAACTCCATGATGTTCACCCCTTTTGCACCCAATGCAGGGCCCACAGGAGGCGATGGATTTGCAGCACCACCTTTGACTTGTAATTTTACTAACGCACTGACTTCTTTTGCCATTTTCTTATTTATTTATTATCAAATGTTAGTAAGTTGGAAGCTATTGTAACATTTAAGATCTTATACATATACCAAAGAGAAGGATCACTCCTTCTCTACCTGCATATAATTTAATTCCAGAGGGGTTCTTCGGCCAAATATCTTGACCATTACCTTTAATTTCTTTTTTTCATCATTAACCTCTTCAATTACTCCCGTAAAGCCATTGAACGGTCCGTCCATCACTTTCACATTTTCACCCACATAGTAAGCAATATCTACGGTGCCGCCATGCTGGGTCATTTCGTCAACCTTACCCAAAATACGGTTAACTTCAGCGGGCCTCAAAGGCACCGGAGTACCACTTTTATCGCCCAAAAAGCCTATTACGCTATTAGTATCTTTGATAACATGTTCAAGTTCACCGTCCAGAGCAGCTTCAATTAAAACATATCCCGGATAAAAGCTTCTTTCTTTGGCAATCTTCTTACCATCTTTCATCTGGTAGTACTTTTCCATTGGGATAAGTACCTGAGGTATTAAGTGTGATATCCCTAAACGGTTAATTTCGTTTTCGAGATACTGCTTCACCTTTTTTTCTTTCCCGCTAACCGCTCTTACCACATACCACTTCAACTGATCACTCATTTGTATACTGATTTAGTTAGCCCACAGATTGGTAAAACAACTTCAATAAGCTACCTACAGTCTCATCCATTAACAGAATAATCAGCGCTATAATCAAGGACGCAACCAATACAAGCACTGCAGAGTTTTGCAGTTCGCCCCAGGTTGGCCATGACACTCGCTGAGTCATTTCCTCGTATGAGTCTTTCAGAAATTGCACTACGTTAGCCATTTTACAAACATTAGCACGGGTACTAGGATTCGAACCCAGATCAAAGGTTTTGGAGACCTCTATTCTACCATTGAACTATACCCGTAAAGTACTATTGGATGGTTAAATAAGAGTACCCCTTTTAATAAAGAGGTACTCTTAATGTATATACCTTAAAATTATTTCAAGATTTCAGTAACCTGACCGGCACCAACTGTTCTACCACCTTCACGGATAGCGAAACGTAATCCTTTTTCCATAGCGATAGGATTGATCAACTGTACAGTGATCGTTACATTATCACCAGGCATAACCATTTCTACACCTTCAGCAAGAGTAATCTCTCCTGTTACGTCTGTAGTACGGAAATAGAATTGAGGACGGTATCTGTTAAAGAACGGAGTGTGACGCCCACCTTCAGCCTTAGACAATACATAAACCTCTGCTTTAAAGTCGGTGTGAGGAGTTACACTACCTGGCTTACAGATAACCATACCACGACGGATATCAGTTTTTTCAATACCACGTAGTAACAAACCTACGTTGTCACCAGCTTCACCTCTGTCAAGGATCTTACGGAACATTTCCACACCAGTAACAGTAGATTTAAGGTTTTCAGCACCCATACCTAAAAGTTCAACCGGCTCACCAGAGTTGATTACACCACGCTCAATACGACCGGTAGCAACAGTACCACGACCAGTAATAGAGAATACGTCTTCAACGGGCATTAAGAAAGGAAGTTCAGTCAAACGTGGAGGAATCGGAATGTAGTTATCTACAGCTTCCATCAATTCCATAATTTTGCCTACCCACTGAGCATCTCCGTTAAGACCACCTAAGGCAGAACCGCGAATTACAGGAATATCATCACCAGGGAATTCATAGAATGATAATAACTCACGAACTTCCATCTCAACAAGATCTAACAATTCAGGATCGTCTACCATATCCACCTTGTTCATGAAAACAACAAGTGCAGGTACACCTACCTGACGAGCNNCAGTCAACGTGTGCGTAGTGACGGTTAGCAGTTGAATATTCAACGTGTGATGTATTGATTGTGATACCTCTTTCCTTTTCTTCAGGAGCAGAGTCGATTGAATCAAATGAACGAGCTTCAGACAAACCAGCATCAGATAATACTTTAGTGATAGCTGCTGTAAGAGTAGTTTTACCGTGGTCAACGTGACCGATTGTACCGATATTTAAGTGCGGCTTACTGCGGTCAAATTTTTCTTTTGCCATTTTTTATTACTAATTAGTAGGTTAATTTTTATTTACTATATCTATTAATATACTTTTTAACCGAGCCAATGATGGGACTTGAACCCATGACCTCTTCCTTACCAAGGAAGTGCTCTACCGCTGAGCTACATCGGCTTGTTTTAGTTTGCAGTTTTGTAACCAATTCTCTTTAAATAAAAAACTGCAAACGGCAAACTGCCGGTTGCTTTCTAAACGAGCGGAAGACGAGGTTCGAACTCGCGACCTATAGCTTGGAAGGCTATCGCTCTACCAACTGAGCTACTTCCGCATGGTTACCATATATACGTTCAATGCAAACGTAAAAAAGTGGGGAGAGAAGGATTCGAACCTTCGTAGCCGAAGCAACGGATTTACAGTCCGTCCCATTTGACCGCTCTGGTATCTCCCCTGGAGCCTCCTATCGGGATCGAACCAATGACCTACTGATTACAAGTCAGTTGCTCTACCAGCTGAGCTAAGGAGGCGTATTACTAATTACAAACCTAAATAAAGGCCTGCAAAGATAGTAGTATTTTTTATTTATTCAAACTCTTTTTAAAGAACTACGGCTTTCGCCACCCTGTTAAACCATTCTTGAAGGGATTGCAAATGTACACAAAATCCGTTCCCATCAAAATTTTTTTACAAAAAAAACGGCCTGGCAAAAGCCAGGCCGTTTCTATGTTTCTTATGTCTTACAACAGTCCGTCTTCGGCAAGCAGCGATATATCTTCAGGCCGTCTGGCACCCATATGAGGCCTCACTTTGGCCTTGTGCTTGGTTACCTGCTTTCTAAGCGACTCAATTGCAAGGTCGGTTGCCTCTTCAAACGTATCACACTGCTCTTTGGCAAACAATACATCGCCGGGAATAGTAAGCTTAATTTCGGTTATCTTGTTCTCATCTGCCTCTCTTTTCTCAAGGCGTAGATAAACTTCAGCACTAATAATCTTATCATAGAACTGGTCGAGCTTATCTACTTTTTTCTCAATAAAGTCAAGTAATTTTTGATCTGCATCAAATCGAATAGATTGAACACTAATTTTCATTTTTCCTCCTTTTTTAAGCCTTTGGATGGGCTTGTTTGTAAACAGACTTTAACCTCTCAATAGTATTATGTGTATAAATCTGGGTTGCAGCGAGGTTTGTATGCCCCAGTAACTCTTTTGTCGCGTTTAAATCAGCCCCATTATTCAACAGGCTGGTTGCAAAGGTATGTCTTAACACATGCGGACTTTTTTTCTTTACGGTAGTTATGTAAGATAAATACTTCTTCACAATACCATAAATAAGACCTGCATATGCAGCATCCCCTTTATTAGTTACAATCAGTCGGTTAGTTATGTTGCAAAAGTTGCAATTATTTCTCTCATGCATATAAGCCTTTAGAAGCTTAACGAGTGTAACATGCAGAGGAACAATACGTTCTCTACTGCGTTTGCCCATTATCTTTAGTTGCCGCTCATAAAAATCAACGTCTTGTGTTTTTAAAGAAACAAGCTCTGCACGGCGCATCCCTGTGCCAAACAACAGCTCAATGACCAGGCGGTCGCGCAACCCTGCAAAGTCTGCACTAAAAATATCTTCGCTATCCAGAAGAGTGCTTAATCCCTTCTCGTCCACTATTTCAGGAAGGTTCTTTGCTGTTTTAAGAGCCGTGATTTTCACAACGGGATTTATGTCAACAAGCCCTTCCCTGTTCAAAAATCTAAAAAAAGTTCTTAATGAAGATATTTTACGATTGACCGAGCGCGGGTCATGATCTTTTACCAGATCCACCATCCATTGACGCACGTGATGATGATTTACCTCCTTGGGATTGAGTGTCCACGAAGGGTTGAAAAGTTGGAGATAGTCAAAAAACTGTTTAACATCACCAATATAAGCAGTTATAGTGTGTACAGAGTACCGCTTTTCGAAAGTAAGATAATTACTAAATTCCTCTATAAACATCAAAAACTATTTGTATATCACAAATAGCAATATACAAATAGTTTTGTATGGAAGAAACTAACTAAAAAATTAGTTGGTTTCCTGATTCATTCCCTGCTTATAAACAGCAAGCTTAATCTTATTACGGTGAGCAACAGATTTCTTTTCGAAAGCCTGACGGCTTCTAAGTTCTCTTAATACTCCGGTTTTTTCAAATTTCTTTTTAAAGCGCTTAAGTGCTTTATCCAACGATTCTCCATCCTTAACATTTACAATGATCATATGCGTATACCTCCTCTCATTTGGGATTGCAAATATAGACAATAAATATCAAGCCCTAAATAAAATAAATTTATTAATAATGATCTGTATCATTTTTAAACTCAGGCTTATACATCATATTTGCCTGCATAACATGATCTGGTTTGCATATTGATTTTGTTTTGAGTTAGTTTGGTTGATAAAAAACGGCTCTCCCATCGGAGGGCCTTTTTTTATGTATCCCTTTATCAGCTGATATGCTGCAAACTATCTGCAATAAGAGCAAAGGGAGCATCTTTCAAAATCACCTTCTTATTTCGGTCCAGTAAATACAGGGTAGGCCTGGCCCTTATATCATATAACTTCCTGGTAATGATAGCCTGTTCACCGTCATAAGCCTTAATCCAGTTGTCAGGCATGGAAGGCAAGTGCTCACGCCAGGCCCTCAAATCCTCATCAGGATAAACAGCCAGCAGCTTTATACGCCCTGAAGCAAGGCCTTTGTTCAACACATCCGACCCACGCATTTCGGCCATCACTGCCTGGCAGCTATGGCAAAGCGGATCATAAAAGAGCAAGATCAGATACTCGCTCTTAACAGCATGCATGCTTTGCGGTATACCATCAGCACGCCTGAATTTAAAGTTAACTGCCAGGGTGTTCGTACGGTTTCGCCGGGCCATCTTCAACTGGTGCAAGGGCCGCACCTTCTCATCGGCAGTCAGAACATCCGACTTTAACATCTGCTCTGCCACAGCAATGTACAAGTCCTCATTCCGCATGGGCGAGTTCGGGTCATAAAGGTATTTCTCATACAACGTATAAAACTCTTTAGAAATATTCTTATCCGATCCGGCTTTTTTGAGCATGGAACGTATACTGCCCGCAGCCACAGCAGGAGGCGCCAGGCGCGCAATGCCGAGGAAGTCAGCCAGCTTCTGCTCCAGTAAATCGTTCGAATAACGGATAGATGTATCCCCAAACGTAAAAGAATTCCAGTAATGAGCAGTTATATAGGCAGCCCGCTCTTTAGGCTCAGCCAGAGAATCAGGCACCTCGGGAAGTGCAGGCAAAAGAGACGAATCCTGTAGAACATGCTCTGTAGAAGTTTTCCCGGCACCTCCCTGTTTGCAGGCAATAAGCAGGCACACCAAAATCGCGCCTGTAAAAAAGACACTCTTAGTAAATTTCATATCGTTTAACGATACAAAGCTAATACTTGTGTGACAAACCGGTTAGACTCAAGTACAATTGTTTCAGTTTCCGAGGCTGCACTCCGTTTAAAATGAAGAGTAACCCTGGTTCCTTTTTGCGTATCCAACACCTTATATATATACTTATAGGTCCCGCCCCCTGTTTTCAAGATGATGTTATCATCCTTACCCGCATCTATATTCGGGTAAAGCTTCTTCGTTGTTATTGCCACCTCATAGGGAAAGATGGTATTACGCAGCGCAGGAGGCACGTCGAAGCTTATAAGCACTTCCCCGTTATCCGCACTGCTTAAGCTTGTTAAGGTTGCGTTAAAGGTAAAAGGGGGGCGCAAAACCAGGGGAATGTCCTTAGTGATAACAGAAGCTCCGCTTTTAGCCTCCAGGTGTATGGTATATTCCAGCCGGTTCGTCCCTGTCGGAAGATTGACAATCTGCACTTCCAGCATCCCGGTCTGCTTGTTATAGTTAAAGTTGTACACATAGGAATCGGAAACAACAGGTCTGCCAGAAGGATCAAGCAAGGTTGCAGTCACGGCCGAGTTATCGGCTCCGGAGGGGTTTCGGATATCCGGATTATAAGTGACCTGTACCCTGAAAATGCCCGGATTTACATACACCTCTCCTACCTTATCTACTTCTAAAGAAGCTATACCATCAGAAATGCCCGGATAATCAGTAAGCTCGATCGAAGAAAGCATATTATTATCAGCCGGACCACTTGCCGCCTCAGCCTGGGTTGCCTTGCCAGTGTTGATAATGGCAACATTTAGCGCGTAATGAGTATTACGCATAATGTCATACAATTTCTCTGTAGTAATGCCGCCAACAGTTTCTTTCTTAAGCAGATCAAACTTGTAATACCCCACCCTGGCACCTTTATAAGAGCCTTTTACAATAACAAATATCTTTTCGCTGGCAGGAGAATTTTGCTGATCGCGCTCAAAAAGCTGTATCCCGTCCGGATAGGGCGCAACAGCAGGGGGAGGAAGAACGCCAATTCCGGCAGGCTCCGAGATTATACCTTCCGGAAAGGTATAGGTCAGCGTAGCAGGATCAAACTTAAAAACAATAGTATTTCCTTTATCCGGGCAATGATACACCGTAAAACCATCCAGCCGGAACTCTGCAGGGCGGATATTGTTAACGCTTATTTTGGCTTTGTTCCTTAACAAATCAACACGCTCGCCAAAAGCGCCGGGAAAAATGCCCTGTGGTAACACAAGCCTCGCCCAGTAATTGGTAGGCCCCTTACTGACAAGCATAGGGAGCACTGTTCCGCCGTTGGCATACATCAGTTCATAATTCGTCGGGAAGTTGGTCCAGTCGTAATTGCCTATAAAATGAACATAACGCTTTTTTGAGCTTGAGGGAAGAGTCACCCTGAACTTCCTTACCCTCAATGGCTGGCCGGGTATCACCTGCACATCTTCCAGAAAAGCTTTTGACCGTGTGATAAACTGCTGATTTTCATCAAACACCATGATCTGAAGGTCGGTAACATCCGCCACGCTGCGGGTGCTTAACATTTCAGGAGCAAGTGCCTCGAAGTAAAGCGTCACAGGTGTGCCTTCTTCATATTCCCGCCCGGCTGCCGATCCAACCTCATTTTTTGTACAGGAACTCAGCACGCTCAATAGTGCGGCAAGAAGAAACAAAATCCTTTGTCTATTCATATTTATAAATATCATATACACACCTGATGTAAGCTTTATAGTTGTAAACCCTAAAATAGTTATCGTAGCTATAAAAGCCTACTCCCTCACTTTGAGTATTAAAATTATAAGCTTTGCCAGTTTTGGCCGACCAATACCACTCTCCTGTTAACAGATTCTTAACAGCGCTGGAGCTATTCCTTTGCAAGCGGTTTATATAAGCCAGTTCTGCAGAAGTAGGAAGTCTCCATCTCCCACCGTAAGTTTGGCCCGGCCCGTAGCTATCTTCATAAAATTCATAGCAGTGATTAGATGCCCGTTCCTGTGTGGCATTTACCCCATAAGAATTTGTTAGATTCGTTACACCATACTGCGAGGCGATAATAAATTTAGGCGATACCAAAGCGTTTGATGCTGCATCCGTAAGCGTTCTTCCGTTAGATCCCACAGGATCACCAATCTTTGAGTTTACTCCATCACTCACCTGAGTATTAACTGTAAACAAGTTTGGGTTAAATGGAGACGGAAAATCAGAATTAATCCCAAAATATCCCGCATAATGAGCTCCGTTTGAAACACCTGCAGTAATAAACCTGGGCGGATACTGTATGATCTTAATCTTTTGAACAAGCCCCAGGCCATTATTTACATAGAAAGAAATATTGACCGGAACAAAGTTAGCGGGAGCAGGGTTATTCACCACCACATACTTCAATCCGTTAACGATCCTGAGAGATAGTTTAAGAGCCGAAAGGTTTTGATCTTTCTTGACTACGGCTGTTAGTCTTCCATTTACAAACTCATAGGCGGTATACTCCGTATGCGGACTCAGAAGCTGTACCGGCAGATCGGAGGCATACTCAATAAGCCTCTCGGTCTGATTAGCCATAATCACCTCCCGTTCCTTCACGTTGAGATAGTGAGCTTCTATTACCTGCGCATCAATCACAGGCGGCTCGTTCCACTCTTTTACAGCGATGTATCCAAGTACCTCAAGGGGTTTATCCTCTGTTTCGTTGCCCAGTTTACTAATCTTTACAGTAACGTCGTATAAATGATTCCTTTGCAGTTTATACAAACCCTGCTTCTCAGCCTCCGTCATACCGGCTACCGCAAGCCGGTAATTCACAGGCACCCGATAATAATAACTAAGGGTGCGGCCATCTTTAGAAAAGGGTACTTTTATAATAGCAAATGTTTCTTTTTCAGATTCAGAGTCCCAGTTATTCTCATAGCTGTAAAAGGGTATCCTGGTAGTAATAATCCCATCGGCACTTACAGTAGCAGTATATAGGCTTGCTTTTAATGCGCCACTTCCTGCATAGGCAGATGGACTGCCCGGCAGAAGAGAAGTCTTGTCGGCGATATTAATAAGCTTTATTTCCGGCTGACCGGGGGTATAACCGCTAATACTTAGCTGATCTATATGAATGCGAATTTTTGAGGCTGAACGTGAAAGGTTAATATTACCCACGTTAAACGGCACCGAGCCCAGTGTAAGTGCGGGCGTTCTAATACTGCCATCCATCAAAAAAGAAGCAAGCGGATTGACGTCAATTGTCAGGAAATCAGCACTGGTATGAGATACCGCTTTAAGTCCGGAAAGTGTAGTCACAGACGAATAGGCTTCCCTCGAGGGGCCGTTGGCTAGTACCACAATATCCAATGCCTGGCCGCTCAGCATACTAATACGCTCCGCAGGTACATTGATCATGAGTTTCTTTGTGTCGGCAGAATAACGCACATTTACCTCCTCGACATACCATACCAGCTGCTCGCCTTTAAACATAAATACGCTCAGTTCGTTGATTGCATTTTCATTTAAAGGGTCAGCCCCCGGTTCTGTTGCCCGGGTAAGAGGCTCCATAACATTTACGGTCATCACCAAGGTATTGGCCCCAGCCTCGGGAATAATAGTGTGTTTATCCTTGCTACAAGACCAGCAAAGCGCGGCGATCAACAAAAACAAACAGTAAGTAATTTTCTGCATCTTAATATCCATCCTGTGTAATAACATAGCGTTTACCCACACCCGTACCCTGCCCTGCAAGGTCAATCTCCTCGCCATTTACGGTGATATATAGTTCGGTTTTACGAGGCTGCAGCCCCGCCTGCCTTGCCGGTGTGATAGTGAACGTATACTCCGTGCCGGCTATGCCCTGAACCGAGGAAGCTCCTGAACTGAAAACGAAATCAGCTCCGTTGGTAAGCGTAGCATTCCAGATGGCGCCCTCGGGCGAATTTAGTTTAAACTTAAAGCTAAGCTGCTCATTATAGCGCACATTCAGTAGACGAGACGTGCTAACGCCGCCCGTACCTGTTACCACAGGCTTTAAAAAAGAGGGTTTGTCAAATGCCATAACTGACATATCCACCTGCCAGGGCAGCGTACTAACGTTCGACTCCAGCTTATTGCCTTTAAATGTAGCAGTTACGATATAATGAGTATTGCGGATAACGCTTTTGGTAGATAATACCGAAACATCCAGATCGCGCGGCTGGTTAAGATCTGCAAAGTTCTGATGATCAAGCACCACTTCCACATCATTAAACCCGGTGCCCTTAATAAGCAAAACGGTATTACCATTGGCAGGTGCATTTCTGGCGCGCAGAAACTCTGGTATATAGAACACCCTTGTACCTATCGAGTCGTTCGTATAATTCACAGCAGGAAAGGCTACAGCATATGAACTGGCTGCAAGGCCATCTGCCGGAAAGCGTTCACTATACAAAACGTTGCCGGCAGGCGCCGAATAGTATCGAGGTACATTAATAAGCTCCACAGACGTTACGCGCTTCACGGTTGGCTGGCCATTTTCTTTCAGCTGTCTGAACGCCAGCTCAAGCTTGGCAAATGCCCGTACCAGGCTGACCTTAAATCCGCTTCCCTTAAAAGGAAGAGGAGCCGAAAGGCTGCCTCCCGGAGATATAAGCTCGTTTTCATACCTGGCCGACATTACAAAGCGGTTGGTCCCGCCGGGATTACCGTCGGGCTTAAAAGCCGGATTAAAAGCAAGGTTCCAGAACCTCCTGTCGGCATTAAACTGTACCTTATTGCCCACCTGCTCCAAAGCCTGCACAAAGCCCGTACCGCCGGCTGTTTCATTTGCTATAAAATAAAAGTCATACCGATCAGAGCCCAGCATGACCGGGGCGCTCGGATTGTCGAAGTTCTTTGGAAAGCTAAGCTTCTGATTATACACCAATGCTCCTGTGGACGATCTGAACACCAGCATACGTATTTCCGAAACCTGATCTTCCCAAAGCCGGGTATCCGTATTGATGGTCCCTGCGGCACGCGTAGTAAAACTGTAAAAAGACTCAGCAGGGACAACAGGATCTGCCTGAGGTTCCTTGTCGCAAGCTGTTAAAAACACAGATATACAAACAATGACCAAGCTCCAGAAAAAGCCGGCCCTGTTTGTTAATCTATACGCGATTCTACTAAGCATTATAAGTCTTCAATATCTTGTTGCCGGATGATCCAGCCATTAACACTTATTCCGGCACCCAGAAAAGGGTTCTGCGCATCAGGTCTTAGTCCGATAAGAACAATCGAAAACTCATCCTGACGGTCCAGATATTCCTGCGCTGACATCGCCTGCCCTTCCATCCTGGTTTCAAGGAGCAGCTCGTTCAAATCGAGATTTATAAGAGTGGCACTTGCTGAAGATATACTAAGGCGATTGGCTTGCCCTTCAATAATGCGAAGCGTATTGAGTTCAAACACAAGATCACCGTTTTCAAGTCTGTTTTTAAAATAAGGCCTGTAGTTGACGGAGTCGCCAGACAAGACCTTATTGTCAAATGCGGTGGTCCCATTGGCAGCCCATAGTTCCACACGGTAATCCGCAGCAGCTAATGTTGTTCTGCCCTTTAAAACAAGCCTTATTTTGTTTGTATTTTTAACAAGAGGTACGGTAATTACTTTCTCGTAGTCCCCTTTTATCTGCACATTATTTACAAGCCCGTGCAGTAAGGGCTGTAATTCTTTTTCAATAGTGGTGTTTGCAGCGTTTTTTATCTGCACTTTAACATCTTCTATTGTAGATACCCCCGGTTTAAGGGTGATAGGCAGGTAGTTTTCATCATGACCGGCCAGAGCCATAAATGTATAATTGCCCGGCTTAAGGGGCAGGCCAAACATAAAATCGTTTGACGGAGGTTCATTTTTTCCAGCGAAAGAAGATAGATATATACCTTTCTCGTCAAAAACATATAAGTCAATTTGCTTAGCTTCCAGCGCAAGGCGGTTGGCAAAAGCCATATTAAAATCGTAGGTAAATCGTACCGATACACGACAAGGCTCCAATTGATCATAGATCACCGAGTCGCACGCCGAAAGAAGCAGCGAAGCGCAAAGTGACCATGCTAATATTACAAGCCTATATTTTACCTTATTAAACATGTGTTTTTAATAGAAGCCGCGGGCATAAACCCGCGGCAATTTAAAAGGTGTTTACAGATCTACTGTTTGAGTACGTATTAACCAAGGAAGAACTTCGGTATCAAAGGATACGAATGCCTTGGCTTTATCATTCGGCTGATCAGTAGGAGGAACAACCACAGGTGAACCCGGCTGAGATATATTTCTTAGAGTAAGCTTGTAAATATTATTACGAACCACCCCATAACGTCCATATCCGTTTTCTTTAGCCACCTGCTCGTCCGTAAAGTGACGGATCAGGATAGAGTAATAAGAAACACCGCCCTTATAAAAGTTTACATTGTTTGAAGCAAAAGAAGTAGCAGAGGTTTGGTAGCTTGGAATAGCAACTTTTAAAGCCTTAATATCGGCAGTAAAGCCGGCAGGAAGTCCTACAAGATCGGCATTGGCAGTTTCTGCTTCGGTAGCCTTGCTCTTAAACTCAGCTGCAGTCATTTTAAAACCTTTGTAGCTATACCAGTCGGCAGCATCAGCATAACCAGAAGGAGTATAAATTACTTTCAAAAGTACACGAGTGGTAGCAACTTCCAATTGGTCAACTGCATTCATAGTATTTTCAAGCACATACTGTCCGTTTGCATCGGCAAAATCCACAACTCCGTTTACCACTGGAAGCACAGGTGCATAATTAAATTCTGCGTTCAGAGCAGCAGCAGTTCTTCCTGCAAAAGGCCCCATGTTAGGGTCAACAGCATACCGATTAAAACGGTTTAAAGCATCCTGCAGGTCTCCGGCTACTTCAGGACTTCCGCTTGCAAGATTGCCAAGCTTTCTCATCCAGAAAGTCTTTTTGTTTGTAACATCAAGAGTCCACGCAAGTCCGCTCACCTTGTCGCCGTTTTGAGCAACAGGCGTACCGCCCACAAATACTTTGGCTACAGCCCTGTCTACAGCAATTCTTTTCGCATTGCTTTCAGCAAGAGCCTCTGAATTCTGAAGACTTGCGCCGGGTATGGTTACCAGTCCCTGGGCGTTAGACATAAAGAAACCGTTTGCTGACGAAGCCAGTCCCTCCACGGTAGCTGATACCGCTGTTTCAAACTGCGCAATGTTGTTACTTACATTAGTTACCGCTTTTACCGCTTCGGTGGGGTTCATCAATACCAAAACCTGGTAATCTTTTTTAACTACCTGCTTGGCCTTAGTTACAAACCTGGTTTTTGTTGCAGCAGGAGCAGTCGCAACATCGCTGCCAGCAAAGGCAGCCTGCCCGTCGGTAGCAACATTCAGGTCATACGTGTAGGCAACCTGGCCGGCATCGTAAAGTACTATTCTCACAGCACTTACTTTTTGCTCATCCTTAGTACCCACGTAGGTATCCCCGGCGTTGCCACCTCCAACATTTGGAGCGTCCGCACGAGTAAAAACGCTTTCATTAGGCAAAGCAACTGAGAAAGAAGCCCAGGCCTTTTCTCCGTTTTGATCCACACCGGTATTGGTGTCTTCTTTTTTACATGATACCAGACCTAATGCAATGGTAGCAGTTAAAAGGAACTTGTTAATTTTCATAAAGGTGTTTAAATAATTAATAATTGTTTTTTAAGTAGTATCGTATTAAGTGTATCTATTTAATTAAGTAGATAATTGAAAGAGATGCTTTTGTCAGACCCAGGTAGTTCGCCCTGCTTTTATCTATCCTTGTACCGCAATTGTTACAGGGATATTTATCATAGTGTATCCTCGCATACCCCGCTCCAATTCCCGCTTCCAGGTTAAGTCGGTCCGACAAGTACCAGTGGTGACCGTAACTTACACCTGCACCGTACAGATAGCCTTCGTAGCGACTGTCCTTAAGTACGCGGAGCCTTCCCAACGGAAAATTCACACCCCCTGCATTAAACTGCGCCACATGAGCATGAACACCAAAAAAAGACCCAGCAAACGTCTCACACCTCCAGAAACGCATTTCTGGCTGTATAATCACATGTTTTAAGCGGGCATTATGTTTAAAAGTGAAAGGATTAAAACCAGCATTTATGTCTAAACTTGTTTTATCCGAAAGGGCTATTTCAATGGTAGCATTGAGCGTAGTAGTAGCGGTATATAAAAAATTACTCTTAATTGCGAGCTCCTGAGCACTGCATAGGGACACAGATGCACTGAGCAAGAAAAAAATAATTATCCGTTTAAAGAACATGTTTGAGGCAAATGGATTATCGTTTTGCTTTGTAACATTAAGTAAAATCGCAATATTAAGGTAACAAAGCGTCGCAAATGTAACAACTTATTTTAAAAACCGATACGCCATACAACTTTTAACAAAATTGAAACAAATAGGTCAATTCATTATCAAACAGTTAAGGCCAATAAGGAGGGGAAATTTGATTTGTTAAAACTTTAAAACAAAGCCAATATTAGTTTAATATGTAACTATTTAAAAGGGATCGTTCTCAATATGTACATTGGCACAGATTATGCTAATGAAAATAGCAGATACTATTCTGTTCTACACAACGCAGGATACCCGAAAAAACCGCTTCTAAGGACCTAGCTTCAGCGATATCATCAACAATGGATATATACAACCCGTGTGCAGCCTTAAAAACCTTTGTATTTTAAGTAGAAAAGCAAGGTTAGCCCGGCTAATTGCCGGTAAAAAACACTTTCATAAGCAACGGTTATCTGATGGCCTTATACCATTGTAGACCGGTATATTTCTGGTTCAAAAACGGGAAGCCCGACTGAGGGATATAAGTAGTAAGTCCGCTGTGCTTCCTTATGTCAAATGCACCCGGGTAACCGGCCATAAATTGAGGAGTTGATGCACAGTAAGGCACTGCCTGCTGCAGCAAGGCATCTAGCTGCGCATGCGATTCAAAAGGAGCCTGGTCTTTAAGATAATCCTCCAGATCAAAGAACAGATGATAGGAATAGCGATCAAAATGCTGATACTTACCAGCATCCTGCACTTCCGCGTAAGGCGCGTTCGTTTTAACCCATGCTGCCAATGCACCAAGTTTTGACGTATTTATAACACTTATAGTGGCCGAACGGTATACACCCTGCTGCGCGTTAAAATGGTCATAGTACAATTTGGCAAAGCCCTTTAAATCGGGGTCCTGCTTAAAAAGACAGCTTAATAACTGAGGATAAATGGGGGTAAATCCCGGCGCAAGGGTCTCGGCCGATGACGCTACGATCCATCGGGTCTTGTCCCTCAGTTCGTAAGCCACCTCTACACCTGCCATAAAGCATTGTTCAAAAACTATAAAATCAAAGTGATTATCAGGAATAGCTTTCGCCATATCGGCAAGCTCAAGCTCATTCCGTCCGTCCATGGCTGCACTGTAAGTAACAACCGGCGGCAAATGCTTTGACAGTGACTGCTGTTTCGACCTCGGCTGAACCAGCGTGCCTTCCGGAAGCCAGCCTGAACCATGTGAAAACATAATGAGCCCGTGAGAGCGCGACGGGAACAGATGCATGGCATCTTCCATAACGGTTTTAAACACAGCGCTGCTGGCAGAGTTGTGTTCAGGATACCTTTTAACGGTATCGGCAATCACAAGTTTGCCTTTCCTCCTCACTTCCACCAGAGCAGGCGCCTTGTCGGCGGGATCGCCGTATACCAATACGCGCCCGTTATAACTTCCCCATCCAGCCTTTATTGCCTTAAGTTCGGCATCCACTTCCTGACTCAGACTGTTATCTGCCGCCATATAAATTAAAATGGTCCGCTCGCTAAGGGGCCTCGGAAAGCCTTCGTCAGGATTATCCTTTTTACAGGACGACAAAAGAAAGAGGCTGACAAGAAACAGATACAAAGATCGGTTTGGAAATAAATTCATGAGTTTGTGAGGCGACTGCATACTGTCCGCAGCACAAAATTACTAAATGCAGGGCTTAT
Organism: Sphingobacteriaceae bacterium UBA2059; assembly: GCA_002332615.1. Lineage (GTDB taxonomy): Bacteria > Bacteroidota > Bacteroidia > Sphingobacteriales > Sphingobacteriaceae > Arcticibacter. The sequence goes on along the minus strand of DDAL01000024.1, from coordinate 14,813 downwards.
ACCATTTGCATGTCTGATAATTGACAAAGCCGAGACATGAGCCAGACCCTATGGAGCTGCAAGGCTGTTTCTTCGTAGCTCAAACGTAAAATAAACGTACATTCACGAACGAGCTACGTTTGATGTACGTCTAAATTGCCTCTATGTTTCGTCTACTCGCTGATCCATCCTTGGCAAGCGGGCTCTGCCGTGTGTTAATAAATGTTAAATTAAGCTGTAGCTTAGGCCGTATCAATACATTTGCAGAGAGTTAATTACATACAGAAATATTTTGAATTTAATGTATCTTTGCCGGATGTTTAAAAATAAGCGTTTATTAACCTTATGTATGGTTGCCGTTCTGGCTATAGCCGCCGGTTGCAAAAGCAGATTTGAAAAGATACTGCAAAGCAACGATACCGGCAAAAAGTACCAGGAGGCAATCCGCTTATATAATAAGAAGGATTATACTAAAGCTTTACAGCTTTTTGATGACCTGATGCAAAAGTATAAGGGCCGGGCAGAAGCGGAAGACCTTACTTATTACCAGGCCTATACCAATTATAAGCTTGATGACTATACCACTGCCCGTTATCAGTTTAAAGTATTTGCCGACACCTATCCTAACAGCCCTAAGGCCGAAGAGTGCAGGTACATGTCTGCTTATTGTTTTTATCTGGAATCGCCCAAGCACACCCTTGATCAGGACAACACGTATAAAGCGATAGAGGCTTTACAGTTATTTATTAATCTCTACCCTCAGAGCCCCCGGGTAGCCGAAGCCAGCAAGCATATTGCAGACCTGCGTGATAAGCTTGAAACCAAGGCTTTTGAAAACGCCAAGCTATACTATACTACCGGAGGCTACGATTTACAAAACTACCGCGCCGCGGTAACCGCATTTAAAAATGTATTGAGAGACTTTCCGGATACTAAGTATGCCGAAGAAATCGAATATCTGAGCGTTAAATCGCAGTATGCATTTGCAGAGAACAGTCTGGAAGTACGTCAGGAAGAACGATTTTCGGAAGTACTTACGCTGGCAGATGAGTTTGAAGAGCATTTCCCGCAAAGCAAGTACCTTAAAGAGGTGCAAACGTTAAAAAGAAAAGCCGAACAGCGGATTGCTGTTGTACAAAAGGAAATGGCTGCGCGGAAGCCTAAACACACTAAGGATAAAGAATCAGCCGAAGAAAATAAAACGAGTAAAGATGAGTAATCAAAAAAGCAGTACCCTTGCAACCAGCACCATTACGCGTGACGTGCGCCAGTTGGACGAAACTACCGGCAACCTTTACGAGTCGCTGGTTGTTATAGCTAAAAGGGCCAATCAAATATCCAGCAATATCAAGGAAGAACTTCAGGGCAAGTTGTCGGAGTTTGCCACATCTACAGACAACCTTGAAGAAATATTTGAAAACAGAGAACAAATTGAAATATCTAAACACTATGAGCGCATGCCAAAGCCTACGCTTATTGCTATAGATGAGTTTCTTAACGGTAAAGTATACTACAGAAATCCTTCAAAGGAACAAGCATAATTGTGCTACATTTGAATTGAGCTGAACTTATTGAGCCCTGCCCTAAAAGCAGGGCTTTTACAAATCAATTTAGATATGTTTGAAGGCAAAAAGATAGTATTAGGTATTTGTGGAAGTATTGCAGCCTACAAGGCGGCTTTATTAACCCGATTACTTGTTAAGGCAGGTGCAGAAGTTAAAGTAGTAATGACTGACAGTGCCGCCGCTTTTATCGGACCGCTCACCCTGGCTACCCTATCTAAAAATGAAGTTCAGCGAGCTTATTATCAGCAGGAAACCGGCAAGTGGAACAGCCATGTAGAGCTTGGGCTTTGGGCCGACGCTTTGCTTATTGCTCCTGCTACGGCCAATACCCTGGCCAAAATGGCTAGTGGCTTTTGCGATAATCTGCTTACGGCAGTTTACCTTTCGGCGCGCTGCCCGGTAGTTGTTGCTCCGGCCATGGATTTAGATATGTGGAAACACCCGGCCACGCAAGGCAATATAGATACCCTTATTTTGCATGGAGTTAAACTGATAAACCCTGTTGCGGGTGAATTGGCCAGTGGTTTGAACGGCCAGGGGAGGATGGCCGAGCCCGAAGACATCCTGACATTTCTGGAAACGGAACTATGTACTCAAGGGCCTCTGCAGGGCAAAACAGCGCTGGTAACTGCCGGCCCTACTTACGAGGCTATAGACCCGGTGCGTTTTATAGGCAATCACTCATCGGGAAAGATGGGCTACGCTATTGCTGAAGAGCTGGCAGCACTGGGTGCGCAGGTAGAGCTTGTGAGCGGCCCGGTTAGCTTAAGCATCCGCCATCCGCAGGTACGCACCACCCCTGTTGTTTCGGGACTGGAAATGGAGCAGGCCATTGACCAGCTTGCTGCACATGCAGATATTATTGTAATGAGCGCTGCTGTGGCCGATTACAGACCGGCTGCTGTTGCTCAAAAAAAGATAAAAAAGAAGGATGCTCAGTTTAGTATTGATCTGGTCAAAACAACCGATATATTATCCAGGCTTGGCAGGCTTAAGAAAGACGGGCAAGTACTTGTAGGGTTTGCCCTTGAAACAGACAGCGAAGAAACAAATGCGCTTACAAAACTAAAGACTAAAAACCTCGATCTGATAGTTTTAAATTCTCTTAAAGACCAGGGTGCAGGCTTTGGCTTCGATACCAATAAGGTTACTCTTATTGACAGCAGCTTGAAAAAGAATATATTCCCTTTGAAGTCTAAGAAAGAAGTAGCAGCAGATGTTTGCCGGGCTATACTGGATGTAATACGTCAAAAAACCATATCTTAACGTTTTTTTAACAAGTATGCTAAGCCGCCTTATCATTCGTAACTATGCATTGATTGAAAATCTTGATATTGAGTTTTCTAAAGGGCTTAATATTATTACCGGCGAAACCGGCGCAGGCAAGTCCATTATGCTGGGAGCTCTTTCTCTTATCCTGGGTCAGCGCATTGAAGGCAAGTACTTTTACAATCAGCAAAAGAAGTGTATTATAGAGGGCTATTTTAATATAAGTACTTATGACATGGCTGCTTTCTTTGAAGAGAAGGAGCTGGATTATGAAGCTGAAACTGTATTAAGACGCGAAGTATCTGCCGATGGCAAGTCAAGAGCATTTATTAATGATACACCGGTTAATCTGGGTATATTAAAAGAACTGGGCGAGCGCCTTATTGATATACATTCGCAACATGCTACCCTGGAACTAAATGATGAGCGCTTTCAGCTGATGGTGGTTGATGCACTTGCCGGCAACGAGGTGCTGCTGGGCAATTATCGCCAGCAATTGAAGGCCTACCGAAAGGTAACTACCGAACTGGACAGGCTTGAGGCTGAGATAGCCCGGGGCAAGGCTGATGCTGAGTACTATCAGTTTCAGTTTAGCGAGCTGGAGGAAGCAGGCCTGCAGGAGGATGAACAGGAGCGACTGGAAAGTGAGCTCAAATTGTTAAGCAATGCCGAGGAGATAAAAACGCAGCTTTTAGCCGCCGATTATCTTTTATCGCAGTCTGACGATGCTATAATTACCCGTCTTAAAGAGGCGGCACAAAGTTTGCAGCAGGTTGAAGCTGTTTTTCCGGCTGTAAGTGAAACGCTGCAGCGGCTTGAAAGCAATTTAATTGATATTAAAGACATTGCCGAGGACGTAAGTTCCCTGGAGCAGAAAGTACAGATAAACGAGGCCCGCACAAGCGAAATAGGCGAGCGCCTTAGTATTATTTACAGTTTGCAAAAAAAGCATCATGTAAATACGATAAGGGAACTTATGGAGGTTATGAAGGGCTTCGATGAAAAACTTCAGTCTTTGGGTGATGCTTCGGAAAGGCTCGAAAAACTGAAGGCCGAACAGATAAGCCTGCGTGCAGAAATGCTCGTTCTTTCGGATCATTTATCGGCAAGCCGGAATTCTGTTATATCTACTATAGAAAGCCGCGTTATGGAAAGCCTGGCAGACACGGGCATGCCCCATGCGGTTCTTAAGATTGAAAATAAACTTTTAAGCGAACAGGAGTTTGATATAAATGGCAGGAACAAGTTAACGTTTTTGTTTTCTGCCAATAAAGGACAAGAACCCGCTCCGGTAAACCGGGTAGCTTCGGGCGGGGAGCTTTCAAGGTTAATGCTTAGTATTAAGGCTTTGATATCTCTTCATATTTCGCTTCCGGCTATTATTTTCGACGAAATAGATACCGGGATTTCCGGTGAGGTAGCTTTAAAGGTAGGCAGTCTGCTTGAAAAGCTGTCTGCAGGGCTGCAGGTAATTGCTATTACCCACTTGCCGCAGATTGCTGCCCGCGGGCGGGCACATTATAAGGTTTTTAAGGATGAAAGGCCCGATAAAACGTATACAAACATTGAATTATTGAGCGCAGAGGAGCGTGTGGTTGAAATAGCTAAAATGCTGAGCGGTGAAAATCCGGGCGAATATGCATTGCAGCATGCCCGTGAACTGCTGGCCTGAAGCCTCCTTAAAAGCAGATAGTTTAATTTAACCAATTAGATTACTTATTTTAGTCACCAAATTAATTATTTACATGGCGTATAATTTATTAAAAGGTAAAAAAGGGATCATTTTCGGAGCCCTGGATGAAAAGTCTATTGCCTGGAAAACAGCTCTCCGATGCGTTGAAGAAGGCGCAGAGATCGTACTTACTAATGCACCTGTTGCTATGCGTATGGGAGAGATCAATAAACTGGCAGAGCAGTGCAATGCTCCGGTTATCCCGGCTGATGTAACAAAATCAGAAGACATTGAAAACCTGCTGGCTCAGTCTATGGAGCACTTTGGTGGACCTGTTGACTTTATTTTGCACTCTGTTGGTATGAGCCCAAACTTGCGTAAGGGCAATCATTATACTGAAGCGAATTATGAACTGATGCAGAGAACGTACGACATTTCGTCGATGAGCTTGCATCGTTTGCTTAGCATTGCAATGAAAATGGATGCTATTAATGAATGGGGATCAGTAGTGGCTTTAAGCTATATTGCTGCGCAAAGGGTATTCCCTGACTATAATGATATGGCGGACGCAAAGTCTTTACTTGAAAGCATTGCACGCAACTTTGGCTATCAGTATGCTATAAAAAAGAAGGTTCGTGTAAACACTGTATCGCAATCTCCTACCCGCACTACTGCCGGTTCGGGCGTTAAAGGTTTTGAAGGCTTTATCCGCTTTGCCGAGCAAATGTCGCCACTTGGAAATGCCAGTGCCGATCAATGCGCAGACTATACAGTTACTTTATTTTCAGACTTAACGAAGATGGTAACTATGCAAAACCTGTTTCATGACGGCGGTTTCTCCTTTACAGGTATAAGCCATGCTGTAATTGATAAAATGGAAATGTAGTATACAGTATGAACATACATACACACATAAAAGGCGATACCTATAAAGTATCGCCTTTTATGTGTAACGCTTTGCCCGCCAGGATGTACAAGGTGCCAATCACTGCCTGCAAGGAAAACACCTCCTTGTCTTGAATAGCTGCGTACTTGTAATAATACCCGCTCTGACTGAGCCTTGTTTTATAGTTTAAGGAGCACCTTAATGCCTTCACCGGGCTTTATGCTCTGGTACCGTACTGCACTGACACTCGGGACCGTTTAATAGCCAATTTCCCGGGAAGGCGAAATCACTACTTTCACATCCATTTCTCCGGGCCTTTCACTTGGATCAAGATCCGTATTGTCCGCGGCCTCTACCGTTAGAATAATGGTACCGGTACTGGCCTGATAATGATAAGATAAGCCGATACTCGTTTTAGGTATTTGCTCCCACGAGCGTCCGTCAAAAGAAACATAAACCATTAATCCGTATATTTCAAGCGTGCGGCTGTCCAGCTCGGGCATATCAATTCCGGTTTCAAAACGCTTTAAACGGTCGGTTCCTTTAAGATAAACCGGGGCCCACTTATCGGGTTTGACAGTAGCAATGACGGTTCGGGATTCGGGCACGTACGTCTTGTCGTCTTCGCAAGATGCTAAAATGAAGATAAGCGGAATAAAGAGTGCTAATAATATTTTTTTCATAAGGGTCTTTTAAACATATAGACGTATACGGCGCCTAATGGTTGCATCCGGGGGCTTTTATTTGCAAAATCTCGCCGGTTTAATGATAGTTTTTAAAGCTCTGACGCGTGTATACCCCTGGTATAGCATGGTCGCCTGCTTTAAAATCAAAGTCTACCGCCTTAACACCTTTAAGTTCGGTTAAAGCGTAGGTAACTTCGGCCAGATAAGTTTCCGCGCCTGTTGTCCCCATTCCTTGTGTTAACTTTTCCGCTTCCTGAATTTTTGCAAAGAGCGTATCGGCTTTTCTGCCCTCTATTTCCAGTAAAATATCGGAGTATTTACGGTTTATTGCATTTGCCATTTGCTCAGGACTTGCGTTGCTAAGATCGCCCGGGCTTTTCTTAAGTTCTAAGAGCTGCGTACCGGGATTAAATACCGCATTCCAGGGTAGCGAATCTACTTTTACCGGCTCGGCTCGGGAGGAACTTAAAGAATCTGCGTCTTCCTTCTGCTGCCTTTTGTCATTGGAACATGAAACAGAGAAAAGTAGAACTAAAAGGGTTAAATACGTTGTATGTTTCATAATTAGGGTGTAGTTACTGCTACAGGTATGACCTTTCCATTGAAAAATTTATGTGCTTTAACAGCAAAATCGGCGATGTACTGCCCCATCTCAAAGGCCATTACCGGCGATTGATACTCAGGAAACGCTTCTTCGAGCATTTCTGTTTGAGCGGAGCCTAAAGCGAGGCAGTTAAAGTGAACGTTTTTTTCGGTATACTCGGCTGCCAGGCATTCCGTTAAGGTGTGCAGAGCTGCTTTGCTGGCCGAATAGGCTGCAAGTCCGGGAAACTTGACACTGCCTGCCGCACCGCCCATACTTCCTATGTTTACCACATGACCGTCGGTGTTCATAAGCGGCAGCATATTTTGTATCATTTTAACGTGACCCAGCAAATTGCTTTGAAGCATTTCTGCAAAATCTATCTGGCTAAGCTCCTGAAAAGGCTTACTAGTCAGGGATCCGGCATTATTAATTAATACATCCAGCGTACCTGTTCGCTGCTTTACAAAGTCGATGAGCGAAGAGTAATCATCGTTTACAATATCAAACTTTGCCGGATACAGTTTACACTCGGGGTTAATGCCCATGGCTATTTCGTACAGGCGGGCAAGTTTTTCTTCTGACCGTGCCAAAGCAATAACTTCATGCTGGCTGTTTAGGATAAGGTGAAGCACTGCTTCGAAACCTACGCCACTGCTTGCACCTGTTATTAATATTTTCATACGTATCTTTGTTTTAAGGGCAAAGGTAAGCCTAAATGTTATAGGTGCGACCCTTATTTAAGATGAAACACATACTGATTACCGGTGGAGCAGGCTTTATAGGCAGCAGGCTTACTGAAGTGCTATTGCAAAATGACAATTACAAAGTTACTTGTATAGATAATTTTGATCCTTTTTATCCGCGCCGCCAAAAGCAATATAACCTTGGTTTATTTTCTCCTCATCCTCATTATACCTTTATTGAAGGAGATATAAGAACTAGTGCCGATCTTGAAAAGGCAGGCAAGCCGGATACAATTGTTCACCTGGCGGCAAAGGCGGGGGTACGGCCCAGTATTGCCGATCCGCTTTTGTATGAAGATGTGAATGTTAAGGGCACGCAGGTATTGCTTGAGTTTGCCAGGCAGAATGGCGTGGAACAGTTTGTTTTTGCGTCCTCAAGCAGCGTATATGGTGTAAACAAGCAGGTTCCCTGGAAAGAGACGGAGCCTTTGATGCCCATAAGTCCGTATGCAGCTACTAAGCTTTCGGGAGAAATGATGGGCCATGTGTACAGCCATCTGTATGGATTGCGCTTTATTGCGCTTCGCTTCTTTACGGTCTATGGTCCGGGCCAGCGTCCTGACCTGGCTATTCATAAGTTTTTCAGGCACATTGCCCAGCACACGGCTATACCTGTTTACGGCGATGGAAGTACGGGCAGAGATTATACCTATGTGGACGATATAGTGGATGGAATTGTGGCTGCTGTTAACTATAAAGACTCGCTTTACGAGATTATTAATATTGGCAATCACAATACCATAAGCTTATCAGGCCTTATAAGTGCTATTGAAAGCACCTGCGGCAAAAAAGCGCTTATTGACCGCCAGCCTCAGCAACCAGGGGATGTGCCACTCACCTTTGCGGATGTGTCTAAGGCCGAAAGACTTTTAAACTACAGGCCTTCGACGCCTCTTGACAAGGGGCTGACTGCTTTTTATGACTGGTTCAAAGACTATTATCGTGCAGGCTGACAGATTCGTCTATATCGTTTTCAACGGCATCTGCTTCTTCTTTATTGGGTAAGGGCTCGAACTCCCGCGATCGGTAGACGAACCAGACACCGGGCAGAGAGGCCGCTACTGATATGAACCAGAATGTAAAGCTTATAAAGACGGCCAGGCCTGCCTGTATGTCGAACACGTCGGCTGCATGGGCCATGAATACATCTTTTACGCCCAGGCCGGCGATACCTACGTTGATAATGCCGATGATAGACGACATTAGAAAGCTGAACAGGTAGGGAGCAAACTTTCCATCGAAGTCCTGTGAGAGTAAGATGCAAATAACCGCCAGTATTTGCAGGGACTGTACCAGGCCTGCCTTAAAATGGGTTATAAAAAAATTGCCTGTATATTCCTTAAAAAACTTCCTCAGGATGATAAAGTACACCGAGGTACCGGCAACAAGCGCTATTAAAGGCCAGGTGAGCGGAATATCAATCTTTGGTATAAAGATGATGAGCAGAACGCCTATAAACCCTATAGCCCACAGCCCGCTGAGGCGGTCGAAGAACAAGGCAAGCAGAATGTTCTTGGTGGGCAGCTTAAACTTGCGTCTGAGCAGGTACACCTTATACCCGTCTCCTCCTATACCTCCGGGAAGGAATACATTGTAAAACATACCCAGAAGATAAAGCCGGAAGTTGAAGCCGAATTTCAGGTTAAGCCCTATGTTATTCAGAAAAGACTTCAGCCTCCACGATGAGGCTACCTGCGACAGGAAATAAAGCAGAAAGGCTAAAACTATATATCCTATGTGGCTGGCGAGGAAAAGCTTCTTTACTTCGTTTACATCTATCTTTTGGAAGACATAATAGATAAGCACTACGGTAACCAGTACCTTAAGAAGAACTTTAGTTATGTTCCAGATTTTCTTTCTGTCCATCAAATATGCGTCTAACCTGATATGTTTTTCTATTGGTGCCTTCAAAATAGGTACGGATGCTTATTTCAGCTAAAATACCGATGGTAATAAGCTGTATACCTCCTAATAAAAGTATGAGCCCGAGAATAAGCAGAGGTTTTCCTCCTATATCGGTTCCGCCAAGTTTCAGGATGAGGAGATATATATTAATAAGCAAACCCAGCGCAAAGGATACAAAACCAAGCGTTCCAAACAGGTGCATGGGTTTTTGAATATACTTTCGAAAAAACACCATGGTAATGAGGTCGGCCATGACCTTAAACGTGCGGTTGAGACCATACTTGGATTGTCCATGCATGCGGGCATGGTGCTTTACATCTACCTGCGTAATGTTGGCTCCCTGCAGCTTTGCCAGTACAGGTATAAAGCGGTGCAGCTCTCCGTATATGCCCAGATCTTCGGCTATCTCGCGCTTAAACACTTTAAGCGTGCAGCCATAATCCTTAATATAGACACCGGTCATGCGGCGTATAAGCGCATTGGCTATATTGGAAGGCAGCTTCCTTAGCAAGGCGCCATCTTTGCGGTCTTTGCGGTAGCCGGCCACAACGTCCCAATCTTCGTCAATCATTTTTTCGAGCATCATAGGGATGTCGGACGGGTCGTTTTGCAAATCGCCGTCAAGCAGCGCTATATACCTTCCCCTGGCATGGTCTATTCCGGCGGTCATAGCGGTGCTCTGACCGTAATTCCTGCGCAGTTCGACCAGGACGATATGATCGTCGAGGTACTTGCGTATTTCTTTCTGAGTACCGTCTGTCGATCCGTCGTCAACAAATACAACCTCATAGTCAAGCCCTTGTAAGGCTTTATGTATGGCATCAATAAGAGGAAATATATTTTCTCTTTCATTGAGCACGGTTATTACCACCGATAGATCTTTCATTATTAACGTATTTGAATGAGGTAAGTTGTAGTAAGAGTACTTTGGCGGGTTTGCGGATTGACAAAAGCAGGCTTTAGCCGGGAAACGCGGTAATCGTTGTTACTGTATATCTTACCTAAGCGTATATTATTTTTTGTAAGTGTATCATGACCCTTCTGTGTGGTATAAACCCAAACGGGCTTACCCGCCGCTCTTTTTTCTTTTATTTCGTCGAGGCTTATGTCTGTGTGAATGTAGGCGGTATAAAAATCGTACGAAAAGCTGTAATCTTCCTGAAGGTAAAAATATACGCTAGCAGGGTTGATCTTTTGCGAAGAAGATTTGAACGCGAGCTCATTACCTGCCTGGTAAGTAAGCAGCTGGGGGTAAAAGTTTATATTCAGGGAGGCGTATATCAGGATGGCGCCGCTAAGGGTAAAGCTGATATATTTTGAAAACAGCGGCTGCTTTAAAACGGCTGTGAAAATAAAAACACCGGTGAGTACAAGCAAAAGAAGCAATACCCATGCATGCTTTACGGGAAACGCATAGCCGTTTAGTTCGACGGCTACAAGCACAAGGAGCGTAACGGAAACAAACTGTACCCAGGCAATGGTTTTAAGGGCCTTTATGTTTTCCTTCTGTTCATACATGTAAGCTGCCACAAGTATGGACAGCAGCGGGAAAAGACAGTTTAAGTAATGAGGGAGTTTAAAATTAGAAAAGGAAAAAAAGATCAGAAAAAAGATAACGCCGCCTGCAGTGATCATTTCTGTCCCCGGAAGTGATTTAGCTCTTGTTTTCACTAAACGCTTCAAACGGCTTGCCATAGATGCATACGCCAGTAAGCTCCAGGGAAGAAAGGCCCATAGCAAAGAGTGAAAAAAGAAGAGAGGATCCTGAGAGAGCTTGCCATGGCTGGCGCCGCTCATTCGGTCTAAGTTCTGGCTCCAAAGTATAAATTTTACGCCCGAGATGCCCGACTTTCCTCTTACCACTGTTTCGGGGTGAAGATCGTATTGCAGATAATATGAATAGACTACGGGGCTGATGAACAGAGCAAACAATAAAATGAGCAATAGCCATTTCACGTGGAAAATCATTTTCCGGTTTCGGGTATAAAGCAAGTGTACGAACAGGGTGACAGCAGGTATCACTACGCCGATGAGGCCTTTTGTTGAAAAGCCCAGCGCAAGGCCCAAGGCAGCAATGACCAGAGCAGAGGTGCGTTTGGTTTGTACATATTCACATAATTGCCATATAGACAATATAATCGAGCCTGTCAGGAGTGCTTCCATGCGCACGTCGTTATTGGCGAGCATAAAAGCACAGGATGTACTGAGTACGAGTGCTGATAATTTTCCTACGGCCCTGCTATAAAGAAGCGTACCCAGCCTGTATGTTGAATAAATAGCAAGGAGAGAGAATAGGAATGATGGCAACTTGTAAGCAAGTGTGGTTACTCCAAGAAGCTTATAAGTTGCAGCAGCAAGCCAGAATAAAAGATGCGGCTTATCGAGGTAAGGCAATCCAAGATCGATAAGGAAGGCATAATTGCCGGTCCTATGCATGTTAAGGGCAATGGTTGCATGATGGGCCGAATCGTTATCCATCAAAGGGATGAACAGACCATAAATATAAACAAAAGCAAGTAGCAGATAGAAGACGCCGGTTAACCTGGCATCGTTCGACGGCTTATCATCCATAAGCAAATAAAGCTTTAAAGCGGCAAAGATAAGAATAATTAAGAAGCTATTAATTCTATACTCCCATGGGGGCAATTACTGTATTTTAGCGCTTTGAAAAACTTTAAGATAAAACACTATTAAATCGCAGGCGTTACTATTTAATTAAAGATTGTACAATTATGGCTTTAGTATATCCAAAACTTGTTGACGAGGGTAAAACGTATACTTTAGGAAGTGATACGATAGAAAATAAGATTTTTGTGGCCGAAAGGGCTTTTTCGGCTGCTGCCGGTACGTATCTTTTTATAACCGGGTTTAAGACCTTTAGAAGAAAACCTGTTGCGGGTCTTTCCAAACTTCTGGCAGGCAGTGCCTTAATTACTCAGGCTGTTACCGGTAAGCTGCCCTCCCTGATCCAGGCTGGAAAGAACCTGACAATTGGAAAAGCAATGAGCGTAAAGCAGGCGTTTATAATTAACTTACCGGTATCAGAAGCATACCAGTTCTGGCGTAAGCTTGAAAACCTCCCGCTCTTTATGAAGCACCTGGTTTCTGTAGAGCAAAAAACAGATACCTTGTCTTACTGGGTGGCTAAATTTCACTCTAGTGTACCATCTATCAGCTGGCAGGCAGAAATTGTAAAAGACGAGCCTAACAGCCTTATAGGATGGCAGTCGGTTGAAGGTTCGGGAATTATCACTACCGGAAAAGTTGAGTTTAAGGACCTTGGAAACAATACCACCGGTATGGAAGTTGTATTTACTTACCATCCCCCGGCAGGCATCCTGGGAACGGCGGTTGCTAAAATGATTAATCCTATTACTGAATCGGTGATTAAAGAAGATATTCTTAATTACAAGTATTATATCGAAAAGAAGATGGTTCCTTAAGGAACCATCTTCTTCAGGTGTTCAGTTTGTCTATAAGTATCTTGCTTTGATTAGCTCCATATTCCAGCCTGTCGGCAAAAAAATCTTTCACCTGTTGAAAGTGAGTTAGATACCCGTTCATATCACCATAGCCTATTATGGATGCCCACTCCCTCACTGCCGAATGAAACTCCAGATCGTCTGCTCTTATGCTCTTATCATACAAAGCGGTTTCAATGGTTTCATTTAGCAAGGCTTCATCTTTAAAGAGATATTCAGCTATCCCCAGTCGTAATTTGAACGGAGGCGTTTGGCAAACCATGTTATGGTAGGGGTTTACTCCCAGCTGGCTCCAGGCATCTACCATGGCCAATATGCTCAGGTGGGAATTTGGCCGGTAATAAGACGGGCCATCAGTTAGTTTAAATTCGCTCATAACATCGTCGTCCAGTGTAATGAAATCGTGGTCGCCATGAAACACGAACTGAGCTGCGCTGTGAATGCGCTTCTTAAATTCATTTTCCTGCTCACAAATCATCATTTTAAACAGTTCTGACTCCGACTGGGCGTACTGCCTTACCTGCTTTTGGGCTAAAGGGTTCATCAAGGCCAACCCTGCGTAAATGTGGGCTTTATAACTGAATATCCTAAGGGTGGTAAGAATTTTCACATTATCTATTCCGGTTGAATAAGCGCCGTTATCCCAAGGGTAAAAGCCTGCGTTGGTCCAGGCTGTACCCATACTTTCAAAGCCCATATGGGTTACAGCCTGGGTATCGGCCATAATCATATCGTGAGCAGTATAGCTTTCCATTTCAATTATATCTGAACCGAGTGCTTCGTATACCTGCATAGCTTTGATATATACATCCGCTGGTATGCGATGAGGCACTACCGCAAGTTTCTGACCCACCGTTGAAAAAGCAGGACCATGCAGGGAATGGCATGTACATATATACACTGAAGATGGCAGGTGAGCTTCGAAAGCTTCTATTTCAGGATGCTTTACGGAGGTTTGACCCGAAACAATGGTTCGGGGTCTTATAAAAGGCGCTGTTTGCTCAACAACTCTGCTAATATTGATTGCCTCAACTGAATACAGCAGGAAATCTGCCTTCTTTGCAACAAATTTACTGTCCCGGTATACAGTTATTCCTGTTCCGTGAAATTGAGCTTCAAGCTCCTCGAAACGCTCCGGCAGGTCGGATGCAATGACCTGGTAACCTTTAGATGCCCATTGGCGGGCACATAGTGACCCCATATCTCCGAGGCCTATAATTCCTATGTTCATGGCGTAAATATATGTATTGATTTACATTCGCTTTTTTTATACCCTTATAAGTTGTTATACTTGTTCTGATAATACAGACTATTTATGAAACTATACTCCCTGCTTTGCTTGTTACTTGTATTCCTGGGATCAGGAACAGCCAATTTTTTGCTTGCCCAGGATAGCGTACTCTTAAAAAAAACAACTTCGTATAAAAAGTTGCCTGAAGTAACGGATCCTTCACTTAACGGGCAATATAGTGACATGCTTAGAAGGTCGCGCAATATAGGAGCATACAAAATGATCAATCCAAGCCGCTTAAGTGCTTTGTGGAAAAACACAAATGACACTCTTAGGGCTGAAAGGAACCGCCGCATTGCTGCTGAAAGAAAAGTCTCTGCAAGTAATAGTTCTATTAAGCAAATGGAGGATAGCCTGACTTTCAAAATGGAAGAGGTAAAAAAATCCGAAGCTATGATCAGCCAGATATCCTTTCTGGGCATGCCGGTAAGTAAGACAAGCTACAACTTGTTCATGTGGGGCGCTGTTTTGCTGCTAGGCATCGCACTGGCAATTCAGTCTTTCCGTATAGGCGCTTATAAGAGGGAAGCTAAATACCGTACCGAATTGTATGATGAGCTGTCTTCTGAATTTCAAAGCTATAAAGTTAAAGCGAACGAGAAGGAAAAGAAACTTGCGAGAGAATTACAGGATGAAAGAAATAAGCTGGACGAATTAACCGGAAGATAATAGTAAAAGAAGGAGGAAACAGCTTTCGTATGACCTCAATAATCTTCTATCCCCACGTTTATATTAGGTTATTTTTCTAT
>DDAL01000027.1 GCA_002332615.1 Sphingobacteriaceae bacterium UBA2059 | reverse complement strand
TTTCAAGCATAATGTCAATCTTAAAGTCTTCCATAGCTGAATATAGATATTCTTCTACAAGAGGGCTCAGACGATGGATCTCATCAATAAATAGGATATCTCCGTTTTCAAGATTGGTGAGCAGACCTGCTAAGTCTCCAGGCTTATCAAGCACCGGACCTGATGTTATCTTTATACCTACGCCCATCTCATTGGCTATGATGTTGGAAAGCGTAGTTTTACCTAATCCCGGAGGCCCATGTAATAAAACATGATCAAGTGCTTCACCACGTAGTTTTGCAGCCTGGACAAAGATCCTGAGGTTAGACAATATTTTTTGCTGCCCCGTAAAATCTTCAAAAGCTTGTGGCCTCAGAACCTTTTCGATCTCTCTGTCGGTGTTGCTTAGCTTATCTGCGTTAGGATCAAGGTGCTCATTTAACATGTAAGCAAAGTTATTAAAAATAGCGTCATGCGATGAACTTAGCATGCGTCATATAGCGCAGCTTACTCTTCCCCTCTTTCCTTTTTTTCCGTCAGGTTGTTTTTTCTAAGTTCAGCTTCTTTCTTTTGCCTTTCCAGCTGTTCCAGGTCACGAATATCCGACGCTCTTTCCGGATCATTTGGATTTTCCCAGCTTTGTTCCTGCTCATTCTTATCGCTTGCGGGCGTGTTCAATTGATTTGGATCGATCATGATATATAGTTTTAGTGTTATTTAGTAAATAGACGAAACACTTAAATTGTTTACTGTGCTATTAAAACCGTTTGTTGTAACGAGCCGAAGCGCCAATAGACATAAATTGAGTATTTTTGCACCTTGTTTCAACGAGTGAAGGTTCTTAAAAAGGTTAGGTTATAATGGCAGAAAGCACAAAATACAACGATGATAGTATAAGATCTCTGGATTGGAAGGAACACATACGTCTTAGACCCGGTATGTATATAGGGAAGCTGGGAGATGGATCGGCCTACGATGACGGAGTCTATGTTTTGCTAAAGGAGGTGATTGACAATTCTATTGACGAGTTCGTAATGGGAGCCGGCAGAACGATCGATATAAATATAAATGAACAAAAAGTAAGTGTAAGAGACTATGGAAGGGGCATCCCCCTTGGAAAAGTAATTGATTGTGTATCGAAGATTAATACTGGCGGGAAATATGACTCCAAAGCGTTTCAGAAATCGGTTGGACTTAACGGTGTGGGCACTAAAGCAGTCAATGCTTTATCCGCTTCTTTTACCGTTCAATCTTACAGGGACGGCCGGACAAAAATCGCTGAATTCAAAAAGGGTGATATCGTTCGGGACGAAGCTGAAAAGGACACTACCCAGCGGAATGGTACTTTAATTAACTTCGTGCCTGATGAAACGATTTTTAGAAACTTCAGGTTTATACCAGAGTTTGTAGAAAACATGTTATGGAATTATGTATTTCTTAATGCAGGACTGAGTATAAATTTCAACGGGAAAAAGTTTTTTTCTGAAAAAGGATTACATGATCTTCTTACAAGGCATACGGAGGCGGAGACTATACGTTATCCGATTATCCACCTAAAAGGCGAAGACATTGAAATTGCTATGACTCATGCCCAACAGTATGGAGAAGAATATTATTCATTTGTCAACGGGCAGCATACGACACAGGGAGGTACTCACCAGGCTGCATTCAGAGAAGCAGTTGTTAAAACTGTGCGAGAATTTTATAAGAAGGAATTTGATGCGGCTGATGTACGATCATCCATAGTTGCAGCTATTGCAATTAAGGTACAGGAGCCGGTTTTTGAATCGCAAACTAAAACCAAGCTTGGCTCCTTGAACATCGGCCCCGAAGGTCCCTCGGTGAGGACGTTCATTAATGACTTTCTAAAGAAGAACCTCGATGATTTCCTTCACAAGAACGCCCAGGTAGCAGATGCCTTGCTCAAGCGCATTCTCCAGTCGGAGCGCGAACGCAAGGATATAGCAGGAATAAAGAAGCTGGCAAATGAGCGGGCAAAAAAAGCTTCTCTTCATAATAGAAAGCTCAGGGATTGTAAGATTCACTTTGATGCTAACCATGAAAGGAAACAGGAAACAACCTTATTTATTACAGAAGGCGATTCGGCGAGCGGATCCATAACAAAGTCGAGAGATGTAATGACTCAGGCGGTTTTCAGTTTAAAGGGAAAGCCATTAAACTGCTACGGACTGACTAAAAAAGTGGTGTACGAGAACGAAGAGTTCAATCTGCTTCAGCATGCGTTGAATATTGAAGACGGATTAGAGGGGTTGAGATATAATAATATAGTAATTGCAACAGATGCGGACGTTGACGGAATGCACATCCGTCTATTGATGATGACTTTCTTTTTGCAGTTCTTTCCGGATTTAGTGAAAGCCGGTCATGTTTATATACTGCAGACGCCTCTTTTTAGGGTTAGGAATAAAAAAGAGACTATTTACTGTTATAGCGAGTCAGAAAAAGTAAGAGCTGTCGACAAGCTTGGATCTAAGCCTGAGATAACCAGATTCAAAGGGTTAGGAGAAATATCTCCGGATGAATTTGGTTTGTTCATAGGAAAAGACATCAAGCTAGAACCGGTAATCCTTCGCGATTTAAACATAAAAGCCCTGCTTGAGTATTTTATGGGTAAAAATACGCCTGTAAGGCAGCAGCATATTGTGAAAAATTTAAGGATAGAGAAAGAAGGGGAGGATGCCGCATTGGTGGCAGTTTAAATATGCCTGCAAACCATAAAAAAAGCCAGACTGTGAGAGTCTGGCTTTACGTGGCGGATTAAAGCTTAGTCAAAAATGCTAGTTATGCTTACAATCTTACAACCTTGTGTTGTATGGCCAATGGTAATGTAGTTTAACTTTTTGAATACTCCATAGTCCATTGTGATTTTAACGATTGATTGAGCGCTGTTATCATCAATTATGGAATAATCTGTTAAACAATTTTGCTGTACATCTGAAAATGCTTTAATAGAATACAGCATCTCTTCTTTATTGAAGTTAAGGATTTTTTGGCCTTGATTAACACTTACTGTTAGTTGATTGCCAAAAATGTCATCCAGCCCGTTAACTTTTCCTTTGGTTATAGCGTTAATATAAGTCTTAACGGTATAATCCATTGTAGCTTTAGCTGCTTTGTTTTTTTCTTTAGAAAATGATGTGAAGCTAACAACCATCATTAATGCCAGGAGTGAGTATTTTAGTGTTTTCATAATAATGTAGTTTATCTGTTTTTCTTATTTATTGTTCTATAATTACAACATCTAAACTAGAGAAAAGATGATTTTTTTCATCATGAAAAGCACTTTTAGTAAACCTACAATTGCTTGATAATTATATTATTAAGTCTTCAAAAAAAACTTAAAGTTAATCACGCTCTTATTGTTAAAACACTCAATATTGTAATAATTACAATATGATCTTTGTCATATTTTATGCTTTTTATTGCTGCCTGCTCAAAATTCTTCGCAAAAGTGCTTTGAGACTAAATTTTGTCTGTCAAAATAGTGTTCAAGTGTGCCTGTACAAGAGATCCCATGCTTGTACATTCTAAGAAATGAGAGCTATTATGATGCAGGGCCAAATCTTTCGCCAACTGGGCTACCTTAGCAGCCGGAGCTATTTCCTGAATTCGCATCACGTCAAGTAAATCTTTCAAACGGTATGAAATAAGACGGACTCGGTTTCTGATCAAACTTCTTTCTTCCTCCTGATACTGTCTCATGGTTTTCTTGTCTACCAGGTTTATTCCCATCATTACTATTTTATTATTCTCTTTAATGAAATGGGGAAGATAAAAATGGAGCCGTCCTTCATAAGATTGCTGGTCAAAGTCTATAGCTCGTATACGATATTGATTCCCTTCGATGTCCGGAGTAATGTGTACTACATAGTTATACGAACGCATGTCTCCGAGTAAACGGATAAAGCATCGTTCATTGAACTTGATGAACTCTTTTATTATGCGTATCTGATTAAACTTCGATGTATTTAAACGCGTGTTAACAAAAATATCTCCGGGGAGTCCTATTATATGCTCTTCTATCAACGTTGTGCCATCGGTAAGATAGATGATGCGATTTGGAGAAAGAATATGTTCCAGTTCAAGCCCGTAGACTCTCGAAGCGTCAGCAACTTTTACGTAGAAATAGTCGTAATTATCATTAAACTTATTTATAATCCTTACTCTAAACGGCTTTGAGTTGCCAAAAGTGCAGTAATCGATCTGGGCTATTTCAAGGTTGTCCATGACTTCCACATCTCCACTTGCACTCATAATAGCGTAGATGTGAACCAAAGCAGGATAGAGTTCCCGCATTTCAGACTGATCATAGTATACCGTTTGCCACAACGTATCATTACCTTCCCTGTCGAGCAGGGGAGTGCTCATCTGAAAGCGTAATAAGTCGCTGTAGCTTACCGGAAGATCAATTACGCGGCTATATTTGGTCAAGTATGCATGAAGCTCTTTTATAACCGGGTAAAAAAGCTTTTTCTTAGAAGGTATGTCAATTCTTTGATTACAATCGGCCATAAATTTATTGGTATATTATAGATTTACACACAAAGTTTATGATTTCATACTATTTTAATATTGCTTCCGTGGCTCCATAACCAAACTTTTCTTTGCGAGCGTCCATAAACGTTTTCACATGGGCATTACGGCCCAGGGCTTTATGAATTTCCATCCTTAACACGCCGTTTCCAATACCATGTATGAATATAATCGAAGGTCGTTTATGAACAATTGCCGCATCAAGGGCCTTTTTAAATTGATCTAACTGGATCTTTAGTATTTCGGTTTTTGAAAGGGATTTATAGTCTTCCCTTAATTTTTCAATATGAAGATCTATCTCTGAGAGAGGTTTTTCTATAGCCTTCATCTCCTCTTTAGGCTTGAAAAAGCTTTCCTTTAACTTAACAGGGTCAATTATAATGTCATCTTCATCAAGCCTTTGAATCCAGCCATCCTGATTGAGCACAGGGGTTTTTCTTTTTGAACCTGCAAAGTCTTTTGCCTTGTAATTTAGTTTAATAATTAAGGGTTCGGGATGCTTCTTAGTAAGAGTTGTAAAGTAAAGAATAGTCAGCTGAAGCTGGGGCCATTGGTTTATATCCGGTAAAGAGCCTGTATGAATCTTTACTGCAGACGACGGATTTACCATGCCTGCGAACTGCCCCTGTTCTTCTTCGTTTTTTTTAGAAATAAGAGTAATCATAAGCTGGTAGGATGTCTCGTTAACGAGGTGAAAGTTCAAAAGTGAACCTTGTCTCGGGTCAGATATGGCAGCGATATGTATACCCTTGCTATTAAACAGGTGTGGCGAACTTACGCTTGCTGCTTTGTTCTCTTTGTTGTTTTCGTTTGAGTGCCCATGAACATAGGTTACTTTGTTCGCCGGTACGGGTATTTCAAAGTCATCGTCTCCGGTCACACCTATAAGTTCATCATTGAAAATAGTTGTTATATATCCTTCTCTTCTTTCGTCTACAAACCGAACAAACTCACCTATTTTATATTTCATATATTGTCTATCTATCTTGTTCACAAACTTAATTAAATCCTTCAGGTATATCTTGCTATTTCTGGAACTCTGTATAAGCTTTAACGAAGTGTTGTGTCTATTTAGATAAGATTAATAAATTTGTGTATATGAAGCAGTTAATAAGCATTTTTATTCTTTACGTATTAACCAACGCGTCTTCAGGAGATGTATGGGCTAAGCCGTACGCTGCAAAAAGTTACCCTCAGGTTACGTTTCAGCAAAAGAAAGGAAAAGATACTGGAGGTGTTAAAGAGGTGCCTAAGTCTCGAAAGCAGGAAAAACCCAGGCCGGTGAAAAAGAAGTGAAACCCCTAAAGCTTTTCTAAGTGAATGTTTTAATTATAGAGGACGAAAAGATGCTTGCATTCGAAATAAGAGACTTTCTACAAAAAGCATTCTTCGTTTGCGAGCTGGCTCATACGGCACAAAGCGCTTTGGGAAAGGCCGAAGGTTGCATATACGACTTTATTTTACTTGATCTTGGACTTCCAGATCTTGATGGGCTCACGTTGCTCAGTATGTTAAAGAAGCATAACCCTGCTTCAGCTTACATTATTCTAAGCGCCCGTGGAAATATTGAAGACAGGATAAAAGGACTGGATCTCGGAGCCGATGATTATCTTCCAAAACCCTTCTCATTGCCAGAACTCTACGCCCGAATGCAAGCTATTATAAGGCGGAAGTTTGATATTGATAATAATACTGTATCAATTGGGGACTTCCTCGTAAACCTCCAAAAGCGTGAAGTTCTTTACAAAGAAACTGCAATTGATTTTTCGAGGAAAGAGTTTGATATCTTAAGTTACCTTTTACTTAACCGGAACCGTCCATTAACCAGGATGCAGCTTAGCGAGCACGTTTGGGGGAACTTTATGGAAGATGACAATGAATCCAACTATATTGACGCTCACATAAAGAATATTCGAAAAAAACTGAACACGTATAGTACGGCGGACTGGCTGGAAACCGTTCGTGGAGTGGGTTACAAAATCAGAAAAGAAGTGTGAAGTTAATCAATAAACTAAGTCTTTTTATCACATTTTCCAAGCTAATCATTGCTGGAGTCTTTATACTTGTATTGCCTTTGATTGTAAGCAAGGTTGCTTCTGAATATACCGACTACCTTCTGCTACAACAGCGTAATAAGGTTCTTAGTACCATCAGTACAAAAGGCTCTGAATACTATTTGCAAGGCGAGCAGAGTTATGGCAGTTACACCATGCTTAAAGACGATTATATTTCTTTGGAGCCGTCTTTTGTGAAGGCGGATACAATTGAAACCTCCAGAAGGGTAGTTGAGAGAGATACGTCAAACTACCGGGTTCTAAGTTATTCCTTTACCGATCGTGGTAAAGGTTATTTGCTGGAAATTGGTAAGAAGAGTGCAACGATACATCAATATAATAAACCGCTTCAACGTATAGCATTCATTGTACTTGCGGGCTTGATCTTTATCTCTCTGCTATTGGATATACTTTACAACGCAGTTTTACTACGGCCACTCAATATCATCATAAAAAAACAACTGGTTAATCAACGCTTTCCTTTTAATACCCGTTCGCGTTCTGTCAGGACCACAACGTCTGATTTTAAATATCTAGATGAGCAGCTTATTGTATTAATGAGGCAGGTTAATGAAGCTTTCGAGAAAGAAAGAGAGTTTACTGCAAACGCGTCTCACGAACTCATGACCCCGATCAGTATCTTAAAAAGTAAGATAGAAAACCTACTTTTAGATGAAGACTGCAGTGAAACTTTCCAGTCGAAGCTGCAAGATATGTCTAAAACGGTTAATCGTTTAAAGCGTATAGTATCCTCGCTGCTGTTAATTTCAAGAATTGATAATGCTCAGTACTCCCTTGATGATCGGGTCAATTTAGCTGAGTTAATTGCAGAGATAGCCGATGAGATGACTCTTCCTCTGGAGAGTAAGAATCTGGAACTTCAGGTTGAGCTACCTGTAGGTACGCCATTCATTAATCAAATAAATAAAGATTTAATTTATCAGTGTATATTTAATTTATTTCACAATGCTATTAAGTATAATAATGAGGAAGGAAAAGTAAAGGTATACGGGTCTTTTACCGATTTGGGAGACTTCGAACTTTATATTCACAATACAGGCGAAGCTATTCCAGAGGCGGAACTTCCTTTATTATTCAACAGGTTTAAAAAATTAACAAACGCTTCAGAAACGCAAGGGAATGGCTTAGGGCTGGCTATCGTAAAGAGTATTGTAAATTATCATTCTATGACGATTAATGTATCGTCGTCACAAGCGGGAACCGCATTCATTCTTACATTTCCTAAAAGGCTGTTTTAATAGCAAAGAGGCCCAGGCTCCCGTCACCCGGCAGGAGCCTTTTGCGGGCCTGCATTGCAAAACTTAGATAGGCTAGTTATAATAGCCTCTGTGTTTCTTGTTATAATGTTTTTTTGACTTATAGTAATGTTTATTCGCACGCTTGTAAACGGTTCTTCGGTATTTATCTTCGTAGTATCTATGTTTAAGGTAGGGCCTGGTTTCGTAAACGGGTATATGTCTTACTTTATAAATGTTGTAAGTTCTAGAGTGACCAGGCAAGTACCGGGCACTTGTCCATCTTCCGGCTCTGCTGTAATAATATACGCGAGTAGGAACATGATAGTACGCATTGGCATCAGGAAGATAATAATATCCCGGATTTGTTCCATTGCTGCCTAAATTCACGCTTACATTTACCTGAGCTTGTACATCCTGAAAGCTAAAACTTGCTGCTATAATAAAGCTTAGTACCCAAATCTTTTTCATGGTTCTTGTCTCCTTTTATATAAAGAACAGTGATATAGATGAAAACAAGATGAATTTTTGGTATTTTTATTAATTTTAATAGCAATTATGTCAGATACTAACTTAAACAGCTGTTCAACCGAGCCTATTCATATACCCGGAAAGATACAGTCACATGGCTTCCTAATTGGTGTCGACAAAAACAGCTATAAAGTTTCAGTAATAAGTGATAACGCATTTCCCGGATCAAACAATCTTCTCGGACTCCATATAGATCAGCTTTCATTAAATTTGTCGGGAGCCAGTTTAAAAGACATGATACTGGCATGTAAACAACAGAATGATCCCGATTTATTTAACCCTCACGAACTAACAATAAATAATGAGTCTTATAATCTAATTATTCATAACTCGCATGATTTGTATCTGCTTGAATTTGAACCACGCTATCATCAGCTTAATGCATCTATCGACAAAATATTAAGCCGCTGTGTTTCTAAATTACTCGCATGCCCCTCCCTTGATGATATACTTAATCAAATGGCTCAGCAAGTATTTGATCTCATTCAATACGACAGGGTGATGATTTACAAATTTGAAGAAGATGGGCACGGCCTTGTTGTAGCTGAAGTCAAAAAGGATGGGTTGAATCCGTTCTTAGGGCTACACTATCCTGCATCTGATATACCTGAGCAGGCCAGGCAGCTGTATCTCAAAAACCCCGTCCGTATTATTGCAAATGTAAACTCAAGCGACTCTCAAATTTTAAGTGTCTATGATAAACCTGTTGACCTTTCAGATTCTACGCTGAGGGCTGTATCACCGGTCCATCTTCAATATCTTAGAAACATGGGTGTCCGGTCAAGCTTCAGCGTTTCACTCTCTTTGAATGGCAAACTCTGGGGTTTGATAGCCTGCCACAATTATTCCCCTGCATTTATTGATTATCGAGCCAGAGAAGCTGCAAAAGTGTTAGGTCAAATTGCCTCATCATTGATTGCTTTTAAATCAGAAGAAGGCAATCTTGAAAAAATTAACAGTTTTAACGATGTCAACAACAAGCTTGTGATGTACATGCGTGATGGTGATACTTTAAGCACCGCTTTAACAGCGAACAGTTTAACTATGAAAGACGTAACGGATGCCACCGGTGCCGCGCTTTTTTTTGATGGTGCTGTTTTCAGCACCGGTATTACACCCGACCGTAAGCAGTTAAGCCAAATTCATACCTGGCTACGCAGTGAATTGAAAGATACGCTGTTTTTTACCCACAGCCTGTCTTCCGTTTTACCGGGTGCAGAAGACTTCTGCAAAACTGCAAGTGGTATGCTGGCATGCCTCTTATCTGAGGAAATGAACGAGTATGTAGTTTGGTTCAAAGCCGAGCAGGTCCAGCAAGTGAAGTGGGCTGGCAATCCGGAAAAACCGGTGGAAATAAGCAGTGGCGGATTACACCAGATATGCCCCAGGAAATCTTTTGAAGAGTGGGTTCAAACAGTTACCTGTACGTCCGAAAAATGGCGGCCTGAAGAGGTGCGTTCAGCATTGCGATTAAGAAATGAAGTGCTATATGCTGTAAGCAGGCGGGCAAATGAAGTTCGCATGATCAACGAAAAATTAAAACGAGCTTATGAAGAACTTGACACCTTCAGTTTCACTATTTCTCATGATCTAAAAAATCCGCTGACTGTCATCAAAAACTTTTCTGAGATACTTTTGAAACCTAACCGCATGCTCGACGAAGATTCAAAAAGAATTCTTGGAAGGATAGTAAGGAGTGCTGAAAAGATGAACACTATGATCAAGGAAATACTGAGCTACTCAAGGGTAGGGAAAACTGAACTCAGCTTCGCGCCGGTTGACATGAACCAGCTTATGGAGGATGTTAAAAATGAAGCACTTTATCCCTTGTCTAAAAGCGTAGAATTTAAAGTCGGCGAATTATACGATGTGAAGGGAGACAGGACCATGCTTTACCAGGTTTTTTCAAATCTGGTGAATAATGCATTAAAGTATTCCTCGAAGTCAGTACCTCAAAAAATATCAGTTCAGGCAAAGAAATGTGCTAACGAAGTTGTGTTTTCAGTAACCGATAATGGCATAGGTATGAATACCAACAATCACCAAAAAGCCTTTGAACTCTTTAGCAGGTTGGAGAACGCAACTGATTATGAAGGAACGGGAGTCGGGCTGGCTATCGTGAAGCGTATTATCGAAAAGCACACCGGTCGTATATGGTTTGAAAGTAAATTGGGTGAAGGTACCACATTCTTTATTGCTTTGCCCGATCTGTAACCAAGTCAACAAAAAAGCAACAGTATTTTCTTTATTATTCTACTAAGCAGGGCTGAACTTTTTGTAAAAGTCAGGTGATGCCTGCATAATCATCGCATTAATTTAGAATTCAGAACCAGAATGCCACGGTAAAGGCTTATATATAAGCGTGTCAAATAAAAACGACTTACTTAAACTTACGCAGCGCCATTAAGAGCTCGCACCCTTAAGTAAGTCGTGTTCCTTTAGTTTAGCCCTCTTTTTTTGAGTAACGGAGCGATATCAGGTTCAGAACCTTTAAAGCGTTTGTATAGATTCATAGGGTCATCTGTTCCGCCTCTTTCGAGCACACTTGATCTGAAAAGTTTTGCCTTATCCTGATTGAACAAGTTTCCGCTCCTCTTAAACACATCAAATGCATCAGTATCTAAAACTCCTGACCATATATAGCTATAGTAACCTGCGGAATAACCTCCGGCGAAAATATGATTAAAATAAGTGCTTTTATACCTAGGTATGATATTTGACGTAAGTCCAAGTCTGTTCATTGCCGCCTTTTCAAATTTATTTACGTCGTCCAATGGGCTTGTCAATGTATGATAATCCATATCCAATAAGGAAGCCGCAAGATATTCAACAGTAGCAAAGCCCTGGTTAAAGGTGCCCGACTTTTCAATTTTTGCTATTAGCTCATCGGATATTACTTCGCCAGTTTTGTAGTGCTTTGCAAACATTTTCAATACATCTGGTTCTGCTGCCCAATTCTCCATAATCTGTGAAGGAAGTTCAACGAAGTCCCTGGATACAGCAGTGCCTGCCAGACTTTCGTACCTTACATTAGAGAGCAGGCCATGTAAAGCATGACCAAACTCGTGGAATAAAGTAGTTACCTCATCAAAGGTGAGCAGCGCAGGAGCATCTCCAACCGGTTTAGAAAAGTTGCAAACGATAGAGATTACCGGAGCCATACGCTTACCGTTATCCATGCGCTGGGAGCGGTACGAGGTCATCCAGGCACCCCCGCGTTTAGATGCACGCGGAAAGAAATCAGTATATAAAAGGCCTACATGCTTTCCATTAGCCTCCTTAACTTCATAAGCCTTTACTTCCTTATGATACACAGGAATATCCTTTACCTCAGTAAATGTTAAGCCATAAAGCTTTTGAGCTACCGTAAAGGCGCCATTCCTAACATTATCTAAACTGAAGTAGGGTTTCAGCTCCTGCTCATCCAGATTAAACTTTTCCTTTCTTACCTTTTCGGTATAATAACGCCAGTCATAAGGAGCTAGTTCGAAGCTCTGCCCCGATTTATTTACAAGGCTTTGCATATCGGCTGCCTCTCTTTTTGCAACCTCCAGGGCCGGAGTCCAAAGTCGGTTCAATAACGTATAAGCGCTTTCAGCATTCTTCGCCATTGTTTCCTCGAGCGCGTAAGCGGCATAATCATTATAACCCAGTAGCTTTGCTTTGTCAGTTCGAAGATTTATAATTTTCTTTATAACATTCTTATTGTCATGCTCGTTATTGTTATTGCCTCTCATCATATACGCACTCCAAATTTTTTCCCGTAAAACCCTGTTGTCCGCATACTGAAGAAATGGCATTACGCTCGGGTTTTGCAGGGTAAATAACCATTTCCCATTAAATCCTCTCTCGTTAGCATCCTGTTCAGCAGCGAGAATTAGTTCTTCAGGCAAACCCGCAAGATCCTTTTTGAAGTCCACTACTAATTTATAGTTATTTGTTTCAGCTAGCAGATTTTGGCCAAACTGCAAACTAAGCATTGATAGCTGGGAGTTTAGTGCTCTTAATTTTTCTTTATCAGTTTCACTCAAATTAGCTCCGCTTCTTACAAAAGACTTATATGTTTTGTACAGTAGTCGTTGCTGTTCTGGGTTTAGCTTCGCCCTGTCTTTATTAGTCCAAACGTGTTTTACTCTGGCAAACAGCTTTTCGTTCAAAATAATATTATCTCCATGGGCAGAAAGCAGTGGAGACAATTCCCTGGCTAGCTTCTGTATCGCATCATTAGTATTTGCAGAGTTAAGATTGTAGAAAACAGTGGTTACACGTCCAAGCAGCTGTCCCGATTTCTCCATCGCTTCTACCGTATTAAAAAAGTCAGGGGCAGACCCGTTGCTGGCAATTGCGTCTATTTCAGCCTGTTGATCTTTAATGCCTTTAAGAATTGCAGGTTTGAAGTGTTCAACCTTTATCAGATCAAAGGGAGGAACCTCGAAAGGGGTTGCATAGCGCTTAAAAAAGGGATTTTCAGCATCCCGGCCAGAAGCAGTCTGTACCGTTATCACTCCCAGGGCAAGCGCTACTACGGTTAAATACTTTTTTGTTCTAATCATTTCAACAAATTATAATGCGTTTTTTAACTAAAATAGCTAAAGAATTTATATGACCAAACTGATATGAGTTTGTATTAGATGTTTTACGCCAATTAGATTTAAGGTAAAATGTAGTTGGAAATACACAAGACCAGTGTCAAAAAATGTTTCCTTAAAATATCGATTCTATTTCTGCCTGCTATGTTAAGGGACTTAAGTAATTAAAAACTAACTTCTTAAACTCCGGGATGATCATTTTTTAAAATTAAATAAAAGTTTGGCATCTATATTGTACAGCGAATTGCATAATGTTAATTTAAACTCATGATTATGAAAAATTCATTAAAATCTTTGATAGGACTAGGACTAGCAACTTCTTTATTTTTAACTGTTGAAGCTAAAGCGCAAGATTCCAGAGATACCAGACTGGGTATAGGACTGAACCTTGGTACAGGAACTAAAAAACCTTTAGATGGTTTTGCAGTTGGAGGTGATGTAAGACTTCAAAAAGACTTTGCAGGACCTCTTTCAGGTACCTTGACAACCGGATACCAAAGCTTCGATGGCAAAGATGTTGATGCCGTAGGCTTCATACCGGTAAAAGCTGGTTTAAAAGGTTTTATAGGCGAAAACTTTTATCTGGGGGGTGAAGTAGGTGCAGGTTTCGGAGTAACAGAGGGAACTAAGACCTCCTTTGTTTGGTCTCCAACCATTGGTTATGCATTTAATAATGGATTGGATATAGGTGTCAAATATGAAGATTATGCTAAGAAAAACTACCCGAAGCAAGTAGCATTGAGAGTAGGATATGGCTTCAATCTTAGTAAATAATATTAAAGTGTAAAGTGGAAGGCCCGGCCAGTAAGCCGGGCCTTTTTGCGTGCAATAGTTTTCTTTATATATAGGAACTATCTATATTAGAGTCAAATATGCAGCCATGAAAATTTTGTATGCCATACAAGGAACCGGAAATGGTCACCTAAGCCGTGCTATGGACATTGTCCCTTGTTTGCAAAAGAGAGCGGAAGTAGATCTACTTGTAAGTGGTATACAAGGCGATCTGGTCCTGCCTTTTCCTGTTAAATACAAATGCCGTGGTATGAGCTTTATATTTGGTAAAAGAGGCGGAGTAGATCTTTGGCATACCTTTGTTAAGTGTAATATAAGAAAG
The DNA here is from genome assembly GCA_002332615.1 of Sphingobacteriaceae bacterium UBA2059. Lineage (GTDB taxonomy): Bacteria > Bacteroidota > Bacteroidia > Sphingobacteriales > Sphingobacteriaceae > Arcticibacter. The sequence goes on along the minus strand of DDAL01000027.1, from coordinate 54,119 downwards.
CTGGGAAAAGAAATAAGTGAACTTCCTGTAGAGCAGTACGACATGGTGATAAATGATTTTGAACCCGTGTCTTCCTGGGCCTGCTATATGAAGAACAAGCCCTGCATTGCCTTAAGCCACCAGGCTGCCGTGCTTTCACCAAATTCTCCTATGCCGGCACATACTGATATGATAGGTAAACTGATCCTTAAAAACTATGCTCCGGCAAGCACTCAGTACGGCTTTCATTTTCAATCTTATTCAGATAAAATATTTACGCCCGTTATAAGGAGTCAGATACGTAACAGGGAACTCACAGACGAAGGCCATTATACCGTTTACCTTCCTTCTTATGATGACAGCCGGCTTATTGAGCATCTCTCTACGTATACATCTACCCGTTGGGATGTATTTTCAAAGCATAATAAAAAACCTTTTCAATATAAGAATGTCTGTATACAGCCTGTTGATAATGAAAAGTTTGTAGACAGCATGGCCAGAGCTTCAGGCGTACTTTGCGGGGCCGGCTTCGAAACGCCAGCCGAAGCTCTTTTTATGAAAAAAAAGGTACTTGTGATACCTATGAAAAATCAATATGAGCAGTCTTTAAACGCTGCCGCCTTAAATGACATGGGAGTGCCCGTTATAAGAAGTCTTAAGCCTAAGCATAAGCACCTTATAGAAACATGGCTGGCAGATGGCAGGGCGATCGATGTACAATATAAAGATACGACTCAGGAGATTGTTGACATGATCATTTCAACTCATGGAGGAGACGTTGCTCACGACTGGAATATATACAACCAGTTTGAAGAAAGCCTGGCCAGTCGCTAATAGATAAGTAGGATTGACTGCTTTTGAAAATAAGAAGCCCGTGAAAGTTCACGGGCTTCTTTGTCTTGTATTAAAGGTTTGCCTGACGGTTAAAGTCTTTAGCAGAGTAATTGTCTTCAATAATTGGTTTTACGGAGCAATGACCGCTTAAACCTCTATTTAAAAGCGAACCACCAAGAACAATTTTTCCCAAGCCCCATACGGGGTGTGAAAATATACCACTTATGCCGTTAAACAGGATAATGGTACCCGTAGCAATAGACAAAATGCGCTCTGTTTTACCGAGGTTGGTATTTTCGTTCTCTTTTAGAAGCGGTGTATCAAGCCCGCTTTTAAGTGTATTGATTAATGAGTTGTCCATGTTGTTATATTTAGATGATTTAAAGTAATAACAACACATTTAAAGTACTGTTTAATAATTCTTTAATAAAAAGATCCGATTAAAGCTCCGTAATATTATCCCGAAATGTTCTTTTCTTTTTAAAGAAGTAATTATAAACAATGCTTCCATCAAATCGTCCTGTAAGTGATTTGAGCGGCACAGGTCTCTCTCGTTTACAACAGTTCTTGTATAAATTTATAAAAAAAGACCTGTGAGCTTTGCTTACAGCTGCCGCATGTTTATACTTTCTATCCAAAGCATATTTAATAAGTGCGGCAAGGTCAAGCCATAGCCTGGAAAATAGAACGAAGAAAATGTTTTTGACAGGTAGATTCTTTGTGAGCATGCTCAAATTGTTCCTGAAATTGAGATAAGCCTTATACGGACTCTCGGCCTGCAGGGTGCCCCCGCCAACGTGATAAACCTCTGATTGCGGGCAATACATAATCTTATATCCCCTGTTTTTTAAGCGCCAGCATAAATCAATTTCTTCCATATGCGCAAAAAAGTCAGCATCAAAACCTTCCGCTTCCATCCAGCAGGTTCGTTTAATAAACAGTGCTGCACCACTGGCCCAGAAAATCTCTGTGGGCTTGTTATACTGGCCCTTGTCTTCTTCCAGGGTATCAAATATCCTGCCTCTGCAAAAGGGAAACCCATATTTATCTATAAAGCCGCCCGCTGCACCAGCATACTCAAAGTAACTTTTATTAGCATAAGACTTAATTTTAGGTTGTGCAGCAGCAATAAAAGCGTCCTGCTCCATTAAGTCAATAACCGGTTTTATCCAATTGTGCTGTACCTGCACATCTGAATTAAGCAGAACGAAATAATCGCTTTCCACCTGCTTTAAAGCTTCGTTATACCCTCCGGCATACCCGTAGTTCCTGGAGTTAAGGATAAGTTGGACCTGTGGAAAGCGGGTGCTGATGAGTTCGACAGAGCCATCGTCCGAATTGTTATCCGCCACAATAACTTTCAGATTGTTATACTCAGACTTTAGAACAAATGGTAAAAACTTTTCAAGGTACGCTTTACCATTCCAGTTTAAAATGACAACTGCTACGCCAGGTATATTATTCAACGGTGTCTTCCTCCTTAAATTTCCATCGTTTGTGCGACCATAGCCATAACTCCGGCCTCTTATTAATTTTATCCTCCAGTAAAGCTATATGTTTGCTGGTTATTTCATACTGAGCAGTTTCAGCAGCGCTATCACATATCAGAGTGAATTCCGACTCATAATACCCTCTTTTCGTTTTAGTTACATGTCCAAATACAACAGGCGCACCCAGTGCTTTAGCCAGCTTTTCGGTGCCTAGAAAAAATGCGGTACGTTGATTCAAGAAGTCAGTGAAAAAAGTTGCTTCACTTTTAACCGGAGTCTGGTCGCCCACAAAAACAGCTAGGTGAGGCTGCCCCTTGTAACTCACCAATACTCTGAGCGTTTTTTTCATAGCTACCATCACCGCGCCAAAACGAGAACGAATAGTATTCATTAGCTTTTCAAAGCCCTTGTCGGATATAGGCTTATAGACTACTATCACCGGATCCCGAAAAGCAGCTGATAGGGCCAGCGCTCCCCATTCCCAGTTTCCGTAATGACCGGTAATAAGCATAACCGGCTTTTTTTGATCGAGGAAGTGCTGAATAAGCTGAGGATTCTTAAGTTTATATCTTTTTTGCAGATCGGCTTTGGACAGAGTTGCCATTTTTACACCCTCCACCATCATATCACATAAATGATGGTAGAATCCCTTTTCAAGCGCTGCTAGCTCTTTCGCACTTTTTTCAGGAAAGGAGTTCTTAAGATTTGTCTGTACAACAACTCGACGGTAGCCGGTTACATAATACAAAAAGAGAAAGATAATATCGGATATGAAATACAATACCTGAAAAGGCAAGAACGAAAATAGATAAAAGAGAAACTTGGTAAGGCTTGTCAGAACCTTCTTCATGTGTACATATAATCGTTAATTTCGACCATCCGAAATACAAACATACTATAAACAATGTACAAAGGCATTATTATTCCGCTATTTTACTTAGGCCCCCTGGAGTTTTTCAGTAAACTAAAAGAACATAGCACGAAAACTATTTTAATAGAGAAACAGGAGCATTTTCCTAAACAAACCTATCGAAACAGGGCTCAGATCTACGCTTCACAAGGGAAACTGGACCTCATCGTTCCAGTAGTTAAAGGCTCAAAAGTGCACTCTAAAGTCAAAGATGTCAAAATAAGCTATGATTTTAACTGGCAAAGACTTCATTGGTTAAGCCTGCAGGCATCCTACCGCAGATCGGCTTACTTTGAGTATTACGAAGATGACTTTGCGCCCTTTTATAGCGATAAGCCTGTTTATCTATTTGACTATAACCAAGCTCTGTTTGAGCTCATCCTGAAGTTACTTAAAATGCCTCTTACGTATTCTTTTACTGATACTTATAAGGAAGATTACGAACAATTTGAAGATGCGAGAACAACGATACATCCCAAGCAGCAGTCGCCCTATCAATCAAAACCTTATTTTCAACTGTTTGAAGACCGGCAGGGCTTTTTAAATAATCTGAGTATACTAGACCTCTTGTTTAATCAGGGCCCGCAAAGTTTGTCCTTTCTCTAAGCGCAGCACGGTCATCACCACTCACTAACAAAAACAAAAGTTCCTTTAAAGCTGCTTGTACAGGCTATCAAGCCCTGGTAAAAGCCTGTTCTCAGAAGCATTTGGCCGTATGGCTTTCATGTTAAAGCATTTAGTTTTACTTTTGGGCTTGTAAAAAAAACTTATGGAAGAGTTAAGACACGACTGGTCAAAAGAAGAAATATCAGAAATTTACCATAGCCCCTTATTAGATCTTATATACCGAGCCGCTACTATTCACCGCCAGAACAAAGATTATGGCGAAGTGCAAATAAGCAGCCTTATATCCATTAAAACAGGCGGTTGTACAGAAGACTGCGCCTACTGCCCGCAGGCTGCAAGGTATAATACAGGAGTCAATGTGCATGCAATGCTAACGGTAGATCACGTTGTTGAGCTGGCTAAGTCGGCAAAGAAAACGGGAGCATCCCGTCTCTGCATGGGAGCTGCATGGAGAGAAGTGAGGGACAACAGAGATTTTGATCGTGTGCTTGAAATGGTTAAAGAAGTGACAGCCCTTGACATGGAGGTATGCTGTACGCTTGGAATGCTGACTGAAAATCAGGCAAAGCGACTGGCTGACGCCGGCCTCTATGCTTACAACCATAACATAGATACGTCTGAAGATGATTACAAACGTATTATTACTACCCGGACCTTTGATGAACGTTTAAAAACCATATCTAATTTGCGCAAGGCGAAGATCACCGTTTGCAGCGGAGGTATCATTGGGCTTGGAGAAACCGAAGCCGACAGGATTGCGATGCTTCAAACACTGTCAAACATGGAAAAGCATCCCGAATCTGTTCCAATTAATGCACTTGTACCAATAAAGGGTACCCCTCTTGAAAATCAGGGCCGGGTAGAAATTTGGGAGATGGTTCGTATGATAGCAACTGCACGCATAATAATGCCGGCCAGCGTTGTACGTTTATCTGCCGGTCGCATGGAAATGTCGGTAGTCGAACAGGCCCTGTGCTTCATGGCGGGCGCGAATTCAATATTCTCAGGCGACAAGCTTCTCACTACTCCTAACCCGGAGTTTAATGAAGATATGAAGATGTTCGAACTTCTTGGTCTTAAACCGAGAGAAGCGTTCAAAAATGGGAAACCCGCATCTATGCAGAAAAGCGAAGCGCTAGCTTAGTTCTTATGAAGCCAAAATTAATATATGTATATGATGCATTGTGCAGCTGGTGCTATGGATTTAGCAAGGTTATGCAAAGTATCCATGCCAGCTATGCAGATCGCTTAGACTTTGAGGTAATTAGTGGTGGTATGATCTTAAATGAAAGGATTGCACCTCTTGCCTCATTTGCCCCTGTTATCCGAAATAATTATAAAACCATAGAAGCCGTTACCGGTATAACTTTTGGAGAAGGGTTTCTAAAACATCTTTATGTCGGCAGCGCGATTATGGAATCGGAAACACCTGCTATTGCACTATCTGTATTTAAATCTTACCAGCCCGAGAAAGCGCTTGAGTTTGCTCACTCCCTGCAAAATGCACTCTACTTTGATGGCAAAGGCCCGCAAGATGAGGATATGTACCGATATCTTGCAGTAAACTATAATATAGACCCGGATGAGTTTCTAAAGCTCATGAACGATGAGGTGTATAAACAAGCCGCATACTATGATTTTGCCCTGGCAAAGCAATTAAACGTGGAGGGGTATCCGGCTGTATTTGTACAATCTGCAGACAATTACTTTTATCTGGTAGCTAAAGGGTACACCAACCTGAAAACCATGGAACTGCGCCTGGCCAGTGTGTTTGAGGAAAAAGATAAGGCATAGGTGAGCCTGATCTAATCATTCAATCAACTGTTTGAGAAGCGCTTTGTGCTTTTAAGTATATCCTTTGTGGTCTTACTAATAAAGTACAGCTGCTCTGTGATTAGTAAGGAGTCGTCGTTGTTTTCCTCTGTTTCAAGAATGGTATTAAACTTAAGTCGCTGCTCTGCATCTTTAACTTCAGTGCTACTGTCCCCTAATGCTGAAACAGAGTCGGAGATGTGATAGAGAATCTGTCTTATAAGGCGAGCCTGAGCAGGGTAGATGCCCTGAGGCTTTTCTGTCCTGGCAGTAACCATGAGCGTAGCTATGTAAGAAGTGAGGCTATGGTTAAGAACAATGAACTTGCTTATTTCATTCAGATTTCTTTGTTTGCCCTTAGGTTCAGATGTCATCCTTTGAAATGCTGACGACATGTTGGCCGAGGCAACATAAATGTTTTTTCGGGCGAGCTTATAGTCGGTAACATCAATTGGTACGTTGTTAAACGCATCTATTACCTCCAGGAAGTACCTGTAATTGGCCAGGAGTAAGCTCTGCATGTATCCATGCATTTTTTTGTACTCCCAGGTTGGGAATATGAAATAACTTGCTGCAAAAGAAATAAGGGAGCCTATAATTGTATCCACTACCCGTTCTTCAACTACGCTGAGACTGCCCATCTGAACCAGTGAAAACATCAGGATGACGTAGGGAGTCATGCAGATAACACTTACAACATAATTAAGCCGTTGAAAGCTATAGGTGCCTAGCATAAATAGCATCAGGAATAGAAACCGAACAGTGGGATCTTTAACAAAATATACGATAAAAGCACCTATCAGACCACCAAGCAAAGTGCCAATGATACGCTGGTAGTTCCTTTTCTTAGTGAGGCTGAATGCGGGCTTCAATATGACCACAATGGTGAGCAGTATCCAATAACTATAATGCCCCATAGGTAACAGTTTTGCAATGCAAAAACCGGCTAGTGCTACGATGGCCACTCTTACAGAGTGCCTGAACACCGAAGATCTGAAGTTTAAGTTTTCAATAAACAAAGCAGGGTCAATCGTTTGTTTAGAAACAAAGCGGCCAAGGTCTTTCTCATTGCTTACATCAAAAGGCTTCAGTTCTTTTTTGTTAAAATAGCTGTAGATGTTTTTTTGTTTACCCGTGAGCTTGCGTATAGTAATTAGTATCTTTTTAAGCAAAAAATTATTTTCAATGCCATCCACTTTCTGTTTCAACTGGTCAAGCTCGGGCAAAAACTCATTTACCAGCCGCGGGCGCTCGTTGATGTTAATATCGTAACTCAGATTGTCTAGTTCGCGCGCCACGTGCAGTAATATCTGCTTGTATTCTTTCAATATGCCCGTTTGTGCATAGCGTTTCCTCACCTCCCTGTAATCGTAATGGGTAGCCATGGCCTGTTCATAAATATCAATGATATCGAGAAAGACAAGGATCAACACACGGGCTGTGTTTGTTGGATCGCGTATAAACATGCGGTTTTTAAACAGGATTTCCCTTACTTTCTCCTGTTCCTGGTGCACTTCGATTTGTTGGTTAGCAAGGTGTTTATATACCTCGTCAAAATTGCTGCTCTCATCATACAGATCGGCTTTGATACGGATATAGCCGGCTACTTTTGCTATGCACTCAGCAAGGGTGTTCTGTGCCTCCCGATAGGGCCTCATCTGGGCAAGCGAAAGGCTGAGAGCCATGTACCATAGGCCCCCCAGAAGTACAAAGCCTGTGTAGCCGGCCAGTTCGGACAACGTAAAAGACCGGTCTATATTAATAACCATCATAAGCAATGCCGCAGTACCAATAGCGCCCGCTCTGTTTCCATAGATGCTGAACATGGAAAAGAAAAAGCACATAATAAAGATCTCGAAGCCAATAAGCACAGGAAAATCATTTATCAAACCCGTAAGCAGAGAGATGAGTGTCAAACAAATAATGCATATAAACATACTGTTGCGCCTGTGTATAATAGCTCCGGGGTTGTCGGGAATACTGGTATACAAAGCTCCAATCGATACTGCCATTCCGGCTTCAATATGGCCCAGGTGAGAAAGTATAATTGTTGGTAGTAAAGCTCCGAATGTTATTCTGAATCCATCAGCCAGGTACTGGCTGTAAAAAAAGCTCTTTAGTTCTCTAACTTCCTTCATTTGATTTAAAGGATACGGATTTTGCCATACAGCTCAAATGCATATTCTTTTCGTTTAAAAAATAACCTCTATGTTTACAATTTGTTTAGCACGCTATTCCGTATGTATCCCAATTTATACATTATTGCAACAGATGAACGAATTACTGCTCCTGATTAAAGAAAAATTAAAATACAGATTTAGCCTTCACGATGATCAAGACTCTGAAGATGAGATTATTGCTTCTATTTACCGAAAGGTAGAGTTTAAGGGTGTAAACCTTTGGACGCTTATGTTTGCCATCCTGATAGCCTCCATAGGACTTAACGTTAACTCTACGGCGGTGATAATAGGAGCCATGCTCATTTCGCCGCTTATGGGGCCCATTATGGGTGTAGGCATGGGTATAGCTATAAATGACTTCCAGCTGCTCAAAAAAAGTCTGCGAAATCTATTTATCGCTTCGGTAATAGGCATTATTGTTTCAACAGCGTATTTTTTAATTACGCCCCTTACTACTGCACAAAGCGAACTGATAGCCCGTACAACCCCTTCTCTATGGGATGTTTTTATAGCCTTTTTCGGAGGCCTGGCAGGCATAGTAGCCAGCACGCGGAAAGAAAAAGGAACAGCAATACCGGGCGTGGCCATTGCTACAGCGCTTATGCCTCCGCTGTGCACGGCTGGTTATGGCATTGCCAACGGTAATGTTTATTACTTTTTAGGCGCCATTTATCTATACTTCATCAACAGCGTGTTCATATGCCTGAGTACGTTTTTGATTGTGCGATATATGCGCTTTTCTAAAAAACAGCTCACAGATACCGTCAGGCAGAAAAAAGTAACCCGTTATATATGGATCATTGTGTTTATAACCACGTTGCCCAGCATCTACCTGGCTTACCGTATTGTCGACCGGAGTATTTTCGAAACGAATGCACAGCGTTTTATAAAGGAGCAGTTTAACTTTGCTAATACCCAAGTAGTTAATAAGTCCATTAAGTACACCAGTCAGGGAAACGAGATAGACCTTCTTCTCATAGGCAATATATTATCGCAGGATCGTATCGACTCTCTAAAGAAAAGCATGGCCTCTTATTCTCTTGCCAATAGCAAACTCATTATACATCAGGGCCTGAATGCCAAAAGAGAAATTGACCTCTCGCAAATTAAAGCGAGCATACTAGAGGAAGAATTTAAGAACGACAGCCTTTCCCGGACCTCGGCCGCCCAGAATGGAAGTGAGCTTCCCGACATCGGTCCGGAATTAAAAACCCTTTATCCGGAAATAAGTGCATTTACGATCAATAATGTTGTAGTAACCAATATCGGTTCTGCCAGGAACGATACAGTTACACTAATGGTGGCCGACTTAAACCGCAAAATGCAGAATACCGACCAGCGAAAGCTGAAAGCATGGTTGAAAACACGCCTCAATGCTGACTCAGTGAGAGTACTGGTAAGCCTCAATTAAGTGTCTGCTCATAGCTTACGTTAATATAGTAATTATCCGTATCGGGAATAAAGCTGCTTTTGCTTTGGTTTTTAAAACTTAGCGCCTTCCACCTGGTACCTACAGTTTGGGTATGGTACTTCTTATTATTGACCCATATTCCAACAGGCATTTCAAAGTTTTCAGCCTCTGCCTTCCACTTAACATATGGAACACCTTTTTTAAACACAACCAACAGTGTAGGAATAGTAGTATAATTAAGATACTGATCAAAAATCGGGCTCAAATTACGCCCGCTCTCTTCGTTAACGCAATCTATAACCTGTTTAGCTGTAACTGTTTGGTGGTAAAACTCCTGGTTAAGTCCTGTAAGTATCTGGCGCCACAAGGTATCATTCCCTAGTATGGTTCGTAGGGTATGCAGCATATTGCTGCCTTTATAATACATATCGCCCGAGCCCCTGTTATTGACATTATAGGCTCCTGTTATGGGTTTATCGTTCAGAATGTTACGGCGCGTTCCATATACATACTCTCGACCGGCTTTTTTGCCATACAAGCCTTCTACAAAAAGACATTCAGAATAGGCAGTAAAGCTCTCGTGTATCCACATATCAGCAATGTCTTTAGAGGTTATACTATTGCCAAACCATTCATGTCCGCTTTCGTGTACAACGATAAAATCCCACTTGAGTCCATGTCCGCTTCCCGACAGGTCGCGACCGTTATAACCATTTTTATAACCGTTGCCATAGGCTATCCCGCTTTGATGTTCCATACCCAAATGTGGTGTTTCAATGAGTTTATACCCGTCGCTGTAAAATGGGTAGGGGCCAAACCAGTGCTCAAAGCTTTTGATCATCGGCTTTACATTTTTGGCAAAATGAGTTCTGGCCTTGCTTACATTATAAGGCAACACCCAGTAATCCACGTCCAGCGTTCCTTTTAGTCCTTTGCAGGAGTCTTTCAGGTTAACATAGTTTCCAATATTTAGAGCAACATTATAGTTGTTTATCGGACTGCCAACAAACCAGTCAAACTGCGTATAACCGTTGGGCAGGGGAGTTGCCTTTCGGAGGCGACCGTTAGAAACGTTCTTGAAACCATCAGGCACACGTATACTAATGAGCATACTGTCGGGCTCGTCGGCCTGCTGGTCTTTGTTAGGCCACCAAAAGCTGGCACCCAAGCCCTGGCAAGCCGTGGCCACCCAGGGCTTGCCATCTTCATCTTTCGCATATACCATACCACCCTCCCAGGGAGCATTGCGTGCAGTAAGCGGCGTACCCGAATAGTGTACTGTGAAAGAGCCTGTTTCTCCCTTTTTTAAGGTAGCAGGAAACTCCAAAAATACAGCATCATGCCGCCGGGTGTAGTTTAACTTTTGTCCTTTGTAGAGCACACTGTCAATCTTCATATTCTGAAATAAGTCAAACTGAAGCTTTGTAAAGTCTTGCATTGCTTCGAACGTAAATGTATTCGAGCCCTCGATTTGTTTTGTGTTTACATCGGCGGTAATGTCAAGATGATAAAACTTGACATCGTAGCAGGTTCTCAATGGGGTGTTCAAGTTTCCGCGTAGCGAATCGGCAACGCTAAACGTCTGGGAAGCGTTAGCCTGCTGAGCTTTTAAAGGCAGTCCCGAACCTATAATACAAAGAAGGAAGGCAAATAAACTATATGGAAGCTGATTCATATTATTTACACAAAGCCGCAAGATACTGTTTTGGTAAATAAACGTCCAGGTGATGAACCTTTTTAAAGCTGGATAGCCATGAAGTATGTTCAGCTTATATATGTCCGGAAAAATATGTTGAGTTTTCATTCACTCCCAAACTGCACCCTATCATCCAGCACATCCATCCATAATGCGGGCGAGATGAACCCATGATGAGTCCATGTTTTGTATGGTACCATTACACCTGTATATGCTTGCAGGCCGGACGAGTTCCCTGCGTGGGTGGTATCAAAGACGTGACCTTTTCTAGGCTCTTATTGAGCGGCTTTAAGAAGGTGCCAGCAGTGAGCAGAGTCGTTCCTTCCCCGTGCAGAGGAAAAAAGAAATAATAAATGTATGTGGGTTATTCTGATATGTAGGCTACTTTTAGAGGCGATTTCTGAGAAAACATGCGTACAATTTTGCACTCGTTTATGTTATCTTCATGATCATTGATATAAGCTTGCATAAACGTATTAAAACGGTTATGTCTTTCTCCGATCTTTTTGATGATCAGTCTTTTTAAAGCCTTGGGTCGATATGTAGTCTTCATATTACGTTCAATTTGATGTCGGTAGTAATTGTTATGCAAATAGCTTGCCATGATTGTAAAATATGGTTGAGTTTTAAAACATTATAAAGTTAACAGCGTTAATGTTTTAACTATTTTAGAAATGACTGGTAAGGATAGAAAAATTAAGAATAAAGAAGATCTGAGGCAGGAAATACTAAACACGGCAAAAGCGGTGTTCACGCTATATGGATATGAAGCTACCTCTATAAGAAAGATAGCAAGCGAGATAGGTTTTAGCCCAACTGCTATCTATATTTATTACAAGGACAAAAACGATATACTTTTTGCATTACATAAAGAAGGATTTAAACTGCTATCTTCCTGCTTTTCAATATTAAATAACGTAGGATCACCTTTTGAAAGGCTTAAGGCTATGGTGAGGATGTATGTTCAGTTTGCTCTTGAAAATACAGATTACTATGAGCTGATGTTTATTCTTAAAGATCCTTTGTCCTTTCTGGAATCGGGCAATGACAATCCCGTTTGGGAAGAGGGTTTGCAAACCTTTAATTATTTTATTCAAACTATTGAACAGTGTAAACAAGACGGCTATTTTAAGTTTACAGAAAGTAAGACCGCAGCTTTAATAATCTGGTCAACAGTGCATGGTTTGTGTCTAGTTACTATACGCGGTCACCTCGATCTTATACTAAAAGACAAGAAACACTTTGACAATAGTGAGCAGGCGCTAAAGGAAACGCTCAATGCGTACCTGCTTAGTTTAGAAACCATTTTATAACGCCGGTATGAAAGTATGTTTGCAGGTAAATAGATGGATCATTGGAACACTGCTGTGCTTGGTTCCTTTTTGCTCTTTGGCCCAAAAAGATCCTTTAGACAAGTATGTTGAAGAAGGTATTGAAAACAACCTGGTTATACAACAAAAGAGCATAAGCCTTGAAAAAGCTTTATTAGGTTTAAATACAGCGAGGTCTATGTTTCTTCCTTCAGTAGCTTTTCAATTCAACTATCAAAGTGGAGACGGCGGGCGCACTATACCTTTGCCCGTAGGCGACCTTTTAAACGGCGTTTATGCTACACTTAACCAGTTAACGGGCGGACAAAATTTTCCGCAACTTGAAAATCAGAACATTTCCTTCTTTCCCAAAAACTTTTATGATACCAAATTCAGGACAACGGTACCTATTCTCAATACAGATCTTATTTATAATAAAAAAATCAATGAACAGCAAGTAACGTTAAAGGAATATGAGGTAGATACGTACAAACGCGAATTGGTAAAAAACATAAAAACCGCTTATTTTAACTACCTGATTGCACTTAATGGTATTGGTATTTATGAATCATCTTTAAATATTGCCAAAGAAGGGAAAAGGGTTAATCAGAAACTGGTTGAAAGCGGAAAAGGACTTCCTGCCTATGTATTACGATCTGAAAGCGAGGTTGCTGCCGCTAATGCAAAGCTTATACAAACAAAACAACAGGCAGATAACGCACGCATGTATTTTAACTCCCTTCTGAACAAACCGGCAGATGCACCGGTAGATACAGCCTATGATGCAGATGATGGTCTTGGGAAGGCCTCTGCCTTAATGCTATCACCCGCAGTTCCAATTGAGAACCGTGAGGAGCTGAAAAGTTTAAAACAGGTGGTTGAACTTAACAAAACGATAGCTAGAATGAACAAGAGTTTTACCATACCTAAGCTGGGAGGGTTTATCGATATAGGCAGCCAGGCCGAGGGTTGGTCCTTTGATAAGCGCTCGAGGTATTATCTGGCAGGCATACAGCTCGATATTCCTGTATTTGAAGGTAACCGCAATCGCAACAAAATAAGCCAGGCCTGGCTGGATATAAAACAAGCGCAACTGAATGTAGCTGATGTAAGCCGGCAGCTGAATGTGAGCGCTAATGTTGCTAAAAATAACCTGCGTTCGGCGCTTGAAACATACCAGTCATCCGTTACGCAGTTAAACGCCGCTGCCAGTTACCAAAGGCTGATAGAAAAGGGCTACAAGGCAGGTACCAACAGCTACATCGAAACAATAGATGCCCGTAACCAGCTAACCTCGGCCAGGCTTGCTGTAAGCATTGATAAGTACAATGTTCTTATCGCTGCAGCCGGTGTTGAGCGTGAAGTCGCGAATTATCAAATTAAGAAATGAATATCAAAGCCTATTTTCCTTATTTATCCATATTGGCTGCTTTAAGTTTGAATGCATGCTCGGGTGCTAAGGTAAAAGATGAAGCCGGACAAGAAGAGTACGTTCCGGTAAAGTTGCTTGCTGTCGAGACAGGGGGCGATAAACGTATTATTTATACCACCGGGGTTTTCACAACGGACGACGAGACTGTTCTCTCGTTTAAAAAGGGCGGCATTATCAGCAGGATATACGTCAAAGAAGGCGATGCTGTAAAAAAAGGCCAGTTGCTTGCTACCGTAAACCTAACCGAAATAGACGCCGGTGCACAACAAGCGAGCCTTGCTTTTGAAAAAGCCGAGCGCGATTATAAACGCGCCTATCAGTTGTATAAAGACAGCGTGGCCACTCTGGAACAGATGCAAAACGCCCGTACCGGTATGGAAGTTGCCCGTCAGCAGCTGAAAGCAGCCGGGTTCAATAAACACTATTCAGAGATACGGGCAAATACAAATGGTTATGTCTTGCAACGCTTTGCAAATGAAGGTCAAATGGCTGGTCCCGGTATGCCGGTTTTGCGTATAAATGGAGCTCAAACAAGCTCCTGGATATTGAAAGCAGGTGTCACCGACAAGCAATGGTCAGGCATCAGGCAGGGAGACAAAGCAGTGGTGACGCTTGAATCTCTGTCGGGCATGCGCTTGCCGGCAACAGTTTCTGCCAAATCGGAAGGGGTAAACCCTTCCACGGGAACTTTTACGGTTAACCTCAAAATAGGTTCTCTGCAGGGGAATAAACTTGCCGATGGAATGTTTGCTAAAGCTGAGATAACGCCAGGAAAACAAACGGCCCAAGGATGGACTATTCCGTTTGATGCGCTAATGGACGGAAGTCAGAACAAAGGCTATGTTTTTATCAGCAACGATAAGAAGCACGCAAAAAAGGTGGAGGTAACCATTGGTGAGCTTCGGAAAGACGAGGTGTTCATTACCAGCGGACTAGAGGATGCATCTTATGTAATAGTCTCCGGGAGCGCATACTTACGAGACGGTTCAAAAATTAAGGTACAAAACTAGGTATGGATATTACAAAATTTGCAGTTAAAAACTACCAGTTTACCTTCGTTATTGTGCTTATGGTGCTTGCTCTTGGTGTAAGCTCCGTACTCACAATGCCGAGGGCTGAAGATCCAGACTTGAAAACGCCTGAATTTCCTATTGTAGTGGTATACCCCGGTACCAGTATGAAGGATATGGAACAGCTGGTTGTAAAGCCCATGGAGTCCAGAATATATGCTCTGGACAACATTAAAAAAGTTAAAACATCAATATATAGCGGCCTTGCCGTGCTGCAGGTTCAGTATAAGTATGGAAATAATCCTGACGATAAGTACCAAGAACTAGTGAGGGAGGTTTCGGCCATGCGGCAGGACCTTCCGAAGGATATTTATAGCATTGACATTCAAAAGGTTGAACCCTCTAATGTAAACATTCTTCAGGTAGCCTTGATCTCCGAAAACGCATCAAAAGCTAAGATGAAGAAGGCTGCTGATGATTTAAAAGATGCTTTGGAAAAGCTGCCTGCACTTAAGAATGTAGTGATTAACGGCGCACAAAAACGGCTGGTGAGGGTGGACGTGAATACCGGGCAGCTTGCTAAAATGAACATTTCGCTTGAACAAATTATGCAGGCCATCCAGAGTGAAACTGCAAATATACCCGCTGGCAGCATTATTGCCGGCGCAAAGAGTTTCAGCGTAAAAACCAGCGGCAATTATGAGAACATTGATCAGATAAAGAAGACCATCATATCCAGTAGTGGAGGAAACAATGTTTTGCTGCAAGATGTTGCGGAGGTTTATCATGATTATGCTGCGGAAAATCATATTACCCGATTTGACGGATATAGATGTTTGTTTATTAATGCCGCTCAAAAAGAGGGTGAAAATATAAGTAAAACACAGGATGCTTATTTGAAAGTCATTGGCGAGTTTAAAAAACAATTGCCGGCAAATATTGATCTGAACCTGCATTTTGACCAGGCAGACAATGTTAATAAACGCCTAAGCGGACTGGCTATGGATTTTATGATCGCAATTCTGCTGGTGAGTATTACGCTGCTTCCTCTTGGAGGAAGGGCGTCGCTTATTGTAATGATAGCCATACCCCTATCGGTATCTGTAGGGCTTATTATGGTTAAAATGTTGGGGTACAGCCTTAATCAGCTAAGCATCGTTGGCTTTGTGGTGGCGCTGGGACTGCTTGTAGACGACAGTATTGTGGTTGTTGAGAATATTGAACGATGGATGCGTGAAGGAGCTTCGCGCATGGAAGCAGCTCTTAAAGGCACCAGGCAGATAACTCTTGCCATTCTAGGCTGTACAGCTACCTTAATAATAGCCTTTTTACCCTTGGTTTATATGCCCAATGAAGGAGGTCAGTTTGTGCGTAGTATGCCCCTGGCTGTAATCTTTACAGTACTCGGGTCCCTACTCGTCGCATTGACTGTGGTTCCTTTTTTGGCTACAAAGCTATTAAAGCCTGACGCTCATCCGGAAGGAAATGTTGTGTTGAGGGCTTTCCAGCGCGTTATACATGGCACCTACTCCGTACTACTGGATAGAGCTTTGAAAAAGCCATGGACTACGGTGTTTATTGCCCTTTGTATATTTGCCGCTTCGCTGGCGCTTATACCGGTGGTTGGCTTTAACTTGTTCCCATCCTCTGAAAAGCCTCAATTTATGGTGAATATACAAACGGCTCCTCAGTCGAGTATCTATACTACGGATAGTATTACCAGGTTAGTTGAGTCTAGGCTACGGGCTGTTCCTGAGGTTAACCATTTTTCTTCTAACGTGGGCAAAGGCAACGCACGTATATACTATAATGTTATTCAACAGGCGGAACGGTCGGACTTTGCGGATATTTTTGTACAGTTGGATAATGAGGTTAAGTTTGGAAGTAAAGTAGATATAATGGAGCAGCTTAGAGATAAGCTCGCAACCATCGGTGGGGCGAAGATTGAAGTGAAAGACTTTGAGCAGGGGCTACCCGTTATTGCTCCTGTTGAAGTGCGTCTGATGGGTGAAAACCTTGACTCCTTGAAAGCCTTATCTCTCGGAATAGAACAGATGCTCAAACAGGTAGATGGTACCATCTATGTGAGTAACCCTATACGCGATAATGTAACAGATTTTAAAATACATGTAAACCGTGATAAGGCATTGGCTATGGGAATTCCAACTGTAAACATCGATCGGGCAGTACGCATGGCTGTATCGGGACTAGAGGTAGGTGCATTTTCCGATCCTCAGTCGGTTAACGATGATTATGTGATTAGTCTTAGCGTTCCCCGGGCTTCCTATGCTGATCTTTCTGTCTTCGATCAGTTATATGTTAATAACATCCAGGGACTTGCAGTACCCCTTAAACAGGTAGCTTCCATCGGTTTGGAGTCGTCACCGAACAGCATTAATCATCTTAATAAAGTAAGAACCGTGTCTGTAAATGCCTTTATTAAGAAGGGCTATGCTATTAATGATATCCTTGACGAGGTAACGGCCAAAATGGATAAAAAGAAACTTCCTTCGGGTTATTCCTACGAAATGGGAGGGGAGGCAGAGTCGCGGGCCGAGATCTTCGGTGGCTTTGAGAATATTATAATAGTGGCGCTTCTTATGTTTATAGCAGTGCTTATACTGGAATTCAGAACATTTAAAAGTACGCTTATAGTTCTTTCGGTGATACCGCTGGGTATTGTGGGTGCCATACTGGCCTTGCTTATCACCGGCGAGCCCTTGTCCTTTGTAGCAGTGGTAGGTATTGTAGCGCTTGCCGGTATTGAGGTTAAGAATACGATTCTGCTGGTTGATTTTACCAACCAGCTAAGGCGTGAGGGTGTGGAGCTTGACGAAGCCATTGAGAAAGCAGGCGAACTGCGCTTTCTTCCCATCATACTCACTACGCTTACGGCTATAGGCGGCTTGCTGCCGATTGCCTGGTCAAGCAACCCCCTGATTTCGCCGCTGGCTATCGTTATGATAGGAGGGTTAATAAGCTCTACACTGCTGTCAAGAGTGGTTACACCTGTGGTGTATAAATTAATGCCTCCTAAGATTGTCGATTAAGGAAAGACCCTTTGGATTTATACTTTTTTGATAACCTTCAAAAGAGTTAACCCTTAACTAAGTGCCCGAATCTTTTTATAAATTAGCGTTATATGAAAAATAACGTCCCGACTATACTGGTTGTTAATGACGATGGAATTGATGCACCGGGAATTAAGGTTTTAATAGATGCTATGATGCCGCTTGGTAAGGTTGTTGTTGTGGCGCCAGACAGTCCTCAATCGGCTACAGGTCATGCCATTACCATTGCCCGGCCTTTGAGACTGGACAAAGTACATATTTACCCTGATGTGGAGATGTACAAGTGTTCGGGAACTCCCGTAGATTGTGTAAAACTGGCAGTCAATAAAGTTTTTAAAGGCAAAAAACCTGACATGTGTGTCTCAGGCATTAACCATGGCTTAAATCACTCAATAAACGTTATTTACTCGGGAACGATGTCTGCTGCAATGGAAGGTGCTATTGAGGGAATTCCTTCGGTAGGATTTTCATTTGCCGATTTTTCTTATGATGCTGATTTCAGCGCCTGTGTTCCTTATGTTAAGATGGTAGCTCAGCAGGTTTTAGAACATGGACTTCCTGAGGGAACCTTGCTTAATGTAAACTTTCCGAAGGCAGACAACATCAAGGGTTTACGTGTATGTCGTCAGGCTAAGGCCAAATGGGCTGAAGAGTTTGATGAACGTCAAGACCCGCACGGACGAAAGTACTATTGGCTTACAGGAAAGTTTATACTAAATGATAAGGGCGAGGATACTGATGTATGGGCACTTGAGAATAAGTATGCCTCGGTAGTTCCGGTACAATATGATTTTACAGCCCATCATGCTATTCCTGTTTTAAACAATTGGGAGCTTGATGAAATAAATAGCGATGAAAACTAACTGATAATGAAATACTATTTAATTGCTGGAGAAGCTTCAGGGGATTTGCATGGTGCTAACTTAATGAAAGCTATAAAGGCTGATGACGTTTCTGCGGAGTTTAGGTTTTTAGGTGGGGATAAGATGCAGGAGCAGGGAGGCATATTGGTTAAGCATTACCGTGACATGGCTTATATGGGCTTTGTGGAGGTGGTGCTTAACCTGAGGTCCATATTGAGGAATATGGAGATTGCCAAGCGTGACATGCTCACGTTCAGGCCGGACGCTTTGGTACTTATAGATTTTCCCGGTTTTAACTTAAAAATTGCAGAGTTTGCTAAAAAGCATGGCATAAAAGTGTTTTATTATATCTCCCCTAAGGTATGGGCCTGGAATCAAAAGCGTGTACTTAAGATTAAGCAAGTTGTAGACCATTTGTACTGCATACTTCCATTTGAAGTTGAGTTTTTCTCTTCGTGGGGCATGAAGGTCAATTATGTAGGCAATCCTTTGCTTGACGAAATTGCAACGTTTAAGCCCGATCCAACCTTCATTGACCAGCAACGCTTGAATGACAGGCCGTTGATTGCTTTATTGCCGGGTAGCAGAAGGCAAGAAGTAAAAAAGCTTTTGCCTGATATGATTGCTGTTTCTGCTATGTTCCCAGATTACCGGTTTGTGATTGCCGGGGCACCTGGATTGGATGCAGATTTTTATAAAAAGTACATGTATGGCAGCAACCTGTCTCTCGTATTTAACCATACTTACGATCTTTTAAAAAAGGCGCGAGCCGCAATTGTTACATCGGGCACTGCTACGCTTGAAGCTGCTTTGTTCAGTGTGCCACAAGTGGTTGTTTATAAGGCTAATGCGGTGACTGTTTTTGTGGCTCGTATGCTGATTAAGGTGGGCTACATATCTCTTGTCAACCTCATCATGAATCGGGAGGTTGTAAAAGAGCTCATACAAAAGGATTGTAATGTTACTAAGATTACGTTGGTTATGAGCAGGCTTCTTAATGATGAAAGTTACAGGATAAAAATGCTTCAGGACTATAAAGAGCTTCATGAAAGAATAGGTAGTCCGGGCGCGTCATCAAGGGCCGCTAAACTTATAGTGAAGGAGTTGGGCATTGAACAGAGGACTTAGTCTGAATTACTGTTGGTTCCCCTTCGGTTTTCAGATTGTTTAAAAGCGAACCTTTCGACTGGTATTTTTGAACTTTAATAGTATCTTGTGCTTCTTTTTACGAAATTAATAACAAGACGTTTTGATAAGAATTTTCACTGTTAACAAAAACGCCATGTTTAACTTCATCGCTTTCGCATGTGCTTTTTGCTTTTTTTCTTCAGATCAGACCTTATATGCCAAGCCGAGCCTGCTAAATCATGGGCGGTTTACTGTAGTAATTGACCCCGGGCATGGCGGACATGATGGCGGAGCAAGGGGAAGCAGGTATAATGAAAAAGATGTGGTTTTAGAGCTGGCTCTGGCTTTAGGAGCTGCGATGGAAGATGCGGGATATAAAGTAGTGTATACCCGTAAAACGGATGTTTTTGTTGAGTTATATAAGAGAATAGGCCTTGCTAATAAAGTTAAGGCTGATTTGTTTATCTCCCTCCACTGTAATTCTATGCCGCTTAATAAGAAGAACCGAAGCTCTATTAAGGGTGTAGAGACGTTTGTTTCGGGCTCGGGAAGGCTAGATGAGCAGGATATTGCTCTCAGGGAAAATGCGTCGATCTTGTTGGAAAAAGACTATAAAAAGAATTACGGTGGCTATGACCCTAAGGATCCTGAGAGTATTATCATTCTTTCCCTAATGAAAAATGCGTACCGAACTAAAAGTATCAAGTTTGCTTCGTTGCTTCAAAAAGAGTATAACAAAGATGGACGTCTTGATAGGGGAGTCCAGGAGAAGAGCCTTGCTGTGCTTGCAAGGGCTTCTATGCCTGCGGTCCTGACTGAAATCGGCTTCATAAGTAGCCCGGAAGAAGAAGAATACATGAAATCAAGCAAGGGGAAACAGGAAATTATAGGTGCCATTATGAATGCCACCGCAGCCTATAAGAGCAACTGACTGTTTTTACATTTGCCCGTGTAAACTCACTTATTTTTTAATATAGTGTAAGAGAAAGTATATTTGCCCTTTGATTAAGAATGGAGAAGGAGAAGATAATACTTGACAAGTTAAATAGTTACCGTAAACAGAGGCTGTCCAATAAGAGTTTTATAATTATTGCGTCTGTTGTTGTGGGTGCTATATCAGGTGTTGCTGCCTCGCTGCTGAAGCTCTTGACTCATAAAATTGAAATTTTTTTACAGCAGGATACTAACTGGAGCTATAAACAGTATTTTTATCTTTTTTTTCCACTGATAGGTATTTTACTATCTGTTTTCTATGTTAAACGCTTTCTGAGGAGGAGGAAGTTTGAAACTGGCTTAACGCAAGTCTTATATAGCATTTCGAGAAAATCAAGCCGTCTGGATTTTCACAATATCTATTCTCAAATTGTAACAACCGCGCTTACTGTCGGCTTTGGCGGATCTACGGGATTGGAAGCACCCATAGCTACCAGTGGCTCTGCAATTGGATCTAACGTTGGAAGGGCTTTAGGTTTGGGTTATAGAGAGGTCACTCTTCTGCTGGCATGTGGAGCCGCCGCTGCAATTGCCGGCGCTTTTAACAGCCCGCTGGCCGGGATAGTATTTGCTATTGAAATTCTCTTACCTGAGTTTTCTATTCCTCTTTTTATTCCTTTGTTGATGGCTTCTGCTACCGCAGCAGTTGTAGCCAGACTCTTCTACCAGGAGCAACTGTTTTATTTGTCTACGGAGGGCTGGGTACTGAAGGCTTTGTTTTTTTATATCGTGCTGGCCGTAATAACCGGTTTCTTTTCAATTTATTTTACCCGCTTGTCCTACCAAGTTAAGAGGAAGTTCGATTCAATAAAGAATGTTTACGGAAGAGCTCTTTCGGGCGGACTTGTATTAGGCGCTTTGATTTTTTTATTTCCAATCCTATACGGAGAAGGCTATGTCAGCATTAAACAGTTGCTTCTGGGAAACTATGATGTTCTAATAGCAAACAGCGTGTTCTCAGATTATACAGGCGCAGGGCCTTGGGCTATTATTATATTTGTCCTGTTCTCTCTTTTCGCTAAGTCATTTGCAACACTCATTACCCTGTCTTCAGGTGGAAACGGCGGGATTTTTGGGCCAAGCATAATAATGGGCGCTCTAGGTGGCTTTATCTTTGCATTTTCTGTCAATCAAACTGGATTAACAACATTGAGTGTACCCAACTTTATGGTGGCAGGTATGGCAGCGGCTATAAGCGGCATCATGCATGCTCCGTTAACAGGTATCTTCCTTATTGCGGAAATAACGGGCGGATATACATTAATGGTTCCTTTGATGATCGTTTCGTCAGTTTCTTATTTTATAAGCAAAGCAATACAAAAACATTCTATTTATACCAAGGGCTTGGCTGATAAAGGCGACCTTTTATCTCTTGAAGACAAAGACCGCGTAGTGCTTAGCATGATGAAGTTAAAGTATCTTGTTGAATCTAATTTTGTTGTTCTGCACCTAAATAACACGTTGGCAGAAAGGAGGGATGATATTTTACAGTCGCGACGGAACATTTTTCCGGTGACGGATTACGATAACGTTTTCCTGGGGGTAGTTTATAGCCATCAATTGTTTGACTTGTTAATTAAGCAAGATACAGATGTGCATATAGAAGAGCTGATGCAGTCTACGTCCGAGGTGGTGACAATTAACGATAGCATGCCCTCGGTGATGGCTAAAATGAATAACGATGACGTATGGATACTGCCAGTGATTGATGAAAATGGAAAATATTTGGGCTTTATATCAAAGTCGGCAGTTTTTAATAAATACAGGGCTCTTTTAAAAAGACAGGCCAATCTCTTTAATTAAACAAGGGGATTAATCATTAATTCCCTTGTTTATTATAATGCTCTCTTATTCACTTCGCTTCAATCCGAATTTTTCAATCTTACTGTAAAGGTGACTTCTCTGTATATCTATGTCGTCAGCGGTTTTGGATACATTCCAGTTGTTTTTTTCAAGCTTGTATTTGATATATGTTTTCTCTGCCTGATCCTTATACTCCTGGAAACTTTGAAACATATCATAGTCTACCTTTCCATTTGCACTATCATTGCTAGTGCTCAGCTCAGGTTTTTCCGGACCTGTTGGATTTGCGAAGTTTAGAACATCAGACTCTGTTATTGTTTTATCACTTAGTATAATCAGGCGTTCAATCATATTTCTAAGTTCACGGATGTTACCAGTCCAGGGAAGAGCTTTCAGTGCTTTAATAGCTTCATCACTTATTTTTTTAACAGGAATCCGGTACTCTGAACAGATTTCATTGCAAAAGCTGTTAGCGATAATAGGGATGTCTTCCTTTCTTTCAATCAGTGGCGGCACATGGATTATAATTACACTAAGCCTATGATAAAGGTCCATCCGGAAATTACCGTCTTCTATTTCTTTTAGTAGATCTTTATTGGTAGCAGCAATTACCCTGACATTCACCTCTATTTCTTTCTCGCCACCTACACGTGTTATTTTGTTTTCCTGTAAAGCTCTTAATACTTTGGCCTGCGCAGAATGGCTCATATCTCCTATTTCATCCAAAAAGAGCGTTCCCCCGTTTGCCTGTTCAAACTTACCAATTCTTTGTTTTACAGCAGATGTGAAAGACCCTTTCTCATGCCCGAAGAGCTCGCTTTCAATCAACTCAGAAGGAATAGCAGCACAATTCACCTCTATGATAGGCCCATTTACCCGAAGTGATTTTTCATGAAGCCAGCGGGCTACCAGTTCTTTACCGCTTCCGTTTGCGCCTGTGACAAGTACTCGAGCATCAGTTGGAGCGACTCTTTCAATCGTGTCTTTAATTTTATTAATAGCAGTGGAGTTACCCAGTATTTCGCGTACCTTACTCGCCTTGCGTTTTAAAACTTTAGTCTCTGTAACGAGATTCCCTCTTTCCAGGGCGTTTCTCACCGTTATTAGAAGGCGGTTTAAATCAGGTGGCTTTGATATAAAATCGTAAGCTCCCTTTTTACTCGCTTCAACAGCAGTTTCTATTGTTCCATGACCTGATATCATAATGAAAGGCAGATCAGGCTTAATAGTAAGTCCTTCAGTCAATACTTCCATGCCATCCATTTTGTTCATCTTGATGTCGCAGAGAACAAGATCGATATCTTCAGTTTTAATCAGGTTGAGGCCATCGATACCATTATTGACGTCCAGTACTTCATAATCCTCATATTCAAGAATTTCCCGCAAGGTATTTCGAATTGCACGTTCGTCGTCAACGATTAAGATTTTTGCCATAGTACTACTAATTGTTTACTGCATTTGCAGATGTCCACAAATATATACAGTTTAATCCAATTAAATAATTATAAGGTGGAATTATACTAAACAGCCGCATTTCCTTGAGGATTGCGGCTGTTTACAGGTCGTAAGCCGGGTTCTGTATCTCTTAAAAAAGAGGCTCTATCATTAATCTAGTCTTTTTATTGCTAAAAAGATCAAACAACCTACCCGCTAATGCTTCTGAGCAGAAAAGGACGGGCAGCCCTTAACATTAGCCTATTTGGTTTTTCAACTCCTGGGGTTTACCGAGATGCATGTCACCACGCAAAACTGTGAGCTCTTACCTCACATTTTCACCTTTTCCCCAGAGATTAATCTGAGGTAGTTTATTTTCTGTGGCACTTTCCGTTCTTTCTTGGGGAAAGACCTTCCCGTTAGGAAGCAGGATGCCCTGTGTTGCCCGGACTTTCCTCTATACATAAGTATAGCGATAGAATAACCTATCTACAAAGGTAACTAATTTATAAACAGGAAAGAAGCTGAGCTAAGGGCACTTCTTCAAATCGGACTCTACCTGACTTACATCGAACAGGCCATGATCGTTGCCGAAATTATTTGTTATGTAAGTTAAGATATCAGCAATTTCCTGGTTGCTGAGTTGCGGGCTTCCTGGCATAGACGAATTGTATTTAATTCCACTTACAATCATAGCTCCTGAAATACCCTCTTTTACCATGCACGCAAGAGCATTGTAATTGTTTGTTATGTAAGAGGTATCTGTGAGTGGAGGAATTAATGCCTGGAGCCCGCTGCCATCTTTAGCATGGCAATTACCACAGTAGTTTTCGTATAAGTCTTTGCCGCTGGTATACTGTTTTACGTAGTTTATGCTCGTATTATTACACGACTGGATAATGCCGCTCAATAGTGCTGTTGTTATAGCTAGTGTTAAGTAAGATCTTGCTTTCATTATTTGTACTCTTTAAGTAAGGTAGAAATGTCATTAACCAATTTATCAACCTCTGTTTCAATAGTGCCGTTATAAATTCCTCTTATTCTTTTCCGTTTGTCTATCAAAACAAACCAACCTTCATGGATGTAACCGCCCGGACTTTTTTCGTCCTCCACTACGCTGACAAGAAAATGATTTTTGGCAAGGTCGTAAACGGAATCTTTTTCGCCCCATAGAAATTCCCATTGTGTTCCTTCAATTCCCATTTGATCAGCATATGTTTTAAGCACACTAGGTTTGTCGTGCTTCGGATCTATAGTAAAGGATGCTAGCTTAATCTCTTTGTTATCTTTAAATTCTTCATATACTTTAAGCATATTCCTGTGCATTACCGGGCAAATAGTAGGGCAGGAAGTAAAAAAGAAGTCAGCAACATAAATTGTGTTAAGAAATGCTTCCTGGGTAATTTCGATGCTATCCTGATTAAGATAACTGAAAGAGGGTATTGTTTGATAAATCGTGTCTTTTACACCATTCGGGTGTTTCTTCACTTCATACCTGCTTAAAACAGGAAGCGTTTCTGTTGATCTGCTACAGGCACATAAAAAAAGGCACAAAAAGAGAAAACTTAGTAATTGACGAACAAACATGGCTTTAGTATTTAAAACTACAACAAAGTAATTGCTATAATAACAATTATCAAGCAGTATCTTAATAATTTATACTTTTATAAATGGGACAATTGAAGAAAACAATCTCGCTATATAATGTTCGTTTTTATTCCTATCATGGATATTTTCCCGAAGAGCAAGTTTTGGGCAATGAATTTTTGGTAGATATTGAAGTAGAAATTTACAACAACATCAACGATAGTGAAGATTTGCGGCAAACGCTAGATTATGGAATCCTGTTTTCGATTGCAAAGAGAGAGATGAGCATTCCGCAAAAGCTTCTTGAAACGGTTGCTTTCAGGATTATTAACTCTATAAAGTGCTTAGAGGCGGACATGAGCTCAATTCGTGTTAAAGTTAAAAAAGTCGCTTTGCCTATAACTAGCGATCTGGGATACGCGGCAGTAGAATTGACCTATACCTTTTAATAGATATTTTGTCATGCACGGGCTTTATTATGAGACAAAATGGCCGGGATTTTATTGGTTTTCGATTGTGGTATAACTCTTGATTTTATCTATATAAAATTTGATAGGAGGAAAAAAATTATGGCACTTGTTAAATTTAATCGTAACAACAGCTCATTAAACCCTTGGTTCAACGATGTTTTTGATTCTTTTTTTGATGATTCATTCGTTTCAGATCGCTTAACATCGAGAGTTCCTGCCGTAAATATTTACGAGTGTGAGAACAACTACTGCGTAGATCTTGCTGCTCCGGGTTTGAAGAAAGATGACTTCAAGATCAGCCTGGATAAAAATGTATTAAGCGTTTCTGTAGAGTCGAAGCATGAAGAAAGCCAAAACGATCGCAAATACAATAGAAGAGAGTATAGTTATACTTCTTTCGTAAGGTCATTTACGCTTCCCGAAAGTGCAGATCACACAAATATTGAAGCTGAATATATAGATGGAGTTTTAAAACTCACTATAGCTAAAAAGGAGGAAGCAAAGCTAATGTCCAGAGAAATTGCTGTTAAATAACTCGGCTGTGATGTTTACTAAGGCGCTGTTTGTTAACAGCGCCTTTTTTGTATCCATAGCGATTTGTGTATTTTTATAACATGCTTAGAGAAATACCGGAAACAAAAAGAAAAGCTCTTAGGATTAACCTTGAGCCTACAATTTATGGTACGTTCGCCGAAATAGGCGCGGGCCAGGAAGTTGCAAGAAATTTCTTTACGGCTGGTGCGGCTTCTGGTACAATTGCAAAAACAATGTCAGCCTATGATATGGTTTTCAGCAACGAGATCTATGGTATTGAAAGCTCCGGAAGGTACGTTAGTAAATCTCGCCTTGCCAGAATGCTTTCCCACGAATACGATCTCTTAACTGAGCGCTTAGGTCCGAAGCAAGCTCATTCTAAGAGGTTTTTTGCTTTTGCTAATACAGTAACTACATTAAACTACACCAGAACTAATGATCCTCATGGATGGGTTGGCTTAAAATTTCAGGCTGATCATGAAGCGGAAGCGAACGAGATCATTCTTCATGTCCGTTTGCTTGATAGTGACACATCAATTCAGCAGGATGTATTAGGTATATTAGGTGTTAACCTTGTTTATGCTGCCTATTTCCTATCGGGTGATTTGCAAACGATGATTGAATCTTTAGTTGATAACCTTTCACCAGGTTCCTTAATTATCGATACTATCCATGTTAAAGGGCCAGAGTTTAAGGAAGCGAATGACAGGCTTGTAAATCTTTATCTGGTGGCAAAAGGCTTTTCAAGTGCGGCTATCTTTGATAAGAACGGCCATGCCATGCAAGTAAAAGATCTTCTTTATAAGAAGGACATAATGATTTTGCGTACGAAGTTTCGTCAAAAATCTAATCCTAATTTTAGTCTTTTTAACAGGGCAGTAGAGCAGTTTAAGAAAGTGCAGCAAATCGATGATAAAAATCTTATTGTAATTATTGAAGTTTTGATGACTAATTTGCTTGATAGCGATAAAAAGATCAATCGTGAGGACTTATTGGAGTTTGCGAAAAGAGCAGAGGACCTGTGTGCGACAGGTAATAATGTGATAGTTTCAAACTTTACACGTAATCATAAACTTGCGCAATATTTGTCTGAGTGTAAGCCGCATAGTGTTGGAATTTCGACTAATATATCTAACCTTCGGAAAATATTTGATGCTTCTAAATACGATGAAAACTACACTGAAGAACTGCTTGCCTATGTGAGTGACCTTTTTAGTAGAAATGTGAAACTCTATGCATATCCCTATCTGGAAAGAAAGACCGGTGAAATAGTAACAACTAGCAATATGAAAGTTTCAGAAAACGCAAAACCACTGTTTGAGTTTTTGGTTATGAATAAGTTTATATCAGATATTGAGGATTTTTCAGCAGAGGAGGTTAAAACTGTCTGATGTTAACTTCTAGGGTGATAGTGAATAATGGTCTCGCGAAGGTATTCTCTGTCTAAATGAGTATAAATTTCAGTCGTAGTAATGCTTTCATGGCCCAGCATTTCTTGGACAGCGCGTAAGTCTGCACCTCCTTCTACCAAATGGGTGGCAAAAGAATGTCGAAAGGTATGGGGACTAATAGTTTTAGTTATTCCGGTTTTCTGGGTCAGATCCTTTATGATAAGAAAGACCATTACTCTGCTTATTGGCTTTCCCCGCTTGGTTAAAAATATATAATCTTCATAACCGTTAAGAATATTTACGCTAATTCTTACTTCATGCAGATAGATGCTTAAGTATTTAATTGCTTCTGCTCCGATAGGAATCAAACGTTCTTTGTTGCCTTTGCCTTTCACTTTTATAAACTCTATGTCTAAGAAAAGGTTAGATAATTTTAGATTTACAAGTTCCGATACCCTTAAACCACAACCATACAATATTTCAATCATAGCTTTGTTACGCATGCCTTCAGGCTTAGACAGGTCAATTGCATTAATGAGGCATTCTATCTCGGGGACACTTAATGTATCTGGAAGCTTTCTGGTTTGGCGAGGGCTGTCAATAAGTTCAGCTGGATTTTTCAAGATGTATCCCTCAAACACTAAGTAATTAAAAAAACTTTTTATCGACGAAAGGACTCTAGCTTGACTTGATGGCATCATTCCAAGTTCATTTACCCAGGCAAGAAACTCACTAATGTGCCGTTGCTCTATTGAGGATGGGTCTGGATAGCCCTTGGTTTCAGCATATAAACAAAGTTTTTGCGTATCTCCGGTATAAGCTTGAATCGAGTTTTCGGTGA
The DNA here is from genome assembly GCA_002332615.1 of Sphingobacteriaceae bacterium UBA2059. Taxonomy (GTDB): domain Bacteria; phylum Bacteroidota; class Bacteroidia; order Sphingobacteriales; family Sphingobacteriaceae; genus Arcticibacter. The sequence continues at coordinate 25,313 of DDAL01000027.1, read as the reverse complement.
GAGATTTCTCGAGCTTAAGATAAGAAACAAAATCTTTTATAGCGGATTGCCAGTTCATTTATCTGTTTTTTAATAGCTACTTTTGGATGTTATGAAGATACAAATAATCAATGGCCCCAATCTTAACCTCCTTGGGACCCGGGAGCCTGATATTTACGGAAATACTAGTTTTGACGAGTACTTGAAGAAGTTACAGTCTTCGTTTCCCTCAATAACGCTAGATTATTATCAAAGTAACAGCGAAGGGGATATAGTCGATAAGCTGCACCAAACAGGCTTTGATTATAACGGAATTATAATTAATGCAGGTGCTTATACGCATACCTCTCTTGCAATTGCCGATGCTATAGCTTCAATAGAAACACCCGTGATTGAGGTTCACGTTTCAAATGTTTATACAAGGGAAGCCTTTAGGCATCACTCATTCCTTGCAAGATCCTGTGTGGGAGTAATTGCAGGGTTTGGATTAGAAAGCTATCGGCTGGGTCTTGAATTTTTTACTAAGCACTAAAAAGCTTGCAGAGAACCATTTTCAATGGCCTTACCGAGCTCCTTCAAGTCTTTTTGATCGAGCTCGAAAGCTTTTTGATCCAGTATTACCCATTCATTTGATTTCGTCTTTTGAACGATCATGCCGGGCTCTTTTCTTGATGCAACGGTTTCTTTCTTTGGATCGGATGACTCGTCAAAAGCGTCTGACGTTTCTTTCTCAATTACGAAGCAATTGTCTTCAACCGGCGTTACTTTTATATCTATCCTGCTTCCTTTAACGACAAAATGTGTTCTGAATGATGGCATGCCTATTTGTTTATTATGGAGACAATCAAACAGGCATTATAGTTTAAATAAAGTTCCTTTTCACTGTTCTACAAGTTTTTATAGATAGTTAGACTATCAGATCCAATGGCAAATGTTTTACATATGGAGCTGGACATCAACGGAGCTTTAATACCGTCGCCCCATAAAACGGAGCTCTGGAGTATCCTTGCTTCGTCCCATAAATTCTCTTTTAAAAACATGTTAATCGTTTTAATTCCACCTTCAATTATTACAGACTGAATATCCATTAAGTATAATTGATAAGCGATCATTTGAGGAACGTAATATGAAAAACTTTCCAATTGTATAAATACGACATTTCTTTCTTTACCCGATTTTATCGAATTGAAAATTAATGTTTGGCAAGCATCATTATATATATGATTACTTACAGGAATACTCAGGTGCTCATCTAAAACAACTCTTACCGGATTGCGACCATTATATAATCTGGCATTTAGCTGAGGATTATCTGACAAAGCGGTTCGGGTACCTACTAATACTGCATCTTCCAGAGTTCTCCACTTATGAGTAAGAACTTTAGATAAATAGCCGGTAATCCATCTTTGCGATCTATCAACAGGAGCAAAATACGCGTCTGCAGTTTGAGCCCACTTAAGTATTATGAATGGTCTTTGTTTTTTAACATAGGTAAAGAAACGCTTATTAAGAGCATCGCATTTTTTCTCCATGATGCTTGTATAAACAGAAACTCCGGCCTCTGTCAACCTTTGGATGCCTTTGCCATTTACGTGTTTAAATGGATCAGCGGAGCCGATGAAAACAGTAGGGATTTTATTATTGATAATAAGGTTTGCACATGGAGGAGTTTTTCCGAAATGAGCACAAGGTTCAAGATTTACATAAAGCTGAGCCTCTTTAAGAAGCATTTCCGGATTCGAAAACCTTATGAATACGCTTTCTATCGCATTGACTTCTGCGTGAGCGCTACCGTATTGTTGATGATAACCCTCGCCGATTATTTTGCCTCCGTGTACAATGACAGCGCCAACTAAAGGATTCGGGCTGGTATATCCACTACCTAACGAAGCAAGTTCTACGCATCTCTTCATGTATTTTTCTTCAGTTGTCATTGCACACCTAATTATAGCTTAATTCTAATGATTGCGAATTTAACCTATTATATTTATAGACTTTAGAAGTTAATGTATGCCGGCATGAAATTAATAGAAGTTGAAGAAATATATCTAAGTCAGTTAAGTGCATTGTATGACAAAGAAGAGATCAAAAATATTGTGGCAATAGCAATTCAGAAAGTTCACAACGTCTCTAAAGGTTACTATCTCCTTCATAAAAGCGAACCCTTAACCCTTGCGGAAGAAGCCCAATTGATCAGAATACTTGATGAACTTAAAACTGGGAAACCTTTACAATACGTACTAGGAGAGGCTTTTTTTTACGGCTTGCCATTCCAGGTTAACTCATCTGTCCTTGTTCCGAGACCAGAGACCGAAGAACTGGTCGAATGGCTTTTAACCTTCGTAAGGAAGCATGAGCACCAGACGTTGAACATGCTGGATATCGGCACTGGTAGCGGTTGTATAGCCATATCAATCAAGAAACTAATGCCTGACGTCAACATGACGGCTATGGATATTTCTGCTGAAGCTCTGGCTATTGCAAGAGAGAACGCTGCGCTCAATGAAGCATCGGTAAGTTTTTTGCAGGAGGATATATGCAAAAGCAATTTAGATTTAAGCGTTAAATTTGATATTATAGTAAGTAATCCTCCGTACGTTACTGAGTCAGAAAAATCGACAATGTCCTCAAACGTTCTCAAGCATGAGCCTTCATTAGCCCTATTTGTACCCGATAGCGATGCCTTAAAGTTTTACAAGTCAATCGCTGTTTTCGCTCAAACGCATCTGAAGCCTACAGGCGCCCTATTCTTGGAAATAAACGAAAGATTTGGAGAAGAAACTGGGGCTGTATTAAGAGATATAGGGTATGCTGTTGAACTGAAAAGAGACATGTATGGTAAAGAGCGTATGATTAAAGCAACTTATTAAACGCAATTAATTCCTTAACCGGGATACTATATAACCAGTTTAAGCCAGTTCACGACTTGCAGACAGAGGCACGTACACTATGCTTGGCAAAGAAGTCTCCTATTAGACCTTTTTGCCAAGCAGTATTCTAATCTTTAATTTCTTTCCAATAGATCGTTTCAACAAACACGCCCCGTTGTGACGCTAATTTGTTTCGTTCCTTTTCCAGTTCTTTCTTTATGGTCAGCTCATCTAGATCAGCCCGAATAGAAAAATAAGCAATAACATTATCACTTTGACTATCTACAAAATGGTAATTTCTTAAATTAGTTTTCATAATCTAAATTAAAAGCTCACGATCATTCGATACATAGATTCCATGAATTAGCACCTAATTATCTTCTTATTAAAGGGTCTCCTTAAGCCATTTAAAAAACTCTCTTTGCCATACTATCGCATTTTGTGCTCCGTTAACCCAGTGGTTTTCTTCTGGTAAATACAATAGTCTGCTTTTAATACCCTTAAGCTGAGCTACCTGAAAAGCCTCAAGGCCCTGTTCGATCCCTACTCTATAGTCTTTACCTCCCTGGACAATCATAATAGGAGTATTCCAGTTGTCCACTTTTTTCGAAGGGTCAGACATTTCGTAGGATTTGGGAACACTTTTCCCCCAATAAGGCCCTCCGATGTCATAGTTTGCAAACCATAACTCCTCAGTTGTCCCATACCAGCTTTTTAAGTCAAATAAACCATCATGAGCAATAAACGTTTTAAAACGACTGTTATGAACGCCGGCAAGCATAAAAACAGAGTATCCCCCATAACTTGCGCCAACAGCGCCAAGGCGGTCTTTATCAACATATGGTTCTCTGCTAAGGTCGTCAATAGCGGCAAGATAGTCCCTGATAGGCTGGCCTCCCCAGTCCCCGCTTATTGAACGATTCCATTCGGTACCATGCCCGGGCATACCCCGCCTGTTAGGAGCAATAACAATATATCCGTTCGCAGCCATAAGCTGAAAATTCCACCTAAACGAATAAGATTGCGTCAGGGGAGACTGAGGTCCACCTTGACAGTATAAGAGAGTGGGGTAAGTTTTAGTAGAATCAAAGTCCGGAGGATATATCACCCATGCTAGCATTTTTTTATTGTCAGAGGTTTTAATCGTACGTTCAGCGACCCTGCTTAATTTTATAGAATCAAAAATACTTTTATTAACAGACGTAATCTGAGCCGCCCTTCCCGTCAGTAGGTTGACGTTAAACAGTTCAGCAGCATGGTTCATATCTGTTCTGCTAACTATAAGCGAAGAGCCGGACTGGCCTATAATTGCGTTAATATCAAACTGACCGTGCGTTATCTGACATAAGTTTTTAGTTCGGTAATTCCTTAGGTTTTTTAAAGAGTTTGCTGCAAAAAGTTGTTGAGTTCCTTTAACCGGAGCAATAAAAAAGATTTGAGACCCGTCTCTGCTCCATGAAAAAGAAGTAACCGTCTCATCCCAGTCTGCAGTGAGGTCATACTTTTGCTTCGTTTTGAAATCGTATACATAAAGACGGTTCTTGTCTGCTTCGTACCCATCTTGAGCCATGCTAAGCCAAGCCAGCTTCTGGCCGCTTTGGTCAAACTGCGGGGTTGTATCATAACCCTTCATTCCTTCAGTCAGGTTTATAGTCTGTCCTGTGGATAAGTCATACTTGTAAAGATCTGTGTTAGTACTAATTGCATAGTCCTTACCAAATTTCTTTTTACTAACATAGATAATGCTTTTACTATCCGGGCTCCATATCGCATCTTCGCTTCCTCCAAAAGGTTTCTGAGGGGCGTCAAATAATTCTCCCGGCATCAGGTCAATTGCTTTCCCGATCTTACCATTTGAATAAGTAGCGTAAAAAATGTGTTCAAACTTACCGTCTTCCCAAGTGTCCCAATGCCTGTAATTAAGGTTATCAAATACATAAGCGTCAGACTTTCTTAGTTCGGGATGACGGTCTTTACTATGAATCTCTAAAAGCTCAACTTCCTTCGAGAAGAGTATTTTTTTACCGTCAGGAGCGATGCGAGCATTAGTAAGGGGATGCTCGTAATTAGTGATTTGCTTCCTTTGGCTGCCATCACTGTTCATGGTCCATAACTGGCCCTTATGTAAGAATGTCACCAATCCTCTGTTATTAACATAAAGAACCCTTCCTCCAAGTCCTTTTTCTGCAATCAGCGTACTTTTTCCGCCACCCGCCGGTATTACATGCATCGTTGAGAAACCTTTATCAGTATTGACATCATATCGGGTAATACTGTAGATCACATTTTTACCGTCATCAGTCACTATCTCTCCATGAACTCTTCCTAATTTCCACATTAGTTCGGGCGTCATTCTATCCTGAGCGTGAGTAATTGCTGATATGAATAGAAGCGCGAAAGCAGTTAATCTCATTTCTTTTATATTAAGTATTTTGCTATTGAGTTCTAATTAAGCTGATTCACTTTGAATCAGTCCTAAAAGTAGGTATTTGGCAGAAGCAGGGTTTGTCGCTAACGGAACGTCATGAACATCGCAAACGCGTAAAAGCATCTGGATATCCGGTTCGTGGGGATGCATACCCAGCGGATCTCTAAAAAAAATTATAGCACTTAATAGCCCTTCAGCAGCCATAGCAGCAAGCTGTGCATCCCCGCCTTTAGGGCCACTTAGTTTGCAAGTAACCTCCAGGCCCGTATCGTGAACTTTAGATCCTGTAGTTCCGGTTGCGACAAGCTTCATTTTCTTCAGAAGCCCATGGTTTTCTTTAACAAACTCTACCATTTCGTCTTTTTTACCGTCGTGTGCAATTAATGCAAGAGTCTTAGTATTCATAAGCTATTTAAAAAATATGTAAGCAACAGTTATTGCGGCTATAAGCCCCGTCAGATCGGCAATAAGTCCGCAGATTAAAGCATACCGCGTGTTTTTAATATTAACAGAACCAAAGTAAACCGCCAGAACATAAAACGTCGTTTCTGTCGAACCTTGTATAATACTTGCCAGTCTACCCTCAAAGGAATCTGCACCATAAGTCTTCATCACATCAACCATTAATCCACGAGCTCCCCCGCCGCTCAATGGCTTCATAAGGCCCACAGGCAATGCCGGAACAAACGAGGTGTCCAGTCCGCATGCGGCAACTACATACGATATTCCATTTACGATGTAATCCATTCCTCCCGTTACTCTAAAGGCACCTACTGCTACTAAAATTGCAATAAGATAAGGAATAATCATCACTGACGTTTGAAATCCTTCCTTTGCGCCATCAATAAAAGCATCATAAACGTTTATTTTTTTTAAAGCTCCGTAGGATATAAATAAAATGATAATTGAAAAGATCACTATGCCGCCCAAGGTTCCTGTGTAAAGTTGTATCTGGTCAGGAGGCATGCCTCCCAGCCAATAAAAGAGTAAAGCCATTAACGATGCAAATCCACCAATAAAAAGCAATACAGGCAGTTTAAACAAATTTAGCCGCTGGTAAAAAGCAACAGCAATCATCCCCCCAAGAAAGGAAAAGAAAGAACTGATCAAAATAGGAATAAAAATATCTGCAGGATTTTCAGACCCGTTAGCCATTCGTATGGCTATTATAGAAGTAGGAATGATTGTGAGACCAGCAGTGTTAAGGACTAAAAACATAATCTGGGCATCGCTGGCAACATCCTTGTCCTTATTGATATCCTGAAGCTCTTTCATTGCTTTTAGGCCCAGTGGGGTGGCAGCATTATCCAGTCCGAGCATATTCGCAGATAAATTCATAATTACAGCGCCGGTCGCTGGATGTCCTTTTGGAACTTTAGGAAAAAGCTTCGTAAAAAACGGACTGATACCTCTTGAAAATACACCGATCATTCCCGCGCGATCTCCGATTTTCATTATGCCCAGCCAAAAAGACATGATGCCTATGAGACCCAAAGAGATTTCTGCCCCGGTTTTAGCGCTGTCAAACATTCCATTCACAACACCCATAAAAACAGTATTGTCTCCAAGGATGAGAAATTTGAACAAGGCAATAACAAATGCAATCAGGAAAAAAGCAACCCAGATATAATTAAGAACCATGCGTAAAAACCATAAGCAATATTTAACGGCTTAAATTAATAATTCAATTTATAACAATGAACTACATAGATAAGATACTTTAACATTTCAACGTTTATATACAGTAAACAACTGTCTATTTTGCTTATCCATGCTTATAATTCACCAAACACACAGCAGTGGCAGCGCAGACCTGTCTTGCAATGTTTTGTAATTTCGAGTATTCATCGTTAATTTACTCTTAATGAAAGGGTGCCTAACAGTAGTTGCATTATTACTCGTACTCTCGCAAAGCTATGGTCAGAGTACCTATCATATACGAGGAAAAGTGCTTGACACGACAGGCGCAGGTATTTTAGGTGCCACTGTACGTCTTATATCAAAAACTGACACACTAAGTGAGAACACAAACGAGGATGGACTCTTCGTATTCAACAATGTAAAGGCCCGACGCTTTACACTATTTATAAGTAACCTTGGCTACCACACGTTTGAACAAAGGTTTACGCTTCCTGAAAGTAATTCCCATTCAAACCTTGAGCCTGTTCTTTTGCTTCCTCAATCCTACAATCTTGATCAGGTCTTGATTAAAGGAAGGAAACCCATAATCATGAAAAAAGATACTATTGAGTATCTGAGCAGGTATTACAAGGTCAAAGAAAATGCATTTGTTGAAGATCTTCTCAAAAAGTTACCAGGCATTTATATAAATGACGAAGGCTATGTATTAGCACAGGGCAAAGTTATAAGTCGGGTCCGGCTCAATGGAAATGACTTTTTTGGAGGAGACGTTGATCTGGCATTAAAAAACATTCCTGCCAACCTGATAGAAAAGGTCCAGATCATTGAAGAATACGGAGATATGTCCAGACTTACAGGTATATACAGCGGCAGACCTCAGCGGATACTTAATATTAAAACATGGGCCGACATAAAGGATGGTTATTTCATTAATGCGGCTGCTGGAGCAGGCAATAGGAGCCGTTATCAAACCTCAGGCATGGGAAACTATTTCAACAACAGTCGCGAGCTGGGCGCCTATTTAAAAGCCAACAATAACAATACAGATATACCAGGCACGTCCGGCGCGGACAAGCGAAATACTCAGGGTTTGACTGATCTTACATCCACTGGATTAAACTACCGTGAAAAGTATAATAAGCAACTTTCCCTATCAGGTAATTATAGATTTTCAAACACAGACAACAGGCGCGTTATGCAGATTCACCGGGAAAATATATATACCGGAAATGAAAAAATTATAAACCACGATAATAGCCTCTNNTCTCATCTCAGAGAAGTTATTTTCATAATGTAGAACTGTCGCTGGATTATCAAATAGACAGCCTTAATTACTTTCAGATAGCACCTTATACCTTAATAGGTTCCACCATCAATACCCGGGATGGCTTACTTGCGCAAAGAAAATACCTATTCAACTTTCTGGGAGACAGCCTTCTTCAAAAAACGATAGAGAATGCGAGCGCATCACTTCCTTCGTTTGGAACAAGGATCATCTATAACCGGAAGTTTAAGAAACCCGGGAGGAACATTTATACAGAAATAAACCTTCGTGATGGAATTAACAATTCGAGAAATAGTATGAATGCCCGTACCAGTTTCTATAACAGTGAAGGAAAGCTCAGTATAGATTCTATTCAAAGGCAGTATCTTAAATTGGATAACAGCACGTTTGACGTATCGGCAAAAGTGTCGCTTGTCGAACCCCTTACATCTACGGTCAAACTTGAGCTCACTATTCAGCAGTCTGTTGCACGCACTTACAATAACCGGCGAATAAATTTAGGCGGGACCACGGGAAACATTGACACACTGGGCAACAAATACAACTATACTTTTACCACTACTACGACCGGTCTTGCTGCCCGGCATTCCGGAAAAAAGCAAAACTTAAGTATCGGGGTGAATGTGCAACCCACTGTGCTAATGGGTAAATCTGTTCTGAAAGGAATTGACGTGCGAAGAAANNCATCATGCCGGAGTTTAACTATAGTTATCTTATGTCTCAGGAGAAGACTCTTGGAATAACCTACAATGCTAACAGCAATCCGCCCGCATACTATCAATTACAACCCGTAACAGATTACACCAACCCTCAATATCCTGTAACCGGTAACCCAGCCTTGAAATCTGAACTTTACCATAATATCGAATTCAACTATAATAGCTTTAACAGCAGGCAGGGCACTTCTTTATTTACCAGTTTAAACGCCTCATTTGTACAAGATCAGGTGGTGATAAACAACGTGCTTTTAACAAAGGGAGATAATGTAGTATCGCAGGAAGCGTTATTTGAAAATACAGATGGCAGCTATAGGCTAGGGGGGATCTACAATTACACCGTTCCTCTTTCGGAACAGAGATACATCGTCAGCCTAAGCGGTCTAGTGGACCAGTCACATAGTGTTTCGATCACTAACTTTGTCAAAAATACCAGTAAAACTCTCATTCTTTCTCAAACCGCACGGCTTCAGGCTAATTTAAACAGTATAGAGTTTTATCCTTTTGCAACTTTTGTATATAACAGGAGCACCTACTCCATAGGAGACGATATTAAGTATAAACTATCAACCTGGGTTCTTGGAGCATCAGCAAAGTACGACTTTATGCGGAGTTATACCTTGTCAGGAGACGTGTCCCAAAACCTGAATTATGGCCTTGTAGATAATATCCGCACTAATACATTGCTGTTGAATCTTTACTTTGAAAAAAGGCTTTTAAAAAAAGAACAAGCAGGGATAAAGTTCATCGCTTACGATCTCTTGAACCAGAATGCCACATTTGAAAGAAAGCTTGTAAATAATGCAATCCTTGATATTCGAGGAAACCGGCTAGGTCGATATTTTATGATACTATTTACTTATAAACTAAATAGATACAAAACTGTCTAACTGCTTACCAAAAGTGTTTTTATGTTCTTAAGTTCCAATGTTTCTTGTTTTGAAAGCTCAGGATATTTGCAAGGCATTGCTTTCAGCGTATTGACAATAATATCAATTACCGCAATGCGGGTAAACCATTTTTTGTCGGCAGGAATTACATACCAGGGGGAATAAGATGTTGATGTATTGCTGAAAACATCCTCATAGCATTCCATGTACTTATCCCATAGCTGACGCTCTTTAATATCCTGAGCCGAAAATTTCCAGTTCTTGGCTGGATCATCTATCCTTTCTATAAATCTCTTTTTTTGCTCATCCCTGGATACGTTCAAAAAGAACTTTATAACTGTAGTGCCATTCTCATGTAAATGCTTTTCAAAGTTGTTGATGCTTTTAAAGCGGCTCTCCCAAAGTTGGCGATCTATCTTATCGATACGTTCATACCCTGGTAAATTCTCTTTAAGAATCAATTCAGGATGCACTCTGCAAACCAATACGTTTTCATAGTGCGACCTGTTGTGAATGCCGAACCTGCCTCTTTCCGGGAGTGCTTTATAATGTCTCCAAAGGAAATCATGATCCAACTCTTCAGAACTAGGCTGTTTGAAGCTATACACTTCACATCCCTGCGGATTCAAGCCACTCATCACGTGTTTTATAACGCTATCCTTACCTGCCGCATCCATGGCCTGAAAAATGATCAGGAGTGATTTACTGTTCCAAGCATAGAACTTTTCCTGCATTTCAAAAAGTTCGCTTTTATAATGTTCAAGCAGCTCCTTTGACGATTCCTTTTCTAAATCGCCGTGATAACTCGTAGGAAGCTCTTTAAGTGAAACCTTTGTATTTTCTTTAACAAAAAACTTTTCCGTCAGAGACTCTGTCATAATAAGACTAATTAACTCAATATATTTATATTAAAGTACCTGACGTAACAATTAAACCGCCGGTACGTTTATAACACATGAGAAGGTTAGTTTTGTTTTTTTTAGGAAGTCTGTTTCTTGCAGGGTGTAACGTTAATTCGCAATTAGAGGAAGCCAGGGTATTTGAAAAATGTACATACGAACTTGCCTCGGCGGATAGCGTTTATATATCTGGCCTCAATCTTTTGCAAATCATAAAAACTAAGGAATTCGACTTGTCGAGCACGCCTAGAGTGGCAATGGGCTTTTTGAATCGGAATATTCCTTTAAGCGGCAAAATAAACCTCCGAATAAAAAACCCTACTGCTAAAACAGCTGCCATCAACAGTTTTGATTATATGGTATTGTTTGAAGGAAAAGAATTTCTTAAAGGCATTATTAACCACCCGGTCAGGGTTGATGCAAACGGAGGAAGCACTGTTGTGCCTATTGATCTAAACGCCAACATATTTAATCTTGTGTCTGAAAATCAAAGCAGATCAAAGCTGATGAACCTTATAGGTGCTCCTGGTAGCGGGGCCGATACGGAAGAGAGTCTTATTTCATTTAAAATCCGTCCTTCTATTGGCAAGGGAGCCAATGCATCTAAGCTACCCGGATACATCACTATTGATAAAAAAGTAACCCGAAAACTACTAACTGCATTTATTTCAAAGTGAGTTTACATAAATATTGATCAAACTCGTCTTTATAAATCTGTTGCGCAAGCCATCCGTCTTCATTGGCCAGGCTGCAAAGTGTGTTAAAATCAATATACAGCCATTTAAACCAATCCGTTTTTAAGCCCTTGTATTCATACTGGTAGGCGATTTCGCCATAATAAGCATCCGGCCGCTTAAAGCCGTCCTTATATAGATAATCTACATCAGACGAGTCAAACAAAAGCTTACCTCCCGGCTTTAATAGTAATTTAGCATGTTTCAAAAACCTCTTCAGGCCATTAAGATCACCACATAGACCGATGCCATTCATCAAGAGCAATAAGGTATCATAATGTGGACTCTTAAAATCAAATATATTGGTGTTGAGTACACTCCTTACGCCCCTTCTGCGCATCACGGTGCATGCCCCTGCCGAAATATCCAGCGCATCAACAACAGCTCCGCGCGTTTGAAGCTCCAGCGCATGGCTTCCCGCACCTGCACCGACATCCAATATATGACCCACGCAAGTGCCCAATGCGCAAAGTTCAAGCTCTGGCATCTCCTCTTTATCTCTGAAATAAGTATCGAGAGGCATCTCTTCAGGGGCTCCATACTCATTGCGTATCCAAAGCTTGGAGGGCAATTCATTAAAATGAAAATCTTTTAGTGCTTTGCCCAGTACATCCATAGTTTAATTTTAAGAACTTATTAACGGTAAAACGAATATGTTAAAACTATTTTAAAGTATTACCCTTAATTTATTTGATATTAAGGCTCTATTTTTAATCATGATCTAATGATATATAATTTCAGTTCCGGTCCTTCCATTTTACCACAAGAGGTATTTAAGAAAGCGGCCGAGGCAATACTTGATTTTGAAGATACCGGCTTATCCATACTCGAAATATCACACAGAACACCACAGTTTGAAGGAGTTCTAGAAGAAGCAGTACATCTTGTAAAAGAATTACTAGATGTTCCTACCGGGTATTCAGTACTTTTCCTCCAAGGTGGGGCAAGTATGCAATTTAGTATGGTGCCCGCCAATCTGCTGGCTCAGGGGCAAACAGCGGCCTATCTTGACACTGGCATCTGGGCTTCTAAAGCTATTAACGAAGCCATATTGTATGGAAAGGTAGCTGTGGTGGCGTCATCGGCAAAGGACAAGTACGCCTATATTCCCAAAGAGTACACACTTCCTGAAAAATGTTCCTACCTACATTATACATCTAATAACACCATCTATGGTACCGAACTATTTGCTTGTCCGCAAGTAAACGTTCCTGTGGTATGTGACATGAGCTCAGATATATTCAGCTATAAAATAGATGTATCGCACTATGGACTCATCTATGCCGGAGCACAAAAGAACGTAGGGCCGGCGGGCACTACGTTGGTGATTATCAAAGATGAGCTTATAGAACATCCTTGCAGAAAGCTGCCATCCATGCTAGATTATCGTAAACACAGAGATAACCAATCCATGTATAATACCCCCCCTGTGTTTTCAATATATGTGAGTTTGCTTAATCTTCGGTGGTTAAAACGAAACGGAGGCGTGGAGGCAATGGAAACCCTAAATATTTCTAAAGCGAAACTCCTTTATGACGAAATCGACCGAAATGCGCTCTTTAAAGGAACCTGTGCTGTAAACGACCGTTCCAGGATGAATGTTTGCTTTACAGCAGTAAAAGAAAAACATCAGGAGCTTTTCCTTAATTATGCAGAGCAACACAACATCTCAGGAATAAAGGGGCACCGTCTAGCAGGGGGATTCCGCGCAGCAATCTATAATGCCATGTCTCTGGAAGGAGTACAGCATCTTGTACATATTATGAGGAACTTCGAAAGTATTTACGGATAATATTAATATACAATAAAGACAGATATGATAAACTCAAAAAAAACAAGGATCGTAGTCATAGGCGTAGGAGCAGTTGGTTCTACCACGGCCTATACGCTAATGCTTAAGCGCAGGATGGATGAGTTAGTGCTTATAGACAGTAATAAAAATAAAGCGATAGGAGATGCGCTCGATATGAATCACGGGTTACCCTTTATAGGCAAAGCGCACGTTTGGGCAGGCACCTATGAAGACTGTGCCGGTGCTGATATTGTTATAATTACTGCCGGAGCAGCGCAAAAGCCTGGCGAGTCAAGAATTGACCTTCTCAAAAGAAATGTAGCTGTGTTTGAATCCATCACTACGGAGGTTTTAAAGTACAACAAGACAGGTATTATTCTCGTTGCAACAAACCCGGTAGATGTATTAAGTTATTTCACCTGGAAAAAGTCAGGCTGGCCATCAAACAGAGTTATAGGATCCGGAACTTTGTTAGACAGTGCCAGATTACGATATCTTATAAGTGAGCATTTTAAGGTAGATCCTCGAAGCGTTCATGCACACATTGTTGGCGAGCATGGCGATTCTGAACTGCCTCTCTGGTCGTTGAGCAATATTGCAGGATCAAAAGTTAATCTTGATAGGGAACAAAAAGACGAAATTTTTAAAAACACTAAAGATGCCGCTTCTCAAATAATTCACACTAAAGGTGCAACTTATTATGCCATTGCTTTAGCTTTGGACAGAATTTGCACTGCCATATTACGTAATGAAGGCGCGGTATTAAATGTTTCAACCCTGGTCCATGATTTTCATGGGATATCAGACGTTTATATTGGTGTTCCCTGCATTGTTGACTTGAGTGGAGTACGCCAAACATTGAAGATAAAGATAAATGAAGAAGAAAAAAGCCAGCTTACAGCATCTGCCGATAAACTAAAAGATCTAATACGTACGCTAGCATAACCGCTTAGACTATCAAACAATTTATATGATCACATACGAACAGTTATTTGAAAACAACAAAAAATGGGTTGAACAAAAAAGTAGTGGCAATCCTGGTTATTTTGAAGATCTTGCCAGATCACAATCACCGGAATTCCTTTATATTGGGTGCTCCGACAGCCGGGTGCCTGCAAATGAGATAATGGGCCTGGAGCCAGGCGAAGTTTTTGTTCACAGAAATATTGCCAACCTGGTAAACAGTATAGATCTTAATTGTATGTCAGTGATCAATTATGCTGTTGTTCATTTAAAAGTAAAGTATATAATTGTATGTGGCCATTACAATTGTGGCGGGGTAAAAGCTGCCATGGAGTCCAGAGATCTAGGTATTCTTAATCCCTGGTTGAGAACAATCAGAGATGTCTATCGGCTTCATCAGGATGAGTTGGACCAGATTTTCGACGATACAAAACGATATAACAGGTTGGTAGAATTAAATGTGAATGAACAGTGTCTGAACGTTATCAAAACGGCAGAAGTTCAAAGATGTTACAAGGCAACAGGGTATCCAAAAGTGGCAGGATGGGTTTTTGATCTTAAGAAAGGAAACCTGATAGACCTGAATATAGACTTTGAGCAAGATTTAAAAAACATTCAGAAGATTTACAACCTCGATATCTAAACAAAAGCTTGGTTTTTATTGTATTACAGTAGGATTCACCTAAATACTTAGATAATGAGAAAAGCGCTTATAATAGCAACACTTGCNNTTGCGGCAGGCGTTCTGGCATCTTGCATCGGAACGAATAAAGACCGTGAAACAAGGGGTTCAACATCCGATACAGGCCGACTCGGTGTTTCAACAGACAAGCCGACCGCAGCAAATACGGTTACTATACCGGGTCTGGACAAGATACAGGCGAACAACACAATCACTCTCACCGGAAACGACAGGATGCAGTACAGTGATACGCTGTTTAAAGTTAAGGCCAATGAAAAAGTGACTGTAAACTTTAAGAACATTGGCAAAATGCCAAAAAATGCAATGGGTCATAACTTTGTGCTATTAAAACAGGGAACTGATTTTGTAAACTTTGCTACGGAAGCAATGCGCGCCCGTGATAACGACTACATTCCGAAAAAGTACCAGTCAGACATTATAGCTCATACAAAGCTTACAGGACCAGGCGAGAGCGACGTAATTACATTTACCATCCCCAACGCGGGTATCTTTGACTTTCTTTGCACATTTCCCGGCCATTATGGTTCCATGAGAGGAAAAATAGTGGCTGAATAACTACCATTATTGTATTAACATTACAGGCTACATAATATAGTATATAGCCTGTAATGTTTAAATAACTTCAGCTACCACAAAGGTACTTCCTCCTATCAGTATAAGATCTTCCTTATCCGCCCTCTCTTGGGCAGCCTCCAGAGCATCTTTCACTGACGTGAATGTATTACCTTCAAGCCCTGCTTGCTGAGCTTCCACAAGAAGTTCCCGTACAGGTTTTGCTCTTTCAAGCTTGGGCGCACAAAAATAGTAAGAAGCGTTTTTAGGTAACAGTTTTAGTACGGCGCTAGCATCTTTGTCTTTAACCATACCTAAAACAAAATGCAGTCTGGCAAAGCTTGTATTGTTTATGCTGGCAAGCACTTCTCTAATTCCATCTTCGTTATGTCCCGTATCAAATACCAGCAGAGGATTATTACTTTTAATATACCACCTCCCGGTCAGACCGGTAAGTTTTTGCACATCCTTAAAGGCCTGCAGCAAAACGCCATCTGTAATAGTATAGCCGAGTTTTTTTAGTTCATCAATACATGCAAGCGTTGTCGAAATATTTTTTAGCTGGTATACTCCGGTTAGATCACTTTCAATAGAGTGTTCCCTTCCATCCCAACTTCTTGCCTTCATGTGCATCTTTGCAGGAAATGAAGAAGTACTTACTAAGTCTGTTTTCCATTGATCAGAGGCAAAGGTTAACCGGGAGTGCATCTCCTTTGCTTTCTTCTCAAAAACATATTGAACCTCTATCTGCTTCTGTCCAATAACAACTGGCCTGCCAAGCTTAACTATACCAGCCTTTTCAAACGCAATTTCTGCCAGTGTATTACCCAGTATAGCTGTATGATCAAAGGAAATATTGGTTATAACGGAAAGCTCCGGATCTATAATATTTGTAGAGTCGAGCCTTCCTCCGAGGCCAACTTCAATAATAGCTATATCTACTTTCTCAGCGGAGAAGTAATCAAAAGCCATTGCTACAGTTGCTTCAAAGAAAGAAGGATTAATGATGCTCATTCCTTCCTTCATGTACTTAACGAAGTCTCTAACCTGCTGTTGAGGAATCATTTGTCCGTCAATCCTTATTCGCTCCCGAAAGTCCTTCAGGTGTGGAGAGGTATATAAGCCGGTTTTATAACCTGCCAATTGCAAAACGGCTGCCAGCATATGCGATACAGAACCTTTACCGTTCGTGCCACCAACATGTATGGTTTTAAAGCGTCTTTGAGGATTCCCAAGTAATTTACAAAGAGCGAGTGTATTGGTAAGGTCCTTTTTTAATGCAACTTGCCCTTGTTTTGTAAACATGGGCAATTGGGAATAGAGAAAGTCAATACTTTCCTGATAGGTCATCTTGAAAAGCTAAGGTCTGTTATTTTACTTTAAAGTTAAATACAACTACGCCTATCTGCACATCCGGAGCCGACTCAAGCTGATTTAGACGGGCACCTGTTACCGCTTGTTCACATTTTCGCCATAGGCTCTGGTCAGAAAGGGTAGTGCCTTTAACACCGGCTCTAGCAAACACAACAGTGCCGTTTCTGTCAACGCGTATTTCTACTGCAATTCGACCGGATTGTTGTCCATCGTCAGATATAGTAGGCGTGTTTACAAAGCGTCTGTTAGCTAAGGTCAGCCTGGTATTTCCAAAACCCGAGCCTCCCTCGCCATAGTTAGGGGCAAGCGGATCTCCATCCGGGTCGCCCTGATTACCGGGAGTGCTGCCTGTACCGTCACCGCGTCCTGTACCATTATTCTTTTTTCCCTTATAAAGCGCATTCTGATTGACCGTTGGTGCAGCATCTTTCTTAGGTGTAGATGTTGAAGGAGCCGCAGATGTGGGTTTCTTTTCCGACGGAGTACTTACAGACGGAGCCTCTTCATTATCCTGAGTTACAACCGACTTATCGCTCGTTTCGGCAGAAGGGGTAGGAGCTGTTTCGGTATTGGGCAAAACCTTATCAGGAAGGGTATTGTTAGCGTTTGGGTCGACCGATGGCTCATCAATACTCATGTAATCATCGCCCATACCTTCTTCACTTGTTCCATAATTAACTACAAAACCACCTGTCCCCACAATTTCCTGAGGAGACTGCATTCCGAAAATTATAAAATAGCTTATCACTAAAAAAGCACCCATCAGCAGGGCCGACAGTGTAATTGCTTTTGGGTAATTATTCTCTTCGTTATAATACATTATTCTATTTAGGTTCAGTCGCCAACACAAGCTTTACGCCCATTTTATTAGCAATATCCATAATCTGAACTACATCTTGTATAGCAACAGTGCGGTCTACGTATAACACTATTGTAAGCTCGTCAGTTTGCTGTTTATAAGTCAAAAGCCTGGGCTGAATCTGATCAAAACTCACGAGCTGTTTATCTATAAAATACTCAAGGTCCTTNNAGATACCGACTGCCCCGAATCTGATTTGGGTAGCAGCATTTTAATAACATTAGGGTTCGTAACTGTTGATGCAATAAGAAAGAACAGGAGCAAAAAGAACATAATATCATTCAATGCAGACGTATTTACTTCTGCAGTGGGTCGGTTTCTTTTTCTTAAATTCATTAAGACATAAGTTAAAGCTAAATTACTCAGCTATGCAACAATACACTATCGGCCAGGCTCCTCAAGCAAATCAATAAACTCAATCGCTTCTGTTTCCATGCGCAGTATCACACGGTCAACCATCATGTTTAAAACATGGTAACACACGTAGGCAAGAATACCAATCATTAAACCAGTAGCCGATGTTATCATCTTCTCATACAGTCCACCTGCAATTATACCTATACTGATATTGTCAGATAAGGAGATGTTGTAAAATATCCTGATAACGCCCGATATCGTTCCAACAAAACCCAGCATAGGCGCTATACCAGCTACAATACCTAATATACTGATATTCTTTTCAAGCTTGGAAACCTCCAGTTTGCCAACGTTCTCTATTGCACCTTCAATATCCTTAATGGGCCTTCCAATACGCAACAATCCTTTTTGAAGCATACGACTTAAAGGAGTATTTGTGCTCCGGCACAAGTTAACTGCAGAATCAAGATTGCCAGACAGGATGCTCTGTTTTATCTGAGGCATAAAGCTGCCTTGATTCCTGCTTGCTTTTCTGATAGTTATGTATCGTTCAATGAAGATCACCAAACCTAAAAAAGCCAGTATGGCCAACGGAATCATAACCCAGCCACCCTTAAGTAACAGATCAAAAAAACGTAACTCCTGAGCTTGCTGTGCGCTTTCTACTACAGCACTTGTCAGCGTATCCTGTGCAGCTGTATTGAACGAATCTACTTGTAATAAAAACATTGTATATTAATTTATTTTTTATTGTTAACTGTTAAAATCCACGCTTCTTTATTGAAGCTTTGTTGAACGATTCTTTTAGCTTCATTGGCCTTATCATAGTTCTTATACGAACCAAGGCTTACCTTAAAGCTTGTTTTCCTGTTGTTTGCAATGACTTTAGCCGGCTTACCTTTTTGTTTAAGGATAGCCAAATAGCTATTTGCTTCGGTTTCAGACCTGAAAGAAGCTACAATAACTTCATAGGATACTTCAGAAGCACTGGGAGCCGTATCAACAGACACTTCATTAACGGCAGTAACTACCCCTGAAGTATCGGAGCCTGAAGTATCTATGCTCGCAACGGGAGCAGCTGCTACCGTTTTGGACTCATGTACAACCTGTATGGGCCTGTCAGACTTTAGATCAAACAGGTGCGGGTAAAGAAAGTAAGCCAGACTTATAATAATAAATAGAGCCGTTACAATAATAGTCCACGGCAATCTTCCCCTTACAACAGGTTCATAGTTAACTTCATCCCCTGCAACCACATCAGCTATTGCAGGCTCTTTAACCGGCACGAACGCCAAGTCCCGGAGTGGCTCAAGGCCGAAATACCTGTTATCAGATGCGTTATCCATAAGCCTGTAGGATTCGGCATCAGCCTTTAGTATGCCTAGAGGTCTGATGTCAGCGCTGCCGGTGTTAATTAAAGAATTTTGTATAGAGGCACTGTAACGATCAATTAACTGGCGTGCAGTGCCCTGATCGACATTCTCAACATTGCTGATGTAGTTAAGCAGTACAACGTCTGATGTATCTTCTGCTCTGAAATCTATATAAGAAGTGGGGGGCAGGAATATGCCGTTCGAATCCCTGGATGCAGAAGAGAAGACGTTGAAAAATACGCCTGTGCCACCAAGAGCAATCTCTTTATGTTCCTTTAGCAACTCAAGTACATGTTGAGCAATATTCATCTGTGCGCGATACTAAAAGGAAAAAGTGAGACCTCCAACTACATTCAAACCTACCTGCGGGTAATAAAGGTAGCGTTGGTATTCATTTCCAAAAATATTGTTTACCTTCAGAAATGCACCAACTTTGTCCTTATAAGTGTAATCTACACCTGTGCTCAACGTCATATAAGACTTTAGTTTTACTATATTAAAGTCAGGAGCAATACCTTGTGAAAATGATTGCCCATTATAAATAAGCTCCGCATTGATATTAAGCTGTCTGATGATGTTAACCTTCGCTGTGGACACCAGCCGCATGTCTGGCATATGCCAAGGCTTTTCCTCCTTAGTTGTCTTGTATCCATTGAGTTCCAGTTTTCCACCAACGTTAAGTACTTCAGATACCTGAATATCTACCTCACCACTCAACGTATGCATTTTGATATCATCATAAACAATATCGAAACTTTCAGGATTTAGCCTGTTATTCAGAAATAAAGGCATATCCTTTAATTTCTTAAATGTAATACTGGCTTTATATCCAAAAGCCGAGCCTGCATTTCCCTTAATACCTCCATAAGCATTCATGTCCTCTGTCATGCTTTTGATCTCAACACGTTCATGTAAAAATGGATTCTTTTCAGACAAGTCCTTCAGAGTTGTAGCATAGGAGTTGCCTGTATAACCGGCAAATAAGCTTGCATTTTCAGGAACTATGGCCACTTCTGCCGCTATTGAAGGAAACAAATGAAATTTAGATTCCGTACCAAAGTCTTGGGTGAGGTTTACTCCTGCAGAGATCATATAGTTCTTATCCTGTAGCTTGATGTAAGGACTGGCTTTAAAAGAATTACTGTTAAATGTGGTTGCAGAATCTTTCGTCTTGATTAACTCTAAAGAGGCGTCCAGGCCAATATTAAAAATATTCCACTTTTTATTTGCCAGGCCGCTTAATACAAGTGACCGCTCTTTGCCGTCATAGTTATCAGAAAGCGCATAGATATCTGCTTTAAGCGCGTAATCAAGCTCATCTTCTGAAGTTGAAGGATTTTTTAAAATTTCTCCCATCAAACTGACCGTGCTAAACCACTTTTTAGAAGGATCAGCTGTGAACGGCAGCTTGGTAGCAGGGTTCTGACCATACAAGAAGGTTGAATATTTGTCAAAGCCAATAGCGCCATTAAGAGTGGTCTGATCTAGAATGCTTTTACCAAATACAGCAGCCTGCTGATGAGAAAACTTTTGTTTTTCCAGATCACCAGAAAGGCTCAGATGCTTTGCAAAAGCGCCCAGCTGCAAACCCTCATCGGGACCATTGTTAATATATATTTCGCCAAGCGCTGTTTTAAAATTGCCAAAGCCCGCTTTAATATAATTGTTTTTAAGCGCCTTCAAGGCGTCTTCAACAGCCTTTTGAGCCTGTAGCTGCTTGATTTCGCTGTTTAGGTCTAAGCGTTTATCAGACAAAGCATATTTTAGTTCTGTTTTATAATTCTTGGAAGTACTTAGGTCCGGGCTCCGACGTATTTTCGAAGCATCGGCAAGTACAGGCTTGTAAGGACGCTCAACAACAATTTCCTCAGTTAAAGAACCTTCGGGCTTTTTTGTATCCGGTTTTTCCTGAGCAGAGATGCCTAAAGGATATAACAGGGCACAAGCAGTAAATCTAAATAATAGGGAGTTCAATTTCATTGGATTATTTCTTCTTGTTCAACAACTGAAGCTTAGCTTTTGCAGCAGGCAATATATCATCCTTACCTGTGTAATTGTCAATCACACTTTGCAAGGTACTTTTAGCCTGAAACGTATCTTTAAGGGCAACATAGTTATCTGCCAGTAACAGGTAAGCTTTAGCAACCCAGTAGTCATGTGATTCCATGTTCTTCACCAGGTCGAAAAGGGTTTTCTGAGAAGCCTTATAATTACCCTGCTTATACTGTATAAACCCTACATTGTACTTAGCCTCGGCGCCAACAACCGTAGTAGTTTTGCCCGCAACCGCACTCAGCTCTTTAAAAGCAGTAGTGGTATCGCCTTTTTGCATATAAGCTTTTCCAGCATACAAGCTGGCCCGGTTTTTATCCTCTTCGGATGAGCGGTTAAACTCATTGATAATCTTCGAATACTTAAGCACATCATCCGGCATACCCATACTGCTATAAGCTTCAATGAGGTTATTAACTGCAAAACCATAATTAGCTTTATATTCGGAGTTCAGCTCAAGCTTCTTAAGATAGACAACCGCCTCATTGTATTTCTTCTGATTAAGATGAAGCTTTGATATACTTATCAGTGCTCGCTCGGTGTATTCGCTGGTCCAGTCATTTAAAATAAAGGTATAGTCCGGAATTGCCTCATCAGGTCTGCCTAGTTTTACAAGGCTTTCGGCTCTTATAAATTTAGCATGCTTGTCATGAATAGGTTTCTGAAATTTATCAAAGTAAGCATTTATAGCATCAAAGGCAGCCTGATATTGTCCTCTTAAAAAGAGAGAGTTGGCCGTTTGAAACGTAAAGTTATCTTGCTCCGAAGTAGAAAGGTTACCAATGCTGGTGGTATTGGCATAACCCAGGAACCCTTGAGCATCGCCCTTATCAAGATAGATGTTCTTAATAGACTCCAGTGCAAGTTTAGCCTCATCAGTGGTTGAATAGTCTTTAACCACCCGCTGGAAAGTTGCCAAAGCTTCATCGTCATTGTTTTGATTATACTGTACCAGGCCTATTGTTACGAGTGCCCGAGGCACATAGCTGCTTCGGGGATATTTTTGAATTAGCCGTTCAAGATCGGTTTTCGAGCGATCATTCTCGCCTTTTATGAAGTAAGTATAGGCCATTTCAAAACCTGCATCATCAGCATAGTTCGATGAAGGAAAACGCTCAAGCAAAGCCTGGTGGGTAGCTATTTTCGCATCAGGAGCTCCCTGAAGGCCTTGTATCATGCCTTTTTGAAATAAGGCATAGTCAGCACCTTCTCTTTGAGAAGCGATTACAGTATTATAGTGCTGCATTGCTGCTCCATAATTTTTCATTACAAAGTACGAATCTGCTAGTCGGAGGGTGGCATCCTGTATAGTATTCTTGTCTTTTTCGGTCCCGCTTAAGAAGCGCGAAAAGTAGTTTGCAGCTTTGCTGTAGCTTTCATTTTGAAATGCCGAATAACCCAGAGCATAATTGGCAAAATTATACACATCCGTTTTTTTAGATGCCGGTAAAGACAAGAACTTCTCAAACTGAGCAACAGATTCTCCGTATTTCCTGACTTCAAACATCGCTTCCGCCAGCCAGTATGTTGCAAGAGACTCAAGCTCCTTATCAATAGGATTACGCTGCGAACGCATAAACATAGAGATACTGTTTTCGAATGCTCTCTCATTATAAAACTCTAATCCCCGGTAATACGTCACTTTTTGATACACGCTCCTTGTATCTTCGTTCTTATCAGGAATGGTCTCTAAAATATTTACAGCCTCTTTATAGTTTTTAGTTGACAGCAGAACCTGACCAAGAAGCGTTTTGCCTTCGTTTACTCTCGCAGAAGCAGGGTACGACTTAAGAAACTGTTGAACAGCATCCAACGCAACCGTATAGAATTCCAGATCGTAAGAAAGCTTGGCATAGTTTAACAGCCCCTCTTCCTTAAGCGACTGATCAAAATCCAGCCTCGAAGCTCTGAAAAAAGCGTTGCGGGCAGATTGCTTATTGCCGGTTTTTATGAAAGCCTTACCAAGCATAACCATACCTGCCTGGTAATGCATATCAGGGGATGACATCTTTTCAAGTTCCTGTATTGCTTTGTCAGTCTGGCCAGATTGTATATAAATATACCCAATCTGGTAATTATCCTGGTTGTTTTGCGTTTCGCCCTTATCTAGCTCTTGAAATTTCTTGTAATAGTTTAGCGAAGTACTGTAGTCAGAGCGGGCAAAATAAGTGGCGGCAACAATACGATACATCTCTGCCTTGTATTTTGCATCAATATCGTTTATTGCCGGAATGGTATATGAAAGTACATCGTCGTAGCGTTTATCCAGAAAATACAAAGCAGATATATAGTATGGATAACTTGATTTATACAAGTTCGAGTTCTTAAGACGCTCAAATTCTTTCAAAGCTGTTTTATAGTCAGCATCCAGATAGCTTAAATAAGCATAGTAATATATGGCAGATTCCTTGTAAGCATTATTAGATTCTTTCAAGGAAGTGAAATAAGGCAAGGCTTTGTCATACTGCTTAGTCGCGAAGTAGGAGTAACCAAGCTTGAACTTATATTCATCATTATCTTTTCCGCTAAGACCACTGGCTGTAGTTTTGGTAAACCATTCAATGGCTTTAGCATAGTTTTCGCGGTTATAGTAAGATTTACCAACCTGTAAGTAGGCGGATTTGGACTTAGCACTAGTGGGGTAGGCCTCGATAAATCTAAATAACAAAGCTTCTGCATTGCTATTGCCCAGCTCCAGCGCGCAAACGGCCTGATAAAACTGTGCGTTTTCTTTTATAAGAGAAATCTGTTTGCCNNCTTCTGTGCCCGTTTTCTCCGGAGAGAACCTCGAGCGGCTCACTCTGCTAAACTGCTCGCTTGCAGCAACAAATTTTCCTTTCTCAAGTAGCTCCAAACCACTTTTATAGTGTTCATTTACTTTAAACCACTCTGGCTCTTGTGCCTTGAGGCTGGTGCCTAAAAGCAGAAAGGTGGACGCAAGAAAATATCTTTTAAGCATATCTGATCAAAAATTGCTAAAATACAATACATTTTATGATATTCACAGGGTAAATTCACAAATGTTAAAAACAGTTAACTTCGGGTTTAACTAGATATTTTTACCCTAGTATAACATCACTGCGGCCGCTGACCGGCAAGTAAATAAAGTACAGCCATTCGTATAGCGACTCCATTCTCTACCTGGTCTAGTATAATTGACTGCTTGCTGTCCGCAACATCGCTTGTTATTTCTACTCCTCGGTTAATGGGCCCCGGATGCATTACTACAATCTCATTATCGAGCGAGTTAAGTATCTCTTTATTCAGGCCATACATCATAGAATACTCGCGCAAGGTAGGGAAATACTTGATATCTTGTCTTTCCATTTGTATCCTTAACATATTGGCTACATCGCACCATTCCAAGGCTTTAATAAGGTTATTCTCAACTTTAACATTAAGTGATCTTATGTATTTTGGTATTAGAGTAGTGGGCCCGCATACCATTACCTCGGCCCCTAGTTTCTGTAAACAAAGTATATTAGAAAGAGCTACTCTTGAGTGCAGAATGTCGCCTACAATAGCTACCTTTTTATTTCTTACAGATCCAAGCTTTTCTCTTATTGAATATGCATCAAGCAAAGCTTGAGTTGGATGCTCATGTGCCCCGTCGCCAGCATTTACAATTTGCGCATTTACATGCTTGCTTAAAAACACGGCGGCACCCGGATAGGGGTGGCGCATAACGACCATGTCTACCCTCATGGCCAGTATATTATTTACTGTATCTATTAATGTTTCTCCTTTACTAACTGATGAAGAGGATGCAGAAAAATTAATAATATCTGCCGAAAGTCTTTTCTCGGCAAGTTCAAAAGATAAACGAGTACGGGTGGAGTTTTCAAA
>DDAL01000025.1 GCA_002332615.1 Sphingobacteriaceae bacterium UBA2059 | reverse complement strand
AGCCCGTTCCCGCTTTTCGGAAGCTTTCCCATTCGATGATCATGAGCAAATATGACTTCTGAATCTGCAAATTCCTTTGATACACTAAAACTGTCGAAGTAATTGCTATTAAGCTTGTAATAGCCCAAGCGCTCCAACTCATCAATTAGAGAAACCGTTTCAGCCCATTTTTTCTGGTAAAGCGCCATTTTTGCCTGCAGGGCAATTACAGCTCCGAGAGAAGCTCTCCACTTTTCTGATTCGTTTGAATATTTGGACTGAGGCATAAGCTTCTTTGCCTCTGCCAGGTCCTTACTTATTTGCGTAAGGATCTGATCAACAGGTACCCGGTTTGCTGCCGCATATGCATCGCTAAAGCTTGTAAGTGGCTCTAACACCAACGGGACGTCACCGAAGTTATTGACCAGGTCGAAATAATAAAATGAGCGCAAGAATAACACCTCAGCGAGATACCTGTTCCTAAGGGCTTCGGCCATGTTTAAGCCGGATAGCAAGTTTTGATCGGTAAGATATTGAATGGCCTGATTGGCTCTTGATATTCCTTCATAATCAAAACTCCAGATACCATTAAAAGCACCGTTATTAGATGTAAACTTAAAGCCTGCTACTTCATCCATCCATGGCTGATCTCCATCAAGCGCCCACTTCTTCTGCATATCGCCGGAAGCCAGATCATGAAGCACAAAGTCGGGCCTGACAACTGTTCCCTGAGCCCATGCCCACCTGCCAATGAGGTTTAAGGTGTTCGATAGCATCTGATAAGAACCGTCAACTGAGGAGGCTATGGTATTTACCGTTGGGGTAGCCGTAACCTGACCGGGGGTTATTAAACCTATCGGATCTTTATAAAGTTCTTTTTTGCATCCAAGAAGAGACAAACAAGAAAACACAACTGCAGTATATATTAATTTCTTTTGCATTTTTCTTCGGTTTTAAAACTTAACATCTAAGCCAATCAAAAAGGCTTTTGCCTGAGGATAGGTGCCCATATCAACAGCATCTATCGTTTCAGGGTCAAGACCTGTATAACTAGTATGTGTATATAAATTTTGTGCAGAAACATATAAGCGTATTGCCTGCACTCCTATTTTCCTGGCCTTTAAAAAGCTATTGAGAGAATACCCGAGTTCTACGTTTTTTACGCGGAAATAGGACGCATCTTCGACAAAAATGCTTGATACCTTACTACTTCCATTGTCGGTAAAGCTTACTCTGGGTATTGTATTTGTTGACCCTTCTCCACTCCAGCTGTTCAGTATGTTGGTGGTGTAATTGAATGGACGAGTGTCATAGTCCAGAATCTTTTTGCCTTCGTTATACTTATCAACACCACTTACACCTTGCAACAAAACTGATAAGTCAAAGCCTTTGAAGCCTCCGGACAGATTGAAACCATAGTTTAGCTTGGGGATAGGATTGCCGGTAAACGTTCTGTCATAATCGTCGATCCGGCCATTTCCGTCAAGATCGTTGAACTTAATATCCCCGGGTTGTTCTGTAGGATTATTTGTACCATGTAAATGTTGCTTTATCTCCGAGCTATTCTGATAAATGCCTTCCATTTTATAACCGTAGAACGATCCCAGCGGGTGGCCCACCGATGTCCTCGTATATGTGTCTGTGATATTTGGATAATTAGGGTGCAGCTTTCTGACATTATTCTTCAACGTAGCCATATTAGCGCTGATAGAATATCTGAAATCGCCCGTGTTCTTTCGGTAACTAGCTGCAACTTCGAAGCCTTTATTCTCAACTTCGGCAGCGTTTACATAGGTCGGTTTTACGTTTCCAACAAAGCCGGGAAGGTTGATAGGCAACAATATTCCGCTTGTATTTTTAATAAAGTAATCCAGGGATACATAAAACCTGTTTTGAGCTAAACCGGCGTCAAGACCAATATTATGCTGGGTAATTGTTTCCCACTTTAGATCGGGGTTACCATAACGGTCTAGTAAATACCGGTCGCCATCTTTCCTCAGCAATGTCAGATACGCATAGTTAGGGATTTGCTGGTTACCCAACTTGCCGGTACTGGCCCGGAGTTTCAGTTCTGAAAGCCATTTTACATCTTTCATAAAGTCTTCCTGAGATATTGTCCAGCCGGCAGAGACAGAAGGGAAATAACCCCACTGATTGTTTTCACCAAACCTGGAAGATGCGTCGGCCCTTAAATTGGCCGTAATCATATACCTGGAATTATAAACGTATGTTGCCGAACCAAATAAAGAAAACAGGGCATGCTCTGCTGCACTTCCGCCGTTCCAAAGGTCTGCACTTGTGTTCCCAAAATCAAGATACTGAAACGGACTGGAGGTATAATCGAACCTGGTTCTGGAAGCGGACAGACCTGATGAGTTATTACGGATGAACTCGGTGCCTGCCAAGGCGTTTATAGAATGTTTATTAATGTATTTGATGTAGTTAAGCGTATTGCT
The DNA here is from genome assembly GCA_002332615.1 of Sphingobacteriaceae bacterium UBA2059. Taxonomy (GTDB): domain Bacteria; phylum Bacteroidota; class Bacteroidia; order Sphingobacteriales; family Sphingobacteriaceae; genus Arcticibacter. The sequence goes on along the minus strand of DDAL01000025.1, from coordinate 7,396 downwards.
CCATGTGAGGTTCATATCCTGACCCCGTTCTTCGCTGAGTGAGTTTGGCCTGTTCTGTCTTCCAAGGCCTTTGCCCTTGTCAAGATCATTCCCTCCATTATCATCATCGCCGAAATTAGTCCTGAATGCTTTATTATGATAAAGGTTTAAATCGATTCCCAGGCTAGTTCTGAACTTCAGTTCCTTCTCTTTTAAAAAGCCATACTCAGCATAAACATTACCAAATGTTTTGTATACATCTCTTTTGTCATTTGAAAAATGGGCGAGAGCAATAGGATTGGAGGTCTTTTCATACAATTCGCTCCATACTCCTTTGTTAGCTACCTTGGTGTAAAATGGCAGATCGGTGTAAGGATCAGACTCCTTATAGCCGGGGCTGGACGGATCTTTTGTTACTGCAATAACAGGAGGCCTGAGCAGAGCATGTCTTATAATTCCAGGCGCGTCGCCTTTTGAAGATAGCCAGTCTTGCCTTGAATAGGATATTTGAAAGTTTGTTCCAACCTTTATTCTCTCAGTAGCGTTAGAGTTTATATTAGCTCTGAAGCTTAGGCGCTGATACTTGTCATTATCAAAGATGACTATTCCGTTTTGTCCGTAATACCCTCCCGAAAGCAGGTACTGCACTTTTTCAGATCCTCCGCTTGAAGTAAGTTGTAAGTTTTGAGAGTGACCTGTTTCAAACAGCTCTCCCAGCCAGTCTGTATTGGCCAAATTACTCCTTTCTTTTTCAAGCGTGTAAGGGTTGTCCGAGTAGCCGGCATTATTCCAGGCTTCTTCTACCTTATTAAGATATTGACTTGCATTCAGCATTCCAGGAAGGTTGGTGACCTTTTGCATGCCGTTATAGTAATTAAGCTCAAGTGACGACTTTCCTGCTACTCCCTGTGCTGTTGTTATTACAACTACCCCGCCGGCAGCCCTTGAACCATACATAGCTGCTGATGCAGCGTCTTTAAGAACTGTAAATGTTTTGATATCCGATGGGTTTAAAAACGATATATCCTTGACCGGGTTCCCGTCCACAATGTATAATGGACTGTTATCTCCGATGGTACCAACTCCGCGGATACGTACATCGATCGGATCTCCGGGAGCTCCGGTCGACTGGGTAATCTGCACACCGGCTACCTGCCCCTGTAAAACCTGCGAAACACTTGGCACCCTTCGCGTTTCAACATCGCCCATATTTACTGTACTCACAGCCCCGCTGATAGACGCTTTTCGCTGAGAGGTATATCCAACCACAACAACTTCCTCCAGCTTTGCTGTACTGGATTTAAGCTTAACATTAATTACCGCGTTTCCTGTATAGGGAACGGTTAGGGTATTATAGCCGATAAACCTGAAGGTCAACGACTGGCTTCCTTTAGGCTGTAGGCTGATCTTAAAGTTTCCGTCTGCATCGGTAGGAACCTTATTAGCGGTTGAAGATTGCTCTACAACTACTCCCGGAAGGGGAAGGTTGCTTTCATCAGTCACCTTACCGGTTATTCTAACCTGAGCAATACTGCTGAAAGAAAATAAGATAAAAATATTGATTAAGCCAATTAACAAGTACCTGTTTCGTTTCATACGTTTAAATTTTGGTTCAACAAAACTATTGCATATGGAAGCAGAAGAGGTACACTATACTTTCATTTTAGTGCACAAAAGCACCTTATAGGACTAAGAAGTATGCATTTTAGACACTTAGCGCTTATAATGAGGGTTCATTGTGCTTTAACCTGTACTCGCTTGGGGCGCACTGATATACTTTTTTAAATTCTCTGAAAAAATAGGATTTACTGTTGAATCCTGTTTTATAGAAGATCTCTGAAACCGTGTACTTGGATGTCAGGAGCATTTCAGCTGCAAACTTTAATCTAACCCGTTTAATAAATTCCGAAGGGGTCATTCCTGTAAGGGCTTTCAACTTTCTATATAGCTGCATTTTGCTTATAGCCAAGCCCGACTCTATTGCACTAGCATTTAAACCGGTATCATCAAGTCTTTCTTCTATTACTTTAAGGATATCCTCAAGGAACTTTTTATCAAGGTCTGCAATATCAAGATCGATGAAAAAGTTATTGAGGTTTTGATCTTTAATAATATTTTGACTTTTATTACGGTTGTCTAACAGCTTTTGGATGCGGAGCAAAAGATAACTTGTGTCAAACGGCTTTGAAATATAAGCATCAGCACCTAACATATACCCATCCTGCTTGCTTGTCTGTTCACTTTTAGCAGAAAGAATAATAAAAGGAATTTGTGATGTAGCCGGTGTGTTTTTTATCGTTTTACATAGTTGGTAGCCATTCATACCGGGCATCATAATATCACTAACTATAATATCAGGGGGATTGACAGCTATAACCGACAAGGCTTCTTCTCCGTTGGAGGCCTCGTAAACAGTGTAGAGCTCATTTAATATCTGATGTAGCAAGTACCTCAGTTCCGGATCGTCTTCAACAATTAGTACAGTCCCTGCTTTAGCTTCATGTAGCTCACTAATCAGACTCGTTTTATTTTCCTCGTCAGACCCTTTGATTGCAGGCAGGTCATAATGTTTTAGCAAGGGTTTATATAGAGATGAAGGAGCCGAGGTAACAACTTCATTTTCGGGAGCGGTATCGGACGACTCTTTTATGAGTACTTTAAGTTCGAAAACGATCACACCATCGCAGACGCTCACCTGAATTTTCGAGTCGATAAGCTTTGCAAGCTCTTGTGCGAACGCTAAACCAATACCTGTGCCTGAATCCGACTGATTAGCAGTATAAAACCTGCCAAACACATACATAGCTTCTTCTGCGGTAATTTTTGAACCCGAGTTAGAGACCCTTATTAATACGTTGGGATCAGCACCCGCTCGTTTAGCTGTAAACGTTATACGATCCCCCGCCTTCGTATACTTAAAAGCGTTCGAGAGCAGGTTGAAAAGGATCTTCTCCAGTTTATCCTTGTCTATAAAGCCGGCTATACCTTCTTCTACTTCAATACAATAGCTCTTATTCTGCCTTTCGCTTTCTGCTCTGAAAAGCAGTGAAAGGGTATTTAACATCTTGCTTACGTCAACGTAGTTTTCGTGTTTTTGTAAATGCCCTGCCTCAGACTTTCGAAATTCAAGTAATTGCTGAACTAAATAAGTTAAGCGGATGGAATGATGATAGACAACAGATAAGAAGTAATTACTTTCATTACCGCTTATATTTTTTTTATGTTTTGATGAGAGAAAAAACTCGATTGAACCTACGATCAACGTAAGAGGGGTTTGTAACTCATGGGCGATATTTGTAAAAAAATTTAATTGCTGCTGATGCATGGCTTCATCCTTTTGCCTTAGCTCATATTCCATAGCAAGCTTATATTTCATCCGAAGTCTATTTTTACGGTAGACAAAAACACCGTAAATTGATAAACCTATAATCAGAAAATAGCCGGCTAAAGCATAACCGGATAGCCATACATACTGCTTTACCTGCAATGTTAACACCGCGACAGTATTTTTCCACTTACCACTTCCATCTTTCCAGCGCACCAGCAAAGTGTACCTGCCGGGAGGTACATTCGTATAACTTATTTCCCTCTTGTCGCCCGTAAAACTCCACCTGCGGTCTAAGCCTTCCAGCTTATAATTGATATTTTCTTCAACGAAGCCCCTGTGCGTTATGGGCTTAATCACGAGCCTGAAGAAGTTTAACTCGCGTTTTGTTGTATAGTAAGGAACTTCGTATCCTTTGTTACCAAGCACCTGGACACGTTTTTCGTTCACAGGCTCTCCTCCTATTTCTAACTTTGAAAGTATAAGCCTAACATCACTTTCGCTTTGAGCCAAACGCTGAGAAAAGAAATAGGTAAATCCGTTTACACCCCCGAAAAACAAACGTCCGTTGTCTGCTTTCCATACAGCTCCATCGCTAAACTCATTGCTTTGGAGCCCGTCTTTATCATAGTATGAGCTGATCATTCTGGAAGTAACATTAAGCTTTGCCAGTCCACGGTTTGTACTCAGCCATATATTGTCGGCATACTGCTCTATACCATGTATAGTATTATTTGGCAGTCCTTCATTCATGGTGAATTTATCAAACAGGGGCTTTTCCTCTCGCATCTGACTCTTTGGCAAATAATTTAACCCATAGCTTGTGCCGATCCACAACCCTCCATCAGGAGTGTGACGAAGAGACAGGATATCGTTATTCGAAAGGCTGCCATGGTAGGAGAACGCTCTGAAAGTTCTAAATGTACCCTCCAGCTTGTCGTAAACACTTAAGCCATTGTACCTGCAAGCTATCCACAGGTATCGGTCGTCGTTGCTTGCCAAATCATAAATGATGTCGTTTGCGAGTCCTGCCGAGGTTTCAGACAAAAACTGCTTAAATGCTTTCACCGCAATGTTTCCTTTTGAATCTGCAGAGAAACTCACATTGATTAATCCGCTTCCGCTGGTACCCAACCAAAGAGATCCGTTTCTGTCTTCAAGAATTTTATATACCGAGCTAAAACCGGGAAGCTTTTCTGTACCCTGTATCTTATCCCAGCTGTAAAGTTTGTTGCGCGCTATATCAACGACATTAATACCGCGTCCATCAGTTCCTATATAAACATACTTTCTGGTCTTGCAGATGTTAAAAACGGAGTTGTCACTCAGCCCGTTTAGTGTATTGAGATACGTGATATCCCACTGTTTAGTATTGGCTTCAAAGTTTCTAATTTGTAATATCCCCTGCCCTTTTGTGCCAACCCATAAGGCCCCATTAACATAATTAAAAGACCTGACCGGCTTTTCCAACAAAGACTTTTCTTTGCCAACGGTTTCAAAGATGCTTTCTTTGGAGTAAATCTTTATGAGGCCTTTCCCGTCTGTACCCAGCCACAAAACTGCCGGAGATGAGCTTAAGCTGGTGACTTTGACTTTTTCTAAACCACGCAGCTGATCTTGTAAGAAAGAGGATGGCTCGAAGAGGTTGTTGAATACCTTTAAACCGCTGCCGGATGATAAAATGAAATAATGCGATTTATAGTTGGCAATTGAGGTTAGCCTTGAAAAGGTTCCAGGAATTCTGGTTACGTCGAACTTAGTTCCAACTTTATACAGCTTGTTGTTCGACTCAATAAATGTTGAATGATAAGAGGTGTGAAAGTTAGTGATCCCCTGATTGGATTTATATACGTGCTTTAATTTGAGGGAGGGCTGGTTTTCAAAAACCAATACCTCTTTCCTGTCTGTTAAAACCCAAAGCAAGCCTGAACTATCAACATGTAACTTTAGTATTTTATAATCTCCGATATTAAGCTTAACAAACTTGTCGCTGGCATAATCAAACTTGTTAAGCCCTTCGTTTAAGCTATAGCAAAAAACAAGTCCTTTACGATTTGCTGTCAGTTCAAACTCTTTTTCCGTTATTCTTTTTCGAAGGCTGCTGTCATAGAAATACTTTGACAACTTACCCGTATGCTTTTCAAGCCTTGAAATGCCGCCTACCGTATTGATCCATATGTAGTTCCTGCTTCCTTGAGAAATACCTTGTATTACGTTACTGCCCAATCCTTCGTCTCGCGACTCTCCATCATAGTTATATACCTTAAAATCATTTCCATCGTACATGTTCAGGCCATCCCAGGTTCCTACCCACAGCAGGTTGTCGGTGTCTCTGTAAAGAGTAGTCACTGAACTGTTGGATAATCCGTAACTGTTATCCAGTTGCTGGATATTAAACCCGTGTTGTGCGAATAGAGTAGCGATATTGAGCCATATAGCCGATAAGACGGTAACTAGTAAACGTATATACGTATTCACTTTCTGAAATTTAGACTCTGGTGAGTATTTATTTTTTGGAACCCTTGAAGCAACAGTCTGTAACCTCGGTATATTATCATTGACTGTGAGCTATATCATCAGCTGCATAAGCACACCTATCAGAGAAGACGATGCAAAGCTTACCAAGGTTCCTACCAGAACATATTCGCTTTTTAGTTGAGTATTTGATTCCCGTTCGCTGAAGCGCAGTATAGACTTTGCCGTAATAAGAAAACCTATTGCACTATATTGGTTTAATAGAACAAAGGTTAATATAAGTACCCGCTCGCAAATTCCTATCCATTTGCCTGCGCTTGCAAGCCCCAGACCTTGTTCACCCGTATGAGCCTGCTGCTGCTCATTCCTGTTTCGGTTTTTGGAGTCTGACAGTTCTTTATTTATCTGATCGCGCCATTTTTGCGTGGCGGCACCAATAATGATACTTAGCGGCCAGCTTACAAAGAGATAACCAGAAACGATGATCCAAAACCTGGTATCATTAAAAAGCTGCTGAGCATACTGAAAGGTCTTTGTCCATGTAGATATACTTAAAACAACAAGAATAAGAAGATGCGCCAGCTGATCGACAATAAAGAAAGTGAAACTGTTGTTCTTCGTTCTGGATTTTAAGTAGTCTATTGCCAGGTGACTGGTAAAAATAATTGCAGGTATATGCCAATTTGCATACTGGCCGGAAAAAAGATAAGCCAGTACAGTGGTTAATGCTACGTGCAAATAAAGCTTTACAGATTTTCCTTTTTTTTGCTGCTTGTCAAGCACCCAGCTTTTAGGCTGCAAAATAAAATCGCTCAGCAGGTGAGCGCATAGCAGCCGCAGGAGCAGGTTTAATTCCATCAGGTTTTATCTATTACAGTTGAAATATACTCAATAGCCGGTTCAAGTTCTCTCCACCCCGAAAGTTTCAGTCTGCTGTTAACCGAAGGCTGAGAAACGGAAAGCATATCAGCAATTTCCTGTTGCGTCTTGCCTTCGAGCAGCCAAAACAAAACCTCTGCCTGTCCCCTGGTCCAGTTACTTATATATTTATTTATAAAAATAAGTATTATTTTGAAAGCCTTGTTTTTATCCTCATCTGAAGTATAGACCCCCAGGTACTCTTCGTTGCCCAGGAGGTCAAAATTTCGTCCGGACAAATGGAATGCTTCTCCTTCAGAACTAAGTACTGTTGTACCTTTATAAGCAATTGTGCCAACACCAATGGAAATACGGGTAGCCAAATGGAGTTCTGCACCAGGCAGATGCATTTTAAACCAGCAGATCAACTGAATGCTCCTCCTTAATGCCATATCAGGCCGGCTCAATACTAACTGATAACTATCGCCACGGAATATCTGTGCGTCTGCTTTATCTTCAACCCAGCTTTGAATTAATGCTTCGACTTTATGCACGAGCTCCTGCCGGTATTGAGGTGCTACTTTAGTAAATCCAATAATATCTCCTGTTATTACAGCATATACTTTCATGTCTATAGATGTCTTATTCTATATCTATCTAATATAGATAGATTATTCTATACTATAGAAATATAGAGCGATTATCCTATCTATTAACAAAAAAAGCCTTTGGTACCTGCCAAAGGCTTTTTTTGTTAAT
>DDAL01000019.1:10754-57874 GCA_002332615.1 Sphingobacteriaceae bacterium UBA2059 | reverse complement strand
CACAGTTTGCGTTACACTCCCGTATTTAGTGTTATACTGCATTTTCTTTTCAGAGACAATGCAGAAATTATCCTTATCCCAATGATTCTTTCAACCTGCTTAATCTACTATTGGATAGCTTATCAAACGGGTATGGAAGATCAATCTAGGACGGCTACTTTGTATATTGAAAAAGGTGGTGCCATACAGTTGTTTGTTACTTTAGCCATTTTAGCTACTTTAATATTAATCTATTTTAAATATAATTCACCTTATATTTATGGTGTATACGTGCTTTATGCAATTCTTTTTGGATATTCTAATTTACTCATAACAAGAAAATTAAAAGATGAATGGTGGAACGTAACCGGCATTTATACAATTAATGAATATTACGACCAACCCGAAACTGATGTCAGCATCGCATTAAAGGCAGAAACTGTGAAAATTAAATCAACAAGTACGGTAATTACCAGTGACAAAACAAATTTAAAAGAAATAATGGCTGCTGGAGTGGACTTCTTGACTATAATAATATCAAAGGACCAGGTTGATCGAAATGATATTTCGATTTCAAATAATATACTCCAACAGTTAATTACTGATGTAGAATTTACAAACCATTTTCGTGAACGAATTGAAGTGTCCTTTGATGGTTACGATAATACAACAAAAGAAATTTGGGAAATTCCAGAAGTAAGAAACTTCGTTGTCGAGCTTGATTCAAAGTTCCCATATTGGCTTTACTTTTTAACAAAAAATGGGGGTGGATTATTAGCAGTCCTAAAATGTTTTCTGCTCCCCCATTTAATGCCAGAAGCAGACAAACAGATTAATGGAATAAGGCTGAAGAAATATCTTGATAATAGGGGATTTCCAGCAATGAATTATGCTTGTAATATCGCCAACATTTCCGAAGCCGAAAACATAACAATGACAGACAGATTTTTCGGATATGCTCAGCAAAGAAATTTATAGACCAGATCCTGCACCTTATAAAATAAGTCATTTTTTCACTTTAAGAGACAACAGTTAAACTTTTGGTAGTAACCTTAAAATCTCGTTGTATTTACCTCGGATTACCCTTTCGGTAAATTTCGCAGTTTCAACGCTTACTGGAGTACCTAGAATAGTAGACGCAATTTCTTGAATTTCTAATACAGAATGATTCGTCTTCCTTAAATATCCTCGGTATTCAAGGGCGTATAAAATGGCAATGAGGTAAGCCTTACCTCTCTTATTCATGATGAACTTCCCTTCGACGGTGAAATACTCTGAAAGTTTTTCTACGGCTACGTGATACAAGTCTTCATTTAAAAAGATGCTTTTAAAAGTGAGCGGATCAGTAGCCGCCAAGATCTTCTTAGAGGGATCAACCTCCGTTTCTTCACGAATTAATATGTCATCTTCATCCACTACGTCTAAATCAATCCAGAATAACTTCTTTGCAAAAAGTCTAATACCTTCCATATCATCTGGATCTATTAACATTAGCGCTCTTAGGTTTTCAGGATCCGCCAATATCTCCTTGACATGCAAAATATTAGCCTTCCATCTTTGGCTAAAATATAACCTATTTACTAAAATGCCTCCAAGTAAAGGCAGTAGAAATAAGTAGTAAGACGAATCGATCATCCACAATGGTATACTCATACCAATGCAAAACAGATAAATCAGAGCGCTTAAATATTTAACCCGGCTTTTTTGATGATGAAATTCTTTAAACTGGCTGGCAGAAAAGCCATAGTTATAAAATATACGATAGCCAACTTGAAGGCTTCTTAATCGGTATTCAATGCTTAAAACATCATAAGCGCCGACGTTTTCCAATAATTTATAGACGTTAATATTTAACCCTTCATTACATAATCTGGATGGATCAGGTCTTAAAATTTCCATGAGAGCTATAGTTTTATTCGGTTAGCGGCATCTATTTTCCTTTTGTCGATCACTTTACCATAGACCTCAGTAGTTTTGATATGTCTATGTCCTAGCAGCTTAGAAACGGTGTAGATATCAGTTCCCATCGTCAACTGTAATGTTGCATAGGTATGTCTAAAACAATGGAAAGTGATTTTCTTGGTTATTCCGGCACTTAAAATCCACCTTGATAATTGCACATTGGTGTAAGCGGAATATTTGAGTCCGGTAAAAATGCGATCATCAGGATCTCCACGCTCCCCAAATTGCTCATAAGCTTGTTCTGGTATGGGTAAGGTTTCAATTCCGCGCGTTTTTTGCTGGATAAACCTAATGAAGTAACCATCCTGATCTGAATGTTGCACATCTCTCCAGGTTAATTTAATCATGTCCGACCAACGTAAACCTGTTAATGCGGAAAAGATAGCTGCACGTTTCAACACGGGTGGATCGCATTCGGTCTCATTAATGGCTTTCAACTCCTCAAGTGTTAAATATTCCCGTTGCGTTTCTGCTTGAGGAACACCTTTTACGCGAAGAATCGGATTTATGGAAAATAAGCGGTCTTCAAATGCTTCTTTAACTGCAGCCTTGAACTTATTAAAATAACTTACTTGGGAATTTTGAGCCAAGCCAACGGTATCTGACTTAATAGACTTTACTGTACTCAAAAATGATTTAAAACCTTCACAAAACCTTTCGTCAACATCCCCAAATTTACATTGGCCACCTGTATATAAATTCAGGTACTTATAAGCACCATACCAATTGTCATAATTCCCTTTTGATTGATTGCGTTTCCTGGCTTTAGCTAGGAAATACGCCAGGAAGTCCATTTTGGAAGAGAGCTTATCTTTAAAATCAAAGCTCTTGTTCATGAATTGGATTTCTCTCTGAGAACGAAGGCTATCAGCTTTGGCTTTACCTAATCGGTTTACTTCTTTCTCATGAGCAGTCTTTGGCTTTTCATAAATACGGATTTTTAAATGTTCCCTACGAGTGGTTTTGCCAGTTTCCGGAATTAATACTGGCGGATAAAAATCGAGATACAAGCCTAACATGCCATTGGCGAGTTTCTTCTCTCTCAAGTTGACTGATGTTCTTTGGTCCATACGCCTAAAATAAATTATCTATTTCCTTTCGACTGATAATCGAGCGATCACCAATCTTGTTAACTCTTATCTTTTTTTCTTTCGCCAGCCGCCATAAAGTTGTCCTACTGATACTTAAAAGTAAACAAACATCTTTAATTGATAAAAATTCCTGCTGAAGTGTCGCTTTTTTAGGTGCTACTTTTTGTGCAGTCTCTTTGTCGCTAGCAGTCACCTTTTTTTGCCTCACTCTTCCCTTGTAATTCTTCCGATTACATCTCATACCGCAGAAACGGGTCATGGTTGTTTTCGCTAAAAACACCGCACCACATTCTTCGCAAATCCGTTTAACTAAAATATTCGAACTCATGTTTCCCTATGTTTCATTGTGTTTCCCTGTGTTTCATCATCTCCCCCCTAAGCACCAAAAACTTGTATCTTTTTGTATCTCATTGAAAAGATACAAAACAAGATACAAATAAATACCAATTATCAGCAAACACCAAAAATCATAACGCAACAAAAAGCCCTGACAAACAGTGTTTGACAGGGCTTTAGTAGGTTTTACTACTCCTTACTTATCGTTGTTTATTGATTGTTACTTTCCAATACAGAACTTAGTAAATATATTTTCTAAAAGATCATCGGTTGATACGCTACCGGTAATTTCACCTAAGAAATACAAAGCCTGGCGGATGTCCATTGCAAGGAAGTCTGAAGCAGTGGGGGTATCAAGTTGTTCGAGCACCCTTTCAAGCGCCTGTTTTGTATTTGTTAAAGCTTCCACATGGCGAATGTTTGTAACGATTACCTGATCGGCACTTAGCTCATGCAGATGCACTTTCTTAAGAATAGTAGCGGTGAGCAAATCCAGTCCGTTTTGGTCACGGGCAGAAATAGGCAATAGAGAAAGCTGCGCAATGTCGTCCCTGAAACTGTTGCTTAAGAGATCACTCTTGTTCAAGACGCCGATCACAGGTACGGAAAGCGATTCTGCCTCCTGCAGTTGAGACCTGATTTCAGAGGCATTCTGATCGGGATCAAACAGGTAGATGATGAGCCTTGCCTGCTTCATTTTAATTTTGGTTCGTTCCACTCCTATTGCTTCAATTACATCATTCGTTTCACGTAAACCGGCGGTATCTATAAATCTAAATACAATTCCTTCTATTGTAATTTCGTCCTCTATCGAATCACGCGTGGTGCCTGCGACATCAGATACAATGGCGCGATCTTCTTTAAGTAAAGCATTTAGAAGTGTAGACTTACCTACGTTAGGCTTGCCCGCAATAACGACAGGTACTCCATTTTTTAATACGTTGCCTTGTTCGAATGAATTTATAAGCTTTTCCAGTGATGAATGGATAGTGTCAATCAATCGCCTCAGTTCTCCACGGTTGGCAAACTCCACGTCTTCCTCCGCAAAATCAAGTTCGAGTTCTATAAGGGATGCAAAGTGTATAAGCGACTCCCTGAGCTTTTTAAGTTCGCTGGAAAAGCCCCCTCTCATTTGCTGCATAGCGATCTGGTGAGAAGCAGCCGAATTTGAGGCTATCAGATCGGCCACGGCCTCAGCCTGTGAAAGGTCCATGGCTCCATTCATAAAAGCTCTCAAAGTGAACTCACCAGGCTGTGCAGGCCTAGCTCCATTAGAAATTAACAGTTTGATAACCCGCTCTGTGATATACTGAGAGCCATGTGTCGAGATTTCTACCACGTTCTCACGGGTGTAGGAATGCGGCGCTATAAACAACGACACCAGAACCTCGTCAATTATAGTATTCTCGTCCCTTAAAGTTCCAAAGTGAACAGTATGTGACGCCTGCCTAAGCAAGTCCTTCCCTTTAAACACCTTATTGACTATATTTAAAGCGTCAGGCCCTGAAAGACGAATAACACCAATAGCTCCGCTTCCAGAAGGCGTCGCCGGCGCTACAATGGTATCCTGACGATTAAGTTGTTGTTGCATAATGTATAACTATTAAAACTTTTCTTCAACCCCCAGACCAAATAGTGCAAAGTCATACTTTACAGGATCAAGCGGATCAAATTCTTTTAAACGTGCGGTCAGTTCGACAGCAGTCAGCCAGTCGGTAGTTTTACGACTTATCAGCTTAAGCCTCCTTGCCACCCTATCCACATGCACGTCGCACGGACAGACCAGCTGAGCGGGCGAAATGTTTTCCCATAACCCAAAGTCAACGCCTTTATCATCCTTTCTCACCATCCACCTCAAATACATATTGAGTCTTTTACAGCCCGACCTTTGAGCCGGCGAACTTACATGCTTCATGGTTCTATACGGAACGTAAGGAAGGTTAAAGAAATAAGAACGAAAGGAATTAAGCGCTTCTTCTGTAGTTTCAGCAGCGTTTAAAGGTTCGCCAGACAAGCCGCAAAAAGCGTTTTCAAGAGACGGATAACTGCTGTAGTGATGCTTGAAAAAGCTTATGAAGTAAAGCAGGTCGGTATCATTGAAGGTACGATGTTTGAAGCCAAGTAACGCTTTAAGGTCGGCTTCCTGATGGTTAAAAACAAAATTATACGGATCGTTATCCATACGCTCCGCCAGCTCATTACATTTATTAATAATCGTTTTTCTTTGTCCCCACGCCAGAGTCGCAGCAAAAAATCCCATTATCTCAATGTCCTGTTTACTTTTGAATGCATGAGGAACAGAGATCGGATCGTTTTCGATGAACTCAGGCTGGTTGTACTGCTCGGCTTTAAAGTCTAAAAACTCCTTAAGCTGATCTCTATCCATAAACTACTAGTAAGCGCGGGCAAATAACACACGCTGAGCAGACGGTTTCCCTGTCACGATGCAAGCGCCATCCTCTTTAGGATTGTTCAAGGGAATGCAGCGTATTGTTGCCTTTGTTTCCTCTTTAATACGCTGTTCAGTTTCCGCGGTGCCATCCCAGTGAGCAGACACAAATCCTGCTTTTTCATCAAGCACACGTTTAAAATCCTCGTAAGAATCAACCGCCGTAATATGCTCATCACGGTATTGGAGTGCCTTGTTATATATATTCTGTTGTATTTCGTCAAGAAGGTTTTCCAAACGATCTGCCAGTCCCTCTCTTGATACACTCATTTTCTCTTTTGTATCTCTTCTGGCTACTTCCGCAGTGCCGTTTTGCAAGTCTCGTCCTCCTATCGCAAGCCTCACAGGCACTCCTTTCAATTCATACTCTGCAAACTTAAAGCCGGGTCGCTGAGTATCTCTGTCATCGTACTTAACCGATATTCCTTTGGCCTTAAGCTCGGCAATCAAAGCATCAGCTATATCGCCGATCTGCTTAAACTCCTCGGCATTTTTATAAATTGGCACAATCACAACCTGTATAGGTGCCAGTTTAGGAGGCAGCACCAGCCCGGCATCATCAGAGTGAGCCATGATGAGTGCCCCCATCAAGCGAGTAGATACTCCCCAGGATGTTGCCCATACATGATCGAGTTTTCCTTCCTTATTAGTAAACTTCACATCAAAAGCTTTGGCAAAGTTCTGGCCTAAAAAATGGGAAGTGCCTGCCTGTAAAGCCTTTCCATCCTGCATCATAGCCTCTATACAGTAAGTTTCCAAGGCACCGGCAAAACGCTCGTTTGGCGTTTTTATACCTTTTACTACCGGCACGGCCATCCAGTTTTGAGCAAAATCCGCATATACCTCAAGCATACGCTCAGCTTCTTCTACCGCTTCCTGTGAAGTAGCGTGGGCTGTATGGCCTTCCTGCCATAAAAATTCTGCTGTGCGCAAAAACAATCGAGTACGCATTTCCCAACGAACTACATTGGCCCATTGATTTATAAGCAACGGAAGGTCTCGGTAAGATTCTATCCAGCCTCTGTACGTGTTCCATATAATTGTTTCGGAGGTAGGTCTTACAATAAGCTCCTCTTCAAGTTTCGCATCTTCGTCAACGACTATATTATTATTTCCGTCATTCTTAAGCCTGTAATGGGTTACTACGGCACACTCTTTGGCAAAGCCCTCAACGTGCGATGCTTCCTTGGAAAAAAATGACTTGGGAATGAACAACGGAAAATAAGCATTAGAATGTCCGGTATCTTTAAACATCTTATCCAAAGCAGCCTGCATTTTTTCCCAGATAGAATATCCATAAGGCTTAATCACCATACACCCACGCACGGCAGAGTGCTCAGCCAGGTCTGCTTTAGTAACTAATTCATTATACCATTGCGAGTAATCATCCGCCCTGCTTGTTAATCCCTTACTCATTTATTTAAAGTTTTTTAGTAAATTTATATATGTGTTCTATTAATCGGGCAAAGTTATAAACTAAACTGATCATTTAACATATTTTCATTCAACCTTTTCCTTAAAAAACAGTCTATATTAATACAAGAAAGTCAAAAAACACGCGATGAAAAAAATACTATATTCAGGCTTAGTGGCAGGCTTATTTTTAAGTTCCTGTACAACGCAAAAGCTGGCCAATCAGGCATCAGGTGATGATGTCTACAGCACAGGAACGGAGGCGCTGGCTGTAGAAAGGCCTAAAGAGAAAACTTACCGCACCGACGAGCAGCTATACGGAGGAAGCAACCGCAGGCACGATGCTTATGATTACAATGACTATGACTTCGATTATGGTTACGCATCCCGCCTTAATCGCTTCTATTATGGTTCTTACTGGCGACCCTATTACGATAGCTGGTATACCTACAGCTACGATCCCTGGTATAGCTATCGCTATGATCCTTTTTATTTCAACGACCCATGGGGTTATCGCTCCGGCCTTTCCATGTCTTTCGGATGGGGCATGCGTCCCTACTGGGGGTATAATCCCTGGATGATGTATGGTTATGGTTACCGTAGCAATTACTGGGGGCCGCTATCCTATTACGGATATCCCGGCTATGGCTACGGGTATTACCCCGGCCAGGTCGTCGTGCGCGACAGGAACTATCGTCCGAGGCCTTCGCTTGGATCAGGCAATCCGGCGGTTAGAGAAAGAACCGACCGAAATGCGTACCCTGGAGGAACGTATGATCGCTCAGAAAGACCAGGGCGTATCAGCAGACCCGGATCAGTGGCAGAGCGCCCTCAAAGACCGGAACGGGTTGAAAGGCCTGACAGAACTGAACGTCCGCAGAGACCCGAAAGAACAGAAAGACCTGAACGTATGGAACGCCCGGAGAGAACAGAAAGACCAACGTATGACAGACCCACAAGAATGGAAAGGCCTGAAAGGATGTCATCTCCGGATAGGGGCTCCTACTCCCCATCGTCGGGAGGAGGATATAGCCGCGGAGGCGACCGATCAGAGAGACCAACCAGAAGCCGCTAAACGTTACTTATCATAAAACACTATCAATGAATCTTAAAAACATCTTCACGGGGGTCGCTTTTACTGCGATCACCTTTACATCTTATGCTCAATACAATCAGGATGCCTTGCGTTTTTCTAGGTCGCAGCACGGGTCAACCTCACGGATTAAAGCTATTGGTAATTCCTCGATTGCTGTAGGTGGCGATGCAAGCGCCATCAGCAATAATCCCGCCGGGCTTGGCTTTTTCAACAGCTCCGAATTCAGTTTGTCGCCCGAATTGAACTTTTCTACTATGTCGTCAGATTACTTCGGTTCATCAGAAAAAAGCAAGAAAAATACCTTCAACCTAAGCAATGCTTCAATTGTTTTCAACACGAAGTCCAGAGTGCCTAATGGTTACGACACTCAAAGAGGCCTGCTTAATGTCAACTTCGGAATATCGTATACGCGCACAAATAACTTTTTTCAGAACTCATCATTTGCGGGAACGAATAAGAATAGCTCTATTGCCGATTACTATGCTGAAATAGCCAACACACAGGGGTTCACAAAGGCAAATCCTCTGGCCGACTGGGCATTTGATCATTTTCTCATAGACAGCGTTGCTGTCGACAATCAAAATAAGCCACTGTACGGGGGCAATGTGGCTACCCAGGTTAAGCAATTGCAGGATAGAATAAATACAGGTGGCCAAAGTGAAATAAACTTTGCAGCAGGTTCCAACATAAGCAATAAGTTTTACATCGGTATGGGTATTGGCATTGCTACATTACGGTACAACAGCGAGACCAACTTTATTGAAAATGGAGATCAGTTTATAGATAAGTCTGAATACAACCATTTCTTCAGAACAAACCAAAACACAACAGGCAGCGGGTTTAATTTAAAGCTTGGTATGATCTATAAACCTGTCGAATCGGTGCGTATAGGTGCAAATTTTACAAGCCCAACCTACTATACAATTGAAGATCAGTTTTCTATGGACACAGAAACAAATTATCTGGATCTTAAAAAGAACTACACTTCATCAACCGGAGGGCCTTATAGCTTTGATTATAATTTAAGGACACCTTTAAAAGTAGGCGGAGGTATAGCAGTATTCATTCAACAACACGGCTTTATTTCTGCAGACATCGAGTATGTCGATTACCCCGGAATGAAGCTGGAGGGCTATGCCGGCGAAAGCCAGGACAACGCACTTATTGCTAATTTATATCAGGGAGCAGTTAATGCCCGTGTTGGTGGAGAAGCAAAGCTCGACAACTTGTACCTGAGAGCCGGATACAATTATCAGGGCAACCCGGAAAAAGGGATCGGAAGCCCCATTCATACAGTAAGTGGAGGTCTCGGATACAGGATGAATAACTTCTTTGTTGATGCTACTTTTACAAGTTCAAGCCATAACTATTCAGTATTTCCTTATGAGTTTACTCAAAGCAAAACTGCCGAGGGCGAATCAGTTTATAGTCCGGAAGCAAAGATGAAAAGCAAATTCAACAATGCTTTTCTTACAGTTGGATTTAAGTTTTAACTAAATAACTATTAACAAAAGGGTCTGTCTTATCAAGGGCAGACCCTTTTGTTTTAAGATATCTTCGCTGCATCCCTTTAAGGCGACTAAGCCCGGTTTATAAACTGAACAACAGTGAAGACTGGCAAGCGGTAGCATTAGATTATACCGTGCAAAGATCCGCCTTTAGAAGCAATAGAATCTACCTTTTTTTCTACGTCAGCATCTTTTACAAGCTCGGGTGCATGATGAGGCTTTTTTCGAGCATCTATAATCAGAGGGCCTTTACAGCCCCAATGCTTATTTTTAATAAAGCTATCAACTCCGTACACATCGTGCGAAGGATTGCTTCGGGTAAAAGTAGTCCACAAGAAGTTATTAAGAGAAGCTGTTACAAAGCCGGCATCATCGCATACCACAATTAAACCCAGCCCTTCATAATCGGTATCATTCAGGAAATCGCTTAACTTTTCAAGTTCATAAGCGGCATTGCTTTCATTACTATACGCGTCAAGCTCTATCGCCATAATACCTGGCATAACCATAGAATAACTGTTGAAAGCCTCAGGCAACCGGAATGTATCGGGCAACTCGCGCCACAAAGTACGTAACGTGCTTCCCGAGGCGGCTAATACAACTTTAGAACCAGAGTTGAGGCCGGTACCCGAATAATCCAGCGTATCAATAGTCGTATTCGTGTAAAAATGCACATCCCGCTCAAAGTTTATACGCTCAAGTATATGAATGAAAAACGTATCAATTTCAGACGTACTTAAAGCGGGGTCGTCCTGCCTCGAGGCAATCAAAAGATACTTGGCAAGGCTCAGCTGGTTCTTACCCAAAATACTGTTAGCAATTGTAAGTAGCTCCTGCGGCTTCCTCTCCTTAGTATATGGAGTATAACGCTCGCTGCCTATAGCAAGCAGTAAGGGATGTACTCCGGCAGCATCAACAGCATTCACCTCATGCAAGCCATTGATCTCATCTTTAATAGCGTCACCGGTAATTTCGTGAATCAGGGCGCCAAAACTGGTATCTTCCTGAGGAGGTCGGCCTACTACAGTAAAAGACCAGAGCGGGTTCTGACGGTGATACACGTTGTGAACTTTCATTAAAGGGAAATCATGGACAAGGCTATAATAACCAAGGTGGTCGCCAAATGGCCCTTCAGGTTTCACCTCGCCGGGGTAAACCATACCGGTGATAACAAAGTCAGCATCGGCCGAAATGCAAAAACCTTCCTTATCATAAAAGTATCTGAATCGCCTGTTCCCCAGTGCTCCTGCAAAGGTTAGTTCCGAAAGGCCCTCAGGCAGCGGCATTACGGCAGCAACAGGGTGCGAAGGAGGTCCACCGATAAAAACGCTTACTTTTAGCGGCAGGCCCAGTTCGTTTGCTTTGGTCTGATGAATACCAATTCCCCTGTGCAGCTGGTAGTGCAATCCGGCCTCCCTATTCTGTATAAAATCATTGCCACTTAGTTGCACACGGTACATTCCCACGTTAGCAGCCATAATACCGGGCTTTGAGGGATTTTCGCTGTAAACCTGAGGCATTGTTACGAAAGCACCACCATCCATAGGCCAGTTAACTATCTGCGGAAGGGCGTCAAGCGAAGTCCTTCCGTAGTTAACGGCCGCCCGTTTGCCAGCCACTCTGAGCGGGAGAGCCGACAAGGCGGTTAAGGATGACCCCGCATATTTGAAAGGATTTTTCACCGCCTTTAACGGGTCTGACTTTATATCAACTAGTACTTTAAGACGCTCAAGCGAATCGCGAAAAATAAACCTCGACCTTTCAAGCGTACCAAAGATATTAGACACTGCCGGAAAAGGGCTGCCTTTTATATTTTCAAATAAAAGAGCCGGCCCCTGCTGATCATATACACGCATGTGTATAGCCGCCATTTCAAGATAAGGATCCACTTGTTCTTTAATCCTTATCAGACGGCCCGACCGTTCTAAGTCGGCCACACAGTCTGACAAACTTCTATATCCCATTTAACGCTAGTTATTTACGTGAATATACCAATATGGAGCGGGAAGACAATGGGTCTTCCTAAAACAAGTCTAGTGCCTTTTCTATCCGACTATACACATACTCTAGTTGCTCATCGCTTATGCAGTAAGGAGCCAGTATGTAAATAATATTGCCCAAAGGCCTTAAAATAATGCCCTCTTCCAAAAAATATTCATACAACCTATCTCTCAAACCACTAAAATATGAAGTATCCTCACCTGTGTTCCATTCAAAAGCAATGATGGTACCGGTCTGGCGCACATCTTTTAGCTTAGGATGTTTGCGTATGTAATCACCAAAACGTTTATGAGAGGCCTCTATTCTTTTAATATTGGTCATGGTTTCGGGCATAATGGTAAGGTCGAGACTAGCTAGAGCGGCCGAACAAGCGACTGGATTTGCTGTAAACGAATGCCCGTGAAAAAGAGTCTTATATTTGTCGTCTGAAAGGAACGCATTGTAAATAAAATCAGTACATGAAGTAACGCCAAGAGCCATAGTGCCTCCTGTAAGGCCTTTAGAAAGACAAACAATATCCGGCTGATTAACCATATACTCCGATGCAAACAAACGGCCTGTGCGTCCAAAACCAGTCATAACCTCATCAGCTATTGCAAAAATTCCGTACTTACGGCATTCTCCTATAAGCTCATCAAGATATTCGGCTTCGTACATGAGCATGCCTCCCGAACCTTGAATAAGCGGCTCGTAAATGAAAGAGGCCAAATCCTTATTTCTCTCAGCCAGTAAAGCCTTAATTTCAGCAATGTTATGTTTATTCGGAGTATCAACGTAGACCACATCAAAAAGCATACTTTCAAATGCTGCGGTAAACGCACTTCTGGCACTCACAGCCATCGCTCCAAAAGTATCGCCATGGTAAGAATTGTTAAAAACAAGGACTTTCTGACGTTGCTGACCGCGGTCTTGCCAATACTGGAAGCACATTTTAAGTGCCACCTCTACAGCAGTAGATCCGTTATCGGAATAAAATATCTTTCCCTGATTAGGAGGTAATATTTTTAGTAAACCTTCTGCAAGCTCAACTGCAACAGGATGCGTAAATCCTGCGAAGATAGCATGCTCGAGCACCATCAACTGCTTAGCAACTTTTTGAGCTATATGAGGGTGTGCATGACCGTGAATATTCACCCACCACGACGAAACCGCATCTATATAAGATTTGCCGGTATGATCAATAAGGCAGGCCCCTTCGCCTCTCACAATAGGAATTGGGGGTTTAGCTGTCTTCATTTGGGTGTAAGGATGCCAAACAGTGGCAAGGTCACGCTCTGTAAGATTAGTATATTCCATTTTGCTTTAAAGTTTGAACAGCCCTTTTATCGGTTAAAAAGGTCACATGCTCTTCCTGCAATTCGGCAAGCGGCATCCACCTGAAGGACTGTTTTAATGTACAGTGTACATCAAAATCAAATGGTCGTTCTTTAAAAAAAAAGTTTAGCTTACCAGTCGCCCTTACCAGATAGTAGATGCTAATGATTTGGCTTTCATTAAAGGCCGATTTCTCAAAAAAATCTGTCGTATACACATGCTTTAAGATCTCTATTGAGGTGTTGCATTCTTCCATGAACTCCCTCTTAAGAGCATCAATAAGCCCCTCTCCATACTCAAGTCCGCCACCCGGAAACTTGGTAAAAAGAACTCCCTCCCTTTCTTCATCACTAAGTAACACCTGTTTCTGGTCGCTTATAAGAATTCCATAAACGCGTACATTGAAAAGATACATATAATCAAAGGTAATGAGTAGGTTTAAGCTTATCCACTTCAATATAACCTTTTTTAGCTTAAACATTAGAGTTAAAACGTTTTACCAAATTGATTTACCAACTCAGGTTTTACTAATACGCTTGCGAGGCCGCTTACCAGTGGAAGCTCCGGGTATCTTAGCAACCTTTTGATAAACCTTAGGCTTATCCAAAGGTTCACGACGCGGCTTAACAACCCTTTTATTCTGCTCTTTCTGCTTTTCACGGTCATCTGCATACTTAACACTAATGGTATCTCCGTCTATACTAGCTTCATGAAGGTTGGCGATGGCCAGTCTGGCACCTTCCACATCGGCCATATCTACAAACCCAAACCGACGGCTTATACCTGTATGCTTGTCTCTTACTATATTAACAGCTTCAACCAGACCATACTGACTGAAAATGTCTTTTAATTCCTGCTCATCTAAATCACGGGGAAATCCGCCTGCAAATAATTTAACCATTAGTCCTATATATGTTATAAGGTTTGATTCTGTTTTGTTTAAAAATTAAACGAATACAATATTTTCAATAATAGTATGAATTGTATAGCAACTTAACGCTGATATACTTGTAAAAATATATAGTTTAAATTAATTAACTAATTAAACTATATTTTGGTACTACGAAACCCTCACAGACTTCTAGTTCAACGCAACACATAAGGTGCTGCTTGTTGAATGCAAAGGTAGACTTATCACAATAAAATATCACGCATAAATACCATAGCAATAGAGAAATAAATAATAAGACCTGTAACGTCTACCAGCGTCGCTACAAAAGGCGCCGAAGACGTTGCCGGGTCAGTGCCACATTTTTTCAATATAAGCGGAAGCATTGAACCCGCCAGAGAGCCCCACAAAACCACACCCATAACAGCAGTTCCTACTGTAAAGCCTACAAGTACAAAGTGCTCTCCATACATGTCAAACAGTGTACTTCTTAACAGAATAAGTATCACTCCTATTGAGCCCAGGACAAACCCAAGCAAGAGGCCCGACACCAGCTCACGCCGCATTATTTTCCACCAGTCATTTAACGTTACTTCGCCCAGCGCCATTGCACGTATAATAAGGGTAGATGCCTGAGAACCGGAATTACCACCACTTGATATAATAAGTGGAATAAATAAAGCTAGCACAACGGCTTTCTCTATTTCTTTTTCAAAATATCCCATTGCCGTGGCGGTAAGGGTTTCACTAAGAAAAAGTAATACAAGCCAGCCTACCCGTTTTTTTAACAGGCCAAATAAAGAGATATCCAGATAAGGCTCATCAAGAACTTCCGTTCCCCCTATTTTTTGTATATCTTCTGAGTACTCTTCCTGTGCAATCCACAAAATATCATCGACGGTTACTATACCTAAAAGTATACCGTCGTCATCGGTGACGGGCAAAGCAACGCGATTATTCATTTTGAATACATTGATAGCCTCTTCCTGTGGGTCGCTTGTATGCAAAGCTATGAGCCGGTTGTCCATTAAATCGCTTACGGGTGTTTCCGGATGCACCAATAAGATCTCTCTTATCCGCAGGTCATCCAATAAAACACCCTTTTCATCGATTACATATATTACGTCAATAGTTTCTGAGTCACTGCCATAATCTCGTATATGAGATATAACCTTGCTTACTTTCCAGTGCCTTTTTACGGCTACATAATCGGGGGTCATGAGCCGGCCTACACTGTCTTCAGGATAGCCAAGTAAAGCAAGTGCTTCTTTACGCTCTTCGGGTGGAAGCAGTATAATAAGCTTTTTAACTGAGTCGCCATGCAGATCGCTGAAAAGCGAAGTACGGTCATCGGCAGGAAGCAAATTAATAAGTTCTGTAAGCCGTTTTGAAGAAAGCTTTTTCATAATCCGCTCCTGGTCAGGAAAATCCAGAATACGAAATACGTTCATCGCCCTGTTAGATGACAGAGATTCTATGATAATGGGACCATACTCCTCAGCTTCATCGATAATTTCGCTTACCTCCGAAATATTCAAATCATCTAAAAAGTCTTTTAGCTTATCAGTTTCTTTATTATCTATCAGCAGCTCTACCTGCTTAACCAGTTCTTCCATAAAACAGGTTGTTTTAGTGTAAATATTATTTAATTAAACATGAAGGAGGTATTTACAACTGGGCGATGGAGGATATTTTTGCTGTGGAAGCAATTCGCTATCGATGGATAAACGAAAAGCGTGCGCCACTAAAGGTGATATTTTTGGAAATTGAACTTTGCTTATGAAAGCATATTGAATTTGAAACATAGCACTTGTTTTGTTCCCTGCCAGGAACGCCGCAAGGCTGTTCACACGACAGGAGTTTAGTTTTTAATTCTTAAGCACCCCGGATAACTGTCCATGTGTGTTACTTGTTTTTATTTACTTGTTTTAAAGTGCTGCAAAGGTAAAAAACACATTCAAATCCGCAAGCCCGATTACGTTTTAATTTTTAAACAACCTGAATCAAGCCCGGGCCTTATCAACTTATGGTTATTCTATTGTTAAGAGAACAAGTTGCCGTCTCTGCAAACCGGATGGACCGCACTTTGAACGTACCTGCTTTGCAAATTTACGAAGCATGTACGTTCGAGGTACGTACCATTTACCTTCCGCTTAAATGCTGAAACAGTACTCAACTCCTTGTTTGAGTTATAAGAAAAGGACGTCCCTATAGGTAGGTAATCATCCTTTTTAGATCTGTTCTCGCTACATCTTTAATGGCCTGGATTAGTTATGTTTACTTATTCGACGAAGCCAAAAGTCTAAAGAAGGTCATCGCTGTTAAATTTTTTAACGAATGCAGGATTGTTTTTTAATGAATAGACAGACAGTCCCGCAGTCTCCGCTTCTTTAGTTAAGTGCATCGCAGAGGCCAAAGGGACGGCATTTCCTATAATCAGTGTTTTAAAACCAACACTTTGCAGCAGTTTGCTTATACTTAAAAAGTGGTCGCTGTTATAATACAATGCATCTACCTGTATTTTTCTCTTACTTTCAAACTCTTGAAAGGTATCATCCAACACCATCAGCCTGTATTTATAGAATCTATAAAAAGGAGCTTTATAGTAGATGGGAGCTTGGTTTATTGTATCAGATATAGCAGTATACCTGTAGAGCAAACTCTGTTCTGCTTCCAAAGATGGCTTTACCGAATAGGTAAAAGCTGAGCCTTCCTGCTTCATGTCGGTAAGGAGCCATACTTTCGCGCCGTCAAATGCACCTATGCATATGCGCTTTTTAACATTATAAACTATTAGTTTTCTCTGTCGCCCGAGTTTGATAGTATTGAAAGAGTTATAACAAACAACGCCTGTTATAGTTAATGCCATGATGTATACATATGCTTTTTGTCGGTATTTGACTGTCAAAAAGGACATCCAGATACACAGGTACACAGCCAGGTAGTAAGCCAGTGGAAACCTGAAAGAATGAAGGCTTCCATATGGAAGGCGGGCAATATAGGAAAGAGCACCATTAAGGTATATTACTGTCTGCTCCAAAAGCATAGCCAGCTTATAAGATACCGCGCATTCAGGCAGTAAAAGAAATAAAACTCCCCCATACATTAGCAGAGTAACAGGAAGCAATACCAGCAAGTTCGACAGTATAAAGTAAACCGGAAATTGGTTAAAGTTATACATTGCCAATGGAAACGTTGCGAGTTGCGCGGCCATTGACACAGAAACATAAGACCAGAGAAAATTGATCAGCCTGTACTTAGACTGAACAGCACCCTTAATTAATGGATAAAACGCAATAAGACCAAAAACAGCAAGGTAAGACAATTGAAACCCAACGTCCTTTAAGTACGATGGCTTTATTGAAAGAAGTATAAAAGCGGAGGCAGCCAGCGTGTTAAGGGAGTTTTGATCCCGGCCTGTAGCCTGAGCTAAGATAAAAAAACTAATCATAGTAGCCGCCCGACATACCGGTGCCGAAAGACCGCTTATAAAGGCATAGAACCATATAGCAGCTAAAACAAGCAAAGATCTGAGAAGTACCAGTAGACTGCTTTTGGATAGAAAGCCAAGCATAAACGTTAACAATGCCATTATAATGCTTACATGCATACCAGAAACAGACAATACATGAACGGTGCCTGTGCGGCTGTATATAGCTTGAACATCGGCACTTAACGAAGCTTTGTATCCGAGCAGCAAGGTTGAAAGCAAAGCCGAAACCTCCCTGTTCCTGATACCGGCTTCGAGCTTTTTAATCATGGTTTCTCTTAAATGTATAGCTTTGTATTTTAGATTAAACCTGGCGTCAGCCTTCAGTAATTTAATATCTTCTGCTTTTATATATTGCTGATGATACGTGCCCCGGTTAGCCATATAGGCCTTATAATTAAACTCATACGGATTGAGCGGCTCGGGAAGGGTCTTGTAGTTTGAAGGTATAAGCATACGGCTCCCCATAGCGATACACAGGGGCTTATAGGGTTGATTTTCAATTGAAAGCTTCAACCTGCCGCATAAAGCATGGCCGTTACTGCTGTTAAACCCCCTTATAACTCTAACTTCTGCTTGAGTAACGTTGGCTGTTCGTTTAGGTTCTGCATCAACCTGCACCAATAAAGCAGCGGATTTGTGTTTCGAAAAGTGATCTTTGGCGTTGGCCGGCACTTGCAGACTTGTATTTATATAGGCCAGGCATGTAATGACTATTAGGAGCAGGCCGCCTGGAAGTGAGCTGTATAAATATAGAAACTTCTTCCTGTAAACTAATTTATACAATACAACCGTTGCCAAAAGAAGAAAGCAAAGCGTTACTACACAACCAAAAACACCTGGCGACGGCGGCAGGCTTAAAGCAGGATAAGCGCCAGCTATATAACAAATTAACAAACTAATGAAAGGATACTTAGACAGCCGGATGGTCATATCTGTATTCTTAATTGCAATTTGACGTCTTGTTTATGTCTGCCGGCTATCATATCGTGACCGGAACCTATAGTATTTTGGTTGATATAATTTGTAATAGCATATCTGGCCCATAAGTCAATACTGTTGTTAATCCGAAACCGACCGTTTAAATAGCATCGTATCCCCTGTTTCTGGAAAGCAGGAACAGAATAGGAATACAGGACATCATTTTCATAGGCATAAATGCGTGAATTATAATCGTCTGTACTGAAATATGCTGCACGGCAATTACCACTAAATTTTCCGCCCATTGGCTTGAACTCCAGGTCCTGGCAAACCATAAAGCCTGAAGAAGTTACGGCGGCCTTAGCATAACGACTCAGTTCCACTCTGCTTTTGAGCCTAACATCTCTGTTTAAGCCATAGCGTAATTCTGCACGATAGGATGCTTTTTGGGTTAGCTCTATCCTATGCAGCGTCTTGGAAATCTGCTCTCCGTTTTGTGCTTTATTCCTGCACCTGTATTGCAGGTGAAGCTGCGTGACTTTACTTGGCTTCCAGTTGAAATCAGATGAAAAACTATATCCGCTGCTTAGAGCGTCTATACGATATTTCAACCAGGTCAATCTAAAAAGATCTGCATATAGGGCGATTTCGGCTTTGCGTGAAGGATTGATGAGCAAGCCTACGTATAAACCACGTTCTGCCGAGGGAGCGCTGCTCTCTGCCATGGCTTGGGTATAGAATGAATAATAGTTTTTTTGGTAGTCCCGGTAAATAACAGATGTCGAAATATATTTGTTCATACTAAGAAGCAAACCCTGGATACCTGCCAGACCGGATTTCAGGCTGTGTGCTGCTTCACCAAATAGATATAAATTTCTATATGTTCCGCTGTAATAAAGGCTTGCATTCAGTATAGAAGAAGAAGCAAACTCATACTTTTTGTAAAGCTGTTTCTCAGGTGCAAAGGAGTGACTAAAAAGCGTTTGATAGATTGTGGCTCCTGTTCTGAATGAGTTTGTGGAATATTGAGCNNAATTTAAGCCAAACAGGTACTCGTGCGCTGCATTTTTACTATTCAGTTCGGATATGCTACGGTGCAAACCGCTTCGCTGAACCGTTATTATCTTCGCTGATGACGCCGAATCGACAGACTTGATACGGGCATCCAGAAAGCGTAGGGATACGAACGGACTTATATCCAGACGGCCTAAAGATATGGTGGCAGCGGCACCCCTTAAAAAAAGCGCCTCGTTAGTCGATGCATATGGTTTGAGACCTAATGGCTGTTTTACTGTATTGACAATTGCTCCCCCTTTTGAGAAGCTCATACCTGTCCATAAACCCAAACCCTGACCAAATTGAAGGTTATAATCGCCCAACACGGCCTTGCTTAAAACACTGTTGCTCTTATAGAACAGATTGCCTGAGTAAAAATCGAAGCCCTGTGCGGCTCTACCCTTAATAAAGCCTTCGCCTGGATCCTTTTCCGCTGTAAAGGCGGCATGAAGGTTTTCTCCCCAGGAATGCCTGTACCTTAAGAGCAACTTTGATGGCGAACCCTGGTAGTATGGGGTTCCTCCATTGGCTGGTCTTACATAACCCTGCGCCTTTTCTAATGTGCGTCCATATGTAAGCATCAGCATAGTTTTATGTTTGCTGTTTACACCCGGAAGTCGGGGCTTTGCACCGGGAACACCTATCATTGGCAAGATTGACTCAATGGTTTGTTGATTAAATAAGGGTACGGCCTGCAGTTCTTCCAGCTGCAGGAAAGCTCCGTTTTGCTTACGGTAGGTTAAGAAACTTTCAATTTGCAGAGGACTTAGAATTAAGAGCTCCCGTAACTCTTCTTCTGTAGCGGTATTGACATTTAGTGGTTGCCTTGTATAATGGTGTAGGCGTTCGCTTAACTCACTGTAGTCTATTTCGTTTCCGGCGCTTTCGGCCGTTTTCTCTATCATATCTTCTATGAGTGAATCGGCAGTTGCTTGAGCTCGCAGGTTTAGAACGTGCAGATTTAGTAAGAAGACTATTACCAAAAAGCGAAAATCGGTGAGATAGAGGACTTGCAAAGGAGTACCGGTTAGTTAAAAATATGTTGTTAATTTAGATTCATTAGTGTTCTTAGGTTCATGGGTACGAATTTAATTTTTTAAATAAAAAAAACAATAAAGTTAAAAGCTGATAATTTACTGATGCAATAAAATAGGTGGATTTACTAAATTGGACCATTTGAGGGGATGATATAATTTGAATAGAGAGGTAAGAATACTGGTTTATAATACATCAATGAATATAGAACAAATTTATACAGGATGTCTGGCACAGGGTGCATACTATCTTACATCTAATGGTGAGGCTGCTATAGTTGATCCCCTGAGGGAAACTAAACCCTACTTGGAAAGGCTTGAAAAAGACAATGTTAAACTGAAATATATTTTTGAAACTCACTTTCATGCCGACTTTGTCAGCGGGCATATTGACTTAAGCAAAAAGACAGGTGCTCCAATTATTTACGGGGCAACCGCAAAGCCTGATTTTGAAGCAATTATTGCTTATGACAGCCAGATTTTCGAATTGGGTGATGTAACTATAAAAGTCTTGCATACACCTGGTCATACCATGGAAAGCTCCTGCTTTTTGCTGATTGATGAGCAAGGAAAAGAAAGAGCTTTGTTTAGTGGAGATACGCTTTTTCTAGGTGATGTAGGCAGACCCGACTTGGTTCAAAAGGTGGCCTGCATGACCCTTGAAGACTTAGCTGGTTTACTATACGAAAGCTTATATACTAAAATTTTGCCACTTCCTGATGATGTAACGGTGTACCCTGCACATGGTGCAGGCTCAGCATGCGGTAAAAACATGATGAAAGAAACGATAGATAGCCTGGGCAATCAANNCAAAAGAAAGTAAACTATGCTTTAAACCAGCCAGACAAGCAGTCATTTATTCGGGCAGTTACGGACGGCCTGCCCCCCGCTCCTGCCTATTTTGAGATGAACGTAGCATTGAATAAGAGTGGTTACCAAAGTTTTGATAAAATACTGAAAAATGGAATGAGAGCCCTTGATGCAACTGGTTTTGAATCAATAGCTAAAGCAACTGGCGCGTTGATTTTAGATACCAGAAGCGATAAAGACTTCTTTAAAGCGTTCATTCCACAATCTGTAAACATCGGGCTGGGTGGAGACTTCGCCCCCTGGGTGGGTGCCCTGCTAGTTGATGTTAAGCAGGCAATATTACTGGTTACTGAGCCAGGCCGGGAGGAGGAAGCAATCACACGATTGAGCCGGGTAGGTTTTGACAATGTGCAGGGGCACCTGCTTGGCGGCTTTGACACTTGGGCAGTAGCCGGTAAAGAAATCGATACAATAAATAGAATTACACCCGCCGAATTCGCTGCTAGAGTTAAAACTGGTAAACACAACATCGTTGATATTCGGAAAGAAAGCGAGTATGAAGCCGGACACGTTATAGGAGCCGTTAATAAACCCCTTGCTTATTTTAACGACTGGTTTGCAGATCTGAATAGTTATGATCATTTCTACCTGCATTGCGCAGGTGGTTATCGAAGTATGATTGCTGCAAGCATCTTACAGGCAAGAGGTTACAGAAACTTCAGCGAAATCGAAGGAGGGTTTAACGCTGTTGCTAAAACCAATGTTCCAAGAGCAGAAAAGAATGCTTAAAATCAACATTGCGCCGGAGAGCTAAGAGGGCTTACTTAGTGTTTAAGCTTTTTTTTGCATCTTTATAAATATTGACCCTTTAATAAGGTACCGGGGCCACTGCAATGAGTTATTTAAAAATCACGACTTTTCAGGCTTATCTTTTTTGGGAAAACATTGAGAAGAACCTTCATAACCTTTCTCTTCGTTTATCTGCTATCCGTGAAAAAACAGATGTTATTGTTTTACCCGAGATGTTTAACAGCAGCTTTACTCTTAATGTGAAGCACTGCGCCGAAACTATGGATGGTAAAACAATGAAATGGATGAAAGAGCAGGCCCGGCGTTTTGATTGCATTGTTACCGGCAGCCTTATTATAAAGGAAAACGATAAGTACTATAACAGAATGATTTGGATGAGACCTGATGGCTCCTGCGCTTCTTATGATAAACGACACTTATTGCCTATTGGAGGAGAGGAAAAAGTAATAACACCGGGTACCGAAAAAACATTTGTTCGACTGAGAGACTGGATTCTGTGCCTTGGAATTTGTTATGATCTTCGTTTTCCTGTCTGGCTTAGAAACCATACTCCCGAGTATGATGTACTTTTATTAGTGGCTAACTGGCCCGACAGCCGTTCGGCTCACTGGCGGGCTCTAATTCCGGCAAGGGCAATTGAAAACCAGTCCTTCGTAGTAGCTGTAAACCGAGTAGGCTATGATGGTAATGAGCAGTATTATTCTGGCGGATCTATGTGTATAGATCCTGATGGTAACACCATTTACTACAAACCCGAGGATGAAGATTTATACACGTTTACTATATACAAGAAAGACCTTGAAAAAACACGTGAAAAGACGCCTTTTTTAAGCAGTCGGGATCGGTTTTGTATTGACTATTAATTACAACTATTGCATAAAATTTTTCTCATTAATGTTCGTTTATAAAGGTTGAAAGCTGATGTCTTACTGCCTTTCCAACACCTCTCCTGCTATCAAAAATTATGTTCAAGGAAATAAAAAGTAAACCCCTGCGCTATGTTGTTATTTTTATATATGCGGTCATTATATTCTTTTGTGCTGTAGAAATTAATTTTCTGGGTCTTTTTGGCTATTCGCCTAATATAAAAGATATCAAACTTCCTAACATGCGCATCGCATCAGAACTTTATACTGCAGATGGTAAGCTGATAGGAAGATATTACAAAGAGAACCGTACGCCTATAGACTACGAACAAATTAATAAAAGTACAATAGAGGCGCTTATAGCCACAGAAGATGCACGCTTTTATAGCCACTCAGGAGTTGATATTCGCTCCTTGCTTGCAAGTGTTGTGTCTACTGCCTCCGGCGATAAACGAGGAGCAAGTACAATAACCCAACAGCTTGCCAAAAACTTATATCGCACCCGTAATAATAAACATCAGGGCTTTATAAGGCATGTTCCGCTTGTTAGAACCATCATTTATAAATTAAAGGAGTGGATGACTGCTTTTAAGCTCGAACGGCAGTATTCAAAGAAAGAAATCTTAACAATGTACCTTAATACAGTACCGTTCGGGGGCAATACTTATGGCATAAAAACTGCAGCAAAGCGCTATTTTAATAAAGACGCCCATAAGCTTGAAACTCATGAGTCGGCCCTCCTTATTGGTATGCTTAAGGCTACAACCACCTATAATCCGGAAAACAACCCTCAAAAAGCGCTTGAAAGGAGAAATGTGGTTCTTACTCAAATGCAAAAGTATCGCTACCTTGAAAACAATGAATATAAACGCTATTCCTCCTATCCTCTGGGTATTCATAAAGGCGAGGTGAGCGAAGAAGACAGGGGCGATTCTTATTTACGCACAGCAGTAGCAAGGTATCTTGAGCGCTGGTGCGAAGACAACGGATATGACTTATATGAATCTGGTTTAAAGATATATACAACTATCGACTCGAAATTGCAGCGTTATGCAGAAGAAGCCGTTAAAAGCCAGATGAAAATGCTGCAGAGACGGCTAAATAATGAGTGGGGCAACGAAATTCCCTGGCGTGACTCCGAAAGGAAAATAATAGAGGACTTCCCGGAAAAGGCTGCTCAGAGACTTCCTGTATATGCTTTTCTTAAGAAGAAATATAACGGCAATCAGGATTCAATATCTTATCACCTTAACAAACCACGCACGATGAAAGTGTTTACCTGGGACGGAGAAGAAACGAAGAAATTTTCTACGATAGATTCAATAAAGTATTACGCCCGCTTATTGAATACAGGCATGATGACTATGGATCCCTTTACTGGACATATTAAAGTTTGGGTTGGGGGAAACGATTTTAACCATTTTAAATACGATCATGTAAACCAGTCAAAACGCCAGGCAGGCTCTACCTTTAAGCCATTTGCTTATCTGGCGGCACTGGAAAGTGGCATGAGCCCCTGTGACAAATTTGTTGACAAGCCGGTTAAGATACAATATGATGAAAACAATACCACAAAGTTCTGGGAGCCCAAAAATGCCAGTTATTCGTTTTCGGGGAGAGAAATGACTCTTAGATATGCCATGGGGCGGTCTGTAAATTCGGTAACTGCTCAGATAACCGAGAAGGTTGGCTGGGACAACGTTGTTAAGTACGCTCATCAATGTGGTATAGAAAGCCCTCTTAGTTCGGTACCGTCGGTTAGCCTTGGCTCAAACGATGTATCTGTTTATGAGATGGTCAAATCATACGGTGTTTTCCTTAATAGAGGAAATTTGACCGAGCCTCTGCTAGTACAAAGAATCAGCGATTCGGACGACAGGGTGCTTGAAGAGTTTAAAGCAAAACAAAAACGGGTATTAACTGAAGAAATGGCTTGGCTTATGCTTTATATGCTCAGAGGTACTATGGAAGAGCCGGGAGGTACGTCTCAAGCCCTTTGGGAATGGGATCTTTTCAAAAAGGGCAATCAGATTGCTGGAAAAACAGGTACATCGTCAGACTTTGTGGATGGCTGGTACATGGGTATAACTAAGGATCTTGTTACCGGGGTATGGGTAGGTTGTGATGAACGTAGCGTACATTTCCGCACATCAGGAAGCGGTGAAGGATCGCATACGGCCCTGCCTATTTTCGCTAAGTTTATGGAAAAGGTATATCAGGACCCTTCTACAGGGTATACCTTGGGGCCGTTTCCTAAGCCTGGGGTTGAAATTTCAGTAGAGTATAAATGCCCTACTCCTCCGGAGCCGATAAAAGAAGTTGTTGTGGACTCGCTGGACACGGATTCTTTATTTTCAGCAGACACTCTGTTCAATCAACCCGAAAGCAGACAGCCGGAGAGACGGCCGGAAACAAACCCGGCGCAAAATCAGCAAAGTCAGGAAACTGACGCTTCCGAACCTGAAGAAAAAGAGACCCGTGCGGAAAGAAGAAAGCGAAAAAAAGAGGAAAAGGCACTTGAAAAACAAAGGAAAAAAGAAGAGAAGGCAAGGGAAAACCAAGAGTAAAAAAACAACAACAATTAGTTGACTATAAAGTTATTAAGTGAAGATGAGCCTTAAACACCTGTTATAGATTTTATTGATAAAGCATGAAACACATTGACTTAAGAAAAGTACCGTCTTTTAATAGACTTATTCCTGCCCTTCTGTTTATAACGCTGGCCTGTTTTATTTTACCTGCTCAGGCACAGTATTTTGGACAGAACAAGGTTCGCTATCGCAACATGAAGTTTAAGGTAAAAGAATCGCCTCACTTTGAGCTTTATTACTATTTGCAGAACGATAGCCTGGTAAAGCGTATGATGAAAGAAAGCGAATTATGGTACGATCTTCATCAGCAGGTATTCAGGGATACATTCGCTAAGAAAAATCCGCTAATTCTGTATAATAACCATTCTGATTTTCAACAAACAACAGCAATTTCGGGAGAGATAAGCGTTGGTACAGGGGGTGTTACAGAAGGTCTAAAAAATCGGGTTGTAATGCCAATGATGCAGCTTAACCAACAAACCCGCCATGTACTTGGCCATGAACTTGTGCATGCGTTTCAATACCATAGCTTAATTGAAGGCGACTCAACCAATCTGGCTAATATCGGCAATTTGCCTTTGTGGATGGTTGAAGGTATGGCCGAATATCTTTCTATTGGTAAGGTGGATGCGTTTACGGCTATGTGGATGAGAGATGCTTATCTTAACCGTGACATCCCCACGCTGAAAGATCTTACAGAATCAAACAGGTACTTCCCTTATAGGTACGGACAGGCATTCTGGGCTTACATCGGCTCTACTTATGGAGATACTGTAATTGTACCACTTTTTAAAGCTACTGCAAAATACGGCTATGAGATGGCCATACGACGCACATTAGGTTATGACGAACGTACTATATCTAATCTTTGGAGACTTAGTATTGAAAACGCTTACAAGCCCCTGCTAAAAGACACCGCCCAGATACCCTTGGGTAGAAAAATAATTGATAATAAAAATGGCGGCGACATGAACGTTGCCCCTGCCATTTCTCCAGATGGAAAATACATCGCCTTTTTGTCTGAAAAGGACTTATTTAGTATTGATTTGTTTCTTGCTGATGCTCAGACCGGCAGAATTATAAGAAAGCTTACCAGCAAAACAACGAATACCCACATTGATGAATTCAGCTTTATAGAATCTGCCGGTGCGTGGTCGCCCGACAGTCGGAAATTTGCCTTTACGATTTATAGTCAGGGACGGAATAAACTTTTAGTTGTCGATGTAAGCAATGGCCGCACCTTAATGACTGAATCTATGGATGACGTTAGAGAATTTAGCAACCTGGCCTGGTCACCGGATGGAACTCAGCTCGCTTTCACCGGTCTAAAGCAGGGGCTAAGCGATCTTTTTTTATACAACTTTAATACAAAAAAAGTCACTCAACTTACCAGCGACACCTTTGCTGACTATCAGCCTAGCTTTTCTCCCGACGGAAAAAAATTAGTTTTTGCCAGCGACAGGATAGCGTATGGTAAGAAAAATACCGGCGTCAATATTACCTATAATCTGTCCATAATGGACATTTCAAGTCGCCGGATACAGACTTTACCTGTATTTGAAGGGGCCAATAATCTTAATCCGCAATTTTCTGCAAATGGCGATATGATTTACTTTTTATCAAATCGCGATGGCTTTAGAAATATGTACAGATACTCTCTGAGCGCGAACAAGGTAGAACAGCTGACTAACTATTTTACCGGTATAAGCGGAATAACTGAATATTCGCCCGCTTTAAGCCTTTCACGAAAAGATGACATACTTTATTCGTATTACAGGTCGCAGAAATATACCATTTATACTGCCAAACCAAATGATTTTAAACCGGTAGTAGTGAAGGCAGATTCGCTTGACTTTACGGCAGCTACGCTCCCTCCCCCCAGACAGCATGGGGTAGATGTTATAAATGCTAACCTGAATAATTTTGACCGTTTTGAAACCATATCTGATACGCAGATCAAAGATGTTCCCTACAGACCGAAATTTAAACTGGATTATTTGGCAAGTAGTGGCGTTGGAGCTTCTGTAGGCCGTTTCGGTACCGGACTGGTAGGTGGGGTTCAGGGTATTTTTAGTGATATTTTAGGTCGAAATCAAATATTCGCTACCTTGGCACTGAACGGAGAGATCTATGACTTTGGGGGCCAGGTGGCTTATGTAAACCAGAATAACAGAATTAATTATGGTTTTGCGGTTGCTCATATCCCGTATATGTCCGGTACGTATGTGACTAGTGTTGAAAAAGACAATAAGGTTTCTGAACTAACTAATAATCAATACAACTCAAGGTATACCGATGGTATTGATATCATAAGGACCTTTGAAGATCAAGTTCAAGTGTTCGCATCTTATCCTTTCTCACGCATTTTTAGATTTGAGACTGGCGTAGGAGCATCACATTACAGTTATCGCATTGACAGATGGGCGCAGTACTACGCGGCAAATGCCACGTATGGACCCAATGGTGAACTCTCAGATATTTTAGGAGTTGACTACTACCCTTACGATTCGAAGAAAAAGAAACTTTCGAAGGATGAAGCAGAACGGTATTACGGAATGAGCTTTAACTCTTTCAAAATTTTCCAGACAAATGCTTCTTTTGTCGGAGATAATGCATATTCCGGATTAACGGCGCCACTTAGCGGGTTCCGCTTTAAGTTTGGAATAGAAAACAACATGGGTGATTACAACTTTCAGGCTTTGACTGCCGACTTCAGAGAATATTTGCGCATAAAGCCTGTAACCCTGGCCGGACGGATTTACAGTTATAGCCGCTTTGGCAAAGATCAGGAAAAACTTTACCCGCTTTTTATAGGCTACCCTTATTTGGTAAGAGGCTATGAGGCTTCTTCGCTCTACAGGAACCAGCAACTAGGACCCATGGACTCACGTAATCCGTTTACCATTGATCAGCTATCGGGATCTAAAATTGCTGTTGCCAACTTCGAAGTTCGCCTGCCTTTTACCGGCCCCGAAAAACTGGCAATGGTTCCCTCTAAGTTCCTTTTAAGTGACCTGAATGCATTCTTTGATATAGGTGTGGCTTATACTAAAGACTCGAAAGTTGCTTTTAAATCGAAAGCAACCGCTCCTGACGAGCGTGTGCCTGTAATGAGTGCGGGCTTGTCTCTAAGGGTGAACGTGTTTGGATACTTTGTAATTGAGCCTTACTTTGCTGTTCCCTTCCAACGGGAAGATGTAAAAGGCGGAGTATTTGGTCTTAACTTTGCCCCGGGCTGGTAGAACCATAAAAAGAGCGGCTCAGGCCGCTTTTTTTATGGTTCTAGTTTCAGGTGTGACTTCATTGGTAAGCACGGCTTCGAGTTCTAAGCCGACTGTCAGGTCTATCCAGTTTGCATTAACTTCCCGTATTAATTTTTCTTTTTGAGCTCTGGTAAATGAACTAACGGAATCAAATCTCTTTCTGGCTGTCTCCTCAAACACAAACTCTTCAAAGTAGACTAGTTTATTTAGCTTTTTATTATTGTCAAAAGAAATTGTGGGCATTGTTTTATAAAAATCCATGGTTGATAACAGGTTGCTACTCATCCCGACATGAAGCGTGCTTCTGTTATTATCTGTTATAATATAAATTAAGCGTTTCACAATATTAAATTCAAAAATAATTACTAATTTTATTGGCACAATAATACTAACAAAATTAGTTATTACAAAATTTATTTTACATGCGAATAATTTCTAATAATCTTAGATACCTTAGAAGAAAAAAAGGTCTTACACAGCAGCAATTTGCTGACTTAATGGATATTAAGCGTTCATTGGTTGGAGCTTATGAAGAAGACCGTGCTGAACCCCGCTATGAATTACTAAAGAAATTCGCAGAGTTTTTTGAACTTAGCGTTGATGACTTGATAAGTGAAAAGATAACCGATAAATGGAAACCGGCTTCAAAGACTCCGGTATCTGACGTGAGAGTACTAAGTATATCGGTGGACTCGGATCAACGTGAAAATATAGAACTTGTGCCTGTAAAGGCTAGCGCCGGCTATCTTAACGGGTATGCAGACCCGGAGTATATAAGCGAACTGCCTCGTTTTAACCTGCCTATTCTAAAACAGGGTACTTATCGTGCTTTCGAGCTTAACGGCGATTCTATGCTTCCGCTTCAATCAGGCACCATTGTCATCGGTGAATATCTTGAAAAGTGGACAGATGTGAAGCCGGGCGAAACCTACGTGTTCATTAGCAAAAGTGATGGTGTGGTATATAAACGTGCCGGCAACAAGTTCAAAGAAAATAAGGTTCTTAAATTAATTTCAGACAATCCTGTTTACGAATCTTATTCCGTACAGGCCGAAGATATTCTGGAGATATGGAAAGCTAAAGCCTTTATTTCTACCTCATTCCCCGATCCCGCCCCTGAACCTAGCATTGAAACATTAAGTTCTATGATGGCTCAAATGCAGAAGTCAATTGCAAAGTTACAGGAGAGTAAGAATTAACTTCTTAGCTATGCTTTTTACACCAACATCTTACATGTTATGCTTCTATATTGCGCTGTTTTATGAGAGCGATAAATAACTATATTGAACACAGCCTGCAAAACCGTTTGAAGGATGACTCATTAAGAGAACTAAGTGCAAACACTTCTCTGAAGGACTTTTATTCAAATGACTACCTTGGCTTTGCTTCCTCGGGCAACCTGAAAAAGTTAATATTCGATGCTATTGATGAAGGCTTATATCGCAATGGTTCGGGTGGTTCACGTTTAATAGCTGGTAATGACTTATTTACAGAAGAGCTTGAAGATGAGATAGCCCGTTACCATGGTTCTGAATCAGCAATCTTATTTAATTCGGGATATGATGCAAATATGGGTTTGTTCTCGTCAGTAGCTCAAAGAGGCGATACTGTAGTTGCGGACGAACTGATACATGCATCTGTCATAGACGGTATAAGGCTAAGCAATGCAACCCGGTTCTCTTTTAAACACAATGATGCCCAAAGCCTGGAAGAGAAGCTTAAGCATGCAAAGGGTAAACTTTTTGTTGCCATAGAGAGCATCTATTCGATGGATGGAGATGCAGCTCCATTGCATGAAATATTTGAGGTTGCTGAAAGATACGACGCTGCTGTAATTATTGACGAAGCGCACGCGGGCGGAATTTATGGTCCGAACGGCGAGGGCTTGATTTATCAGTCGGGCTTACACCAACGTGCATTTGCCAGACTGATTACTTATGGAAAAGCTTTTGGGTGTCATGGCGCTGCGGTAATAGGTGCGGAAAACCTTAAAAAATATCTTATTAACTTCGCCAGATCTTTTATTTATACTACTGCGGCCCCGTTCTATAACCTTATTTCAATAAAAATGGCTTATCGCATGCTGGCTGATAAAAGTTATGTAGAATTGCTCCGGGAAAATATAAGCTATTTTATCGAACAGGCGAAAGGTCTGGGCGCACTTATACCTTCCTCTTCTTCTATTCAGTGCATTCTGGTTGAGGGAAACTCAAGAGCCAGACATCTTGCAGCTTATTTACAACGTGAAGGGTTTAACGCTAAAGCTATAGTAAATCCTACGGTAAAGAAAAATCAAGAAAGGATACGCATTTGCTTGCACTCCTTTAACACAAAATCGGACATTTGCACTTTAATTACACATGTTAAAGAAAATATATGAAATCATGGTTTGTTACGGGAATAGATACAGGTATCGGTAAAACCGTTATAGCTGCAATATTAACAGAGTGCTTACAGGCTGATTACTGGAAGCCGGTACAGTCCGGCGACCTCGATAGTTCTGATACGTTTAAGGTGAAAAGTCTAATTACAAATAAGACTACGGCATTTCACTCCGAAAGCTATAGACTTACCCAACCTTATTCGCCTCATAAATCTGCTGAATTAGACGGTGTTGAAATAAACCTGACTAATATCGCCTTACCTAACACCCTACGTCCCCTGATTATTGAAGGCGCAGGAGGCCTGATGGTTCCGCTTACTAAAAAAAAGTTCATTATTGATCTTATTAAGCAACTTGATACGGAAGTGATATTAGTTGTGAAACATTATCTGGGAAGTATAAATCACACGATGTTGAGTATACGAGTTCTCAAGCAGTACGGGTTGAGTTTAAAGGGCATTATTATTAATGGAGATATTGATGTATTTTCAGAAGAAGTATTAAGCCTGGAGGCCCCGGACGCCTTTGTAACTCATATCCCGATAACTGCTGAAGTAAATAAGAGGTTTGTACTGGAGCAGGCGAATATTCTTCGCTCACAACTTAACCTATAGGCGGTTTTGCTGCAAAACAACAAGATGGATTGCTATATTTGCCGCCGATGAATTTGCTTTCGAACAGAATTAATAACCTTTCAGAGTCTGCCACCATCAGGATGAATAAGCTGGGCAGAGAGCTTAAAGCAAAAGGAATTGACGTTATAAGTCTTAGCTTTGGTGAAACTGACTTCAACACCCCTGATTACATAAAAGCGGCTGCTAAAGAAGCTATAGATTCTAACTATTCTTTTTATACTCCGGTGAGCGGCTACGCTGATCTGAGAAAAGCTATTTCGGAGAAGCTAGATCGAGAGAATGGCCTGAAGTATGCTTTTGATCAGATTGTTGTTTCCACAGGAGCTAAGCAATGTCTTACTAATGCTTTGCTCTGCCTTGTAAACCCGGGTGACGAAGTAATTATACCCACTCCCTATTGGGTATCTTACTCGGAGATGGTAAAACTTGCTGAAGGTAAGGCTGTATTTTTAACTACTGGCATCGACAATGACTTCAAAATTACTGCAAGCCAGCTTGAAGAGTCTATAACATCAAAAACTAAGGTTTTTATGTTTTCTTCTCCTAACAATCCAACAGGAAGTGTTTATACAAGAGAAGAGCTGGCCGGACTGGCTGCTGTGTTTGAGCGTCACCCATCTTTATATATTATTTCTGATGAAATTTACGAACATATAAACTTTTCGCAGAAACACGTTTCGATTGCCGAGTTTCAAAACATTAAAGACAGGGTGATCATTGTAAACGGTCTTTCTAAGGCCTTTGCAATGACCGGGTGGAGGTTAGGCTTCTCTGCAAGTAATAAAGAAATAGCTGTTGCCTGCGATAAACTCCAGGGGCAGGTTACCTCTGCAACATGCTCTATAAGCCAGCGGGCCGCTCTGGCTGCTTACAATGGAAATTTGGATACGGTAAAAGAAATGAAGACTGTATTTAAAGCTCGTAGGGATATGGTTTTCCATTTATTATCACAGATTGACGGCTTGAAAGTAAACGAGCCCCAGGGCGCTTTCTACTTCTTTCCGGATGTAAGCAACTTTTTTGGGAGAAAGACTCCGGATGGAGACATAATCAAAACATCTACTGATATTGCATATTATTTATTATACAAGGCCCACGTTGCTGTGGTCAGCGGTATAGACTTCGGTGATGATTCTTGTATCAGGCTATCTTACGCTGCTTCTACTGATATATTAAAAGAGGCTATGCTCAGAATTAAAAATGCGCTAAGTTTATTATCATGAAAGGTTTCTTTGATAGATTTGACAAGCTCAATATCTTAATTATAGGTGATGTAATGATAGATGCCTATATGTGGGGAACTGCCGACCGCATATCGCCGGAAGCACCTGTGCCGGTTGTATCTGTTTATAAGAGAGAAAACAGATTGGGAGGGGCTGCTAATGTTGCGTTAAATGTACAGGCTTTAGGCGCGACCCCTATTATCTGCTCTGCGATTGGCATGGACTTGCACGGTGATACTCTTCTTAATATTATGAAGGACACCGGTTTAAGCACAGAGGGAATTATAGCGGTTGAAAGTAGGCCAACGACTGTTAAGACCCGCGTAATTGCTGGAGATCATCATATGCTGCGCATTGATTCGGAAACCGACTCTCTCCTGCCTGAGCTTGTATCCAATGCCCTCGTAAAAAGAATTGAATCTATAATAGATAATAAAGATATAAACGCTATAATCTTCGAGGATTACGATAAAGGGGTTATTTCTCAAACCTTGATAAAGAAAGTTGTTCTAATGTCGCGACAGAAAGGAATTCTCACTGTTGTAGATCCCAAAAAAAGAAACTTTTTATATTACGAAGGAGTTACGTTGTTTAAGCCGAATTTAAAAGAACTGAGAGAGGGGATTAACAGCTCTTCTACCCTCAGTAAAGATGAGGACCTTGAAAAGGCGGCTCAAGATTTAAGAACTAGATTACAAGCCGACTATGTAATGACAACCTTATCTGAAAGGGGAATTTTTATCGGCTCGAAAGACGATAGTAAGTTTTATCCCGCGCATATTAGGAATATAGCTGACGTTTCCGGCGCTGGGGATACGGTGATTGCTACCACCGCTGTATGCATGGCGAGCGGTCTTGATGCTTTTACTACTTCAGCAATAGCTAACTTAGCGGGCGGCCTTGTTTGTGAACACGTCGGAGTTGTATCAATTAACCGATGCCGATTACTTCAAGAGGCGACGAAGCTTTAGGCTTGCTTTATTTGCTACGTATAGCTTCGACCGGGTCGAGTCTCGAAGCCATAAGTGCAGGAACTATACCGGAGATAAGGCCTATGGAAGTTGACAGAACTAGCATTAACAGCACCTTACCACTGTCTACTACTATACTCACATCTGCTGTTTTATTGACTATGTAGGCAATAAAATAAATAATTGCCAGACCGATCACTCCGCCCATTATACATAGCATAATAGCTTCGATCAGGAACTGAAGCAGTATGAAATAATTTTTAGCTCCCAAAGACTTTTGAATACCGATGATATGAGTTCGCTCTTTAACGGACACAAACATAATGTTAGCTATTCCGAACCCTCCTACTAAAATTGAGAAAATCCCAATGACTCCGCCCGCCAGGTTAATGATCCCGAACATTGAGTCTAACTGGTTGGTAAGAACAGTGGGCTTATTTAATGCGAAATTTTCTTCTTGCGTCGGGTTCAGCTTTCTAACGGAACGCATAGCTCCCTTCAACTCATCTTCCAACTGGTAAAGGCTTACTCCGGGTTTGCCCTTAACTGTGATATCCGGAGAAAACTGTTCATCCTGTATGTTAACAACTCCCCTTGCATAGTTAAGTGGAATGAAGGCAAGGTTGTCGTTAGACATACCAAGTATGTCTTCGCCTTCTTCCTTTAAAACTCCTATAACCGGAATGTTTAATCCAAATACATTAACAGAGTGCCCTACGGGATTAATGTTAGGGAAAAGCCCGTTAGCGATTTTACTGCCCAAAATGATGCCCCTGCTGCCGTGCATAGATTCAGATTCTGAAAAGTAACGCCCTTCTTCAAATTCGAATGAGCGCGTGTCCTGCATTTCATGGCTGACAGCTAATATGGAAGCGCCGTCTATCGTATTATTAAGGTATTTGATAGTCCTATTTCCTACATAAACGCTGTAAGACATAACCTCTGCATTCGCTACTCTAGTCTTAATTTTTTCGTAATCTCTCAAGCTTACCTGTGGCCAGTTAAGATACTTCCACCACTGGTAATCGTTACCAAACTCCCAAGGCCACTTTTGTATATAAATGGTATTACTACCCAGCTTATCAACGCTGTTTTGGAGATTAGTTCGTAAAGTATCAACAGCAGAAAAGACACCTATAATTGTCATGACGCCTATCGTTACTCCCGTTAGTGAAAGAAGAGTTCTAAGCCTATTACCTCTTAAAGAAGCGAAAGCAAAACTGAAGCTTTCGCCAATGAGCCTTAATATAATCATGTAAACTTTTGACAGCGCTGACGGCGGTTTGTTACTTGAGTTATGCAAAAAATGGCTAAACAAAGAAACACAAGTAAAAAAGGGATGATATAGCTTTGTTTTTATTAACTTAGCGCGCTAAATATACTGTTCTTATGAAATTATCCCAGTTTAAATTCCATTTACCAGAATCTTTAATTGCTCATAATCCATCAGACCAGAGAGACGAGGCACGATTAATGGTTCTCAATCGTAATACTGGTGCTATTGAACATAAAGTCTTCAAAGATATTATAAACTACTTTGATGACAAAGATGTAATGATTCTTAACAATACAAGGGTGTTTCCTGCCCGTATGTATGGAAATAAAGAAAAAACAGGTGCAACAATTGAAGTTTTTTTGCTTAGAGAGTTAAACAAAGAGCTTCGTTTATGGGACGTCCTTGTTGATCCGGCCCGTAAGATAAGGGTAGGTAATAAGCTTTATTTTGGAGAAAACGATTTACTGGTGGCCGAAGTTGTTGATAACACAACTTCAAGAGGCCGTACTATACGCTTCTTGTTTGACGGAACGGATGAAGAGTTTAGAAATAATATTGAACTATTAGGTGAAACACCGTTGCCTAAATACATTAAACGCAAGGCTACTCCTGAAGACAAAGAAAGATATCAAACGATATTTGCGAAAGAAGAAGGTGCTGTTGCGGCCCCGACTGCGGGTTTGCATTTCAGCCGTGAGCTGATGAAGAGACTAGAGTTGAAAGGAGTTGAATTTGCCGAAATAACTTTACATATAGGCTTAGGTACGTTCCGTTCTGTTGAAGTAGAGGATTTAACTAAGCACAAAATGGACTCTGAGCAGTTCATTATTAGACAAGAAGCTGTTAACACAGTTAATAAGGCACTAGAGGAAAAGCGAAAAGTATGTGCGGTGGGTACAACCAGTATGCGGGCAATAGAGTCTGCTGTATCAGCCGGTAAGATTCTTAAACCAGCGAACGACTGGACCAGCAAGTTTATCTTCC
The DNA here is from genome assembly GCA_002332615.1 of Sphingobacteriaceae bacterium UBA2059. Classification (GTDB taxonomy): domain Bacteria; phylum Bacteroidota; class Bacteroidia; order Sphingobacteriales; family Sphingobacteriaceae; genus Arcticibacter. The sequence continues at coordinate 21,523 of DDAL01000019.1, read as the reverse complement.
CTCCATATGATTTTAGTATTGCTAATTGCATGATCACTAACTTTCACACTCCTGAATCTACATTGCTGATGATGATAGCTGCTTTTGGAGGTTACGAAAACGTAATGAATGCGTACGAAGTGGCCGTAAAAGAGAAGTACAAATTTTATAGCTATGGCGATGCTATGCTTATCATCTAAGATCGCGTATACAATGATTCAGGTGTGGACAAGTACTTTGCAATAATAGTTGCCGGAGGGTCAGGTCTAAGGGTTGCAGCCGAAATTCCTAAACAGTTCTTAGAATTGAATGGGTTGCCGGTTTTAATGCATAGCATAAACGCTTTCCACCATAGCTCATACAAGCCTCGTATTGTCGTTGCCATGAATAACTCGTTCCTTAACGATTGGCGAAGCTTATGTAATAAGTATGCATTTAACGTTCCGCATACTGTCGTACCTGGAGGGGCGCAGCGTTTTGATTCAGTTAAAAGTGCACTTGAATCTATTCCGGACGATGCTATCGTTGCAGTTCATGATGGAGTAAGACCTCTGATAAACCAATCATTGATTGATCTTGTCTTTAAAACTGCTACTGAAAAAAGCAATGCGGTACCAGCGGTAAAAAGTCGGGATTCTTTAAGGCAACTAAGCAAAGGTGGTTCTCAATCAATTGACAGAGATACTATTTTAATCGTACAAACTCCGCAGGCATTTGAGTCAAATCAACTTAAGATAGCCTACGAACAAGAATATCAGCAAAATTTTACCGACGACGCTTCTGTGGTAGAAAACGGAGGTACGGAAATTAACCTTGTAGAAGGAAATCACGCAAACATAAAGCTTACTTACAAAGAAGATTTCCTTATAGCAGAAGCTTTTTTAAATAAGAAGGGGCAGTCCTAAAGACACCCCTTCTTATTTATATTATGCTGCTCCTCTTATAACTCTTAAAAGAATTACAATAATAGCAATTACCAAAAGTACGTGAATTATGCCTCCGGTATAGAAGTTACCGAAAAAGCTAATTGCCCAAATAATAACTAAGATTACAGCGATTAAATAAAGTAGATTTCCCATAGTGTGATGTTTTAGAATTATAGTAAATATCAATTATCTAATAAATAAAGAATAAGCACTATTTGTTTTACAATAAGAAAATTTACTCTTTTTATCCTATAAGAGCCCTATAAATCAATATTCATCCTCATTGAAAAAGAAATCATCTTTCGTTGGATAGTCAGGCCATATTTCTTCAATATTTTCATAGGGTTCTCCGTCATCTTCAAGTGCCTGGAGGTTCTCAATAACTTCTACAGGTGCACCAGAACGAATAGCATAGTCTATCAGCTCATCTTTCGTTGCAGGCCAAGGGGCGTCTTCGAGGTGCGATGCCAGTTCTAATGTCCAATACATATCTTTATATTAGTTAAGTTAATTTTTTCGCAAAAGTATAATAAATAAATCAGGATATACAAATAAATGATTTACTTATCTGGGTATCCACTTGTACTCCTCCAAACCATTGTCTAACAACAGCTGGCGTGATAAAACGAAGAAGTAATCGCTCAGCCTGTTCAGATAAATCAAGATAGTTTCATCAATCGTAGTTTGAAGAGAAAGCGCAACAACTAGTCTCTCGGCTCTTCTGCATACACATCTTGCTATATGACAATTGGATACATCGGTTGACCCCCCCGGAAGTATAAAATGTTTCAGCGGAGAAAGATTAATTTCCATTTGATCAATTTCATGCTCAAGAATTTGTATAGACTCCCCGGGCAGGAACTGAGCATTCTTAAGAGGCTTATCGGGATCTGCTGCCAGTACAGATCCTATAACAAAGAGTTCAGTTTGAATAGTTTCCAACATGTTGTTTTGATCATGGCTGATAGTTCCCGACCTTATAAGACCGATAAAAGAGTTTAACTCATCTATTGTTCCGTAGGCATCAATTCTAAGGTCATGTTTTTGAACCCGCCTCCCTCCTAACAAGGATGTAAATCCTGTATCACCAGTTTTTGTATAAATTTTCATCAAATCGCAATTAAAATTTAGCCTATCTCATCTGTCTGAAGTGCTTGCAAGCGGGGAGATACGGTTTTAATCTCTGTATTCTGGTAGTCTTTTTCGATAAGTCCGTCGCGCATACGAATTATCCTGTGGGCATGTTGGGCTATGTCCTCTTCATGAGTTACAAGTATGATTGTATTTCCACTAGAGTGTATATCTTCTAAAAGCCCCATAATCTCTACTGACGTCTTTGTGTCGAGATTGCCCGTAGGCTCATCAGCAAGAATGATAGATGGATTATTTATCAGAGCCCTGGCAACAGCAACTCTTTGTCGTTGTCCACCCGATAACTCATTTGGTTTGTGATCAACGCGGTTGCCCAGGCCCACGCTTTCAAGCGCCTGCCGCGCCCTTTCCTGTCTTCTAGTCTTGGAAACACCGGAATACACGAGCGGCAGGGCAACGTTGTCCAGCGAAGTTGATCTGGGCAGAAGGTTAAAGGTTTGAAACACAAAGCCTATTTCCTTGTTCCGTATTTCGGCCAACTCGTTATCAGACATTTCGCTTACACGCATACCATTCAAAATATATTCTCCTTTTGTCGGCGTATCAAGACAGCCCAATATATTCATTAAAGTAGACTTTCCTGAACCCGACGGGCCCATCAAGGCTACGAACTCCCCTTTGTTAATTTGAATAGATACGGTGTTAATAGCATGAATAACCTCGGCGCCGATAACATATTTCCGACCTACATCCTTTATGATAATAATAGGCTCTTTTTGCATACAGTTAAGAGTAAAACATTAAAGTTGTGTTACATACAAATTTGAATAAGTTCAGCCGGCATCCTTTGCCAAAAGCTCCGTTTCGAAAAGTTTATGAATTGTTTCCGATAAAGAAGATTCATCACCTACTGTCAGGCTAGCTGTTTCAACCGGAGTAAAAACTTTAACCTTACAAATTCCGGGGCGACTTCCCTGTTTAGAACCGTCATCCCACATATATTTCCAGCTATTAAGTATTACTACTGGCAGAATGGGAATCTTATTCTCTATTGCCAGCCTAAAAGCTCCTCCTTTGAAAGGCAAGAGTACCGGGGGAAAGGTGTCTTCAATCTTACCTTCAGGAAACATGATTACACTTATACCAAATTTGATATAAGCCGAAGCTTTTTTGTAAGCTTTATATGAGGCCAATACACTTTCACGCCTCACAGGTATATCGAATCTTTTGAAAAAAAAACTGGCTACCGGAGTCCTAAGCAATTCCTCTTTTCCTAAGAATGCTGCTTTTGAGCGAACCAACATAGTCAGTGCTGTTATATCGAGCATTGAAGTATGGTTTGCGCATATGATATAGGTTCTGCTCCAGTCAATCTTCTTCTCATAAGTAAAACGGTAGAAAATCCCGGAGAAAGCTGAACTTAAAAAAGCAATAAGCTTTCGTAACAAAGTGAAGAAGCGATATTTCATCGAACCATGAGTGGCATATAGCAGGAAAGGATAAAGCAAACAGAAAAGCGCTCCCACAAAAGCGATGTACAAATACCTGTGAACCTGCTTAAAAAACCGTATCATCTAATCAAAAATATAAAAATTACTTACTTTCGCACAGTATGGAAACAGTCGTTAGTGGTATAAGAAGCACCGGAAAACTACATCTTGGAAATTATTACGGGGCAATACATAACTTTGTAAAAATGCAAGAGAAGTATAATTGCTATTTTTTCATAGCAGATTTACATTCTTTGACTACACATCCCCATCCTGATAATCTCCATCAGAATGTTAAGGATATTTTGGTAGAATACCTTGCCGCAGGTTTAGATCCGGAGAAATGTACGCTGTATGTACAATCAGACGTCCCTCAGATAGCAGAGCTCTACCTTTTCTTAAACATGAACGCTTATTTGGGGGAGCTTGAAAGAAGCGCCTCTTTCAAGGATAAGGTAAGAATGCATCCGGAAAATGTGAATGCAGGTTTACTAACTTATCCGGTTTTAATGGCTGGAGACATTCTTATACATAAGGCCACTAAAGTGCCTGTAGGTAAAGACCAGGAACAGCATTTAGAAATGACGCGCACATTTAGCAATCGTTTCAACAGGATTTATAACGTCGATTATTTTCCCGAAGCCTATGCTTTCAGCTTCAGTGATAAGCTTGTTAAGGTACCGGGATTGGACGGAAACGGAAAAATGGGCAAATCCAATGGAGGTGCTAACGCTATTTACCTGTCCGACACTCCTGAGATAATAAGAAAAAAAGTAATGCGAGCAGTAACAGACGGAGGCCCCTCTGAAGAAAATTCCTCCAAACCGGAACCAATACAAAACCTGTTTCAGCTGATAAGTCTGGTTTCATCAAAAGACACTTACGATTATTTTAATCATTTATACAACACTTGCCAGATCAGATACGGCGACTTAAAGAAGCAACTCGCCGAAGATATGATTATCGCAACTACTCCTTTGAGAGAAAAAATTATCGACATTGCTTCTGATAAAGACTATTTACACAAAGTAGCACGTATGGGTGCTGATAAAGCCCGGGAAAGTGCTGACAGAACCATCAAAGATGTCAAGGAAATTATAGGCTTCAGACAAATTTAACCAGGCAAATATGCATATTGCTATTGTTGGAAATATAGGCGCAGGCAAGACCACGCTTACAGAGCTACTAAGCAAAGAGTTAGGTTGGGAGCCTCACTATGAACTTGTCGAGAACAACCCATACCTTGAGGATTTCTATAGCGATATGAAACGCTGGAGCTTTAACCTCCAGATTTATTTCTTAAACAGTCGCTTTAATCATTTGAAGCAGATACAGCAACTCACTCAATCCGTCATACAAGACCGAACTATTTATGAAGATGCTTACATATTCGCTACAAACCTCCATGAAATGGGCTTAATGTCGTCCAGGGACTTCGAAAACTATATGGCCATCTTCAATAACATTACGGCTTTTATTAAACCACCCGATCTGCTAGTATATCTTAAAGCTTCCGTACCAACGCTTGTTAATAATATTCAAAAGCGGGGAAGAGAATATGAAGCAGGTATCAGGCTTGATTATTTAACCAAGCTTAATGATAAGTACAAAAAGTGGATAGACAGTTATGATCATGGCAAACTGCTTGTACTAGATAAAGACAAACTCGACTTTGCAGGCAATAAAGAAGATTTGGGCTTTATTATAGAAAGAATAGACCGGGAACTCAACGGCTTGTTTAAGTTTTAACAAAAAACTATTTAGAAGCCAAACTATGGAAAAACCTTTGAAAATATTGGGAGTTATTCCGGCAAGATTTGCATCAAGTCGTTTCCCGGGAAAGCCACTAGTTGATATCAATGGCAAAAGCATGATTCAACGCGTATATGAGCAAGTAAAGCAATGTAAATTACTAGACGGGTTACTTGTGGCAACGGACGATGAAAGGATTTCAGATCATGTAGTAGGCTTTGGAGGAAATGTGCTGCTAACCTCCGCTCTTCACCAAAGCGGAACTGACCGCTGCGCTGAGGTGGCCAAGAAATTGCCTCTTTATGACGTCATCATAAACATTCAAGGTGACGAGCCATTTATAAGCGAGCAACAAATTGCCAGAATTATAGCCTGCTTCAACACCTCGGAAACTCTCATAGCTACTTTGATTAAGGAAATAAAAACAGTTGATGAACTGGAGAATCCAAATACTCCTAAAGTAGTGATTAACTTGCGCTCGGAGGCCATCTACTTTAGTAGAACTCCAATCCCTTACATGCGCGGGAAGGCCATGAATCAATGGTTAGATCATACCCCTTATTTTAAACATATAGGAATATATGGCTATCGTTCACACATTTTACAAGAAATAGCTCAGCTTCAACCTTCTACATTGGAAAAAAGTGAAGCTCTCGAACAGTTGAGGTGGATCGAGAATGGTTATAAGGTTAAAGTTGCGATTACAGATGTTGAATCTATTGCAATAGACACTCCCGAAGATTTAGATAAAATACTAAACAGAGATATTAATACTTAACAAGGGAGCAGCAGCAAACAGGTGATCAGCCGCTCCCTCGTTAATATCTTACAGAATGAGAATAAGAACAAGGATAACAATCAAAATTGCACCTACAGAAAGATAAACGCCTCCTCCGGCAAGAGTTTTAGCTTCTGCTTTCATAGCCTTAACTTCTTTTCTAAGCTCTTTCCTGTCCTTCCGGCTAAGTTGAGATTTATCCATCTCCCTGATGAACTCTACTCTTTTTGAAATTTCCTGTAATCTAACATTCTTTTGGGCCTCAGTCATAGGCATTGCCGACTTACTCACCTCGTTTGCAAAAGAAGTAGTTCCTGTGAATACCATAACTGCGATAAGCAGGGTTCTGATTAATTTTTTCATATTATCGATGTAAGTGTGTATCGCAAATATAAGAAGATGATTAAGGTTTCATATAGCAGCGATTTTGTTTAAGTAAAACTTTATAGCCATAAAGTTTATTTAAGAATAATCAACCTGAGACATGAGTAAATCAAAATTAATTCCAGAACAGCACAAAGGCTTGAAAGTAGATACCACTTCTGTGGTAAAGTTTAACACAGAAACTGATGCTAAGGCGCACTTTGAAGTAGCAAAAAAAAGACTGTTGGACTTGAATAATTGGAAAGAAATAAGCGGATGGTACACAGCCAGCTTTGAACTGATAGACAGTGAGGGAAAAAAAGCAAACCGATATGCTATAGAGGGTGACTACTTTAAAATCGATATACCAGGACCTGGTCCCAAGGCAGGCGACGGATACGACTGGGTCAGGATTCAAACCATTGAATCCTCCACGGATAAGCAAGGCCATACAGAGTATATAGCCATAAAGGTGCATCCGAGTGCCGATCCCTTAAACAAAGAAACAGATACCTCCCATTTTTTTGATCAGGAAGCATCAAGTACCTTTATAGTGAAACGAGATTCCACGAGGGTTGAAGCGAGCGTTTATGGTCGAAATGAATCACCTAATACCAAAGTTAAAGGTTTAAAAGACCGGTTAAGAAACTTCATTGTAGCAATCGGGTCGTGGTTCGGGCCGTCAAAAGTCCAATGGAAATCTTTGACCACCGGTTTAATTAAAAAGTAATATGAAAGAATACACCTTACCTACTATACCCTCTCTACTTGATAATGATTTCTATAAATTCACCATGCAGCATGGAGCAATCAAATTGTTTCCGCATTCAAAGGCGCGGTACGAGTTTATAAACAGAGGTAAACACTCTTTTCCGACAGGCTTCGCAGATGCATTGAGGAAAGCTGTCAATAATATGTCTTCTTTGCGATTAACCAGAGCCGAAAAGCTGTACCTGGCAAGGACATGCCCTTATTTAGATCCAACCTATTTCGATTTTTTGGAAGGATATACCTATAATCCTGATGAAGTAAAGATAGAACAGGAAGGAACAGACTTGAAGGTGTTTATTGAAGGGTATTGGTATAGAGCCATTTTATGGGAAGTCCCAATTCTGTCAATGATCAGCGACTTATACTATAAGCTGAATCACTTACCGCACATAAGCGACCAGGAGATCACTGCCATAAACAAAGAAAAAATTGAAAAGTATGCAAATCTGGGAGTAACCATCGCTGAGTTTGGAACCCGAAGAAGACATTCGTATGAAGTTCACAGCCTGGTGGTCAAAGCATTAAGAGAATACGGGGGTTCTACATTTGTAGGAACAAGTAATGTACACCTAGCCATGAAATATAGTACGAAGCCAATTGGTACACACGCACATGAATGGTTTATGTTTCACGCGGCGAAATATGGATTTAAAATGTCGAATCTTTTGGGCCTGGAACACTGGTCCTCTATCTATCGCGGAGATTTAGGTATAGCCTTAGCCGACACCTATACCACAGATATCTTTTTCGAACAGTTTGATAAAAAATTTTCGAAGCTATTTGACGGAGTAAGACATGATAGTGGTGATCCGCTGGTTTTTGCTGAAAAAACAATTAATCACTACAAGAAGTTTGCAATCGATCCGCTTTCAAAGACCATCATCTTTTCAGACGCCCTCAATTATGAGAAAGTCAAGAAAATTGCCAGCTTTTGCAAAGGAAAAATAGGCATATCCTTCGGGATCGGCACAAATTTTACAAACGATGTAGGCCTAAAACCACTGAACATTGTACTAAAAATGACTGAAGCAAGACCAGAAAACCAAACATGGATCCATGTGGTTAAGCTTTCGGATGAACAAGGGAAACACACAGGAAATGATAAGATGATACGTCTGGCTAAAGAAATACTGGAGATAGAATCATAAGACCGGGTTGCTAGCCGGAATTGGCAACCCTTTAGTATTCCACCAGTCCTATGCCTTTTTTTATTAAAGACTTTGTCTTTAATAAAAAAAGGCGACTAAGAACTTATTAATTGTTGTAAATTGGCAAACTAAAAAAGAAAGTTGATCCAACGCCGAAAGTACTTTCTACCCAAACGTTCCCTTTATGGCTTTTTATAATTTCGGAGCTAAGGTATAAGCCAATGCCGAAGCCAGAGATGTGTTTCGTACTAGCTTCTTCAACCCTGTAGTATCTGCTAAACATTTTTTCCTTATCCTGAGGCTTAAGTCCTATTCCTTCGTCTTTTACACTCACCACCGCCTGTCCGTCTACATAGTTACATGTAATTTCAATAGGTTGGCCTGCAGGCGAGTACTTGGCTGCATTACTTAAAAAATTTGTAAGTACTTGTCCTATCTTTTCCTTATCTGCAAATATGTTCATAGGTGAAGAAGGGGATAACGTAATACGATGTTTTGGGATTATAAGCTGCATTTGCTCAGCTACATCCTCTATTAGGTCATTAAGATCAAACGTTTCTTTATATAGCTGAATCTTGCCCGACTCCAGTCTCGACACGTTAAGGAAACCGTTTATCATAGTACTCATCTTAATCACCTGAATCTCTACTTTAGATAACGCATTTACTGTAAACTGATCCTCTGTATTTTTTGCCTTTGAAAGCAGCATCTGAACATAAGCCTTCAAAGAGGTGAGAGGAGTTTTAAGCTCGTGACTCACCATGCCTATAAAATCATTTTTTCGAATCTCATCCTGCTTTTTTTCATTAATGTCCTGAAGTATTCCGCTAAAGCGAACCGGCTGCTGCTCCGAATCAAAAAGAGCTTTGCCTTTTGCGCGGTAATACCTTGGAGCTGAGTAATGAGGTGCAACGATACGATATTCTATATCATACCTTCCTCCAGATCGAAAATTGAGAGCTTCCTCTATAGCCTCAACAACAAGAGGTCTGTCCTTTTCATGAATAACATTCGTAGCAACGTCCAGGCTTATATCTTCGATAGATTTAAGCCCGAACCACTCCTTAAGTCTTTCATTGCCGGTAAATTTATTTGTAGCCGGATTAAGATCCCATGTACCCAGGTCAGCTGCGTTTATAGTAAACTGCAGTTGTTCTTCACTGCTGCGCATATCGTCATTCGCCTGTCTTAACAGATATTGCGACTCTCTTAGCTCTTCATTAGTGGCAAGCATCTCTTCGTTAATAGCAGCAAGCTCTTCATTGGTTGCAGCCAGCGCTTTTACCAGCTCCTGTTCACGCCGGGCTATCAATGTTTTATCGGTAACATCGGTCAATACTACCATAATACCTGTTACCTTTCCGCTCTCATCCAGCAGAGGCTGGTAAATGGCATCTGAGTACATGTCTGCCAGTTGCCCCTTGCGAAGTACCTTGCTTGCAATCGATGTACCGCTAAAAGGAACACCAGTGTCAAACACACGTTTCATCACACTGATATATGTATGGGCAATTAGCTCCGGCCGGGCAACCAGGAGGGGTTTTGAAATAACCTCTTCGCCAGTCCTACCCCACAGCTGCAGTATTTTATTGTTAGCAACGTCAATTCTCATATCCATGCCACTCAAAACGCAAATGGCCACCGGTGCATCTTGTACAAGCTTTCTGAACCTGTTTTCACTTTCGGCAAGGCTTTCAACAAGCTTTGTCAGGTTATCGTTGCTCTTAAACAGCTCTGCATTAGCAGCAGCAAGCTGGCTGTTTGCATGTTCGAGCTCGTCGCCCAGTATTTTCTCCCGCTTCAGGCCGGCTTCCAAAGCCTTTTCATTTAGAACTTTTGCCGTTACATCTGTAGATGTATGCAAGATGCAAAACATGTCACCGTTCGCATCCTTGATTGCCCGGTATTCAAAGTCGAAGTAGTAGCGATCGAGCTTACCCCCTACAACAAGATCGGCCGGAGTATCTTTAGCAGTATACGTTTCACCGCTTCGCCACACCTGCTTAAGTAAGCCTATAAAAGGCTGTGAACGCAGCTCAGGCACAGCCTCCAAAAGAGTTTTACCGATTACACTTCTATCCTTACCCCAAAAACCAATCATAGCATCGTTAGCCATCTCTATCACTATATCGTCAGACGTATAAATGGCCGTAGCGTTTTCAGACAAAGAGAGGACCTGAAGTAATTGATCAGCGTTTAGAACGGTATTGTTAGTATTCATGAAAAAGGGCGAATGCTTAAGTTAAAACAAAAATCTCTTTTTTTCCCCATACATTAACATGAAAGACTAAACTTTTCTTTGCCTTGATCTATGAAACCTTCCACACTGAAGCTGCTAAAAAGGGAAAAATCAAGATATAATAAAAAAAGCCCTGCAGTTCGTGGTCTGCAGGGCTATAAGTGGAGAATATCGGAGTCGAACCGATGACCTCTTCCATGCCATGGAAGCGCTCTAGCCAGCTGAGCTAAT
>DDAL01000019.1:0-10699 GCA_002332615.1 Sphingobacteriaceae bacterium UBA2059 | reverse complement strand
CCCTCGGGCAGAATTACGACTACTTTCCATACATTGGATGGAACGGTAATGCGGCCGTTATCAATCGTTTTGCGATATCCATAGTTACCTATTCCCCCCTGCCCATAGCTGCCCATAACAATATATACTTCATTGCCAAGTAGTACCTGGTCGCGACAATAGCGCTCAAGATGCTCCCATAAAGACTGGTTATGCTTTGGAGCCTGAGGAAAAATATTATCGATATAGAAAGTTGACTTATTTGCCCGGGAGTTGCTTGTACGATCGCCCGAGGGGCAGTTATGTCCTTTATCAAAGCCCGAATTTTTGTAGTTGCTTTGCTGCGGTTTGTACCAGCCACGGGGCAGCGCATTGCTGGGATAAAATTCTTTTTGCCTCAAAGCAGTACCTAAGTCGGCGCGGCCTAATCGCCAGCTTACCCAGTTAGGCGTTGCCCGGCTCGAACTATAACTCATTACATAATGGCCTCGGTCGATATAGTAATTATCAGCACATTGAGTAGTATTCAAAGCATTATCCGGATTACCAAGAAGCAAATTACTATCATCGCGCCCAATAAGTTTGCTGCCCGTAAAATGAATACTGTCCTCGCTGCCGGGCCACCGGGCGCTAACCCTTTTGTTGTTATCTTGATCGCTTATTACAATATTATGTATCAATATACGACTTTTTGAGCCCCCCGTTTTGAAAATGCCAAAACGTATTTTTCCTTCTGAACCAATTGCAAACGAAACAGTCTTGAGCCTCGCCACTGTTACTAAAATGGGCTTATTAACCGGCTCGAAAGAGTTGCCGCCATCTTTCGATATTTTAAGTTGCCAGCTGGCAGGAGCATCACCAGTAAACAAAGAATAGGTAACCGAAACAGAGTCTACACCTTCCAGGTCGAACAGCATGTGCATGTTTCCGGCATTTCTTATTCGAGCAGAGCGTGCATCCGGCACCAATGCAGCCTCATGCCTGGCAATCAGTGTGTTGTCCAACATCCAGTTGCCCGAGCGTAAAGCAGCACTTGCAGGCGTGTAAGCAGCTTTCGTACCAAGACTAAAATCTTCTATAATTGAGTGCTGATACCTTGAGAACGTGGCTTTCGCAGGCTCCGAATAATGATTCGGAAAAAAGCGCTTATAACTATAGGCACTCATCAAAACCATAACCAGCAGATATACAAAGCTTCGAAGTAGTCCTTTTTTCATATAATAACTCTATTAAGAACTCCGTATTCTTTCTCTCCGGAGCGATGCAAATATAATTACTTAAGCGCTGACATAATTGCATCATGCCTTCTTGCACGCGAAAGCAAGGTACGCCCGTAATGCAAGCGGATCCAATCCGCAAAAAAACATGGATTCATCATGGGTTCATCATGGATACATGGCGGCTGCATCGCGAACCTCTCTTGATGTCTTAGCACAAAAATACTTTGCCTGTTCAATGAATATTCAGGCTAGTTTGGCAGTAAGAAAGTGTTAACTAAAGAAACAGGGCGGCTTAATGCATTGAATTTAATCCAGACCGCTTACACCGCCTGATACGATAAGCTTCATTGCGTCCTTAGCGTTCATGCCGAGTGGCCTTACGTTTTTTGACGGAACCACAACTACTTCACCTGCAATAGAATAAGACATCGGAAAATAAACAATCACTTCATCCGGATAACCTAATTTAGAAAGCTCCCGCTGGGTTATAAAGCCGATCTTTTTATATCCGTGAGGGTTGATTTCTACCACCACAGGTTCGTTGAACTTCTTTTCATCTCCCACAAACGCTTCGGCTATGTCCTTAATAGAGAAATAAAGAAAATTGAATAAGGGAAGCCGGTTAAGCCATTTGTTAAACCAGTTTTTAATTGGTTCAGTAATAAAATTCGTGACGATGATACCTGCAATAAGCAACATAACCACAGCAGTAAGTATACCAAGCCCTGGTATATACATGGCCTCTCCCGTCTTTGGATTGTTCCATATAAGGTCGCTCAAATTAAGAGCCTCGTCAATAGTTGAGGCCAGCCAGTATAACAGAAAAATAGCTCCGGCAAGTGGCGCCACAACCAGTACACCCTTCAAAAAGTATTCGGCGAGGGCTTTGAAAACTCTGTTCATTTAAGTTTCGTTTAAATTGAAGAAAAAGATAAATTATATGGTGTTCATGTTACTCGTAAAAATATACGCGCTTTACCCTGGCAGAAATCCCGGTAAGCACTTCGTAAGCAATAGTATTTAAATCGCGCGCCAGCGCTTGTACAGGCAGCTGCTCATTAAAAACTATTACCTCATCTCCCTCTTTGCAATCTACACCGGTAATATCCAGCATGCATACGTCCATACATATATTGCCTATGGTGGGTACAATCTGATTATTGACCAGCATTTTTCCAATCCCATTGCCCAGGCGCCGGCTATATCCGTCAGCATATCCAATTTTAACCGTAGCGATTTTGCCCCGCACCGGCATTAGACCTTTGCGGTTATAGCCCACCGTTTCTCCTGCCCTAAGCTCCTTAATCTGAGATATGGTAGTTTTTAGAGTAATAACTGTTTCCAAAGGCGATTCGTTTTCATTGTAGACAGAGTCAATGCCGTAGAGGCCTATACCCAGCCTAACCATATCAAATTGGGCAGAAGGCCAGCGGCTTATACCAGATGTATTGCACAAATGCTTTAAGGTAGAATAACCTAAAGCCTCTTCTATTCTGGCAGCGATGGAAGCAAAAAGCGCAATCTGGCTTCTGGTGAACGCATCATCATTCTCATCCTCGCTGCTGGTGAAATGCGAAAATATAGAATCTACCCTGATAAGATCAGTCTGCCTCAGCTCGGCAAGGAGCTCATCAATCATATCCTCGCTAAAGCCCGACCGGTGCATACCCGTATCTATTTTAAGGTGAACCGGATACTGACTTAAGCGGCTGTTGCGTAAAAGCGATGAAAACTCTCGCAATGACCTGAAGCTGTAAATTTCTGGCTCAAGTCTGTGAACAATCATGGTATCGAATCCCATTACATCCGGGTTCATGACAATAATGGGTGTATCAATGCCAGACTGCCTCAAAACCACACCTTCATCAGCAAAAGCTACTGCCAGGTAATCCACCTTATTGAATTGCAACACGTTGGCTATTTCAAAGCTCCCGCTACCATAGGAAAATGCTTTAACCATGGCAACTACTTTAACTCCGGGTGTTAGAAGCGACTTGTAGTAATTCAGGTTATTTTCGAGGGCATTGAGGTTTACCTCCATTACCGTTTCGTGCATTTTCTGTGTCAGTGCTTTACTCACCTGTTCAAAGCCATATTGCCTTGCACCTTTTAAAAGAATGGTTTCGTTAAAAAAGTTAAGTTTTTCAAGGTCATTTAAGAGCGAGGATGTGTCGGGGTAAAACTTCGTGTCGGTAGGAAAGTTATCCCCATACGTGGTTATTTCTGGCCCTACGCCAATCAAACGATCTATATTTTTACTTTTCAGCAATATAGATACCTGTTTGTATACTAAGCCCTTATCTTTCGCAGTTTCGGGTATATCCGAAAGAATGAGTGTTTTCTTAGGGTGCTGGTTTTGCTGAACCAAAAAATCTAGTGCTATAGTAAGCGAAGATATATCGCAGCTGTAAGAATCATCTATCACCGAACAATTTCGGATGCCGTTTTTAAGTTCCAGCCGCATGTGGATGGCCTGCAAGCGCAGTAATCGTTTCGCTGCTTCCCCGGGCTGGTAGCCAAGAGCAAGTAAGGTAGCCCAGGAGCAAATGGCGTTCTCTATGGATGCGCCGTCAGTAAACGGAATCGTGCAGCTAATTATATCATCTTTATATATAGCCGTCAGATGCTGGTGGCGGCCATTGTTACTGCTAAAGGATTTCGTTATCAAGAGGTCGGCTTTACCATTCCAATCCCAGCTAAATAAGCGCTTTCCAGGCAGAGAACCACTATAACCTTGCAGATGTGAAGGCGAGTAAATAAACAAGCTTACATCTTTAAAAAGTCTGAGTTTCTCTTCTATTTTCTGTAAATGTGAGTTAAAGCCCGATTGATGCGCCTGACCAATGGTAGTTAAAATACCAATATCAGGCTTTATAATCTTCTCTAACGCTTCCATTTCACCTGCCGTAGATATGCCTGCTTCAATCAATGCCAGATCATTGCCGCTGTTCATATTCCATACGGACAGCGGAACTCCCAGTTGCGAATTGAAGCTTTTGGGGCTGCGTACTATGTTGTAATCGGAAGCCAATGCTTGGTATAGCCATTCTTTAACAATTGTTTTGCCGTTGCTTCCTGTTATTGCAATCACCGGGTAGTTAAACTGCTTCCTATGCCTGCCGGCAAGCGACTGCAAGGCTTGTAAGGTATTGTCGACCTTTAAAAAATTGGCGTCGGGCCAGGCCAGATTGTGTTCATAGCTTTTGCTTACTACAAAATTTCTTATTCCACGCGTATAAGCTTCCTGTATAAAATCATGGCCGTCTCTTCTTCCTCCGAGAGCGAAAAACAAAGAATGATCCATATCGCTCAACTTTCGGCTATCCGTAGCAAGAGTAGTTATAACAGCATGAGCATTGTGTATATATGCATTTGCATTCAGCAACAGAGCAATTTCTTTTATAGAATAGCGTATACGGTTCATACACAAAGTTGAATTAAATTTTCACAAGTATAAAATTCATTTTTATGGCCTCAAGAAACAGCCTAAACAAATAGTTTCTCTATTTTGCCTTAACGCTTATTATGACAAAAGAAAACACTGAGCTTAAATTAACCCCGGCACAGGCTAAGCTTAAGCTCGAACATTTTTGTGCTTATCAGGAGCGCTCGCAACAGGAAGCAAGAGAAAAGCTTTATTCCTACGGGCTTTATACTGAAGATGCAGAATCCATTATATGCGACCTTATAGAAAACAACTTTCTGAATGAAGAACGCTTTACGGAGGCCTATTGCCGAGGTAAGTTTAAACTAAAACATTGGGGTAAGCTTAAAATTCGGGCGGGCCTTATGCAGAAACGTGTACCAACTAAGATGATAGAAAAAGCTATTAAAGGCATTGATGCAGATGAGTACTGGCAAACGCTGCACAATCTACTAGTCAGGAAAGCAGCACTAATTAATGAAAAGAATAAATCGCTGCTTAAAAAAAAGCTGATTGACTATGCATACAGCAAGGGCTATGAAAAAACTTTAACAGCAGAGGTTCTGAATTTCAGTGGCTTATTAGAAAAGTAAAAAAAAGTATTCGAATTTTCTTGACAAAAACAGTTTTCTGCCTATATTTGCATCACTCAACACGAAAAAAGTTGTTATGCGAAAGTAGCTCAGCTGGTAGAGCACANNCGCGAGTTCGAATCTCGTCTTTCGCTCCAAATCCCTTCCCTGCCGGAAGGGATTTAAGTTTAAACAGGTTTCTAACCTGCTCGGGTGGTGGAACTGGTAGACACGCAGGACTTAAAATCCTGTGACCCTTAAAGGTCGTGCGGGTTCGATTCCCGCCCCGAGTACCAGTCAAAGTTTTTATACTCATTAACTTGGCCAGCTTTTGGCAAATTATTAAACCAGCCGATTGCTCATGCATCGTAATCATACGTTCAGGCTTTTTTACGTTCGTTTCATCAAGACTTTAGGTCTCCCTCTTTGTCTCTTGTTCTATTGCCTGCTCCTCCCCTTTTATCTGAGTGCGCGACTTTATCAACCTGCTTTGGAGCTGGGAAAAAAAGACACGATACGAATAATAGAACCTTACTCTGGTTACCGTCATCAGCTTAACGTTGAGCTCAAGATGGAGAAAGTATTCCGCCCCACCTCTTTCTACGCAGGAGATGACAAAAAACAGCTGTCGGTAAAACGTTCAAATTCAGGCCATTTGAAATACCTCTTTGCCTTGCCTGAAGGTACTCTGGGCAGCCGGGTATTCCCTAATACATATCAGGGAATTGGCCTTTCTTATATACAATTCGACAACCGGGAACACGTGGGGGCACCCTTTGCCGCTTACCTTTTACAGCGATCGGAAATTTTAAAAGCGAATTCGCACCTTTCTGTTGATTATGAGTGGAATTTCGGGCTTTCAGCAGGATGGGTTCCATATCATCCTGAACATAACACCGACAACACTGTTATCGGATCCAGGGTAAACGCTTATTTAAACGTGGGCCTTTACCTGAAATGGCAGCTGGCGCGCAGGATATCCATGACAGGCGGAATAGACTTAACACACTTTTCAAATGGAAATACCGAGTATCCTAACGCCGGATTAAATTCTTCGGGACTTAAGGTCGGGGCTATTTATGACTTTTCGAGAGAAAAGGTTGTAAGTCAAACCGACGCTCCGATTCCTATACCCCGGTTTTTACCTCACTTTAGCTATGATGTCATTTTGTTCGGATCGTGGAGGAGAAAAGGAATTGACTTTTATGGCCACCAGATTGCCTCTCCAAATAAATATCCGGTTTTCGGCTTTGTTTTTGCACCTATGTATAATTGGAACTACCGGTTTTGTACAGGGTTTTCTGTAGACGGAATCTATGATGGCAGTGCCAACGTGTACAGTAAAGATTATATAACCGGCACGGAACAGGAGTTTTTCAAACCGGGTCTACATCGGCAGATTGCCATGGGACTGTCTGCTAAAGTTGACTACAGGATGCCTGTATTTACCCTGAGCATGGGAATTGGAACCAATGTACTGCACAAGGGTGGAGACTTTGGTGGCACGTACCAGACGCTGGCCCTTAAGATCAGTGCAACGAAACGTTCTTTTTTACACATTGGATATACTATTAAAGACTTTCATGATCCTAATTACCTGATGCTTGGGCTGGGATTTCGATTTAGCAATAAGACACCCTCTTTGCTTTGTCTGTAAGCTTGATTAAACGTCGACACTTGGCTCAGGCTTGTATCAAAAAACATTTAAACCCTGAGTAATCAGCTAAGAAACAGCTAGCCACCACTTGTCAAAACACTGGTCTTTGCTATCAAGGTTTACTTTTTGTCCTATTTTCGGTAGTATAAGAGCTATATTGTGTTTTACATTCAAGGCACTTAGTTTGTTTAGAGGATCGTCCCATGCATGGGTAGACATAGCAAACTTGGAATGATGAACTGGAAAAAGCTGCTTTGCTTTCAAATCTATTGCGGCCTGCAAAACTTGGTGAGGAAGCATATGAATATACTTCCAATTTTGGTTATACTGTCCGTTTTCAAGTATAGCCAGGTCTACGGGGCCATGCCTTGCTCCTATATCGGCNNGTAGCCACTATCTCCTCCAAAGAAAATCTTTCTTGCCGGAGTTTGAAGTAAAAGCGACATCCAAAGTGTGGTATTTCGTTTAAATGAACGCCCCGAAAAATGCCGGGCCGGCTCAATGTGTGCAATAAACCCATCGCCAAGCTGTATACTTTCATTCCAGTCTTTTTCGATGATAGCACCTTCGTCATAACCCCATCTTTCCAGATGGGCTCCTACTCCAAGGCCACATATTGCGCTACGGACTTTCGGTTGCAGCTTAAGCAGTGTCTCGTAGTCCGCATGGTCGTAATGGTCATGTGTAATTATCAGGTAATCTATGTCTGGCATATCTTCTACACTATATCTGTCTGTACCCGCAAAGGCTTTGTTGCTTCCGTCAATCGGCGAGGCATTGCCGCTAAAAACAGGGTCTGCCAAAAACGTTTTTCCTTCAACTTGTACAAAATAAGAGGAATGACCAAACCATATCAGCACATTCTCGTTGGAATCCAGCTTCAGCAAATCGGTTTTGGTTGAAGGCATTAACTGACAAGGTCTGTTTCTCTTGCTCTTTTTGAAAAAGAATTCAATGGCTGCTTGAAAACCATTGGTATCCTCGGCAAGCTGAGGTGTGTGGTGTAGATTTCGAAACTGGCCGTTAAAGAAATTTGGAGATTTAAGCATACGTTTTAGGCGGTCGCCTTTTGCTTTTTTTCCGAACTTGGCACTGTTCAAAACTATTGCCACCGCCGTAACGGAGATGAACAGACTACACGCTATCAATATCATTAATCTTTTAAATCACGGTTAGAATAAGAAAAGCGGGCTATGATCAATAACCCGCTTATGTATATGATTTTAATTACTATTATTTTTGAGTACCCAAAGACTTTTTTAACGACTCGGCTGCGGAATAATGCTTCTTTAAAACAGGAAGAGTTTTGGTTGCAAACGCCTTCAGATCGGGATCGCTTGCTTTTTCAGATGCCATTTGGAAAAGATCTATATCTTTTTGATGATCGTCAACCATCATTCCTATATAATGCTGATCAAATGCTTTACCCTTCATGTTACTCATTTCTCTGATATGACTTGAAACAGCCTCGCCCGGTTTATCAGGAAGGGTCATCTTCTTCACTTTAGCAATAGCCATAAGTTCATTGTTAGCCTTTGTATGGTCATCAACCATCATTTGTCCAAAGCTCTTCACTTTTGCATCGGCAGCATTACTGGTAGCTACCCTTCCAAGCTCTACTTCCATCATTCCTCCTTCGGCAGCTTTCATGGCAAACTCCTGATCGCTAAATGATTTATCGTAATTTGAATCAACGCCTGTGGTGGTCTGATCACTGGCAGTGTCGTTTGTAGTAATCTGGTTTTTATCCATACTACTATTATTCCTGTTATTTACACCGTTAGTACATGATTGCATGGCAAGCGCAACGAATGCGCAGGCTGCTAAATGACTTAATTGTTTCATAGTGAGTGATTTTCTATTATAACAGGAATATATTTTAACGGTTTTAAAAATTGCGCCTCCTAACGCTTTTATTTAAATGACCCTCATCATAAAATCCAATGTGTTCTTCAAGGTAAGGTTTTAACTTTTATATTGTATATTTAACATTAAGAATTACTTTTTGAACTAATTTTTCATCAAATGAAGAAATTTACACTATTAATTATCTTATTTTTTATGTTCCATTGGGCAGATGCCCAAATAACTACGGTTTTTGAAAACGGAAAAGAGGGTCATAAAAGTTATAGGATACCCGCTATTGTTGCGCTGCCAGATGGTCAGCTGCTCGCTATATGCGAAGGCCGAGTAAATGATGCAGACGATTTTGGTGATGTAAACCTGGTAATGAAGAGAAGTTTTGACAAGGGAAAGACTTGGGGTAAACTCGAAATGATTGTTGACCATAGCACTCTGCAAGCGGGCAATCCTGCCCCGGTAGTTGATATGATGGATAAAAGATATCCTAAAGGGAGGTTATTTCTTTTTTATAATACGGGCAATGATCATGAACCTCAAATTAAACTAGGCAAGGGTATCCGCGAAGCCTGGTACATCACATCTGTAAACGGAGGCCACACCTGGTCTGCACCTGTGAATATAACCACGCAGGTACACAGGCCTAAGCAGCCATCTGTAAACCCTGGGTACAACTTTAAAGAAGACTGGCGGGCATACGCAAACACACCAGGGCATGCTATACAGCTAACTAAAGGAAAGTATAAGGGGCGAATATATATAGCTGCTAATCACTCCGAAGGGCCTATTAATTACTCGTTTAAAGACTATAAGGCTCATGGCTACTATTCCGATGATCATGGTGCGACTTTTAAACTCAGTGAAACTGTAGAAGTTGAAGGCGGCAATGAATGCATGGCAACCGAATTGGAAGACGGTACTTTGATGATGAATATACGCAACCAAAGAGGGGATATTAAAGCACGTATCGTTGCTTTAAGTACTAAGGGCGGGCAAACCTGGGATACCGTTTATTTTGACAAGCAATTGCCGGATCCTGTTTGCCAGGGAAGTATACTGACCTTAGGCAAAAGAAAAGGCAAGTCAGTCGTTGCATTTTGTAATGCGCTTGACACGTTAAAACGAGACAATCTGACTCTTTCTTTAAGTTATGATAGTGGAAGGACATGGACCAGGAGGATATTGATTGATAAATCGGCCAATGGTGAGAAAGATTACACCGCTTATTCGGATCTTGTAAAGCTGGGACGAAAGCAGGTAGGCGTTTTGTATGAACAAAACGGTTATTCAAAAATAATTTTTAAACGTATTAATCTTTAAGTTTTTTAGCACTAAATGAAAAGAAAGATCATAGCTAGTACATTTTATTTCCTGTTTATATCTTTATTTCTGCAAGCGCAGGTAATCAGCATCATACCAAAGCCGGTTGAGCTAAAAGTTGGGAAGGGCACATTTACTATAGACGGAACTACGAGTATCTATCTGGCTAATTCGCCTGAGCAGCTTAAACCTGCAGCAGCTTTTTTAAGTTCTTATATCAGCAATATCTCAGGCTTGAGCCTTAGGGTAAATAAGAGAGGTGGCTTAAACAAAATTGTTCTTAGTTTAGACCAACACTTAAAGCTTGGAGATGAGGGTTATAAACTGCTTGTAACCCCAACATCGATACACATAAGTGCCAACACTAAAGCAGGAATACTATATGGCATGCAGTCACTCTTTCAAACGCTGCCACAGGTACGTACCAATGCCGCTCTTAAAGTACCAGCAATGGAAGTGACGGATTATCCAAGGTTTAAATGGCGGGGTATGCACATGGATGTAAGCCGACACTTTTTCCCGTTCGAAATAGTAAAGCAATATATTGATTTACTAGCTAGCTATAAGCTTAACTATTTCCACTGGCACCTCATCGACGATCAGGGCTGGCGCCTGGAAATTAAACGCTATCCGGAATTAACCAAAGTAGGTGCCTGGCGCGTAGATC
>DDAL01000034.1 GCA_002332615.1 Sphingobacteriaceae bacterium UBA2059 | reverse complement strand
CGAGGTGTGTTAGCGGGGGGCTTGTGTTTCCTGGTGTTCTTCTATATAAAACCTGATTCCGCGTAATACGTCATCTATGTTGAAGCGGACATCGCTTTCCTGAAACCTGATTACTCTTATTCCTAAGGCACTTATCTCCTGATCGCGCTTTTTATCGTATTCCTGACGTTCATCATGCGAGTACCCGTCCAGCTCAATTGCTAGCATTAGTTCGCTGCTGAAGAAATCGACTATGTAGTTGAGAATGGGTTTTTGACGGTGAAATCTGTAGCCCATGAAGTTTTTGTTTTTAAGATAAGGCCAGAGGATGGCTTCGCCTGGCGTGCCCTCGTTGCGAAGCTTTCGTGCAAGCTCTTTGAGGTAGGGCTGATAGGGTATTTTATTCATGTTGTTTATAATGGCTTTGGAAGTTATTTATTTACTGCTTAATGTGCAAGTTTTTTGGTTGTGGTTTGGGGGGATTGTGCTTTTTGGGGGGTGCTTTATTGTATAGTGGGTTAGCATGGCGCTTATACATACCCCGTCTCGCTGGCACGGGGCTTACGCTCCTGGCTGCGAGCCACCCCTTTTGATAAAGGGGACGGTACATACCCCGTCTCGCTGGCGCGGGCTTTCGCTCTTGGCTGCGAGCCACTCCTTTTGATAAAGGGAGAGCAACATACCCCGTCTCGCTGGCACGGGGCTTGTGCTCCTGGCTGCGAGCCGCCCCTTTAAGTGTAAATTTTATTTGGCTGTGGAACAGGAATTTGATGGTTTCGGGGCTTAGTAAATACTAATATATTTAGTATTTACTTTAAATTCGTGTATCTTAGTTCAACGAAAAGGAACCTGAATTATAAGATTATTTATGATACAATTAGTGAACTGTGTTGCTGTGGATGGACGGGAGTTCTTCCCTTATTATGTTGTTTTGGCCTGTATAGGTTTTATTTATTTAACCGGAGGTGTATATGTACGCTGAACTTTTACCTGTAATGGAGCGGCAGGAGAGCCTGCTTGCTACGATGATTGATTTATTGAAAAGCCTGCTGCCGCCTGCAGCAAGACCGCCCGAGGCGAAGCTGATGGATGGAAATGATGTGCAGGCGCTGCTGAAAATAAGCCGCAATACCTTATTGCGCCTGAGGAAGCGGGGCGAGCTGAAGCCGGTGCTGATAGGGCGCAGGGCATACTATCTGAAAAGCGATATTATGAATCGCTTTGCGAAATAGGCGGCTTTTAGCTGTGCAGTGCTTTGTGAAAAATGTACTGCGATAGTTCTTTGATAGGATGTGATAAAATTTTTCCGGCTTGGACACCATGCCTCTGACAGGTGTTTTGCAAAACATCCCGAAAGTACCAGGCGATAGATCCTACGAAATGGCAGGGGTGCTGCTGATAGTCGGGCAGGGGGAGTACATGGCTGCTGATAAAGGTTTCGAAGCCTTCGGCAAGGAGCTCTTCTATGAAGCGGGAGCCGCGGTTGGTGCTTAGGAAGGGAGCAAAGGAGGCAAGGTAGAGGTGGGGCAGCGGGCGCTGATAGACGTTTTGTATGATGTTGTTTTTAGTAACTCCATACTGGGCCTGGAAGCGCTTTCGAAGGTGCGAGGGCATTTTGCCGTAGAGGTAGGATGTGAGCAGCTTCTTGCCATACCAGGTGCCCGAGCCTTCGTCTCCTAAAACAAAGCCCAGGCCGTTATGACTGTAGTGTACCTGCTGGCCATCGAAAAAGGCGATGTTGGAACCAGTGCCGAGCACGGAGGTGTAGCCCTGATCGTCGCCACAGGTGGCATAAGCTGAGCCCACGGTGTCGTTTTCGACACTGATGAAGGCGTTTTTGAAGATGAGGGTGAGGCCATTGCTGACCATTTCGCGCTTATCGGGATTGGAGCAGCCTTCGCCAAAGAAGTATACTTCGCTTACCTTATCGGCATAGCGGCGAATGGTATCGTCCATGAGGAAAAGCCGGGCGATATCTTTATCTGTTATATAGAAGGCATTGATGCCCGGGGTACTAAACTGAAGGTTTTCTGCTCCGTCGGGCTGGATCTGTAAAATCCAGTCGGTTTTCGTAGAGCCGCTGTCTGCAACTAATATCATGCCTTTTCATATTTTAAGGCCTTTAAAAGCCGGAAGGCTGGTAAAAGGACCCTTAGGTTTTGCAAGGCAAATATACGAATTAAGACCTAGATGCTGAACCTTCCGGCCAGCTCTTTGAGGAGTGTTTCGGAGAGTTTTGCATCGTAACGTACGTTGCTGAGGCGCACTTTGGCCTCGACCAGGTTGCGCTGTGCTTCGCGAAACTCGACGGGTGTGAGGCTGCCGAGTTTGTACTTGGCGAGGGTGATTTTCATGTTCTGACGGGCTACTTCTTCGTTGCGCGCCTCGAGCTCAATCAGTTGCAGATTGGTTTGATAGCTTTGCCAGGCTGACTGCAGGCGAGCCTGTATGTCCTGATGCAGGCGGCTGTACTCGAGCTGCGCATTGTCTATTTGCAGACCGGCATTGCGTTCGTTTTTATTTTGAAGAAAGCCATTGAATATATTGATGCTAGCTGAAAAGCCATAGTTGAAGCCGTGCCCGCGCGACTGCCGGGCGTAGCCGAGCTGTGATGTGGAGCGGGTAAAGGTATAGCCGGTGTTGACGCTGAACTCGGGATAGCGCTGCGCTTTTATTTCGCGCAGCTGCAGGCGTGCGATCTGACGGTTAATGGCTGCTGCCTGAAGTGCGGGGTTTTGACGGGTGGCCTGTTCCTGAAGTTCGCTTAAAGGCAGAGTGGCATCGATGCGGATGCTATCGGCCACGGTGAAGGGGCTGGTGGCAGGGCGGGCAAGCAGCTGGTTGAGTGCAACTTTGGCATTGTAGACTTCGTCCAGCTGACGCAGCAGGCTGGTGGTGTCGGTATTGAGGTCGACCTGGGCGTTGAGCACTTCGAGCCGGGCGGCCTTACCGATGATGTAGCGGTTTTGAGCGGTGTTGAGTCGGAGGCGGGATATGGCTACGGCGGTATCGGCTGCGGCGGCTGATTTTTGAAGTCGTATGATAGTATAATAGGTGTTTACCACATCGGACACGGTGGCAATGATGCGCTGGCGGAGAAGGCTTTCTTCGAGCTGCCGCAGTTCTTTGAGCCGGCTGTAGGTGGCAAACATGCCAAAGCCGTCGAACAGGGTCCAGTTGAGGACCGGCCCGTAGCTGGTGCTGCTGTTTTTGGCTCCGTCGAGCTCGCGCACGGAACCATCGGCCTGGGTCTGGCGGGTATTTAATACGGAGTTGCTGTTATTGATGCTGACGCCTGCCCGCGGAAGCATGCCTGCATTAGCGCGGCTTACATTGTTGCCGCTTATTTGTACGTTGTTTTTCTGAATGCGGATCTGATAGTTGTTTTCCAGGGCTATGCTTACTGCTTCCTGAAGGCTTAAGGCCTGTTGTGCCCGGATGCTCAGGCTGCATACTAGCAGGAAACTTAAAAGGAGGTTTACTTTCATACTGTATTTTCTACCGTTTTAACAGGTGTTGCGTTTTTTTCACCGGATTCTTGGGGTTTGACCTTGCCGGCCCACATGGAGTAAATAGCGGGGATGATGAACAGGGTGAGGACCAGAGAAAAGATGGTGCCGCCAACGATGACAATGCCCATGCCCATGCGGCTTTGGGATGCGCTGCCCAGCGCCAGCGCAATGGGCAATGCGCCAAGCGAAATGGCCAGACTGGTCATGAGGATGGGGCGAAGCCTCGACTCGGAAGCTTGAAGGATGGCTTCCATTTTGCCCATGCCCTGTGCCCGGAGCTTATTGGCAAACTCGACGATGAGGATGCCGTTTTTGGTGACCAGCCCGATGAGCATGATGGTGCCTATCTGGCTGAATATATTCCAGGTTTGACCGAACAGCCACAGCGAGAGCAGGGCTCCGGCTACGGCCATGGGTACGGTGAGGATGATGATGAGCGGATCGATAAAGCTTTCGAACTGTGCGGCAAGGATGAGGTAGATGAGCAGCAGCGAGAGGCCGAAGGCGAACAGGGTATTGGAGCTGCTTTCTACATAATCGCGCGATTCGCCGGCGAGGTCGGTGCTGAAGGTTTCGTCGAGCGTTTTGGCGGCGATCTGCTCCATGGCGCCAATGCCTTCGTCTATACTTTTGCCGGGTGCAAGCGCTGCGTATACCGTGGCCGACAGGTACCGGTTGTTGTGAAAGAGCTGGGGGGGACTGCTTTGCTCTTCGAGCTTAACCAGATTATCGAGCTGAATGAGCTTGCCGCCGGTATTGCGCACGAATATGGAAGTGAGGTCGAGCGGCTTGCTGCGATCGGCCTGGTCGAACTGCCCGATGACCTGGTACTGCCTGCCATTCATCATGAAATAGGCAAAGCGCTGTCCGCTAAGGGACAATTGCAGGGTTTGGGCAATATCCAGCACAGAGACGCCCAGGCTGCGGGCTTTGTCGCGATCGATGCTTACGTTGATTTCGGGTTTGTTGAACTTGAGGTTTACATCGCTGGTGGTAAAGGTGGGGTTCTGGCTTACGGCTTCCATGAACAGCGGAACTTTTTCTTCGAGCTTTTCGAAATTGGGTGCCTGAATGATAAACTGGATGGGCAGCCCGCCGCGGCGGCCTACAGAGATGGTGGGCTGCTGGGTGACGAGCACTTTGCCTTCGCTGAACCTGCCCGTAAGGCGGGTGAGGCGTTGGGCAATTTCTTTCTGGCTGCTTTGCCGCCCGGAGGGCTCGACCAGGCGGATCATCATGCGCCCGGAATTGGTGGAGGCTGATCCGAAGCCGGGGGACGTGATAACCAGGTTGATAGTTTTTTCGGGAATGGAATCATTGACCACTCGGGTAAGCTCATCCATATAACTTTTCATATACTCATAGGAGGCCCCTTCGGGCGCGCTTACGGAGGCGCTGAGGGCGCTGCGATCGTCATACGGGGCAGTTTCTTTTTGCAAGAGGGTGTAAAACAGGCCTATGAGCAGGAAACAGGCACCCAGAATGGGCCAGCTGAGCCAGCGCTTTTGCAGGAACTTTTTAAGAGCGGAGGCATAGCCGGTGTTGAGCTTTACAAAATAGGGCTCGGTAAAGTTGTAAAAGCGCGTTTTTTTATGTCCTCCTTTTTTCATGAGGTAGGCATTGAGCATGGGGGTTAGCGTAAGGGATACAAAGGCAGAGATGAGTACCGCCGAGCCGATAACCATGCCGAATTCTCTGAACAGGCGACCTACAAAGCCTTGCAGGAAGATGACGGGCAGGAATACGGCGGCCAGGGTGATGGAGATGGAAATAACGGCCATGAAAATTTCGTTGGAGCCTTTGATGGCTGCTTCCATGGGCGACATGCCCTGCTCTACTTTTTTAAAAATATTTTCGGTGACCACAATGCCATCATCGACCACCAGTCCGGTAGCCAGCACAATGGCCAGCAGGGTGAGTACATTGACGGAGAAACCCATCATATACATGATGAAGAAGGTGGCGGTGAGGGAAACGGGGATATCAATGAGGGGACGGAAAGCGATGCTCCAGTCGCGGAAGAAGAGGTAGATGATGAGGATAACCAGCACCAGGGAGATGAGGATGGTTTCGGCTACCTCGACCACCGACTTGCGGATGAAGCGGGTGTTGTCCATGCCTACTTCGAGGCGTATGTCTTGCGGAAGGTCTTTTTTTATCTGATCGAGGCGCTCATAAAAGGTGGAGGCTATTTCGAGGTAATTGGTGCCGGGCTGGGGGATGATTGCCAGAGATACCATGGGCTGCCCAGACTGGGTCATGCTGGTTTCAAAGTTTTCGGGGCCCAGGGAGGCATTGCCGATGTCGGACATGCGGATGAGGGTATTGCCTTCGTTGCGGATGACAAGGTTGTTGAACTCATCTTCATCCTTTAAATTGCCGAGGGTGCGTACGCTGAGTTCGGTATTGCTGCCGGTAAGCTTGCCGGAGGGAAGCTCCACGTTTTCGGCGTTGAGAGCATTGCGCAGGTCGGCGACGGTGAGCCCATAGGCAGCCAGCTTTTGAGGGTCTATCCACAGGCGCATGGCGTACTTTTTCTGTCCCCATATTTGTACGCTGCTGACACCCGGAATGGTTTGCAGGCGCTGGGCGATGACATTTTCGGCATAGTCGCTAAGGTTGAGCTGATCGCGCGTATCGCTCTGGACGGTCATGCTAATAATGGGGTCGGAGTCGGCATCGGCCTTGGACACTACGGGTGGTGAATCGAGGTCTTTGGGAAGGCTGCGGGCGGCCTGGGATACTTTGTCGCGAACGTCGTTGGCCGCTTCTTCGAGGTTTTTTGACAGGTTGAACTCGATGGTGATATTGCTGGAGCCCTGATTGCTGGAAGAGGTGATGTTGCGTATGCCGTCGATGGAGTTGATGGCTTTTTCCAGAGGCTCGGTAATTTGAGACTCGATGATGCCGGGATTGGCGCCGGGATAACTTGTGCGCACGGAAATGATGGCCGGATCGATGGAGGGGTACTCGCGGATGCCGAGGAAGGAAAACCCGATGATGCCAAACAGGATAAGGGCCAGGTTGACTACAATGGTGAAGACAGGCCTTTTGATGCTGGTGGTTGATAGACTCATGTACGCTTGATTTTGGCCTGGATGTTTACATTAACGGGACTGCCGGCTTTAAGGCTGAGTATGCCGGTGGTGAGGACGGTGTCGCCGGGTTGAAGGCCGTGGGTGACAAGGACATCCTGATCGGTACGGGTGCTGGTTTGGACCTGGCGCTCGGTGGCAAGGCCGTTCTTTACTATAAATACCTTTTTGCCGTTTTGAATAGGGATAATGGCCTGAGTGGGTATAAGAAGGGCGTTCTGATTACTGCTTAAGGGAAGCCGGATGCTGGCAAAGGTGCCTGGTATGAGGCTTCCGCTGTTGTTGGAGGCGCGTGCGCGGAGCTGCAGCGTGCGTGTGCTCTCTTCGACCCGGGGCTCGATAGCGTAAATGCTGGCGCTGTAGGTCTGGGCTGAACCGGCAACGCTGAAGCTCAGGCTGTTGCCCTTGCGGACCTGCGAGGCGTATTTTTCGGGCACGGAAAGCGTAAGCTTAACGGGATTGGTGCTTACCAAGGTGGCCACAACGGTGGTGGGTGTGAGGTATTCGCCAGCGGATACGGAGCGCAGGCCGATGCGTCCGCTGAAGGGAGCACGTACCTGGGTTTTGGCCAGCTGAGCGCGGATAAGCTGGGTTTGGGCCTTGACGGACCGGAGATCGGCCAGGGCAATGTCGTATTCTTCGCGACTGATGGCTTCTTTTTGCAGGAGCAGGCCTGCGCGGCGTTCGGTTTCGGCGGCGAGGCTTTCCCTGGTGAGTACCTGACTGAGCTGGGCGCGGAGCTCGGAATCGTCGATGCGAAACAGAACCTGCCCTTTTTGAACGGAACCACCTTCGCTGAAACTAAGGCTTTGCAGCACGCCTGATACCTGACTGCGGATCTGGACCTGCTCGCCCGCATCGATGGTGCCGCTTACAGAAAGCTGATTGCTGAAGGTTGAGGGGCTGACAACGATGCCGCTGACGCTGACCGGGCCTTTACGTGCGCCGCCGCCTCGGGGTGAGGCCTGCGAGCTCTTATTGGAACTGACACGATAAACGACCAATGCGCCGATTGCTATTATCAGAATAGTATAAAACAGGGTTCTTTTCATGCGTATCTGATAAAAATACTTAGGATTTTATAACAATCTGTGACTTGTATCTATGTTTTTACCTGAATATGAGATATGTTTAATACGGCGGCAAGGGCCTTTGTACCAACTAAATCCTTATTTTTACGGATCAATATGAAAAAGTTTATAAGGAGCCGCTGGCTGGCTGTTGCTGTATTATTTTGTTTTATGACGGAGGTAAAGGCGCAATCGACGATTGCTTTTGATGTTTCTTTTTCGGAACCGCAGGCGCATTATGCAGATGTGGTGATGAAACTATCGGGCCTGAATAAGGATTTTGTAGATATTAAAATGCCTGTTTGGGCGCCGGGTTCTTACCTGGTGAGGGAGTTTGCTAAAAATGTGGAGGCTTTGTCTGCCAGGAATTCGGGGGGTACAAGTTTGCCCGTGGAAAAAATGGATAAGAATACCTGGCGCATACGCACAGGAAAAAATACTCAGGCCTTTGTTAGCTATAAGGTGTATGCCAATGAAATTTCGGTAAGGACGAGCCTTATCGATGCTTCGCATGCGTTTCTTTCGCCTACGGGCATGTTTATGTATGTGGACGGCCGCAAGGAAATGCCTTGCCTGGTGACCGTGTTTCCGCATAAGACCTGGAGCCGGATTTCGACCGGACTGGAGCCTGTGAAAGGCAAGCCGAATACCTTCCGGGCGGCTGATTTTGATATTTTGTTTGACTCGCCCATTGAGGTGGGCAACCAGGATGTGTTTGAGTTTACGGCTGCAGGCGTGAAACACGAGGTGGCTATGTATGGGGGCGGAAACTATGACAAGCAGCAACTGAGTGCCGATATGGCGCGTATTGTAGAAGAGGAAACGGCAATTTTTGGCGAAAATCCGAATAAACGGTATGTATTTATTGTTCATAATTTTCAAAGCGGCGGTGGCGGACTGGAGCATATTAACTCGACGGTGCTGGGGGCTTCGCGCTTTGCTTATAAAGATCCTGCGGGACGAACCTCTTTCCTGTCGCTGGTGGCTCACGAATATTTTCACCTGTGGAACGTGAAACGCCTGCGTCCGGCCGGACTGGGTCCCTTTGACTACGATAAGGAAGTGTATACAACTGATCTGTGGATATCGGAAGGGCTGACTGCTTATTATGATAACCTGATTACGCACCGGGCAGGCTTTTTTACGCCTGAGCAGTATCTTAAGGTGCTTGCTGATGATATTACCGCTCTGGAAAATCAGCCGGGTAACCGGGTGCAGGCCTTGAGCGAGTCGAGCTTTGATGCCTGGATTAAACAGTACAGGCCGAATGAGAACTCAAAAAACTCATCTATTTCATACTATACAAAAGGAAGCCTGATGGGGATGTTGCTGGATCTGGAGATACTGAAGGCTACAGGCGGTGCTAAAAAGCTGGATGATGTGATGAGCGCTATGTACAAGGAGTATTATAAACGCCTGAACCGTGGTTTTACAAGCGCGGAGTTTAAAGCGATGCTTGAAAAGGTAGCGGGCAGGTCTTTTGATGCTTTTTACCGGGATTATATTTACAGCACAGCACCGGTTGATTATTCGAAATACCTGAATTACGCAGGGCTTAAACTGGTAAATGAGCTGGAGGGAAGGGACTTGCCGGCAACGGGCTTAAGCATGGTGCAGAGGGATGGGAAGCTGATGGTTACATCGGTTTTAAGAGGCAGCGCTGCCTGGGACAGTGGTCTGACGATGAATGATGAAGTGCTGGCGGTGGATGGTTTCAGGGTGTCTTCGGCGGCTGAAATGGACAGATTTGTGAATGCTAAAAACGTTCGTGACAAAATAAACGTTACTATTGCCAGAGACGGGCTGCTTCAGGTGATCCCGCTTACACTTAAAAAGAATATGCTCTTGAGGTTTCGCATTGCGGAAACGGATACGGTGACTGAAGAACAGCGGGCCCTGAGAGCTAAATGGCTGAAATTATAGGCAGAAATGAAGAATAAGTTTGCAGAGGAGTTTGAACTGGCAGCCGCAGAAAAGGCTTTCGATCAGAAGCATCAGCGTATTATTGGCTTTAACATTGGCAGGTATGATGCTGCTGTAAAGCGGGGAATATCGAGGCTTGCTAACCTGGAACAGTCTAAACGCAAGGCGCATACAGTGAAGTGGCGGGTGATGGAAAACCTGGATAAACTGCTGCCTGAATTTGAAGCGAACTTTATTAAACGCGGGGGAAAAGTGATATGGGCCAATACAGCGGAAGAGGCTTGTGAGGCGGTACTGGAGATAGCCCGCAAGGCGGATGCCCGCACGGTGATCAAATCGAAATCGATGACTACCGAGGAACTGGAGCTGAATGAGTTTTTGCATAAATATGGCATTGAGTCGCTGGAGAGCGACCTGGGCGAATATATTGTGCAGCTGCTGGGCCAGAAACCGTATCATATTGTTACTCCTGCTATGCACCTGAGCAAGGAAGATATTGCAGCTTTGTTTCATGAAAAGCATGGCACCCCTGCCGATGCTACGCCTGAACAGCTTGCTCTGAAGGCGAGGGAAATATTGCGGGAGAAATATACCACCGCTGATATTGGTATAACAGGCGCTAACTTTCTGATATCGGAAACGGGCAGCATTGCGCTGAGCGAGAATGAAGGCAATGCGCGACTGACCACGACTTTTCCGAAAATACATATTGTTATTGCGGGTATTGAAAAGGTGATTCCCTCGGTAGCCGACCTGGATCTCTTTTGGCCTTTGCTGGCCACGCATGGCACAGGGCAGAACCTGACGGTATATAATACAATCCTAAGCGGTCCCAGGCAGGCGGACGAGAGGGATGGGCCTGAGCAGATGTATGTAATTTTGCTTGATAATGGCCGGAGTGACCTGCTTGCTTCGCCCGAACAGCGTCAGGGTTTATACTGTATTCGCTGCGGTGCCTGTCTGAATGCCTGTCCGGTGTATAAAACCATAGGAGGGCATGCCTATAAAACTACTTATAGCGGCCCTATTGGTTCGCTGATAACTCCGCACATGAAGGGCATGCAAGAGTTTAAGCATTTAAGCTATGCTTCTAGCTTGTGCGGTAAATGCACGGAGGTGTGTCCGGTAGGAATAGAAATTGACAAAATGCTGCTTCTGAACAGGCGGGATGCCGTGAACGAAGGTGCAGCAGATAAAGTGGAACAGCTGGGCTGGAAAGTCTGGAAAATTGCAATGACCCGAAAGGGGCTTATTGATTTTTTTGGCGGGGGCTTTAAGAACTTTGTGCTTAAAAACCTTTTTAAAAAGAGCTGGCTGAAACATAGGGATATGCCCGAACTGCCGAAAGAATCTTTCAGGAAGCAGTGGAAGAGGAACGCAGGTAAAAAGCCTGACTAAACGTGTATACTTCATGACCCGCACAGCCGGGCTTTGCTTAGCTGTGTGAGCCTAATTAATAATTAAATGGACAATA
This sequence comes from Sphingobacteriaceae bacterium UBA2059, assembly GCA_002332615.1. GTDB lineage: Bacteria > Bacteroidota > Bacteroidia > Sphingobacteriales > Sphingobacteriaceae > Arcticibacter. Next base: position 38,248 of record DDAL01000034.1, on the reverse strand, counting down.
AAGCTAACAGACAACAGGACGCCCTGGATTATCACTCTCAGGGCAGGCCCGGAAAAATTCAGGTAATTCCTACTAAACCTACTCATTCTCAAAGAGACCTTACGCTCGCTTACTCGCCCGGAGTGGCGGAACCTTGCCTTAAGATAGCCGATAATAAGGATGATGTGTATAAATATACGGCCAAGGGTAACCTGGTGGCGGTGATAAGCAATGGCACTGCGGTGCTTGGGCTGGGAAATATTGGTCCGGAGGCGGGGAAGCCGGTGATGGAGGGAAAGGGCTTGTTGTTTAAGATTTTTGCCGATATTGATGTATTTGACCTGGAACTTAACACAACGAATGTAGATGAGTTTGTAAGCATTGTGAAGGCTTTGGAGCCAACGTTTGGCGGCGTGAACCTGGAGGATATTAAAGCTCCGGAGTGCTTTGAAATTGAGCGGCGCCTGAAGGAAGAAATGAATATACCGGTAATGCACGATGACCAGCACGGTACGGCCATCATTTCTGCAGCTGCCTTGCTGAATGCCTGTGAACTACAGGGTAAAAAGCTGGAAGATGTGCGCATTGTGGTGAGCGGCGCCGGTGCTGCAGCTATATCCTGCTCGCGCTTGTATATAAGTCTTGGCGCTCGCAGACAAAATATTGTGATGATTGACCGTTCGGGCGTAATTCGCCGCGACCGTGAGGACCTGGCTCCGCTTAAAGCCGAATTTGCTACGGACCGTAACCTGAATACTCTGGAAGAGGCTATGGTTGATGCGGATGTATTCATTGGCCTTTCGGCAGCGGATACTCTTTCGGCGGAAGCTTTGAAAACCATGGCGCCCAACCCGGTTGTGTTTGCCATGGCAAACCCAAATCCGGAGATCAGTTATGAGCTTGCTACCGCAACGCGGCAAGATATTATTATGGCTACCGGACGTTCGGACTATCCTAATCAGGTGAACAATGTATTGGGCTTTCCGTATATCTTCAGGGGAGCCATGGATGTAAGGGCCACTACTATCAACGAAGAAATGAAGATCGCTGCGGTAAAGGCGATTGCTGATATGGCTAAAAAGGTAGTCCCTGAACCGGTGATGCTGGCTTATAACGTGCAGAACCTGAAGTTTGGTAAGGATTATATTATTCCTAAACCTATGGATCCGCGCCTGATCAGTACGGTTTCTTCTGCGGTAGCAAAAGCGGCCATTGAGTCTGGTGTGGCGCGCACAACGATTGAAAACTGGGACGACTATGCCGATCAGCTGAGCAGGCGACTGGGTGGCGAGCATGCAATTTTGCGAAATCTGAGCAGCAGGGCGAAAACTTCCCCTAAGCGGGTGGTTTTTGCTGAAGCAGATAATTACAGGATTTTGAAAGCTGCCCAGATAGTGAAGGAAGATGGTATTGCTACACCGATACTACTGGGTAATCGCGCTGATATTGAGCAGATTATTCTTGATCATGAATTGCAGCTTAATGGGGTGCAGATCATTGACCCGTTTATTGCCTCTGAACATACGGAGGAATATGCAAAGTTTTTATATGAGAAGAGACAGCGTAAGGGTATGACTCTGAACAGAGCGCGTAAACTGCTGAAAGACAGGAATTACCTGGGTACATGCATGGTGCAGTTTGGCCATGCAGACGCCTTTATCTCGGGACTTACAAAGGACTATGGCACGACTGTGCGTCCGGCTTTGCAGGTGATTGGTGTGACCGAGGAGAGTGACGTGGTAATGGGGATGAACCTGCTGTTTACCAAAAAAGGTCCCGTTTTCTTTGGCGATACCACTATTAACAAGAACCCTACTGCCAGCGAGCTGGTGGATATTACCCGTCTTCTGGATCAGGCTGTGCGCCAGTTTAATGTGAAGCCGCGGGTGGCGATGCTTTCGTTCTCAAATTTTGGCTCGGCCGAAGGTGAGGTGCCTGAGAAGACCAGCGAGGCGGTTGGCATTTTGCACGAACGCTATCCCGAGATACTTGTTGACGGCGATTTGCAAGGGAATTTTGCGGTTAACAATGACTTGCTGAAAGAGAAATTCCCTTTTTCCAAACTGGTTGACCATCCGGCGAATGTACTGGTATTCCCGAATCTTGAGTCGGGCAATATTGCATACAAACTCTTGCAGGAACTGGAAGGCGTAGAGTCTGTCGGGCCGGTTATACTTGGCTTGAACAAATCTGTGCATGTTCTTCAACAGGGAAGTACGGTCCGCGAAATCGTAAATATGGTTACCATTGCGGTTGTGGATGCACAAACTAAAGAACTGAAAAAATAAGATGTACGCATATATTGATGGTAAGCTGGCGTTTAAATGCCCTACTTATGTGGTGATTGAGGCGGGGGGTGTGGGATATCATGTTAACATCTCGCTGAACACCTATTCGCAGATTACGGATACCGAACGCTGTAAGCTATACATCTGGATGCATGTGAAGGAGGATGCGCATACGCTTTACGGCTTTGCTTCGGAGAGTGAAAAGCGCCTGTTCCTTCACCTTATTTCTGTTTCGGGAATAGGTGCGGGCACCGGCAGGATGATCCTTTCTTCAATCACCCCGGATGAAATTCAGGCAGCAATTGTGAAAGGAGACGTCGCTTTGATCCAGAAAATTAAAGGTATAGGCCCTAAGTCGGCTCAACGGATTATCCTTGAGCTTCAGGATAAACTGAAAAAGGACGGACCTGACACGCTGGTGGCTGTACATCAGTATACCACGGCAAAAGAGGAAGCGCTGTCTGCCCTGGTTATGCTTGGCTTTGCAAAGGCGGCTGCCGAAAAAGCGCTCGATGCGATTATCAGGAAAGAAGGTGCTGCACTTACTGTGGAACAACTGGTGAAGATGGCCCTAAAAGCGATGTAATAAGATTTTATGCATGCGCTGCCGGCGGCTCTTGACCGTTTAGGTAGTTAACAGTACATTTGAGACAAAAAGAAATATCATGAATTTTCCTTCAGAATTAAAGTACACCAGCGACCACGAATGGGTGCGCGTAGAAGGTGATGAGGCCTACATTGGCATTACCGAGTTTGCACAGCATGAACTGGGCGATATTGTGTATGTGGATATTAATACCGTGGGTGAAGAAGTTGCTGAGAATGAAGTGTTTGGATCGGTTGAAGCGGTGAAAACAGTTTCTGATCTGTTTATGCCTCTAACTGGCACGGTACTGGAAGTGAATGAAAAGCTTACTACTGACCCGGAGCTTGTAAATAAGGATCCTTATGGTGATGGCTGGATGGTGAAAGTAGCTTTAAAGTCGGCATCAGACGTTGATACCCTTCTTTCTGCCGAAGAATATGCAGAAAAAGTAGGTCTTTAATATATGGTTAATGTAATACGACACCAGTACCTCGCGATATTGTGGGGAATACTGGTGTTGATCTTGTGCGATCTGCCTGCATCGGAGCTGCCTGCTGTGCCTGTGTTTGCAGGGTTTGACAAATTGGTGCATACCGGCTTGTTCTTTGTGCTCACAGTTTTAATGCTTCAAGGCGCTATAAGCCAATTCAAACACAGAGCTTACAGGTTTTCTGTCCTTTTTATTATTTCCTTTATCGCTATAGGCCTGGGTGGCCTTGTCGAACTGCTTCAATGGAAGGTATTCACTTCCAGATCGGGCGATTTGTGGGACTTTTTCTGTGATTCAGTAGGCGTGGCAATGGCTGTATTCAGCTTTCTGTTTTTATACAAGCCCTATCGTTTAAGAGTTTCTGACAGAGCTTGATCTTATTTAGAATAAGTACAGTTGTTATTTGGAATAAATACAAATAAAGTATACTTTTGTGGTATAAAGAGTACGCAAATGAAACTTTCACAACTTCTTCCCGGGCAAGCCGGCGTTATAAAAGAGTTTACTGATCTTGAAATGTCAGTGAAGTTGATGGAAATGGGTTGTCTGCCAGGCGAACCCATACTTGTTGAAAGGTATGCACCGCTGGGCGATCCCATGGCTATTAAAGTGCTTGGTTATCAATTGAGCCTGCGTATGCAGGAGGCTGCTACTATTATTTTACAGTAGTATAAAGGTTACATGAAGTGAAAATTGCTCTTGTAGGGAATCCGAATACAGGCAAGTCGACTCTTTTTAATGTTCTGACTGGCCTTAATCAAAAAGTAGGAAACTTTCCGGGAATTACGGTTGACAAGAAGAGCGGATTTTGCAAGCTTCCTGACGGAAGCGAGGTTTTGGTTACAGATTTGCCGGGAACCTATAGCCTCTATCCCAAAAGTAAGGATGAGTCTATTGTCTTTGAAATTCTAGCCGATAAAACCCATAGCCATCACCCTGATTTAGTAGTATTGGTAGCGGATGCTACGAACCTTAAGAGAAACCTTCTCTTGTACACTCAGGTTGCGGACCTGAAAATTCCTGTCATCATTGCTCTGAATATGATGGACCTGGCTAATGAGTCGGGTATTAGTATTGATGTGGATCTTCTTTCTCGTTTATTGGGCGTACAAATTGTTCCTTTAAGTGCGCGAAAGCAGGATAATACACATAAGCTGAAAGAGGCTTTGATGTATACCTCTTCAGTTGCTGTTCAGAATGATACTATACGCGTGCAGGATATTGCGCCGGATCTTATACGCAAAATTTCAGATGAGCTGCCTGTTTCTACTCCTTACGAAGCCCTTCAGCTGGCTCATCAACATGAGAATCTTCATTATCTTAGTCGCGAACAGAGTGATCGCATAGAGGAGATTGAACAGGAGTTTTCTTTTCACTCTCAAAAAGCTCAGGCATCGGAAACCATAGCCCGGTACAACTATATAAGCTCCATACTTGATAGGGTGTTGGTAAATACACATAAGCCCGAAGAAAAAACGATCAGCGATAAAATAGATAAAATACTCATACACAGAGTGTGGGGCGGCGTGATCTTTCTAGCTATCCTGTTTGTTATTTTTCAGGCCATCTTTGCATGGTCTGAGTATCCAATGTCGTTGATTGAAGATTTGTTTGTTTGGCTGGAAGAGCAGACAAGAGCTGTTTTGCCTGCAGGAGTCTTCACGGATTTGTTAACAAATGGTATTCTTGCCGGTTTAAGCGGCGTGCTGGTGTTTATACCTCAAATTGCTATACTCTTTGCCTTCATTTCCATATTGGAGGATAGTGGCTATATGGCCAGGGTAACCTTCATGCTGGATAAGATAATGCGTAAAGTGGGGCTTAGCGGACGGTCTGTGGTGCCTATGATTGGTGGACTGGCCTGCGCCGTTCCTTCTATTATGAGTGCACGTACTATTGAAAACTGGAAGGACCGGATGATTACTATAATGGTAACGCCCCTTGTAAGCTGCTCTGCGCGCCTGCCTATCTATACCGTACTCATATCGCTTGTTGTTCCGGATACCAAGGTTGCAGGCTTTATAAGCATGCAGGGTATTGTGCTGATGAGCCTCTACATACTTAGTATTGTAACAGCTATTATTGTTGCCTGGGTGATGAAGTTCCTGATTAAAGCCCGTGAAAAAGGCTACTTTATTATGGAACTGCCTGTATACAGGATGCCTCGCTGGAAAAATGTGGTGCTTACTATGTTTGAGAAGGTACGGGCCTTTGTATGGGAAGCGGGTAAGGTTATTATTGCTATATCTATTATTCTCTGGGTACTGGCCACCTACGGTCCTGCTGACAAACGTGAGCAGATACTTGCTAAATACGAAACACCGGAGTACACCGCAAAGTATAGTGCAGAGGAACTTGATCTGCACCGATCTTCTGAGCTCCTGGAATATTCCTATGCGGGTTATGTAGGAAAAAGTATTGAGCCGGCTATACGCCCGCTTGGCTTTGATTGGAAAATTGGAATCGCTCTTATTACTTCCTTTGCCGCGAGAGAGGTGTTTGTAGGGACCATGGCGACTATTTACAGCGTATCCTCTGATGAAGAGCATGTGTCATCGGTGACGGAGAAGATGCGTAATGCGCGTAATCCTCAGACAGGTGAGCTCGTGTTTACGGTTGCTACGTCGTTTTCTCTGATGATCTTTTATGCATTTGCCATGCAGTGTATGAGCACCCTGGCTATAGTTTACAGAGAGACGCGATCATGGAAATGGCCTGCTATTCAGTTTGTTTATATGACCGCTCTTGCTTATTTGTCAAGTCTTTTAGTCTACCAGCTCCTTAAATAGAACGCCGTGCTTAGTAAGATCAGTTTGCTGGAAAGGCATGTTCCTCAAGCCGCTGCACCTGTAATAGCGCGCTGGATTGATCACTTTGAATGTGAGTTCAAAGTTTCTCGCAATCGAAATACCAAGTTTGGCGACTACAGGCCCCCTCAGCGCGGCCATACTCACAGGATATCGGTTAACTTTGGTTTGAATCCTTATGCTTTTCTGGTAACAACCGTTCATGAATTTGCGCACCTCTATACATGGAACTGCCATAAGAACAAGGCGAAACCTCACGGGGAAGAATGGAAATGTAACTTCCGCAGAATGATGCAGCCGTTTTTTAAATTAGGTGTCTTTCCTCCCGACCTTGAGCATGCGTTAACTGCTTACCTGGTAAACCCTGCTGCCTCCAGCTGTAATGACGAAGGTCTGTTCAGTACCTTAAAGAAGTATGATCCTGACACCGGCTACATTTCACTTGACTCTTTACAGGCTGACAGCCTTTTTGTGTTTAACAGGACGAGAATATTTAAGAAGGAGCATAAGCTTAGAAAGCGCATAAAATGTACAGAAATAGAAAGCGGCAGGGCTTACCTGTTCAATCCACTTACCGAGGTCTATCCATTGAAAAAGGGATGATTCTGGCATCACAGTGTCCCGGAAAGGTAGACTACCTCTCTTTTTGAACGCACCTCGTACTTTATCTTTATTTTCTCACCCTTGTGTTTTCCGGGGTCTGAAACTAATTCTCTTATAAGGTCATCCTCCTTTAATACCTTTATCGCTGCTGAGTATGAATTGATACCGGGCTGGCCTAACACAATGTATCGCGCACCGGGGTACTCTGTAATTCCCTCAAACACCAGGGCGAACTTGCCTTTCTGGGCAAGGGCATCTTCATAAAGAGAGATTTTTTGAAGCGGGTCTTCAGCCTGAAGTTTATCAGCCTTTTTAAACGCGGTCTTAATAAATGTCAGACTGTCGTCTGAGCTTTTATGATCGGAGTAGAAGAGAATATTGTTTCTGTAAAACTGTCTCGCAGATTTGAATTGCGGTGAAGTAGCCAGGCTTTTCGTTTCGACGGTGCTCAGGACAGGCTTGCCATCGATAAGGTAATACCTGGAGGCTGTATACCCATAGTCGCCGCCATCGCCTTGTTCGACATAAAGTACCGGACTCCCGTTAAAAGAATAGCGGGTGACCGAAAATGAATAGTCGCCCTGCTCGTAGACCAGGCTTGTTTCTTTATTGAATAAGCTGATATTAAGATCAATAGAGTCGGCATAGTCGCGGATGTTTTGCTCTGTGAGAGTGTTAACATCCATCTGGTGCATGCGGGCCTGAGGGTGGCCGGGCTTGAACCACTTGCATGATGCTGTTGTTAAAAGTGAAGCGGATAGTACGAGTATATAGCCAATTCTATTCATAAAGCAAGGTAAACGCATGTGAAGGAATATTGCGCTTAGATTAAACAAAATCGTTTTCACTAATGTTCTTGATTATAATCAATAATTAAAAGATGCGAAATTTTGATGTTTTTACCGGACAAACGACGCTGCTTACGGCAGCCTTTATTTATCTTACCATCTGTTTCTTGGTCGCTTACTTTTTAGGTCGCAAACGTCAGGTAGGTTTTTTGATGACTATGTTCTTCTCGGTACTTTTAACGCCCATCGTAGGTGCTATATTTGCTATGTACAGCAAAAAACTGCCCGGAGAGCATATGTAGCCGTCTCCTGTAAGAGCTTTACTAACTGATTCTTCTAAATTCATATCTTTACAGGCATAAACCATTTAATATAAGATATGAGAAAGATTGTTTTTTTTCTGACCCTGCTATCCTTTACCGCTTTATTCTCATGCCGCAGCCGTAAGGTTGTTCCGTCCTCCAGCCCGTCGCCGGTTGCGGAAGCACAGCAAGATCCTTACGGTAACAAATTGCCTGGAGCTAAAGTTGAGCAGGTTAAAGGCGGAACAAAAGTCACCATAGACTCTGAGGTGTTATTTGAAATCAATTCTTCCTACCTAAGCGAGAGTGCAAAACACTCACTTGGAGAGCTGTTTAAAGAGATTAAGAAGCAGGGATATAAAACCATCGTCATAGAGGGACATACAGATAAAACCGGTAGTCCGGAATATAATAAGTGGTTATCAGAAAAGAGAGCTACTACTGTTAAAACCCTGGCTGAGAGCCATGGGATTGATGGTGACCGGATCATTAAAATGGGATACGGCGACTCGCAGCCTGTTGCTGATAATAAGACCAGCGAAGGGAGAGCAAAAAACAGAAGGGTAGAAATAACAATTAATACGGCCGAATAAGTTCCGGCTTTTAAGTGCTTGAAATCTTTAAGATCATGCCGGGCCTGAGCTTTTCCAGACGGCTGATCTTATTAACTATGCAAATTGCATCTTCGGTACCATTGAATTTTTTTGCAATAGAGCGCAAGGTATCTCCCTGTTGTACTTTATAGGAAACGAACACGCCTTCTTTTTTTGCCTCGGGCGAAGTAAAAGCTTTTGAATAAGCCATCTGAACATTGCTGTTAGTGCCGTTCAGTATTTCATAAAGTGTGCTGTAAGCCTGACGATCGCATGATGGAAGAATAAGTGTTTTTGGATGCTCTTTTGACGCATTAATAACCTGTTTCTTAAAAGACGGGTTGAGAATACCTAACTGGTCCGCGTCCATTTCCAATGCGCGGGCTACATCTTTCAAAGAAATTTTTCTATTCACAGGTATAGCATCTGTTTGCAGCGCAATATCAGCCTGTTTCGGAAAGATGCCGTGTTCCATGTGATTTTCCATGACATATACCGTAGCAATAAATGCGGGCACATAATTTCGTGTTTCAGCCGGCAGGTAAGGACTAATGCTCCAAAAATCCATAGAGCCCCCGGCCTTGTTAATTGCGTACTTTACTCTGCCACGTCCACAATTGTACGATGCAATAGCAACCAGCCAGTCATTATACATATCATAAGACTCGAGCAAATAGGTAGCTGCAGCATTGCAGGAAAGTTCGGGATCTTTACGCTCATCTACCCACTCGTTTATTTTAAGATCAAAATATTTACTCGTAGCCGGCATAAACTGCCATGGGCCTGTTGCTCCCGAGCGCGAAACCGCATGAGGGTTAAGGGAAGATTCGACGATAGAGAGGTATTTTATATCGTCGGGCACGTTGCGCTGCCTGAATATTTTTTCATAGATAGGAAAATAATACTTTGCAAGTCCAAGCATTTTAGCAAAGTGGCTTTTTTGCCTGGTTATGAAAATATCAACGAATTTCTGAACCTGCTCATGATAAAACTGCCTGATATCATGAGGGTTTTCATTTTTAGTATTCTTTTGGAAAGACGCTTCTGCCAGTCGGGCAATATCAGCTATAGACTTTATGGTATCTGCCTGGGAAGCCCTAAGGGGATTGACAGTACATACTATGCCTAGCAGCAAGGCAATTGCCAGTGCAGTAGTTTTTTTCCTCATATTTATAATTTTCTACGGATCAAAGTTCCGGCTTAAGAAAGAGTATACAGTAACAGTTACGCCTGTGTTGTGTTAAAACCCAATTCTAATTATAAGATGATATGTAAAATAGCAATGATTGCATAGTAAGCATTCATGAACTTCTGTCCTGCGTAGCTATGCTATTGCTTACCCTCCCGGTAAAGAGGGTAAGCCGGGTTGATTAGTATCAGATGTCTTTTTTGTTAAATTCGTTGGTATCAGACTCCTTAGCGTCTTTAAACTCTTTTACACCTTTTCCAAGTCCGCGCATAAGTTCAGGAATCTTCTTACCCCCAAATAATAATAGCAGAGCAAGAGCAATTAAAGCGATCTCTCCACCGCCCAGGGCTGCAAGTAAAATAGTATTTGTCATAACTATGGCTTTATTTTAGTTTCTTCAGTAGTAGCATTTGATTCGGGAACAGTCTCATTTGTCTGATACGTTTCATCATTATCATAATAATAAGGTTTGTTCGTTTCGGTTACGTCAAGGTCATCTTTAACCGAGTTTATATTGCGGTGTATTTCGCGCTTTACATCGTCAGATGCATCCTTAAACTCACGTATGCCTTTTCCAAGTCCGCGAGCAAGCTCGGGCAGCTTTTCGCCTCCGAAAAGAAGCAATGCGGCAAATAAAATAAGCATCATTTCCGGTGTGCCTATATTGAGAAACAGAAGGACAGTATCTAACATATATACATCATGAAAGCTATCAAATATATGAATAAATAATTCTAACGTAGTGATAACTAAATTATTTCATTAATTAGCCAGCCAACTCTCCGGGTTCATAGGCATAGCACCTTTTCTTACTTCGAAGTGTAATTGTGTTGTTCCGTCAACCGGATCTGTTATAACCGTACCGATCGTTTGCTTAACGCTTACTTTCTGTCCCTTAGATACACTTGCAGACCGTAGGTTGGAATAGACCGTAAAGTATTCGCCATGGCGGATCAATACGACATACTGCCCCCCCAGGTCGTATACCGAGGTTACATCCCCGGAAAATACGGCTCGTACTCCTGCACTCGGGGCGGTACGAATATCAATTCCGTTATTCTCCACCTTCACATTTACACCGTAAGAGTTTGTTCCAAACCTTGAAACAATGGTTCCTGAGGCCACCGGCCACGGAAGGCGCCCACGGTTTCCCAGAAAATCGGATGAAAGGCGTGCTGCCTCGGGGGTAGAAGCTAGTACACCTGATCCTTTGGCAACCGGCTTGGCCGTATTTCCTTCCTTAGCTGCCTCAGCTTTCCGTCTCGCCTCTTCGATACGCCTTGCTTCAGCAATTTCGCGATTAATAGCATTTTGAATGGCCCGGTTTAAGCGTGCAATCTCCTGTTGTTTGCCCGATACCTGTGTTCTGAGTTTCTTCTCTTCTTTGCTGAGTTTACTTAGCTGGACAGCCTTATTGCTTTTTTCTTTATCAAGGGTTGCCTTTTCCTTTTCCTGGTCGTGCATCAAGGTGCTTTTCTCTTTTTTATTTCGGTCAAGGCGGGTGATCTTTATTCCCAGTTCGCGCTGAGTATCTTCGATTTCTTTCGCCCTTCTTTGGCGTGATTCGCCAAACTGCTGCAAATACTTTAATCGTTTATAACCCTGGTTAAAATCTTTGGAAGCAAAAATATACATCAGCTTGCTATAAGCACTCTGGTTTCGGAAAGCAAAGAGCACCATTGCAGCATATTCCTGTTTAAGCTTTTCGAGCTGCGACTGGAGAGAGCGCACGTTGCTGGCATTTTCAGATATCTGTTTGTCGAGCAGGCGCACCTCGGAACTTATGGTGTTTATTTTTTCTTCTCTCAACCTTATTTGTGCGCCTATTTCATTTATCTGCTTCAGCGAAAGGCGTTTATCTTTAACTATTTTACTCTGAGAACGCTTAAGATCGGCAATTTCGCGTGAAAGAGCTTCACGGCGGCGCTTAAGCTCAGAGCTGCTTTGTGCAAAAGCCCCGGCCGTAAGTAGAAAGAGGAAGATGAAAGAAAGAAACCTTAAATAACCCATGGGCACAAATCTATTTAATTAATTTTTTAGAGTATACATTTTCGGACTGCTAAATGGCATATCGGCACCCTCATTGCGTGCTATGGAAAGATACCTGAGGTTTGCAAGAAATTCCTTTGTTCCAACGGAAGAGTGCAGAATGATCGTTTGAGGAAGCCCTTCCGTTCCATTGTATTGGTGATCTTTATAAGAAGCCTGTAACTTTCGCCCGGTGCTAAGGTCGCTCAGCTCGAGCTGGCTCACTCTGTTTGACAGGTTAAAAAGATATTTGCAGGAAAGGCTGTTTGTAGTGTCTGATGCAATTAGCTGACCCTTGGCTGTTTCAAAGTTTGTATTATCTGTCAGAGTACCCGGCAGGGCGTTGCCTGTAAGAAGAGCTTGCAGAGAAGAAAAAGAAACACTGTTTCCTGCATACTGATGAATAAAGCTGAATGGCTTTGTTGTATAGGTGTTCTGAAGGCGGTTAATAATTTTTATGCTGTCAGGAGTGATTAAAACCCGGGCCACCTCGACGTTCAGCAACGCTGTTGCTGAAATCCAAATGGCCTCATCCTTGCGCAAGCGAATGTTTAAAGTAGCACCCTGAGATGATGAGCCTAAGCCGATGTCTGCTTTGGCTTTTATGGATAGTGTCTTAAAATCAACGTTTTTAGAACGTATTTCAGCAAGAAGGCCAGCATTTGAAGAACTGCCGGTCTTGATAGTCTCTCCTGCAGGGATCTGCTGCTTGGCAGGAATGCCGAGGCGCTTTGTTTTGCAGGAAGAAACTGCAAAGATTGCAGCCATGGCGAGCATCAGTGATTTATTCAATATACTTTTTCTCATGAATTTTCTTTTCTAATGAAACCGTGTTTAGTCCCTTTTCCTTTGCCAGCTTCCACTGCTTAAGAGCGCCTTCCGCATCTCCCAATTTAAATAAAATATCTCCATAATGCTCATACTGAGTAGCATTGCCGGGATTGTTATGTATCGCCTTTTCAATCCACTCTTTAGCTTCAGCATACTTTTTTTCTATAAAAAGTACCCAGGCGTAGGTGTCCTGAAAAGAGGCATTGTCGGGCTGAAGCTCATTCGCTTTCCGCGCCATCCGGGCCGCCTTGTCAATAGCCAACTTTCTTAACGATAAATAATAGGCATAATTGTTCAGGATAAGCGCATTATCCGGTTCAAGTTCCAAAGCCCTTTCGTGCGCAGCGTCCGATTCGCTGAACCTGCCCGCTGCATGAAATGCACTCGCCAGGCTAGAACAGGCTAAAACCACTATCGCATTATCCTGGTCATTAGCGGGCACAACGCGCTGAAGCAAATCAATTGCCCGCTGGTGTTCATTCAACTGCGAGTAGGCCATGCCCGTGAAGGTATTCAAAGCGGCATTATCAGGCAAATGAGTCAGGGCTTTCTCTCCGGTGGCCGCAGCTTTGCGATAGTCGCCCTTCTGCAGGGCATATTGAATAATCTGCAGCCAGGCTGCCGCATCAGAGGGGTTAAGCCCAAGAGCCCGCGTAAAGGCTCGTTCGGATTCGGGCATATTTCCGTCCTGAGCCCACAAGGAGCCGAGAATTAAATGCACTCTTACCTGGCTCGGGTGAGTTTTAGCCATAATTTCCGAGAGAGCAATAGCCTCGCCCAGTATTTCCTTGTTCGTAAGGTCACCGAAGTAGGTTTCCAGTATCTCATACTTAAAGTCAGGGCTTAACTCTTTGTTGCCAAAAGCGTTTTTAAGCTGGGCAAGTGACTGGGCACGGTTTCCAGACGCCTTATAGACATCTGCCATCATAAGATGCGCCATAGGAGCCAGGCTGCGGATTCTGCCAGCCTTTTTTAACAAAGCGATCGCTTTGTTGGTATTTCCTTGTTTCTGATATAGCTGCGACAGCTGCATGTACGGAGCAAAAGCTGCGGGTTTTTTCTTCAGTTCTTTTTCCAGGCGCCTGAGCTTGATATCAACAGGCTCCTCAGCAAGCCGAATACGTTCCTGCATCTCATTTTGTCTGCCATTAGTTCCAAATTTAAGCCGGGCTTTACTTAGCCAGTCGGAGGCTTCCGTCAGTTTTCCAGAAAAGAGAAAGGCATTGGCTTTATCCAGATAATAATTTTCGTTGTCAGGCTCCAGTCTTATTAACTCGTCAAAAACCCATGCAAGCCGGGCCATGTCGTTCTTTTCCTGATAAATGCCTGCCAGCAAAAGCCAGTACCATTTATTCTCCCGATCAAGCGAACTTGCTTTCAGCGCACATTCTTCTGCCTTGCCTGCATTTTTTTGCAGTCGGTACAACGATCCGAGTTCGTACCATGCGGCATGATTAGAGGGACTAAGCTTCAATACCCGGCTAAACGAATTTATTGCATCCTCCACATTGCCCTTAAGCTTTTCGCTAAGGCCGGTAAAATAGAAGTAATCTGCAGCAGTGCTATCCTGCGCGGTAACAAAAGCGTGCTTTTGGTTGCCGGCAAAACCCTCCATTATGGAGCCTATAAAACATAGGATGATGACTGCCCTGCGCATGTTAAATACCAGTATGTCCGTAGCCACCGCTTCCGCGACTTGTCTCATTCAGCAGCTCAACCTGCTCCCATTCAACTTTTTCATGTTTAGCCACAATCATCTGGGCAATGCGGTCGCCGTTCTTTACCTGAAAAGGAGTGTCGGACAAATTGATAAGCAATACCTGCAATTCACCCCGATAGTCGGCATCGATTGTTCCAGGCGAGTTAAGTACAGTGATCCCATACTTAAGCGCCAGCCCGCTTCTGGGCCTTACCTGCGCCTCATAACCTTCCGGCAACTCCATGTAGAGTCCTGTAGGTATCAGAATTCGCTGCATAGGCTGTATAAACACCTCTTCTTCCGGCAAAAAAGCCCGTATATCCATTCCCGCCGAGTGAATGGTTTCATAAGCGGGAAGTGCATTTCCCGACCGGTTAATAATACGGATCATATAGTTCTTAGTTTAGTTCGTTCTACAAAAAACGCTGTCCCGATAAATATCAAAAGCAGCAGATTGTTAAAAGTAACAGATACAAACTGATTGTCAATCAGTCCGCTTTTTTCAGTCACTACGCTGATTGCATAGAGCAGGAGCATAAACCCCAGGTAGAGGCCAATGCGTCCCAGACTGTAAGGAACCCTGAAATAGCGCTGACCTATCAAATAACAGCTTACCGATAAGCTCAGGTAGCAAATAAGCGTAGCCCAGGACGACCCCTCATATCCGAAAGACGGTATCCATAAAAGATTGAATACAACGGTGATAAGCGCACCAAACAAGGTAAAGTAAATGCTGTACATTGTTTTATCGGTCAGCTTATACCAAATAGACAAATTATAGTAAATACCCAGAAACATGTTGGCAAGAAGCAGCGTAGGTACTACATACAAGCCGCTGCGGTAACGCGGACCGAGAAAAAGCCCGGCCAGTTGCAGGTTGAGCGATACGGCAAGGAATATTACTGCACATACGATAACAAAGTAATCCATTACCCTGGCATAGATCATCTTATTGTCGGCCTGTTTATGAAGTGAAAAGAAAAAAGGCTCGGCAGCCATTCTAAAGGCCTGCACGGCAAGGGTCATAAAAACCGAAAGCTTGTAGGCAGCATTGTAAATGCCCAGTTGTTCCAGATTTTCGCTGGTACTGCCAGGCATAAGATATTTAAGCATGATCCTGCCAAACGTTTCATTCATCATTCCGGCCAGTCCGGCAAAGAGCAGAGGAAAGCCATAGATCAGCATTGGTTTAAGAGCCGGCCAGTCAATGCCCAGCTTTACGTCTTTGATCTGCCTGTAAAGGAATGCGATGGTTAAGGCACTTGCTATCAGATTAGAGAGAAAGATATACGCTACTTTATGGCCAGGATCATATACCATGCTTATCATACTATCCGGATGCATGCGCAGCCACCAGGGGCAAAACCACAGCCAGAAGATGTTTAAAAGCACATTAACCGAAATGTTGGCAATCTTTGTTCCGGCAAATAAGAGAGGTCTGTTTTCCTGTCTCAGCCGCGCAAAGGGGATGGCCGAAATGGCGTCAAACGCCAGGATAAGCGCAAACCATACAATGTATTCCTTATGATAGTAGGCTGCTGCGCTGGCATCGGGTATCAGCGCATTATTTATACTCCCCGAGAACAGAATAAAAAAGCCCGATAACACCAGGGAGGTAATCAAAACAGAGGTAAATGCCGAAGAATAGTAGCGCGCGCTCTTAGTATCCTCCTTGGCCGCAAACCTGAAGTAAGCCGTTTCTATGCCATATAAGTATATGATATTAAGAAAAGTAACGTAGGCATAAATTTCGCCTACCACCCCATAGTCTGCAACATCCGTGAGCACCCGCGTATGAAAAAATACAAGCAGGTAATTTAAAAACCTGCCCAGTATGGAGCTCAGTCCATATACAGCAGTTTGCGAAGCAAGTTTTTTTATCTGTGACAACTACAACTCTTATTTTAATGACATAAAAGCAAGGTTCAAAATTACTATTATATTATAGTAAAAAGCCAATAATATATAAGCAGCCCGAAGCTCGTTTCCAGACAAAGCACAATTACCGTGTCCCATTACTAGCTCTATGCCTGGCGAGAGCAGCTTAAGGTCGGCCAACGTTTGGCGCAGAAAAACCGTTTTAAAGTCGAATACGGCATAACTGTAAACTGAGCTGATAAACATCAGCCAGGACCTATATTTGCGGAAATCGTTTAGCGGTTAACCGCTTTTTTAAGTATATCAAAATTCTTATAACGCTTAAGTTCGCCTTCGTTCAAGCTTAATTCCTCTACTCTGGCACCCTGGGGGCCCTCATGGCACCATTCTTTAAATTGTTCCAATGAAAAATCGTCCCCTTCCGCTTCTATAAAAACAGAGCCGTCGGCCATGTTGCGTATACTCCCCTTAACCCCAAGCTGGTCTGCTACTACTTTTGTAGACAGTCTGAAGCCTACGCCTTGTACAATGCCTTTTATATGAATATCCAGATGTTTCATAAGAGTAAGTATAGGCACAAAAATAGATTTTTTGAGAATCAGAAAGAGGATTCACCATGATTACTGCAGTCAGGTCTGTATATTCCTGCTTATTAACCACATAAAGGCAGCTGAGTGACGGTCGTCACGTACCAGTTGGGGCAATTTTGCTAATTTAGACTCTTTGATGGCCCAGGCGCCTTCAGGACATTTATTATTAATAGAATGACTTTTAAATCAGATATTGAAATTGCACAGGAGGCGGTAATTGCTCCTATCATAGATATTGCTGCCCGGCTCGGTTTAACCGGAGAGGATATTGAACAGTACGGGCGATACAAAGCCAAGGTTGATTACAACCTTCTTAAAAAGCCTTGCGGCCGAAAGTCAAAATTAATTCTCACCACAGCTATAAATCCAACACCAGCAGGCGAAGGAAAGACCACAGTCACCATTGGCGTGGCCGATGCCCTTTCACGACTGGGTAAAAAAGCGCTTGTTGCTTTGCGCGAGCCCTCACTTGGACCGGTATTTGGCATGAAAGGAGGAGCAGCCGGCGGAGGTTATGCGCAGGTTTTGCCAATGGAGGATATCAACCTGCATTTTACAGGCGATTTTCATGCCATCGGAGCGGCCAATAATTTATTGGCCGCCCTGCTTGACAATCACATCCATCAGGGCAACGAGCTGGATATTGATGTGCGGCGCATTACATGGAAACGCGTGGTTGATATGAATGACCGCCAGCTCAGGCAGCTCACCAACGGGCTGGGAGGGAAGGCCAATGGCGTGCCACGCGAAGACGGATTCGATATTACCGTAGCTTCTGAAGTAATGGCTGCTTTTTGTTTGTGCTCCGATATTATGGACCTCAAAGAAAGGCTTGGGCGCATCGTCATCGGGTACGATCGTAAAGGGCAGGCAGTTACAGCTTCGCAGCTGCAGGCTCAGGGCGCTATGGCGGCCTTGCTAAAAGATGCTTTAAAGCCAAATCTGGTGCAAACGCTCGAAGGAACCCCTGCCTTTGTACACGGAGGGCCTTTTGCCAATATCGCACATGGCTGCAACTCCGTCATCGCTACAAAAATGGCTATGCACTTTGCAGAATATGTAGTTACTGAGGCCGGCTTTGGTGCCGATCTCGGAGCTGAAAAATTTATCGATATAAAGTGCCGCATGTCGGGTCTGCAGCCCGATGCAGTGATAATTGTGGCTACGGTTCGCGCACTTAAGTACAATGGGGGCCTCAAGAAAGACGAACTGAACAATCCCGATCTTCAGGCTCTCGAGCGGGGCTTGCCCAATCTGCTTAAGCATGTAGAAAACATCACCCGGGTGTTCAGGCGCCCCGTTGTGGTGGCTATAAACAGGTTTCCATTCGATACAGAACCTGAGCTTGAGCTGGTTAGAAACAAATGCCGGGAGCTTGGGGTAAACGTGGCCCTTACCGAGGTGTGGGCCAGCGGCGGAGCCGGAGGCGAAGAGCTTGCCCGCGAAGTGATAAGGCTGGCCGAAAGCCCGGCCGAAGAAATGAAGTTTGCCTATGACCTTGATGATACCATCCAAAAGAAAATAAGCGATATAGTAATCAAAGTCTATGGAGGCGAAGGAGTTGACTTTACAGCCGCTGCTCTGAAGCAAATAAAAGAACTTGAAAAGCACGGATTTGATAAGCTGCCTGTTTGCATGGCCAAAACCCAGTATTCCCTTACCGATGATCAAACCCGTCTGGGCAGGCCATCGGGTTTCAGGATAACGGTACGCAATCTTAAAGTATCTGCAGGAGCTGGTTTCATCGTTGCACTTACAGGAGAAATAATGACCATGCCCGGACTCCCTAAAATGCCCGCCGCCCAAAAAATTGATGTAGACGCAAGCGGCAAGATTACCGGCTTATTTTAAACTAAACACTACGGACATTGCCCATACCAATGTCCGCATCCCAGTAGAAAGATATGACATTTAAGTACTTCGAAAAGCCGCTGATTTATGCGGCAATGACAGACGGGCCCTGCACCTGCAGTATTTGCCGGGAAAAAGAGCAGTGTTTCGACGCACGCACCTTCATTCCTTCCGGTGCATTGGAAGCCGTATGTGGCACCTGTCTTGCAGCAGGCAGATTAAAAGAATATAAAATTTCAACCTGTACCGGCGACAGCGAAGAGCTTAAGCGACAGCTTAATGCACATCAGGCCCTGAAAGCCGAACAAGCAGACAGCCTATGCAATGAGAAGACCGCCGGGCTTGAAAGTACCACACCGGCAATAAAGCGATTCAAGC
Organism: Sphingobacteriaceae bacterium UBA2059; assembly: GCA_002332615.1. GTDB lineage: Bacteria > Bacteroidota > Bacteroidia > Sphingobacteriales > Sphingobacteriaceae > Arcticibacter. The sequence continues at coordinate 19,368 of DDAL01000034.1, read as the reverse complement.
CATGGTTATGGCCAAGTGCCGATGCCGATTACTGTAAGTTTCTGGGCTATGGATCTGTGCCTCTATACAAACGGCTGGCTTTAACCACCGGCGAACGCTTGTTTAAAGACACCATTTATTACAATCAGGTCGAAAACTCCGATAGTGACTATCTGTGGGACGCCGAAATGCCACTAACCGAAATTAACAGCATCGAAGACCTGTATGGGTATGATGTTCAGTTCTACGTATTTAAAAGTATTAACTCCGGCAAGATAGTAAGTATCTGGGATAGCCTTTAAGCGTATTCAGGTTCGCCTGTCCCGACCTGTATCGGTCTTTTAGTCGTCTCGCATCCGCCATGCGATTCTGAAAGCTTATACTATGCGTTTAACTTCTGTATTTGAGGTAAGAGCCAGGCCCTCCATATTAGTTAGCAGATTAAGTCCCGGCGACTTGCCTGTTTCAAGGCTTCCATACCGCTGTTCAATTCCCAGAAAGCGCGCTCCGTTAAGTGTAGCCCATTTAAGCACCTCTGGCAATTGCAAAAACGGAAAGGCCGAGCACAGTGTTTTCATTTCCGATAAAATGCTCAGCTCATCGTTGGAAGCCAGGCTGTCAGTACCCAGTGTGAGGTTGAAACCCTGGTCTAGAAATAAATTTACGTCGGGCAGTCTGTTCTCAATATAGAGGTTTGCATTCGGGCAAAAGCAAATGTTAATGCGTTTGCCTGCGCCCTTTAAATACTCAATATCACTTGCAGTGCTATAGCTGTTATGAACCAGCAGCAAGTTCACATCACCGTCATAAAAAGGAAGGAATGTAGGAGTAGAGGGAGTACCCGGAGCCTCAAAAAAGTCTATGTCCGCTTTGATCGATTGGTAAAAAGAAACAAAGCCTCCGCTTTTATTCATGAAGAAACGGTTTTCATCTTCTGTTTCCTGATGATGAATGGTTACAGGGCGTCCCTTATTTCCGGCAAAAGAACCTATGAGAGCGTGCAGTCTCTGCGATACCGAGTACGGCGCATGCGGCGCCAGAGATACAGGCAGCGGCTTAAACTGCTCATACAAACCTACCCCCGCTTCAAACACCATATCTGCGCGGGCAGGATCAAATCCAAGCACTTCGGCGAAGGTGTGGTAATACAATAAACTGCTAAACTTAATTTCTTTAGACAAGGCCGTATTCGAAATATCGCCTACAGCTACAATGCCGTTGTTTCTCATGCGCTCATCAGCCTCATGCATGGCCTCCATCTGACTTTCAATGCCTTGTTTCCGGTGCTGTACTACCTGCTTAATAAACGAAACCAGTCCTTCATACTTCGGAATAAGTCCTGCCATATGCGACAGCTCCAGGTGGCAGTGCGCGTTTACAAAGCCAGGCACCAGTACCCCTTTTAAACGTAGTACAGATTTATTGGCAATTTCTGGGTCATCATGCTCAAAAACTCCATTAATAACACCGCCCCGGTTTATACCGATCACCCCCTTTGGCAGCGGCTCGCCGGCTGCTGTAAGAATATAATCTGCTGAATAGTAGTTGCTCATTATATAAGGTTTAGCCTTTCGGCATACTCAGTCCCTCGCCTCCTTTAAACAAATATAACATAGAAAAAATGTGTTATGGTTGCCCGCCTCTTGTATGTGTACATAAATTTTACTTTCAAAGTGCATATTCAAAAAAAAGCCATCAATTATCTTCAAGGCTAATTGCTAACTTTGTATTGTGACTGAGGACCTTGTAAAAAAAGATATAAGAAGTATTACTTTAAATGAAATTAAAGATTTCATGAGTATACAGGGCGAGTCTGCGTTCAGGGCCAAACAGGTTTATGAGTGGCTGTGGATGAAGTCAGCCTGCAGCTTCGACCAGATGAGTAATTTATCAAAAAGCCTGCGCGAAACACTTGCCCGGCACTTTGTCATCAGGCCTGTGAGCATACATCAGTCGCAGTTCAGTGCCGATAAAACCATCAAAAATACTTTCAGGCTCGACGACGGTAATATAATTGAAGGCGTATTAATACCTGCTCCCGCCCGCATGACGGCCTGTGTAAGCTCACAGGTAGGGTGCAGCCTCAGCTGTAAGTTTTGCGCAACGGGCTATATGGACAGAAAGAGAAATCTTGATGCTGCCGAAATATACGACCAGGTAGTACTTATTGACAAACAGTCGAAAGAAAACTACAATACGCCGCTCACAAACATTGTATATATGGGCATGGGCGAACCCTTGCTTAACTATTCCAACGTACTTAAATCGATCGACAGACTTACCGCCCCCGATGGCTTAAACATGTCGCCAAAGCGCATTACTGTTTCTACGGCCGGTATTGCCAAAATGATAAAAAAGCTGGGCGACGATGGCGTAAAGTTTAACCTGGCACTCTCACTGCATGCAGCCAGCGATGCAAAGCGCAACGAAATAATGCCAATAAATGAGCAAAACTCACTTAAGGCGTTAGCCGAAGCGCTCAGATACTTCTATCAAAAAACCAAAAATCCTATAACGTTTGAGTATATTATTTTCGATGGCTTTAATGACAGCCTGCAGGATGCAGCCGAGCTTGTTAAGTTTTGCAGGCAGGTACCCTGTAAGGTAAATATCATTGAGTACAATCCTATTTCTTTTGCATCGTTTAAAAATGCAGGAGAAGACAAAACCGAAGCTTTTGCAACTTACGTACGCAGCAAAGGAATTATAACAAACGTACGCAGGAGCAGAGGCAAGGATATAGATGCTGCCTGCGGGCAGTTGGCAGTTAAAGAAGAACCCGTTACTAATTAATTTGAATTGAGTACGCTGTTTACATATCTGGAAGATTTTGCTTCCCTCTTCTTTCCAAAAACCTGTTGTGCCTGCGGCCATAGTCTGGTAAAGAACGAAGAGCTTATATGTACCAGCTGTCGTTATAATCTTCCCTATACCGAGTTTCATCTGCTGGATAACAACATGCTTCAAATGCACCTTGCCGGCCGGTTTAAGTTTGAGTTTTCTATAGCATGCCTTTACTATTACAAGCAGTCCAAGGTTCAAAACCTTATCCACAATTTTAAGTATAAAAACAAACCAGAGCTCGGGGTACTTCTGGGCACTATGTATGCCGATCATATAAAATACTTTATAGAAGCTCACCCTGTTGATCTTATTATGCCAGTTCCGCTGCACACAAAGAAGCTAAGACAGCGTGGATATAACCAGAGTGCCTACTTTGCCCAAGGTTTATCCGAAGGGCTGGGTATACCTGCCGATGCCCTGAGCCTTAAGCGCGTAGTCGATACGGACAGTCAGACAAGCATGTCCAGGTTTGACCGATCAGAAAATATGAAAGAAGCATTTAAAGTAGAAAATCCCTCTCTGCTCAAAGGCAGGCACATTATGCTGGTAGACGATGTGGTTACCACCGGCTCTACCCTGGAAGGCTGCGCACTGGCGCTGCTGGATATTGAGGGAGTAAAAATAAGCGTAGCTGCTGCAGCCATGTCGGCAGGATGAGCATAGAGAAAAGAACTGCCAGTATATAAAAAGACGCCCACTCACTGGGCGCCTTTTCTGTTAGCTATCTTAGGATCTAGTATCCGGGGTTTTGATACATTTTTTCAGGATCAAGCTTGTACTCATCAAAAGGAATAGGGTAGTACCTGTCTTTAGTACCGATGTTGGCCAGCTTAGCAACGCCATAATCTCCCTGTTTTTTCGTCTTAAAATAGGCCACCAGCTCATCTGCATCGAAGAAACGAATCAAGTCATACCACCTCTTCTGCTCAAAAGCGAGCTCCACCCGGCGTTCGTGTAATATCGCCATTTCAAGGGTAGGAAAAGCGCTGGCATAAGCCGCGTTATTAAGGGAAGCATCATAGCCTGGTAGTCCTGCACGCTCCCTCACCTGATCCAGAAAGCCAATTGCGGCCGCCTGGTCATTGAGGTGCAAATTTGCTTCAGCAAGCATCAATAGAACATCGGCATAGCGGCTTATTATTACGTCATTGCCTCCATATCCCGAAGTGCCGGCTGCATCGCTTGCATCTCTGTACTTAGTAATAAACCAATCTTGTACCTGTGCATTGTTAGCAAACTTTACAGACAGGTCTTTTCTTAGATCGCTGGTTTCATATTCCTTTACAAGGTCAACGTTTACGCGCGTACCTGCACCACTTGATGGGAAGCGCGAGTTAATTGTTTCTCCTTTAGCCTGATTGTTGCGCGCCACTGCCGAAGATAGATCAGGGTCGCCCTGTTTATAAACTATCTGAAAAATAATTTCAGGGTTGGTCGCTTTCTTATTTACGTCAAACACGTCTGCATAGGCAATCTCGTTCAACCTCCCAAACTTGCGGGCATTGTAAGCGGCCATTAAATGGTTTCTGGCCTGCTGAAAGCATTCGGCGGGCGCCAAAGTGCCGGCCTTGTTAGTACCCATGGTAAGGTAAACTTCTCCAAGCAGCGCATTAGCGGCCACTTTAGAAACCCGGCCTTTTTGAGAGGCGGGCTGATGGTCGGGCAAGGAGCTTCCTGCGGCAGCTTTCAGGTCCTCCAGTATCAGCGCGTATACAATAGCTTGTTTTTCTCTGTAAGTGCGTGCCTTCAAATCGGTAAGCCTGTCTATGGGTTCTGTAACCACGGGCACGTCGCCCCATTTTCTTACCAGGTGAAAATAGGCCAGTGCGCGCAGGTATCTGGCTTCTGCCAGACTAGTTTGTTTGCGTGCCTCATCCTTATACTGGACCTTGTCGATGTTATTAATTACAAAGTTGGCCCGGTCAATGATGGTATATAAGGCCTGCCAGTGCCTTTTAAGATAAGTATTGCCCGGCAGCAAGGAAAAATCGTTGAACTGAAAAGGTTCGCCTGCGTTAGACTGGTTATCATTGCGGCCCATATCGTCAGAGCGCTCGTCGGTATACAATGTTGCCCCTTCGCCCAGTGCATTGCCACTGCGAATGGCAAGATAAATACCGTTTACGGCTACGTCTACGTCACTTTCGCTTTTAAAGTAATTGTTGGCTGCTACCGCATTGGGGTCAGACAGCTCCAGGAATTCTTCCTTGCAGCCCCATACACTAAGTATGGCTACTGCTATCAAGCTATAGTTTAAATATCTTTTCATCAGGTTATCTATTAAAGAGTAAGTTTTACGCCAAAGTTGTACGAACGCACCAAAGGATACTTACCGTAGTCTACTCCGGGAGTAAGATTAGCACCGTTGTTATAGTCTACTTCGGGATTGTAGCCTAGGTAGTTGGTAAAAGTATAGGCATTGTCTATGCCCGCATAAATGCGCAATCCTTCTACCTTCATGCGCTGCATTAGCGGCAAGTTTTTCAACGTGTATCCCAATGTTATGTTGGTAATGCGCAAATACGAACCATCCTGAATGTAGAAGGAAGAAAGGCGGGTACTATTGCTCTGGGTACTTCCACGGGAAGCACGATACGCCTCGCCATTACCGGGAGCCTGTTCATTGCGATAACGTTTGTCTACCTTGGCATACTGATTGCCCGAGGCTTCCATGTTGAATAAATAGTAGTCCTGTCCGTCGAGCACGCTGTTGCCTTGCGACCCGTTCCATGACGTGCTGAAATCAAAGCCCTTATAAGCAGCAGATAAGGAAAACCCATATATGAAGTCAGGATAAGGACTTGCTATAGGCGCTTTATCGAGGTCGTTTACTATACCATCCCCGTTCACATCGACAAACCAAAGATCGCCGGGCGCCAGGGGGGTAGTAGAAGAAGCAGACCTGGCTTGCTTAGCAACGCCGTTTACTATATCGCTTTCGCGCACAATGCCCCCTACCTGAAACCCGTAAAACATGCCCACGGGCTGTCCGGTCATGGTAACGTGCGTAACATAAGAGCGCTCTGCACCGGTGCTCATAATGGTACTTGCGCCACCAAGGTCAAGCACCTTGTTCCTGTTAAGCGAAAGGTTTGCGCTTGCGTTCATGGTGAAATCCCGTTTATTTATCACCCGGCCATCGAGCTGAATATCAAAGCCTTTATTTTCAACCTTAGAGTCCTTAAGGTTGGTAAGAATGGTAGATGAACCGCCAATAGCAGAAACAGGCTGATTAAACAGCAGATTATACGAGTGGCTCAGGTAAAGATTAGTGATTACGGAAAGGCGGCCTTTAAGAAGTTCTGCATCAAGGCCTACATTGTACTGGCTTGTAGATTCCCAGCCAAGTTCCGGGTCACGCATGCCTTGCGGCCATATGGAAGAAGCTACGGTATTAGTGCCAAACACAACTGCTGCAGGGCTTGATACCACTCGCTCGTAGTTGTAGTTCCCAATGTTGTAGTTGCCGCTCAAGCCCCAGCTTGCTCTAAGCTTCAGCACGGAGCGTTCACCAAGCATGTCGTTATAAAAAGGCTCGTTAGACAAGTTCCATGCAAGCGCCACAGAAGGAAAGTTACCCCAGCGGTTCAGCGGTCCAAAGCGCGAAGATCCGTCGCGTCTGAAAGAGGCCGTTACGTAATAACGGTCGTTGTAGTTATAGTTTACACGAGCCAGGTAAGATAGGAGTCTGTTTACATCCTTGCCGGTGCCATTGTTTAAGCTAAAGTTGGTAGGGTCTGCGCCCTTACCGGTTATATTGGGTATGGCATCGTTTATAAATCCGTTTGCAGTTACGCTCGTTACATCGTTTGTCGTATTTTGTACGGTGTATCCTGCCAGTATGTTCATGTTGTGCCTGTCAAACTGCTTAATGTAGTTCATGGTAAACTCGCCCAGCATGTCTTTTTGCTGCAGGTTTTGCGAAGTCGCAAAAGCCGCAGCCTTAGCCTGGTCGGAGTAGGGCGCATTGGTTCCGCTGCTCAGGCTGGTTGGCTGATAGAAGTCATACTTTTCGCTGTATGTTTGCATGCCCACATTAGCGTTGAAGTTCAGCTCCGGAAGAATGCTGTAAGTGGCATTTGCGTTATAGCGCGAGCGCAGACCTTTACGTCTGACCTTAGTTTCTGATAGCAGCGCAATAGGGTTTTCCAGTGTCTGGTAGGCAAACGAAGGAGACAGCGACGATGCTTCAAACTTACGTACCGTTCCGTCCTCGTTATAAGGTTTGAAAATAGGCATGTAAATCAGCGCCCCCAGAATAGGACCCTGGTGGAAACGGCCTTCGCGCGTTTCTTTGTTGTCATTATCAGTCAAAGAAACGTTAACCCCCACCTTCAGCCTTTCAGACATGTTTGCATCTATGTTTGCTATAAGGTTCATTCGTTCCTGACCGGTGGTGGGTAATATACCCGGTTGGTTCTGGTAGGCACCGCTCACAAAATAACGCGCCTTGGTGGTTCCGCCAGAGAATGACAAGGTATAGCGCTGAAAAGTAGAAGTTTTATAAAGCTCATCCTGCCAGTCGGTATTAACCGTCGGAGCAATCATCGTCTGCTTGGTAAAATCATAGTATTCAGTTGGAATGCTTACAGAGCCAGCATTACCTACCCGCTTCACGCGAACCGCATTCTCGTCAGAATACATACTGTTGTCCCAGGCAAGTCCTTTAGCCAGTACATAATTTTTGTATGCAGTATTGCGTGCTTCTATGAGCAAGTCCACAAACTGAGTAGAATTGAGCAGGTCTACCTTTTTTTCAAGTTGCTGTATGCCCGTTTGTATGTCAAATTCAACAGTCGATTTGCCTTCGCGGCCTCTTTTTGTTGTAATCAATATCACACCGCCGGAAGCTCTTGACCCATAGATGGCGGCAGACGCGGCATCCTTAAGAATATCAATAGACTGTATATCGTTGGGGTTTATATACACGTCGTTGCCGGCGGGGTAACCATCAATAACATAGAGCGGGCTGGAGCTGGCGTTAATAGAACCCACGCCGCGAACTCTTATCTTGGTGCTTTCATAAGGCGCGCCCGATACCTGTGATACCTGCACGCCGGCTATCTTGCCTACAAGCGCCTGGCCAACCGTGGGGTTGGTAAGATTCAGGTCTTTAGACTGCAGGTTGGATACCGCACCGGTAAGCTGCGATTTGCGCAGGCTTTGATACCCTATCAAAACCACCTCGTCAAGCATCTTGCCATCCGGCTTCATGCTTATTTTGATAGTACTGCGGTTGTTTACAGGTATTTCCTGATTTACATAGCCAATATAGGTAATCACCAGCACCGTATTCGGCTGCACGTTTAAGGTAAATTTACCATCCGCATTGGTAGAAACCCCGTTTCTGGTATTCTTTTCCATTATGGAAACACCGGGGAGTGCCTGGCCTTTTTCATCCACCACGGTACCCTGTACCTGGCTTTGCGAAAATGCTTTTCCTGCGCATAGCAGCAAGAAAAGCATTGCTAGTAAGTGTTGCTTCATGAAAATTTAATTGTGTCTTGTTGAATTATCTAACTGGTAATTGTGCACCTGTACAGCACGGAAGATCGGGGATAGGAGCCTCTTTAAGGATCAAGAGGTTCATCTTCGTCTATTTGCAAGGCATTATAAAGCGGCACAAACTCCAGGATGTGAGGCGCTAGCCTTAAGCCCTTTTTAAAAGGCGAATAGCCCAGCTCTTGTACGCATCTTTTCTGCATTTTCTCATCTTCTATATAGGTAACTTGCGAGGGTACCGATACCACCACCGCTGTTTTGTTTAGTGGTATGCCGTAATAATACATCAGGCGGGCGGCATTGCGCATATTGGTAGTAGTATGCCTGGCGTGAGGGTCCATGATAATTGCGTTCTCCGGCACGCCCAGTTTCATGAGCTGCTTTTTCATTTCTACAGCCTCGTTATAAGGCGTTTTATAGGGATGTACATTTCCGCCCGAAACGATGATAAAAGGAGCCAGTCCTTTTTTATATTCTGCAAGAGCAAGCCTGCAACGCAGATAACCACCCATGCTCAGCGCTTCCAGCAAAGTTTCAGGACCTGCACCCGGAATAAGCATCGCGGTATACTTGTAATCACTCCATTTTATGTCTTTCGCCCGCTGGTAAGCAGCCCTGTTTACGCCCATGTGCATGGGTTCAAAATCGCCGGCCCGGTCCATGCCATTCATCTCTATCAGCTGCAACGCATATTGCATAGGAGACTCAAAAAATGCAGTTTTCTCCGCTTTGTCCAGTACAATAAGGTTTACTGTGTATATATTTGCTAAAAACTCACGCGAAGCAGGTCTGTAAAACGTGGAGTCTATTTTAGGGTAATTAGGTTTCTTTCCCCGTGCATAAACGTTGATCGTGTGGTTAATGGCTCTTGCATCCTGCTCCCAGGCTTTGACCAGCAAATCACCACCGCCTTTGGCCTGATACATTTGGTAGGTTCCTGAAGATCGAAGCTTGTTTGAAACTAAAGCCGTCAGGGCTTTATTGCTTTGGTAAAGTTCCTTTAGCCGGTTGCCTATTCGTTTTATTTCTGCATCATCAAAAAGCATACCCTCAGAGTAGCAAAGCGTGTTTCCCTGGCATCTTTCCAGCGAATTTCTCAGGGAGGCAGTCTTAGCTGTTGCAATTCCGGCAAGCACCGGGTCTTCTGCTAAAGCCTTCCTTATGCCTGTATCTCTTTGGAGCAGGGTAAGGAAATAGAAGTTTTTAGACTGTACATATCCAGTCTTTTCAACGGGCAGGGAAGGACCTTTGTTCTGAAATTGTGCCTGCCCCGAGGCTATAGAAATTAAGTATACAAGACATACCACCAAACGCTTTTTCATGGCGCAAGTATAGCGGTCTACTATTAAGCGAGCTTTAAGCTTGGGTTAAATTGCTGATATGAAAATATGAATGTAAGGGCTAAGCCGTGCCCCCCGCCCGGAAGCTGCTCTCTCTAACACACCTCGTCCCGGAAACTGCTCTAACACTCCCCTTTATCAAAAGGGGTGGCTCGCGGCCGGGAGGGGAGGCCCTGCGCCAGCGAGCCGGGGTATGTTATGAAGCGCTGTTCAGGCAGCGCGCGCTAGGCCTTCGCACAACACACCTCGTCCCGGAAGCGCACGGGCCGGGGCACAAATCCTCTGGTCCACTCCTCTTGATAGAGGAGAATGCTCGAAGACTAATTAAGTATGTAAAAGGGTAGAGTCGCGGAGGTTTTTTATTATTTTAATCCTTTGCTCCGCAGGTAGTCAATAAGTAGTGCTGGCCGGTCCGTCTGTATTATGTTAATGCCTTTTTTCAGGTACCAGCTGTACACATCAGGATCTTCAAGGGCTTTGTCATCTTCATGACCAGCGTTGTGGTGTGACCACAGGGAGTTCATCCATACGCGAATCCCGCGCCGGATTATCGCTTTAAAATCCAAAAGATTAGCTTCGGTATTACCCAGGGTAAACTCAAATCCATAGGGTTTATAATGAACAAGAAACGCATCTACTTCGGCCTGGCCGTTCCCTTTTTCCAAACCAATAATAGGCATATAGTTAATTGAATCTTTCAAAGGCCCGAGCCAGTTGCTAAAGGATTCCCAGGAAGCGTTTCCCTTAAATACCACTTGCGAAACCATGTTCTCTTTTACCAGCATAGGATATACCAGCTTAATGTGCTGGTAGCCTTTATCCAGATTGATGAATATGCGTCCCTTAGTGATCTGTAATGCCTCATGCAGGGTGGGTACGCGCATGGATGTAACTACGCCCAGTCCATCGCGCAGGTACAGCTGCTTAATTTCTTTGAGCGTATAATGTTCCAGTCGTCCGGTGCCATTGGTGGTACGGTCTAGGGTTTTATCGTGCATGAGCATGAGTACACTGTCTTTAGTAAGGGCAATATCCAGTTCCACCATATCTACTCCCATCTCTATGGCTTTTCTGATGGCCCATAAGGAGTTTTCGGGAGCATTGCGCCAGTCGCCCCGATGGGCTACTACCATTACCTTAGTCTGAGGAAAGGTTTGTAGCGACATAGGCTTTTGAGCCAGCATTGTAAGGGGAAGCAATACAAGTGCTAGGAGCGTAGGTATAGAAAGATGTTCAGACATGCTTATGGAGTTTTAACCAGAGTTCCGGCGAGGTCAAAGGTCCTGTTTAATATATAAATATCAAAAACCAAATGTCTTGATAGAGGAGGCAAAACGCACAGGGCCTCCGCTAAACACACCTCGCCCAGTGCCGGGGCACGAATCCTCAGTGCCAACCTCTTAATAGAGGAGACGGAGCGCGCGTGGCTTACGCGCTAACGCAATTCAGCGCCGAAGCGCACAGGTATCGAAACTTTCTTTTTCTGTCTATATTTTGAATGTTCCTGCATCATCTCTCGTTCACTTTAGGAAATTCCTATTTCGTCCGCTACTTTTCTCCATTCACTTATACTATCTAACACTTCTGTAGTAATACAATTCATTTGTTTTTCACCAAGTCTGAAAAAACACCCACGCTTTTGGATATTTAAAAATTCAGCGCATTATTATCCTGATGTCTCCCAAGTATTAGGACTGTAACCCTTCCCAATATCAAACTGAGTAAGATGCGAAAATTGGTAACTTTAAAGTTGTTTTCTTCCGGAGAGTCGTTTTGATTCCTCTGGAATAGAAGGAGTACTGAAATACTGATTTATGTGTGTCTTTTTAGATCTAAACTACACACATCTGCATCTTTTCGCTTTCTGTGAATTTAGCCGGAAGCTCAGGCTGTAAAAAGACGCTTTATCACGCTTATTTTTTATTTCTTTTATCTGTCGGCATAATTTATTGATCGACAATATTTTATACCGATATTTTCTTTTACAGGCGGGATATGTATTGAATTATTAGAAGTATAAATAAATAAATTTGTACTTTAGCGAAAGCAATAAAAAGCAAACGAAGCTTTTAAATGGTTTTGGTATAGTATGAACAGAATTAATCAATTGGTGTCTGTAAAAAGCACAGATAAATGGGATGTGGTAGTAATTGGTGGTGGAGCAACCGGACTCGGGACTGCTCTGGAAGCAGTGAGCAGAGGGTATAAGATGCTTCTTCTTGAGCAAAGTGACTTTTCGAAATCTACATCCAGTAAAAGCACCAAGCTTGTACATGGAGGGGTGAGGTATCTGGCGCAGGGCTATGTTGACCTTGTGAGGGAGGCTTGCAGAGAGCGGGGGCTATTATTGAAGAATGCTCCACATCTTACGCGAAATGTTTCGTTTGTAATTCCGCTGTACTCTGTGCTGGATGTGCTTATGTATACGATAGGACTAAAATTTTATGATTTGCTTGCAGGGAAGCTTAGCCTGGGCAAGTCTAAATTTATATCAAAAGCTAAAACTCTGGAGATGATACCTTCTATAAAGGTTAAAGGCTTGAGAGGAGGGGTTTTATATCATGACGGGCAGTTTGATGATTCTCGTCTGGCTATTAATCTTGCACAAACAATTGTAGAGAAAGGAGGAACCGTGCTGAATTATGCACGTGTTTGCGGCCTTAAGAAAAACGCTGTTGGTAAAGTGAGCGGCGTGGATTTTAAAGATGTTTTAAGCGGTGCGACTTATACAGTAAGCGCAGAGGCGGTAGTGAATGCTACGGGTGTATTTGCTGACGATATAAATAAAATGGACCTGGGCAGGGACGTAAAGACCATTAGCCCCTCCCAGGGAGTACATGTTGTGATTGATCGCAAGTTTTGCCCGAGTGAAAATGCCATTATGATTCCGAAAACAGATGACGGACGGGTGCTCTTTGCCGTGCCATGGCATAATAAGATTGTATTGGGTACTACAGATACGCCTGTTAAAACGGAATCTCTTGAGCCAGAGGCCCTTGAACAGGAGATAGACTTCATTATTACTACAGCGGGCAGGTATTTGAGTACGAAACCGCAACGCAAAGATGTTCTGTCTGTATTTACAGGACTGCGGCCACTGGCTGCAAGTAACGATACTGAAGGGAGCGGTAAAACGAAAGAAATATCAAGAAGTCATAAAATTATAGTGTCTAAATCTAATCTTTTTTCGATAATTGGGGGGAAATGGACCACCTATAGAAAAATGGGTGAAGACCTTGTTTCTAGGATGGAACAGGTACTTGGTTGGGAAAGAACGAGAACGCGTACCCAGCACCTTGCTATCCATGGTTATAAGGAGGGGGTGCTGCAAAGTGACCCCATGTATTATTACGGATCGGATAAGGAAAAGATTAATGAACTTGGAAAAAAAGTAGAGGGTGGAGAACAGTGGCTCAGCGAGAAACTTCTTATTAAAAAGGCGCAGCTTGTTTGGGCAGTGCGCAACGAAATGGCCGAAAAGGTTGAAGACTTTTTGTCAAGACGTACGCGCGCTATGCTTTTGGATGTGGATGAAAGTGTACGGATGGCTCCTGAAGTGGCCCGTATTATGGCTGCAGAAAAAGGTAGAAACGAAAGCTGGGTGGCTGCAGAGATTGAAGAATTCAGGGAGCTTGCAAAAAAGTACGTATGTTAAGCCGGCAGGTTTTGCCTGTAGGCCTGAGAGCCTGCCAGCGGCAGGTTCTCCTTTCGGACTTTTCTTTTTATTGGCGCTTTCGGTACTGCCTCATTCTGCAAAAGCGCTGGCAAGTGAGGCTTTAAGGGCTGATACGCTTAAGGAGAATAGGTTGAAAATCTTACCCGGAGTACGCTTGTCTTTTGACGGGGCGCTTTTTAACCCCGATGTAACGCCATTAACTTCGGGACTGAATGTATCTGAAGCGAGGCTGAGACTGAAGGTTTCGCGCAAGGAATGGGAAATCTGTACTGATTTTGACTTTGCTGACCAGTTAAAGCTGGAAGGTGTTGACGGCCGGTTAAAGCTGGTAGCCGGAAAAGGTTCTGTGTCTTTGAAAGATGCTTATTTTAATTATAAACTAGCCTCCGGCAAGTATTTTAAAGTGGGCTATAGCAGGGAGCCCTTTTCAATTGCAAATCTTACGAGTGAAGGAAGTATGCACTTTATTGCCAAACCCGGCAGTGTTACGGCCCTGGCACCCGGACGCGCACTTGGCATGAGCTACCTCGGTTATGGAAAGCGCTACTTTAGCCACTCGGGCGTTTTTTTAAACGATGGGTATCAGTCTGAAACAACTAAAGTACCGGGGCTGTCTTTAACGGGGCGGTATGTTTATATAGCCACTCAGAAAAAACATCTTACTTTTCAGGCAGGCTTTTCGGGAAGGTATAAGAAGATACAGCCAGATTTTTTTATTAACAGCAGTAAAGCGGAGTCTTATATGCTAAAGTTTTCAGCGCCGCTGGAAACTTATGTGAATAAATCTGTAAAATTTAATGCGGCTGAAGTAACAGCGGCCCACGTCGAATTGAAGCTGGGTGCGGAAGCGTTGCTCATTACCCCTAAGTTCTATGTTCAGGGAGAGTTCATCAGGTGTTTAGTAAGCAGGAAGGCTGAGAATTATGATGGCTTCGACCGTGAAGGCGTGTCGTTTGAGGGAGCTTATGTGGAACTTGGTTATTTGTTGCGGGGAGGTTCTTACGGATATAAACGTTCCGACGCTTTGCTCGGCGGACTTTCTGCAAGCAATGACTTTGAGCTTGTTGCCCGCTATGGTTTTACCGGCTTAAACGCCCTTTCTTCCGCTGACGTAAAGAAGAGTCCTCCGCTTATGGGAGGAGCTTCCCGAGCTCTGACCGGTGGTTTGAACTATAACCTAAGCTCTTCTTTCAGATTTCTTTTGCATTACACCTGTGCCTGGATAGAGCCCGGAAAACTTTCTGACCGAAAGGTTGATATGCTTCAATTGCGTGCGCAGCTAGCAATATAGCCAACCGGTCTAAGCCTTATTTGTCTTTCTTTCAAACAATTATACTCGTTATGCTTTTATTTAAGGTTGTACAGGTTAATTTGTGCTTATGGCGAATAAGAAGCAGGCAGCTTTAGGGTTTATATTTATTACTATACTTATAGATGTTATTGGTTTAGGTATTATTATCCCTGTGGTGCCCAAGCTTATTGCCGAGCTTATAAATGGCGACCTGAGTACAGCTTCGAGATATGGGGGCTGGCTTATGTTTTCCTATGCTTTTATGCAATTTAGTTTTGCTCCTGTACTAGGTAACCTGAGCGACCGGTATGGTAGGAGGCCGATACTGCTTATATCGCTGTTTGGCTTTGCCCTGAATTATCTTTTGCTTGCTTATGCACCGAATATTGGCTGGCTTTTCATAGGACGCATTTTATCTGGCATTCTCGGAGGAAGTATGACAACTGCCTCGGCATATATTGCCGATGTAAGTACACCCGATAAGCGTGCCCAGAACTTTGGTCTTATTGGCGTGGCATGGGGCCTGGGTTTCATTATCGGTCCCTTACTGGGAGGCGTTTTGGGGCATTACGGCTCCAGACTTCCTTTTTTTGCTGCTGCCGCACTTAGCTTTATTAATTTTCTCTATGGCTATTTTGTATTGCCTGAATCCTTGCATAAACGCCAGCGACGGGCATTTGAGTGGAAGCGGGCGAACCCCCTGGGCTCGGTTTTATATTTAAGGAGGTATCCGGCTTTAGCGGGTTTACTGGTTTCGCTTATTCTCCTTTACATTGGCATGAACCCGGTTCAGATAACATGGACCTACTATGTGATGGAAAAGTTTTCGTGGAATGAGGCTTGGGTGGGTTACTCGCTTGGTTTTTTCGGACTTATGATGGCTGTAGTTCAGGGCTTACTGATACGCGTGGCTATACCACGACTCGGGCAGCAAAAAAGCGTTTATATAGGTTTGCTGTTTTACTGTCTGGGACTGCTTTTGTATGCCTTTGCCAGCCAGGGCTGGATGATGTTTGCATTTACTATACCCTATTGTATGGGCGGTATTGCCGGACCGGCTTTGCAGGGCATTATATCCAATCAGGTACCTACCAATCAGCAAGGAGAACTGCAGGGCGGACTTACAAGTTTGATGAGCGCAACCTCTATTATAGGCCCGCCTCTTATGACAACGATATTTGCTTACTTTACTGAAAAGGGTGCGCCGGTACATTTTCCGGGAGCTCCTTTTTTGCTTGGCTCGTTCCTTATGCTAATAAGTGCCTTGCTGGCTATGCGTAGCTTTAAGAGAGAAAGGCTTTGACTGACAAGCGGATGAGTGTATAATGTGAGATATATCACAAAAATTGTTTTTAATTAGGCTTACATTCGCACTAATTATAAAAAGATAGTCATGACTAAAAATATTTTTATAGCTGCAGCAGAAACAAATAGCGGTAAATCTATAGTTACGCTGGGCCTGATTAACAGATTATTGGGCAAAACCAAGAAGGTAGGATATTTTAAACCACTGATCAATGTCAATAGCAAAGATGTGGAGGACCCGCATATTCAAACGGTTCTGAAGCATTTTGAACTTAAGGTTTCTTATAGCGATACTTATGCTTTTACTGCTGAAGAAGCAATGCAGTATATGGAAAGCGAAAACGAAGGACAGATGATGGATACGATCATCTCAAAATTCAAGAACCTGGAAGATAACTATGACTTTACAGTTATTGAGGGTAGCGATTTTACAGGCGAGGGCACTGCTTTTGAGTTTGAGGCCAATGTGGCCATCGCCAAGAACCTTGCAGCACCTGTAATCATTGTTGTTTCTGCAGAAGGAAAAAGTACTGCGCAAATTGTAAACGCCGCACTTACTATGCTAAGGAACTTTGAAGTTAAAGAAGTACAGGTACTGGCTATTGTTGTTAACAAAGCGAAAGAGGAACAGGCCGAAGATATAGAGAGCCTGCTGAAGCTGCAAGTGAAGACGGATAAGATATTGACGGTTATTCCGGCAAATAAAGGTTTGCAAAACCCGACAATGCGCGAAATATTTGAAAATATTGGGGGGAAGCTTTTGTTTGGCGAGGATGCGCTTTCCAATCAGGTGGATAATTTTGTAACCGGGGCAATGAACCTGCCAAAGTATCTTAATCATATTAAGGAAAATGTTCTTATTGTTACGCCGGGTGATCGGGGAGATATCATCATAGGTTCACTTCAGGCAAATTTGTCTTTGAATTATCCTAAAATAGCGGGTATAGTACTTTCTGCAGGTATTGAGCCGGAAGAGCCTATTCTGAAGCTTATTGAGGGTTTGCAAACTATTGTGCCTATCATATCTGTACAGACCGGAACCTTTGAGACAATTGCTCAGATTGCCGCTATAAAATCGCAAATTGGTTTTGCTGACCCCAAAAAGATTGAACTTGCGATTGATTTGCTTGACAGATACATGGATATGGACGCATTGGATGAGAAACTGGTTACTTTTAAAACTGAAGGGATGACTTCGCACATGTTCCAGTATCAGCTAAGCCAATGGGCACGCAGGGAGATGAAGCATATCGTACTTCCTGAAGGCGATGATGACCGTATATTAAAAGCTGCGGCACGCCTTGTTAAGCAGGGTATAGTGAAGTTGACCATCTTGGGCGAGCCGGATGAAGTTGCGGCTTCTGTAAGGAGGCTGGGGCTGGATATGGACCTTAGCAAGGTTTCTATCATTAACCCGGCGACTTCTGATATGTTTGATGATTATGCCAATACCTTGTATGAGCTGCGTAAGACTAAGAATGTAACGCAGCCTATGGCCCGGGACCTGATGATTGACGTATCTTACTTTGGGACTATGATGGTGTATAAGGGTGACGCTGACGGAATGGTATCTGGTGCTTCGCATACCACTCAGCATACAATTAAACCGGCTTTGCAGTTTGTAAAGACCAAGCCCGGCATATCGGTTGTATCTTCCGTATTCTTTATGTGTTTGCCAGACAGGGTTTCGGTGTTTGGTGACTGTGCCGTGAATCCCAATCCTACGGCCGAACAGCTTGCTGAGATAGCCATTTCTTCGGCCGACAGCAGCAGCAGATTTGGCATCGAGCCGCGAATTGCTATGCTTTCCTACTCATCAGGCACTTCGGGTATTGGGGAAGATGTGGATAAGGTGAGAAAAGCAACGGAGATTGTTAAGACTAAACGTCCGGATCTTAAGGTGGAAGGTCCTATACAATACGATGCTGCGGTTGATCCGTCGGTGGGAAAGCAGAAGCTCCCGAATTCGGAAGTGGCTGGACAGGCAAGTGTATTGGTGTTCCCGGATTTGAACACGGGGAACAATACTTATAAAGCGGTGCAGAGAGAGACAGGTGCATTGGCTATTGGTCCCATGTTACAGGGTTTGAACAAGCCTGTAAATGATTTGAGCCGCGGATGTACTGTAGACGATATTGTAAATACCGTTATCATTACGGCCATTCAAAGCCAACAGGATTAATTACATGTGCGGGCTGTACATGAGGTATTATGTACGTCGTGGCCTGCCTAATTTTTTATAGATAGATGAATATTTTTGTAGTAAACTGCGGTAGTAGTTCGATTAAGTATCAATTTTTTAAATGGCCGTCCGAAAGCCCTGTGTGCAGCGGTCTGGTAGAACGCATAGGTGCAAACAATGCAGCTATTACTCATAAAATATATAGAAATGATACAGAAAAGGTAGTTGAGCTTGAACTATCATTGCCCAACCATGATGCAGGTNNATGACCCTTCTGAGATTGAGGCTGTGGGCCATCGTATAGTGCATGGTGGCGAAAGTTTTAGCCAGCCGGTAGTGGTTACTCCTGATGTAAAAGAAGAGATTAAACGTTTGGCACTGCTGGCTCCTCTGCATAATCATGCGCATTATGTAGGTATCACTGTGGCTCAGAATTTGTTTAAAGCGGCTACTCATATTGTAGTTTTTGACACGGCTTTTCATCAGACGATGCCTGAAAAAGCTTACAGGTATGCCGTGCCCACAGCTTTTTATAAGGACCACGGAATACGGGTATATGGATTTCACGGTACCAGTCATCAGTATGTATCTCAGCAGGCTTTGAATTACCTCGGTAATCCGGATGCTAAGATCATTACACTGCACCTGGGTAACGGCGCAAGTATGGCTGCTGTGAAAGCGGGAAAATGTGTTGACACCAGTATGGGGCTTGGTCCGCTGGACGGGCTTATAATGGGTACCCGCTGTGGCAATATTGATGCCTCTGTAGTTTTTTATCTGGTTAAGAACCTTAACTATTCAATTGATGAGGTTGACAATCTTTTTAATAAAAAAAGTGGGATGCTCGGCTTGACCGGATATGGCGATATGAGGGATGTAACCAGGGCGGTAGAAAAGCATAACCCGGATGCAGAGCTTGCTTTTGATATGTATGTATATCGCATTAAAAAGTATATCGGAGCTTATGCCGTGGCAATGCAGGGGCTTGACGCTATTGTATTTACGGCCGGAGTGGGTGAAAATGCGAGTGATGTGCGTGAAGCGGTTTGTAAAGACATGGATTTCATTGGTATTAGTCTCGACAGTGAAAGGAATAAGCTACGGTCTAAAGAGCTTAGGGAAATAGGTTCGGAAAGCTCCAGCGTTAAGGTGCTGGTTGTTCCTACCAATGAAGAGCTTGTGATTGCAAAAGAGTGCTTTGAAATGATGGAAAGATTATAGGGACTTTTACTATTCAACAAAAAAGCGG
>DDAL01000026.1 GCA_002332615.1 Sphingobacteriaceae bacterium UBA2059 | reverse complement strand
TCTTTTATACCCGGCAGCATAGTTTTCCATATAAGCGAAAAAAAAGACTTATGAGCGGGCCGCTGGTGAAAAGTATTAATTGTTTGAGGCTTACCGTCTTTTGGGTAATGATCATTCAACTTAAAATTGTTTGCAAAAAAGCTTAGTAAGCCTCTTTTCTTGAAATCGCCCCTGGAAGTTTTTTTCAAAACTTTAACCTCTAAGTCATTATAAGCAAGCCTTATTCTTCCCCTCCCGAATTGATTGTCGCCGTAAATAGTAACATCGTATCTAACAACGTCTGCTTTTTTTACTTCAACCATTGCAAGTGGTTTGGTAGCCGGGTTCAAAACCGTACCATCCATTTTGCCTAAATGAGCATAGGCTGTGAAAATGCCCTCTTTCTGGCGCGCAAGATTAAAATCAAAACCTGCTTTCATATATCCGCTGCCCATAAATTGTGTGCTTGCATCAATTTTAAGGTGTGCATTCTGCCGGACTTTATCCGGAATGTTAGTGATGTTGTTTATTGCTCCACTGGTTTTTTTGAAGTATAACTTGCCTTCCTTTGCGCTTTTGGGGTTGTACTCACTATACGTTATATCAACATTACTCAGCCTCATAGTTTGGATATACAAAGGAAAGTTCAATTTAAACAATTGCTGATGAGGGGAATTGCCTATTTTACTTTGTTTATCGGCAGGAAGTTCATGATCGCTATAAACCTCTATACTACCACTACGTATATAAGCAGTTTTTGCAAACAGGCCTTCATTTGATAATACTTTCCACCAATCAACTTCATTAAACTGGATATCGGCAAATTTTAAATCGAACCTGTCTTTTCTTACCTTAAGGACTTGACGAAGTCTGGCCTTACTCAACCTTGGAGACAGGTTTAAACTTTCAATACTTACATTGTTATTAACGGCACTGATGTTTATTTTATGGAAACTCAACACGTAAAGACTGTCGGCCGTTTTATGCTTGAAATTCTTGAGTAAAATATCAGCCTTCTTTGCAAACAGGAACCGGGTTGTATCGTTTGCGCTATCTTCGCTGACTAGAATACTGTCGAGTTCTACGTGCAGATCTTTAAAACTTGTCTGTACCTTATTACTTACACGATGGTAGGTAAAATCGACATCCTTAAGTATAAGCTTTTTTAGTTCAAGGCTTCCGATTTCATTTTTTATGGCCTTATAAAAGCTTACAGTATCCTTATCACTGCGAATTCCACTACCGGAATGATGGTAGATATGTAAGAAAGGTTTCTCAAGAATGACGGTATTCAAGCTTATATCTTTCTTTTTTACAACATCCTCCGGAAGCAAGCCATCTATTGCGAGAGATGTTAAATGCAGCTTGAAAAGGTCGGCAGGCGCCTTTTTTTCTTTAAGTAATTGCTGATAAACGAGCGAATCGTGTTTAATGGTTACATTAGACAATATAACCCTTGAGTTAATGATATCAATATTAACTTTATCGGCTTCTATGGTATAAAGACCTTGTGACGCCTGCCTGACTAGTTTTTGAAGATGTTGTTTAAGACCTGGTTGAAAATCGTCCAGTTTTCGATGCTTGAGAAAAAAGAACAAGCCTATGCCTACACACAGGAGGCTTGCAAAAACAATAAGGAAACTTTTCTTCATCTATGTCTCAAACAACAACTAATTTAACCATTGATTATCTCACCGCCATTGGGATGCAGTACCTGGCCTGTAATGTAGGAAGAATCTTCAGAAGCCAGAAATACGTAGCAGGTTGCAACTTCCTCCGGCTGACCGGGTCGCTTTAAAGGTACATTATTTCCAAAAGTAGCCACGTGTTCTCCAGGAAATGTAGCGGGAATAAGTGGGGTCCATATAGGTCCTGGTGCTACACCATTAACCCGTATACCTTTTTCGGCAAGTGCAGTAGATAAAGACCGGGTAAACCCAACTATGGCTCCCTTGGTGGATGCATAGTCGATCAGGTGTTTGCTCCCACGGTAAGCTGTTACAGAGGTGGTGTTAATGATACAGCTGCCCTTTTGCAAATACTTTAGCGCCGCTTTAGAAAGATAAAAATGTGGGAATATGTTAGTTTTAAATGTTTTTTCAAGCTGTTCTGCACTTATATCTTCTAGATTATCTTTTGGATATTGCACAGCAGCATTATTAACTACAATATCTAAGCGGTTGAAATTGCGAACCGCATCTTCAACAATGTCAATACATTGTTGTTCTTCGCTGATATCACCAGCTATTAAAACGCATTTTCGGCCGAGTTGTTCCACCTGCCATTTGGTTTCTTTAGCATCTTCATGCTCGTTTAAATACGACACCACTATATCTGCACCTTCTCGGGCAAAAGCAACAGCTACCGCCCGGCCTATTCCACTATCACCACCGGTAATTATAGCCACCTTATTCTCCAGCTTATTAACGACGTTCATTGTTTCGCCGTCATAGGCAGGGCGCGGAGTCATATCTGCTTCAATTCCCGGCTGTACGGATTGATGCTGTGGTGGTTGCGCCCCTTTTTGTTTAAAGTTGTTTTCCATAGTTATTAGTTTGCTATATCAATAACATACTGAGACCTGCGCTGTTTTTATTATTAAATATCATCTTTATACTTGCTTAATGTTATTTACTGATACGTTTTTAAGCATCAAAGACCGGTCTGAAAGCATTTTCAGGATCAAAGGAAGCAAATTTCTTGGTTATGCTATTCCTTTAAAATCTGAAACAGAGGTTAAGCCGGCTATCGAAACGATTAAAGCTGAGCATCCAAAAGCCCGACACCACTGCTGGGCATACAGGCTTACGCCTGACCGAAATACTTTCAGAATCAATGATGATGGAGAGCCATCAGGAACTGCCGGCAGGCCTATTCTTAATTCTATACTGTCTGCAGATGTTACAAATGTGCTGGTGGTTGTAGTGAGGTATTTTGGAGGCACCCTGCTTGGAGTTCCGGGCCTTATCAATGCGTATAAAACAACAGCTCAGGATGCTCTTGCCGCAGCCAGCATAGTTGAGTTTACTATAAACGACACCTACCGATTAAGCTTTGACTATCCTCTTATGAACGAGGTTATGCGTGTGATAAAAAAGTATGATACTTGCATAATTAGGAATGGTTATAATGAGACTTGCTTTTTAACGGTAGAGGTCAGGCGGTCTAAACTTAATTCCTTTCTGACTGATTTAGAAAGCTTAAACAGTGTACAGATAGCGCTTGCCGATACCTTATAGTTGGTTTCTGCTGTGGCAGGATTGAGGCCTGGTACCTTTTAAATTTTATTATCTTGCCAAAACCTGAGTAAAGGAGACTACATACTATAACGAGTGCGGCTTGAGTAATAGTTTAAGAAACTAAAACATCGGCGTATACTTTGTATTCAGTGGCCTTGCCAACACATGCTTATAGAATGTGTTATACCATTATCAGATTATGTATTCATATAAAACAAACTACACATGCCTAAAAAGAAAGCAGGTCATATAATTTCAATTTTCAGTCAGCTAATTGCAGACGTATTTGAAAAAAGCGGAAATGCTCCATTAAATTATAAGCAGGTTGCTGCTAAACTCAATTTAAATGATCCGGAAAGCCGGGAAACCATCCGGCAGGTTCTAACGGATACAGGTAACAAGAGTCGCTTCAAAGAAGTTGAGCGAGGCAAGTTCCAGCTTAAAGAGATGAAAGCCTTTATTGAAGGTCGAGTATCAATGACGACAGACGGCTCTGCATTTATTGTTCCGGACGATGAGTTTGAGGATGATATTTACATTGCTCCCAGAAAGCTTAGAACGGCTCTTAATAATGACAGAGTTAAAGTTCATATTTATGCTAAGAGTAAGGGAAAGCATCGTGAAGGCGAAGTAATTGAAATCCTGCAGCGCGCTAAAATGGAATTTACCGGAATAGTGAAAATTTCAGAAAAGTTTGCCTTTTTTATTCCAGATGATCGAAAGATGCTGCAGGATATTTTCATCCCTCTTAGTGAACTTAATGGAGTAAGTGAAGGTGAAAAAGCCATTGCAAGGATCACTGACTGGCCCGAAGGAGCGAAAAACCCCGTGGGAACAATAGTTTTTGTACTTGGGAAGCAGGGTGAAAATAACACTGAGATGAACTCCATTCTCTCGGAATATGGCTTTCCGCTTAGTTTTCCTCAGGCTGTTGAAGAAGAGGCTAATGCTATTGCCAGTGCTATACCGGAAGACGAAATTAAAAAGCGAAGAGATTTCAGAGACATCCTTACATTTACTATTGACCCTGCCGATGCCAAGGACTTTGACGATGCTATATCTTTTAAAGTCCTTGAAAATAAGAATTTTGAAGTAGGTGTTCATATCGCGGATGTCACGCATTTTGTTCGGCCTGACTCGGCAATTGATAAGGAAGCATATGAGCGGGGCACCTCAGTTTACCTCGTTGACAGAGTGATTCCGATGTTACCCGAAAAACTCTCGAATGACTTGTGCTCCTTAAGGCCAAATGAAGATAAACTATGCTTTTCTGCCGTATTTGAGCTAGATGCTGAGGCCAATATCTTGAATGAATGGTTTGGAAAAACAGTTATTCATTCCGATGTACGATTTTCGTACGAACAGGCTCAAGACGTCATTGAGGGCAATTCAGCTGAACTAAAAGAACCCATTGAAGCACTAAATGACCTTGCTTATAAATTAAGGGAAAAGAAATTTAAACATGGAGCTATCAGCTTTGAGTCTACTGAAGTTAAGTTTAAGCTAGATGATAGTGGAAAACCTGTTGGGGTTTACGTTAAAGAAAGAAAAGATGCGCATAAGCTAATTGAAGACTTTATGCTCCTGGCCAACAGAAGAGTTGCAGAATTCATAGCAAAAAAAGGAAAAGGCAAACAGAAACTCACCTTTGTTTACAGGGCCCATGATGCTCCAAATGAACAGACTCTTACTACTTTTGCCGCTTTTGCAGGCAAGTTTGGGTACAAGATCAATATGAAGTCTGATAAAGAGATCGCACGCTCGCTGAATCATCTAATGCATGATATTGAGGGAAAAAAGGAGCAAAATGTACTTACCCAGTTAGCCATACGTTCAATGGCGAAGGCTATTTATACGACAAAAAGCTCCAGCCACTATGGCTTGGCGTTTGACTTTTACACACACTTTACTTCCCCAATAAGGCGCTATCCGGACATGATGGTACACCGGCTTCTTGAGCACTATCTGGCAGGGCAGAAATCAGTAAGCCAGGATGAGTACGAAGCCAAAAGCACCTATGCCTCTCAAATGGAGAAGAAAGCCGCCGACGCTGAAAGAGCATCAATTAAGTACATGCAAGCCGAATATCTTAAAAATAATATAGGCAAAGAGTTCACTGGAATTATATCCGGAGTAACAGAATGGGGTATGTACGTTGAAATAGAAGAAAATAAGTGTGAGGGAATGGTGCGCCTTAGAGACATCACCGACGATTTTTATGTTTTAGACGAAAAGAACTATTGTATAATAGGACAAAGGAAGAAAAAGAAATACCAGCTGGGCGACGAAGTGAACATCATGGTTAAAAAGGTGGACCTTCCGAAACGTCAGATTGATTTTACTTTACTAGGAGCCGTTTAAGGCTCCCTTGTATTTGTTTTTCTACCTTTGCAGCGAATCATTTTAATTATATACAGCTTCATATGTATCTTCTGTCTCAACTACAAGATCTGGTGAATAAGCAGATCGCTGAAAGCGACTTCAATTTTTCAGCATCTGAATTATATGATCCGGTTAAGTATATCATGTCTTTAGGCGGTAAAAGGCTACGTCCCAACCTTCTACTTATGTCGTGTGATCTATTTAAAGGGCCTATTTTAGATGCTTTGCCCGTGGCCGTGGGAATAGAGTTGTTTCATAACTTTACCTTGATGCATGATGATATTATGGACAAAGCGCCTATACGAAGAGGAAAGCCTACCGTACATGCAAAATGGGGCGAAAGCTCTGCAATCTTGTCTGGAGATGCGATGCTAATTGAAGCATATAAACTTATTTCTACCGTAGATATGGCTGCACTTAGAGACGTATTGAAAGTATTTAATGAGACAGCTATTAGTGTATGCGAAGGCCAGCAGGCTGATATGAGGTTTGAGGAAAGCAATCATGTCACAATTAACGACTATCTTGATATGATACGCTTAAAAACAGCCATACTTATAGCAGGAAGTTTAAAAATTGGTGCTATTATTGCCAACGCTACGCCTGAAAATGCAGATTTGATCTATAGCTTTGGTGAAAATCTCGGTATTTCTTTTCAATTGCAGGATGATATATTGGATATTTATGGTAATCCTGAAAAGTTTGGCAAGCGTGTAGGAGGTGATATTATATCTAACAAGAAAACGTTTCTGCGTCTTAAAGCAATGGAACTGGCAGAAGGTTTAGACCTGGAAGAACTAATGTATTGGTCAGAGTATAAAGGCGATGATCAGGATGCAAAAGTGAAAGAAGTCATTGCGCTTTACAACCGATTAGGTATAAGAGAGATAGCTGAAAAGGAAATGAGTAAGTTTGCAGAACTCGCACTATTAGATCTTAGGGAAATAAAAGCTGACGAAGAGAGAAAGGATGTGTTGACGAGTTTTGCCGATTCTTTGCTTATACGAGAAGCATAACTTACGATATAGGTTATAAAAAAGCCCTGATCATAAAGATAACCAGGGCTTTTAGGACGTATTTAGTAACTAGTTGCCAGCAGTGCTGCTAGCCGTATTTTCTGATTCAACAGGTAGTATTGATACGTAAGACTTGTCATTAGCTTTCTTCTTGAAAACTACCTTACCATTCACAAGAGCGAATAAAGTATGATCCTTACCCATGCCTACATTCTTATCTGGATGATGTTTTGTACCACGCTGGCGAACGATGATGTTTCCGGCAATTGCATCCTGACCACCAAATATTTTGATACCTAAGCGCTTGCTGTGCGATTCGCGTCCGTTTTTGGAACTACCTACACCTTTCTTATGTGCCATTTTCTTTTATAATTTATGAATTGAATAATCAATTCAAGTTTTACTATTCTGTTAACTACTAAATTGAAATATCTGTAATTTCTATTTTAGTGAACTGCTGACGGTGACCATTTTTCTTCTTATACCCCTTACGACGTTTTTTCTTGAAAATGATTACTTTATCACCTTTTAAATGAGACACTATCTTAGCTGATACTTTAGCTCCGTTAAGTGCCTCAGCACCTACCTTCACGTTACTTCCATTTGCAGCTAATAATACGTTGTCAAATTCAATACTAGCGCCTTCATCTCCTTGTAAGCGATGTACAAAGATTTGCTGGTCTTTTGCAACTTTGAATTGCTGTCCGGCTATATTTACTATTGCGTACATTATTTAATTAATTTGTTAAATGAGGTGCAAATATAAGCATTTAATTGAGATTCAAAATAACACTTGCTTCTTATAGTATTTTATGGTAACCTTTGACAACAGGAGAATGGCTGCTATATAGCACCTTGACTACGTATGGTTACTATCATGGAAACAAATGTTTGACTATAGACTGAAAGTATTTTATACTGTCGCCACAAAACTAAATTTTACAAAAGCGGCTTCAGAGCTACACATTTCTCAGCCTGCGGTAACTAAGCATATTCACGAGCTTGAGCTGCACTTTCAAATTAATCTGTTTGAAAGAAGCAGAAACCGGAAAATCAGCCTTAGCCCTGCCGGCCAGATATTACTTGATCATGTAAATTCGTTACGTCAAGTCTACTCTCAAATAAACTCCGACTTAGGTGTTTTATCTCAAAAATACTCCGGAATATTAAAAATAGGCGCAAGCACAACAATATCTCAATATGTGCTGCCGTCATTCCTTGCCAGATTTCATAAAAGGCACCCGGCTATAGAAGTGCAGCTTACTACAGGAAATACAGAAGTTATTGAACGAGATCTAACAGCCGGCATTATTGATCTCGGCATTACAGAAGGGTTGCTAAAAAACGCTTCCTTCCATTATACACGCTTTTTAAATGATCGGATTGTACTCGTTTCAAACGCGCGGAATTCCTTAATTAAAGGTGATGCTTTAAAGGTTGATCATTTGAAAGACTTAACATTTTTATTAAGAGAACGAGGCTCGGGCACTCTTGAAGTAATCGAAAGTGAGCTGAAAAAGCTAAAACTGAACATTAATAACCTTAAAATGGAAATGCAGTTAGGTAGCACTGAAGGTATCAAGTCTTACCTGAAAGAAAGTGACAGCCTGGCGTTCCTCTCGATTCATAGTGTAAAGAATGAACTATTTACTAATGAGCTTAAAGAGCTAAGTCTTAAAGGACTTAAGATAGAAAGAGATTTCTTTTTTATTGAACTGCATGGAACAAGCGACAGATTAAATCGCCTGTTTATCAATTTTTGTCTGAACCTCATTTAAGTCTTATAATAACACACAGTTATTAAACATAACAATTTACGATGATCACGTAGTTGTCTTAGCGCGCATATTTGCAACTATGATGAATCAAAAAAAGAACTCTTTATTAAGCTTATCACCCTTTCTGCAGAAACTACTTTTTTTTATCTGTGTAGCACTCTGTTTAAGCCCCCTGTTCAATCCGGCAATCGCACTATTAACTGGCCTTATACTTGCACAGGTTAGCGGCAATCCATATAAGCATATGATCAACAAAGTGACAGGTTATCTATTGAAAGCCTCTGTCATAGGGCTTGGTTTTGGAATGAACTTTCATCAAGCAGTTGAAGCAGGTAAAGAAGGGCTTGTTTTCACTGTTGTATCAATTTCATGTACACTACTATTTGGCTATCTGCTCGGCCGTCTGCTTAGAACAAATAAAGAGACTTCTTATCTTGTGTCAGCGGGAACCGCTATTTGCGGAGGAAGCGCAATAGCCGCCATAGCACCTGTCATAGATGCCAATGATAGACAAATATCTGTGGCTTTGGGTATCATATTTATTTTGAACAGCGTTGCCTTATTTGTTTATCCTCCGCTCGGGCATCTTTTTAATTTAACACAACAGCAATTCGGGATGTGGTGCGCTATAGCGATACATGATACAAGTTCGGTAGTGGGGGCAGCAAGCAGATACGGGCCAGAAGCCACTGCAGTAGCGACCACTGTTAAGCTGGCCAGAGCACTGTTTATTATTCCGCTTGCATTGGCTTCTATTGCTTTATTCAAAAGCAATAAAAAGACAATCTCGGTTCCTTACTTCATACTTTTCTTTATTTTAGCAATGCTTGCTCATACGTATCTACCCGTTATAGCCCCCATAAGTCCTTATGTGGTTGCGACGTCTAAAAGTGGATTAACCCTTACACTGTTCCTAATCGGATCGGGCCTTTCAAGAAGAAATATTTCAGAAGTTGGATTTCGACCTTTCCTCCAGGGAACAATCCTATGGATCAGTATATCAGCCTTATCACTGTCAGCTATACTGTACTTTTAATTCATTATACAAGAAAGGCGGGTCGTTTGACCCGCCTTTCTTGTATAAT
>DDAL01000006.1 GCA_002332615.1 Sphingobacteriaceae bacterium UBA2059 | reverse complement strand
CGATTTTTAGGGACACTTACAAGTGAATGAGAGTAGCGTCCAGATAAGTAATTAATCCGCTGGTGAATTATATGCGATATTTTGTTTTTGCCGAGAAAAGCTTTACTTTGAAACTATACATTGACAGAAGTAACGGTGAAATAGGAATAGATTTCAAGTTGGAAAAATAGAATAATAATCACTTAGTGTAAAAATTTAATGAGAATAAAAAAAAATTGGTCATTTTTAATTGTTGTAGTTCTGGGAATTAGTTGTTCCAGTCAAAAGAGTGTGCAAATAGCAGCAGCGGATCAACCGGAATTGTTAGAAAAAAATGGTTGGGAAATAGATACTCTTCGCAGAGACATAATTTGGTACAAATTTTCCTCATCAACAGATAAAGAATTTGCTGGTCAAAATGTAAACGTTATTAGTTTTAATCCCAACGTTAAATTAGGCCGGGCTGTTTTAGAATATAAAAAGGAAAAAGATTCGTTGTCTGCCTTCGCAGATAGGATTTCCGGGGCTATAGCAGGTATAAATGCAACCTATTTTATAGAAAAAAAGGATTCTGCAGAATATATGCATCTACGTTTGAAAGGGAAAGACATTCAGAAGGTGAAAGTTTCCAAAAACAGTATTTATTGGTGGAAACATCAGGGAATGATGACTTTTAATGATGAGGGAACTAAATTTAGTATTGAATTTTCTCCGGAAAATTTCTCAGCGATTAAGGCATCAAATATTATGACAGGTGCACCAATGTTGATTGATAACTTCAAGCCGGTAGGTTTAACATTTGCAGATACTACCTTGTTAAAATTAGACCTTAAAACACTGCATTACGAGCATTATTTGAAACATCAGGGGGTAAGGCATCCAAGAACCGCAATTGCCGTTACAAAAGAAGGATCTTTGTTATTAGTTACAGTTGATGGGAGAAATGATAAAGCAAAAGGCATGTCTGCAAAGGAGTTGACTGTATTTTTGCACCGTTATTTTAATCCGAAGTCGGCAATGAATATAGACGGTGGAGGTTCGACTATGATGTGGGTTAAAGGCCAGCCTAATAATGGTATTGTAAACTACCCAACTGACAATAAAAAATTCGACCATTACGGACAACGAAAGGTCGAAACCGTTTTATTCATAAAATAAGTTACTTCATAATTATCCAAATAATATAGGTGACAAGATTTATTAGATCCCGGCGAGTAGTATTTAAATAGATCGTCTTTTTTTCTTCATAATACGTTCTTTTATCCAACGACAAAGGCTGAAGAGAAGCAAATTGGTAGTGGGTATTGTGATAGGGTCGAATTCGATAGGATAATTTATATTGCTATTAGATTAAATATAAATTAGGCGGGTTTAAAAGGCTATTACACGATGCTTTAGTTGTGATAATACGTATATCACTTATTTATCTTATTTACTGCAATAGGCCGTTCCAACAACTTATACCGGTTCGGAACCAGCTGATAATTGGGTGAACCTATTAGCATTCTTTTAAATACGATTCAATGTATCTATAAATTTGTTCACACCACCAATCCGATTGAAGGCGTCTACCGCCAGCTTCATAAAATAATCAAGACCGAAGGTGCGTTTTCTTGAGAACAGGCGCTGATTAAACTTTTGATAAGCATTACGTAACTTTGCATTACGTATTTTGTTCTGAACAGGCAGTGATGAAGCTCATGTACCTGGTCATTAAAAAACATCAGTAAGAAATGGACAATGCCAATCCATAATCGGAGACTGGCATTCTCGCAGCTCTATATTAAATTTGGTGAAGAATTCTTCAGGAAGATAGAGGCTTCTGAGCAAATGCTTGTCTTACTAGTTTATTGGCAACTGCTATAAGGGCTATCTTGGAAGGCTTCCCTTTTGCTTTTAACCGCTGATAGGTTTCCCGACAAGCCTGATTATAACGAATCGCAGACCACGAGGCAATGTAAAGTAGGAGCGCAGGTCAGAGTCACCATTTCTGTTAATTGTTCCTTTTATATTGGGTAGAGGTACCCGACTGTTGATAAATAGGGCAAATCCCAATATACCTGGATAGCAGCTTGGCATTTTCATACTGAGTAAAGCTGGCAGGGAAATGATCAGTGAAGTAGCTAATGTTACTTTTATGCCCTTGACGGAAGTCAGAGATCTGATTTGTTTACAAAATTCTTCATTAGCGATGTTGACGATATTTGCTTCCAGGCTGCCAATCTGTTTCTTTATAAAGGCTATCATTTATCTAATGCCTTCAAACTGATTTTATCTGTCTTGGGATGTACCGTTAAAGAGCTCCGAGGTTATTTTTTGAATAATGTACCATTAGTAAAGTCTAAATTTATCCTTTCTATTTTGAGCCTAGGAGATCTAACTAGAGGTTTTCTAAACTTTTTTATTTAACAATGATTCGTTTACATTTTTTTGTATTATTGTTGAATGATGTGGGGTCGTTATAAAATAATAATGTATAACCAATCGTAAGAGCTGATCCAGTTGAAGCTCTGGATGCTTACGTTTGTAAAGGAAACATTTTAGAGCAATTAGATAATTGCATAAAATATATCTATAATTGAGGTTAAACCCTATTAACTCTTTTGGAGCTAAATAAAATGTTGGATTATAGTAAATATGAAGAAGAGGAATTAGTTGGGTTACTAAAATCCGGAGACCGCATAGCCTATACTGAAATCTACGAACGTTATAGACGACCCCTGTATTTATTTGCTTTTAAACGGCTAGGGAATAGGGAAGAGGTTAAAGACCTTATTCATGAAGTGTTTATCTCTTTATGGATAAATCACGAAAGTCTAAACCTCAGGTATACGCTAACTACTTATTTACATTCATCTGTACGAAATAAGATCTTGGATATTCTTGCTCACAACAAAGTATCTTCAAAATATATTGCGAGTTTTAATCAATATAAGGAATCAGGGCAGGTTTTCGCTGACTATGCTATCAGACACAAGGAATTAGAGGCAATTATAGAAAAAGAGATAGAAGCTCTTCCTTGTAAAATGCGGCAGGTTTTTAATCTGAGCAGAAAAAGCTTTTATACCAGAAAGCAGATAGCTCAAGAACTCGGACTTTCCGAACAAACAGTTAAAAGCCATATGCATCACGCAATTAAAATCTTGAAATTAAAGCTTGGCTCTCTGCTGATAGTAACTTTTCTCATTAATCTTTATAATTAATTTTTTTTTAACCCTTCATGCCGCGTTGACCGACTAACAACTAAATATCCAAAATTAGTTGTAGACTATGAACGAGCCTGAGCTTAAAGATCTGTTAGCCAAATACAAAGAAGCCAGATGCACCGAAGCCGAAAGAAGCTTATTGGAACAATGGATTTTATCAGAAACTTTCCCCGAGTACCAGATCTCCGAAGAACATCTTCAACAAGACTTAATAGAAATCGGCAAGAAACTACCACTTGTTAAAAGACAAAGATATTTATGGCAAAAACTTGCAGCAGCAGCTTCTATCATTCTTGCTGTTTCCATAAGCTTATATTTATACCATAAGACGCCTGATGTAGCTCAACATAAAAATGCGTCATTTTATGCAAATGACATTGTTCCAGGAAAAAAATCGGCAACCTTAATACTTGCTAACGGCAAAAAAATTATTCTTTCTGACGTCCAGAATGGCGAAATAGTAAAGGAGTCCGGGATTCAAATTTCAAAAACGGTAAAGGGACAGCTTGTATATGAAATAACGAACAAGAAAAACACCAATCAATTAAATACTCTATCTACAGGAAGAGGAGAGACATATCAGGTTCGCTTACCAGATGGATCCTCAATAACGCTCAATTCTGCTTCCAGCTTGACTTATGCAACATCTCTTAATGGCAGAGGCGAACGAATCGTTGAACTTAAGGGCGAAGCGTATTTTGACGTCGCTAAAGATCCAAAGCATCCTTTTATTGTAAAAACAGGGGGGCAGGAAGTAAAAGTACTGGGTACTCGTTTTAATATCAGCGATTACTATACCGATAGTGAAACTAAAACTACGCTTCTGGAAGGAAAAGTAAAGGTAACTTCAAAGAATGCCAATAATTCTGAAATTCTCAATCCGGGACAGCAAACAGTTCTTTCAGCGCAGGGTCTTCGTGTTAAAAATGGAGTTGACTTGGAAGAAGTTGTAGCATGGAAGAAAGGTTATTTCAAATTTAATGGCAGCCTGGAACAAATAATGCAAAAAGTTGCCCGCTGGTATGATATAGAAGTGATTTACCTAAACAAACCAGACCCAGCTCTAGCTTTTGGCGCCGAAATTTCAATGCAAAGAAATCTATCTGAGTTATTAAAAATCATTGAATCAACTGGAAATATCCATTTTAAAATTGAAGGAAGGAGAGTCTTTGTTATGTAATAACTTTTATTAAAGCGTTAACCAAAAAGCCAGAAGCGGTTTGAAGCACTTCCGGCTAAAGGTTCGGATACTGTTATCTATAAGATTAGAAAAAATTCCCTTGAGGTAGACTAAACCAATCCAAACAATCCAAATTTATGAAATTAAGACCAGATATGGCGCATGTAAGAAAGCGCCTTGCTTTATATAAAATACTGTTGGTTATGAAATTGATCGTAATTTGTCTTACAACAATAATATTTCAAGTAAGTGCAGAGAGCTTTGCACAAAAAATCACGCTAAGTAAGAAAAATGCACCGTTTAGTGAAATAATTAAAGACATAGGAAATCAAAGTGACTATGACTTTATTTATAAATTAAGTTTGCTTAAAAAAGCTAAGCCTATTTCTATAGATGTTGAAAAAGCTGATATCAAAGATGTATTAAAGTTATGTTTTGAAAATCAGCCCTTTACTTATGTTGTGGAAAACAAAGCGGTTATTGTAAAAGAAAAAAGTTTTGCAGACAATAAAGATTTCACTTCTCAGATAATTGATATATCGGGTAAGGTGACAGACGAAAAAGGAGACTTTCTCCCTGGTGCCTCCGTAAGAATTAAAGGAACCAATTCTGTTGTTGTAACAGATGCTAATGGGCGTTTTACCCTGAAAGGCGTACCAAAAAACGCAGTTATACTTATTTCTTTTATCGGTTTTGATACCCGCGAAATAAATATAGGCTCTTCTGAAACGATAAATGTTAAATTAATAGAACAAAAATCATCATTAAATGAGGTGGTTGTTATTGGTTATGGTACGCAAAAAAGAAGTAATGTAAGTAGCGCAATCAGTACGTTTACACTCAATGAAACCAATCAAAGACCAGTGCTTAGCCCGGATCAAATGATACAGGGGCGTATGGCTGGAGTAAGTGTTTCTGCTGCCTCCGGTACACCAGGCGCTGCCCAGCGTGTTAGTGTAAGAGGAACTGGGTCATTAACTGCAAGCAATAATCCTTTATATGTTATCGACGGTGTTCCGGTAGTTTCACAAAGTACTTCTCTATATAATTTCGGTGAGAATATAAATCCATTAGCCGCATTAAATCCCAATGATATTGAATCCGTTGATGTATTAAAAGATGCCGCATCTGCTTCGATATATGGGTCCAGAGCCACAAATGGGGTGATTATAATCACTACCAAATCTGGAAAAAAGGGAAAGAGCAATATTAATCTTGATGCTTATACCGGAATTCAAAATGTACCTAATCTTGGAAATTTGAAAATGTCCAGTTCTGATTTGTATGTCACAACGGTAAATGAAGGTATTGATAATTATAACGCACAATATGGATACAGCCCCGGTGCGTCTAATTATATAAAGCGTATCGCTAATCCTTATCCTGGGTTAGAAGATACCAATTGGTTAGATGAGATACTTAGAACTGCAAGAATGAATAGTGTAAATTTGTCACTTTCTGGCGGTACAGACAAAGGTTCTTATTTCTTGTCGGGTAATTATACAAGTCAGGAGGGAGCGACCATTACTAATAAGCTTGAAAAATACACGGCGAAGGTAAATATAACGCAAAACATGTTTTCCTGGCTTAAGGCAGGTGCAAATACTAATTTTAGCTTTTCTAATAACAACAGGGTTCCCGGCTCTAATTTAGGAACTGCAACGCTTCCTAAAAGCTTGTCGCAAAGACCCTTCGATAGGCCTTATAAGCCAGATGGGTCTTATTACGTTGGCGGAACTAATGATTTGGTTTATCACAACTCCTTACAAATATTGAATGAAGAAAAAGCTTATCTAGACAATTACAGGCTTCTTGGTAATGTATTTGCAGATCTTAAATTAGGAGAAGACTTTCTGTTTAAAACCAGTTTTGGTGCCGATCTCATCTATACACACGACTACGTGTACTATATGCACTTGCATCCTTATGGGACTGGAAAGGGACGGTTAATTGACAACAGAAACCTTGTAAATAATATCGTATTTGAAAATACTATAAATTATAAAAAAGCATTAGGTGGATTATCGATTGATGGGCTCCTGGGGCATTCTTTCCAGCGCACAAGCAATTCTACCAGTGGCATAGATGGTAATGGTTTCCCTTCTCAATCCTTCGATGTATTAACAGCAGCTTCCGTAATTACTGATGCAACCACAAACTTGTTTGCTAATTCATTAGAATCATATTTTGGAAGAGCTAATCTGGCATTTAATAATAAGTACTTGTTAAGCCTTTCTATGAGGGCTGACGGATCTTCCCGATTCGCACCCGAAAACCGTTGGGGATATTTTCCTTCTGCGTCTGCAGGTTGGTTAATCTCTAACGAAGATTTCTGGAAGGCAGAAAAAGCAGATCTTAAGCTAAAGTTAAGTTACGGCGCTACTGGCAATCAGGACGGAATTTCCAATTATGCTTATCAGGCACTTACGAGTGGTGGATATAATTATAATACTTCCAGCGGTATAGCTTTGACTACCTTAGGAAATAGAAATCTTACCTGGGAAAAAGCAAGTCAGTTTGATGCAGGTGTAGATTTTAATCTGAATAATGGGGGTATTATTTTCACGGCAGATTATTTCATAAAAAACACTAAGAACCTGTTATATAGTAAGCCTACTTACGCTACTACTGGCTTTACAAGTATCATTAGCAATATAGGCTCGATGAAAAACAACGGTTTTGAGTTTAGTCTTAATACCAACCTTAACTTTGGACAAGTGAAGTGGAACTCCGGTTTTAACATATCGTTTATAAAAAATAGGCTGACGTCTTTAATTGGTGATGATGAACTGCTTTCTATCGGTGGTAACAGAGCCCTTAAAGTAGGAAAACCGATCGGTACATTCTGGGTTTACAAACAACTTGGTATTTTCCAGGATGATTCTGAAGTGCCTGCACCTCTGTATAATATTGGAGTCAGGGCTGGAGATGTAAAATTTGAGGATGTCAATGAGGATGGTAATATTGATATCAATGACAGGCAAATAGTTGGAGATTCCAGTCCGAAAAGCTATGGCGGTTGGAATAATACATTTAGGTACAAGAAATTTGATCTCAGTGTATTTATGACCTTTATGCAGGGTAATCACGTGTATGCCAGCTGGAGATTGAATACTGAGAAACTAGGTAGTAATGCATTTAATACAAAAGAAGAGGTAGCATTAAACAGATGGACTGGTCCGGGAACAAGTAACACAACACCGCGTGCAATCTATGGTCTGACCTATAACTTAAATAATTCATCAAGGTTTTTAGAAGACGGTTCATTCATTCGTTTACGCACGGTTTCTCTTGGATATGATTTGCCTTCCAAATTGATAAATAAGATCAAAGCCAACCGAATGCGGATTTATCTTCAAGGAGATAATTTACTTCTCTTCACTAATTATTCAGGCTTAGACCCTGAAGTAAACAGTAGTATGGATCCTCGTTTTATAGGCGAAGACAATTTAGTGCTGCCACAGTCCCGTTCATTCACCTTTGGCCTTAATCTTAATTTCTAATAGTCATGAATAATAATGTCTTGTATATAAGGGTTTTAACTGTGATCCTATTGCTTACAGGCTGTAGTAAACAGTTGGATATTTATCCGCATTCTGCAGCATCTACAGAAAGCTTATCAGCGAATGATATTGAAGCTTTTTTAGCAGGAGTTTATAACAGGGTTCAAAATGCTCCGGGTACCGAGTCTTATGTGATCTTTGATATGGTAGGAGGCAATCTTATCAATTCAGCCGCAACTGGAGCTGGTGGGCTTCAAACCTTTATCAATAATATATTAAGGCCTGAGCAAGGTTTAATGAGCACCTCTTGGGATGGGTATTATTCTTCACTTTACCAAGTGAATAATTTACTTTCTTCAGCCGCTTCTCTGCCAGACTCTCAAAGGAAGAGAGAGATTCAGGGCATCGCACGCTTTTTCAGAGGTTATATTTATTATAACCTTATCAGCCGCTGGGGAGCGGTTCCAATTCTGGAAGTAAATTCTTTAGAGAAATTGAGTCGAGACCCCGAGCCCAAAGTCTGGAGCTTTATCGAGAAAGAACTTCAATATGCCATAGAGAATGCACCTGCATTTTCAGGGAAGAATTATTTTCTGGTATCTAATATAGCGGCTAAAGCTTTAATGGCTCGTGTAAAATTGGCGCAGGGTAAAAATGACGAGGCCGCATTGCTTGCCGAAGAAGTTATTCTTTCTAAACAAATCAGTTTAGACAGCTTCGAGAAGATCTTCCGTAATGTGCAAAACAATGAAACCATTTTTGCCTTTAGAAACCTGACCATTGAATCAAGCATCAATATCAGCAGCTTATTTTATACGTATGCCCATCCTGTAAAAGGGAGTTATGTTTATAAGCCTGTTCCGGAAGTAATGAACCTCTTTGATACCGGAGATAAAAGGAAGGCAATTTCAATTGAAACTTATAGCGGCAACGACGTGATAAATAAATATCCAAGCGGGCAGTCGGGTAGCGATCCCTTTGTCGTACTGCGTTTAGCAGAAATGTATCTGATTAGCGCAGAAGGCCAGGGCCTGGCTGGTTTAAGCAGATTGAATGAACTAAGACGATTTCGCGGCCTAACAGACATTAATCCTGGCACCGATGAATATATAGATGCTATTTTATTGGAAAGAAGGAGAGAGTTGTTAGGCGAAGGCTTTAGATGGTATGATTTGGTGAGGTTAAATAAAGCAGTCTCAGTACTTGAACTTCGTGCTGGACAAGTAAAATTTCCATTGCCAACAAAGGAGCTGGGTCTTAACAATTTACTTGAGCAAAACGATTACTAATAATTTATCAACTAAGTAAGTTTAAAATGAAAACTAATTATAGATATAAGATTTTGTTGAATGCTGGATTTTTTGCATTCTTCATACTTACCGGATGTAAGAAGAACGAGTCTCAGCCTGTTAAAGTTGAAAAAGAATTTTCAGCAATTACAAAATCTGTTGCTGCTAACTCTGGTATTGTTGCTAAAGTATTTTCCGATACCACATTTACAACAAGCAATGGAGTAGAGGAAACGGATATCCACTTTTTGAACAAAAATGGATATTCTACTAAAGTCTTTATTTTAAAAATTGATTTAAAGAACCCGGAACTCAGCCTTAAAGTTGGTACTGCATATAATTCCACTGCTTATAGTAAACAAACTGTTGCAGATATGGCTAAGTATGCAGATGCAGCTTCAAATCGTGTAATCGCAGGTATTAACGCCGATTTTTATAATACCGGTACATTGGTGCCGATCGGAATACTTTATAAAAATGGCGTGGGTATTAAAACCAGCTTCAGTGACAATACAGGCCGAACAGACCAGGGATTAAGCTTTTTTGGAATATTGAAAAATGGTAGAGCTGTTATTGGAAACAACACTACCGATTATGCTGCATTAAGTTCCGAGTTACGAGACGCTACGGGCGGCGGGGTGTTCCTGGTAAAAGATTCTAAAGAAGTTTCCACAGCTTTTGCTACGGTAGAACCAAGAACTGCAATTGGTGTAACAGAAAATCAAGAAGTGTATTTTGTAGTAGTTGATGGTAGGAATTTCTATTACTCCAATGGTATTAATTATGAGCAGTTATCAAAATTAATGGTGTCTCTTAAAGTGAAAGATGCTATTAATTTAGATGGAGGAGGTTCTTCTACTTTTATGATCAAAAATCCTTTGGCTCCGGTTTGGCAGATAAGGAATATGCCTTCAGACGGCTCTCCGAGAGCAGTAGCGAATTCTTGGCTATTGATCTCTAATAAACCATAAATGTTTTTAAATAAAAAATTTAAAACGATGAAAATTAGATTCATATACTTATTTATTATTGGAGTAATCTGTGCTTTCTCATGTAAAAAGGAAAAAGAAAATCCTGTCAATGTTCAACCATCTATTCTTTCCCTTTGGCCAAATAATGGTACAGGTTCTACTATTGTAACAATCTACGGAAGGAACTTTAGTAACATAGCCCAAAACAACAAGGTTAAATTTAACGGTGTTGATGCCGTTGTTTTAGAAGTGTCAGAGGGCGCTTTACAAGTAGTTTCCCCAAAAAATGCAACTACCGGCAATGTAATAGTTACCGTAGGAAATAATGAAATAAAAGGGCCTGTGTTTACCTATGTAGAGGTTTCGGATGAATATATGGTAACTGCTTTTGCTGGTAATGGAACTGCAGGTTTTGTAAATGCTAAAGGTGTTGATGCCAGGTTTAAAAACCTAGAAGGCGTTGTGGAAGATTTGCATGGAAATCTTATTATTACAGACAGAGGAAACCACAGTATAAGAAAAGTTTCTCCTTCAGGTGAAGTAACTACTATCGCCGGAACAGGAGTTGCAGGTTATATGGATGGACCCGCAGCAAACGCCAGGTTTAGTAATCCATGGAAATCTGCTGTCGATGCTCTTGGAAATATTTATGTAGCAGATCGAGATAACCACAGGATCAGAAAAATTTCTACCAACGGTATCGTAAGTACCGTTGCCGGTTCCGCTTCCGGTTTTGCAGATGGAGCCGCCGCAACAGCAAAGTTCAATCAGCCAATTGATGTAGCGGTTGACGCACAAGGCAATATTTTCGTTGCTGATAACAGTAATCATCGTATTCGAAAAATTACCCCTACTGGTACAGTGAGCACCTTAGCCGGAAACGGAACAGCAGCGTTTGCAGATGGAACAGGTACTGCTGCGCAGTTAAGACAACCTTCAGGTATCTATTTTGATAAACAAGGTAATCTAATTGTAGCCGACAGAGGGAACCAACGTATTAGAAAAATAACGCCAGCTGGTGTTGTAACTACTTTAGCTGGCGCAGGAACTGCTGGCTTTGCAGATGGCAAGGCTGATGTTGCGCGTTTTGCAGACCCATATGGTATAGCTATAGATAAGGATGGAAATGTCTTGGTAGCTGATTTAAATAATCATAAAATAAGAAAAGTGACGCCGCAGGGAGTAGTCACCACTTTGGTAGGAAGTTCTTCTGGCTATACTGACGGTATTAATGGAGGTGCACAGTTTAGCAGTCCGGTAGATCTTTATGTAAATGCTGCAGGAGAAATTTTCGTTGCAGATAATAATAATCACACGTTGCGTAAAATAAGGAAGATAGACTAATGAAATTGTTTAAGATCTTTTTTTATCCTCTTATCATTTTATGTTTTAACGCAAACGTTGAAGCACAAACGCTAAACGTCGGAACCTTTAACATTAAAAATGACAACCCAAAAGATGGTCTCAATGCCTGGAAATATAGAAAAGGTATTGTCACTGCATTGATAAAGTTTCATGATTTTGATTTGCTTGGAATTCAGGAAGCTTTTTCTTCCCAGATGAAAGATCTTCAGGATAGCCTGCCCGAATACGCTTATGTCGGAAAAGGTAGGGATGATGGAGATCAGAAAGGAGAGTACTCAGCAGTACTTTACAAGCGGAATAGATTCAAATTAATTAAAGAAGGGCAGTTTTGGCTGACTGAAAAGAATATCCATGTGCCTGATAAAGGCTGGGATGCAGCATTGCCAAGAATATGTACATGGGTTGAGTTGAAAGACAAGAAGTCTGGAAAAAAACTTTTTCACTTTAATACTCATTTTGATCACAGAGGACAAATCGCAAGGATAGAAAGCGCCAAGCTCATTCTGCAAATGATTAAAAAAATCGCGGGAAAATCACCAGTTATTTTAACTGGTGATTTTAACCTCGATCAGCACAGCGAGAACTACAAGATTTTAAATGAATCTGACATTCTGAAAGATGCATATGTGTCTTCTTCCTTTAGGTATAAATTAAATGGAACTTTTAATGCCTTTAACAGTAAAGCTATTACAAATAGCAGAATAGACCATGTTTATCTAACTTCACATTTTAAAGTTTTCAAATACGCAGTATTAACTGATTCATACAGGAATAGCACCGAAAAAATAAAAGCACCTTCCGACAATTTCCCTGGTGAAGTTCAGTTGTACAAAGCGGAGCCGGCTCTTCCCTCTGATCATTTTCCTGTATTTGTAAACACTAAATATTAAAAATTAATAAATGCATATTATAAAAAACTATCTCTTAGCAGTGAGTGTCATAACTTTTATGAATTTTACTGCCTGGGCTCAGAACAATGATCAATTTGTTTATAAAAATCCAAAAGCACTTTTAAACGAAAGAGTAAAAGATTTATTAGCCAGAATGACTTTGAAGGAGAAGATCGCCCAAATGCGTCATATCCATGAGAATGATTATGACATCAATAAAAAAGTTGATCTAGAAAAACTAAAACAGTCTACCGGAGGCTTGAGCTACGGCTGCGTGGAGGCTTTTCCTTATTCCTCAAAAGAATACGCAAAAGCAATATATGATATTCAAAAATACATGAAAGAAAACACCCGGCTTGGAATACCCGTTATTCCTGTGATGGAAGGTATGCATGGCACGGTACAGGATGGTTGTACCATATACCCCCAGTCTATTGCTATAGCGGCAACATTCAATCCGGTTTTCACTTATCAGATGGCAAAATATATTGCAAAGGAAACCAAGGCAATGGGAGTGAAACAAATCCTTTCCCCTGATTTGGACTTGGCCAGAGAATTGCGCTGGGGGCGGGTCGAGGAAACTTATGGAGAAGATCCTTTTCTGGTTTCCCAGATGGGTATAGGATATGTAAAAGCATTGACCGAAGAGAAAATTATTCCAACGCCGAAGCATTTCATCGCCCACGGCACTCCGACAGGAGGCCTGAATCTTGCGAGTGTAGAAGGTGGCAAAAGGCAATTGTATAGTCTTTATTTGCAGCCATTCGAGAAGATAATAAAGGATATAGCGCCACTTTCAATCATGAACTGCTACAGTTCTTATGACGGAGAACCTGTTACTGGTTCTGTATCCATCATGACTGATTTATTAAGAAAACACTTGGGTTTTAAAGGTTATGTGTATTCTGATTGGGGGTCCATAACCATGTTAAACAGCTTTCATAGAACTGCTAATTCAAGAGCTGATGCAGCAAGACAAGCCGTTGAAGCGGGCATTGATCTGGAGGCAGGAAGCAAAAATTACGCCCATTTAGAGGAACTGGTAAGCCAGAATAAAATAGACCTAAAATATATCGACTCAGCAGTATCCAATATTTTATATGCTAAGTTCGCTTCAGGATTGTTTGAGGATGCCCTCCCCGACACAACAGTACTGGAAAGGTACATACATACGCCTCAGTCTGTAAAGTTAGCCAGAGAAATAGCAGAAGAATCAATAGTGCTTTTAAAAAATGATGGTATATTGCCCTTAGATATCAATAAACTAAAATCTTTGGCTGTAATAGGCCCAAATGCAGATCAGGTACAATTTGGGGATTATACCTGGAGCAGAAGTAATAAAGACGGAGTAACCCCTTTGCAAGGCCTACGCAATTTACTTGGAGATAAGGTCAGTATTAGTTATGCAAAAGGGTGCGACGTAACTTCGAAGGACGTTTCTGGATTTCAAGAGGCAATAAAAATCAGTAAAAAAAGCGATGCGATAGTAGTTTTTGCCGGCTCGCAAAGTGCCTCCCTGTCCCGCGAATACGAAAACTCGACAAGTGGCGAAGGGTTCGATTTAAGTAGTTTAAATCTTACCGGAGTACAGGAAGAACTCATTAAAGCACTTAAAGGAACCGGCAAGCCCGTTGTTGTTGTATTGGTAACAGGCAGGCCATTTGCAATGCCTTGGATAAAAGATAATATCCCAGCAATCTTGGTACAATGGTATGGTGGAGAACAACAGGGTAATGCTATTGCCGATGTTTTATTTGGAAAAGTGAATCCGTCCGGAAAGTTGCCGGTTTCATTTCCTAAAAGCACAGGTAACCTTCCGGTGTTTTATAATTATTTTCCTTCAGACAAAGGTTACTATAAGAAAGGTGGAAGTGATGAAAAGCCAGGAAGAGATTATGTGTTTGAAACGCCGGGAGGATTGTGGTCTTTTGGGTTTGGCGGCAGTTATACAAAGTTCAAAATTGAAAATTTTAAATTTTCCAATGACAAATTAAAAACTGGCGATACACTATTTGTTCAGCTCGACATTACAAATATTGGAAACAGAGAGGGGAAAGAAGTTGTACAGGGATATTTGAGAGATGTATACAGTTCTGTAGTAACCCCTGTAAAACAATTAAAAGCTTTTCAGAAAGTTAACTTAAAAGCCAGCGAGAAAAAGACCGTTACATTATCCTTTCCTGTTAGTGATTGGTATTTATACGATAAAAACTTTGAGAGAAAAGTTGAGGAAGGTGATTTTGAAATTCAGATAGGGACCGCATCAGATGTAATAATTTATAAAAAAAATGTTAAAGTAGGTGAAGAAAAAGCAGAGACTAAAGAACCTGATTCGTCCGAAGAGGATCTGCCTAAAGGAGAAAGGACTCAAATTTTAGGCACAGTAAGGGATGTGCAGTCAACGAGGCTTTCCGGAGTAAAAGTTTCAGTAAAAGGTGAGGATCTGTTTACGATAACCGATAGCAACGGAAATTATAAAATAAAAGCTCGTATTAATGATGTACTAGTTTTTTCACATGAAGGATATGCTAACAAAGAGGCACGTGTTTATGATAAAAAACCAATAAGTATAAGACTCGAACAATAGATTATGTATTGAAAAATAGCGATTGTAATTAACCAATTTATAAACCAAAAACTAATGCGTTATGAATAGAAGTTTCATTTTCCTGATATTTTTTGCTTGTTCTGCACTTTTTTCCTGCAAAAAGGAAATTGACGATCGATCAAAAAATGATGTAGCATTTGCAATGGTGAAAAATAAAGCTGGTCTAGAGGCAAAGAATTTGCCCACTATCGTGCTCGGTACTTATAATGTCCGTACCGATACTCCCGGTGATGCGCCGGATCATACATGGACCGAAAGAAAAAACATGATTGCAGATATTATCATGACATATAAATTCGATGTCTTCGGAGTTCAGGAGGCGGAAAGTCATCAAATGGCCGATATGGCAACGCTTTTGCCCGATTACGGCCGGGTTGGAGTGGGCCGTAACAGTGATGGAACTGGCGAGCACGCAGCTATTTTCTATAAAAAAAGCAAGTTCAGCATTTTGAGTAGCGGTAATTTTTGGCTCTCTGAAACTCCGAATGTAGCTGGTAGTATCGGCTGGGACGCCGTTTATCCCAGAGTATGCACATGGGCAAAAATCAGCGACACAGCCACAGGAACTTCATTTTACTATTTCAATACTCATTTAGATTTGCGCTCTCAGGCTCAAACTCAAAGTGTAAATTTATTACTATCAAAGATCACTGAAATAGCAGGAGCTAACCCTGTTGCCTTATCTGCGGATTTTAACTTCGATCAGTTTAGTTCCAAATATTATACGCTTAATAATTCCGGTAAAGTTAAAGACGCTTTCACGCTTAATGAATATCCCTATGCACCAAAGCCTCATACTTACAATGGGTATGACGTTTTCTTGGTGTCAGATAAAAGAGTCGATCATGTCTTTGTTTCGTCACACTTTCAGGTAGATCAGGTAGATATCCTTCCCGACACTTACGATGGTAAATTGCCTTCAGATCACTATCCAGTGAAAGTTGTTTTAAACGATGCAAGCTTACCTGACCAGCCGCGAATAGCATCGATACCACTTGGGCAAGTCATTAATTTAAAAGGAAGCAATAATAAATTCGTGTCGAGCAATAATGGAACCGCAAATATGAAATGTAATAGATTAATTGCTGATTCTTGGGAAGATTTCTCAGTAATAGCCGCCGGAACCGGAAAAGTTTATCTAAAAGCAATAAA
Organism: Sphingobacteriaceae bacterium UBA2059; assembly: GCA_002332615.1. Taxonomy (GTDB): domain Bacteria; phylum Bacteroidota; class Bacteroidia; order Sphingobacteriales; family Sphingobacteriaceae; genus Arcticibacter. Next base: position 1,803 of record DDAL01000006.1, on the reverse strand, counting down.
CATGTATGTATCCTCAGAGAACGGAGTTAAACCAATGACTTGTAACAGGGTAAGCCCAGGAAGCTGGGAAAAATTTAATTGGATTCCGAATGCAGACGGTACTTTTTCTCTTCGCGGTGCGAACGGAAGGTATGTTTCTTCAGGTAATGGCACTTATAACATGACCTGCGAATCTGTACAAATAAAAGGTTGGGAAAAATTTCAATATTAGTCTTATTGATTCAATATCGCCGAAGGCAAGGGTAAAGGTCCTATAAAAGGTGTTCCATTTGAAACTAAAAGGCGGCTCACGTTATGCCTATGAGCCGCCGCCTTATTTAAGTAAAGGATTATTCGCTCTTACTCTTAACATATTTTTCAAGCCACTGGTATTCTTCCCACATAAGGTGCAGAATATTTTCTTTGGCTGAATAGCCATGCGATTCATAGGGCAATTGAACAAAGCGTACTGTTCCGCCATGCCCTTTAATTGCATTATATAACCTTTCACTTTGAATAGGGAAGGTTCCCGGATTGTTGTCAGCTTCGCCATGTATCAGCAGTAAGGGAGTTTTGATTTTGTGCGCATAAGCAAAAGGGCTCATGCGATTATATACTTCTGGTGCCTGCCAGTATGTTCGTTCCTCGCCCTGGAAGCCAAATGGGGTAAGTGTGCGGTTATAGGCACCGCTCCTGGCTATCCCTGCTTTAAACAAATTGGTGTGAGCAAGAAGGTTGGCAGTCATGAACGCCCCATAGCTATGGCCGGCTACTCCCACGCGTGTGCTGTCGCCAATGCCCATAGAGGCAACCTTATTTATGGCTGCGCGAGCATTCATTTCCAGCTGTTCTACAAAAGAGTCGTTAGGATACTTACTGCCTTCGCCGACTATAGGGAATTCGGTATTGTCCATAACCGCATAACCCATCAGAGCAAAAGGAACGAAACTTCCATAGTTGGTAAGAGTAAAGGTGTTTTTACTTCCACGCACTTGGGCGGCATCTGAGGCACTTTTATATTCAATCGGGTAGGCTACTATTACAACAGGCAATTTGCCATCTTTTTTTTCATTATAGTCTTTGGGTAGATATAAGTTTGCGGATAACTGTACGCCGTCTTCTCGCTGATAGGTTATTTTCTTTTTGTCGAGCTTTCTTAACTCGGGCTGAGGATCTGGAAAGTTAGTTATTGCTTTCCTGCTTTTGCCACTATTAGAAAGTAAATACAGGTTTGGGGCTTCCGTAGCGCTTTGTTTATAAGTTATAAAATTAAGGCCTTTGTTATGAGATAACAGCTTCATCGGAACTTCGTAATAAGGCTCCTGGCTTTGCCATAGTTTTTCTGTTTTTAAGGTATTAAAGTCAAAAGAACTTATGTAAGGATAGTCACCTTTTGGCGAGGCGCCTGAGTTGCGCATGATGAATTTAGTGTTCTGATAAATTATAGGCACGCTACGTCCATATTCGTTTTTAACAGTGAACGGAGTACCAGGGTCAGCATAGGCATCATTGCTACTTCTGTCACTTAGGGTTTTAAGCTTGTTGGTCTTAAGATCAAGCAGTTGCCATACCAACCGTTGGTTTGCATAAGATCCCTGTGTTATAAGCGCTAAGTTTTGGTTGATGAAACTCGCCTCATACATGCGCATGGCAGTTTTTGCAATAGTAGAAGGTGAGCTGGTAAAAGGAGCTGAAAGCACCACATAGGCGTCATGATCTTTTACTTCTTTTTTGATAAGGCCTCCATCAAGTGGTTCAATCCACCCAAGCGTATTGGGCTTTGTATCTACCCAAGAGAAGCTACGTGGCGCATCAAGTACATTA
>DDAL01000031.1:32089-193203 GCA_002332615.1 Sphingobacteriaceae bacterium UBA2059 | reverse complement strand
CGGCTTTTTGCTTTAAAAATTCTTTTTCCACTATCTATCAAGATTAGCCATATATACCTTGGCTTTCTTAATTTCAGTTTGAATATCTTTCCTAGCTGGATTTGCATCCTGAACCTTTTCCAAATCCTGTATGCTTGACTTGAATGCACTCGCAGCTGCTGACTTATCGTAAAATTTAGCAATCTTCTGGCCTTTTAAAATCCCATAATCTCTGTAAGCAATTGCTCTGTTTTGATACAACTTAACATCTGACGAATTAAGTTCAATTGCTTTACTGTAATCTTTAATGCTGGCTAACAAAAGTTTTTCCCGTTCTCCGGGCGTTAGCGAAGAGTTCATTTGAGCACCTAAAGTATTCCTTCCTTTTGCGCGGTAATAATACGCAGAGCCGTTATTTGGCTGTAAGGCGATCACTTGACCGAATGTGCTAATTGCTTTTGTAAAATCTCCTGAGTGATAATAAGAGTATGCAAGCATATAGAGCACATTACTATTACTTGATTCGGAAGGCAAGGCCTTTTCAAGATGAACTACTGCTTGCTTAAAGTTTCCGTTCATAACGGCTTTTTGTCCAAGTTTTACATAGTTATTTTTAATGTCATCATTTTGCTGAGCGAAAGCTCCTGTAGATAAAAGTGCGAATGCAAGGATAGAAATAACTGATTTCATGTTAATAATATACTGTTTAAGATTAAATAACGCATCAATGCCAATATTATTTCGCCGACTTTTTAAGGATGGACGATTGAGCGTTCAAGTAAGTCTTTTAACCGTGCTCAGCTGCCTTTTGTTTTTACACTACTGCCTTTTTTTCCTTTTGTAGTATTGGAAAGCCAATAATACCATAATAAATCTAATAATTGGCGTTTTGGCACAGGCATTGTCCTACGGTGTGTTTAGTATGTATAAAGCACCTACTGTCAATTTGACGCTTGATCAAGAAAATATGGCCCTGATAGATATAAGTTATACCCTGCCTATTATAAACGAAGAGACTGAATTCTTTCCACTGATGTCGCAGGAAGACGAAGATGAAATGAATAATGAGCAGACCCCGGAAGTATTGCCGATACTGCCTCTGAGAAATACTGTTCTTTTTCCAGGAGTAGTAATTCCCATCACAATTGGAAGAGACAAATCAATTAAGCTTATCAAAGATTCCTATAAATCGGATAAGGTTATCGGTGTTGTGTCTCAAAAAGACGTATCAATTGAAGATCCTACATTTGAAGAGCTAAATATAATAGGTACGGTTGCTGTTATAATCAAAATGCTTCAAATGCCTGACGGAAGCACAACAGTGATTATACAGGGCAAGCAAAGATTTAAATTGAATGCCGAAATACAATCTGAACCTTATCTAAAGGCTTCAATTGATAAGTTTGAAGAGATAAAACCCGATCTTAGCAAAGAGTTCAAAGCTATGGTCGATTCTATCAAAGACATGGCGATGCAGATCATTCACTTGTCTCCAAACATGCCGAGCGAAGCTGCGATGGCAATTAAAAATATTGAGAGCACGTCTTTTCTCATCAATTTTATTTCTTCTAATATGAACGCTGAGGTTAAGGAAAAGCAATTAATGCTCGAACAACCTGACCTGAGGCAACGTGCTGTAATGGTACTAGAGCATTTGACAAAAGAGCTTCAGATGTTAGAGTTGAAGAACCAGATACAGTCAAAAGTGAGAACCGACCTCGATAAGCAACAAAGAGACTATTTTTTAAACCAGCAACTAAAGACCATTCAGGAAGAGTTGGGGGGCAGTTCTCCTGACCTTGAAATCGAAAACTTAAAGAAAAAGGCGTCAGACAAGAAGTGGACAAAAGAGACGCAAGTTCATTTTTCAAAAGAACTGGAAAAGCTTTCAAGGATAAATCCTGCGGCCGCTGAATACTCAATACAGTTAAATTATCTCGAGCTACTGCTTGAGTTACCATGGAACGAGTTTACAAAAGACAACTTTGATCTGAAACGGGCGCAACGTATACTGGATAAGGATCANNTCATCGAATATCTTGCAGTTTTAAAGATCAAAAACGACATGAAAGCACCGATACTATGTCTCGTTGGTCCTCCGGGAGTTGGTAAAACCTCTCTCGGCAAGTCAATTGCAAAAGCTCTAGGTCGAAAATATGTGCGCATGGCTTTAGGAGGTGTGAGAGACGAAGCGGAAATACGGGGTCATAGGAAAACATACATAGGCGCAATGCCTGGCCGTATTGTGCAGTCGATTAAAAAAGCCGGGTCTTCAAATCCCGTTTTTGTGTTAGACGAGATTGACAAAGTTGGCAGCGATTATAAGGGAGACCCATCTTCTGCCCTTTTAGAAGTTTTGGATCCTGAACAAAACAACAGCTTTTACGACCATTATGTTGAACTTGATTATGACCTTTCTAATGTAATGTTCATCGCAACTGCAAATTCCCTTAACTCAATTCAGCCTGCATTGCTCGACAGAATGGAGATCATAGAAGTTAATGGATATACAATTGAAGAAAAAGTTGAAATATCCCGTCAGCACCTTCTTCCTAAACAGATAGCTCAACATGGTCTAAATAAAAAAGACGTAATACTTAAATCAACTATCCTCGAAAAAGTAATTGAAGAATATACCCGGGAGTCCGGAGTAAGAGGCTTGGAGAAAATGATCGGTTCCTTAGTGCGAGGGGTAGCTACAAAGATAGCTATGGAAGATGCTTATAGTTCCACCTTGACAAAGTCCGATGTAGTGAACACCCTGGGAGCGCCTATTTTCGATAAAGACCTTTATGAAGGTAATGAGGTTCCCGGAGTCGTAACCGGACTTGCCTGGACGCAGGCCGGCGGAGATATCTTGTTCATTGAAGCAAGTCTGAGCCCAGGCAAAGGAAGACTAACGTTAACAGGAAACCTGGGAGACGTAATGAAGGAGTCTGCTTCTATAGCGCTCGCCTATTTAAAAGCGCATAGTAAAATGTTCAGCATTGACCACAGACTCTTCGATCATTGGGATGTACATATACATGTGCCTGCAGGTGCAACTCCAAAAGACGGCCCGTCTGCAGGGATTACTATGCTAACAGCACTGACCTCTGTATTTACTCAGCGGCTGGTAAAACCAGATCTTGCCATGACCGGCGAGATAACTTTAAGAGGTAAGGTTTTGGCTGTAGGAGGCATTAAAGAAAAGATATTGGCTGCTAAACGTGCTAATATCAGGGAGATAATTTTGTGCAAATCGAACGAGAAAGATATCCTTGAAATTAAAGAAACCTATATAAAAGATCTTAAGTTTCATTACGTAACTGAAATGAAAGAAGTAATTAATATTGCACTTACAGATGAAAGAGGTAAAGATGCTATTGAATTAACTATCCCTGAGAGTATTGATAACAAATAAGTTATATTTACCGCTTATGATGTAATTAAATAACTCTCTAAATTTGAATTTGATGTACTTTACTTTCTGAAATGATTCTTATCGTAGACGACAAAGCAGAAAACATATTTTCTTTAAAGAAAATACTTGAGCTGCACAATTTTGAGGTTGACTCTGCACTTACAGGAGAAGATGCTTTAAAAAAAATACTAAAGAACAGTTATGCTTTGATAATCTTGGATGTGCAGATGCCCGGAATGGATGGTTTTGAAGTTGCCGAAGCCATTACAGGCTACAGCAAGACCAAAGACACCCCAATTATTTTCCTATCAGCGGTAAACACAGATAAAAGATTCATTGCTAAGGGATATGCTTCAGGGGGTATAGATTACGTAACGAAGCCTGTCGATCCTGACGTTTTGATGCTGAAGGTTAAAACACTTCACAGGCTTTATGAACAGACTAGAGCACTAAATAAGACTCAACTTGCTCTTAGAGCTGAAATTGAATACAGAAAACAAGCACAGGCGGAGCTGAAGGAAAAGATGCAGGAATTGCATTTAACGCTCGAAAGTATTCCCCAGATTGCCTTCACAGCTCAAAGCAATGGCAGTATTGAGTTTGTAAACCAACATTGGTTTGACTACTCACCGAATGAAAAAATATTCCCTGAGTCTCATCCTGACGATCCTAATATTCAGCAGTCTTTGAATCGAATGTATAAGGACGGCACTCCTTTGAAGATGGAAGTGAGAATCCGCCGCATTTATGAGGATGTTTACAGATGCCATTTATTACGTGTTCTTCCTGTAATTGAAAATGACACAATCGTTAAGTGGGTTGGGACATTTACTGACATAGAAGAACAAAAAGAAGTAGAACGAAAAAAAGACGAGTTTTTAAGCATAGCGAGTCATGAGTTAAAAACGCCACTTACGAGCATAAAAGCTTATATGCAGCTTCTCGAGCGCTCTTTTGAAAGCAATATTAATTTATCTGAAGAATCATCTAAGTACCTTCAACGGACTCAGATTCAACTCGATAAGCTACACAAGCTGATTGCAGACCTGCTAGACATCTCTAAAATAGAAAGCGGAAAGCTTAAGTTCAATAAAAAGATTTTCAGCCTTGAGCCTTTAGTGGATAGCACCATAGACATTATAAGACAAACTAACCATGATTTCAAGATAACAAAAACCGGTTCTGCGGATGTTAAGGTATTCGGTGATGATATGAGAATAGAACAGGTCCTGATGAACTATCTAACAAATGCAATCAAATACTCACCCGAAAGAAAGGAAATCTCAATTGAGTGTAGTGTTATTGATAACGGAAGTATGATCTGTCTGACTGTCAAGGATCATGGGGTCGGAGTTCCCAGAGAAAAACAAGGCAGTTTGTTTAATAAGTTTTACAGAGTTGAGGAAACATCTCACAGGTTTCAAGGGTTAGGACTAGGTCTTTACATCTGTTCAGAAATCATTAACCGTCATGATGGAAAGTTTGGACTTAAAAGTTCTGACGGAGAAGGATCGTCATTTTATTTCTGTTTACCCATTCACAAAAACAACAATTAACAGCACAAAACATTCAGTCTTAAATTGGATGCTTGATTTTTTCATATGAACAGCACTATAATAAGAAACCTTAGATTAAGTTATGGAGTATTCCTTATATTACTATTAATCAGTTCAATAGCATCTTATATAAGTATTAACAACTTACTTTCCAGCTCAAAGAAGGTTGTTCAGACATCCAGAGTAATATCAGAGCTTGAAAATACCCTTTCTATACTTAAAGATGCAGAAACGGGTCAGAGGGGTTTCCTGATCACCGGCGAAGAAGCCTTTTTGGAACCATATTATGGAGCATACCAAAAAGCAACCGCTTCGCTTAACAACATCAGGCAAATGGTTATTGACAAGCCTGAACAATTAAGTAACTGCAATAAGCTTGAAGAAATCATCGTACAGAGGCTCAAACGTCTGGACAATGTTCTGCTAATGCAAAAGACAAATAAAACCATCAGTTCGCAGGAAATGCGCCTTGGTAAAGAGCTAATGGATGAAGCAAGAGCTATCTCAACCAGAATGAAACAACTGGAGCAAGAGGCTTTAAGCAGAAGAACAAACAGGATGGACTTATTTTCCACCTTCACTCCTCTCCTAATAATATTTGCAGCCATACTTGCAATTATTATAACGTATATATCTTACTTAAAAGCAAAGAAAGATTTTGAAAGCAGGGCGTCACTCTATAACCAGCTTCAACAGAAAGAATTTGAGATGAGCCGAAGAATTGAAATCATCGAAGAAGTTGCTGCAAAGATTTCCCTCGGTGATTATGAAACCAGAGTGGAAGACGATAAGAATGATTACTTGGGAGGACTTGCTGTGTCATTGAACAAAATGGCCGAATCTCTTGAACGATCATTTAAATTGTTGTCCGACGAAGAAAAGCTGCAAACGGGAATTGCCAACCTAAATGATAAAATGATAAGCGAGGAAGACGTTAAGACGCTTTCACAAAAAATGCTTGATTATATCATCCAGTTTACTGAAAGTCAAATAGGGGCACTTTACATTCTTCGGGACAATGAGAACCTGGAGTTGATTAGTAGTTATGCGTTTCCTGCCAATCACAAAGCTAATGTTGTAAAATTGGGAGAAGGGCTTGTTGGACAATGTGCATTAGATCGTAAGCCCATATTATTAGAAGACATCCCAAACAACGATCTGCTCATAAACTTTGCCTTTGGACAAGCTAAACCCAGGCATGTTATTATATTCCCTTTAATCTTCGAAAATTCTGTAAAAGGAGTCATTGAGCTAGGTTCCATTGACAGCTATACAGACTTTGAAATGGAGTATTTCAAAAGAATATCTGTCAATATCGGCATATCCCTCAATACCTCCGAAAACCGAATGAGAATGCGTGAGCTTCTGGCAGAAACGCAAGCTCAGGCTGAAGAACTCCAAGCTCAGCATAGTGAACTTGAAAACCTCAATACCGAGCTCGAAGCACAAGCCCAAAAATTACAAGCATCTGAGGAAGAACTTAAAGTGCAGCAGGAAGAATTGTTGCAGGCGAACCAGGAACTGGAAGAAAGAAGCAAGATTCTGGAAGAAAAGAATCAACTTATTTTGATAAGAAACTTGGATATACAGAAGAAAGCTGAAGAGCTTGAACAGAGTTCCCGATACAAGTCTGAATTCCTTGCCAATATGTCGCATGAATTACGAACGCCACTGAATTCAATCCTTCTTCTGTCAAGATTAATGGCAGATAATACCGATAAAAACCTTAATGATGAGCAGATCGAATTTGCGAAAGTAATCCAAAGTTCAGGCAACGGATTACTGGCACTAATTGACGAAATTCTAGATCTTTCTAAAATTGAAGCTGGAAAAATGAGTCTCGAATTTAAGGAAGTCCCTGTTCGTGAAATCATCGGCGACATGAAGTCCTTATTTAAATCTATTGCACGTGAAAAAGGACTGGACTTTAAGACTTCAATTGATGAAACCCTTCCGTTGTCAATTACTACAGACAAGCTTCGCCTGGAACAAATACTGAAAAACTTACTTTCTAATGCACTTAAATTTACCTCCAAAGGGTATGTTTCAGTTGAAGTAAGCCCTTCTTTATCAAAAAAGAACCACATATGCTTCTCCATCCAGGATACAGGGATTGGGATACCTAAAGATAAACATCTATCTATTTTTGATGCTTTCCAGCAAGCAGATGGTTCTACCAGAAGAAAATATGGCGGTACTGGATTAGGCCTATCGATTAGTAAGGAACTATCTAAACTCCTGGGTGGAACAATCACAGTAAAAAGCGTCCCTGAAAAAGGAAGCACTTTTATGATAGAAATACCATTCTCTCCGGAAGATAAGTTGGATATTCAGGATAGCCAGAGCTCCAAGATCGAAAAAGTCTCTGCGGAGGTTTTAGTCAGCGAAGAAAAAGAAATCGAAAAGAAAACCCATCGGTACATAGCTCCCTTAAGTTTTCAACATATAGAAGATGACAGGGAAGGCATCATTGAAGGAGATAAAGTGATATTGATTGTAGAAGACGATATCAATTTCGCTAAAGCATTGCTAAAATATACAAGAAAGAATAATTATAAAGGAATTGTTGCAGGAAGAGGCGACCACGGTATCGAAATGGCTAAGAATTACATCCCAAGTGCTATTTTACTTGATATCCAACTTCCTGTTAAAGATGGCTGGGAGGTGATGGAAGAACTTAAGTCGGACCCAATAACCAAGCATATACCAGTGCACATCATGTCCTCGATGGAGGTAAAAAAAGAGAGTCTGGTTAAGGGTGCGATAGACTTTATAAATAAACCTATTACGGTTGAGAACATGAAAGAGATGTTCGATAAAATTGAGGAAGCTCTTAACAACAGCAGCAAGAAAGTTCTAATCATTGAAGAAAATGCTAAGCACGCAAGAGCTTTGGCTTATTTTCTTGAAACCTACAATGTTAATTCAGAAATAAAAGGGACGCTTTCAGAAGGCGTAAACGCGTTGTTAAAGAAAGAAGTCAACTGTGTGATACTTGACATGGGCATACCAGATATTAACGCTTATACCACTCTGGAGGCTGTTAAAAAGAATGAGGGACTGGAAAACGTACCCATAATAATTTTTACAGGCAAAAACCTGTCTAAGGCCGAAGAAAGCAAAATTCGCCAGTATGCCGACAGCATTGTAATGAAGACGGCTCATTCCTACCAAAGAATTATCGATGAAGTAGCGTTATTCCTTCATCTGGTAGAAGAGACAAAATCTAAAGGTCCTGAGTCTGTAAGTAAATCCAGTGTTCTAAATGAAGTGCTTGAAGGAAAAACAGTTCTGATTGCTGATGATGACGTAAGAAATATTTTTTCTTTAACTAAAGCTCTGGAACAAATGAAGATGAAGGTACTTTCAGCTACGGATGGAAAGGAAGCGTTAAAGGTGCTTAATGAAAATCCTCAGACCGACATTGTGCTTATGGACATGATGATGCCGGAAATGGATGGCTATGAAAGCACTACACTTATAAGGCAAAATAATAAGTATAAAAATCTTCCAATTCTAGCTGTAACAGCCAAAGCCATGACTGGAGACAGGGAGAAATGCATTCAAGCAGGTGCATCTGATTATATATCCAAGCCTGTCGATATTGATCAGCTAATCTCTCTTCTGAGGGTGTGGCTTTATGACAAATACATCTAACCTTCCCACTTTATATGACAAAAAAGATATTAATAATTGACGATGACCCAAGAAACATTTTTGCTTTAGAAGCCGTTTTGAAAGCGAAGAAAATTGCTTGTATAACTGCTACAAATGCCACAGAGGGTATTGATCTGATGCAGCGAGACAAGTCTATATGTATTGTACTTATGGATATGATGATGCCGGAAATGGATGGCTACGAAGCCATTAGATTAATCAGAGAAAATCCTGAGTTGTCTTCTACACCTCTAATAGCTGTAACGGCGCAAGCAATGCTTGGTGATAGAGAAAAGTGCCTTGCGGCCGGAGCTAACGCATATATAGCCAAACCTATAAACATAGATCAGCTTTTACTTATATTGAGTGATTACATATAAATTACGCGTGTGGAACCGGCTTTAATTAAAGATGAGGACGTAGAAGTACTACTTAATGATCTGTTCGAAGTATCAGGATATGACTTCAGCGGATATTCTAAAGCATCTATAAAACGAAGGATAAACCGTCTTTTCATTCTTGATCGTTTTTCAAGCGTTGCCGAGTTTAGGTACAGGCTACGTAATGACAGAGATTACCTCAGAAGGTTTATAGAACAGATAACCGTGACTGTAACTGAAATGTTCAGAGATCCTTCTTTCTATAAAGCATTGAGAAACTCAGTTTTACCCATACTCGGCACGTATCCTTTAATAAGAATATGGCATGCCGGCTGTTCGACGGGAGAAGAAGCTTACTCAATGGCAATCTTGCTCAAAGAAGCAAATCTGATTCATAAGTCTCTACTCTATGCTACAGATATTAACCCAAATGCTATAGAAGTTGCGAAGAAAGGCATTTTTCCCTTGAGTACCATGAAGCTTCATTCCGAGAACTACATCAACTCAGGCGGCGCGCAAGATTTCTCTAACTATTATACTGCTAAGTACGATAAAGTTAAAATTAACGAAGACTTAAAGAAAAAAATCATTTTTTCTACCCACAACCTGGTTTCAGATCGTTCGTTTAATGAATTCCAGTTAATCGTGTGCAGAAACGTTCTTATATACTTTGATAAAGATCTTCAGTCCAAGGTGTTTTCCTTATTTGAAGACAGTCTCGATACACTAGGTTTTTTAGCGCTTGGTTCAAGAGAAACATTAAGGTTCTCGAACATCAGCAACAACTTTAAACAGTTTGATAAGGAAAAGATATGGAGGAAAATCACGTAAAAGAACCTATCACTGTTTTACTTATAGGTGGTTCCGCAGGGAGTTTAAATGTCTTACTTAAAGCTCTGCCTCAGTTAAGGAAAGATATTAAGATATGTATCGTGATCGTGTTACATAGAAAAAGCTCTTTTGACTCATCTCTGGTACAATTACTCAGTACTCAAACCAGCTTATCCATTAAAGAAGCAGAGGAGAAAGAAGATATTAAACAAGGTACTATCTATTTAGCCCCTCCAGATTATCACCTGCTCATTGAAAAAGATTGCACCTTCTCACTAGACTTCTCAGAAAAAATAAACTATTCCAGACCTTGCATTGACGTAACCTTTGAAACGGGTGCCGATGCGTTTGGCCACAAGGTTGCTGCACTCCTTCTTTCCGGAGCAAACTCAGATGGCACAGCCGGGATAAAGGCAGTAAAAAGCTGCGGAGGCATTACTGCTGTTCAGAACCCCGAAGACGCAGAAGTAGCGTATATGCCAGCAAAAGCCATTACCGCTACACAGGTAGATTATATACTTAATGCAGACGAAATGGGCGCATTCATCAATGCTCTTGAGACGCTGTAGAGTAAATATGGGATACAGTTTGCCTTAAATTATATCTTGATGCCATAACCTCTCCATAAGCACCTGCAGATCTGATAGCAACCAAGTCACCTCTTTTAGACTCTGGCATTTCAACTTCTTTACCAAAGCAGTCTGTAGTCTCACAGATGGGACCAACAACATCATATTTGCTATCAGCGGTCGACGAATTACAGCTTAAGTTTTCGATTTTATGATAGGCTTGGTAAAGTGCCGGTCGCATAAGCTCAGTCATTCCAGCATCAAGAACCAGAAAATGCTTTTTGATGCCTTTTTTAACATACAGAACACGGCTGATTAAACTTCCACATTGGGCAACCAAGGCCCTGCCAAGCTCAAAGTGAACATCCTGCCCGGGCTTCCTTTCTAAATACTGGTCGAAAATTTCAAAGTATTTTTCAAAGTCAGGTATAGAGTGCATGTCAGGATTATAATAATCAATCCCAAAGCCCCCGCCTACGTTTAAGATTTTTAGATTGAAGCCTCTTTCTTCAAGCCAAGTTTTGATCTCATTGATCTTAACACACAAGCTTTTGAAGACATTCATATCTGTAATCTGCGAACCAACATGTACATGCACCCCATCAAGCCAAATGTTTTCGGACTTACTTATAACTCTTATACATTCAGGTAGCTCCCATTGGTTAATTCCAAATTTATTCTCTTCTAAGCCTGTGGTAATATGGTGGTGTGTATGCGCGTCTATATTTGGATTGATTCTTATAGCTATCTTCGCAATCTTCGACAAGCCCTTAGCAAGTACATTTATTACTTCTATTTCCTGAACAGACTCGACATTAAAACACGAGATATCGTGTTTGAGAGCATAAATTATTTCTTCATCCGACTTTCCTACGCCGGCAAACACAATTTTTGAAGATTCGAAGCCCATTTCGATCGCTTTAACTACTTCATTTCCGCTTACACAATCTACACCGAGACCTGAATTTCTTACAGCTTCTAAAACTTTATTATTGAAGTTTGCTTTCATCGCATAATGCACATGAAAACCGTAGACGTCAGAGGCCGTCCTGCAAGCATTCAAAGTATTTTGAAGCAGTCGCAGATCATAATAATAAAAAGGTGTCTTAACCAAACTCAACGTTTGGATTACATCATCACGAAACATATACATCCCTAAAATAACCTGTTATGTAAACTTCTTAAAGCTTCCGTTTTATCTCTGGAGTCGATTAACAGAGATACACTGTAATCACTCGCCCCGTAGGATATCATCTTGACAGTAAGATGTTTCAGAGAATCAAAAACCCTAGAAGTAAACCCATGAGTGCTATGAGAAAAATCGCCTACCACACAAACTATGGTCTGTTCTTTTTCAATTTGTACAGCTCCAAAATGCTCCAGATCACTCGCAATCTCGCTCAGATATCTCACATCATCAATAGTTACAGAAACTGCAACCTCCGAGGTCGTTATCATATCAATAGGAGTCTTGTACCGCTCAAATACCTCAAATACCTTTCTCAAAAAGCCATAGGCAAGAAGCATACGGCTCGAGTGAATAATTATAGAAGTAATATTATCCTTAGCGGCAACAGATTTGATGACTCCCTTGTCACTGCTATGAGTTATCAGAGTTCCGGGAGCCACCGGATCCAAAGTGTTTAACAGTCTGACAGGTATTCCATATTTTTGAGCAGGGAATACACTTTGCGGATGTAAGATCTTTGCACCAAAGTAAGCCAGCTCTGCAGCTTCGTCGAACGAAAGCTGCGCAATGGGCTTAGTATCCTTTACTATGCGCGGATCATTGTTATGCATGCCATCAATGTCTGTCCATATCTGTATTTCTGTCGCATGTATTCCCGCGCCGATCAGCGAAGCTGTAAAATCACTCCCCCCCCGCCGTAAGTTATCAATCTCACCAAAAGCATTCCTGCATATATAGCCCTGTGTTATAAACAGAGATGTATCCGGATGCCGGCTTATCAAAGGCGGAAGAATCTGCGTTATTCGGTCAATAACCGGTTCGTTATTCTCATCAATCTTCATAAAATCCAGTGCAGGTAGCAAAGCAGAATTTACTCCGATCTCAGAAAGATAAAAATGAAACAACGAGGTAGATAGCAGCTCCCCTTGAGATAAGACAATTTTTTCTTCTATAGGAGTGAAAATATCATTTGAAAAAGACGCTATAAAATCAAAGTGGTAATCGATTAAATCAGTTCCTTTTTTTAAACCCTCTGAACCTTTGAACAGGTCCAAAACGAATCTTTTATATTTTTCATAAAGCAATCCGGTAAGCTCTTCAGCGGCCTTCTTTTCTCCTTCAAGATACTTGTTACTGATTTCCACCAGAGCATTGGTGGTGCCTGCGACTGCCGACAACACAATTATTTGAGGCTCAAGGGGATTGATAATTTCAATCAAATGCCTAAGCCTCTCTGGACTACCCACCGAGGTGCCGCCAAATTTTAAAACTTTCATTAAATTAATTATAAAAAATCATCACTTCGCAGAAACTTCACCCCGCTGTCAACCAAATCCATTTTGATTGCTAAAAAAGAAGCTGCATCAATTGACGCTACCGCGTCTTCTATAACCGAAACAGAGAATCCTTCTTCAAGAGCATCGCGTACCGAATAGTTAACACAATAGTCGCCCGCGATACCGACAAAAAAGAGTTCCGACGCATTTTTATGTTTCAAAAAACCTGAAAGACCCGTAGAGCGCCTCTTCCTATTGTCATAAAAAGCACTGTAACTATCAATGAGCCGGTCTGTACCCTTCCTAAAAACAACCTCTACCCTGCTTTGGTCAAGCTGCGAAGAAAAGTCCGAACCACTAGTTCCCTGAACACAGTGAGCAGGCCACAACACCTGTTCAAATCCTTCAATATAGGTACGTTCAAATAGCTTCTTATTTGTATGATTCACCGCAAAGCTGGCATGCTCTTTAGGATGCCAGTCCTGAGTCGCAACTACCAAATCAAAGTAGCCCTGAATCCGGTTGATCACAGGTATTAGCTCATTTCCACCTTTTACAGCAAGGGGTCCTCCAGCAAGAAAGTCATTCTGGATATCGACAATAATAAGAGCCTTCATGATCAATTGTTTTGTCTGGAATGAGCTTTATTAATAGTAGTATTAACAATTTCTATAAGCTGCCTCACAGCATCTTTCAATTTAGGGTTTCCGTTGTAGTTTAAATCGAAGTATACACTTTTAGTCTTTCGTGCATATTTATACTCAAGGTAATAATGCGGAGACGACTGACCCGAACTTACAGGTTCCCCTTCCATGGTAGAAGGAAAGTTCCAGAAACCCAACTCTGCAGCCTTCCGGTGCAGGTAAAGAAGATCATCCTTGCTAAGCTTAACTTTTTTCCTAACCAATGAATCACGGTCGTTGATGTACTGATATTCCATTGTTTTTGAGCTATACTTATTAACCATGCTATCACCGAGGCCATACTTAAAAGTTATTGACTCAAACTCAGAAAATTTATAAGGCGCATTTTTTACCATGTTTCCATAATAATAAACGCAGTAGATCATAAATGGAACAACAATACTCAATGCAAGAAATATCTTTTTGCCTCTATCGCTCATAACTGTTCGTTTTCTAGTTCAGGATGAAATTCATTTTCCCATTTCGCAATTACAATCGTTGCCAAACAATTACCAATTACATTAACCGATGTTCTTCCCATGTCCATAAGCTCATCTATGCCAAGGATGATAAATATTGGCCAGGTTGGCAAGCCAAATGAAGACACGGTACCAAGTAAAATAACCAGGGAGGCCCTCGGAACACCGGCTACACCCTTACTTGTAAGCATCAGCGTAAAAACAATGAGTAGTTGCTGCGAAAAGCTCAGATCTATACCAGCTGCCTGAGCTACAAATATGGAAGCTAAAGACAAATAAAGGGTTGTACCATCGAGGTTGAAACTATAGCCTGTAGGCATCACAAATGCTACTATCTTACGTGGCACTCCCATCTTTTCCAGGTTTTCCATAACTCTGGGCAGGGCAGCTTCAGAGCTTGTTGTGGCAAAGGCTATAGAAACAGGGCCCGCTATGGCCTGCAGGAATTTTCGCATGGGTACCCCCACCATAAGGGCAATGGGTAAAAGAACAAAAAGTAAAAACACAATTAACGAAAGATACAGCGTTATAAGCAGGTGAAAAAGATTCACAAGTATCCCTAGACCCATATGGCCAACGGTGTATGCAATAGCACCACCTACCCCAATAGGAGCAAAATACATTACAATCTTGGTAAACTTAAACATTACCTCAGCCAGGCTTTCGGTAAACTTAAGCATCGGAATTCGTTTATCCTCTCTAACCATTGCCAAAGCAATGCCAAACAAAACGCTAAAAACAACAACCTGCAGCACCTGGCCTTCAGCAACAGATTTAGCGAAGTTTTCCGGAAACACATGCAATATGATGTCATTAATTGTTTGAGGCGGAACATCGGGTAACTCTTCATGTTGGTTTGGCGGGTTCTTAACACCAACACCTGCCTTGGTAATATTAATCGCTGCAAGGCCTATGAAGAGCGCTATTGTCGTTATTCCTTCAAAGTAAACAAGAGACTTCCATCCCATTCTCCCTACCTGCTTCAAATTCGAATGACCGGCTATACCAAAAACCAGGGTAGCAAATAGCAAAGGGGCAACTATAGTTTTAATCATCTTGAGGAAGATCTTACTTAAAAGCTGCAGCTTCATGGCAATCTCAGGATAATCATTACCTATTTCAGCGCCAATAACCATCGATAGAAGTATCCAAAACGTTAAAGACTGCTTTTTTATTGCAAAAAGTATCAGGGAGCCAATCGCAATCCAC
Source organism: Sphingobacteriaceae bacterium UBA2059 (assembly GCA_002332615.1). Taxonomy (GTDB): domain Bacteria; phylum Bacteroidota; class Bacteroidia; order Sphingobacteriales; family Sphingobacteriaceae; genus Arcticibacter. Next base: position 177,991 of record DDAL01000031.1, on the reverse strand, counting down.
CTTGCGATCATGAGGTACGAGCCGTTGATATTCAACAGCCCATAGAAGCTTGCAAAGCTAAGTATTGCAACTATTGATACAGTAATAAGCGCGAAAAAGCCGAGGTTTTTTAACTTCATATGTAGATTTAAGTTATAACAAAAGTAAAAGAATTAGCTTTACATGCAAATAGGTGTCTTTGCATGAAACTTGAAAGATTAACAGACATAAAAAAAGAATTAAAAGAATTAAATAACCAGCAGTTAAATGAGATTTGTTTAAGCCTTGCGAAGCTAAGAAAAGAAAACAAGGAATTTTTAAATTACCTCTTAGTTAATGCCTCCGATCAGGCTGGATTTGCTGAAGATATAAAAACCGAGCTTTTAACTCACTTCCTGCAACTGCCAGATAACCAATACAAGAAAGCAAAAGCCATCCGGAAGATCATCAGCTTATTAAGCAAATACAATAAATTCATGCGCAATCAGCAATTAGAAGTTGAACTTTCTTTGTGGTTCATTAATCAGTTGATCCTCAATGCAACTATAAGCCCGTCTCATAAATCAGTATGTAATATAGTAACACGGCAGTTAGACAAAACCGGCGCATTGATTCAAAAATTGCATGAAGATCTTCAATTTGACTATTTAACAGAGTTTGAACGGTTAAAGTATGCGGTATCTTGTCCAAGAGAAACTAAAAAATTGTAACAAACTGACAGTAACCCAATCTTACAGGAAGAGATGATTAACAAAGAAGAGTATTTTAAAGAGATATTCCGGCAAAACTCTAGGAAAGTTTATCATCTCTGCTTTGGGTATACGGGAGACGAAGACTCTGCAAACGATCTCGCGCAGGAAACTTTTATGAAAGTATGGCAAAACCTGGAAAAGTTCAGAAGCCAGGCGCTCATTTCTACCTGGATTTACCGTATAGCTGTTAATACATGCCTTAGTTGGTTAAGAACAAAAAAGAGGCAAAAAACAGAAGATTTAAGTGAACAAATTGTTCAAAGCCATGCAGAACCAGTATCTGATAAGAACGAAAGCATTGCCCTTCTGTATAAGTGTATTTCGAAGCTGGCAGAGCACGAGCGAATTATTATAACAATGGTATTAGATGAAGTACCATATTCAGAGATTGCTGAAATTTCTGGAGTATCTGAGGGAAATTTAAGAGTTAAAATTCATCGTATAAAAACAAAGCTGACTGAACTCTATAATCAGTATGAGAGATTTTGATTCGTTAAAAAACATATGGAGTAATCAGGCCTCGTCACCGAAGCTTGATTATAAGGATATTATAAAAAAAATTAAAACATCCAGCAAGTTATTTTCCAATAAGTTACTTCTGGAAAGCATTGCAATGTCAGGAGTCATCATTGTTATATGTCTGATATGGCTGGCTAACACTTTCTTGCTCTGGAGCACTCACCTTGCTTTCATCATTCTTGTCGTAAGCTGTATCGCATACATTGTCTTCCAGTCAAAGCATTACCATAATCTGAATAAGAGCGATAAACTTCTCGAAAAACCCGGAGATTATCTTTCATTTTTAAAGAAATACCAGCGCAAAAGGTACGTCCTGAATACCCGGATATACTCCATATACAGCATCTTTATTGCCCTTGCATTTACTCTCCTGTTTATCGAGATATACTTCATAGTACCTCTTTGGCAAACGCTTACAGGCATAGTCCTGAGTATCATCTGGTTCCTGCTCTGCGCCTATATAATGAAACGTTATACGCAAAGAGAACAATCAAAGCTCAGGGATATGATCATGCATCTGGAAAACATAGAAAGCCAGTTTCAGGAAAATCAGCCGCACTAGTGGAATTTTATACCTACCTTTTTAGAAGCGAGACGTTCCAGCATAGGTTTGAAAATAACATTCGCATTCGTACGAGTTTGGCCTAGTATGTCCATAGATTTCGCGTTTTCAAGCAATCGTTGTTCAGCAAGCTTATATATATCTTCAACCATATCTTTGGTATCCTCAGGAAAAAAGGATCCGCTCACATCATAAATCTTTGATCTTTGATGATCAAGCTTTACATAACAAATTTCAGGCTGAGGCAAATAAATCGTAATTGAATCATCCGTTGATTGTACGATATCTTCTGTTTTTATCCTCGTAAGGTCTATACAGCCTGCCACCTCGCCGGATGCCACCAATAAAACACGTTTATCGGGAAGCAGGGAGCGTAACTCTTTCTTTTCGATCACATCTCTCATACTGTATTTAATAAGTTCAAGCTTTCCGATATTGCTTATTTTCTCCACCAATACATCTTCCGTTATTACAACTTTATTAGATGAAGGATAAACTATTTTGTAAACTAAAAATCCAACCAATGACAAAACAAAAAGGAAGCCGATCCATCTAACAATTTTTAAACCTATTCTCATAGTATTATAACGAAAAAGCGCCCTTATTTGGCGCTTTCACTTGCAATATTATTTTTCTTATCTCCCTCAGCATCCGCTTTTTTAGCAACATAAGGTCTTTTTTTTCCAAAAGATCCATTAGTGATCTTTCCTTTTTTTGTTTTTATATCTCCTTTTCCCATGCAGATAGAACATGAGCAAGCCATAAATGTTTTATTACCTATACTCTATACTCTCTTTCTGCAAGATAACGTTCGGCATCAAGAGCCGCCATACATCCGGTACCTGCTGCAGTAACAGCCTGTCTGTATACTTTATCCTGCGCATCACCGCACACAAAAACTCCGTCTACATTCGTATGAGTAGAGCCCGGCTTCGTTATTAAATACCCGGTATCATCCATATCGAGCCAGCCTTTAAAAATATCAGTATTCGGTTTATGACCTATGGCCACAAAAAAGCCGGTCACGTTAATTACGCTTTCAACCTGGGTTCTGTTATTAATCACCTTTACGCCCGTAACGTTTTGTCCGTCACCTACTATCTCTTTCGTCTCGGTATTATAATGCACTTCAATATTAGCAGTGTTAAACACCCTTGCTTCCATTGCTTTTGAAGCTCTGAATACATCTCTTCTCACAAGCATATGAACCATGCTGCAAAGCTTAGCTAAATAAGTAGCTTCTTCAGCTGCCGTATCCCCGGCTCCCACTATCGCAACTTCCTGACCTTTAAAGAAAAAACCATCGCATACAGCACAAGCCGAAACTCCAAACCCATTATATTTCTGTTCACTTTCAAGACCCAGCCATTTAGCAGATGCTCCGGTTGCTATAATTACTGCATCCGCAGTAAGTGTCACATTCTCATCAATAATCACTTTATGCGGACTCTCGCTAAAATCTACCGATGTCGCATAACCAAAGCGTATATCTGTTCCGAAACGCTCAGCCTGCTGTCTGAACTCCTCCATCATCTCAGGACCAAGTATTCCTTTAGGATAACCCGGAAAGTTTTCAACTTCTGTCGTTTGAGTAAGCTGTCCGCCTGGCACAATTCCCGTATATAAAACAGGTTTCAGGTCCGCTCTCGCTGCATAAATAGCAGCGGTATACCCAGCGGGCCCAGATCCTATGATTAGACATTTTACGTGTTCTGTTTCCTTATTCATATATTCTTGTAAGTTCAACTTTCTATAAGTACCGATCCAAAATTACTAAAACAACTTTACCTGCTGGTATAATTAGGTGACTCCTTTGTAATCGTTATATCGTGCGGATGGCTTTCCCGCATTCCGGCAGCGGTAATACGCACGAACCGTGCATTTTGCAACTGCTCAATGGTAGCAGCACCGCAGTAATGCATACCTGCCCTCAGTCCTCCAATATACTGATAGACCACCTCACCCAGCGTACCCTTATACGGAACCCTCCCGACGATGCCTTCCGGAACCAGCTTGGTCACTACATCTGTTTCGTCCTGGAAATATCTGTCTTTTGACCCCTTCTCCATCGCATCAACAGATCCCATACCCCTGTAATATTTAAACTTACGTCCTTCAAATAAAATTGTTTCGCCTGGCGACTCTTCAACACCCGCAAATAACGACCCAGCCATAATGGTACTTGCTCCTGCAGCCAAAGCCTTCACAATATCCCCTGTTTGCTTAATTCCACCATCTGCTATAACCGGAACGCCACGTTCCTTCAGCGCCTTAGCACATTGATAAACAGCGTATAATTGGGGCACCCCCACGCCCGCGATAATCCTTGTGGTACAAATAGAGCCTGGTCCTATGCCTACCTTCACGGCATCAGCACCGGCATCAGCAAGGGCCACTGCCGCTTCAGCGGTACCGATATTGCCAGCAATAATCTGCAGCGTAGGATAAGAAGCTTTAATTGTTTTTACCATTTCGATCACTCCTTTTGAATGACCATGGGCAGTATCAACCGTAATCACGTCCACACCCGCTTTTACAAGAGCTGCTACGCGTTCCATATTATCGCCGGCCACTCCAACTGCAGCACCCACGCGCAGTCTCCCCTCTTCATCTTTACAAGCCTGCGGATAGTTCTTAAACTTCTGGATATCTTTATAAGTAATAAGACCTACAAGCTCCCCTTTCTCATTCACAACCGGAAGCTTTTCTATTTTATATCTCTGCAGCATCTCCTCCGCCTGCTTCATAGTAGTACCTTCCGGTGTCGTGATCAAATTATCTTTAGTCATAACCTCTTTAACCGGAACTTTTAAATCTTTCTGAAACCGCAGATCTCTGTTCGTTATAATACCGATAAGCAGCTTTTTTTCTCCCAAAACCGGTATACCCCCAATCCCAAAGTCTTTCATTATTCTAAATGCATCTTCTATCAGCGCATTTTCGTCTAACGTAACCGGATCTCTGATAATTCCGCTTTCAGAGCGTTTCACCTTTCTAACTTGTTTAGCCTGCCTTTCAATAGACATATTTTTATGCAGGATACCTATTCCACCAGACTGGGCTATTGCTATCGCTAAACCAGACTCCGTCACAGTATCCATGGCTGCAGATACGACAGGTATATTCAGGCGTATAGATTTAGTAAGATATGAGCTTGTATCAACGTCTCGTGGTAATACTTCAGAATAAGAGGGAATCAATAATACATCGTCGTAAGTCAGGCCTTCATCAACGAATTTTTCAGAGTCTAGATACATGTGCAAATAAGGTTTTATTTGCCGGTCAAAGATAGGCTTTTCTGCCTAATAATTAAATTTAAAGTGATAAATAACAATTGAACTACTTAACCTGCTCTGATGTCTGCAATACTAGACACATCAGAGCAGATCGAAGCCGTATAGCGGATACTTCAGTGTCATATATGCTTTAATGCAGCATTGGCAGGGTTTTTACAGAGTAGAAGTAAAACGGATGCTATGAAAAACTATAAAAATATAAGAACAACTCTTTTCTCCCTTGCTTATGGCGTACAAAAAATAGTGATGATTTATTACCGCATCTAACTATTATGTGCAGCTTTCTTTCGTTCATATGTTAAATACATCAGTAAAATATTCTCATCCGCGCCAAGTAATGTGCCCGAAGGCTTAGCCGTCATGAGCTTTTTAAGATACTTGTTTAGTTCTCCCTTCTCATACGCCTCTATCAAAGGTGGAAACACGTAGTATTTTTTGCAAACAGTCCGGGTGTTACCAAGCTTGCAGGATACCTCATCAAGCATCCTTACCGTGTTCTTTTTTCTTTCAGATGATCCGCCATCTAGTCCAAAAGATGAATATATCCTCAGGGCTTCCAGCGTTCCGGACCAGGTCCTGAAATCTTTAGCTGTAAAATCACAGCAGGTGATCTCTTTTATATAACGGTTAATCATGCCCGAATCGATAGAGCAACGCTCACCATTTTCTCCATAATACTGAAAAAGTTCCTGTCCTGGTATATCCCTGCATTTTTTTACCAGCTTCGCCAGCGCTCTGTCACTGAGTATTATATCATGCATTACCCCTTTTTTGCCCTTAAACACAAGCTTAAGGTTCCCCTTTTCCTCTTCTTTTATATGTTTGTCTCTAAGAGTAGTAAGCCCATAAGAACCATATAGATTTTTGTAAGATTCATTTCCTATACGTATAAGTGTCTTCTGCATTACGTCCACAGCAATAGCGAGCACCTTGCGCTGATCCATATTTCTTCTCATGAGATCCTTTTTAAGGTTCTTTCTAAACTCAGGCGGCTTCTTTCCAAACTCTAATAAACGGTAAAACTTATTCTCATTTCTGTACTTAGACCAAAGCGGGTGATAACGATATTGCTTTCTGCCTGCAGCGTCTATACCTGTAGCTTGTAAGTGTGCATTAGCATTCTTAGCAATCCATACATTTTGCCAGGCCGGAGGAAGTACCAATTTCTTAATGCGCTCCAGAGTCTTTTCGTTGTGTATAATTCTCCCGTTCCTGTCAGTATATACATATCCCCCGGCACTATCCTTCCTATAAATACCAGGCATCGAGTCAGTGACATAAACAAGCTTACCCTCTTCCAGTATTTGTTCAGTTTCAGTCATACCAAGCATTAACAAGCATTATTCAAAGTATGTGTTTAAAAACTTAAGTAAAACAAAATTAAAGTCAGGTGCATTTTCCACAGGAGGCAGGTGCCCGGCCTTTTTAATCACTTCGAGCTGCGAACCTTTTATCGCGGAGTTCAGAAACTTTGCCTGCTCATTCGTCATAAGCTCATCCTCCTCACCTCTTATAATTAGCACGGGGCAGTCAATGCGACCCAGGACATGGCGGCTGTCCGTTCGTGATGCAAGCGCAAGCTGAGCAGCGCACAAAGTCTGTACAGGAGTAGCATCAACAAGCGCTCGGATGTGTTTGTGGATCTCTGGTTTTGACTTACTTGTTCCGGAAGCAAATAAGGTCTTCATAAAAGCATCGGCAAATACTTTTTTACCTGAATGCAGTATGATATCAATGGATGAAAATCTTTTCGTCTTCGAGGCATTGCTGTCCGCATCTGCATTTGTGTCGCATAGCACCAAACCTGCAATACTGGGCGCATGCAGTTCCCAGGTACGCAAAGCAATATAGCCACCCATGGAAATTCCGCAGAGGATTACATTTTTCAGCTTAAGCTCTTTGATAAGCGAAGCAAGGTCGTTTGCAAAAACATCCATATTCAGGTATCCGTGTCCTCCCTGGCTAGCGCCAAACCCCCTTACATCATAAGCTATACCCTGCACCTCATTACCCAGCGCCTCTAACTGCCCCATCCACATCGAAGAATCAAAGGGGAACCCATGAATAAAAATAACAGTCAGCCGAGGGTGTTCAGACGGCAAAAACCTATAAAAAACCGTACGGTCTTTAATAAAAAGTCTTCTTTCTTCTATCATATAGTATATTATAAGTCTTTCCTATGTTCAACAGCGACGCCAAATCTCCTCAAAAACTCAAGCCCTTCGTCTTTTGCCAATCCTTTATACTCAGCGTAAGAATCTTTATAGATAACTGTTTTTATATTTGCAGAGAAGATGAGCCTTGCACAAGGCAAACAGGGCGACAAAGTAACGTACAGAGTGGCACCCTCCAGGTCAACGCCGCTTTTCACAGCATAAAGTATAGCATTTTCCTCCGCGTGCAAAGCAAGCGAACAACTCCCTCTGCTATCCCTTGGACAACCGTTCTCCGGCCATTCTTCATCACAGTTATGGGTACCTTCAGGCGGCCCGTTGTAGCCTATAGAAATTATACGGGTATCCTTAGCCAGCACAGCACCTACATGGGCTTTAACACAATGCGACCTTCTCGACAATTCACAGGCTAGGTTCATAAAAATCTTATCAAATCCGGGTCTAGGTTCAATCATTTAAAAAAATATCTTAAAACAAGTATAGCATTCAAATCTTAATTATTTGCATTCATAAGGATTCTCAAAATAAAACGTTATTCAACTGTGCAATTAACATAGTCAATAACGCATGCAGTTTAATGCTTTTTAATCTAAAAAGCAGATATTCGCAAATCAATGTAAAATACATGCTCGAAATCATTATATCAGGTATAGGACTAGGCATCGTTCTTTCTTTTGTTACAGGGCCCGTTTTCTTTGCGCTTCTTCAAACAAGTATTGAAAAAGGGTTTTATGCAGGAGTATCTCTTGCCGGTGGAGTGTTATTAAGTGACCTTGTCTACGTCGGCATTTCTATATATGGAACCAGGTTTTTGCAATTTGAAGACCGATACCATCTCCAGATAGGATTATTAGGAAGCGGCATCCTACTCACCATCGGTTGCTATTACCTTGTAAAAAGAGTTAAATTAAACTACAGCCGATTTACCTCTTCAAAACGGAATACAGGCTATTTCTTCAAAGGTTTCTTAATGTGTATTTTTAATCCTACCATGCTACTCTATTGGGTAAGTGTCACCAGTGGCATTGTATCGGTATCCGGAGAAATAAAGCCGGAGCTTATTTTGCCTTTTTTCTCTTCCATACTCCTCACTCAGTTTAGTATGGACACCATAAAAGCATATTACGCAAACAAGTTAAGGAACAAAATAAAAGAGGGAACCCTTATACTTATGAATCGTATTGCAGGTACCCTGATAATAATATTCGCATTAAAGCTTATATACAACCTGGTATTGAATTTACCTTTGCTATAATTAATAGGCCCTCTGGTTCTTACCTTCCACCCAGTTCATGTAAGCCCTATTGACCACCTTGTTTCCGCCAGGGGTCGGATAATCACCCGAAAAATACCAGTCACCCAAGTGGTCAGGGCAGGCAATATGCAAATTTTCCAGACTCTGATAAATCACTTTTACGCTTGATCTCATATTCGGAGGAGTTATGATCGACGCAATTTTGTCCGATATCTCGTCCTCAGTAAACCGTGCGTAGATGTGTTTTACAAAATTATCTTCCTTAGCATAACCTGTATCAAACGCTTCCTTGCACTTCAGATAAGTATCGGTAATTACATTCTCCATTCCCCGCTCTTTTAGTAAAGAGACCGCAGCTTCAAAGGCAATAAATTCCCCCAGCCTCGACATGTCGATGCCATAGCNNCATAGCAATCCGGATACCTTATCTGAGGAGCCGAAGACAAAATGATGATGTTCTTAGGATCAAGTCTGTCAAGTATTCTAAGTAAGCTTTGCTTTAAAGTAGTTCCTCTAACAATAGAATCATCAAGAACAACAAGGTTATCGCAACTGCCGTTTACTACACCGTATGTAGTATCGTAAACATGCGACACCATGTCCTGCCTGTCAGCATCCTGAGTGATAAACGTTCTAAGTTTTACATCTTTAACAGCAATCTTTTCGACTCTTGGTTTTACAGCAAAAATATCATTAATCTTTTCCTCTGTAAGCGTTCCCTTACAGTTCAACAAGGCTTCTTTCCTTATCTCATCAATATGGTTATAAAGAGCATTCACCATCCCATAAAATGCAACTTCTGCAGTATTGGGAATGTACGAAAAAACAGTGTTCTTAAAGTCATGATTTACAAAGTCCAGTACCTTGGGGCAAAGCAGTTCTCCAAGCTTCTTTCTTTCCTGGTAAATAGCCGCATCGCTTCCTCTGGAAAAATAAATACGTTCAAAAGAGCATGACTTTTGCTCATAGGCAGGCCTAAACTCACTTTCAGTTATTTCACCATTCTTTTTTATAATAAGAGCATGACCCGGCTTTACCTCCTTAACGTCGGTATACTTTATATTAAAGGCCGTTTGTATTGCAGGTCGCTCCGAGGCAACAACAGCTACTTCATCATCAATATAGTAATAAGCAGGCCTTATGCCCGATGGATCCCGCATTACAAACGCATCTCCATGCCCAAACACCCCTTCTATCGTGTAACCCCCATCCCACGTCTTAGCCGACCGTTTTAAAATATTAATCACGTCCATATTGTCAGCAATCAGCTTGCTGATCTCCACATTCGTATAACCCTGCGCTTTAAACTTGTCAAACAGCTCCTGGTTTTCAACATCCAAGAAGTGACCTATCTTCTCAAGTATTGTTACTGTATCAGCCCTTTCCTTGGGATGTTGCCCCAGTTCAAAAAGCTGCTCAAGCAATTCATCAACATTGGTCATATTAAAATTGCCGGCAATAACAAGATTACGGCTCATCCAGTTATTCTGACGCAAAAACGGATGGCAACTCTCAATGCTGTTCTTTCCATGCGTTCCATAACGCAAATGGCCCATAAGCACCTCTCCTGTAAAGCTTTTATTATCTTTAAGCCATTGTGCATCGTTAAAAAGCTCGGGTATCTGCTGCACATCACTGAACCTTTTCTGCACATACTCAAATATTTCAGCAACGGCATTTGACCCCATAGACCGGTGTCTGCTTATATAGCGGTCCCCCGGCGAAGTATCTAGTTTCACAACAGCTATCCCAGCACCGTCTTGTCCCCGGTTATGCTGTTTTTCCATTAATAGATAAAGCTTATTAAGGCCGTATAAGGAAGTGCCGTATTTTTCCTGATAGTAAGAAAGAGGTTTCAGGAGACGAATAAGAGCTATACCGCACTCGTGTTTTATTGCTTCACTCATGTATTTGTAATGAGTGTACAAACATAGCGTTTTCGCTTATTAGTTCATAGCCTCCATTGTAACCTGGGTTTAAATAATGATACCGGGAAACAAGCCGAAAATAAGTAGTAAAGCTGTCAATACTATAGATATATATGTAATTGCATTTCTTTTAGTACTCAATGGAGCCTTTTCGTCAAGCTCTCTCAAAAAGCCGTTCAGGGGTATCTTAAAATAATAAAATAAAGAAACAACCGTGGTGACAGCACCTGTGATCATAAGGGCTATATATAACAGGTTCCCGCTTGCCGTATACTCCTCATATACTGCAGAAAATAAAAGAAATTTTCCCATAAAGCCCCCAAAAGGCGGCAAGCCCGTAAGAGACATAAGAACAACAACGAAGCAAACAAACTCTGGCACAAAGATTTTCCCCAGACCTTTATACTCAGAAATCCGTACAGTTCCCGCCTGGTCCTCAATCCGCGAAGCAAGCATAAATGCCGCCATGTTCATTGTCAGGTAAACACACAGGTAATAGGTAATAGGAGCAAGTCCACGACTTGGTTCAACAACAACAGCCATCAGTAAAAAGCCTGTATGAGCGATTGATGAATAAGCAAGCATCCGCTTAATGTTATCCTGTTTTATCGCAGCAAAGTTGCCTGCTATCATAGAGGCTATCGCTATCAGTGCCAGAACAGATTTAATGTCCATGCTTAGCATGGAAGCGGTATATAAGGGCTGTACAAAACGCAAAAGCAAGGCAAATGCGGCTATCTTTGGAGCGGTAGATAAAAAAGAAAGAACAGAAAGCGGTGCACCTTCAAACACATCCGGACTCCAAAAGTGAAACGGCACGAAAGAAAGCTTAAACCCTATACCTGCAAGCACCAAACCAACAGCCACATACTGAGCCAGAGGAGATACACGTGACAGGCCATCTGCAAATTCAGGCGACAAAATATTTACTGTGCCTGTACAGGCATACAGCAGGCTCATTCCATAAAGCATAATGGCTGAACATACCGAACCGAAAACAATATACTTTAAAGCAGCTTCAGACTGTTCTTTCGCCTTGCTTATATAACCAACAAGTATGTAAGATACAATGGATACAAGCTCGATACTTAAATAAATTGAAAGTAAGCTAACAGCAGCAACCATCAGGTGAAGCCCTAGCAAAACTCCGGGTAGTAAAAGATATAAATCTCCCACACCTTTTCTATGGTCTTGTATTTCTCTACTATGTCTTAGAAAAACCGCAAACAAAATAACGCTCAAATCACATAAGCGGTTAAACATAAAGCCTGGTGCATCAAATTTAAAGGATCCTTCAAAAACAACATGTCCCGCTGCAATAGCAGGTATATCGGTCAACGCAAGCGCAGCAGATGTTAAAATTCCTGCTATAATCAAGAGGTACGTGTTCACAGAGCGTTTGCCAGGCCAAAAAAGTTCAACCAAAATTGCCAGAACAAATGTAACTATCAGTGTCAGTTCGCTTACAAACAGAGCAAGATCGCCAAACAGGCGATTTAGAAGGTCAGCTATTTCCGGAATAAGAGAATTCATCTTTTTTACTTTACAAGATTGATAAATTCCAGAACCGTAGGATTGATCTTATCAAAAACCAGCCATGGCATTACACCCAGGCCCAGGGCAAATATAGCCATAAAGGCCAGAGCAGTAGTTTCGCGAGCGCTTACATCTTTAAGCAAATGCAGCCACTCAACTCCCCCACGCAGGCGCGTTTCTCCAAAAAACATTCTTTGCAATGCCCAAAGAAAGTAGGACGCACTTAGAACTATTCCAACAGAACCACAAAGAGCCATCCATCGGGGAATCAATCCGTTAACAGATTCCGACTTAAAAGCACCTATTAAAGTAAATGCTTCTGCAATAAAAGCCGAAAATCCGGGCAATCCAAGGGAGGCAAAAAAAGCAATGGTTACAAACACGGTATACTTAGGCATAATTGCAGCCAGACCTCTGAAACTTGGTATCATCCGATCGTGTACCCGGTCGTAAAGAACTCCCACACAAAAAAACAGCATGGCCGATAAGAAACCATGGCTAATCATCTGCATCATGGCTCCGCTAAGACCCTCGGCAGTAAACGAAGCAATACCAAGCAATACAAACCCCATATGCGAAATAGAAGAATAGGCGACCATACGCTTTAAATCGGTTTGAGCCAACGCGTTCAGTGCGCCATAGATGATGGATATTACCCCCAGTATACCTAACCACCAGGCAATGTCAACAGCCACATCAGGAAAGATACTTATGCATACTCTTAATATTCCATAGCCGCCAACTTTCAACAAAACTCCCGCCAGAACAATTGATACCGGCGTTGGAGCTTCTACGTGCGCATCAGGCAGCCATGTATGAAAAGGTACCACAGGCACCTTAATGGCAAAAGCAATAAACAACACCACGAAGGCCAGCAGGCGGGCCTGAACCCCAAACAATTCTGCATTCGCCGAAGCCGAAAGCAAAGCGCCATCAGTGTAATTAGAAGCATCCATCATTGCCAGCATATTGAAGGTATGGCTTCCTGTAGAAGGGTCTGTAACCGAAAAATAGAGCCCTACAATAACCAAGAGCATGAACACCGAACCCAAAAGCGTATATAGAAAAAACTTGATCGCCGCATATTCCTTTCTTACACCGCCCCATATTCCTATTAAAAAATACAGCGGAAAAAGCATCAGCTCGTAAAATATGTAGAACAGAAACAGATCCAGCGCACAAAACAAGCCTAATAAAGCGGTGTATAGCAACATAAACAAAGAGAAATACCCTTTAAGCTTTACCTTAATATTCCAGGAGGCAATTACAGCTACAAGCATTACGACCGAAGTAAGCAGAACGAAAGGCATAGACAGCCCGTCAAGCCCTACAAAATAATCTATCCTAAGCCGGCCAAGCTGCCCCAGGTCCAGATTTATCCACGGAAGTCTCTCTACGAACTGATAGTTTTCCTGTTTGCTTACGCCAGTAAACACGCGCTCGTTAAAGTTAAAATACATAAAAAAGCTAAGCCCCGTTTGCAAAGCGGTAGCAGCAAGCGTTATATATTTATAAAACGATCGAAGTGACTCTGGCAGCAGTAATATCAAAACTGCCGAAAGCAACGGAAAAAATATTAAGAAGGTAAGCAAGCTCATAATAGTGTGCTAAAGCATATGTAAAACAAAAAGGCAAGTATTACCAAAAGCATTGTTACAAAGTAGTGCTGCAACCTGCCCGACTGGAAGTGCCTTATAAAATCGGCAAAGAGCGAAGCAATATAGGCCGTTCCATTCACAATACCGTCAATTATATGTTTGTCAATCCAGCTCGAAATAACAGAAAAGAAGAGGGTGATTGCCCCCACCGCATTCACAAAACGGTCAATTATTGCGGTGTCAAACCAATAAGCGAGCCTTGACAATGTCATAACAGAGTCTACCACCAGCAAAGAGTTCAACTGGTTAAAATACCACTGATTTTTAGACAAGCGATACAAAAAATTAGTTTCCGGCAGATAAGGGGTCCTGTTTCTTGTATACATAAAAAATGCTTTAAATAATATAACAATTGAAAGCACGCCCAGTGTCAGTGGCAATACAGTGTGCATTAAACTACCTTCTGCACCTTCTGTGAATGCCATCCCCTTCAATATCCAAGAGCGATCATACGAAAACGGATTGAATGAAAAACCGATAAAAAGGCAAAACACACTCAAAATAACCAATGGATACTTCATTAAGGCAGGAGCCTCTTTTATAACAATACCCGCTCCATGCATCCATCCGGCTCCCTGTGCTATAAACACTTTAAAAATAAGCCTGCCGATGTAGAACACAGTAAGCAAAGAACTTAAAAAAGCCAGAACAGGAATAACGTTCAAAACACCGTTTCCCTTAGCGAAGTCAAAAGCGCCTATAAGAATGGCGTCCTTTGACAGATATCCGGAGGTAAAGGGCAAGCCTGCCAAAGCAGCGGCAGCAATAGTCATTGATACAAAAGTAACGGGCATATACTTGCCAAGCCCTCCCATAGTTAAAATGTTTTGCGGATCAAATTTATCATCCTTCAGTGCGTATTTAACAGCACTCATCTCATGAATGACAGATCCGGCGGCAAGGAAAAGCAAACATTTAAAAAAAGCATGAGTTATCAAATGAAAAACAGCCAGAGCAGGCTCTCCGATACCTACGGCAAGCACCATAAAGCCCAGTTGCGATATGGTAGAAAACGCCAGAATCTTCTTTATATCATTCTGAGTGAGCGCAATGGTCGATGCCATAAACGCGGTAAAAGCACCAATTGAGCTTATTACCAGCAACACATCCATATTAAAAACCGGAAAGATCCTGACCATCAGAAAAACTCCTGCAGCCACCATCGTAGCCGCATGGATAAGAGACGAGGCTGATGTCGGTCCCTCCATTGCATCGGGCAGCCAGGTATGGAGTGGAAATTGCGCCGATTTAGCCATCGCTCCTGCAAAAAAACAAAGCCCTGCGACCGATATCCAAAGCCCTCTGAAACCATCCGGATCACTGGTTTTTAGGGTATCCAATAAGCCTCCCTCAGCAAATAGCTCAGTAATACTCAGTGTATTAAATTCACTAAGAATAATCATTATGCCAATAAGGAATCCCACATCGCCTATCCGGTTCATTATAAAGGCTTTTTTATTAGCCTGTACAGCCGCGTTCCGCTGATACCAAAACCCAATTAACAGGTACGAAGAAAACCCCACGAGCTCCCAGGCTATATATAATTGCAAAAGGTTATTGGCAATGACCAGCGCCATCATTGATGAGCAGAATAAGCCCATGTACGACCAGTAGCGCGGCACATTGTTATCCCCTTTCATATAAGCTATGGAATAAAGGTGTACAAGAGAAGCGACGAAAGCGATTAGCAGCAGCATCAGCACAGAAAGGTTGTTCAACAGAATCCCCCAGTGTAATTCCAGCGTTCCGATAACAAACCAGTGCACACTTATTTCAAGTACCTCCACATTCCATATTTTGTAAAATACGATGGCCGACAGCACAAAGCTGCTCACTATAGCAGCTGTACTCAGATACCCCTTTCGCACAGGTACGTTATCGCCAAAAAAACTCAACACAAAGGCTAGCAGGGGCAATAAAATTGCAACAAGGCTTAAACAAAAAGGTGATGATAGAAAAGACAAGTCCAAGTTCAATTTCTTAGCTGATCCGTTTCTGACGGGTCAATTGTTTTATAATGTTTATATACATTGAGAATAATAGCCAAAGCGACGGCAACCGATGCCGCAGCCAAAACAATTACGAACAAGGCAAAAACCTGCCCGGCAAACATTTTTTTGTCATACATTCCAAACGCTACCAGGTTTAAAATAGAGGCGTTCAACATAAACTCTATACCAATCAAAATAAGTATCGTGTTCTTCCTGGTCAGCACCGCATAAATGCCTATACTAAAAAGAGCTGCGCTTACAATCATAAACTCGCTTAACGGTATCATATCGATCGCTCCTTCCTCGCCATATGCGCCGCTCCTATCAAGGCGCACATCAGCAGCACTGACACTACCTCAAAGGGAATCAAATATCGGGTCATAATATGTATTCCTATATGGTGCAGGTTGTTTTCAGCAGGAGATAAGCGGTATGTTTCCCCCCTGTTTACCCAGGCCAAATCCTGTGGGGCAACCTGATAAATGGTAACCACTAAAATAGCAAAGAATAAAAGGGAAATAAAAATCCCCGGTATTACCGATAAGCCAATCAGTTTCACCTTTCCATTCATTCCGCTGTCTAAAAGCTTTTTATCAGAGAGTAGCACGGCAAAAACAACCAATACAAGCATGCCGCCTACGTAAACCACGAGCTGAGTAACGGCAACAAAATCAGCCAGAGCAAAAACAAATAATCCAGACATGCAAAACAGGGTCACAAAAAACAGGAAGATAGCTCTTACCATATTCTGCATTGTAACTACCAGCAAGGCACAAGACAGTACCATAACGACCAAAAAATAAAAAATCAACCGTTCAATTTCCATACGCTTAATCTTTCTTTAAAGCTTTTTTAGCTTCCATTTGCCTGGCAAGCTCCGCACGTTTAAGCTCAGCTTCCTCCGCACTAAGCTCAGCAAAGCTATAAGTCATATTCCCTACATCCTGAAAGCTGCGATCGTACGTGTCGGTCATTGTTATACATTCCGTAGGGCACACAACCGTGCAAAGGCCACAATACATACACTTTGCCATGTCGATATCGAATTTAGCAGCATATAAGCGCTTTACAGTTCCATCTGAGGTTTCTCCGATCGGGCCGGTTGCTTTAATGCTTTCTATAGCTATACAGTCTACGGGGCAAACTTTGGCGCACTTATCACATACTATGCAATCATCAATCTCCACATCCAGCTGATATCTGCCCACTTCAGGAACAGGCATTTTAACTTTCGGATACTGAACTGTAACCACCCCCTTCTGGTCCTCAAAGTAATTATCCTTCTTGATATCTATAGTTTTCCTCCCCCGGGTGGCACTCGTGAGATGCTTCATCGTAAGCTTCATACCCTTCCAGGAAGTTTTTAAAGCATTTAAGACCTTTTTAATTATCATTTCCACCTCCTACATTACCAAAAGCCTCCACAGGCCCGAAACAATCATACAGAGAAATGCTAATGGGGTAAGCACCTTCCAGCACAAACTCATTAAATGATCTACTCTAAGTCTGGGTAAAGTCCAGCGGATCCACATCTGGACACCAACAACCGTCAGTACCTTAAAAAAAGTCCAGAAAATACCCCAGCCTATACCGCTTGTCCATTGAGCAAGCTTAAGGGATCCAATATTTGGCAAAGGAGTGTTCCATCCGCCAAGGAATAATACTACTCCGATCATTCCAACCAAAAACATCATGGAGTACTCACCCAAAAAAATAAATGCAAAACGCAAACCTGTGTATTCGGTATGAAAGCCGGCAACAAGTTCAGACTCAGCCTCGGGTATGTCGAAAGGAGCCCTGTTGCACTCGGCAAGAGAAGAAATAAAGTAAATTACATAGGCTATTATCAGATGCGGGGCCTGAAATATATGCCAGGACAAAAACCCGCCCGTAGAAGTTACATCAGCCAGCCCCATAAACTTTACCGCTTCGGTAGTCATAATACCCTGCCTTAAAGCAATTTCATTCATATCAAGGCTTTGTGCAAGCATAACTACACATATAATTGAAACACCTGCAGGTATTTCATAAGATACCACTTGTGAAACCGATCGAAGTCCTCCCAGCAGGGAAAACTTATTGTTGGAACTCCAGCCGGCCAGTAATATACCTACTGCTTCTATGGATACGATTGCAAAGACATAAAACACACCAACATTCAGGGATGCAGGAAGGAGCCCTTCTGACCAGGGTAAAGCTGCAAAACCCATGTATACAGATAGAAAGATAATTACCGGAGCAAGGGCGAATAAAAGTTTATCAGCAGCGGAAGGAGTAATAAGTTCTTTCTGCAGCATCTTTAATATATCGGCAAAAGTTTGCATCAGGCCATATTTACCTGTTTCCATAGGGCCGAGTCTGTCGGAGGTAAACGCCGCTATTTTTCTTTCCGCATACACTGCAAACAGGGCAAACAGTGCGGTAAAAGAAAAAAGCAAGACAGCAACCAGTATATATGTTAAGTAAAAGTTCAATTTAAATGCTTCAGATAGCTACAAACTTAAAAAATCACTTTCAAATAAGTGGCTAAACATAATATTTGAATTTTATATGATAAAGCTTTAAACAAAAAAAGCGNNCGCTTTTTTTGTTTAAAGCTTCAAGTAATTACTTGATACCCAATTTCGCTTTAACAGCAGTATTTAAATTGTCTCCGCCATCAAAGTAAACAACTCCAGATTGAGAGACGTCAAATACATAGGCGTACCCTTTTTCTTTAGCCACAGCTTTAATAGCATTTTCTACCTTTTGGTAAATTGGCTGATAAAGTTCCCCTTGTTTAGTACCCAGCTCCTGCTGCGCTTTTTGTTGCGCTTCCATCAGTCTCTTCTCCAAATCCTGAATATCTTTTCCCATGGTTTCAAGCTCTTTGCCAACCTGAGCCTTGTTAGCTTCACTCAGGGTCTTAGCTTTATCCTGGTAAGCCTGTACCTTTCTTTGTCTTTCACCATCCATTTGCTCAAGCGAAGCCTGCTTCTGCTTGGTAAACGTTTGCAGGTTAGCATCTGCTGTTTTCATCTCGGGCATAGCCTTCAGTATTTCAGCTGCATCAATATGCGCAAACTTCTGCTGTGCCTGCGCCATCCCTGCCGAAAACAAAATACCTATTGCTACTACCGCTACCTTAACTAGTTTTCTCATTTGTAATATAAATTGTTAATTGTTTTTATGTTTAATCTTTCTAAGGCCTGTAGCCAAGCTTAGAAATTACCTTAGTGGTTATATCAAGCCTTGGGTTTATATAAAGTATGAGTGCCTGGCTGTTTTTATCAACTACCATATCTATCTGTCCAGCTTCGGCAACAGCATTGATAGCACTGCTTACCCTGTCCTGTAAAGGCTTTATTAATTTAACCCTCTCCTTTTGCAAATCTCCTTCAAAACCAAATTTTTGACGCTGAAAGTCCTTTACAGCTTTTTCCCGGTCAACAATTTCTTCTTCCTTTTTACGCCTCAGGCTTGCACTCATAGAAGCTTGATTTTCCTGATATTCCTTATATAAACGCTCAACTTCACTTAATCGTGTGTCAACCTCTTTTTGCCATTGACGGGTCAGAGCATCCAGCTGCTTTTGAACGCTCGCATATTCAGGAATACGTTTTAATATGGATTCACTATCTACATAAGCAACTTTCTGTGCAAACGCAGACACTGAAAAAACAGCCAATAATGCAATTAAAACTAACTTCTTCATAATCAAATATAATTAAAATCCTCCGCCCAATTGCTGTGCTATACTAAATGTAAATGCTTGCTTTCCGCCGTTTTCAATGCCTGGTATCTTATCGAAGGCCTTGCCCCAGTCAATACCAAGTAACCCAAACATCGGAAGGAATACACGTGCACCCACGCCCGCAGAACGACGAACATTAAACGGTGAAAAGTCTTTAAATCTGTTCCAGGTATTACCACCTTCGGCAAAAGCCAGCAAGAAGATAGTGGCGGTTTGCTGGGTCATAACCGGATATCTCAGCTCAACTACGTATTTATTAAAGATTGGACTTCCCGAAGCAGTTGCTACGTTAAACGTATTGGGGTTAACGCCTTTAGGAATTACAGCATTATTGCTGTAACCTCTCATTGCAATTACTTCTGTCCCCTGTAGAAAGTCGAATCCCTGCATACCGTCGCCACCCAGCTTAAAGCGCTCAAATGCAGGCTGTCCGATAGCGTTATTATACTGACCTAAAAATCCAAACTGAGCTTGGGTTTTCAATACCAGCTTACCTACCACACGCTGATACCACTGAGCTTCAAATTTCCATTTATGGTATTCTGTAAGCTTATACCTGTCTTTATCAACCGCAGTATTATAATTTACATTGTTCATTAAGGAATAAGGGGGCGTAAGCTGCATAGTAAGGCGAATGTGCGAACCCGAAGTTGGATAAATAGGCGCATCTACAGAGTTTCGGCTAAGCTCTTCGGTAATATTAATATTATACGAAGTTCCGTTCTTAAACAAGAAGCCTGGATAGTTAGTCAGCTTATACTGCTGAAAATTAACCGCGTGACTCAGGCGGAAATAATCATCCGGCCATTTCAAGGCTTGTCCAAGACTAAATGTAATACCGTTCATACGGATGCGGTATTTCTGATCATTGGTGACATTACGCATGTATTTCAGGTAATCATCGTTAGACTGCATTGAGGTAAATGCACTGATACCAAAGTACAGCGGCTTCTTTCCTCCGAGCCATGGCTCCGAAAACGAAAAGCTGTATGACTGGTATGACTTCCCGTTTGTCTGGCCCCTTAAGCTGAGTTTTTGACCGTCGCCTTTTGGAAGCGGTTTCCACTCTTTTAAGTTGAAAAGATTGCGAGCCGAAAAATTATTAAAGGTCAAACCAAGCGTACCAATAATACGACCGCCGCCGAAGCCACCTGAAAGTTCAATTTGATCAGAAGGCTTCTCAGTAACATGATATTCAATATCTACTGTGCCGTCAGCCGGGTTAGGAATAGGTCTGGGTTCCATCTTCTGTTCGTCGAAGTTACCAAGCTGTGCAAGCTCTCTTGTAGTACGAACCACCAGTTCTTTAGAAAATTTCTGACCTGGCTTGGTACGGATCTCACGCAAAACCACCCTGTCATTGGTAACATCGTTCCCTTTAACCGAAACTTTATTAATGGTATATTGAGGCCCTTCATAAACACGCAGGTCAAGGTCTATCGTATCTTTATGTACCCGTGTTTGCACAGGGTCTATATTGAACGTAAGGTAACCGTTATTCATATAAAGAGAAGAAACATCCTCTCCGTTCGGGTTTCCATTTAAACGCTTTTGAAGTTTTTCTTCACTAAACACATCGCCTTTTTTAATTGCAAGTATTTCCTTCAATACCTTGGTCTCATATACTGCATTGCCAGACCAGGTGATGTTTCCGAAATAATATTTTGGCCCTTCATACAGTTTAACCATGATCTCAACTCTTTCGTCCGGGCGCTTAATCACCGAATCCATTAAAATCTCAGCGTCCCTATACCCCTTATCATGCATTTTGGCAATCAGCAAGCGCTTGTCTTCATCATACTTATCGGCAATAAATTTGGTGCCTTTAAAAATGTTAACCGAAGGCTCATGAGTTTTCTTAAAATACTTTTTAAGCTGGCGTGCTGTAAAGTCTTTATTTCCCTGAAAAGTAATTTTGTCAACCTTGGTCTTGCGGTTCTTATTTATGTTAACCACCAGAATAACGTTATTGGCTTCAGAGGTATCTTTCAATTGCTTGTAACTGACCTCAGTAAACAAATAACCCTTTTCGTGGAAGTATTTTTTAATAATGGCCGAGCTTGTGCTCATTAAACTTTCATTTACAATCTTTCCGGTCTTGTCTTTAAGCTTTTCCTTTATGTCATCTGTTTCACTTTTCCTTATGCCGTTAAACTGCATGCGTGTAAGCCGCGGGCGTTCTACAACCGCAATATTAAAGTACACCGAGTCTCCTTTTACTTCTGCAGACAACTGCACATCATCAAACAATCCCTGCGCCCATAAAAACTTCACTGCATTGGCGGTAGCTTCTCCGGGCACACTCACCGTTTCGCCTTTTGTAAGCTTAGATATTTGTACAAGTATGTTTTTATCCAGGTACTTTGCCCCGGTCACGGTAGTATTGGCAATTACATAATCCTTCGGATTAAGATAACTTAAATCATCACCTGACTGTGAGCGTAATTGTAGCTTGCCCTGTTGCTGTGGCCTCCCAATCTGGGCAAAGGCACTATTAGTAGCAGCAAAGAATAATAGTAATACAAAGAGTCTGTTCATTGATCTTATTAACGATGCTAAAATAAGGCTATCGTTTGTTAAATTTTGTTAAATACTTAATTTTAAATCTGTTCACTTATCTTCCCAAAACGTCTTTCCCGCTTCTGATAGTCTAGTATAGCCTCAAATAAATTTTCTTTTCTGAAGTCGGGCCATAAAGTCGGTGTAAAATAGAACTCTGCATACGCAAGCTGCCACAGCAAATAGTTACTTATCCTGTACTCACCGCTTGTACGGATCATCAGCTCCGGATCCGGCAGATCTGCTGTTGACAGGCGTTTAGACAGCGTATCCTCATTAATATCGTTAATATCCAGAGTATTGTTTTTAACCTCTTGAGCTATCCTGCGTGCGGCCTCGGTAAGTTCCCATCGAGCGCTATAACTCAATGCAAGCGTTAAAACACATTTATCGTTTTCTGCTGTAAGCCTCATTGCTTCTTCCAGTTCCTGCAAACAGCGGGCAGGCAACTGTTTAATGTCGCCAATTGCATTTAATCTTACCCCATTTTTATGTAAAGTAAGAGTTTCCTTTCGTATAGTCGAAACCAAAAGCTCCATCAGCGCCGTGACCTCTATACGCGGACGGTTCCAGTTTTCGGTAGAAAAGGTGTACATGGTTATATACGATATCCCAGCTTCTACAGCTCCTTCAACAACATCTTTTACAGACTGAACGCCACTTTGATGCCCAAATAACCGCAACTTTCCCTTCTCTTTCGCCCACCTCCCGTTACCATCCATTATTATGGCAATATGTTTTGGTAAATTACTTTTATCTATCTGATCCAGTAAGCTCATTTCAGTTTAATACCGTTTATGGGTACACAGGTGGCAAATGTAACAAAAAATGTATATTAGTAGTTCCTGGTATCAATACCCCACAGCATCTTATTCCTCAACGTTTTAAGGTAACTTTCATTATTCAGACGTATCATATTAAATTGAAAATCAGCCTTCCGTATACTTATTTTAGTTGAGTGGTTTATCAGTTCGGTTCTCGAATCGCAGGAAAGCAGATACTTGGCATTCCGGCCCTCCAGCTCGAAGGAAAGCACATTTGAGTCCGACAAAACAATGGGCCTTACATTTAAATTATGAGCAGATACCGGCGTAATAACAAAGTTTGAAGAACTCGGAAACAGTATGGGTCCGCCACAGCTTAAAGAGTAGGCGGTTGAACCGGTGGGAGTAGCAATTATTAAACCGTCGGCCCAGTAAGAGTTCAAAAAGTCACCGTTAAGATAAGCGTGTATATGCATCATGGCCGAGTAGTCCCTGCGGTGCATGGTCACATCATTCAATGCGTAATTATCCTGGCCAAATAACTTGCTTTCAGATTCTACCTTTATTAAAGTCCTTGAATCAAGCGTATAGTTTCTTTCGAGCAAGCCTCTTATGGCTCTGTCAATATCGTCTTTGTTAATACTGGCCAGAAAGCCCAGTCTGCCCAAATTTATACCTATAACGGGTATATTAGAATCTCGCACGAGCCTAACGGTGTCAAGCATTGTACCATCTCCGCCAAGGCTAAGCATTACCTCCGTTTCATTCTTAATATCAGCGTACGAACTAAACAGCGAAGGCTGCTTAGTAAACTTTACAAAACCTGAAATAAACTTGTAAAAATGATCGAAAATGCAAATCGGAACATTTGCTGCTTCAAGACAGTCCACAACCTGCTGAACATAGGGAATGGTCGTTTTGTCGCTAAATTTCCTGCCGTAAATAGCAATTTTCATAGGTTTAAGTAATTCATCAGATGATCATAACGGTCGGTTATGGAATCACTTTCTTTTTTATTTCCAAAGCTGGCTTTCACAACATATTCATGCCTTCCGAAAGAGGCGAGAATATCCGAAATCTCGGTTCGGTTTACTTTCAATGTTATTTCCGTACTCAGATTATCAATACCCGAGCTAATATAGGAACTCAAAATCTGCGCATTATTTGATTCAACCACTTGAGATATGTGAGCAAGCGAATGGTTTCTCTGGCTGGTTTCAAGCACAATAATACCTCCCGGCTCTTGCAGAGACGCCATATCCGAAAAGCTGCCCACACAGTCGATAAGTGTATTATACCCAACATACCTCATATCATTCTCCACCACGGGGATCATATCCTGAAGATTTTCTGAAAACAAACGAAACAAATCAAGTATATGGCAGTCCTGAGCTGCAAACACAGGACTCAGCGACACAGAGGCTTCCCTTAAGGGCAATGCCCTGTCTGCAATGTTCGCCAGGTCATCTTTAAAAACGGTGCCGAGCAGCTGCTCGTTTTCTACCACAGGCAAACTATTAAGTTCAGCATCGGCCATCACTTCGTAAACTTTCTGAACGGGGTCAAAAAAGCTTACAGCAATCGGTGTATCTGATAATATGTCTCCTGCAATCATATCTATTTGAGCAGTACTCTATCTAAGAACACTGTCAGGTATTTAATAAATTCTTTAGGCTGCTCCATCATAGGTGCATGTCCGCAATTATCAATCCAGTTTAGCTCAGAATTGGGTAACAACTGATGAAATTCCTCGGCCACATGCGGAGGCGTTACATTATCATTCCTACCCCATATCAGGCATACCGGTATGGTAATTTTACTCAGATCCTTGGCCATATTATGCCTTATTGCCGACTTGGCCATGGCAAGGATACGAATTACCCTGTTACGGTCGTTTACCGTTTCAAAAACCTCATCTACAAGCTCTTTGGTAGCCATAGCCGGATCATGAAACGTAAAAGCTACTTTCTCCTTTATAAAATCATAACTTTCTCTTCTCGGAAAAGTACCGCCAAAAGAGTTCTCATACAAGCCAGAACTGCCGGTAAGAACCAATGTTTTTACATACTCCGGATTACTTAAGGTAAAAATCAATGCCACATGTCCGCCAAGTGAATTACCTATAAGATTTATATTAGAAAGCTTCTTATAACGAACAAATTTAAGAATATAACGGGCAAGGGTGGTTACACCCGTAGTCAATATAGGCAACTCATATATAGGCAGTAAGGGAATAACAACCCTGTACTTCGATTTATAGGTTTCGGTAACTTCGGTCCAGTTACTTAAGGCGCCAAAAAGTCCGTGAAGCAGCAACAATACATCGCCCTCTCCTTCTTCAATGTATCTGAATCCGTCTTCTTCTTTAACAGTAATGCTCATAATTTAAGCTTTCATTTCAGCTATAAATGTACGTTTTTACATTAAAAGCTGCGTTTTTATATAAAAAATTAAGAGAGCAACTGTTTTACAACCTGAGAAATAGTTTTGCCATCGGCCCTGCCTGCTATCTCTTTATTGGCAGCTGCCATAACTTTACCCATATCTTTTACAGATGCTGCTCCGGTTGCAGTAATTACTTGTTGTACTACCTGCTTTACCTCCTCTTCTGACATCTGCCCGGGCATAAATTCCTCTATAACAGCTAGTTCTTCCATTTCGATGGTATACAGGTCATCCCGCTTCTGAGCCTTATAGATCTCTGCCGATTCTTTTCTTTGCTTAACCAGCTTTTGCAGGACCTTAACCTTGGTATCATCAGTAATGTCTGCGGACGCCCCTTTTTCAGTCTTTGCAAGCAGTAAAGCAGATTTTATTGCTCTGAGCCCTCTTAAGCGCGACTCATTTTTAGCCAGCATAGCCTCCTTTATTTTCTTGTCTATTTCTTGTTGAAACATAGTGTATAAGTTTAAGTGCTTTTATTCCAGTAAGTGGCGCTCGCCTGTGCCTGAGGCATAATTATCAGATCATTGATAGTGACATGTGCAGGACGGGACACCACAAACCATATCGTTTCGGCTATATCGTCAGCCACAAGCGGGTCAAAGCCCTCGTACACTTTGGCTGCCCTTTCTTCATCACCATGAAAACGCACCTTTGAGAATTCTGTTTCAACTGCCCCCGGATGGATACCGGTTACTTTTATATTGTGTTTTAACAGATCTATGCGCATTGCCTGGTTTAGCGAATCTACAGCATGCTTGGTGGCACAGTATACATTGCCGTTAGCGTACGTTTCTTTAGCGGCTATAGATCCGAGGTTAATGATATGCCCCTTACCCCGCCTAACCATAAATCCGGATACCTGCTTTGTTACATAGAGCAGGCCCTTAATATTTGTATCAATCATCACATCCCAGTCATCGGTAGAACCCTCGTGTATCGGGTCAAGTCCCTGGCTAAGACCTGCGTTATTGATTAAAACGTCTATATTCTGATAGTCAGCAGGCAAGGATTCTAAAGCATTCTTGACCTCTTCTTTGTTACGTACATCAAAGCATAAAGGAAACACCTTTACATTATACTCGGCGGTTAAAGATGCTGATAAAGCATCAAGCCGTTCGGCCCTGCGACCGGTGAGAATAAGACTGTAGTTCTTTGAAGCAAACAGCCTGGCACAGGCTTCGCCTATTCCGGCGGTAGCTCCTGTTATAAGTGCAACTGGCATACTTTTTAGTTAGACGGCTAATTTAATAAATTAGTGCGGCAGCATCAATTTGAAGTCTCTCTGTTTAGCTACTTTGAGCCTATATAAATGCTGCTTATCCCGAAAAGCAATGTGCGGTACTTTGCATTTTTATACCCGCATTTTGCCATAAGCTTTACGAAATCCTTACCATCAGGGAAAGCTGCAACCGACTGCGGAAGATATTTATAAGCATGATTATTTTTGGAGAACAGCTTACCTATAGAAGGGGTAACAGAATTAAAATAAAAGTTATAAAGCTGCTTCACCGGAAATACCTGAGGCTTTGAAAATTCCAGGATTACGATCTTTCCGCCCGGCTTTAAAACCCTAAGCATATCGCTTATTCCTTTTTCAAGGTTTTCATAGTTTCTTACTCCGTAAGCAACCGTTACCGCATCGAACGTATTGTCTTCAAAAAGCAGCTTTTCCGAGTCGCCCATTTGTACTTCAAACACATCTTGCAAGCCTCTTTGCTCAATCTTTCTCCGGGCTATATCAAGCATCCCTTCCGATATATCTACACCAATAATTTTTTGGGGCCGTAACATATTTATCGCTTCAATAGCAAAGTCGCCGGTACCTGTAGCTACATCCAAAATAAGCTGAGGCGCGTCTTTTTTAAGTTCTGCGATAGCTTTTTTGCGCCATATAATGTCAATACCAAGAGACATAAAATGATTAAGAAAATCGTAGGTCTTTGATATATTATTGAACATATGGGCCACCTGTTCTTTTTTAGGTGCTTGCTGGTTATTATAGGGAGTTATATTTTGAGGCATGAGGCAAATATAGGAATTAACGCAGGGATGGACAGGTCAATTTATTGTATAACTCAACTATGTTAAAGCTTTTTTATAGCCATAAGCGCAATGCCTGCAGCCGCTATTGCAGCAATATCCTCTCTGCACATGGTAAAATTCGGTAAAGACAAACTTTGTTCCTTCTTTATAATAGTGCAGATTTTCGACCAGCGCTTCACTCGAAGACGGAAAACTAAGTTTACCGGCCCTGCACACCAGCAGCTCAAGCTCACTTAAACACTGCTTGCACAAACAATCATAGTAAGATGAAGCCAGATAAGCATACGTTTCTTCTGACAAGCCTACCTGCGAACACTGACAGTTCAAAACATCGCCTGCCTTACACTCAAACATTTTGCCGCAGCGGGGACAGGCTTTTGGTTCGTGCTTAAACACATACTCTGCTTTACACATCCCTTTTACAAAACACTTCGATCATCTATAATCCTTCGCTAATTTGAGTTGAGGAACCGCAGTTTTGAGTGCTTCAAATGAACCGAAAAGCAAAGCAGAATAGGTAAGGTTACCAAGCAAGGTACCTTTAACAAAAGGTATGCCGGCTGCATAACAGTTTATCAAACCCTGAAGAGACCGGGCATAGGCGGGATTGCCAACCCAGCTTCCAAAATTAGATACCAGGAAAAAAACCAATGTAGCCATAAGGCCACCAGCCATAACACGAAGAGGTTTTGGTTTTTTTAACATGGGCTGAGCAAGAGCAATGATAAGGAGATAGCTCGCGTACTGCCAGTAAAATCCCTGATACGCCAAGGTAAAAATTTCGTTATATTGAGCGTAAACCACATTATTAATATACAAGTCGCTCAGGAACGTTGCTGCCAGAGGAATAAGATAGGCCTGCCATTTTTTGGTAAAGTAGGCAGCGCCAAACAAACAAATAGCGCCTAAAGGCGAAAAATTATACATATGTGGAATAAGACGGCTGCCAGCTGCCAGTAAAATAAGAACAATAAGAACCGGCATACGTAGGGTTATCTCTTTCTTTTCCATGATCTCAGTTTGCAAAAATTACAAAGGCGAAGATAAAGTTTATAATAGTTTTTCGCACAATGGCCCGTCTATGTTTTTTGAAAATGCGCCTGGAAGGATGCGTACGCTTACCGGGCTAACTGTTTTCAGGTGCTCAACCTACGCGGTGCTGCATCAGATACGCGTACTTTTAGGTACCGGATTGCTACCTGTCACCTTCGCCTTGCAAGCGGGATGTATCCATGATGCACCCATGATGTGTCCATGTTTCTGATGGATGCATCCCGGGCATATTGCGTCGAGACCCCGGCATTAAGCCGAAGGAGAGTCGGCTTTAAAAGGCTATAAACCAAGATGAGACTCAGTGAAACCTGCAAAAGACATTGTGAAATTCAATTTCTATATTTGTGATCTATGGAAATTAAAACAGCGGAGTTCAAATGCAGTAATACTCGAACAGACAAGCTGCCTCCGGCTGTATTGCCAGAGTATGCATTTATTGGTCGGTCTAATGTAGGCAAGTCATCAGTCATCAACATGATAACCGGCCGCAAGGGCTTGGCAAAAACTTCTCAGATTCCCGGTAAAACCCAACTCATAAACCATTTTCTCATCAATGATACCTGGTATCTGGTTGACCTTCCGGGCTATGGCTATGCCAAAGCATCCAGAACAAGCCGTGGAGAATGGGAGCGCTTCATTCGCTACTATTTGAGGAACAGGGAAAGTTTACAGTGTATTTTTGTATTAATAGACTGCCGCCACGAGCCACAGAAGGTGGACATCGACTTTTGCTGCTGGCTGGGCGAGCAGGACCTGCCTTTTGTACTTGTTTTTACCAAGGCTGATAAGCAGTCGTCTGTAAAAACGGCTCAAACTGTAGCCGCATTTCACAAAGCACTGCTTAATTACTTTGAAACAGTGCCTCAGCATTTCATTACCTCTGCAGAAAAGCATACCGGCAAGGAGCCTATCCTGGATTTTATCGACGAAGTCAACAGCCGCTTTAGCTTGTAACGTTGCCAATTACACATTCTGCCTGGTTGGTTTACTTTAATAATAGCAGATACGCCTGTATACCTTTGGCGCGGGCCACAGGTATACAGGCTTATCTGCTATTACGGAAAACTGCAAAGTGTATTGTCTACGGAGACACGTTGGGGTTATTCTCTTTTTCCACGTAAGGTATTGCAAAAACATAGTATGGGCTATTGGGGACGAACGGACTACCGTCGCTAAATTTCAGAGAACTATGCCCAATAGCGTCTACAACCTTAGGTGAACCATCCTGAGTAATTACTTCTACTTTCACTGGTTCATTGTTAGCATCTACATAAGCCCTGCGCTCGACTTTCCCTTGCGTACGCAGGATGTCCCATAAGCTAAATCCCTCTCCCCAAAGCTCTTTGCGGCGTTCTTTTAGCACAGTATCCACAAGACTTTGCTGATTTGTTTCGCCTGCATTTAGCAGAATATCCTTCCTGACGGCTCTTAATTCGTTTAAGCGCTCCGTAGCGGCAGCCAGATCGCCGGCCCGGGCATGGCCCTCGGCTTCGATCAAAACCATTTCCGACGATCGCATTAATACAATATCGCCGGTTTCATCAGGACGCATTCTAAACTTTTGATAACGCAGGTATCCCTCTCTGCCTTTAAGACCATCCCAGAGAAAAAGTTTTTTGCGTATATCGCCTTTTGAAAACAGCTGCATAAAATAGGGGTCGGCCATGAAACTGTAGTACCCTGCGGTAGAGGTTACATCAAGATACTGAAAGCTGTAGCTGGCGACACTTTGTTCGGGTGTCTGGCCATGGCCCCATATCCATTCGGGATTATTGACGTTATTGAAGCCCTCCAGATATTGTGCTTCCGTCATAAAGCCATACCCTTTACGGGCAAGTGCAGCATACGATGCTGCCGCAGCCCACTGGCCGGTGTTTAAGGCCGTGCGTGCCAGAAGACCGTTCACTACGTCTTTATTGATCTTATACTTTACAGAACCCGGACGGGTATATGCGTGTAGAAGACTGGCCGCCTGCTGCAGGTCTGCATTAATTTGCTTGTACACCTCTCTCAGGCTGGCACGCGGTTTGGCTGGGGTGCTTTCGTCAGACGGTTCGGTATATAGCGGTACACCGGGAGCATCCGGATCTTTAAGATAGGAAAACTGGTAAAAGCTTGTCAGCATAAGGTAACTGTTGGCTCTGAGTGCCAAGGCCTGACCTTTTAAGCGATCCTTGTCTGCCTGAGTGCCTTCTGCCGCGTCGACGTGCGCTATAATGTTGTTGCTGTTATTGATTACTTTATAAAGTAAAGACCAAAAGAAATTGGTTCTCGAATCGGTGCTGTTGTGCATCTGATTGAGGGTGTATGCCGTATTATAGCCGTACTTAGTTGTTAAAACTGCGATGTCGCTGCCCATTGCATCACTGGTGCGCAGTATGGAACTATAGCCCGGATTTGCATAGGTAGAATAGGTATCGTTCATATAGCTCCAGGTACCGTTTAGAACAGTTTCAATGCCTGTGGTATTTTTAAACAGATCGCGGGCCGGAACAGCGTTGGACGGCCGTGTATCCAGTTCTTTTTTGCATGCACCTGCCGACAAAAGTAGGGCTACGATAAGTAAGGTATGAAGGTGAATTAATCGTTTCATAATACGTGTGATAATTAAAAGTTGAATTGTAAACCAGCAGAAAGTGTGCGCATTGCAGGATACCGGTAATACGTAGTACCGCCTATAGCCTGCTCAGGGTCCATACCTTTATGTCCGTAGAAGGTGAGTAAGTTTTCTCCAACCAGGGATGCACGTACAGTATTGACCTTAAGCCGCTGAGTAAGCCCCTTAGGCAAAGTATAGCTCAGACCCAAGTTTTTCAGGCGTGCGTAGGAAGCGTCGTACAGGAAGCGGGTTGAGGTGGAGGTCCAGCTTAAATTGTCGGTAGTAAGCCTTGGCACATTGGTATTCCTATTTTCAGGAGTCCAGCGCTTGGCTATTTCTGCAGCCCATGCCCGGCCCGGGCTGCTTCCGTTGTGAAGCATCATCGTATAATCAGAGTCAAGAATCTTACCTCCCAGACTGTAAGCCAGCAAAGCAGAAAGCTCAATCCCTTTATACCGGAAGGTATTGGTAATACCGCCGTAGGCGTCGGGCAGTGCGCTGCCTTGAAAAGTTGGCGTAGCATCGCTGTATTTACCTGTTTTTGTTTTATTCTTGTTCTCATCTACCTTATACCATTGTGGATTGCCTGTTTCAGGGTCTATACCTGCCCATTCGCGTATGTAAAAATCGTAAATAGAACCACCAACCATGAGCTTTTTGGTGCCGGACGTAATAGAAGACTGAGGCAGTGAAGTAATTTTGTTTTTATAATGGGTTATATTAAAATCAATATCCCATCGAAAATCGCCCCGCACTACAGGGCTGCCCTTCAGCTGGACTTCGATACCCTTATTTCTGAGGGCTCCTACGTTAGCGTCTATAGAAGAGAAGCCCAGGGACGGTGCAAGAGGCCTTGAGAACAGCAGATCTTTTGACTGCCTGTTAAAAAATTCAATGCTTGCTCCCAGACGATTGTTGAACACCGCAAGGTCAAGACCAATATTGAGGTTCAGATTACTTTCCCACTTCAAATCGGGCGTTGGAAGCCTTGAGGTAACCACACCGCTTTCGCCTAAATTATTCTTAATAGAGTAGAGGCTTTCATAGGCATAATAAGTACCAATATTGTCGTTTCCCTGAGCACCGTAGCTGGCTCTCAGCGTAAGCATATCCAGCCATGCCTGGTTTTTCAAAAACTCCTCCTGAGATACTTTCCATGATGCTCCCACAGACCAGAAAGTACCCCATCGTGAAGACGGAGAGAAACGGGATGAACCGTCGGTACGTACGGATGCAGACATATAGTATTTACTAAGGTAATCGTACTCCGCCCTTCCAAGAAAACTTAGCAAAGCGTAATCGGTAGCCTGGCCTGTAAAGTCGTTTAACTGGGATGCGGCAACAGGTTCATAAAATCCCGGCAACACAAACTTCTGTCTGCTTCCGGCCATGTTCCTGATATTGAAGCTATAAAATTCCTGTCCCGCTAAGAGACTGAGGTTATGATCCTGTCTTAGCTTCTTATTGTAAGTAAGGATATTGCTTAATGTGTAAGAAAAGGTCCGTATATTCTCGCGGCTCACCGCACCTCCTATACTCACTGCGCCTCCGTAGAGCGGATTGGAGTAAAAGTGGTCGTTTCGGTTATTGAAATCTGCGCTGTAGGAGGTTTTAAATTTTAACTCGGGAAGGATGGTTGCTTCCAGGAAGCTACGTGCAGAAACATTGTCCTTTACTATTTCCGACTTATCTAAGCCAACGGTTCCTACCAGGTTTGTGCGCGGGCTGGCCGCACTCGGGCGATATTCTCCATAGTCAACTACCTTCTTACCGTTTACCAGTTTGAGAGAGCCGTCTTCTTTGCGCTCATAAACAGGATAAAAGCCCGCAACAATCCTTGGAAAGTTAATAATATTAGAGGTCTGACTGTCTTCGGACTGCGGAAAATCCTGCTTAGAATTCGTCGCACTTACATTCAGGCCGGCCGCAAGCCAGCTCTTTGCCTGGGTACTTACATTTACCCGGGTATTATAACGCTTAAACCCGGAGCCGATGCCCACCCCCTGATCATTCAGGTATCCTCCTGAGATATAAAAACGGCTTTTTTCGTTTCCGCCGCTAAAACTAAGCTCGGCTTCTGTACGCTTACCGGTACGGGTCATTTCATCAGCCCAGCTATCATTCCATAACGGACGTGCATCTGCGTCAAGTTTTCCGTTAGGCTCCACAGGCTTGGGAAAATCAGGACCATAGGGATTGATACCAAGAACTTTAACGAGGTTCTGGCTTGCAGACTTAGCTGCAAGGTCTGCATTTAAGCCATTGGTTAACCCTTTATTGCGAAGAGCTTCCCAATATAATTCGAAGTACTGATCGGTTGTCAGCTGCTCATAATCTTTAACTGCCCTGGAGGAGAAACCCTGATTCACGCTTGCGTTTACTTTTGTTTCGCCGCTTGTCTGTCCTTGCTTAGTCGTAATGATGATAACACCATTGGCGCCCCTGGAACCGTAAAGCGCACTGGAAGAGGCATCTTTAAGCACACTGATTGATGCAATGTCGTTTGGACTGATTGCGTTGATATCGCCGTCGTATGGGCTTCCGTCAACCACGTAGAGCGGCGCGCTCGAAGCGTTAATTGATCCTATTCCCCGGATACGCACGGCAGCAGAGGTACCCGGCTGGCCGGAAGCCGAAGAGGTTTGTATACCCGGTGCCATACCCTGAAGGGCCTTGCTTATGTCAGACACCTGCCTGCTTTCCAGCTTCTCGCCATTGATAGACGCCACAGAACCTGTAATGCTTCCGCGGTTAGCTGTACCGTAAGCTACTACCACCACCTCATCGAGTTTTGTATCAGAGGAGGAAAGTTCCACATTAAGCAGAGTGCCTTTAACGGCGAGCTCACGGGTATTGAAGCCTATAAATGTAAATACAAGAGTGCGCTCGGCAGGCTTCAGAGGAAGGGAGAACTGTCCTTTTGCGTCGGTAAAAGTAGCTTTTGTTCCGCCTTTAACCCGTACACTTACCCCTGGCAGCGCGAGCCCTGAGCCTTTTTCACTTACCCGGCCGGTGACAGTAATTTGCTGAGCTACAACTTTTTTGTGTACTGTTATAAGTACCAGCAGAAGTAAAAATACAGGGAATAGTCTCCCCCTTCGGAATGCATGTAGTTTTTTTTGCATTTCAATCGTTTGTTTAGTGCATACATCTTTTTGCGGAGTATGCTGGTTAATGAAAAAATGGTTTGCAGTGCCGTGCTGGCAGTTGTGTCGAAGATTTGCGCCTCTTAGCAGCTACAAATTGTGCGCATAGAATGCATGCAACATCGATCAGTGGAAACGTGGAAGGGAATGAAAGTTAACATTAGAGGCATAGATAAGCTGTGTCGATTCATTAATACATATTTACGATAAAGTTTTGTAAAACTGATCACCCAAGAGCATATTTATTATAAAAAATTCTAATAGAATTCAATATATGATATAACTTTAACAATTATGATCGACGATGGGGACATGAAACGGGTTTCAGATGGTTTTTCGTGCGGACAATAAGTATCGTTTAATTTGAAGGATTGGTGTACGCAGCTTGTGTGCTCAGGGATTATATGCTAAGACATAGTTTTGAAGGGAAAACACTAAACAAAGCCGGCACAGAGACCTCGTCCGATAGGAAACAAAATAAAAAAGCCGCATTTCCAAATGCGGCTTGATGGCAATTCGATCTAAATCTCCCTTAAAAAGTCTTTCGCGCAGAAGCCTTCCACTCCTGATTCTGTTCGTACAAAGTACCAGTCATTATACATTCGTTTGATAAGCTGAACAATGCTGAGATGAGGAGCTTTACCTACTACTTCGAACTTTGTGCCCGGACCGCGGCGTATATTGAGATTGGACTCTTTGGTCATTACCTGCATTTTTATATTCTTAGAGGTAAGGTCTTCTGCCTGCAGCAGGTTCTCGATTTCTTTGCCCGGAGCCGCCGCCTTTAATGCTGCGATAGCTTTCTCAGCCTGCTGCATGTCTATAACCGTGCCCGAAACTTTCAATGTGCCGCCTTCATCGGCAACCTTTAGGTCAGGAATGCTCACTCCTGCCTTGCTAAGCAGATCGTTGTAATTTAACAGCTGCTGCTGGCTGACTACCGCTTTATTTAATTCGTCAAATAATCCCATGGCTTTATTTATTTGCTGTAAGCGTTACAGTATTTCCGTTATTAGTTAATTTAAGCTCGGTTTTACTCAGGCTGTTAATTTCATATACTGCGCTGGATTTGCCGGCCTGAGAAACAGTAGAAAGAGTTTTGCCGTCTTTATCGACCGTATGTGTACCCTGATCTACCCCTATTCCTCCGGTGGTGGTGTATTTACCGTCTTTAGTAAAGGTCATTTCGGAACCTGAAATAAGCCTTGATTTTAATGTATCTGGCAAATTAACCGTAGGATGAATATCGGTAACAAGCCATGTTTTGGCAAGATCGTCTGTTGTGTTTTGCTTGCATGATAAAAGCAAACCGGTTGCAAGAAGCAGCACCGAGATAAATACTTTGATTGATTTCATAGTTAATTGATATGTATAAGAGCAAAAACGCTCGAAGCGCTTATTTGTTTAGGGATGGACCGGTTAAGTACTACGGCTTACAGGGCTACTGCTTTCAAGGCACTGTAATTTGCCTTACCTTTGCTGAAGCTTGATTATGAAAAAATATTTGTCGCTCGTTCTGTTCGCCCATACTATCTTTGCTATGCCGTTTGCTTTTATAGGCTTTTTTCTGGCAGTGTCTACCACTGATTATGCGTTCAGCTGGGAGCAGCTGTTTAAGATGATCTTTTGTATGATTTTCGCTCGCAATGCGGCCATGGCGTTTAACAGGTACTTGGACAGATCTTTCGATGCAAAGAATCCACGTACCGCTGTAAGAGATATTCCTGCAGGTAGACTAAGCGCGCGCAATGCCCTGCTTTTCACGCTTATAAACTGTGGCTTATTCATACTTACTACCTATTTAATAAATCCGGTTTGTTTCTATTTATCACCGGTAGCCCTGGCCGTTATCCTGGGATACAGTTATACCAAACGCTTTACTCCTTTGTGCCATCTGATCCTGGGTGTAGGACTAAGCCTGGCTCCTGTTGGTGCCTACCTTGTTGTTGCAGGATCCTTTGCTTTGCTGCCTATCCTGTTTTCGCTGGCAGTTATTTGCTGGGTTAGCGGCTTTGACATTATTTACTCCTTACAGGATGATGAGTTTGACAGAAGTCATAATTTACATTCTATTCCTGTTTGGCTGGGGCGAAAAAACGCCTTAAAAGTTTCGTCTGTTTTACACATACTGAGCGTGATATTCGTGATCATCCCTTTCTTTTTAATGCCTTTGGGATTGTTTTACGGCTTGGGCGTAGTTATTTTTACCTCTTTGCTTGTTTATCAGCACAGTTTGGTTAAACCGAACGATTTGAGTAAAATGAGTTTAGCATTTGGAACTACCAATGGCATCGCTTCGGCAGTATTTGCTGTATTGTTCCTTTTGGACATATACCTGGGGCGATAAACGATTAGCTTTCGACCGTTGTTAACTTTAAAACGTTTTGTTAACTTATGAAAATTGAAAAAAAAACACGATCATTTGTTCCGGCAGATCTTGACATAAAATGGGAAACTGTTGAACCCTTGTTTAACAGCCTGCTTAACAGAACCATCGACAGCAAGGATGCATTGGAGGCGTGGCTAAAAGACAGAAGTGAGCTTGATGCTGTACTGGAGGAAGATTTTGCGTGGCGGTATATACGCATGACCTGTAATACTGCGGACGAATTGCTGCTGAAAGAGTTTCAATACTTTACAACGGAAATAGAGCCTAAACTTGCCCCTTTGAATGACGAGCTTAACCGCAAGTTTATCGATTGTCCTTTTGTGAACGATCTTGATGAGCTTACCCATGGAATTCTAATCAAGCTTACCAGAAATGCCCTCGATCTTTTCAGAGAAGAGAACGTTCCTCTGTTTATGGAGATACAGCTAAAACAACAACAGTATCAGTCTATCACAGGAGCTATGTCGGTGCTGATAGAAGGGAAAGAATATACGTTAGAGCAGGCTTCTGCTTTCCTTAAAAGCACCGACCGGAGACAACGAAGGCAGGCGTGGGAAGCCATTACTTCGAGAAGGCTCGAAGATAAAGCCAGACTTGACTCTTTATTTGATGAGCTTTTATCGTTACGCCACCAGATTGCCCTGAATGCTGATTTTGAGAACTTTAGAGATTATATGTTTAAAGCGCTTGCCCGCTTTGATTACGATGTGCAGGACTGCTATGATTTCCATGCCGCTATAAGCAGAGAAATAGTGCCTGTTTTACAGGAGGAAGCTGCTAACAGAAGAGAAGCACTTGGTATTGAAAAGCTTATGCCCTGGGATATGGATGTCGATCCGCATGGCAATCCGCCTCTCAAGCCCTTTGGAAACGGAGAAGAACTGATAAACAAAGCTATTGATTGTTTCAATGCAATCGATCCGTACATGGGATCTGCATTGTATATGATGCGTAAAAACAGGCTTTTTGACGTAGAAAGCCGGCTTGGAAAAGCCCCGGGCGGTTACAACTATCCCTTGGCTGAAACGGGAGCTCCTTTTATTTTTATGAATTCAGCCAATACCTTCAGAGATCTTACAACCATGGTCCATGAAGGTGGGCATGCTGTACACACATTCCTTTCGGCCAACCTGGAGCTTAATGACTTCAAACACTTGCCTTCGGAGGTTGCTGAGCTTGCTTCTATGAGTATGGAACTGATATCGATGGATAATTGGAACGTGTTTTTTAGTGATGAAAATGAGCTGAAGCGCGCTAAGATGTATCAGCTGGGTGATGTTCTTAAAACTCTGCCGTGGGTAGCGGTGGTCGACCAGTTCCAGCACTGGATATACACGAATCCCAAGCATAGCAGTGAAGAACGGACGGAGGCGTTTAAGCAGATACTTGCTCCTTTTGGCAATAACTTCTGCAATTGGGACGGCTATGAGGAGGCCCTGGGCAATTTATGGCAGAAACAACTCCATATTTTTGAAGTACCTTTTTATTATATAGAATATGCCATCGCGCAGCTTGGCGCCATTGCTATATGGAAAAACTATAAGGAAAGGCCGGCAGAAGCTTTAGCGATGTATAAAGAAGCGTTAAAACTTGGTTATACACGCTCCATAAAAGAAATTTATGAAGCTGCCGGGATACGATTTGACTTTAGTACTGCTTACATTCATGAACTTGCTTCCTTTATTAAAGAAGAACTGGTTAAGCCTGCGTTTTAACCAGTAAATTTCATACGGAGTTGCAGATAAACAGTTTAGGATATTTTTTAACTATTCTGTTCTATAACCTTTTGGATTTATTAAGTTTGCGCGTTTTTATCAATTGAAAACGCGCAGAGAATGCCCAAAAATCTTTTTAGAAAAAAATCAGTTTCGTCTATTTATGCAGACATAGACAGTGGCTTTAGTGAGGTAGAAGGAGTTTCAGACTCCTCGATGAAGCGCGTATTAACTGTGAAGGACCTCACCTTTATGGGAATAGCCGCCATTGTTGGTGCCGGTATCTTTTCGACTATTGGTGAGGCTGCTTTTCATGGAGGTCCGGGTGTATCTGTTTTATTTATTATTACAGCTGTAACATGCGGATTTTCAGCCCTGTGTTATGCGGAGTTCGCCTCAAGGCTCCCTGTATCCGGCAGTGCCTATACGTACGCTTACGCTTCTTTCGGCGAACTGATTGCCTGGATAATTGGCTGGGACCTTTTGATGGAATATGCTATTGGTAACATTGCGACGGCCATATCCTGGAGCCAGTACTTTGTAAACCTGCTTCAGGGCTTCAATATCAATGTCCCTGCTTATATGACGCTTGATTACCTGTCTGCCTACCGGGCAGATAAGCATTTGAACGAATTGATTAATAGCGGAAATACAGCGGATATAACGAGTATGCTCCAGCACCAGGCGCTTGCCTGGACGTCGGCTCCGCGTATAGGAAATATAAGACTGATTGCTGATTTCCCTGCTTTGCTTATTGTAGCAATTATTACTTACCTGGTTTATATAGGTATAAAGGAAACCAAAAGAGCAACCAATGCAATGGTGGTATTAAAAATTGCGGTTGTGATAGCTGTAATTGCTCTTGGCTTTTTTTATATAACACCTTCTAACTGGAGCCCTTTTATGCCTAACGGATTCAGCGGAATGATGAAGGGTGTATCGGGCGTATTCTTTGCCTATATTGGCTTCGATGCGATATCTACCACTGCAGAGGAATGTAAGAATCCGCAAAGAGATCTTCCCAGGGGTATGATCTATTCGTTGATAATTTGTACGGTGTTATATATCCTGATCGCGTTGGTTTTAACAGGCATGGTCAATTACAAAGAACTTAGAGTGGCTGACCCGCTTGCTTATGTTTTTGAACGCAAGGGCTTGAATAGTATCAGTTACATCATCTCCATCAGCGCAGTGATTGCTACAGCAAGTGTGTTGCTGATATTTCAGATAGGACAGCCCCGGATCTTTATGAGCATGAGCAGGGACGGACTGCTGCCAAAAGCTTTTTCCAGGATACACCCTAAGTATAAAACTCCCGGCTTTGCTACCATTGTTACAGGGATATTTGTAGCCATACCGGCGCTTTTTATGAATCTTACGGAAGTTACGGATTTAACCAGTATAGGTACGCTGTTTGCTTTTGTGCTTGTATGTGGCGGAGTGCTTGTACTGGGAGAAAGCAAGGACGACAGAAGGGGGAAGTTTAGGATTCCTTACATCAATTCAAAGTATATCGTGCCTGGACTGTGGATAGCGGGCATTTTTGTATTTATTGAACCGGTGAAGAGCCTATTTGAAAATGTGGATGACTGGGATGTTTTTAAACATAATATACCTTACCTTATATTCCTGCTATTGAGTTTTGGACTTGCTATTCTTTGCTTTATAAAAAGCTTCTCTATTATACCGGTTTTTGGTTTGTTAAGCTGCCTATACCTGATGACAGAACTCGGATACGTTAATTGGCTAAGGTTTCTAATATGGCTCGCAGTAGGGCTTGTTATCTATTTCAGTTATGGATACAAGCATAGCAAACTTCGCAAAACAGACACCGCAACCGAATAAAAATGCGGAGGGCTTAACAGAGGTTTGAAGAGCTCACTGACAGGCAGCGCATTATTTTACGGCTGGTAACACAAATAATTTTTCTGTGTGTTTAACTGAAACATCAACACGATCACTATGATTCAGATTATTGAAAACACACCGGATAATATTGCTGCATTTCAGGCAGTAGGGGAAATTACGAAAGAAGACTTTGATGATGTGGTGATGCCACATGTGAAGGAGAAAACTCAGAAGACAGGAGAGCTCAACTATCTATTGAAACTGGATACAAACATAGGCAACTTTACCTTCGGTGCATGGATGCAGGACGCTCTGCTTGGCCTTCAAAACTTCACAAAGTGGAACAGAGCTGCAATTGTTACTGACAAGGAAGGCATCATCAGATTTACCGATATGTTTAGCAAAGTTATGCCCGGCAAATTCCGAGGTTTTGAACAAGCGGAATTTCACGAAGCCATAAACTGGGTGGCTACGGGAGAAATGCCTGATTCCAAATAATTCAAAGGATAGACATGATACGCAGGTTATATCAGGAACAGATATTACCCCTGAGCTTAAAGGAAGCCTGGGATTTTTTCGCCACTCCGAAAAACCTCAACGAAGTTACTCCAAAAGAACTTGAGTTTAAGATAATGAGCCCTCTGCCGGATGTTATGTATGAGGGCCTGCTTATAAATTATAAAATTAAACCGATGTTCAATATTCCTCTTGACTGGTGTACTGAAATTACTCACATTAAGCACATGGAGTATTTTATAGATGAGCAAAGGCAGGGGCCTTATAGAATGTGGCATCATGAACATCACTTTGAGGAGACTGATAAGGGAGTACTTATGAAAGACCTGCTTTACTATGATATTGGCAAAAGCTTTCTTGGGTCGCTTGCCGGTACACTCTTTGTCCATAAAAAAGTGAAAGAAATATTCCATTACAGATACCAGGCTCTCGAGAGCTATTTTTAATATTTCAATGAAACCTTATATCGATGTCCTTTTGGATCAGGATACAAGGTTCCTTTGAAATAGAAATGATCAGAAAGTTTCGCTTGCCTATTTAAGCCTCGTGAGGTTAATATCTTCGGTGCCTGAAACTATAAGAGGAACTCTTTCGACAGTTACAAAGCTCAGATCCAAACCGAACCCTCTCTCTTCAGAAAGCCCGAAGCGTTTAACGATTAAGTAGAGAGCCATAATAATACGCTCGCGCAGGGTTAATTTATTAGAGCGGGACAATACTTTTTCGAGTACGACAAACTTGAAATCGCCGACAACATGATGCTTATTTAAAGACGGATACTGGCTTGTTATATCCACCTCTCCCTTGCTTACCAGATCTTCTACGGCCATCCGAAATAAAACATTCACGCGCTGCTCGACCCGAAAGCCTAAACGGTAATCTATGCGGATAAGTTTATTCGGAATTAGAAAATCAACCTTGTACTCCAATGTATACGGTTCGTCGGTGACATCAACATGCACAAGCCAGTATACATCGGCACGTTTGGGCTTCTTTTGAAGTATGGAATATATGATCTTAGACTCAATTTCGGAGCTGAAGTTAGCACTTGTAAGATAAACCAGCTGGGAAGCATATTTTGGCACGCTCTGATCTGTACTAAGATCATTGATGATACTGTAATAGTCTTCTATTTCTACAAACTTTACATATCTGTTTTTTATCCGCCTGGCGGATGACCACGCCCACATCACTAAGAAAACTATAATAGCGATGAGCATAGTAAACCAGCCTCCGTGAAGGAATTTGGTAAGATTACCTGCAAGAAAAGCCAGCTCAATGACGCCGTATACTAAAGCAAAAAGTACAATTAAATAGACGGGAAATTGTTTTCGCATAAGGTATACGGTTACAAGTATAGTGGTCATAAGAAAAGTAAGCGATATGGCGAGTCCGTATGCGCCTTCCATGGCCTCTGATTTTCGGAACATAAGTACTACTACAATGCATCCGACATACAAGAGCCAGTTCACTGAAGGCACATAGAGTTGTCCCTTTTGATTAGACGGATAATTTATGCGCACTTTTGGCCATAGATTGAGCCGAACTGCTTCGGAAATTAGTGTATAGGAGCCCGAAATTATGGCCTGACTAGCAATTACCGCAGCCATAGTGGCTAGTCCGATTCCAAATATAACAAACCACTCGGGCATAAGAAGAAAGAACGGATTGCTTCCTTCTGCAAGAACCGTACCCTGATGCTGCCACAGCCATACTCCCTGGCCTGCGTAGTTTAATACAAGGCAGGCCTTAACATAAAACCAGCTTATGCGGATATTAGACCGGCCGCAATGACCCAGGTCTGAATATAGAGCTTCGGCTCCGGTAGTACATAAAAACACGGCCCCTATGATTGCAAACGCATTGGGATTATTAGTGAGTATATTCCAGGCATAATAGGGGTTGATGGCCTTGAGTATTTCGGGTTGCCGCCATACATATGCGATTCCGAGAACAGCCATCATGGTAAACCACACATACATAATAGGTCCGAAGGCCCGGCCTACAAGCGAGGTTCCGAGTTGCTGAATAATAAACAGGAAGGTTATAATAGCAATGACTATAGGTACAACAGGCAGGTCTGGAGCAAAGATATGCAGGCCTTCTATAGCCGTTGTGATAGTAATGGGGGGAGTGATCATCCCGTCTGCCAGTAATGAGGCTCCACCGATCATTGCAGGCACGGCAAGCCATTTGGCTTTCCGCTTTACCAGAGAATAAAGCGAAAAGATGCCACCTTCGCCTTTGTTATCTGCACGAAGCGTTATAAGAACATATTTAATAGTTGTTTGCAGAGTGAGGGTCCAGAATATGCAGGAAATACCTCCCAGAATAAGGTCCGTAGTAATTACGCGGCCGGCAATTATTGCTTTAAAAACATATAATGGCGAAGTTCCGATATCACCGTATATGATGCCTAAACTTATTAATAATCCGGCCGCAGAAAGCCGGTGTATATCTTTATGATTTCCCACTTAATATTTTTAAATTGGGCACAAATGTAAGTTATGCTTCAGACTTAAACAACGTGCATTAAATTAGAGTTTTAAGCAATACTAAAAACCCTTAAGAATTGTATTTGTTAAATAGTGTTAAAAGGATGTCTTTATTTAAAATCATTTCTAAATTTGTTAAGGATATGATATGAAAAAACTTTACCTGCTCATTATTTCTTTTTGTTTGTTTGTTAACGGTGTTTACGCTGTGGATGTGTACGATACCGGGGTTATTACTATAGATGTTAATGACAGTACGAAGAGACTTCAGCAAAAGCCTTCTACGCGGGTTAAAGACACGCGTCCTGACAGACCTGGCAAGAATGACATCAGATTAAATATCGTTCCTTTCAAGCCTGTTAATACAAGGGTTTTCAGTTCTCCTTCAGCCTCTCAAAATAACACCAATACCGCAGGTTCGCAAAAAGGCGGACCGGATTCACGGACGCTTAGCAATGTAAAGGTGCTCACAAATGTTAGAGACGGCCAGATATCTTTATCTTATTCTCTTAACAAAGATACTAATGTTACCATAAAGATAATGGATGTTTTGGGTAATGAGGTAGCAACGCTCCTTTCTCAAAGAGTAGCTTCCGGAGAGCAGAACAATAGTTTTTCGGTTACATCCAAACTTAGCAGCGGGTATTACTTCATCAGACTTATTGCAGGTGGTGAGACAGTAATAAAAAGGATCTCTATTATGTAGCTTTCGCAGTGCCATACTGTTTGCTTACTTTTGGCTTATGAAAATTATTGCAGTAGGCAGAAACTATGCCGATCATGCGAAAGAGCTGAAAAATGAGATACCCGAGTCTCCTGTTATTTTTATGAAGCCTGATACGGCCCTGCTAAAAGATAACAAGCCTTTTTATTATCCTGACTTTTCGGAAAGCTTACACCATGAAGTGGAACTCATAATTAAAATAGCCAAAGAGGGAAAGCACATAGCTGAGCGTTTTGCAAAAGACTACTACACTGAAATAGGATTAGGAATTGATTTTACAGCTCGCGACTTACAGGGAAAGCTCAAAGGCAAAGGTCTTCCATGGGAGCTTTCCAAAGCTTTTGATAACTCCGCGCCCATTGGCAGGTTTGTCGAAAAAACATCTTTCCAAAGCCTGGAAGCGATCAACTTTAGCTTGCTTAAAAACCAGACTTTAGTTCAGCAAGGAAATACAAGAGACCTCATTTTTT
Organism: Sphingobacteriaceae bacterium UBA2059; assembly: GCA_002332615.1. GTDB lineage: Bacteria > Bacteroidota > Bacteroidia > Sphingobacteriales > Sphingobacteriaceae > Arcticibacter. Next base: position 133,842 of record DDAL01000031.1, on the reverse strand, counting down.
CATTTGACTTTCTTATTGCATTCATATCTCGGTTCATTACCTTAAAAAAGGGAGATCTGATTTTTACAGGCACTCCTGCCGGAGTAGGTGAAGTTAAGCGTGGAGACAGGCTGCAGGGGTATATTGAAAATGAAAAACTACTGGATTTTGAAATTAAATAAGCTTCTTTTTATTTTAATTGTATTCCCTTTTGCCCTCAACCCGGCCTTCAGCCTGTCAGCATCACAAAGACACCCCTATCCAAAGGGTGTTTTCAACGCGCCTATGAAGTTACCTCCCTCCTTTTCGGGATCGTTTGGTGAGATAAGAGGCAATCACTTTCATTCCGGCCTGGATTACAGAACGAACCAGCGCGAGGGCTATCCGGTTTATGCCGTTGCCGATGGCTATGTATCAAGACTTCGTGTCCAGCTGGGAGGATTCGGCAATGCCTTATACGTTACTCATCCCAACGGATTCACCAGTGTATATGCACACCTACAGCGTTTTAGTCCTAAGATATCGCAGCTTGTAAGTTTCTATCAGCGTAAAATGGAGTCTTTTGCGGTAGACTTTCCTGCTTCTTCTCTGGAAATTCCGGTTAAGAAAGGTGACTTGATTGCCTGGTCGGGTAACTCGGGCTCATCAGGCGGGCCGCATTTGCATTATGAAATCAGGGATACTAAAACGGAGGAAGTAATAAACCCCGCCTTGTTCGGCTTACCGGTTAATGATCCAATTGAACCTTCTATAACCGCTTTGTATATGTATCGACTTAATGGACAACCATTTAACGAAGATACGCCAAAACAATACTTTGAGGTAAAAGGCTCTGACGGCATCTACCACCTAAGCGGCTCTCCCGTGATTAACTTTAGCGGAGACGTAGGATTTGGCATCACGACCTTTGACAGACAAGCTGCCGGAAATAAAAATGGCATCTATTCTATTGAGCTTATGCTGGATAGTCAGGTGGTTTTTTTCTTTGAAAATGATCGATTTTCTTTTGCAAATACAAGAGCTTCGAATGCACATATTGATTACCCTTCTTACCTTCTTTACGGAAAAACTATACAAAAAGCTTTTGTAGAGCCGGGAAATCCTTTAAACAACTATAAAACACTTGTAAATAGTGGAATTATCAATTTAAAAGACGACAGTATACATAAGCTGAAGTTTAGCGTGGAAGATATTGCAGGTAATCGAAGTATCCTCAGATTTGAAATAAAATACAACTCCAAAGCGAACCTCAGCAACAGGAAACAGTCCTCTGGCGTAAAGACCTTTAAATATAATGAGCAAAACATCTTCAATACGGATGACATTAAGGTGGTGATTCCTAAGGGAGCATTGTATAATGATATGGTCTTTACTTACTCGAAGAGGGTATTTACAACTGGTTATTCAGATTACCATCAGATACATAACCGGCTTACCCCTCTACATACTCCTTACTCTGTTTCAATCAGGGCAAAACCTGCATTAACATCCCAACTGCAGAACAAGTCCCTTATTGTGAACAGCAGGGGTTCTTCTCAGGGGGGAACGTATGAAAACGGTTTCGTCAGAGCAAGCGTAAGCTCATTTGATACGTTTCACATTACAACAGACACTGTGGCACCCTACGTGAAACCGATTAATCTCTTCAATGGAAAGACCCTAAAAGGTCTGCAAAAGCTACAACTCAAGGTGTGGGACAATTTGTCGGGTATAGCGTCCTTTAAAGGTTATATAGATGGACAGTGGGTTTTGATGGAATATGATCCTAAGTCAAGAACCATGTGGCACGTATTGGATAAAGGCTTAAGCAGTGGGAAGCACGTATTTGAGCTAAAGATTGTTGATAACAAACAAAATACGAAGAATTATAAAGCGACTTTTATTAAATAGCAATAGTATGGCGAACAAATTAGAAGAAGGCATGAAGGCACCTGGATTTTCAGCAAAGGACCAGTACGGAAATGAGGTTAGTCTGGGTGACTATGCTGGGAAGGATTTAATTGTGTATTTTTATCCAAAGGACAATACTTCGGGTTGTACAGCGCAGGCTTGTGACCTTAGAGATAACTATCAGCTGCTAAAAGATAAGGGCTTTGCTCTTATAGGGATTAGTACTGATGACGAAACATCGCACCAAAAATTTTCTTCCAAGTATGATCTTCCTTTTACACTCCTGGCTGATACCGATAAGAAAATTGTTGAGGCATATGGCGTATGGGTGGAGAAAAGCATGTATGGCCGGAATTATATGGGAACGGCGCGTAAGACATTCCTTATTAATAAACAGGGAATTATAGTAAAGATAATAGATAAGGTAAATACGAAAGCTGCTTCTAAGCAGATACTTGATTTATTGAGCAACTAAGCTTTATTGCACATTTTATTTCTAATTTTGATTTTCTTTCCAAAAAAATGAAGGCAGACATTGAAAAACTTAATGGTATAGCTAAACAAGTCAGACGGGATATTGTAAGAATGGTGCATCAGTGCCAGTCTGGACACCCGGGAGGCTCATTGGGTTGTACCGACTATTTTGTTGCTCTTTACTTCCATGTAATGAAGCATAATTCTGATTTTAACATGGATGGTAAAGGTGAAGACCTTTTCTTCCTCTCTAACGGACATATCTCTCCGGTATGGTATAGTGTACTTGCAAGGTCGGGATACTTCGGTATTGAGGAATTAGCTACGTTCAGGAAATTGAACTCGCGTGTTCAGGGACATCCGACTACTCATGAGGGCTTACCCGGTATCCGGATTGCTTCAGGTTCCCTTGGCCAGGGCCTGTCGGTAGCTATTGGAGCGGCTTTAACAAAGCGTCTGAACAACGATAACTCGCTTGTGTTTTCTTTACATGGCGACGGGGAGTTACAGGAAGGTCAGATTTGGGAAGCAGCCATGTATGCTCCTCATAAAAAAGTGGACAATCTTATATCTGCCATCGATTTGAACGGACAGCAGATTGATGGCCCTACCGATCAAGTGCTTTCACTCGGTAACTTACATGCAAAATGGGAAGCTTTCGGCTGGGATGTGATGGAAATGAACGGCAACGATATGGAAGATGTAATCCGGGTTCTTGAACTTGCGAAAACAAAAGCTTTTAAAGGAAAACCAATAATGATTCTAATGCATACCACAATGGGTCAAGGGGTTGATTTTATGATGGGTACTCATAAATGGCATGGCGTAGCCCCAAATGATGAACAGCTTGAGCTGGCTTTGGCTCAATTACAATGTTCGGATGGTGATTATTAATCTGTATAACTTTTGGAAAGAACTTTGTAACTGAGAACAGCTTAACATGAAAAAATATACTTACACAGAAAAGAAAGATACCCGCTCAGGATTCGGCGCCGGTTTACTGGAAGCTGGAAAAAAGAATGAAAATGTGGTTGCGCTTTGTGCTGATCTTATCGGATCACTTAAAATGGATGCCTTTATAAAGGAGTTTCCCGAGCGGTTTTTTCAAATAGGAATTGCGGAAGCAAACATGATGTGTATTGCAGCCGGAATGACCATTGGCGGTAAGATACCTTTTACGGGCACATTCGCAAATTTTTCTACCGGGAGGGTGTATGATCAGATCCGCCAGTCGATTGCCTATTCAAATAAGAATGTAAAAATCTGTGCATCCCACGCTGGTTTAACGCTGGGAGAAGATGGAGCCACGCACCAGATACTGGAAGATATTGGCCTGATGAAAATGTTGCCGGGCATGACCGTTATTAACACCTGCGATTATAACCAGACCAAAGCTGCTACTATGGCTATTGCGGAATTTGAAGGCCCTGTATACCTGCGTTTTGGCCGGCCTGTTATGCCTGTATTTACAGATCCTGATCAGCTATTTGAGATAGGGAAAGCATGGATGGTTAATGAGGGCAAGGATGTTACTATCGTTGCAACAGGCCATATGGTTTGGGAAGCAATTGAAGCGGGTGAAAAGCTTGCTGAACTAGGTATAGATGCGGAAATAATAAACATTCATACCATAAAACCACTTGACGAAGATTCCATATTACGCTCAGTTGCAAAGACAGGCTGTCTGGTATCCTGTGAAGAGCACAATCGCTTCGGCGGACTAGGCGAAAGCATAGCTCAGCTACTTGTTACAAGACACCTGGTACCTCAGGAATTTGTTGCAGTAGATGATTCTTTTGGAGAGAGTGGCACCCCGACAGAACTTATGAAAAAATATGGTTTGGAAAGCGCTCATATTGTGGAGGCAGCACGAAAAGCTATATCCAGAAAATAACTTATTATCGGTAAGAGTCCGGCAGGTGATTTTTAAGATCACTTACCGACTCTTTCCTTATGATTCTACCCAGTTACCGTCAGCCTGAATAATAGTGATTAGCTCGTCGAGGGCTTGGGCACTGCTTACGTTTTTCTTTACTACTTCCTTTCCTCGATACAAGGTAATCTTATCCGGACCGGTTCCTACATATCCATAATCAGCATCAGCCATTTCCCCGGGACCGTTTACGATACAACCCATGATGCCGATCTTGAGTCCCTTGAGGTGGCTTGTCCGGCTTCGTATCATTTGAGTGGTTTCTTGTAAATCAAAAAGAGTTCTGCCACAGCTAGGACATGATATATATTCAGTCTTAGATATTCTTGACCGTGTGGCCTGTAATATTGCAAAAGATGTACTCGTGATATCAGAGGGTGTTATGTTATTCGCCCGAAGCCATATGCCATCGCCAAAGCCATCTATCAGCAAAGCTCCTGTATCCGTCGCAGCCGCGAGCTGAAACGTTGAGACGGGATCGTACCTGGTGTTTATAGAAGTGTAAGTTCTTTGAATAATTACCGGCACTTGGACCCCATTGTTCAGAAGCTTGAAGAAAAACTGCCTCTGATCAGCCATTCCGTGTACAGATGAAGTGCTTAATATGAGAACGAGTGTTGGGTCTGATATACAGACTTTCGTTAGCCTGTCATCTAAATCCTCATTCACTACCCTGAGAAAGTTTAGCCTGGTGTCTTTTTGTTGGCCAGCATAGTACTCGCTAAGAGTTAATAAGGGATGGCAATTATTTCGTTGTGTAAGATTTAACCACGCTTGATAGTTGTATATCTGCTTTAGATTGCCAGGCATTGTAAACGAAGGCAGTTCCTTCCCTAAATAAACAAAATCTACAGACTGCTCGCTCATATCGTACTTATCCAGCAGATAGGAATATTTATACCCCACCGACGACAATACTCCCGGATCTTTAAGTTCGAGCATGGAAAGATCAACAATAACCCTCGGCACCTGACTTCCTCCAATGAAAGAAGCAGTTTCCCTGCTTTCTCTCTTTTGAAACTCATAAGGAGTATAACCTGATACACTATGTATAGCATGCATTTGTTCTGTAAAGGGCTGTTTAGATGCGGCTCTTTCACTGTATCGGCTAGCAAGAGCAATCGCTACAGGCGCTTCTTGTTCCGGATCTTCGGTGAGCGAAACACGAATGGTATCGCCCAGACCGTCTTCTAGCAAAGTGCCTATGCCAACAGCAGATTTTATCCTCCCGTCCTCCCCGTCGCCCGCTTCGGTAACGCCGAGGTGCAAAGGATAACGCATATTTTCGGCCTTCATTACCTGTACGAGCAGCCGGTAAGCCTGAACCATTACCTGGGGATTGCTTGACTTCATTGAAACAACAAGGCTGTAATAATTTAGGCTCTCGCACATTCTTATAAACTCCATTGCAGATTCAACCATACCTCGAGGCGTATCTCCGTAATAACTCATAATCCTGTCTGAAAGGGATCCATGGTTGGTACCAATACGCATAGCTGTACCGTATTCCTTGCACACTTTAACAAGGGGAGAAAATTTGTTATAAATCCTCTCCAGTTCCGCCTCATATTCCGAATGAGTATACTCAAGCTGGTCAAACTTCTTCCTGTCGGCATAATTACCAGGGTTGATCCGTACCTTTTCTACTATCCTGGCAGCGGCTTCGGCAGCATTTGGAGTAAAATGAATATCGGCGATAAGCGGCACATCATAACCTCTTAATCTAAGCTCACTCTTGATATTTGAAAGATTGAGAGCCTCCTTGACGCTGGGCGCTGTAATTCGTACATACTCACATCCTGCTTCAACCATCCGGATCGTTTGCTCTACGGTGGCCATTGTATCCATTGTATCTGTAGTTGTCATGCTTTGTATCCTGATGGGGTTATTACCACCCATAGGAACATTGCCGATAACAACTTCGCAAGTTTGAAAACGAGAGTAGGTGACCAGAGAATTGCAGTACCCTGGTACTGTCGATATTGTTTTATCTACCATTCTATCATGATTGAACGTTACGCAAAGGTAAAGAATTCGCCAATGGCACATTTCTTTTTAAACCAACAATAATATATATTGCTTAATTTTATAAAGAAATGAAAGTAATAAATAATACGTTTGATACCCTTTTGGAGAAGCATCGCCTTAAAAAGACCGCTCCCAGATACAGGGTTTTAGAAATATTAACAACACGCGATGTAGCAACTTCACAGCCTTATCTGGAAGAACTGCTGGGTGCTGAAGTGGACAGAGTAACGCTTTATCGTATTCTTAAGACCTTTGAAGAAAAAGGGATAATACATAAGATTATAGATGTTAACGGAACTGCAAACTATGCTGTTTGTCACTCAACCTGTACTGAAAAAAAGCATCATGATGAACATGTTCACTTTAACTGTACGTCCTGCAATGGGATCTACTGTTTTAATGAAAATCACATTGCAAAAATAAGGCTGCCCAAGGGTTTCAAAACCTCTTCTGTAAGCCTTATAATTACGGGCATCTGCGCAAAATGCAGCACTGAAGCCGCTAATTCCTAACCAGAGCTCTTTAGTAATAGTCAATACTCAAATCGGATCCCTTCCCTTTCAATACTATTTGAATTCCGGCGTCTGATTCCTTATATCCCGATGTGATAAAACTTCCATCTGCCTGTTTGGAAAACCCTTTTAAGGAAGGAAGATCTTCTTCGGAAAGAACTTTAATCTGGGTCGCCCGTGGTACCGTAAATGCAAGCTTTTCAAATCCGTCGTCCAGTTTGACTGTGGTAGTTTCACGAGATGTTCCCAGCTTTATTTTTGCGAATGATACCTTTTCAGAAAAACTTAAACTGCCTATTCTTAGGGTGCTCATATCAAAAATGAATGTAGAACTTGGCGCATTCGTATTAATAGTCCAAAGAGGATGGGTATTAAGCCGAACGTCCAGCTTGTTGCCTTTAACCGATAGTGGGTGATCTGCCTTATCTTTTAGCTGAAGACTCAAAGAAACGCTTGAGTCGGAATACAAGCTGCGCAAGAAATACTTATAATATCCGGTTGCGGATATCGCTTTAAACAGCTTATCTGGTTCAGATTCGATCAAACAGTTACTGACTCCACCGTTAATAGTAAGATTTGCATACTTAACGTTAGTCTCGTAATCCTCTGTATAAATACTCTCCTGCTGCTTTTGACCACTCCATGCGCTATTCCTATTAAAAGGTTTAACGGTTTGATGCCGTGTAATGACTAGCCCCTCGTAAAGTAGAAAGGCTAGAAATAAGATGGTCAAAACAAGTGAAATAAGAAATCCCCCTCTATATCGGGAAAACAAAAAATTAAATCCTAAAAGAATCAATACCAGCGGCCAGAACCTCCATATCTGATCCCAGTCAAGATGAACCAGGCCAAAATTCTGTAACAGGAAGACCGCACCTGTTACTATCAGCACTAAGCCCCAGATAGCATTTTCTCTCTTCATAGGATTTATCGCAGTGGATCGTTATCGGATGGAGTCCCCGAACGGTCATCTTCTCTGAAATCAGGCGAATGGCCTGTATCAGTTCCAGAAAGGACTTCTTCTCTGCTCTTCTTTCCACCGGCCAAAATTAAAACCCCGACAATGATTAAGATAAAAGGCCATAACTTATTGAAAGAAAACCACTCGGGTATATAAAAGAACTCCTCCAACAAGAAATAAATACCCAAGGCCAGCAGTACAACACCGGCAACATTCCTGGTATTATCTGTAGACCGAGAGCGACTTAACGGTGCCTGAGATAAATCCTGCGCTCTTTCTGTATGTAAACCGGGCTGATAACGTGCAACGTCTTCATAAATAGATGCCGAAGGCAAGACGACCCACAGTATGATATAAATAAGCACACCTGAAAGCCCTAAAACAGCCAGCAGTATAAATATCACTCTGACAAGGGTCGGATCCATATTTAAGTAATCTCCTAAACCGGACGCTACCCCTCCGATTACTTTATTGTTTCGGCTACGTGTTAGTCTTTTTTCCATAGTATTCAAACATAAGACTTGCTTATTTGGTTTAAGTTTATCACACTTAAATAACAGAAATGTTTAATATTGGACAATCTCAACCCGTTTTTCTACTATTCTTATCCAACAGGCCTTTTTTATTTCGTTTTTAAATTGAGAAACTGATAACTTATTATTATAAAGATTACTTTTACAACTCATTATGTTTACAAGCTTCGGAAGATACATATTATTGCTTAAGGCTGTTTTTAAGCGACCTGAAAAATGGAAGATTTATCTTAAAAATATCAGCAATGAAATGGTATACATAGGTGTTGATTCGCTTTATCTTATCGCGATCATTTCTACATTCGTTGGTGCGGTAATGACTCTGCAAATAGCCTTTCAGCTAATGAGCGATCTTATACCACGTACAATTATCGGCTCTGTAAACCGAGACTCAGCCATTTTGGAATTAAGCCCCACTATCAGCGCTTTGGTTCTGGCGGGAAAGATAGGATCGTCAATCTCCTCAGAAATCGGCACCATGCGCGTTACCGAACAAATTGATGCTCTGGAAATCATGGGAATCAACGCTCCCGGCTACCTGATACTTCCAAAAATAATTGCAGGCATAACCATGGTTCCTTTACTGGTAATAATATCTATAGGGCTTGCTATCCTGGGTGGTTATCTCGGGGGTACACTATCTGGCGCCATATCTGGTGCAGATTATTATGCCGGAATAACGGAAGGCTTCAATCCGTATACAGTTGTCGTTGCTTTGGTTAAGGCCTTCTTTTTTGGATTTATTATTACGTCCGTATCTTCTTACCAGGGCTTTTATGTAAAAGGCAGTGCCCTTGAGGTGGGCAGAGCGAGTACTCAGACAGTCGTTATAAGCTGTATCACTATCCTTTGTGCCGACTACGTAATAACCGACCTCATGCTATGATAGAGATAAAAGATATTCACAAATCATTTGATACGAACTATGTTTTAAAAGGCATTTCCGCCACGTTTGAAGACGGAATGAATAACCTCATTATAGGGGGATCGGGATCGGGAAAAACGACCTTATTAAAATGCATGGTTGGCTTGCATGAGCCTGATCAGGGATCGGTTATTTATGATGGCAGGGACTTTACCCGGCTGACCACTGCGGAGCGAATCGATATTCGTAAAGAAATCGGTATGCTTTTTCAAAACTCCGCTCTTTTTGATTCTATGACTGTTGAAGAGAACATCATGTTTCCTTTGAGTATGTTTACCACTAAGTCAAAAGAGGAGATGGCAGAAAGGGCAAACTTCGTATTGAAGCGCGTCGACCTTGAAGGTAAGAATAAACTATATCCCTCTGAACTCTCCGGCGGAATGAAAAAAAGAGTTGGTATTGCAAGGGCTATAGCTATGCAACCTAAATACTTGTTTGTGGATGAACCTAACTCAGGCCTTGATCCTCGAACAGCTATTCTGATTGATGAACTTATTGATGAAATTACGTCAGAATATCAGATGACTACCATCGTTGTTACGCACGATATGAACTCCGTAATAAACATTGGCAACAAAATCCTCTTTTTATACCAGGGCCGGAAAGAATGGCAAGGTTCAAATAAAGAAATTGCTCATACAGATAACAATGAGCTTAACGATTTTGTATTTGCAAGCAAGTTTACTCAGGCTGCAAAGGACAGGCTATAACCTGGATGAACACTATTAACTATGATCCAACTTCTTACACCAGAAAACTGGTATGACTATGAATTAATTGACTGTGGAAACTTTGAAAAGCTTGAGCGCTTTGGAACAGTTATTCTTATAAGGCCTGAACCTCAGGCAGTCTGGTCGAAGCAATTGTCGGAAGCTGAATGGCAAAAGCTCCATCATATCCGTTTTAAAGGACGCTCCGCCACTTCTGGTGAGTGGATTAAAAAAAACCCTCAGCAGTCTGACAGGTGGACAATTTCTTACAAAAACACAGATATTGATCTGCGCTTACGTCTGGGCCTTACTTCATTTAAACATCTGGGTGTTTTTCCCGAACAGGCAGTCAACTGGGACTATATAAGCAGCTCTATCAAAAAACTTAAAACTTTAAAACCCAAGGTTTTAAACCTGTTTGCATATACCGGAGCGGCCTCTCTTGCTTCGCGGGCCTCGGGCGCCGACACGACGCATGTCGATTCTATAAAGCAGGTGGTGAACTGGGCTAATGAGAACCAGGAACTCTCAGGGCTTAAAGATATTCGATGGGTAATTGAGGACGCTCTGAAGTTTGTTAAGCGGGAAGTAAAACGTGGAAAAAAGTATAATGGAATTATACTCGATCCTCCCGCTTATGGCCATGGTGCCAATGGCGAAAAATGGAAGCTAGAGGATAATATCCTGGAAATGATGAAGGACGTCGGAAAACTCTTAGATGTAAAGGAGCATTTCCTTATTCTTAATACCTATTCGCTAGGTTTTTCATCAATTATTGTAGAGAACCTTTTGAGAGAGACACTGCCGGTTACTCAAGGCATTGAAACAGGCGAGCTGTATTTACAGGCTACCGCTGGAAGTAAACTTCCTTTGGGTGTATTTGGCAAAGTAAGAGTTATTGATCAGGACTAAGTATATTCGACCGTTATCATAGATATATTAAATTAAATTCCTACAGATGAAAATCAACAAGTTCATGTTCATCCCTCTGGCGCTTACTGCAACAGCCTTTGGGTGCGCAGAAAATACGGGCAAAGCGTCAGATAAGACAGTTACCGAAAACAGGCAAAAGAGTGAAGAGCCGGAAAAAGAAGCCGAAACTGGTATAAAGCCTATAGACACAGCTGCCCATAATAAAAAGCTTGTAGAAATTGCTAATGGCGATACTACGGGTAAATGGCCTGTAAAAAAACAACCCTATCCTCTGGCTGGAGCTATACTGCCTTCCAAGAGAATAGTTGCCTATTATGGCAATCTATATTCTAAAAGAATGGGAGCTCTGGGAGAGTACGCTCCCAAAGAAATGTGGACCAGACTGAACAAGGAGGTTAAAGCATGGGAGAAGGCAGACCCGTCAACACCGGTGCAACCTGCTCTACACTATATTGCTGTCGTAGCCCAAGGAGACGGAGGCAAAGACGGTAAATACCGATTTCGGATGCCTGAAAAACAAATTGACTCGGTTCTTAAAATTGCCGAAATGGGAAAGGCAATTGTGTTTTTGGATATACAAGTAGCCCTAAGTACCATTCAGGCGGAACTGCCGCTGCTTGAGAAGTATTTAAAATTACCACACGTCCATTTAGGAATTGATCCGGAATTTTCGATGAAAGGCGGAAATAAGCCCGGCTCTAAAATAGGCACATTTGATGCCGCAGACATTAACTATTGTTCTGGTTATTTAGCAAAGCTTGTAAAAGAAAACGGCTTACCTCCAAAGGTCTTTGTAATCCACCGATTTACAAAGAAGATGGTGACAAACTATCAAAATATAAAGCTTCGTCCTGAGGTACAGATGGTTATGCATATGGATGGATGGGGCGAACCGGATTTAAAGTATGGCACCTACCGACACTTTATTTACTCAGAACCGGTACAGTTTACCGGCTTTAAGCTCTTCTATAAAAACGATCTTAAAAAGGCGCCACACAGATTGCTAACGCCTGCAGAGCTCGTAAAGTTAAAACCTAAACCGGTATATATCCAGTACCAGTAAAACCAAGCCCATAAAAAAGCTGCTTTGAATGACAAAGCAGCTTTTTTATGGGCTATTAAGTACATTCTTTACACCAATTTGCAGCTATTGAGAAGTCAGCTTATCGTTTAAGATATCTTAAGCGAATTTAAGGCTGCTTAACTATAGAGTACGTTCTATTAGTTTTAGGAGTATCACCAGACTGGTAATACTATTGAGATAGCCAGTAGGAGCAGAATTACTAAGTAAGTTAAGCTTAGCTGCAAGAACGATAATCATACTCAAAAAAAAAACGGCTGTCAAAAAACAGCCGTTCCAAGTATTAAAATCAATTATTTATTCGTATCCCACCATATTCTGCCACGAGTATCTTCCATACGACTACCGTATGAAGGATCTTTTGCTTTCATCTTATCAACAGCTTCAATGTAGTTTGAATTGTTAAGCTGAGAGCCTGTAGAGATTTGAAGATAGTTCCTTCTTGGTATAAGAAGTTCTTTACTTCCGTCCCATAAATACTCAAGATATGCCACACCTGATCCATCACCAATCCTTCCATAGTTTCCACCGCTTACTTTTTCAAACTGAGGATAACCTGTACGTTTCCAGGTAGCCCAGGCTTCAGCCGGCTGAGTTAGATTATTAACCCATGCCTGAGAATAGATTGAAGGTAAACCATTATAAGGCAAATCACTAGCGAAGGTCCCTGCAACTACAACATCAGCACCAGGAACAAGCGCATTTTTAGCCATTATTTTATAATGATCGAAAGAAGCCTGAACGCCCGCTCTAAACCACTGCTCAGCAGACTTACCCAAGCCTTTTCCTCCTTTAGCAGCAATTTCTGCCATCATGAAGCAAGTTTCGGCATAAGATAAAATTACCGATTCCATCTTTATGTTTCCGCCTTCTACATAGGTTTCATCCTTGTGCATGAGCTCTTTTGATGAACTTGCATCACTACCGCCAAATCCGCCATTCTTTACAAACAAGCGTGTTTGGATAGCAGAAAGAACATCTAAGCCCAGGGACTCCTGCTTGCCGTTATTCATTATAGTAAAGCTTCTGCTACGAATATCGCCCCAGAAACCCCAATCTTTAGAGCCTCCGGAAACGGGAGTAACGTGTTTACCCCAGTAACGCACCTTATAGTCAGGCTTGCTTAACAACTCCTTAGATTCAGCAGTTCCCTTTTCCATTACTCGCTCATACCTGGAGTAATTTGCACCCAAATCGTTTTCACGAACCATAAATGTTAACCTTGGATCTTTCGTAGATTTTAAGTACTCAACAAAAGGATAAGAAGCAACATAATTAACAAGGATTGAGTTTATGTCGTCTACATTGTTATTGGCATCCTTCGTAAGCTTTAACGTCATCGACTCGTCATTGGACGATATGATACGACCGTTAAATTCAGATTCGACGTTGTCAAGTACCGTTTTTAGGAATTCAGGATTACGCTTTTCATAGCGTTGAGCCAGTTTTATTCTGAATGTATTGGCAAAAGCGACCCACTTGTCAATTTTTCCGTTATAATACATATCATGGTTTCCAAGCTCAACCTGGTTTGCCGGCTTTTTTACAAGTTCGGTTGCAGCGGCTTTTAACTGACTTTCAAACTTAGTGTACAGCTCAAAATCGAAATTGTACTTAGGCAGAGGATACATTTCAGCATTAAAAGCCTGTTCGTAAGGCAAAGCCCCAAAGACATCAGATACCCGCCAGGCATAATACGTATCAACTATTATGCAAATGTTTTTGATCGACTGATACGTCTGCTTCTTATCTTCGGGCATTGCATCGATCTTAGCGATTATACGCTTCATATCTCTGCCAATAGCACCATTCGTATTGGTAGCGCCAAAATAGTCCTCATAGTAAGTAAAACGTGGATCCTTCCCTTTTTCCTCGGTAGGATTATTATAAGGGGACGCCAGAGCTGATGGATCTGTCGCATTCCTCACAATATACTGCATGTAAGACATTGTGGAGCCATACTTCTGCATAATGCGGTCTCTGGATCTATTATCGAGATCATTAGTAGCACCTGTAAACAAAAATTCAGGATTCGCATTATCAAGTGCCTTCGGATTGGTATTAATATCCACTAAATCCTTCTTGCAGGACTGAGTAAGGCTCGCAAGCCCAACTATCCCCAGCACTATATATTTATTTAATCTTTTCATTACTATTATAAGCTAACATTTAAAGTCACTGAATAATTTCTTACAAAAGGCACACCACCAGTGATGTATGGCCTGAAAGGGTCATTACCCTGTAAAGACTCTGGGTTCTGTCCAGCAGGAAGCGACCGGTAGAGATATCCTATATTGCGGGCACTTAATGTCAGGCGAGCACTTCTAAGCTTTGCTTTTTCAACTAACTCAGAAGGAAGTCTGTAACCAAATGATATATCCCTAAGCATAACCCATGAGTTTTTAGCAGCTGAATTATTTGCATTGATGTTGGTAGCATATCCGTAATTATAAACGTGATATGCTGAAGCTCTCATAGGTTCTACCAAGCCTTGCTCGTAGGCCTGCTGGAAAGTCATTCCGCCAATGTCAGTTCCCACCTTTCCAGGAGTATTTGATTTTTCCCCTTTAGCGAAAACGCCATTTAAGATTACACCGTCATAACGCTTTTCTCCAGTGTAAGAATCGATTCGCTCAACGCCACCATGCTCTTTATCCCTGTACTGAAGAGATTCTTTCAGTGTTCCCTGAGCCATTGCATAGTTATAAGCTTCAGAGTACACATACCCGCCAAAGCGTCCATCTATCTGAGAAGAAAGAGAAAAGTTCTTGTAACGCAGGCTGGTAGAAAAACCACCTGTAAGATCCGGTTCAACCTTTCCGATGTTCACACGACGAAGCTCATCGCTACTTTCAGGAGACTCTGTGTAATAAATAGCAAAATCATGCTTAGTTAAGGGGTCATCACTACGTTTTCTGTCACCAACTTTAAGAACGGGCAACCCTGTTTCCTGGTCATATAATACAGAACTTGATAGATCGGATGTTAGAATACCGAAATCGCCTCCTACATATGCATAAACATTTGCACCATTATAACCGCCGCTCAACTCCCACTCTTTAATTCCGTTTCCAAACGATACAATCTTACTTTTGTTATGAGCAAGATTCAAAGCAAAGTCCCAGTTCCAGCCATTGCTTCTGATCGGATTTACGTTGATCAGAAACTCAATACCCTGGTTTTGAATATTACCTGCATTAAAATAAGATTTACTATAACCGGTTTCTATTACCCCAGGAAGGTTTAGTAATTGTTTTAACGTGTTGGTTTTATACCAGGTAAAGTCAAGATTTACTAATTCATTGATCACGCCCAGGTTTGTTCCAAATTCCCATGAACGTTGTCTTTGAGGAAAGAGGTTATAGTTTGGCATAATCTCACCGTTGATCTGCACTGCAGAACCAACAGAATTGCCGTTCTGATCGAAAAGCGTGCTTGGGGAATAGCCTGACCCTGTAGAATAAGGACCAGCTACGCCTGCATTACCCACATAGGCCAATGATCCTCTCAAACGTCCGGAAGACAGCCACTCAGGCATTGTCTCTTTCATATGATCGTAGAAAGAATAAGAAGCATTCACGGCAGGATAAAAAACGCTATAATTGTTTTTGCCTTCAGGTACAGTTTCAGGATACGTCAGCGTAGATAACCAGTCGTTCCTAGCCGAAACTTCCAGGTTCAAATAATCCTTGTAGTTTAGGTTTAATACTCCGGCAAAGCCAATCGTTTTCAAAGAGGGACGTGAAGGACCCGGAGCATCTTTATCACCTATCTGAATGTTGTCTTTCTGATAGATAGGAAATACAGAGTTCCCCAGGAAGAACTTGTTTGGAACTGAAAGTCCGCCCTTTGTAGCTGCGTAGTACGATTCGCTCAATCTGTTACCGTAGATTTCGTTAAAAACTCTAAAATCAACTTCCAGATCATCATTCATCACTCGTTTGTTCGCATGAGCCATAAACAACATGGTATAATCAGTATTGGTTGAACCAGAAACGCTATAGGCTCCTCCAAGGTTATTCTTTTCGTTACCCATCTCCTTGTTCTCAGTGAATATCTTATAAAAATTCACATTTATACGTCCGGATAGATCTAACCAAGGTGTTACCTGAGCCTTCAACTGAGTATATCCTATAAGAGAATTCTCGTTTCGTACCTGATTGTTCTTATCAAACCTAGAGAACGCGTTGATTACAGAACTTAGGTTAGCAAAAA
Organism: Sphingobacteriaceae bacterium UBA2059; assembly: GCA_002332615.1. Lineage (GTDB taxonomy): Bacteria > Bacteroidota > Bacteroidia > Sphingobacteriales > Sphingobacteriaceae > Arcticibacter. The sequence goes on along the minus strand of DDAL01000031.1, from coordinate 117,668 downwards.
CACCTGAATTATTGATTGAGTTGTCAGGATTTCTGTAGGTAGAATACCAGTCGCCGTAGTCAATGTTCCTCGGCAGATAGTAAGTGTTAAAAGCAAGGTTCTGACCGCTTCCATGAGCGTACCTGCCCATGGTATACATATTCTTAGATGCAGTATTACCGTAGTTTATACCCATTTCGGTTGAGAAAACCTTATTAAGAGTAGCACCCATTTTCATATCAAATGAGTTACGGCTTATACTATTATTAGGTAAGTTACCTCTTGTGCTGTTGTTGGTGTATGAAAAGCGATAATTAAACTTTTCAGTAGCACCACTTAAAGCGATGTTATTATTGATAAAATTACCATTCTGGTAAAACTGCTTCCAATTGTCAGGCTGAGGAGAGTAAGGAGCAGTACGATTAGGATCATAGATAATAGGGTGGATAGAACCATCCATTCGTGGTCCCCAGCTTCCGGTTGTTTTAATCTGAGAGCCGTCCGGAGCAAAAGCGCCCTCACGGGATGCCCAGCTACCCTGACCGTATACATTCTGGAACTCGATAGGAGCCTTATACATTTGTTGCCCCTGATAGGTGCTTGAAAAATCAATCCCAAGTCCGCTACCCATTTTACCTTTCTTAGTGGTGATCACAATAGCACCATTCAAACCTCTGGAACCATAAATAGATGTCGCAGCAGCACCTTTCAACACGCTCACTGATTCATAATCATCGGGGTTAAGGTTTTTCAATTGAGATCCGGCATCCGGATCATCTGCATTAATCATGTTATTTGTAAGAACGGTACCATCTACAACAAAAATAGGCTGGTTATTAGCCTGGCCAGGAGTATTCCCCAGTACCTTAGATCCCCTGATTGAAATAAACGGAGACGATTGTGCACCTGAAGCACCGGTAACGTTAATATTAACACCGGCCACTTTCCCTTGAAGTGCAGCTATGGGGCTTACAGTGTTTGTCTTTGTAAGATCTTCCCCTTTAACCTGAGTTACTGCATAACCTAGTTTTTTATTGTCTTTCTGGATACCCATGGCACCGGTTATCTGAACCTCACCAAGCATCTGTCCGGATGGCTTCAAAGAAATATTTATTGCTGAGGATGTCCCAACAACCGCTTCAGCAGGCTCGTAACCGATAAAGCGAAAAACAAGCGTACTGCCTGTCGCAACGGGAAGGGCATATTTACCATCAACACTTGTGCTTGTGCCTTTTTGAGTACCTTTTATAATAACACTCACACCTGGTAAAGGCTGTCCCTTCTCATCTTTTACCACCCCGCTAATGTTCTTGGTGGTTTGGGCTGTTACATATAAGCTAAATAGCAGCCCAATAATTAGTAGTAGTTTTCTTTTCATTTCAGTTTTTAGTATTAAAACATTTAATTATTGTGTTAAATAGAAGAGTGGCATGGGGCCGTCCTCTGCAAAAGCTTGTTATTTTACTCATAGCATTTAATTTATTAACCTGTGTATTCTAACTTCTTAATTGAACTGCCTTTTCCTAAATCAATACTAACCCCCTTGCCCAGGTGCTCAATGACCAGGGCTGAGGCTCCAAGCAATCCTGCATTTTTTCCAAGATCAGACACTGCAAGGCTCGTACTCTCAGCAAGGCGGGGTATAGCATAAGTAATCAAAGCCTGTTGGATAGGAGTGGTAAGAAGCTTGCCAACCTGCGCTCCTCTTCCACTTAGTATAATAGTTTCTGGATTAAGAATGTGAATTAGTACGGCAAATCCTTTCCCTAAAGCATGGCCGGAATCCATTAATAACTCTATTGCAAACTGGTCGCCATTATTTGCAGCCTGCAGAACAAGATCTCCTGTTAGAGAAGAGGAACTCTTCATTTCTTTATCCAGTACAGACACCCGACCATTTTTAATGCCTTCCTCTGCTTTATGCGCTACAACCAAGAGCGAAGCGCTTGTTTCCAGACAGCCCCTTTTCCCACAGCTACATAGCTCTCCATTGTCCGACAGGGGAATATGACTAAATTCACCAGCAAAACCACTGTGCCCTCTAAACAACTCCCCGTTTAGGATGATCCCCAAACCTACGCCCCAGGAGATATTTACCACCATAGCATTTTTCTTACCTTTTGCAGCACCGAACTTCAGTTCTGCCAAAGCAATAAGGCTGGAATCATTGTCAATGAAAACAGGAAAGCCTAAAGAAGTGCTTAAATAGCTTTGCAGGTTTCCATCCGGAGTACTCAGAAAAGAATAATTGACACCTAAATTAATATCAATGAAACCAGGCATGCCTATTCCTGCTCCAATTATCTGCAGTTTGTCTATTCCCTTGTCAAGTATATAATTCTCAATTAATGCGGTCAGCTTATCTAGAGCGTCAGAAGCAGACAGCTCAAGTTCATATACGCTTGTCTGCGAAACCAGCTCTTTATCCAGGCTGTAAGCGGCAACCCGCACATAAAGCTGGTCCATAGCTATAGCAAGGATAATTTTGTCGGATTTTGTTAAGGAATAAAGCACGGCTCTACGCCCACCGTTAGATGGCGCATACCCGATTTCAGCAACAATTTGAGCATCTATAAGATCTGAAATAGCTTTAGCAACAAGTGGCAGGCTTTTTCCTACCCGCATGCTCAACCCGGCACAGGATAAGGACACATTAAAAAAAAGCTCTTTGACGATCTCTAATTTTAATTGTTCCTCATTTGAAATAACAGAAGCTTTCTTCATTAATACCTTAACTAATATCATTAAGATATTAATTAAATATAAAGCTAAAGTTAATTTTCAGAAAAGCAAATACTTGAGCCAATATTTTAATAAGTACGAAGACTTCTTTCTTCGACTATCTAAAATAGTCCTAGTTGGCCCTCATCATTCAAATCACTTTTTGGTTCTGCGTAATCAGCCTTTTCACTCCCTTCAGGTGTTCTGATTTCTCTTTCTGCTTCTTTGTCCTCTCTCTCAATCTTAACGACTTCCTTTAAATCCATATCCGGAACCGGATCTGGAACGTCATTTTCATCATCATGTTCGGCAAGAAGCTCAACCAATTTAACATCGTGCTGTGTAAGCCTATTTCCCTGAGCCCTCATTCCTTTCACGTCAATGAGTTCGGATAGGCTAACTTCAAGCACTTCAGCATTTAGTGCTTTACCCTTAAGAACCTCAAGCTTAATTACAGGCTGTTTTGCACCGGAAATTAGCACCAGTTTAGATCCCGGATCCTCGTTGATTATAGAAACCTGCTTTCCGATAGGCAAATCGTCAAATTTGAACCGCTTTACGTAATAGTTGCCGCTCTTTCCGTCTACGTGTATAACTGCGTATACTTTATCCGAATTGTATTTCTCCAGCAAAACTAAATTATCGTCAAAGTGGGTATTCAAGTCGAAAGAGTTAAGTTTATAAACGCCATCGGCAGTCAAAGTAATAATCTTGTCTAAACCATCAAACTCTCCTAAATATATTCCCCTGTTATCGACATTCAACCGTTTGAGCACATCATCATACCATATTTTTCTCCCGGTGAGAGTAGATATCCCTTTCGTTTTCTGAGTTATCTTCTTCACAGGATATTTGGTAACAATGTTACCTATTGAGCCTCTTCCTTTTATAGAAATGTCCGCAAAATCAATATCAAAATAAAGCTTTTTCAGCTTCGAGTGCGGTCTCAGCTGTATTGCAACGATCTCAGCTTCACCATTCGAGTTAGCGGTAAAATAAAGGATCTTTGAACCCTTAGTGCCCCTGGTCAAATCATACTCTTTATCTCTGGTAACGCCTATGACAGAAAAACGCTTAATATAAGAAGTGCCGGACTGACCGTCTTTATAGATCATATTATAGATTGTGCGGTCATCATTCTTTTTAAACACGGCAATGTGCAAAATAGGCTTCCCTACAAAAACCTTTTCCTGAACCTTCGTAACAACGAACTTGCCATCCTCTCTAAAAATGATAACTTCATCCAGATCAGAACAATCGCATACAAACTCATCCTTTTTTAGTCCTGTTCCAACAAAGCCCTCGCTGCGACTTACGTACAGCCTCACATTAGCCAAAGCTACCTGTGCGGCTTCTACTCTGTCGAACACCCTTATTTCTGTACGCCTCTCCCGTCCTTTTCCATATTTGGAAAGCAGCATCGAAAACCAGGAAATTGAATATTCCGTTAAGTTAGCCAGCTTATATTCTATGTCCTTAATCTCAAGTTCAAGAGCTTTCATTGCTTCATCAGCCTTTTTCAGGTCAAAGCGCGTTATACTGCTCATAGGCTTATCAATTAGCTTCTTATAATCCTCTGCCTCTATCTTTCTGTAAAAAAGCTTAAAAAACGGCTCAAAAAGCTCATTTAAAACTCCAACTACTAAATCCAAGGATCCAGCCTTTTCATACCTGCTATCCTTGTACATTCCTTCCCGTATAAATACTTTAAGAAGGGAACTGAAGAATATCTTTTCCTTTAACTCACTTAAACGGATCCTAAGCTCCTCTCCTAGAAGTGCTTTTGTGTTCTGAGTATTTTCAACTAAAATATCATTGACACTCAGGAATTGCGGTTTATCATCCCGTATCACACAGGTATTTGGGGATATAGATACTTCGCAATCCGTAAACGCATATAAAGCATCAATCGTTACATCAGCGGAAATGCCGGGAGCCAGATGAACAATAATCTCAATGTTCTGAGCTGTGTTATCCTCTATCTTACGAATTTTAATTTTCCCCTTGTCATTTGCAGAAATAATGCTTTCAATAACACCACCCGTATTTGTTCCAAAAGGAATTTCACTTATTACAAGAGTTTTTCTATCCCGCTCTGATATCTTCGCTCGTACCCTTACCTTGCCGCCACGCATTCCCTCATTGTAATTTGAAAAGTCGGCAAGTCCTCCGGTTGGAAAGTCAGGCAGCAACTCAGGTCTGTTTCCCTTTAAAACCTCAATTGAAGCTTCTATGAGTTCAATAAAATTATGAGGCATTATCTTGGTAGCCAGTCCTACGGCAATCCCCTCCGCTCCCTGGGCAAGTAAAAGCGGATATTTTACGGGCAGGGTAACCGGCTCTTTATTTCTTCCGTCATAGCTGGACTGCCATACAGTTGTATCGATATTAAAAACAACTTCATTAGCAAACTTTGACAGACGTGCTTCAATATACCTTGGGGCAGCTGCCGAATCGCCCGTAACAGGATCGCCCCAGTTTCCCTGCGTATCGATCAACAGGTTTTTTTGCCCTATCTGAACCATGGCGTCACCAATTGAAGCATCACCGTGGGGGTGATATTTCATTGTGTTACCTATAACATTAGCTGCTTTATTAAAGCGCCCGTCGTCCATTTCTTTCAGAGAATGAAGTATACGGCGTTGAACAGGTTTCAGTCCGTCATTTATATGTGGAACAGCACGGTCAAGAATTACATAAGAAGCATAATCAAGGAACCAGTTTTCATACAACCCGTTAATTGGCGTAACATTTTGTAATTTATCATTTTCGTTGCTGCTAAAAGATTCTTCACTCATCGTCTTGTTCTTGGAGGGTATAAAGATAAGAGTTTTTTAATTTGATGCTCTTACCGTTGTCTTGTAAGTCCGTTGCGCATAAAAAAACCCGACTGTGTTTCAGTCGGGTTTTTACTAGCAGTTTCCTTTGTTAAATGCTTGCTTTCCCTTCTTCTCCCGCTTCAATTCCCGCTCTATTTTCGCCCTTTTCACGTTCAACATAAACCTCTTTTGATTCGGCATTAAAGTCAACAGTAAGCACGCTGCCTTCAACCAAGCCGCCTTTCAAAATTTCTTCCGCAATAGGGTCTTCCAGGTACTTCTGAATGGCGCGTTTTAGGGGACGGGCACCAAACTGAGCATCATAACCCTTTTCTGCAATGAACTCCTTGGCGGCTTCCGTTAACGAAACCTGATAACCCAGGTCGTTTACCCTTGAGAATAAAGCTTTGAGCTCGATATCGATAATTTTGAAAATATCTTCCTTGCTGAGAGAATTGAATACAATAACATCATCTATACGGTTAAGAAATTCAGGTGCAAAGGCCTTTTTAAGCGCATTTTCAATCACGCCCCGCGAATGAGTATCTGCCTGCAACGTTTTGGCTGTAGTTGTAAAACCAACTCCCTGACCAAAGTCTTTAAGCTGCCTTGCGCCTATATTGGAAGTCATGATAACGATGGTATTTCTAAAATCAACCCGTCTTCCAATACTGTCTGTTAGTTGGCCTTCGTCAAGCACCTGAAGCAGTATATTAAATACATCCGGATGAGCCTTTTCAATTTCATCGAGCAACACCACCGAGTAAGGCTTACGCCTTACCTTTTCAGTCAACTGGCCACCCTCCTCATATCCCACATATCCCGGAGGCGCGCCAACCAGTCTGGAAACAGCAAATTTCTCCATGTATTCGCTCATGTCCATTTGAATAAGCGCATCTTCGCTATCAAACATAAAACGGGCTAGTTCCTTAGCAAGTTCTGTTTTACCCACTCCGGTAGGACCAAGGAAAATGAACGATCCGATAGGCTTTTTTGGGTCTTTCAAACCAGCTCGGGTCCTCTGTATGGCTTTTGTAAGCTTCTTTATAGCGTCTTCCTGACCAATAATCTTTCCAGCCATTAGCTCCGGCATAGCGAGCAGCTTCTGGCTGTCGCTCTGACCAACGCGCTGCACAGGAATTCCGGTCATCATGGAAACAACCTCAGCCACATTATCTTCAGAAACCGTATACCGGCTGTTTTTAGAATCTATTTCCCATTGTGCCTTTTCCTTTTCAAGCTCTTCCAACAGGTTCTTTTCAGAGTCTCTTAGCTTGGCAGCTTCTTCATATTTCTGACTTTTTACAACCTGGTTCTTTTGCAGCTTTACCTCTTCTATTTTCTGTTCAATATCTATAATCCGCTGTGGAACATGAATGTTTTTCAAATGTACGCGTGAACCCGCTTCATCCAAAGCATCAATGGCCTTATCCGGCAAAAACCTGTCGGTTATATATCTCGAGGTTAAGCTAACACAAGCATCAATAGCTTCCGGAGTATAATTTACATTATGATGTTCTTCATACTTTTCCTTAATCCTATTTAAAATTTCTATAGTTTCTGCAGGAGTAGCAGGCTCAATCATTACTTTTTGAAACCGCCTGTCCAAAGCACCGTCTTTTTCTATAAACTGCCTGTATTCATCCAGTGTAGTAGCGCCAATGCACTGAATCTCCCCCCTTGCCAAAGCGGGTTTGAACATATTAGAGGCATCCAGAGAGCCGGCTGCTCCTCCGGCGCCCACAATAGTATGTATCTCATCAATAAATAAGATTACATCAGGAGACTTTTCCAACTCATTCATTACCGCCTTCATCCGCTCTTCAAACTGACCGCGGTATTTAGTACCTGCCACCAAAGAAGCAAGGTCCAGCGTAACCACCCTTTTATTGAATAGCACTCTTGATACCTTACGCTGAATAATGCGCAGTGCAAGACCTTCTGCAATTGCAGACTTTCCTACACCCGGCTCGCCAATCAAAATCGGATTGTTCTTTTTACGTCTTGAAAGGATTTGAGAAACCCGTTCTATTTCTTTCTCCCGGCCAACAATAGGATCAAGTTTACCTTCTTCTGCAGCTTTCGTTAAATCGCGACCAAAATTATCCAGAACCGGAGTCTTTGATTTGATGTCCGAAACCTTTTTGGGTTGCGAAAACAAGGGTTCTTCCTCTCTATACTCTTCATCTCCCGGCGTTGCGCCCGGAGCCTCATCCTTTATCTCACTTTTTGTTTGTTCAAGTTCGGCTCTAAAGCCATCATAGGCCACATTATACTGTAAAAGGATCTGTGATGCTATATTATCGTCGTCCCTCAAAATAGACAGCATCAGATGCTCAGTACCTATAATATCACTTTTAAAGATCTTAGCTTCCAGATAAGTAATCTTCAAAACCTTCTCAGCCTGCTTAGTCAACGGAATATTACCCAAATTAACGGCAGCACCGGGACTCCCCTTTACTGCATCTTCTACAGATCTTCTAAGACGGGCAGTATCAACACCCATTGTTCTTAAAATACTAATTGCTATTCCCTCCCCTTCACGTATTAAGCCAAGCAACAGGTGCTCGGTACCAATATAATCATGCCCTAGTCTAAGTGCTTCTTCCCTGCTATAGGAAATAACATCTTTAACTCTGGGCGAAAATTTTGCTTCCATCAAATTACCTTTCTTTACTATTAACATAAATATAGCAACAATTAAACCACAGTTGTCTAAATCTACTTAAGACTACCTAAAGTAATAAAATTGGTTCATTATAGCCAAAATGTCGATATTAGAAACGCATATCAAGAAATTATGGCAGACGATAAAATTATATTCTCTATGGCGGGGGTGAGCAAAATCTATCCCCCACAAAAACAAGTACTTAAAAATATTTATTTATCCTTTTTTTATGGTGCAAAAATCGGTGTAATCGGCCTTAACGGCTCGGGTAAGTCTTCCTTGCTTAAGATCATCGCCGGGCTTGATCAGTCCTATCAGGGAGAAGTTGTTTTTTCCCCAGGTTACAGCGTAGGCTATTTAGCACAGGAACCTCAGCTTGATCCGGAAAAAACAGTAAAGGAAATTGTCGAAGAAGGGGTTTCTGAGATAACAGATATACTGAAGGAGTATGAAGAAATCAATGATAAATTTGGATTGCCCGAGATTTATGAGAACCCCGATGCCATGGATAAGTTAATGGCACGCCAGGGAGAGCTGCAGGACAAAATAGATGCGGCAGGAGCCTGGGAATTAGATTCAAAGCTGGAAAGGGCAATGGATGCCCTACGAACTCCTGATCCTGATTCAAAAATTAAAACTCTTTCTGGTGGAGAGCGCCGCAGGGTCGCATTATGCCGGCTCTTGCTTAAAGAACCAGACGTATTACTGCTGGACGAACCTACTAACCACCTCGATGCCGAATCCATCGACTGGCTCGAGCAGCATTTAAAGCAATACAAAGGAACCGTAATCGCTGTTACACACGACAGGTATTTCCTTGATAATGTAGCTGGCTGGATACTAGAGCTGGACAGAGGTGAAGGAATTCCATGGCAGGGTAACTATTCCTCATGGCTTGAGCAAAAGTCTAAACGCCTTGCTCAGGAAGAGAAAACCGAAAGCAAAAGACAAAAAACCTTAGAACGCGAACTTGAATGGGCACGCATGGCTCCAAAAGCACGGCACGCGAAATCGAAAGCTCGTTTAGCTAATTATGAAAAGCTAGCTTCGGAGGAGGGAAAAGAAAGGGAAGAAAAGCTGGAACTGTTCATACCGCCGGGCCCGCGGCTTGGAAACATTGTTATCGAAGCCCAAAATGTAACTAAAGCTTACGGCGATAAGATTTTGTTTGAAAACCTTAGCTTTTCTTTACCTCCAGCAGGAATCGTAGGTATAATAGGCCCCAACGGGGTAGGTAAAACTACATTGTTCAGGCTTATTACCGGCCAGGAGCAGCCCGACAGCGGCACCTTTAAAGTCGGTGAAACTGTGGTACTTGGATATGTAGATCAGCTTCATGACGACCTTGACCCTGAAAAGTCGGTATGGGAAAACATAACCGATGGGCTGGAGACTATCATGCTCGGTAACCGCCCGGTAAATTCTCGCGCCTATGTATCAAAGTTCAATTTTAATGGGGCCGATCAGCAAAAGAGAGTTGCCGTACTATCAGGTGGCGAGCGTAACCGCGTACACCTGGCTATCACGCTAAAGAAAGACTCTAATGTGCTTCTACTAGATGAGCCTACGAATGACATTGACGTCAACACACTCAGGGCTTTAGAAGAGGGATTGGAAAACTTCGCTGGTTGCGCCGTAGTAATCTCCCACGACCGTTGGTTTCTGGATAGAATATGCACACACATATTAGCCTTTGAGGGAGAGTCGCAAGTATATTTTTATGAAGGCAACTATACCGAATACGAAGAAAACAAGAAGAAACGCCTTGGCAATGCGGAGCCTAAGCGATTTAGGTACAAGAAGCTGATTGTATAAAACTCATGCTTTATAAACCAGGGAATAGGCTAAACCTTTCTCCCTGGTTTATATCTACATTATTTGCTCTTCATAAATAATTTTACCACGTGCAGCTTCTTTTGTACGATCAACAGACCATGCCGAAAGATAAACCGACCCGTCAGTTTCAAACCTTAACTTAAAAAAGCCCTTGCATTTAATGCCAAAACGCAAGTGCTTGCCAGACTGTACTACATACTTCACTTTAGAACCCGACCCACTCACTACAAAATGAACATTGTCTTTCTTAATATACTGTAAATTATGTTCATGCCCTGCAGCATAAATAGTATTTGGATAGGCAGACAAAACACTTTTGAGCCTATTTCGCAAGCGGCGATAGCGGGGGAAAGACATGTCTTCCCGTGCACCCAGAAATTTACGATACATAGGAAGTAGCGAACCAATGAGCGGTAAGGGTATCCAGGCGTCCTTATCATACAAAGTTAAAGGAAAAATATGATGCTTCAATTTGAACCTGCCACCATGAATGGCATAGCTATACACCGGATGATGTCCTATAATCAATGTGTGCTTATCTTTGTTTTTCTCAAGCAAAGCTTCCAGATGTTCGAAAAACTCAGCTTCAGAGCTAACCCTGCAGCCATTCTCTTTTCCCAATTGCCTTTCGCTCTGCATCCACCATTGGGTATCAATTGCTATGATAGCAATATTAGTATTCATGATAACTTCGGCCGGTCCCGGGCAGCCATTTGAAGGAAGAAAGGTGTTCTTTCCTTCGAAAAGTTTTTCAAGGTACTTCTCCTGCCTTTTCACATACTCAACTCCGTCTCTGCGTCCTTTATTCCAGTCATGATTACCAGCTATAAAAATCAGCTTTCCGCCATAATTTTTGAAGGCCTCATAGTGCTTATCAAGCACTAGCTCTGCATTTTTCCTTAGAATATGACCCTTGGGAGGCAATCCCCGGGGATAAACGTTATCGCCTAAAAAGACGACCGCCGAGTGTTGGTCTTCGCTCAAATGGGCCTTTAGTGTTTCTAATACGATATCAGGCCCCGATGTCGAAATCGCTCCTGTATCCCCAATCAGGAATATCTCGTAAGGCCTTTCAAGCGTTTTTTCGTTGGACATAACTGACAAACAAAGCGCACACGGGTTTTGTTCCATTAATAAATATTGGGCTTTGCCCTAAACAACTGATATACTTTTTTGTTGTCTACAATTAACTAAGACTAGTGCACCCTGTTTACATGTATTATGCTAAATCTGTATGGCCATTTAATCAGTAATAATTTAAACAATACTGTATTTGAAGAAATACCAGATGATTGGAAAGACAGACTGAGCCCAGGCAAAGAAAGACAACTAATTACCGGTTTCTACAATGCAGGAGTTTTGAGAGTAAATCTCAACAGTTTTAACAAAGGTGGGTTTTATGATCAGGTAATTAAAAAAGAGCTTCCGTTGTTTGCCGACGCTTTATATGGGAGCCTTGCGCCCATTATACAAACTAGCATGCGGCGTATGTTTTATGGCTTCAACACCAGCCTGCAGGAATATAAGGTAGTATTGATAATAGAAGCTTCTGAAGAAGAACATACAGATCCTTTTAAATACGATATTGCGATCTTTTAAAAAGGCAATGCCCTTTAAACAACTAATTTAAAGGGCATTGCTTTAGCTCCAAAGAAAAGCTCAATTTACTTACTTCTCTTCGCTTTGGCTTTTTTAGCTTTCGTAGTACCTGTGTCCTGGTTCATAGGAGACGTAGGGCGCTCAACAGAATCTACCCTTGACGTATCCTGCGCGGGCTGGTCGCCAGGCTGATTACCAGGCATAGTTTGTCCGGGAACAGTATCCTGAGCAGGGTCAGTGGTAGGCTGCTGGCCAGGCATAGTCTGTCCGGGAACGGTGTCCTGAAGAGACACCACATATTTGTTCTTAATTTGCTTCCCTGCAGAAGCGTCGGCCGTCGACTGATTGAATGCAAAAGCTGCGATTCCAAACAGCATTATAAAACTTAGTTTTTTCATGATAGATATAGATTGATTAGTTATAAAACGAGTTACTACACCTTTTAGTTTCTAAAACATGAAAAGACTTATCACCTCAAAATAATCTTTTAAAATAAATTTCTATTGAAACTATTTTTAATTCGCTCAAATTAAAACCAATTGTTATTTTTGCAGTTTCACATGAAACTATTATGGTATCAAACGAAGATATATTTAATTTAATCACAGGACGAACCACAACAATGGTCAATCGTACGCTGGCACGAAATTTTAGAAACAATCAGCTGGACTTGAATATGGAACAGTGGTCGGTGCTGGCAGCGCTTTGGGACAATAATGGCGCAACTCAGCAACAGCTTGGAGAAAAAACTTACCGTGAAAAAGCAAGCATTACGAAACTTCTTGACAAACTCGAGCAACAAAACATGGTTGTAAGAATAACAGATAAGAATGACAAACGAATTAAACGAATCTATCTGACCCGCAAGGGCAAGTTGCTTGAAGAACAGGCAAATAATATTGTAAAAGAAACATATACTCAGGCGTCTAAGAACATAAGCGATACAGAGATAGTTGTATGTAAAAAAGTTCTGGATCAACTGTATGACAATTTAAAAAACATTGAAATAAATGGCGGAGAGGCTTAAGTAAATGAAAATGAGAAACTATCTGATAATGCTATTTAGCTTTACTACTATGCTGGCACATGCTCAAAACGCTGTTGGCCCAGATACAAAAAAGCTTGTTCAGGATGCAATAGCTAAAGACTATGAATACCGAAATCAGAAGCTGGAATCGTCCAAAACAACGGAGGATATTAAAAAAGCTAAAGAAACCTATTTACCGCGTGTAAATGCCCTTGGCGGATACGCCTACCTTAATAACAAACTACTAATAGACCTGCCCACCCTTAATGTCCCTTTGGTAAACTATCCGTTATTTGCAGGCGACAAGACGTTTAAAACACATACAAATCTGGAAATAGGAGCTCTAAATGCTCAAATGGTGCTTTTTTCCGGCTTGCAGGTTCCGTATGGCACAAAAGCTCTGATGATGAAGCAACAGGCGGAAGAACATATGGCTGAAGCTAAACGCCGGGATATAGCGCAGGATGTATTGACCACCGTTGATCAGATTGCGCTTTTGAAACAATCTAAAATACTTCTGGACGAAAGCGAAAAACGTTTGGAAAAAGAAATACTTAGAGTGAACAAAGCCATTGCTAACGGCCTGGCCATTCCTTATGACAGAAAACGCATAGAAGTAGCTAAATATCAGCTGGCATCCAAACAGGAGGAATATGACGGGAAACGTGCTCTTTTATACTCACGCTTAAGCATGCTCACAGGACATAGCGAGCAAGAGCTTAGCGAGCTCGACGTTGAATTACAACCTTGGATAGTGGAAGAAAAAGAGGCAGGAAATGTAGAAGACCGTCCGGAAGTTAAAGCATTAAATGCAGGCATACAGGCAACCGATTTCCAAATCAAAATGCAGCGGGCTAAGGTTTTGCCTCAGGTAGTTGCCTTGGGAAGTTTGAGCTACGCAAATTTACACGGGCTTAAAACAGAAACATCCTTTACATCGCCCATAACTCAAAAACCGTTGGAACTAAATGCAGACAAAGTACGCATGAATCCCGGATGGGTGCTTGGCGTGGGCATCAAATGGGACATCTTTACCGGCTTGTCCAGAACACGGGACCTTAATAAGCTTTATATTGACAGACAAATAGCTGAAAACAGACAAAAAGATATCAACGAAAAATTAGATCTTTTAAAAGAAAAATCATTGATAGAATATCGCATGGCTAAAAAGCAGGTGGAGTTAAAAAACTCTGAAAGGGAATTGTCTAAAAGCACCTTAGAAATTGCTACCAAGAGCTATATACAAGGACTGATACCTGTTTCTGAACGCCTTGCAACCGAAACTTCATATCAGCAAGCCCAGCTTGACTACTTGCAAGCTGTATTTAATCAAAGAAAAGCAGCTATTGACTATTTGAAAGCGGGCGGCAATTTCTCAGTAGAAAGTCTTTAAGTTTTTAATCTCAATCTCAATTACCATAAAAATGAATTCATTAAAATACTCTTTCTATACAATCAGTCTATTGCTGGGGCTAAGCTCCTGCACTTCCGAGCCAGCCAGCGTACCAATTCAAGGACGTATAAAAAAAGAAACGCTTTCTGTGAGTGGAAAAATACCGGGCCGTATTGAAGCTGTCTATGTGAGCGAAGGAGACTTGGTGCAGGCAGGTGACACACTTGCAAAACTTTCGATCCCCGAAGTCGACGCAAAGATAGCCCAGGCTCAAGGTGCAGTTCAATCTGCCGAAGCTCAGTATCAAATGGCGCAGAAGGGCGCCACAGCCTTACAGCTTGAGCAGCTGAATGCAAAATACGCAGGCCTTAAAGAGCAATACAGCTTTGCGCAGGCATCAGTAAAGCGTTTGAAAAATATGCTTATAGACTCTTTGGTATCTCAACAGCAGTATGACGAAGCATATGCAAAAATGCAGGGAGCAAAAGCGCAGCTCGATGCAACTGTAGCACAGATAAAAGAAGCAAAGGACGGAGCCCGCTCAGAGCAGCAAACTATGGCTCTTGGGCAAAAAAAACGCGCTACCGGTGCCTTGCAAGAGGCTGGCGCAGCGTCGGTTGAACGCTATATTACTGCTCCTCAGGATATGACCATAGAAACCGTTACGCTTCATAAAGGCGAACTGGCTTTGCCTGGCTACACCCTGTTCACCGGATATATCAACGACAACACTTACTTTAGGTTTACCTTGCCCGAATCGAAGATCAAAGGCATAAAAGTCGGACAGCAGGTTATTGTCCGCATCCCTTATAAGGAGCAAAAAATTAAAGGGAGTATAGTCAATGTAAGTCAGCTTAACAGATATGCAGATATTACAACTGCCTATCCCGAGTACGAAATGGACGAGGCTGTGTATGAGATTAAGGTCAGGCCTGCAAAGGAAGCGGACGCTTCCAGCTTTTTCAATAATGCAAAGGTCGTATTAGAACTATGAGAATGAGAGCTTTCACTAAACTTATAAAGCGGGAATTTCGTCTTTTCTGGAGAAACTCAGTATTAAAGATGCTCTTTATAGGCGCCCCCCTGCTATATGGGATCATGTTCGGCCTTGTATATCAAAAGGGCAAAGTAACCGACCTCCCCATTATTGTTGTCGACGAAGACAACTCATCAACAAGCAGCAGGCTTATTGATATGCTTGATGATAATGAGGTAATTAAAATTGCACGCCTGCTTCCGTCTATGGAGAATATTAAGGATATTTCAATACGCGAAGAAGCAACCTCAGTAGTGGTTATTCCGAAGGGCTTTGGAGCTGACATTCAATATAAACGCTATCCTGAAATTAAAGTATTTATCAACACTAGCAATATCCTTACTGCAAATTTTGCGTCCAGAGCACTGCAAACGGTTACAGGAACCTTAAAAGCCGGGATACAAATGGAAGCGCTGCGCAAAACAGGTATGCCCAACGAGATGGTTATCAGGCAGTATGAGCCTTTTGCTGTAAGCTATGTAAAAAACTACAACCAAAGTGGTAATTACATGTATTTTCTATGGCCCGGCATGCTTGCTACCATTCTACAACAAGTATTGCTGCTGGCAATGGCGCTTACCTTTGCAAAGGAGTTTGAGTATAATACATTTTCCTTTGTAGTTAATAAGGCCAGATCGCCCCTGGTAGCAATTATTGCCAAGTGCCTCCCCTATTTATTTATGTCATTCTTAATATGGCTGGTATATGGAATAATGCATGTATACTATAAAGTACCACTAGGGAACGGCGTAGGAATGTTAACACTGGTAGCCGGGCTGTTTGTTCTTGCCGCCTGCATGATGGGTATACTTGTGAGTATTCTCATTCCAAATCAGCTTAAAGCAACCGAAGTATTGATGGTGTTTGCCACTCCCAGTTTCGTAATCAGTGGCTTTACATGGCCGTTAAGCCAAATGCCACGCATTGTACAATTACTGGCCGACTTAATACCTCTTACTCACTTTTTAAAAGCCTACAGAGTATTGGTTATTGAGGGAGGAAGCTCAAGCGAAGCTCTCAACCCCATACTGTATCTGGTTGGCCTGTGTGTTTTATTTGGCATACCCGCCTGGATAGCAGTTGCAAGGAAGTTTAAGGCTCAAAGGAAGGCCTAGTTAATTTACAAGATACTGACCCTGTGCCAAATAGAAGTACCCTGTTAATGATGTATCTTTGCACACTTTATGAGTAAGCACGGAAGAATATTAGTGGCCATGAGCGGAGGCGTAGACAGTTCGGTAGCAGCAGTTATGCTGCACGAACAGGGGTATGAAGTGATAGGCCTTACTATGAAAACCTGGGATTATGCATCTTCTGGCAGTAGTTCTAAAGAAACCGGCTGCTGCAGCCTTGACTCAATTAACGATGCGCGGGCACTTGCTGTTTCTTATGGTTTTCCACATTATATACTGGACATTCGCAATGAATTTGGCGATTTTGTAATAGACAACTTTGTTGACGAATACCTTGCCGGACGAACGCCTAACCCCTGTGTCTTATGCAACACATACATTAAATGGGAGGCTTTACTTAAACGAGCCGATAAGCTTGATTGTGAATTTATTGCCACCGGGCATTATGCCAATATCCGCAGGCATACCAATGACCGCTATGTAATTTCAAAGGGAAAAGACGAGAACAAAGATCAATCCTATGTACTTTGGGGCGTTTCGCAGGAAAACCTTGCCCGCACGATGTTTCCTTTAGGCGGATATACCAAAAACGAAATAAGGCAAATGGCCGTAGATATGGAACAGCAGGATTTAGCTAAAAAAAGTGAAAGCTATGAAATATGCTTTGTTCCTGATAATGACTATCGTGCTTTCCTTCGTCACAGGGTGGAAGACCTGGATGATAAAATAGGTCCGGGAAATTACATAAGCAGCGATGGAACTATTATTGGCACCCACAAGGGATATCCTTTTTATACCATTGGTCAAAGGAAAGGCTTAGGCGTTGCTTTCGGAAAACCCATGTTTGTTACGGCTATTCTGCCCCAAAGCAATACCGTTATGCTGGGCAGTGAGGATGAATTGAAAAAAAGCTCGGCTGTTGTAAGAAACGTCAATCTTATTAAATACGAGCACATCACCGAACCATTAGAAGTGCTTACCAAGATACGCTATAAAGATGCCGGAACAATGAGCTCAATCATTGAACAAAAGGGTGTGATAAATGTGGACTTTACTCATTCGGTTTCCGGCATAGCTCCGGGACAATCGGCGGTATTCTATGAAGGCAATGACCTCATCGGCGGCGGCTTTTTAATTTAGCCAGATAAAACAGCTATTTTTTTATTATTCCTGGTCACAGGCAAGCTCACTTCTGTAACTTCTATCAGGCTATTTCGTTACGCGAAAAGGCTTACAATGCAAGGGACTTTCTAAGTAACTTGAACGTACCTGGTTCGATATCCAAACGTAAATGCGCGTACCAGTCACGAACAAGGTACGAACAAGGTGCCTTCTGTCTCGTCCTTGTCTCGTCCTGATATAGCTATACATCTCTATCAGATAGTCCTGAAAGAACTATACATGTTGATTGAGAGTCCTAATATAGCTATACGTGCAGTCCTGCATGGCTTTGCTTTAGAGTTTTTGAAGGACATATCGTTATGCCCTCTTAAAACCGTTTTGAAAGACCTTTTAAGATAAGAAACCCGATTTTTTTAAGTGCCTTGCTTGTACATGAAGGAGTTTAGATGCTTGCTTCATTTTCAGCTTCGCTGCAATTAATCGGCAAATGCATTTTGCTTTGCTTTTATTAATGTCTTTCTTTGCAGAAAAAGAGGGAATTTTTTAATGGCTAAAAACTTACTTATAGTTGAGTCTCCTGCAAAAGCTAGAACAATAGAAGGGTATCTTGGGAAAGATTTTACGGTAAAATCAAGTTACGGCCACATACGCGACCTGGTTAAGACGGATGATGCAATTGATATAGAAAATAAGTTTGCCCAAAAATATGAAGTGCCTGCAGATAAGAAGGCTATAGTAAGCGAACTTAAAAAATTGGCAAAGCAGGCAGAAGTAGTGTGGCTTGCATCGGATGAGGACCGCGAAGGAGAGGCGATATCCTGGCACTTATTTGAAACGCTTAATTTAAAGCACGACAAAACCAGGCGTATTGTTTTCCATGAAATAACCAAGCCTGCCATCCTTAAGGCCATTGAAACCCCCCGTTCTATAGATTATAATCTGGTAAATGCGCAGCAGGCACGCCGCGTACTGGACAGGCTTGTGGGATTTGAGCTTTCACCGGTATTATGGAAAAAAGTTAAGCCGTCGCTTTCAGCAGGCCGCGTGCAATCTGTGGCTGTGAGGCTTATTGTAGAGCGTGAACGAGAAATTAATAAATTTAAAACCACTGCTGCTTACAGAGTAACTGCCATTTTTAGCACGGGAAAACAAAAGGAGTTATTTAGAGCCGAGCTTAACGAGCGATTTGAGAAAGAGAGCCATGCGAAGGAATTTTTAGAAGGCTGCAAGGAATCTATCTTTGAAATCATAAGCCTCGAAAAAAAGCCAGCCAAAAGAAATCCGTCAGCCCCTTTTACAACCTCTACTTTGCAACAGGAAGCCAGCCGAAAACTGGGTTTCTCCGTTTCCAGAACAATGGCTCTTGCACAAAGGCTTTACGAGTCGGGTAAAATAACTTATATGCGTACTGACTCGGTTAATCTTTCGCAAACAGCTCTTGATGCAGCCAGGAACGAAATTGTAAACACCTATGGTGAGAGGTACTTTCAGCATAGAAAATATAAAACGAAGTCGGCCGGAGCGCAGGAAGCTCACGAAGCTATCAGACCCACCTATTTTGATCAGCATAGCATAGAGGGAGAAACAGCAGAGAGAAGGCTTTACGAACTCATTTGGAAAAGAGCTATTGCCTCTCAGATGAGTGAAGCCGATTTTGAAAAAACCACTGCCAAAATAACTATTTCAAAAAGACCTGAGCTTTTTATCGCCAATGGCGAAATGATGAAATTTGACGGTTTCCTTAAAGTTTACATGGAATCGACCGATGAAGATCATGAGGTAAACATTGATGATGAAAGCGGCAACTCCATACTTCCGCCACTGACTAAAGGGCAACTGCTAACCTACCAGCAAATAAATGCTACGGAACGCTTTAGTCGCCCCCCTGCGCGATATACGGAAGCCAGCCTGGTGAAAAAGCTTGAAGAACTGGGCATAGGGCGTCCGTCAACCTACGCTCCTACCATTTCGACTGTCCAGAACAGAGGCTACGTGATTAAAGAAGATCGAGAAGGAAGAGAGAGAGAATACTGTGTTCTTACGTTAAGCACTAATTCTATCGATAAAGAAACTAAGAAAGAAATAACCGGCGCTGAAAAGAGCAAGCTCTTCCCTACGGATATAGGTGCGGTTGTCAACGACTTTTTGGTACAGCATTTTAAAGGTATAGTAGACTACCATTTTACTGCCCGGGTTGAGAAAGAATTTGACGAAATAGCCCATGGTTTAAAGGAGTGGACTGAAATGCTTCATTCATTCTATGGACCTTTTCATAAAGAGGTAGAGAATACTATTCAAAATGCCGAGAAAGCCAGGGGCGAAAGAGAGCTTGGTATTGATCCGGCAAGCGGTAAAAAGGTTTCGGTGCGTATAGGCCGTTATGGGCCATTTGTACAAATCGGCGAACAGGATGATGAAGAGAAACCCGTATATGCCAGTTTGCGATCGGGCCAGATGATTGAAACGATTTCACTGGAGGAAGCTATGGAGCTTTTCAGACTTCCTAAAAAGGTTGGAACGTTCGAGGATAAGGAAATGACTGTTGCCGTTGGCCGTTTCGGCCCTTATTTACGTCACAACAGCGCTTTTTATTCTCTGCCTAAGGGATTGGACCCGCACAGTGTAACTGAAGAACAAGCGATTGAAATAATCCTTGCCAAGCGAAAAAAGGATGCGGAGAAAACTATTAAGGTATTTGATGAAAACCCTGATGTTAAAATAGTAAATGGCAGATGGGGCCCTTACATTGAGTTTGGTAAACAAAATATTAAAATACCTAAAGACAAAGAACCGGCAAGTCTAACCTTCGAAGAAGTATCAGAACTGGCTAAAGCGGCCGAAAAAGAGCCTAAAAAAGCGATAAAGAAGTTTACTAAGAAGAAGTAGGCCGCCTTGTGACTTATAAACCGAAAGATGTACTAGCTACCGCCACTACCGGGCTAGATTGAATAACTGTCTACCATTTCCTGGGTAACTTTCATGCTGCGGCCTGTGGCGGTGTTTATTAAAACGTAATCAAACCATCCGTCTGAGCACACTTTATTTGTTTTTCTGCTTGTAATGATAAAGTCTACCCTGCAACCTCGGTCGTTTATCTCCGCAATGCCCGTTTGTACAACAAATTTCTCGCCCATAGTAAGAGGTCTCTTATATTCTATGTGTGCGGTTCTAACTACCCAGCCATAATTATTTTGCATAAAATGCTCCATGGGCATCTTATAACAACGCTCCATCTGCTCATAACGCGCCGCCATTACATAATCAAAGTAACGGCTGTTATGCACGTGGTTAAACATATCTATGTCGTCAGGCCTTACCTGTAGTTCGGTTTGAAATTTACTATACATTGTCATTACAGTATAGCACAAAGCTACTATAAATGCCCTTAAGAATCTTCATACTAAAGTAATGCGGGTGTTTGTTGGATAGTAGATTGAATAAGTGTATCTTTGCCAGCTAATTAACAAAAGTATTAACGCTTTAATACTATTCACGTAATGTATGTAAGTAAAGAAAAAAAGGCAGAGATATTTGCCAGGCACGGTAAAAATGCAGCCGACACCGGTTCTACAGAAGGACAGGTAGCATTATTCACAGCAAGAATTGCTCACCTTACGAGCCACCTGAAAACTAACAAGAAAGATTATTCTACTCAGTTAGCTCTTCAGAAATTAGTTGGTAAGCGCCGCGGATTGCTGGCTTATTTATTTAAGATTGATATTGCAAGATATCGTGCTATCATTAAAGCTTTAGAATTAAGAGATATTATCAAATAATTCTTCTTTTTTAAGAACAAAAAAAGCCATTCCATTGAGGGGATGGCTTTTTTGTTTTAAATTAGCAACCAATTGTGTAAATAAGTTCACTGTGTGCTATAAAGAGGTCAGGCACATGCAATAAACAAAAAATGAGTTATAACGTAATTAGGAAGTCTTTCGATCTGGGCGATGGCCGCATGGTTGAAATTGAAACCGGCAAGCTGGCTAAACAGGCCGACGGATCGGTGGTAGTAAAAATGGGAGATACAATGCTTCTGGCAACAGTAGTGTCTGCCAAAGAAGCAAAAGAAGGGGTTGATTTTTTACCCTTGTCAGTAGACTATCAGGAAAAATATGCTGCTACGGGCCGTATACCAGGTGGTTTTTTACGTCGGGAGGCTCGCTTGTCCGACTACGAGGTTCTTATTTCAAGATTGGTAGACAGAGCCCTCAGACCAATGTTTCCGACAGACTATCATGCGGATACGCAGGTAATGGTGTCTTTAATATCGGCTGACAAAAACATCATGCCCGATGCTTTGGCAGGTCTTGCAGCTTCAGCTGCCCTGGCAGTATCAGACATCCCTTTCAATGGTCCTATTTCCGAAGTTAGGGTGGCAAAGATCGATGGCAAATTTGTAATTAATCCTTACATGAACGATCTGGAGCGTGCTACACTGGAGTTTATCGTTGCCGGTTCTGAAACTGATATAGTGATGGTTGAAGGAGAGTGTAAGGAAATATCTGAAGAAGAGATGATTGAGGCGTTTGAGTTTGCTCATAACGCTATTAAGATACAGGTGCAGGCTCAGAAAGAGTTAATGGAAGCTGTGGGCAAAACCGAAAAAAGGGTTTATTCGCATGAACACAGTAACCCCGAACTGAGAGAACGCGTTTTCGCTGAAACGTATCAAAAGGTTTACGAAGTAGCGAAATCAGGCTCGGCAAAGCATGAACGTTCGGATAAGTTTGCAGCAATCGAAGCGGAATTTATGCTATCGCTTGGGCTGGAGGTTGATGATACCACGAAGTCTTTGGCTAAAAAATACCTGCATGATGTGCAGTATGATGCTGTGCGCAATCTAATTTTAGACGAAGGTATACGCCTTGATGGCCGCGATGTGCGTACTGTGCGCCCGATATGGAGCGAAGTAAGCTATCTACCGGCTGCACATGGCTCGGCTATCTTTACCCGGGGCGAGACTCAGTCATTAACAACCGTTACCCTGGGCACCAAGCTTGACGAACAAATGATTGACGGCGCCTTTATTAACGGACATCAGAAGTTTATGCTTCATTATAACTTCCCTAGCTTTTCAACGGGCGAAATTCGTCCGAACAGAGGTGTCGGCAGAAGAGAAATAGGACACGGAAACCTTGCTATGCGCTCGCTGAAACAAGTTATGCCTTCCGATGAAGAAAATCCATATACAATCCGTGTGGTATCAGACATCCTGGAGTCCAATGGTTCTTCTTCGATGGCAACTGTATGTGCCGGAACGCTTGCACTTATGGATGCCGGTGTTCCTATCAAGGCTCCTGTATCCGGTATTGCCATGGGTTTAATTACCGACGAGAAAACGGGTAAATATGCTGTTTTATCTGATATTCTTGGAGATGAAGATCACCTGGGTGATATGGATTTCAAAGTTACTGGCACCGAAAAAGGTGTAGTAGCCTGCCAGATGGACCTCAAGATCAATGGATTGATATGGGAAGTATTGAGAAACGCTTTAGAACAATCTAAAGAAGGAAGACTTCATATCCTAAATGAAATAAAGAAAACCATGTCTTCGCCTCGCGAAGAGATTAAGCCAAATGCCCCGCGCATAGAGATCATTAAGATCGATAAAGAATTTATTGGTTCTGTAATTGGCCCGGGTGGAAAGATCATTCAGGAGATGCAGCGTGAAACCAACACCATCATTACCATTGAAGAAAAGGAAAATCAGGGTATAATAAGTATTTTTGCTCCTGATAAAGAATCCATTGGCAAAGCTGTAAAGAGAATCAAAGGTATCGTTGCAAAGCCTGAAGTTGGCGAAACGTACGAAGGCAAAGTAAAATCGATTATGCCGTTTGGAGCATTTGTCGAAATTATGCCCGGTAAGGATGGACTGCTGCATATTTCAGAAATTGACTGGAAACGCTATGAGACAATGGAAGGTATATTTGCCGTTGGTGAAGAAGTAAAAGTTAAGTTGCTTGATATAGATAAGCAAGGAAAACTGAAGCTTTCAAGAAAAGCTCTTCTTCCACGCCCTCCAAAGCCCGAGACTAGGCAAGAGGACACTCAAAGCTAGTTGCTGGCCAAAGCCCTTATAAATCAAATAAGNNCTTATTTGATTTATAAGGGCTGTTTTTTTCTCCACGTGGCCTGAGTAATGATCTGTCTGGCGAGAATCTGCGCTGTTCCGGCTTAATTCATCCCTTCGCTTGCTCTGACCTGGATAATGATCGTATATGGTAGTATTACAGGCTCTTGAGAATCACCCAATCCCCTGCTACCGGGTATGTGCATATGCACTTATACCTAATTAGTGCCAACGTAAGAGCCGGGCAATAAACTATTATTTCTTCAGCAGAGGCTGTTCTCTTTTCTATCTTTGAATGCTTTATGATAAATACGAAACTATATAAGCCTTATTACAGGAGCAATTTAAAAATGGCTATACCCGTGGTAATATCTCAGTTGGGGCATACTATGGTACACACGGCCGATAGTATAATTATTGGCCAGTTTGCCGGCACAATTCCGCTTGCAGCTGTATCGCTTGTGAATAGCTTATTTACGATTGTACTGGTTATAGGGCTAGGTATATCTTATGGCCTTACTCCCTTGATTGCACAGGAAAACGGACGTGGAAATCTAAGAGAATGTGGCCGCCTGCTTAGCAACAGCTTGCTTATAAATACAGTAGCTGGAATCTTACTTTTCTTCTTCCTTTATTTTTTCATGCAAGTCATTATTGACAAACTTGATCAGCAACCTGAAGTAATAGTAATGGCTAAACCGTATTTGAAGTTACTTGGGTTATCATTGCTTCCGCTTATGATATTTAATACGTTTAAACAGTTTGCGGAGGGACTTGGCTTTACAAGACAGGCTATGGTTATTTCAATTGCGGGTAATACCCTTAATATCATTCTGGGAATAATATTTGTAAAGGGTTTGTTTGGTATAGAACCTATGGGGGTTAAGGGTGTAGGGTGGAGTACTCTGATTGACCGTATATTGATGGCTCTGGTGATGAGCTTTTATGTATTCAGGTCTAAAAACTTTAAAAATCATTTAAAGACATTTGCTTTTAATCGCATTAACAAACTGCGATCGTTACGGATACTTAAAATTGGGGCTCCGGTGGCAATGCAGTATACATTTGAAGTCGGAGCATTTAGTGGTGCCGTAATACTTATGGGTACCATGGGGGCTATTTACCAGGCCTCACATCAAATTGCTATGAACCTTGCGTCGGCAACTTATATGATGTCCAGTGGTATTGCTGCTGCGGCTACTATACAAACCGGACATAGTTTTGGAAGGCGTGACTTCTCCAGGTTAAAGCTTTCTGCAAATGCAAGTTATCATATTATCATTGCTTTCATGATACTGACCGCGGCATCCTTTATCATATTCCATTCTTATCTGCCGTATATTTTTACAACAGACAGAGCAGTTATTATTATAGCGTCGCAATTGCTGATTATTGCAGGCTTCTTCCAGCTGTTTGATGGAACTCAGGTGGTGGGACTGGGTGTACTGAGGGGTATTGGTGATGTAAATATCCCAACCCTTATTACTTTTATTGCTTACTGGATTATCGGTTTGCCCCTTGCCTACTTGCTGGGCGTTAAGATGGGTCTGGGACCCGAAGGTATATGGTATGGTCTAACAGTAGGCTTGTTTATATCTGCTGTGTTACTATATAAAAGATATAAGTTTCTGGTCAATAAGATTGCCGGTAGCGGGTAAAAAGGTTATGCTAAGCTGCGTAGTCGCCGGCGGTTTTTCCTTTCTTTTGAAAGCTGTAAATAAGGTAAAATAAAGCTGGCAGAATAAATATACTACCAAGCAATAACGCCATACCCAGCATATGTATCGTTTTATCATGCCCGCTGTGCTCCAGTAAAGACAGGTGCTGACCGGTTTTGAACAATACAATATTAGGAAAGTGCCTCAGAGTAATAGCCATTAGGATCATGGTGATCTGAAAACCTGCAAGGAGCCGTATCAGTATGACATTATTCTTTTTAAGATACCACCACAATAAGCCGAGTGATAAGGTGGCGGATGCCATAGCAGCCAAGCCGATAATATTACCAAACAACCAATCAATGATCGGTATATTTTCAAATGACGCTGCTATAAATACTGTACCGCCAAACAGTACAGCTGCAATATTCATTATCTTTGCCTGCCTGATAAACCGATTGCGGTCAAATGTATTTTCTGCTTCCCCTATTAAGTACACCGCTGCGAGAAAGCCACATATAGCAACGGTAAACAGGCCTACAGAAACTGAAAACCAGCTTAACCAGCTAAATACATAGGCGTCAAGAAAGTTGGTAGCTGATGGATCTATATGTCCCGATACTGTACTACCCGCAATGATTCCGAGAAAGAAAGGTGTCAAAAAGCTCGAATAAACAAATATCTTGTTATAAATGGTTTGAAAGTTGTCAATTACAGCATCGTTATGTCTGAATGCAAAAGCCGTCCCCCGAGCTATAATACCCATAAGCATAAAAAGCATGGGAATATGCAGGTATAAAGACATGGTTGCATAGATATCAGGAAAGCCTACAAACAGAATAACGATAGCAATTATGAGCCACATATGATTAGCCTCCCATATAGGACCAATGGCTTCGTAAGCAAGTTTACGTGTAGATTTTCTGTCGGCTTTTGACGTAAAAAGTTCTACAATACCTGCACCGAAATCGGCCCCTCCAAATAAAACATATAATAGCAAAGACACCCATAAAAAGGCAATGACTACATAAAGCATAGTTTAAGATTTTTTAGTAGCTTCTGCTTCAGGCAAATCATATATCTGATCGACCATTTTAATTTGTCTGATGAGCAAAAATGTAACCATAATAGCAAGTGAAATGTACACGGCAGTAAACAGATAAAACGAGTATACAATACCAGGCATAGGCGTTACAGCATCTGCAGTACGCATAATTTTATGTATGATCCAGGGCTGACGGCCAACTTCGGTAACTGTCCATCCGGCTTCTACAGCTATAAATCCCATTGGCGTGGCAATAATAAATAAGTTTAACAACCATCGGGAATGTTGCCACTTTCTCTTTTTCCAAAGGGAGATGAGATAAAACACTCCTACGATCATCATAAACATTCCAAGCCCTACCATAATTTGAAAAGCATAATGAGTAATGGCGACAGGCGGATGCTCGTCTGCAGGTATTTTATCAAGACCGGTAACTTCGGCATTGAAATCGCCATGAGCAAGAAAACTAAGAAATCCGGGAAGGTGAATAGCATAACTTACCTTTTTGTTCTCTGTATCGGGTATACCTCCAAGTATCAGGTCGGCCCTTTTTTGAGTATGAAAGTGTGACTCCATAGCAGCAAGCTTTGCAGGTTGCCTTATAGCAATGTCTTTAGCAGACATGTCTCCACTTAAAGGTTGTACAAGAGCGGCTATTGAGGCGAAGACAGCAGCTATTTTAAAAGCCTTTTGATGGAACTCTTTATTCTTTCCTTTGAGTATTAAAAACGCATGTACTCCGGCAACCGCAAAGCCGGTAGCAACAAATGCGGCAATGCTCATGTGAAGGGCCTGAGTAAACCAGGCGTCGTTAAACATTGCTTTTACAGGATCTATATTGATATATTGTCCGTTAACATAATCAAAACCGGCAGGACTATTCATCCATGCATTGGCAGCTACCACCAATATGCCTGAAGCAAGGCCGCTTATCCCTACAATTACGCCTGTAAACCAGTGAAACCAGGGATTGAATCGGTTCCATCCATACAAAAAGAAACCAAGCGCAATAGCTTCTATGAAGAATGCTGTTCCTTCGAGCGAAAAAGGCATCCCGAATATTGGTCCTGCATGTTTCATGAACGTTGGCCATAACAAGCCTAACTCAAAGGATAAAACTGTTCCTGATACAGCTCCCGTGGCAAAGAATATTGCAACACCCTTACTCCAGGCTTTGGTTATGTTCTTATACACAGGCTTGCTTGTTTTTAACCAGTAGTAATGGGATAGAGCCATAAAGAAGGGCATGACCATTCCGATACAGGAAAATATAATGTGAAACCCTAGAGAGAGGGCCATTTGCGAGCGAGCTGCAATGAAATCGTCCATACCTTGCAAGGTATTAAATTGCTTACATATTTGAGGTGATCTTGCGCATAGTTGAGCGCAAAAGACAATTTTATGATATATAAAAAGGGCCAGACTTAGTCTGACCCTTTTATACTTTAAATTAGCTACAAGCCTAAAGTTCGTTCTACATCTTCTCCAAATTCGCCAGACCTTGACTTCATGGACCTAACTGCGTTTACGCCCTTTTCGGCAAGTTCATTTGCTTTTTCCTTTGATCTGTAACAAAGATCGTTAAACCAGTCTGAGACGTGGTCACGGGTTTCTTCGCCTTTATCGGGCGATAACAACAGACCTATAACTGCACCAACTGCTACTCCTGCAAATAAAACTGATATTAACTTAGATGAATTATTCATGCGCGTGTGTATTTAAAGTGTGACTCTAATATATAACAATAAGGAGCCCTAAGTGTTGCTCCCTTACTTTAAAAAATACAAGTTTGACCTATAGGCTTCAACAAACTCGTTTAATGTCTGAGTTTGAAATTTAAGTAAAATCTCGTCCCTTATAGGCTCCATCTGGTGGTGCATAGGACAGGGCTTCTTGCCAGAGCATGACTTTAACCCCATGACACATGAGGTAAAAAGGGCCTGACCGTCTATTGCATAGACTATCTCTATTATTTTTATTGTACGTTCAGCAGGAATAAAAAAGCCTCCTGTTGGTCCTTTGCTCGAACATAGAACCTTCTTCCTTACAAGTGTTTGAAGTATTTTACCAGTAAAGTGCAAAGGAGAATCAATTGCATTTGCTATCTCTATTATGCCAACTTTTTCACCCTCTGTGCTTTTAAAGGCTACGTAAACTGATGCCCTGATAGCATACTCGCATGATTTAGAAAGTATCATTAAACCGGTTATTTTAACAAACCTAAAATAAATATCACTTATTACCTAGACATATGCGTATGCGCTTCTCTATAATAATCAGAAATTAAATAGCCTTATAACAAAAAAACCGGCCAATTGGCCGGTTTTTTTGTTATAAGGTGCTAGATATCTCTGTCCCTGTTTAATACATCGCGATCTCCCTGAATCCTTTCCTCTTCCACTTCGGTCCTTCTCACTGTATCTTCAACCGTATAGTTTTCCTCGGTTTCTGTTTTATTGAGACGCACTTCTTCGACCACACGTGCTTCTTTATTAACGACCGGGACTTCTTTACGTTCAGTCATTTCAATTTCGCCTTCCTGGAAGTTTTGCAGGTCTCCGGCTTCTACCGGACGATTTACCGGAGTGCGCTCCACGTGAACATGCTCCTCGCGTAGTGTAATGTTTTCTTCAACCGGTCTTTCAACCACACGTGAAACTAACCTTGTTCCGCCTTTTTCAACTTCCCTTTTACCAACTTCTATGTTCTCTTCGATTACGGGGATTGAATCACCCGTCGCTTGAGCTGTCTGACGGTCCCTGGGGTGATAAAACCTGTCTTCATCAAAAACTTCATGTTCATAAAAATCAGCAGGGTGAGTTTCATAGTCGCCGGCAGGTATAGCAGAGTAAGCTGCTTCATCATTACTAGCGAAAATATTTCTTACCCTCGATTCAAAGGCAGGGTTAAAATTGTCCTTATCATACTCAGGCAAAGCTCTTAACTTCCATTCGCTTAGCCCTGAGATCACCACATCGTCTTCGCGCTCGTGCAGTTGAGCAACGCCAATAGGTACGAGAACTTTTTTCGATTCGAGATTAAAGTCGTTCTTATCGAGATCCAGAACTATATACCTTACTTTCCGCGAATGCGGATTAAACAACAGCTCATCTACTTCGCCAATCTCTCGGCCTGAAGCATCCCGTACATCCCAGCCTTTAATGTTTGGTTGTCCATCAGCAATTTCATATCCGCTGCCACCTAGTTCTTCAAGGCGGCTATATTCATTTACATCTTCTGTGTATGCCATAATAATTTCTTTTTGTTATGAATTAATTATTAGTCTATTATTGATTACGCTCACCAAATACCACAATCTCCACACTCCGGTTTTCTTGTCTTCCTTCGGCGGTTTCATTTGAGGCTACCGGATTTGACTGACCCAAAGAATGCGTTGTTACCTTGCTTTCGTCAATATTTCCGTTTTTCACAAGCCAGTTTTTTACCGCTTCTGCCCTTTCTGCGCCAAGTTCCTTATTATGACTGGCTGTGCCGGTAGAGTCTGTACGGCCGTAAACGCCTATGGTTGCTCCTTTGTAACGTTTATTAAGCGATGCTACCACCTGCTGTAGTTTAGATTCGCCTGATGCCTGAATAGAGCTTTGATCTGTAGCGAATAATATATTTTCGCCTATACTGTAAATGCTGTATTTGTCTGTCCCTCTCACATTGATATCTTTGTCGGAAATCTCATCATAAGCCGCAGCCGGTGAGTTGAAATCGACGGAATCCCAATTTGGATCCATTGTATTTGACACCTGAGCGGAATCGTTGCCTGTGGTCATGCCTGGGCTGGCATCCTTATCTCTCAGGAAGTAAAACAATAGAGCCAGAGCAATTAATGCTAATAATAGCCATAACCACCAAGGACTGCTTTTTTTAGGTTGAACATCTAATTCTGCCATAATTCTATTTTTTAAGTGTTAAACAAATAATTAAAATCTCTACTTGGATGAGGAAGGGTTGATCTTATAAGGACCGCTTATCTGAATCGGTATTGCGGGTTTCAGAAGATGAAATATGCTCTGTATCGACTTCTGTACTTCGCAGAGTATCCTTAATTGTTTCTTCTGTTTCACTTACACTCTTTCCAAGACTGACTTCTTCTACCACTCTGGCCTCTTTTTTAACTACCGGAACCTCCTCATGTTCTTTCATTTCAATAGTTCCTTCCCGGAAGTTCTCAAAATCAGCGTCTGTAGCCGGACGGTCAACAGCCGTACGTTCAACATGAACATGCTCCTGACGCAAACGGATACTTTCTTCTACGGGCCTCTCAATGATACGGCTTCTTAAACGTACCCCACCTGTCCCCACTTCTCGTTTACCTACTTCCAGATCTTCTTCTATAACAGGTAGCACTTGTTCAGCTGATCCGGACATCTCATCGTCAGCGCAGGCTTTCATTCTACATTGTTTTGCGTAATCATTTACATCAACCGCACCATAACTGTCCAGGACTGTGAGCGCACGTTCTGCTTCATCAGCATCTTTTGCATGCACTGTAACTACGGTTCCCTGACGGGCCGCCTCTGTGTAAGTAGTACTTTCTTCATCATTACCAAAAAGATTCTTAAAGAAGTTACCTACGCGCTCGCCGGTTTCCTCATGGTCGTATGCAGACCTGCCCGTTACCGAGCGTGTTGTAGTATCATTTGCTGAGATGTCTATTGACTCATCAGCAAACCCTTTAGACAATAGTTCTTTTTTCGCCTCCCAGGCTTCACTTACGTTTTGGAAAATACCAATTACTGTTTTCGACATGTTTTTCTGGATTAATATGTTAATAGGATAGATTATTATTAAACTGTAGGGGGCACGTGTCCGGCATTATCGTCGCGACTGACAATAACCTGTTCCTTGAACAGAGTCTCTTCTGCAGGAAAAACCTCTTCGGTCTTTCGTTTCCTTATATGGAGCTCTTCCACGAGCATCACTTTTTTTTCGACAACCAGCACTTCCTTGAGCACCGGAATAATGGTAACATCTCCTTCATACCTCACAGCAGGAGGAACGGTGTCAACATATTGGTTGACTTGCCTGCGCTCAACCTCCACTTGCTCGGAAATCACAGGAATATTAACTTTAACTTCTTCCTTAAGCACTTTTTTGGAAATACGCACCTTGCCACTTTCCACCCACTCCGAAGCAATATTTAATTGCTCATGCACAACAGGTATTGTCTGCGTACGTTCTCCGGGTATTAACTCCTCTTCAGATAAATGTTTGTCTTTCATACAGGGTAAAAATGATGGTAGATGTAATCATTTTCTTACCTATATAAAGTATAAAAATTCAATTAAGTTTTAATTTTTTTGTATAAGAAAGCACTGTACAAACCTTTCGGTCTTGTTACTTAAATTGAAGAGCACCGGACGTCAGCTTCGTATAAAGACTTATCTATTTCTTTAACAAAGGGTTATTATCAATGGCGTCTTGTGGAATAAGAATTGTATATCTGTCATCATTCCGTTTAAGAACATAGTGCTTCTGATTAAGCTTATGTACAATCTCAGGCTGTGTTGTACGCCTTAGATCAAACCATCTATGACCTTCGAATGCAAGTTCGCGGGCCCGCTCGTCGGCGATTTCATTAAGGAGACTGACCGCCGTCATGGCGTTTACGCGCGCTTTTTCCAAAGGAAAGGAAGACACGCTGTATCTTTTTTCTTTTAACTGATTTAAATAGCTTACGGATTCTTGTAAGTCGCCCAGGTGAGCCAAAGCTTCTGCCATGATAAGGTAGAATTCGGCGGTACGGAAAGAGCACCTGTACTTACTATTTGCGGGCTCGATTTTCTTTATAACATAATCGGTTCCCTGGTGATCAAAGAACTTTGCAAACCTCAGATCGTTCTGTGCATCATACTTGTCCTTCAAGGTACCTGATAACTTAACCGCATCGAGCATTTGGTTACCATAAATCAAATCGATAGACTGTATACACTCCTCTGAGTTGTATAAGTTTGGCAGAGACGCATCTTTGCTTCGTAAGTCCGTAAGCGATCCATTAGCCTGAATAACCAGCCTGGCATATTCAGCCGCTTTTTGCCAGTTCCCCATATAAAGATGTACTCGTGCCGCAAGAGCATTGGCACTAACAGTGGTGAATCTATATCGCTTTTTAAGTTCAAATTGGTTTACATTTAACAGCCCCAGCCCGGCTTCGATATCCTTGAGTATCTGAGCATACACTTCCCCTACGGAATTCCTTGGACTCACTTTTTCCATGTCAATGGAGGTAATAAGAGGAACGGCCTTATCCTTGTCAGACGTATGACTGTTAAAGGGCTTGCCGTATAGGTTTACCAGGGTAAAATACGTGTAGGCACGCAACAAATAAGCCTCACCGACTAACTGATTTCGTCTCTCCCCCGAGCCATCGGTGGCTGCTGCTCCTGCTTCAATTACGTGATTCGCTGAAAATATGATAAAGTATTCATTCTTCCATAAAAGAGAAGCCGAATTAAACTGCCCATTCTCATTCCAGGTGAAATGGTTTTGGATTAGTTCCACCTTATCTTCACGATCCTCTATGGCTTCAAATTCATCACCCCTGTAAGATGACAGCCCTTTGTCGTAATTAATGGTTGCATAGGCAAAGTTCAGCTCTTCTTCGAGCTCTGCGACCGTCTGGGGTATTACTTTCCCAACCGGCACAACATCGAGGTACTTGTCACAGGACACGAGCATCGTACAAATTGAGACCAGAGTACTAAATTTTAAAATGGACATGTTTCTAAATTAAAGAGTTACGTTGAAACCGAGGGAAAAGGTTTTGGGTATAGGTTGAGCATAAGGATTTCCCATGGTTTCGGGGTCGAGATAATTGTCATATTTGCCCATCAGCACAAATGGATTGCGTGCTTCAGCTGTGATTCTTAAAGCGTGCAGCTTCAGCGCTGACAAGGTATTCTTACTTAACTGATAGCCCAGGGAGATGTTTCTCACACGCACGTAATCCGCTTTTTTTAACCACAGGTCAAGATTATTATAGAAGCCCCTGTCATTTTGCCAGCCGGCAACCAGACTGACTTCTGCAGGTATCTCTTCATTTAAATAGCTGCCTGTAATAAGCGCAGGATAAGTTCCTTGCCTGTTTTCAGGAGTCCAGCGATCAAGAATGGCTTTATTGCTGTTATGCCCGCGGTTATACGAGGTAAGGTCGTATAAGGGCTTAATCATTACTTTATGCCCCAAATTAAAAAGCAGGCCGAAAGACAAATCGAAATTTTTGTAAGCCAGCGTATTATTGAATCCGCCAAACCATATGGGGTCTCGCGTTCCTGAATAATTGTATAATGCTCTCTGCTGATCGTTTGTCAGTTCGGAAGTAGGATAATTAGCCTCATCCCATTCATATAAACTGGTCAGTTTATAAAACTCATTCACACTAAGGCTTTTCCCGTCTTTTAACATGAGGATGTTTCCCTTATCGTCAATTCCGGCATAAGGTAGTGTAAACAGCGCTCCAACGGGATGTCCCTGTCTTGAAGGCAAAAAGCTATTGTCCGGAAGCGTCTCTTTCAATACCTTGTTCTTATTAAAAGACAAATTGAAATCGGACGTCCACTGGAAGTCTTTCCTGGTGATATTTCTGGAAAGGATACTGATTTCTAAACCTTTATTAGACATTTCTGCCCAATTCACAGTCATAGACGTAAAACCTGACTCCAATGGTAAGGAATGAATGTTTATAAGGTCTTTTCCTTGTCTGTTATAGAAATCTATGGACGCAGATAGCCTGTTATTGAAGAAAGCCAGATCAAGACCGATATTGTAGTTAATAGTTTTCTCCCAGCGAAGCTTTTCATTCGGCGGGCTGATGATCTCGATGGCGTTGACCACGTCATCTGGCAGAATACTGATACGACGATAAGTACCTGTTACAAACGGCGAGGTAGATTTATCTATATTCCCCTGAAGTCCGTAAGATGCCCTCAAATTGATCAGGTCAAACGTGCCGTTTTGTTTAAAATAAGGTTCTTCGGCTATCCGCCAGAGGCCACTTAAAGACCATAATGGCAAGTACTTATACTTAGGATCAACTCCAAACAAGTCAGATCCGTCGTAACGTATACTCGCTCCAAGGGTATATTTGTTTTTGTATGTATAAGAACCTGTTCCAAAAAAGGACACAAAAGCATTTTCGGTAAAAATATTGAAGTTACTTACCTTATATAAGGCCTGGGCAACATCTTCACTTGGAAACAATACAGGCTGAGTTGTGAGGGTTTTCGGGTCGTAGCCGAATCCTCTTCTTGACACGATAGTATTTTTAACACGTCTCAATTCATTGCCGGCAAGGATGTTAAACTGATGCTTGTCGAAGAGAGTCAAATCGTATTCGGCTGTGTTTTTTAGCGTGTACTGCTGTAATTCGGATGTAGAGTTGATGATCGAGCCGCCCTGAGGCAGAATAGAAACCTTTTTCTTCAGCTTACTGTCATATCGCATGTTACGGTCCACAAGAAGACGGTTATAGTATGTGTTTTCAAGGGCTATTTTTTCTACGATACCGTCTTCGGCCTGTATTCCCAACTGAGAGCTTAAACTTAAGCCTTTTATACCGGTATACTGAAGTTTAAAGTTGGCATTAAAAGCCTTGGTGTTTAGATTGTTGGAACTATTGGAAAGCTCTTCGAGTATATTGAAGTTAAGAGGCGTTTCATATCCGATTACGTTCTTATCATATACATAATTCCCTTCACCATCCGTGGCAACCGAATATGGGTTAGCTTTTCTTGAATAGCTTATAGGATTATTAACTCCGTCATCCGAACTGAAGTAGGATGTTTGTCTGCGCTGGTTAGCAAATATACCGGTACTTAATTTCAAATCTTTTAAAAGATTATATTCTCCCTTCAAGGTTATATTATATCTCTTTGAACCGGTTCCCCGGGTAGCACCGGCTTCGTCAAAATAACCGCCTGAAAAGTAAAAAACTGATCTATCTCCCCCACCTGAGACACTCAGGCTATGCTCTTGAGTAAAAGCGGACTGAAACAGAAGTCTATTCCAGTCAGTGGTAACTGTACGAAGTGCATTAATTTCCTGTTGCGCAGCTGAATTAATACCGGCAAATCCAGTTTGCATATACGATTCAGGAGTAATGTTAAATGTTTTAAAGATCTGGGATACACTTCCCATCTCGTCCCGGTACTTAAAGTTTGAACCGAACAAAGAAAGCTCAAGATCTACCTTTTCATTGCTGTTCATCAGATTTAGTCTGGAAATATCCGGCCTTGGGGTATTTGTAAAGTTGTTACGATAGTTGACGTTCACTTTTTCACTCTTTCTCCCACTTTTGGTCGTTACTACAATAACGCCGTTAGCAGCTCTGGCGCCATATATAGCGGTTGCTGCAGCGTCCTTGAGTACTGTTATATTTTCAATATCTGATGGGTTATAACCAGCAATCGATGAGCTATATAGTAAGTCTATATTGTCTGCTTTCGGAAGGTCATTGCCTTCTACAGGCATACCGTCTATAACCCACAAAGGATCTTGTGTAGCCTGAAGAGAGGAAGTGCCCCGAACGCGAATCTTAGGTGCCGCTCCGGGCGCTCCCGTTGTCGAGGTAACTGATACCCCGCTTAACTGCCCAGCTAGCAAATTATCAATACTCTGCACTCCGGCTTGTATTATCTTGTCTGCACTTACCTGAGATACAGCTACTGTAGCTTTCTTTCTGCTGATCGTCTGATATCCGGTTACAACTGTTTCTCCAAGCATTCTGCTGTCGCTTTTTAAAAGGATAGTAATGCTTGTTAACGGACCTATGTCTATAAATTGGGTTAGATAGCCTATATAACTAACAGCAATCTTATTGCTGGAATGACTTGCAGGTATCACTAAGCGGAATTGTCCATTACTATCACTGATAGTTCCTATTGTAGCTTTAGATTTCTCCATAGGAGTTACCGCTTTATCAACCAGATAGAGAGACACTCCTGGCAGTGTTTCTTTTGTCGAAGCGTCTAATACCTTACCGCTTATAACTGTTTGCCCATGAACGTTTGACAAATAGGCAAACATTAAAAGGTAAACTAATAAAAGTTTTTTCATCTTTTGTAAATCTGTTAATTGGTGGATAAGGCTTGCTGAATTCGCATGATCATGTCGTCATAATGATCCTGGGTAACCTGATTTACACCAGACCGCTTACTTTTATAGAGTGACATTATTCTTCTTAGTTCACCTCTTTTAACAGAAACAGCGTCGGAAACCCGTTTAACCTGATCGAAGAGCAGTCTTCTGGATTGCCAGTCATAAACTGAATTCTCAGTTCTGGTCTGCTGAGAGCAGCTAAATTTATTACAGCTGATACTTAAGTTTTCAGACAAGCTTTTAGAAGAGGATCTTTGCACAGACTTATCTATGCTAACAATTAAAGCGTCGATGTATCCTTTTTGCATATTTCGTTCATAAACATCCAGGCTGGATCCTTTTACCGTCTTAGCCAAAATCGCCTTATTCAAATCTGTCATAAGCTCGCTCACAGTATATGCAGCAGTTTTATTAGCTGCTTCATTTTCGAGCATTCGCGACAAGCGTTCGTCTTTTAAAAGATCATAATATATATAAGATTGAAGGCTTTTAGAATAAAGAAGAGGAGAATACTCAATGTTGCCGACAGGACTTCCCTTTAAAGGATAGGTTTTCCTGTAAACGTTATTGCTAAACAGCCATTCGGGGGTATTAAACACTTCATCTATTAAATACCTGACAGATTCACGTTGTCTTTCTTTGGAAACATGGGTGTAACTATCAGCATTTTGCCCATAAACTGTGGGCTGTATATAAATCCCTCCAACATTGGTAAGGACATGATAGGCATACTGGTACCACTGACCGATAGCGTCGTTTAATAAAAGGCCGGCCTCTTCGTAAGGCTTCCCGTCTTCGTACGTCCATTCTATGATGTTGGATACGATCCTTTTTAAATTCAATAAGCCGTATTTGCTCGCTTTTACCGCATCGTTTCCGAGATCTTCGCTCTGAGCACTTGGGTCGATGGCGTCTCTTGAGTTTTGCTGCTCGCCAAAACGATACATAGGGTCATCCTCGTGCTTTCTTATCCATTGATTTAATATAGGCAGCTCCTGATGCGGATTCTCTTTCCCCAGATACCTATAAGCCCAGTTAATAGCGTATTTGTCATAAACTCCGATGGCGGGAGTAATTTGTTTCACACCGTCACCAGGCTGAGCCACGTAATTGAACCGTGCATAATCCATTATAGACGGAGCTGTGCCTCCCATTTTACTCGTAAAACTAGCGGATCTTAATGAATCTACAGGAAACGCATACGAACTTCCCATATTATGCATAAGCCCTAAAGTATGACCTACTTCGTGCGATGATACAAAACGAATTGCGTGTGCCATTACTTCATCACTAAATTTATTTTTCCTAACCCGGGGATCTATTGCTCCGGTTTGGATACGCATCCATGAATTGAGCATAGACATAACGTTATGCCACCAAATTATATCTGCCTCAAGTATTTCTCCAGAGCGAGGATCAACAACAGATGGGCCCATTGCATTTGCTTTCGATGATGCTGCATAAGTGACTACAGAGTAGCGCATATCATCAGGATCAAATGATGGGTCATTTAGCGGGGCGTCTCTTGCTACTATGGCGTTTTTAAAGCCTGCTGCTTCAAAAGCCTTTTGCCAGTCGTGAATGCCGTCTTTAATTGCCTGGCGCCATTTTACCGGTGTACTTGAGTCGATATAATATACAATTTGCTTTTTCGGCTCTACAAGTTCACCCTTCATATAACGCTCTATATCTTCATCCTTGGGCTCTAAGCGCCATCTTGTAATAAGATCGCGCTCTTCGAGTTTATGCTGAGCATCGTTAAAATATAACCTTGGAGTTGTGAATATTCCTATTCTTCGATCCGAAAAACGCGGGGCCATCGGCTTTTCATCTAAAAGGACCAGATTAGTGGTTGTTTCTACGGTGAGTTCCACGTTTGTTACACGTGAGCTTAGCAGAGATTTAACAACAATATTTCGAGGAAAGGACTTGATAATCTCTATTTTGGACAGATCTTTTATTGCAGTACTACCTAAGCCCAACGCATCGAATACTTTATTTAAACTCGTGCTCGAACCATCAAATACTTTATTAACCTGAATGACAACAGCATCTTTCCTGGAGTTGTAAGCCTCAATCTTAAAATAGTCTACCACTGTAGAAATATAGTTATCAGCAACAGACCGGGCGATTGCATCTTGAACTGGAACCTCCGTAATAGGATTTTCCTTGCGAATAAATATTCTATTAAGTACCGTATCCCGTTCAAAGGAGATAATCCAGTTTTCATAATTGATACCTTTATTAAGCCCGGTATCATTTAGTTTTTCCGGAACCTTTGAAAGCTTATTAACGACAAGAAACTGCCTCTTGAGCAAGTTTAAGGGTATTTCAAAATAGTAATCGGCTTTTACCCGGTGAACTTTAAATATTCCCTCTGATGACACAGCATCCTTTTTGATAACAGAAGAATAAGATTTAATACCGCTTATGCCTGCGCTTTTACTTGTGTCTGTTTCTGTTGTAGTTCGGGGCTTTGAAAAAATTCCACGTTTTGGCTTTTGAGCAGATAAGCTAGCGGATGATAAGAGAATAAGGCAGCAGAATACTGGAGTTTTGAGAGAGTGCAAGTCTAGCATTATGAATTTAAAAATAAATAAAGCGCAAACTTAGTAAAAAATCTAAAATGTAAGCTATTTATTACAATTATAATACCGCAAGTAGCTTTTTTTAATAAATGTTCAATGTAAGTCTACATTAGTTACAATTAAATAAAGCTGTATACGTTTTCGCCAGCAGTATCAGATGTAAGTTTTTATTATTCTCTATATTAGCTGATAAAACAGTTATGCCATCGATATTGATTAAAAACGCTCAGATTGTAAACGAAAACCGCATACAAGGCGGAGATGTCTACATAAAAAGAGGATTGATACGAAAGCTAGGATCCCAGCTTGATATGCGGGCCGACATAGAAATTAATGCAGGCGGAAGGTACCTGCTTCCTGGGCTGATTGACGATCAGGTTCACTTCAGAGAACCTGGCTTGACCCATAAGGCTGATATTTACAATGAAAGCCGAGCGGCTGTTGCGGGCGGAGTTACTTCATTTATGGAAATGCCAAATACTATCCCCAACACCGTGACGCAGGAACTTCTCGAGCGAAAATATGCAACTGCCGCAGCCACCTCCCTTGCTAATTATTCGTTTTATATGGGTGCGACCAATAACAATCTGGATGAAGTTCTGAAGACCGACGCCCGATCCGTTTGCGGAGTTAAGGTATTCATGGGCTCATCTACAGGTAATATGCTTGTAGACAACTATAACTCGCTGGAGCGGCTTTTCTCTTCTACTCCTCTTTTGATTGCAACGCACTGTGAAGACGAAGCTACTATTCAAAACAACCTCCGGTTTTTTAGAGAGAAATACGGAGATAGCATAGATGCTTCGATGCACCCGCTGATCCGATCTGCAAATGCATGCTACAAATCCTCCTCGCTGGCTGTAGAGCTGGCAACTAAGCATTCAACTCGCCTTCACATTCTTCATATTTCGACCAAAAGAGAACTTGAGCTCTTTGATAACAGTTTGCCCTTGGCTGACAAAAAAATCACAGCGGAAGCCTGTATTCATCACCTTTGGTTTAACGACGGCGACTATCAGGAAAAAGGCAACCTGATAAAGTGGAATCCGGCTGTAAAAACAAAAGAAGATCAGCAAGCTATACTGGAAGCAGTTTTAAATGGATGTATCGATGTTATTGCCACGGACCATGCTCCCCATACTTTTGAGGAGAAAATGCTTCCTTACATTCAGGCACCTTCCGGCGGCCCTCTTGTGCAGCATTCTCTGCAAGTATTACTTGAGATGCACGCTCAGAAAAAGCTATTGCTGGAACAGATAGCTGAAAAAGCTGCTCATAACCCGGCTATTTGTTTCGGAATAGAAAAACGGGGTTTTATACGTGAGGGATACTGGGCCGATCTTGTTCTTGTGGATTTAACAAAAAAACAAAGGGTGGAAAAATCGAATATTCTTTCTAAATGCAAATGGAGTCCGTTTGAAAGCTACGAGTTTAATTCCGCTATAACCCATACAATTGTTTCAGGCAATCTGGTATATAATAACGGAGTTTTTAATGAAAGTAAACGAGGAGAAAGACTGTTTTTCAACAGGGATGCATGATTAATGCATGATTTTAAATACAAGTTCCCGCAGCAGCTCACCATGGGAGGTATTGGCTGTAGCATCTACGCCTTTAGACTTTAAATCATATTCTCGCAACAAGGATACTACATTGAATACTTTTTCGGGGGTAAAAGCCCTTGCGGCAAGTTCGAAATCCTTGACAAAGAAAGGACTGACACCAAGCTCGGAAGCTATATCTTTCGCCTCACCGCCTTTTATATAATGATATTTATACAATTTTGTGAACCAGGTACTCAAAACGCCCAATGTCATCTGGATGGGGTTAGTTTTAGGATTAGCAGCAAAATAATTTACAATGCGGTTAGCTTTAACAACGTTTTGCCTGGCAAGAGCATTTTGTAGCTCAAACACATTATATTCCTTACTTATACCTATGTTCTTATATATGTGATCCCTTGTAATTTCACTACCTTTCTCCAGGTTGAGTATAAGTTTTTCTATTTCACCTGCTATTTTTGAGAGATCATTTCCCAAATGTTCAGCGATCAATGCGGAAGCCTCAGGATTGATACGGTATGCTTTGTCCCTTACAAAACCCTCAATCCACTGAGGGACCTTATTATCATAAAAAGTAGCGGATTCAAATACGACCCCGTTCTTCTCAATCAGCTTGTAGATTCTTTTCCTTTTATCAAACTTTGCGTGCTTATAACAAAACACCAGGACCGTCGAACTAAGCGGTGCCTCAAGATAAGATATCAACGGATCGTCACCCTTCCTGTCGTCTTCTTTAGACCATTTTAAGTTCTGGGCCTCTTTTACGATGATAAGCTGAAAATCACTCATCATAGGAAAACGCTTAGCAGAATTCAAAACGGTGGTTATATCAGTATCTCTGCCGTAAAGGGTTGTCTGATTGAAACTCTTTTCTTCATCCTTTAACAAATTACCTTCAATATAGCCGCTAATAAGATCGATATAATAGGATTCTTCACCATGCAGTAAATATACAGGTTTGAACTTTCGGCTTTTAAGATCAGACAGTAGGGTTGATATAGTCATTCCAGAAAGCTAAGTTATAAAGAAGATTAGAAAAAATTATGCAATTTCGCTTTGTGTCAAACTGTCTCCCGCAATTAAGCTTACCTTACTACCCTTTCAAAATGAAAAAGAACCGCGATGGTGTGGTTTGTATATTTGATGAATGCAAGAAAAAATACCTTGTTTTAACCCCTGAAGAATGGGTAAGGCAGCATTTTATTCAGTACATCATTCGGCATAAAGGTTATCCCAAAGCACTTATTCACACAGAGGGAGGAATGAAGCTTAACTCCCTTCGCAGAAGAACAGACATTATTGTTTACAATTCCTTTGGTCAAAAGATACTTCTCGTTGAGTGTAAAGCACCCTCCGTTTCTATAACACAAAAGGTATTTGACCAAATATCTCATTACAATATTACTCACAAAATCCCCCTCCTTGCAGTCACCAACGGTATTAATCATTACTACTGCACAATAAACTTCGAGAATAAGACATTTGATTTCCTTGAAGACCTGCCCATATACAAGTCCTAAGCATCTCCCTTAATGCGAATTGAAATTAGCCTGGCTTTTTTGACAAGAGAGCCAAGCTGGGAAGAGTTAATGACATGATCACCCAACAAATCGGTTTGTATGGTCGCATACGAAAGGCTATCCAAGCCGATCACCCCGCCAAAACAGGGAATATTACCGGCAAGCTTACCACCATTGAAACTTTCAAATGTGCCTGCGTAATCCCGCCCAAATCCGTAAAATCCTATCTCCTTTCCACCATTCAACTTTACAAGTTCATTCACAGTAGTGCCAACGCGTATCCCGTTAGAAAAGTGATAAACAGATGATGGATGCCTGGTCTCCATGAAGGCAATTTTTCTAACAGGTCTGATTTTCTCTCTCCAGTAAATTACAACTTCACGTGGTGTTCCCTTCCAAACTTTAGTAACAAATCCTTCATGCATACCCTCTTCAAACAAAGAATCTGTTGTAAGGTTCTCCTCTCCTATCTTTTGTGTTAATGACTCAGGGTTGTCATCAAACTCTATTTCACCTATACCCCAGCAGCTTATTTCGTCGGGATCCTGAAAGTTGTCACCAAGGATGTCGGCCAGTACAGGCTCAACCTTTTTTTCAGGACTTTTGATTTGCTTACAACCAAAAAAAGCTAACAACAATATAAACAAACATGGCTTCATAGTTTCTATATAAAACTCAGGAGACCTTATTGTTTGGCATTCAAACGGATTGTCGATAAGATCACCTCCATTTTCTGAAGGACTTTATCATAAGAGTGAACAACGGCTTTCCTGTTAAAATCGTCTAAATCTCTTTTGTACACGTTGGTTTGAGACACATTCTCAAGGACACCGTTAAAACAAGGATTTCTTATGCCTATTTCACCACCATTAAAGCTTGTAATTAAACCTGAGTTTTCAGAAGCATTGAAGTTGTTGAAACTCAAAGCAAGATTACCGTTTTTTTCAACCAAGTCTCTTACATTCATACCGATATAAATGCTGTCTGCAGTCATATATTCAGCGTTTGGATTAACAGCTTCCATATACCGGATAGTTGAAAACGGCCTTGCCCGTTCCTTCCAGTAAATGTTAATTTGCTTTATATCATTTTCCCAAACTGACGTATAAATACCGGTTACTGTATTTTCATGTTCAGTCATGGCCCTCTTTCCAACTTTCTTTTCTATATCAGCATAAGTGTCTGAAAGCTTAAGAATTCCAATTCCCGTACAGTCAACCACCAGCTCCTCGGGGATCTTTCGAGAGACAATAGCTGCTTTCTTATCTGAACCTCGTCCGCAGGAGATCAATAGAACAGCAACTAAAAAAAAAGAAACATTTCTCATCTGCGATTAGATTAGATCAGTTAAAGCGTGTTCCAGAATTTTAATTTTAGCTTCCGCATCGGCTTTTTTCTGTCGTTCATTCTCAACCACGCTTTCCTTGGCGTTATTAACAAAGCGTTCGTTACTAAGCTTGGCATCAACAGAACGTAAAAACCCTTTAAGATAATCGATTTCTTTCGTTATACGTTCTCGCTCAGCTTCCACATCAATGCTTTCAGCAAGAACAAGTGAACACTCATCGGTACCGCAAATGAATGAGCCGGCTCCCTTAACACTTTCACCATTCAAGCTAAGCTCGCTTAAATTTGCCATCTTTTTAATAAGCTGATCATAACGAGTATAGTCTATATGAGAGTTTACTTTAATGTTAAGGGGAAGAGCCTGCTTAGGAGATAGCTGTTTCATATTACGAACGTTACGTACCTCAGAGATAATTTGCCGAACAACCGAGAGTTCTTTAAGTAACATGGCATCTATCTCCTCGATTAGCGGATAGTGAGCAATAATACAACAGTCTGTTTCGGCTCGTTCTCCGAACAGCTCATCATGCCAAAGCTCTTCGGTGAGGAAAGGTGTAAAAGGATGCAAGAGTTTCAATATTTGTTCAAAGAAACCGAGTGTAGCATTGAATGTATCTGAGTCTATGGGTTCCTGATAAGCAGGCTTGACGAATTCAAGATACCAGGAACAGAAATCATCCCATACGAGTTTATAAATAGCCATGAGCGCTTCAGAAAGACGGTATTCTGTAAAATGAGACTCTATCTCCTTTAAAACCTCATTGAACCGGCTGTCGAACCAAGCGATCGCTACGCTATTAACTTCATCGGTTTTAAGATCATGATCGATCTGCCATCCCTTAACCAGTCTGAAAGCATTCCATATTTTATTAGTAAAGTTGCGTCCTTGCTCACAATAGGACTCATCGAACATTAAGTCATTTCCAGCCGGAGAGCAAAGTAGCATACCCACCCGTACTCCGTCCGCTCCATACTTTTCTATCAGCTCTATAGGATCAGGAGAATTGCCAAGAGACTTAGACATCTTTCTGCCAAGCTTATCTCTTACAATTCCAGTAAGGTACACGTTTTTAAAAGGAGCTTCTTTTCTAAACTCATGGCCTGCCATGATCATTCTGGCAACCCAGAAAAACAGTATTTCGGGAGCAGTTACAAGGTCATTTGTCGGATAATAATAAGCCAGGTCTGCATTTCCTTGTTTTTCAGGGTGACCGCAAACAGAGGGATCAAATACAGACATGGGCCACAACCAGGAAGAAAACCAGGTGTCAACAACATCATCGTCCTGCCTTATGTTAACGTTGCTCTTGTTCTGTGACTCAAAAAGGCGTTCGGCCTCGCTTTTGCTCTTTGCAACCACCCACTCATTTTGCTCATTGTACCAGGCAGGAATCCGTTGGCCCCACCATAGCTGACGGCTAATGTTCCAATCCTTAACATTTTCCATCCAGTGCCTGTAGGTATTAATAAATTTTTCAGGTATTAACTTGACATCGCCATTTTGGACATACTCAAGGGCAGGCCTGGCCATTTCAGCCATATTGCAAAACCATTGCATAGACAGCTTAGGTTCAATAACCGCATCCGTTCGCTCAGAAAAACCAACCTGAGATTTATACTCCTCTATCCTTTCAAGATGTCCGCTTTCCTCAAGCATGCGTGTTATTTTCTTTCTGGCAACAAATCTGTCTTCGCCAGTACAAACCGCTGCGTTCTGGTTTAAAGTACCGTCATCGTTCAAT
This sequence comes from Sphingobacteriaceae bacterium UBA2059, assembly GCA_002332615.1. Taxonomy (GTDB): domain Bacteria; phylum Bacteroidota; class Bacteroidia; order Sphingobacteriales; family Sphingobacteriaceae; genus Arcticibacter. Next base: position 72,690 of record DDAL01000031.1, on the reverse strand, counting down.
ATGTCTATAACCGGAAGGTTATGCTTTAATCCAAGTTCATAATCATTAAGATCGTGCGCAGGTGTTACCTTTAAGCACCCGGTTCCGAAATCCATCTCTACATACTCATCTTCAATAATTGGAATAGTCCTGTTTACAAGGGGAATAATAACTTTCTTTCCTTTAAGATGAAGATAACGTTCGTCTGCGGGGTTAATACAAATGGCAGAGTCTGCCATAATAGTTTCCGGACGGGTAGTAGCAATGACAATAAAATCGACTTCACTAGTGCCATCTGCTATGAAATACTTTATGAAATAAAGTTTTTGATTAACTTCTTTGCGTATAACTTCTTCGTCAGACACGGCTGTAAGACCTTTAGAATCCCAGTTAACCATTCTGATTCCACGATAAATCAGGCCCTTGTTATATAGGTGTATAAATGTATCTATGACCGCTTCAGACAGATCTTCGTCCATTGTAAAACGAGTGCGCTCCCAGTCGCATGAAGCGCCTAGCTTTTCCAGCTGTTTTAAAATGATACCTCCATATTTTTCTTTCCATTCCCAGGCATATTTTAAAAACTCTTCCCGGCTAAGGTCCTTCTTATTTATACCACGCTCTTTAAGCATGGCTACAACCTTTGCTTCCGTAGCGATTGAGGCATGATCTGTTCCCGGCACCCAACAAGCATTCTTTCCCTGCATCCTGGCACGTCTGATCAAGACATCCTGTATAGTATTATTAAGCATGTGCCCCATATGCAAAACTCCCGTAACATTAGGAGGAGGAATCACAATTGTATAGGGTTCACGGTCATCAGGCTCCGAATGAAAGAAGTTCATATCCAGCCAGTACTTATACCATTTATCCTCTGTTTCTTTAGGATTATAAGTTTTTGAAATACTCATAGCAATTTTGGGACTAAACGACAAAAATAGCTTTTGTCCTCCAATAAGTGGAACTTAGCACTATTTTGTTGGTTCAGATTAGGTTTACAACGTTTTTCTTTCAGACCTCAATAAATTCAGATTGAACCCGCCTTCCAAGGAAAAGACCCGCTTTTTTATCGAAGTTAACAGCAGAGTCCGTAGTATAGAACTTTGATGTTCCATACTTGGTACATAAATCATCCAGTTCCGGATGTCGTTCCAAATACATTTTCAGACTGTCTGCAACCAGCCTTCCCTGCGATAACAATTTCACTGAAGGCGGAAGAAGTTTTTCGATCTTATGCGACAAAAGTGGATAGTGTGTACAGCCCAGTATCACTACATCAATCTCGGGATTTTTCTGTAACAGGTTTTCCACATTCGTTTTGATGAAAAAGTCAGCACCTTCGCAGTTAAACAGGCCATTTTCTACCAATGGAACCCACATTGGACACGCTTCCTGATAAACTTTAATATCTGGGTGAAGCTTCTTTATCTCAGTTTCATAAGAGCCGGACTCCACTGTTCCCTGCGTAGCAAGCACTCCAACTTTATTACTTTTGGTAAAGCAGCCTATTACCTCTGCCGTAGGTCGTATAACTCCCAATACCCTCCTTAGGTCCTGCCTGTCATCCAGATTGTTTTGTTGTATGGTTCTCAATGCTTTAGCCGAAGCCGTATTACAAGCAAGGATCACCAAACGACATCCCAGATCAAACAATTTGTTAACACATTCTAAAGTATATTGATAAACAGTTTCCATTGAACGGTTACCATAGGGAACCCGGGCATTATCGCCCAGGTAAATAAAGTCGTACTGAGGTAGCACATTGATAATTTCCCTGAAAACTGTCAGTCCTCCGTAACCTGAATCAAAGACTCCAATCGGTCCTTTTTGATCTTTCAAGCTAAGCCTCCAATCATTCCATATAGTATCACACACAAAACTATAAAGGTAATTAATACATACAAATAGTCTTTTTCCATTGCAAAGCCAAAAGCAGAAAAAACAACGCGTATGATGGGCGTAGAAATAAGAACAACAACAGATAATTGTATGATAGATGCACCGTCAAAAGATGCCACTCCGCTAAAAATACCCGGCAAATGTCTCAGTGGTTCAGGCGCTCCTTTAAACATTTCGTAGTCCGGAGCTAAAGAACCGCTTTCACCTAGATAGAGAAGTCCTCCAATTAAAGCAATAAGGCTGGCAGAAACAACCCCATACCGAAGTACTTTACCTAAAAGAACCGCTATATCCCTGTCATTTTCAAGAATCTTCCTCATCATAATCTACCGGTTATACCATTATAAATCATTTGCATGGCCAGCAGCGTAATAATAACGCTAAAAAAGAGCCGCAGCTTCTTCGTGTCGGCTTTTACCAGCACCTTTGATCCTACAAACGAGCCCCCGAGTACTCCAACCACCACAGGCATAGCTATACCGGGGGCTATATAACCCCGTTGTAAATAAACAACGGCACTCGCAGCCGCCGTTACGCCGATCATAAAATTACTGGTTGTTGTGCTCACCTTAAAAGGGATCTTCATAACAGTGTCCATTGCGAGTACCTTTAAAGCTCCCGACCCGATCCCCAGGAGGCCCGAAATCACTCCTGCGAGCGTCATCATCGCATATCCGCCGATTACATTAAACACGTTGTAACTAATTTTTTCCTGATGATCATAGTAACTGCCGTTGAGTTTTAGTTTAGCCGCCAGCAAGCTTTGTTTGTCACTGCGTATGTTATTATTTTTTTTGCGCATTGACATGCCTGCAGAGAAAAGAAGAACAACACCAAATACTACAGCTACCAGATGAGTAGAAATATACATTGCTATCAGAGCTCCGGCAATCGCACCTGTGGTTGTAGCAATCTCCAAAAACATACCTATTCGTATATTGGTAATACCCTCTTTGATATAGGCGGCGGCGGCTCCCGAAGATGTCGCAATAGAAGCAACCAAAGCTGCACCCACTGCATAACGTATGTCAACATCAAAACCAAGCGTAAGAAGAGGAATTAAAACAACGCCACCACCAAGACCTGTTAAGGAACCAACAAGTCCGGCTGCAATCGCACCGATAAAAAGAATAAGAGTAAAAAGGAAAACCGTCATTTCAAATTCCTGTCGATCATTAGCTGGATAATGCCATCTACCACGCCAACATTTGGTACATAGATATTTTTAACAGAAGCCCATTTCATCACCTTAAGGTAGATTTCGCACGCAGGTACAATAACATCCGCCCGGTCTTGATTTAAGCCCAAAACGGTAATTCTTTCCTTCAGGGAGTGCCGTTTTAAATGAGAATATATATCATTTAGCTTATTAAAGCTAAGCGGTCTGCCCTGTTTTTCTTCCGATAAACGATAAAGTTTGTTTATATTCCCACCAGTACCAATCCCTATCAAGTCTTTGTACTTGCGCGAGTGGCTTTTTATCCAGGCATTCATGTCATTCCATGTCTCTGGCAAATCCGCATTGTCCAGCATCCTTACGGTACCTACCTGAAAAGACTTCGAATCTACGATCTTCGCTCCAGAAAAAATAGAAAGCTCCGTACTTCCTCCACCAACATCCACATACAAGTAGTCTTTATCAAGCTCAAGGTTCTCGGCAATGTGAGTTGAATAGATAATGTTAGCTTCTTTTTGTCCTTCTACAATTTCAAGTTTCACCTTTGCTTCGTCAAAAATCCGCTTAACAAGCTCTGGTCCGTTCTCGGCTTCTCGCATAGCAGAGGTTGCACAAGCCATGTAATCCTCCACCTTATAAACATCCATCAAATGCCGAAAGGCTATCATTGTTTTAATCAGCTCCCCCGATTTTGCGTCAGATATCCTTTTATCGATGAAAGCATCATCACCTAACCGCAAGGGGACCCTCACCAGACTCGTTTTTTTAAACGTTGCCTTTTTAGTGTCTGTAAATATATTTGCTATCAGCAAACGCACTGCGTTTGAACCAATATCTATAGCTGCGTATCTCAATTATCTATTCTTTAAGTAATTATATATATCATTCTGCGCGCGATATTCCTTGAGCCCTCGTTTCTTATAACGGTTATCATTCAGAATGTTAATAATGCGCGCCTTTGTATTATCCTTAAGCTGAATTGAAATTATGGTTTTAATTTCTTTCTTTACTCTGGCATCTAAGATAGGAAATCCCACTTCAAGCCTTTGATCAAGATTTCTGGTCATAAAATCGGCAGATGACAGGTAGATCTTTTCGTCTCCCCCATTTTGAAATATCCACACCCTGGCATGCTCAAGGAATTTATCAACTATGCTTATTACCTCAATATTTTCACTTAAACCCTTCACCCCCGGTACCAGACAGCACATCCCCCTTACAATCATTTTAATTTTAACACCAGCCTTGCCAGCTTCATAAAGTTTGGCTATCATATCTTCATCGGCAAGGCTATTCATTTTCAATATTATCTTTGCCGGCTTCCCTTCTAAATAATTGCTCACCTCTTTGTCAATTAATGCAAATACCTTTTTTCTCGTTTCAAGGGGTGAAACTATTAAGTACTCATAATTATCGTAAAATACTTTTCTCTCGAGTCCTCTAAAAACCTTCTTCAACTCAGCTCCTATGCCCTGATGATAGGTAAATATGCTGTGATCGCAATAAATACGGGCTGTTTTTTCATTAAAATTTCCGGTTGCCAAGCTAGAATAGTACACCTGCACACCTTTTTCAATTCGGGTGATGAGGCATATCTTGGAATGTACCTTATAGTCAATCATTCCATAATTAACATGAACTCCTTCTTCCTCAAGCTTATTAGTCCAGTAAATATTGTTCTTTTCATCAAAACGGGCTTTTAACTCCACAAGGCAATTCACCTTCTTGCCATTCTTTGCAGCATTTATCAAAGCATTAATAACTCTTGAGTTTTGAGCCAGCCTGTATAGAGTAATGCTTATTTCGATAACTTGCGGATCTATAGCCGCCTCCCTCAAAAAATGTATGATATAGTCGAATGACTGATAAGGCAGGTTTACCAAAAAGTCACGTTTCTTAATCTGGCTAAACAAGCTTTTTCCAGAGTCCAGACCCTTAACAGGAAGGGGTTGCTGACGAGTATATTCAAGTTCCTTCCTGCCGATATTAGGAAAATCGACAAAATCTTTAAAGTTGTGATACTTATTGCTGCGAATAACTGCTTCAGACGGCAACTCAAGCTTATCCTGGAGATAGTCTAGCATAAACTGCGGTATTTTATTATCCACCAGTAGTCGCATTGGTTTACCTTTTTTCCTCTTTTGAAGGCTTTTGCTTAAAGTTTCTATAAACTTTTCACTAACCGTCCTGTCAAGACTAAGCTCAGCATCACGTGTTAACTGAATAGAATAAGCTTCTAATACAGGGTAGTTGAAGATAAAATAAATGTCCTGTAGGCAGTACTTTATAATGTCATCCAACAAAATAATATATTTTAAATCATTAGTTTCCGGCAAAACAATAAATCTATCCAGGCTGGTGGGTATTTCAATCAAGCTATAGCGTGATTTTAACGAGCTGCCAGGTTTGCTCAGTCGTACAAGAAAGTATATTGCCCTATCCTTAAGTTCAGGAAAGGGTTTTTCCTCATCGAGCATAATAGGCACCAAGTTAGATAACAGTCTATTGTTGAAATATTCTTTCAGAAACTGCCCGCGTCTAACGTTTAGTTGATACTCATTTATAATAAATATCTTTTCCTGTGCCAGCTCCTTGATGATAACATTTTCATATAGATCATCAAAGCGAGCCTCCTGTCTAACCACAAGATCCTTAATTTCTTTTAGCACCTTTTTCGGATTGTATCCTAATAATTCCTTTGCTTTTGCATTGACTTTAGTAAGTCTTGTTAGTGTTGGTACTCTTACCCGGTAAAACTCATCCAGATTAGATGAAAATATGGCTAAAAAGCGTATCCGCTCCACCAATGGAACCTTTTTATCTGCTGCTTCCTGTAAAACACGCTCATTGAAATACAACCAACTTATTTCTCTGTTTGTAAGAAGGACATTTTGTTTAGACATTCCGCAATTATTTTGACAACACAACTCAATTTACAAAACTGCGATAATCATGTTAAGTTAACGTTAAATACTTTCTTAAAAATCAACAATACAATGCTTGCAATCTCAGGGTTCAGGAATAACGTTTAAATGTTAGATTGGTTTAAAATAGATTGGCACGTTAGTTCTGCCTTAGTTACATCACCGTCAAATGAACAGACAAGCTTAAGTAAGGGTTTTCAAACTATTGGCAAATATCGAAGCTATTTATTATTTTAGGCTAAACTCTGAAAAAGCCTAATTTTATGAAAACGATTATAGTAGCCACTGATCTATCGGAAGACGCAAATAACGCTCTGGAATACGGAGCAGCACTTGCCCGAGGAATAAATGCCACACTAGTTATCTACAACTCCTTTGTTTTTCCTCAGCATGCACACAATTCGCTCATGCTGGCCTCAGGAATTGACGAACTCATTGCCTCAAACGAAGCTTCCTTACGCTATAGTGCGCTGCGCATAAAGCACACTTATCACATTGAAACACATTGGGAAAGTACTCTTAACAATATTGAAGACGAGCTCGACAAGCAAGTAGAAAAGCACGATGCTTCACTTGTTATTATGGGAATGCGTGGCGATTCAATTGATCAAAAGATGTTTGGCAATACCACTACAACCATTATTAAAAAAGCAACCTATCCTATTCTTGCCGTGCCGAGAAATGCAAAGTTTCACGGTATCAGCAAGATACTATTTGCGTGTGACTATAATTGCAACTTCTCTGATAATGCTATGCTTATATTACGATATCTCGCATTAGCCTTGAAAGCTGAAATTCAAATCTTGAACGTACAGAAAGTAAAGAAGATGACACCGGAACTGATGGAAAGTTCGGGCAAGCGCGAAGCTATCAGCCCTCACTTCGACGGACTGAAATACTACTATAACGATCTGGATGATTGTGGCGTTATCGAAGGGATAAGCCATGAAATAGTCAAGTATGATGCTGATATCCTGGTTATGGTTCCTAAAAAATACGGTTTCTGGGACTCTATGGTACATAGGAGCAAAACCTGCTCAATGGCGGCAAAAAGCAGCATTCCCTTATTATCTTTACCTCAGCAACTGTAAATCCTAAATTAAGCGGTCCCGGTCGGACTGCTTTTTTTATAAAGATAAAAAAATAAGCATCCGATGGGCGGATGCTCAAACTAACCAATTATAAACCTAAATTATATGAAAGGAGTTGCAGGAGAAGGACTCGAACCTTCGCAGAGCAAGCTCTGATCCCTAAGGCCTATCAGGCCTCCCACAATATTTTCTTTTATCTTGATACAAAGGTAACGCAAATCAGCAATATATTGCAAATAAAATATAGTTAATCAATAATTTTTATTAAAAATTCAAATAAAACATTCATTAGGTATTAAACTCTAAATAGGGATGCTAAATCTGCAACCCTGTTTAACAAATCATTAAAATCAAAGTGTACAACAAACACCAAAAATGCAATCTGAAGGTATGGCTAAGACAGAAAAGAACAGTAAGGATATATTAATCAACCTCTCAACTGCAGCAGCCGCGCTACATACTTTCCAATAATATCAAATTCAATATTGACGTAATCGCCAACAGATAGCTTATGAAAATTAGTATAAGTATAGGTGTAAGGAATTATAGCTACCGAAAATTGGTTCATCTGTGAATTAACCACTGTAAGACTTGTGCCATTTACACATATCGATCCTTTCTCTACAGTAAGATTATCATTTTGCAGATCGTATTCAAACGTAAAAACCCAGCTACCTCCTTCATCAACTTTGTCAATACATTTCGCTATCTGGTCTACATGCCCCTGCACAATATGCCCGTCCAGGCGTCCATTCGCCGGCATTGACCGCTCTAAATTCACAATATCTCCAACATTAAGAAAGCCAAGGTTCGTTTTCCTTAATGTTTCGGCAATAGCTGTAACCGTATGACTATTGTCGGTGCATTTTACAACGGTTAAACAAATACCGTTGTGGCTCACCGATTGATCTATAGATAATTCCTTTGAAATGACAGAACTTACCGTAATTTCCAGATTATTATCTCTATTAATTAATGCTGTTATCTCGCCGGTTGTTTCTATAATCCCTGTAAACATGCACAAAGTTACATTAAGCAATACGTATTTTATACGTAGATTTGAAAACTTATATGTTAAAGCAAAATTTACAGCAGAAACTACTCCAAAAGCTGTCGCCCCAGCAAATACAATTTATAAAATTGTTGCAGGTGCCCACAGTCGCACTGGACGCACGCATTAAAGAAGAACTGGAAGAAAATCCTGCGTTGGAAGATCTTAGCCTGGCCAACCTGGCAGAAACACCTGCAGATAAGTATCCCGATGCAGATCCGGAAGAAAAGTTTCCAAGTGAAGAACGAGGCAGCGACGATATAGAGGAATTTAATATCGACGACTATCTTCAGGATGACAAAACCGCCGATTATAGTAGCCGATACGACAATAACGGAGACGATGATGAAGAGCGGAAAGAAATACCTATTGCCGTTCAGAGCTCCTTTTACGAAAAACTTCAAAATCAGCTCGATTTTGTTCCTTTAAGCGACAAAGATTTCCTTATAGGGCAACAAATAATCGGCAGCCTGGATGATGATGGCTACCTGCGCAGATCTCTGTCTTCAATATTGGATGACCTAGCTTTTTCTCAAAACGTAATAGCTGAGGAAGAAGAAGTAGAGGATGTGTTAAAAGTAATTCAGAGCTTTGATCCTCCGGGAGTAGCCGCCAGAAACCTTCAGGAATGCCTTCTTATACAGCTAAACAAGAAGGATCCGGATAACCCGGTTATCAAAAAAGCAATCAGAATTGTAAGCAACTATCTAGACGAGTTTACTCGCAAACACTATGATAAGCTTGAAAAAGCGCTTAGTATTAATTCAGTAGAACTTAGAGAAATTATAGGCGAAATTCTGAAGCTTAACCCGAAACCAGGTGATGCAGGCGAAACAAATAACAAACAGTTACAGGTTATTCCTGATTTTCATATACAAAACAATGATGGCATTCTCGTGCTGACACTTAATGCTCAGAACGCTCCAGAGCTAAAAGTAAGCAGGTCTTATCAGGACATGTTCGAACATTATGACAAATCATCTCAAAAAGACAAGAAATTAAAAGAAGCTGTTCAATTTGTAAAGCAAAAACTTGATTCAGCAAGGTGGTTTATCGATGCTATAAAGCAGAGACAGCAAACTCTGCTAAAAACCATGAATGCAATCATGCATTACCAGTATGAGTACTTTCTAACAGGTGATGAGCGCAATCTTAAGCCAATGATCCTTAAAGATATCGCCGATCAGATTGGAATGGATATCTCAACAGTATCAAGAGTAGCCAATTCAAAATACGTACAAACCGAGTTTGGCACCTTCCTGCTTAAATCCTTTTTCTCAGAAGCCATACAAACAGAAAGCGGAGAAGAAGTTTCAAATAAGGAGGTAAAAAAGATACTTGAAGAATGCATAGGCAAAGAAGACAAAAGGCATCCCCTTGCCGATGAGAAGCTTGCCGATATACTAAAAGAAAAAGGCTATAACATAGCCCGCCGCACGGTAGCTAAATACCGCGAGGCTATGAATATTCCCGTAGCCCGCTTGAGAAAAGAGCTCTAGTATTCATACACAGCACTGCCAAATGGCGCGCTGTGTATGCAGTATCAATACTTAAGCCTTCTTGTACTTAACATATAAAACTCTCCCGGCTGTAGCAAACCTGAATAAGTATATCTTACCGTTAAAGTACTCCAAGGCCGCCCTGTCCTCTGTATAACTTCAGCGGTTTTTCCAGATCAACAGCAATAACGCTCATATACTTATCCTGCACAGATTCAGGTATACGGATATAGGTAAGCCCGGGAATAGGGCTCCAGGATATCTTACCCACTATCTTGTGGCTAAGAAGCTGATTGCTTCCCACTACCCTTATTTGTTTGATCTTACTGTCCAATCCCTTAACAACTACATCGCCGGTTACTTTGCCGGGTAAAAACAAGTAGAGCGTGCAAGAGTCTTTAGCTATGGTGCTTGGTCCGTAAAAATGTCCCTGAGGCATGCCTCCCAGAGTGTTAAAAATTGCCTCACCATGCTTTTTGTTCCATCTGCCCAATTCCTTCAATACATTTACCTGTTCGGCAGGGATAGACCCGTCGGGTCTTGGAGCTATATCTAACAACATATTTCCCCCGTTGCTTACAGCATCGGCAAAAATTGTAATTACTTCATAAGGTGTTTTAAAATTTGTGTCTCTTGGGTTATAGCCCCAGTTATCGTTTATAGTCATACATAGCTCCCACCAGTTAAAGGTTGGACGGCTTATAGGAAAATTCTGTTCTGGTGTATCATAATCGCCATAACCCTGCAGTCTTCCGTTGATAATAGCATCAGGCTTTACGGCTAATATATCCTTACGTACTTTCTCCGCACGCCATTCCTCTGCACTATGTTCCCAGTCGCCGTCAAACCACCACAGATCAGGCTTAAACCGGCTGTTCACCTCTGCCATTTGAGCATCGTTAAATCTGAGAAAACGAGCCCAGCGCTTAGGGTCATCCTTTACCTTATACCGGCTGCTGTCTTTAGTAAAAGCGGGATAATCGGGATGGCTCCAGTCAATTAATGAATAGTAGGCACCTCGCTTAATGCCCTGCTTATCCAATGCCTTGTACAGAGGAGTAAGCAGATCGCGCTTTGCAGGGGTATTTTTTACAACACTCAGGTGTTTTTCCTTTGTTGGCCATAATGCAACGCCATCATGATGCTTTGTAGTCATCACCGCATAGCGTGCGCCGCTTTCTTTTATAAGCGCAGCCCACTCCTCGGGGTTATAGTTTTTGGCCGTAAAGCCCCTGAGCTGCTTCATATACTCGGGATACCCTATGGTCTTGTTATAAAAACTCCAGCTTTCTACCACTCCGTCAACGGCGTAAATACCCCAGTGAATAAATATTCCCAGCTTTGCATCGGCAAACCACTGCATTTTGTTTCTAATAGAGTCAGGGTTTATCTTCGTTTGCGCTGCACTATTGCTTACTGCTCCCGCTGTCAGTGCCAGCATCAGGATACTTATACTTAAAATCTTTTTCATAACATTCATTCAATTGGCTGTCTGCTTATTCCTTTAAACGTATACGCTTTGTATACTCTTCCTTACCATCTATATAAACCTTAAGATAGAACCGGCCTTTTGGCAGGCGGCTGAGGTCGTAGGCGAAAACGCCCTCTTTAATGCTTTTATAGCTATGTTCTTCTACAACTCTATCGCCGGGGTCGGTTATAATCTTCACCAGCACATCTTTTTCAAAATTAGCATAATAATCAAATGTCACTTTATCTTCCGTACGTGTAGGGTACACTGCGTAGGACTTAATGGCTCGTACAGGATCGGCCGGACTGCCTGTCTGGAAATCGTAGTACAAAGACGATCCAAAGTCGGACTCAAAGTCTTTGATTATAGCCCCCTCTTTGTTAAGCAAAAACAGTTTACCACGTCCTCCCTTAGGATTAGCCCAAAACTCGAGGCCGTTTCCAGCTGTATCTATTACTTCAAACCTGTAAGTGCCTTTGGAAAGCTGAACGGTGTCCTTATAAAGGGTATTTGCTTTAAGCGATCCGAGTTTACGCTCCTGCACCACCTTGCCTTCGCTGCTTACAATGCGATAACTGTTTTGCGATGGTTCATTATTAGTGAGCAGATAGACAATCATCGTCTGGCTGTGTACAGGTACGGAATTAAAGGGGCTTACCACTTTATTGTCCGCTGCATACTGGTCCGTTTTTCCATTAGGTTTGCTTAGTTCAACATCAAACAAGTTCGTACCCTTCCTGCTGTCTATGAGACCCGGCAAACTGATAGTATCCGTTTGAAAAGAATGTAAACTACCCTTCCAGTTATAAGTCTTGTTTTTAAAACCTCTGGTACCATACTTGATTGCCAGGCTTCTGAGCGTCTCACTTCCCATGTTGCGAATGACAACCGTAGGGCTAAAGCCAGAAGGGTTTTGGCGCCTGTGAAGATCTTTTAACGAAGGGTTTATTATGTCTTCTGCCCTTACATCGTACCTTGCCCGCGGTTTTTTGTATTGTATTACGTAAGCGGTAATGTACTCGTCGGCGCTGGGATCTGAAGAAATATAATTTTGCATGTTAATGTCCACCGTGTGCTTTTTGGCGCCGCTAACTTTAACATCGTAAATATCGGGGTTCATCAAATTGCCCGGGCACCAGTTTGCCCGATCGTATACCCAGGTGCCAGCCTGAGGAGATAGAGGATTATCGCCGCAGTGTTTCCATATATACCGTTTACTTATCATTCGTTCGTCAAAGTAAATCTCACGGTATTTGCTGCAAAACTCGGCACAATTATCGGGGCGGTCCATACCATGGCCGGTTTGCACTACACGTATACGGGCAAAATCTGCCTTTTCATTCCCGATAAAAGAAACCGGTTTTAATCCGTTTTCAATACCATTGTCTTTATCGCCATATCGGTAAGCACCATCATAAATTTTATGAATACTTACGGGCTCAAGCGCCGGCGTACCTTTTATAATTTCAAAGTCTATGGTTACGCTCCAGCCGCGGTCCTTATTAGGCTCCCAGCCTGTGTGATTATATTCGATTTCAACCGAGTCGCGCAGCAACATGCTGAAATCGGTAACATCCACCTGCCAGTTAAAACTCCAGTCTTTTGGAAAAGCACCGCCATAAGGAGTAAGCATACGGCCTATTTCAAAATCCTGCGATTTTCCGTTCTTGCCACCGGTGCGTCTGATGGTTATGTGATCCTTATAATCCCAGTCCGCACAGCGCATACCGTCCGGACAGCCCAGACGCACTTTCATGATAATTTGCCTTACCGGCACATTTGCAGAGGGGAAACGGCCCCATGATTTGTAATAGTTAAAGCCGTCTGTGGGGTTTGTTACAACTGTGGTTTTACTATGCGTTACTACGTGCAGGGTATCAACAGCGTATAAACCAGCTGAAAAAAACATCAGCAGCACCATAAAGGCGACGCTTCTGAAAAAAAAACGTAAATCACTCATTGAATAAAATTGACTAAGAATCGAATAAAATTGCTAAAACCATTTAAATAGGACCAAACATAAACATATTATCGTTTGTGCCAGTAATGATTTCGGTCATAATTTAACTTTTATTCGGATGTATGCCAAGCGCTCGTCAGAAGGCCCAAATCTTTTCCTTATGCCTTCGATAACCATCCTTTTTCCTGGTGGAGAAAGAGTTGCCGGCCGCCACCTGTAGAGCTGGCTGGTGAAACATCGCTTTTCCCGGAGACATCTGCCTTGTTTAAAACATTGCTTTATACTGCTTTCACTACAGGTAGCGAGCCATATGAGTCGCGGTCAACAGGCGGACAGGCAGGAGATGCATCCACCATGAACCCGGGATGTATCCGTAATGTATCCATGTTTTCTGGCGGACTCAACCTTGGTTTATACCGGCCATAAGACGCTGGCATTCCTAAGCAGGTACCTGCTTAGTTGCTTTTAAGTACTCACTGAATAAAATTTGTTTAAAACACAGTACATTTGCTGCGACAAACATTTTAATTCTATGGCTAGATTCCTCTCTGTCGTTTTACTGCTTTTACTGAACCTCTATTCTTTTGCTCAATCTGATATTACTGAACCCGAACTTAAAAAACATATTAAGTTTTTGGCATCTCAAAAAATGCAGGGGCGCTATCCGGGCACTAAGCAAAGCGCGAAAACAGCTAAGTATATTGTGCGGAACTTCAAAAAAGCTGGTTTAAAAAAAGCGGGAGACTCTTACCTGCAGAGCTTCGATGCCCGCCTGAGAGTACTTGCCGGGGTTACAGACACCCCCCTTGTTAAAACGTATAACGTGATAGGACTCATTGAAGGAAACGATTCCGAATTAAAAAACGAGTATATTGTCCTTGGAGCTCATTATGATCACCTGGGTATGGGAGGCCCATCCTCCAGGAAAAAGGACACTGTTGGCATACATCCCGGCGCTGATGACAATGCAAGTGGAACATCTTCGCTGCTGGAGATTGCCGAAAAGCTGGCTGCCAATAAAAAGACACTTAAAAGAAGCATTCTTGTTGTTGCTTTTGGAGCAGAAGAGCAGGGCTTGCTGGGTTCGAGGCATTTTGTAGAAAACCCTCCGGTACCTCTTGAATCTGTTAAGCTAATGATCAACATGGATATGGTGGGCCGGATGAATGAAGATAAACAGGTATATATGGGTGGTGCAGGCACCTTTCCGGGCGGCATGGAAATGATGGCTTATATTGGCAGGAGTCTGAATGTTAACCCGGTAATACATGCAGGCGGCGTAGGCGGATCGGACCACGTTTCCTTTTACGATAAGCAGATACCTGTAATAGGTATCCATACCGGAGGTCATCCTCAGTACCATACTCCGGAAGATACTATAGACCTTATTAATTTTGAAGGGCAAAAACTTGTTTCAGAGTACGTATATCAGGCCATTTTCCGGATGGCTAACAAACAGGATATTATAACGTTTATCCCTCAAAATTAAGTGCATTATGAGCCGGCTATTGCATACCGGCTTTGCCGTCGCGTTCCAAAAGTTCGAATTCTCCCTGGAAAGATCTAGGACGTTGTTCAAAAACTAAAGGAGCGCGTTCAGCTGACAATAGCGTGGGAAGATAAAATCTTGTTTTTGAAGATTCAGGCGAACAAAACGCCTCCGGTAAATGTTAACAATTACTGTTTACTCTTCAAAATAAACTATGCCCCGTATCGCAATTATCGGCTCAGGATTTTCCGGTTTAAGCTCCGCTTGCTATTTATCCAAGGCCGGACATGAAGTTCATATCTATGAAAAGAATGCCGCATCAGGAGGCAGGGCCAGGCAGTTAAAAACTGATAACGGCTATACGTTTGATATGGGCCCAAGCTGGTACTGGATGCCGGATGTATTTGAACGTTTTTTTAGTGACTTCAATATATCCGTGCAGGATGAATACAAACTTAAGCTTCTTGATCCGTCTTTTGACATAGTTTTTAAAGATGGGCCTATGCATGTGCCCTCGGATTATGCCGAGTTGAAGGACCTGTTTGAATCCATCGAACAGGGCAGCAGCTCAAAGCTGGACGACTTTATGAGCGATGCACGCTTTAAATATGAAGTAGGCATGCGAAAGCTTGTTCATAAGCCGGGGCTTTCGCTACTGGAATTTGCAGACATCGATCTAATTAAAGGAGTGCTTCGTCTGGATGTTTTTTCTTCTTTCAGTAAGCATGTTAAAAACTACTTCCAACATCCAAAGCTTGTTGCTCTTATGGAATTCCCTGTTTTATTTTTAGGAGCCATGCCGCGGGACACACCTGCTTTATATAGCTTAATGAACTATGCCGGCCTTACGCTGGGAACCTGGTATCCTGAAGGAGGCTTTGGCGGAGTTATTAAAGCAATGCAAAAACTTGCCGAACGGCAGGGATGCGAGTGCTATTTCAATTCGGCAGTATCTAAAATTGTAATTGAAAATAAAAAGGTTAAAGGACTGATTGTTAATAATAAAAGAGTTGAATATGATGCAGTAATTGCTTCTGCTGACTACCACCATGTAGAAGAGAATTTACTTGATAAGGAATATCGCAATTATGATGAAAACTACTGGAGTAAGAAAACCTTTGCTCCTTCCTGCCTGATTTTCTACCTGGGCGTGAGTAAAGAAATCAAGAATCTGGTGCATCACACGCTTTTTTTTGAGGAAGACCTGGAACAACATTCCATTGATATTTACAAAGATCCTAAATGGCCGGCTAAACCCCTGTTTTATGCCTGCTGTACATCAAAGTCGGACAATACGGTAATGCCGGCCGGGCACGAGAATCTTTTTTTATTGATGCCTCTGGCCCCCGGCCTGGAAGATACCGAACATCTGCGAAAGAAGTACTTTAACAAAATGATTGAACGTCTTGAGTATCACACGGGTGAAGACATCAAAGGTTTTGTAGATTATGAAAAGAGTTATTGCATTAAAGACTTTATTTCTGATTACAACTCCTACAAAGGAAATGCTTACGGGCTGGCAAATACCTTGCTTCAAACGGCCAATCTTAAACCAAAGATTATTAATAAAAAGGTAAGCAATTTGTTTTATACCGGCCAGCTTACTGTACCTGGCCCGGGAGTGCCCCCGGCGCTTATATCGGGTAAAGTAGCCTCAGAGCTTGTTCTTAAATACTTTAATACCTAGAAGAATGAAGCAGCTTTATGACGATGTCTCCTTGCGGACCAGTATTCTTACCACACGCGCCTACAGCACCAGCTTTTCTTTGGGCATATTACTGCTTAGCCCCGAAGTTCGAAAACCAGTGTATGCAATTTATGGCTTTGTCAGATTAGCTGATGAAATAGTTGATAGCTTCGACGGTTATGACAAACGAACTCTCTTGAAGGACTTTAAGAATGAAACCTTCGATGCCATTAACAAAGAAATATCGTTAAATCCTATCTTGAATTCTTTTCAGCATGTGGTAAGGAAGTACACTATAGACCTTACGCTTATTTCTACATTTTTTGAAAGCATGGAAATGGATCTCGAAAAAACAATCTATACTCCCGAAGATTTCAAACAGTATATTTTAGGATCGGCAGAAGTGGTAGGTCTTATGTGCTTACAGGTATTTACCGGCGGCAATAGCCATTACTACAACGAGTTAAAAGACAGTGCCATGTGCCTGGGCGCTGCGTTTCAAAAAGTAAACTTCCTGCGCGACCTTAAGGACGACTATCAACTTCTTGGAAGGGCTTATTTCCCAAACGTTGATATGGAAGATTTTAGCTACAGTTCAAAACGGCAGATAGAAAGCGAAATCGAAGAGGACTTCAAAGTGGCCCTGGAAGGCATAAAAAAACTTCCCGCCACTTCGAAAGGAGGCGTTTATCTGGCTTATGTCTATTACCGTTCTTTGTTTACGAAGATTAAAAAGCTCAAGCCTGAGAAGGTGCTTTCCCAAAGAATACGAATCAATAACGGAAAGAAACTGGGTCTAATGGTCAATAGTTTCCTTGAGTGCAAGCTAAACTTATTATAAGCATATAAGGTTATAAATAACTTGAAACTAAACAGATAAATAATATATAAACGATTGCTAACGCTTCAATAAATGTCAGAACAGCTTATTCTGGTTGATCATAATGATAAGGAAATCGGTTCTTTGGAAAAATTAAAAGTCCACCAGACCGGAGTGCTGCACAGAGCTTTTTCAGTGTTTATCTTTAATTCGAAGGGTGAGCTTTTAATCCAGCAAAGGGCCGAAGAAAAGTATCATTCGCCCGGTGTTTGGAGCAATACATGTTGCGGGCACCCAAACGTCAATGAGCAAACGGCCGACGCTGCACTACGAAGATTAAATGAAGAAATGGGAATGCAATGCAGATTAACCTTTCAATTTAAGTTTACATATTGTGCTGCATTTGATAACGGACTCACGGAGCATGAGATTGATCATGTATATTACGGTATAAGCAATCATGAACCTGTAAGGAACCCCCGGGAGGTCAAAGCATGGAAATATATCAGTCTGGCCGATTTGCAGGCAGATATGCTTAAAAATCCTGAGAAGTTCTCTGCATGGCTGAACATATGCCTGCCGCAGATAGTTAATTCATTAAACTGATCAATGCTGCTGTTTAAACAATTGTTGCTTTAAAAAAGACTTAATAACCCGACCTATGAAAAACATATTAATTAACCTGTTTATTGTCTTAGCCGCATTTCTTACTATGGAAGGCGTTGCCTGGTTTACACATAAATACATTATGCATGGCTTACTTTGGACTTTCCACCGGGATCACCATAAAAAAGAGTCCGACAGTTTTTTTGAACGTAATGATTTCTTCTTTCTCATATTCGCTATTCCGGGTATTATCTGTCTTTACTTCGGTATGAGAAACGATTACAACTATTTGTTCTGGATAGGGCTTGGGATAACTCTATATGGTTTTGCTTATTTCTTTGTACATGATATCTTTATCCATCAGCGTTTTAAATTACTCCGAAACGCCAACTCTCCTTATTTCAAGGCCTTGCGCCGGGCGCATAAAATGCACCACAAACATATAGGAAAGGAAGACGGGGAGTGTTTTGGCATGTTATGGGTGCCTCTCAAATATTACAGGGAAATGAAACCAAAAACCAATGAAAAGCTATGAAAACACTTTATTTGCTTGTTAATTTCTTTACCATCTTTATTCCGTTTATCTACTCTTATCATGGCAAAATAAGATTCAATGAACACTTTGGTTCTTTCTTCAAAGCGAATCTCATTGTGGCTCTTATTTTTATAGTGTGGGATGCCACTTTCACACGTATGGGCGTATGGTGGTTTAATGAAAACTACCTCTTAGGGCCATCTTTTCTGAGTTTGCCTTTGGAGGAGATCTTATTTTTCATCTGCATTCCTTTCTCCTGCGTATTTACATTCTTTTGCCTCGATAAGTTCTACGATCTTAAATGGAACAGAACCGCTGAATCTGTTTTTTGTGTAGTGTTTTCTGCAGGTCTGTTACTAACGGGCTCTTTCAATTACGATAAAATATATACATTCATTACCTTCTTGAGTACAGGTATGGTATGCTTATACCTAAAATTTGTAGCCCGTGTTGACTGGTTCGGAAAGGTCACTCTTGTTTACGGAATTCTGCTTATTCCCTTCTTCGTTGTCAATGGCATATTAACCGGTACAGGCATAGAGGATGCTGTTGTTAAGTATAATCATGCCGAGAACCTCAACCTCCGTATACTGACTATCCCTATTGAGGATGCTTTCTATGGATTTGAGCTGATCCTGTTGAACATCTATTTATTCAAACTCTTTGAATCAAGGCGATTAAGCAACATCACTTCAAACCAACCTTAAACTTAACGAATTACGTACCCTACTGCTTCGATCTTTAAAGCAGTAGGATCAAACGCATTTAAACAATAGAAAGCATATGAACCTATCCGATCAGGAAATCGCAGTCTGCTGGCTTAGGCGAGACCTTCGCCTGGACGATAATACTGCGCTATACCATGCCTTGAGAAGCAATTTTCCTGTGTTGGTCTGCTTTGTTTTCGACACCGAAATCCTTTCTCTTCTTCCAGATAAAAAGGATAAAAGAGTGTCGTATATTCACCATACCCTCCATACTCTCGATGCTATGCTTCAGCGGGAAGGAGGCTCCTCCCTCCTTTGCCTGTATGGTACTCCCGCCGACTCTTTCAAACGGCTTTGCGAGCTGTTCCATGTCAAAGAAGTGTACGCAAACCATGACTATGAACCTTATGCAATAGAGAGGGACAAGGAAATTGAAGCGCTTCTAAGAGAACGCGGTGCAAACTTTTATACATTTAAGGATCAGGTAATTTTTGAAAAAAGCGAGGTGCTGAAAAGCAATGGCGAACCATATACTGTATTCACTCCCTACTCGCGAATGTGGAAGCAAAAACTGGCCATTCACCCTATAAAGCTATACCCAAGCGAAGCCCTGCTAAGTAAGTGCCTGAAGCATGCACCCTTCCCTGTTCCCTCCTTAAAGGACATGGGGTTTGAGTATATAAATCCGCAGGTGCCGGCAGTTCGGCTAGCTGCCGAACTACTTGCCAGCTACGCCGATGATCGCAATACGCCCGGGATTGAGGGAACGAGTTACGCCGGTGTGTACCTTCGCTTTGGCACACTGAGCATACGCCGCCTGGTAACTATTGCGACTAAACACAGCGAAGTCTGGCTAAACGAACTCATCTGGCGCGAGTTTTTCATGATGATCCTGTATCATTTCCCTAAGGTTGTCACTCAAAATTTCAATAGCAAATATAATTCCATTCAGTGGCGCAACAACGAACAAGAGTTTGAACGCTGGTGCCGGGGAGAAACCGGCTATGCACTAGTGGACGCGGGTATGCGTCAGCTTAATGCTACAGGCTGGATGCACAATAGGGTGCGTATGGTCGTTGCCAGTTTTCTTACCAAGCATCTGCTTATCGACTGGCGCTGGGGGGAGGCGTATTTCGGTTCCAAGCTTTTGGATTATGAGCTTTCTTCCAACAATGGAAACTGGCAATGGGCGGCAAGCTGCGGATGTGATGCAGCACCCTATTACCGCATTTTTAATCCTGCACTGCAGGCTAAAAAGTTTGATCCAGAATTAAGATATATCAAACGCTGGATACCCGGCTACAGCGGCGCTTGTCTGCCACCACTTGTTGACCATGACTTTGCGCGAAAACGAGCGCTTGAAACCTATAAAAAAGCCCTATCCGAAGTGGGATAAGGCTCTACCCCGAACTCAGCGGGATATATAAGGTCTTGAATAAAAGCTGTCTTATAGTATAGCCTCTCTTATCCTTACAAGTTTTGTCAGCAAAGCTTCTAACGCTTGCAGAGGGAGCATATTTGCACCGTCAGACTTAGCAATCGCTGGTTCCATATGCGTTTCTATAAACAAACCATCCGCGCCCACTGCTATTGCTGCTTTTGCTATTGGCTCAATCAGGCTGGGAATACCGCCTGTTACACCGGTGCTTTGGTTGGGTTGTTGGAGCGAATGAGTACAATCCATTACAACGGGCACCCCTAGAGATTGCATTTGCGGGATACTGCGATAATCAACGATCATGTCCTGATAGCCGAACATGGTACCGCGGTCGGTCAGAAGTATTTTGTCATTGCCTGACTCCTGAACTTTTTCAACAGCAAATTTCATCGACATGGGCGAGAGGAACTGCCCTTTTTTAATATTCACAACCTTACCTGTCCGGGCCGCTGCAATTAAGAGGTCTGTCTGGCGACAAAGAAAAGCGGGAATCTGAAGAACATCGACATATTCGGCCGCGATAGCAGCCTCACTGCTTTCATGAATATCGGTCACAACCGGTATTCCAAAGGACTGCCCTACCCTGGAGAGTATCTTCAAAGCCTTTTCATCGCCTATGCCAGTAAAAGACGAAAGGGATGAGCGGTTTGCCTTACGGTAAGATCCTTTGAAAATAAAGGGAATCTGCAATCTATCTGTGATCTTTACAATACGTTCGGCTATTTCAAGTGCCATATCTTCACCTTCGATGAGGCAAGGGCCTGCCATTAAAAAAAAGTTTGGAGAACCGGCATGCTGGATGCCGGGAATAAGATCAATCATTAGTTACCTAGTTCGGATAAAAATTTAACTTTCATTAGCTGGAGTTCTTCAAACGAATATTCTTCTGTTCCCAGCTCCTTCAATGCATCTTCAATAGAGCCGGTTTCAGACGTTCTGAAGTATTCAAAAACTTCGTCCTGCCGCTCCTCATCAAGCACTTCATCAACATAATAATCTATATTAAGCCTTGTGCCCGAATTAACGATGGTTTCCACTTCCTTGAGCACATCTTCATAAGAAATGCCTTTCGAGTCGGCAATGTCTTCCAAAGAAATCTTGCGGTCAATATTCTGTATAATATAGACTTTTAAAGCCGACTTGTTTGCTGCACTTTTAACGACCAGATCAACAGGACGCTGTATGTCATTGTCTTCAACGTACTTTTTAATCAGAGAGACAAAAGGCTGCCCGAAGCGAGCTGCTTTACCCGCTCCGACTCCCTGTATCTGCTTTAGCTCCTCGATACTTACAGGATAGTGCAGGCACATTTCTTCAAGAGAGGGGTCTTGAAAAATCACATAGGGTGGTACGTTATCTCTCTTTCCTATAGTTCTGCGTAAATCCTTCAGCATACTTAGCAGCTCCGCATCCAAGCCACCGCTTCCCGAGCCTACCGTCTCCTCCTGATCGTCGCTATCAGACTCAATTTGCCTGTTAAGGACAAATTTAATGGAATAAGGATTTTCAATAAAAGCAGCGCCCTTATTACTTACCCTGAGCAATCCGTAGTTGTCAATTTCCTTTATGAAAAAATTGTCAAGCAATGCTTCACGCATCAGCGACTTCCATACAATTTCGCCATCTTCTTTTCCTGATCCGAATTCCGGCAGCAGGTGATGTTTATAATCTTTTATCTGAGAGGTTTCAACTCCCATCAATACGTTTACAATATGCTGATCATCAAATTTTTCGCCCAGCTTCTTCATAAGAAGTAAAACTGTTTTGAGTTTATCTGTTCCCTCAAACCAGGTTTTATCAGCCTTGCAGTTGTCACACATACAATTGCAGTCGTTCGCATCAAAGTCCTCGCCAAAATAATGAAGGATCTGTTTACGGCGGCAAACAGCCGACTCGGCATAATCTATTACCTCTTTGAGTATCTGAGTTCCTATTTCACGTTCAGATACTGGCTTGTCTTTCATAAACTTAGCCAGCTTGTCCACATCCTTTTCAGAATAGAATGCCACACAAACACCCTCCCCACCGTCACGTCCTACCCTGCCGGTCTCCTGATAATAACCTTCCATGCTCTTAGGGATGTCATGATGGATCACATAGCGCACATCCGGCTTATCGATTCCCATGCCAAAGGCAATAGTGGCTACAATAACATCTACGCGCTCCGTAAGGAACTTATCCTGAGTTTCGGCCCTTACTTTAGAATCAAGACCGGCGTGATAAGGCAATGAGCGTATACCATTCAGGTTCAAAACATCGGAAACCTCTTCCACCTTTTTTCTGCTGAGGCAGTATATAATGCCCGATTTGCCTTCATTGCTTTTGATAAACCTGACAATTTCTTTTAAAACATTCTTCTTTGAACGCACGTCATAAAACAAGTTGGGCCGGTTGAAAGAAGACTTAAACAGCGTATATTCCTGCATTTGCAGGTTTTTTATGATGTCCTGCTGGACCTTGGGTGTTGCAGTAGCAGTTAAAGCAATAATCGGGATATTATCGCCAAGGTTATTGATAACTGAGCGTATCTTACGGTATTCGGGCCGAAAATCGTGGCCCCACTCCGATATACAGTGAGCCTCGTCTACAGCAACAAAAGAAACTTTTACAAGGCGCAGGAATTCTATATTTTCCGCTTTTGATAGCGATTCGGGAGCTACATAAAGAAGCTTGGTCTCTCCCCTCAGAACATCCTGCTTTACATTGTTTATTTCCGTTTTATNNAAAAAGTGAGCAATGCTATTTGTACCTCCAAATGCCCTTAGCTGATCCACCTGATTCTTCATCAAAGCGATAAGGGGGGAAATAACTATCGCTGTCCCTTCATTCATCAAAGCAGGCAACTGGTAGCAAATTGACTTGCCTCCGCCTGTGGGCATAATAACAAAAGTGTCTTTTTTATTAAGAATGTTCGTGATGATTGCTTCCTGATCGCCTTTAAAATTATCGAAGCCAAAAAAGTTTTGTAAACTTTCAAATAACGTTGTCTTTATCTCCATTATCCTACCTAGGAAAAAATCTGTATCTAAACTTAATCTAAAATAACATAATTTTGCGAATGTTAAGAAAAAAATCTATTGAAAACACGTGATGATATCCTGGAAATAGCCAGGAGAACGCTGCATTCGGAAATAAACGGACTTACCGGACTTGATTCCAGACTGGGGAACGACTTCTATTCTGTTATAAAGCTTATTCTCGAATGTAAAGCGCGGGTTATTATTACCGGCGTCGGAAAAAGTGCACTCATAGCACAAAAAATAGTGGCAACCTTTAATTCTACCGGAACCCCTTCTGTATTTATGCATGCCGCCGACGCTGTTCACGGCGACCTTGGAATAGTACAAAGCGAAGATGTTGTAATATGCATATCTAAAAGTGGAAACACTCCTGAAATAAAAGTGCTGGTTCCGTTGCTGAAGCATGCAGGAAATACGTTGATAGGGCTGGTAGGTGATACTGAGTCTTACCTGGCTCAGCAAGCCGGCTATGTGTTGGATACAACAGTTCAGCACGAGGCATGTCCTTTGAACCTTGCCCCTACTACCAGTACAACTGCTCAGCTCGTTATGGGCGACATGCTTGCCGTTTGCCTGCTCGAATGCCGCAGCTTCAGCAGTTCTGACTTTGCCATGTACCATCCGGGCGGCGCCCTGGGTAAAAAGCTCTACTTAAAAGTGAGTGATATTTATACCGGAAATGAAAAACCGCAGATATCCCGAGAGGCTACTGTTAAAGAAGTTTTGCTCGAAATAACAAGGAACCGTCTTGGCGCAGTGGCCGTTGTAGAAAACGACAAGGTAGCCGGCATTATAACCGATGGGGACATCCGGAGAATGATGGAGAAATACGATTCTATAAGCAATTTAACTGCTGCCGACATCATGAGCGCCAATCCGCGTTCGATTTCGGGCGACGAACTTGCCGTTAACGCGCTTGAACTGATGCGCGGGGCTCATATCACTCAGCTGCTGGTTGTAGATAATGGCACTTACAAAGGCGTCATTCATATACATGACATCATCAGAGAAGGAATCATTTAAATCATTTGACAAACAAAATTTACGCTTATTCATTTCATATATACATGAAAGATTTCTATGCAGTAATTATGGCAGGAGGGGTGGGAAGCCGCTTCTGGCCAATCAGCCGCACACAACATCCTAAACAATTTATAGACATTTTAGGAACGGGAAAAACGCTCATACAACAAACCTATGAGCGTTTTCTGAAAATTGTTCCAGCAGAAAATATATACATCGCTACAAATGATAATTACAGCGATCTGGTCAAACAACAACTGCCGGGAATTACAGATCAGCAAATACTTGGCGAGCCTATTATGAGAAATACTGCTCCCTGTATTGCTTATGCAAGTCATAAAATAAAGCAGCTGAATCCCAATGCCTGTATCGTGGTTTCTCCGTCAGACCACCTTGTTCTCGATACCGAAAAATATGTAAAAGATATTCAATTGTCCCTGGAAACGGCATCCAGAAATGATTGCCTTATCACTCTGGGCATCAAACCCTTAAGGCCAGATACGGGCTATGGGTACATCCAGTACTCTCCGCAGGTATTGGAAGAAAAGTTCCACAAAGTAAAAACCTTCACTGAAAAGCCAAACGCCGAGCTAGCCAGAACATTTATTCAAAGCGGCGACTTTTTATGGAATGCAGGTATTTTTGTATGGTCCGTATCCTCAATCTTAAATGCTTTTGATCAGTACCTGCCTGATGTAAATAACATCTTCACTGAGGGTGAATCGAAGTTTAATACCGAAGCCGAAGAACCTTTTATACAAAACGCTTACTACCAGTGCACCAATATATCAATCGACTATGGTATCATGGAGAAAGCTAAGAATGTATATGTATTACCTACGGAGTTCGGCTGGTCTGACCTAGGTACCTGGGCTTCTGTGTATGAATTGTCTGAAAAAGACGAAGCATCTAACGTGTTGATACCTTCAGAAAAGGTATTACTTTATAACTCAAGCAATTGCATGGTCAATGTACCTGAAGACAAACTTGTAATTCTTTCAGGTTTGAATAACTATATAATTGTAGAGTCAAATAACACGCTCATGATATGCCCTAAAGACGAAGAGCAGATGGTAAAAACTATTGCTGCCGACGTAAAGGCTAACTTCGGAGCTGAATATATTTAGATTATGGATTGAAGGGAGGGTTTTAGTTAGAAATCCTCCCTTTGCCGTATCGCTTCATATAAGATGATACCCGCAGATACCGATACATTAAGCGAAGCGATTTGCCCGAACATGGGTATTTTAGCCAGATAGTCGGCACTTCTGAGCAATTCATTTGAAATTCCACTTTCCTCTGAGCCCATAATGATTGCAGTAGGCGAAGTATAATTAACCTGATAGAGGGAATCATTGGTTTTTTCGGTGCAACACACCGTCTGTAAGCCTGAGCCGGTAAGGAAAGAGACCACCTTTTGCAGGCTATCGTGTCTGCAAACAGGAATCTTAAACAAGGCTCCTGCAGACGTTTTAATTGTATCTGCATTGATCTGAGCAGACTCCTTTACAGGCACAACAATAGCATGAACACCGGCGCACTCCGCCGTTCTGGCAATTGCACCCATATTCCTTACATCTTTTATACCGTCAAGTATCAAAACAAGAGGCACTTCTCCTCTCTCATATACCTGAGGGATAATATCCTCTATGTTCTGATACGTAATTTGCGAAACAAGCCCTATAACACCCTGATGATTCTTGCGTGTTATCCTGTTTAGCTTTTCAACCGGAACAAGCTGATAATTTATATTGGTTCCTTTAAGGAGGTGCCTGAGTTCATTAAACAGTTCGCCCGAAAGCCCTCGCTGTATATAAACTGCTTCTATATCCTTTCCGCTTTTAACAGCCTCTATCAGCGCTCTGATACCAAAAAGCATTTGCGCCTGCTGGCTTGAATGGTTTGAAAAACTAGTATTCATATTGTCCTGCAAATTAGGCTTTATTTTTTTTATTCACATGCAATATATTCCAACGATGCTTTCCTTCAGGTTTTCAGGGGCTTAATGTGGATAGCATATTGCTTTTCAACACAGGGGACTCCCGGGCTCCCTCCGGTATAATTGAAGCTTAGCACAGATTAAGTACCTTTGTGTATGGGTTTAGACAACGAGAATAATTTTACAGGCGCAAAAAAAAACGTTCAGTTTGCCGAACGCCGTACCAGGCTCAATAATCTGGTAAGCGGCCTGGGCAAATTGCCGCCTCAGGCACTGGACCTTGAGGAAGCAGTTTTGGGCGCCCTGATGATAGAGAAGGATGCACTGTCTGCGGTGATCGATATTCTGAAACCTGAGTTATTTTACAAAGACAGCCATCAGAAGATATTTCTGGCCATTCAAACACTCTTTCAAAAATCATCGCCTGTTGACATTCTTACTGTTACTGCACAACTAAGAAGCCAGGGCGATCTTGAGATGGTTGGAGGCGCCTATTACATTACTGAACTTACAAACCGGGTAGTATCAGCAGCAAATATTGAATACCATGCCCGTATAATTTCCCAGAAGTATATACAACGTGAGCTTATCCGCATATCAACCGATATCATAAGCACAGCATACGAAGATACCGTCGATATCTTCGATCTTTTGGATCATGCAGAAAAAAACCTCTTCGATATTGCCCAGAACAACCTTCGCCGTGATTCCAGGAAAATGGATGATATCGTGCGCGAGTCGCTAATTTCCTTAGAGCAGCTTCGTGACAGAGTGGATGGCCTAACGGGGGTTCCGTCGGGCTTTACAGCGCTGGACCGTATCACTTCGGGTTGGCAGCCCTCTGATCTGGTGATCATTGCTGCTAGACCTGCTATGGGTAAAACAGCCTTCGTGTTAACATGCGCAAGGAATGCTGCGGTGCAGTTTAAAAAACCGGTGGTTGTGTTTTCTCTTGAAATGTCCTCCGTACAGCTGGTTAACCGCCTTATATCCGGCGAAGCAGAGATCTTACAGGAAAAGATCAGAAAAGGAAACCTGGCAGAGTGGGAATGGGAGCAGCTGCATGCCAAAATAGGGAATCTTACCGAAGCTCCCCTATTTATTGATGATACGCCCGCGTTAAATATATTTGAGTTCAGAGCCAAGTGCAGGCGACTGAAAGCGCAGTATGATATACAGATGATCATAGTAGACTACCTTCAGCTTATGCAGGGCAAAAGTGAAAACAAGGGCGGAGGTAATAGGGAGCAGGAGATCGGTAGTATTTCAAGAGCCTTGAAAAGTGTTGCAAAAGAGCTTAACGTACCCGTGATCGCCTTGTCGCAACTTAGCCGGCAGGTGGAAAGCCGGCCCGATAAGAAACCAATACTTTCTGACTTAAGGGAATCGGGATCCATTGAACAGGATGCAGATATGGTACTCTTCCTCTACCGGCCGGAGTATTATAAGCTTACCGAGGATGAACAAGGACGTTCGACGGTGGGTCTTGGAGAGGTTATCATTGCAAAGCACCGTAATGGCGAAACGGGCACAGTTTCTCTTCGCTTCATTGATAAATTCGTAAAGTTTGCCGATCTGGAAGATGACTTTCTTACAAAAGAGATCGGTGGTAATGCATTCCCAAACAGCCTTGGACCCTCTAAAGAGTTTGAAAATCCGCGAAACTTCATCATCAAGCCATCCCGCATGGATGATATTGATTCAGAGCCTCCTTTTTAATCAGTAAAAGAATCCAATCAGGAAGCCGAGAAGCAGCAGGTAGGGCACTTTAATCTTTGTAAAGTTCAATATAAGGAAAGTCACAACTACCAGGCCTGCTGATAAAGGGCTCAGTACCGCCGGCTTCAATAATAATAAAAATCCGGCTATGATAAAGCCTATGGATACGGCAGTTATTCCTGATAGAGAGTTCTTGATAAGCGTTATCTTTTTCAGGTCGTTCCAGAATGGCACAATAAACAACACAAGTATCACCCCTGGAAGATTTATGCCCAGAGTTGCAACGATGCTGCCGCTTAGTATTCCTAACCAGCCCTCACCTGCATTCTTCATCGCTATACTTCCGATGAAGGATGCAAATGAAAACGTCGGACCGGGCAATATTTGCTGAAACGCATATCCAGAGAGGAACTGAGCAGACGAAAGGTAGCTCTTCATCTGCACAAACTCGGTAAACATCATTGGAACAAGCACCTGCCCTCCCCCAAATATCAGGATGCCGTTGCGGTAAAAATTTTCAAACAAACGGATGGGAAGGCTAAAGGGAGATGTCTGATTGATTAAAGCACCCAAAAGGGCAAAGAACAAGAGAATACCAATAATAGACAAAGCTTTTTTACGATTGATATTAGAAAAAAGCTGTATCCTTAACTGACTTTCTTCATATGTTGTTTCAAGTGCAGAACTTATAATACCACCCAGCAATATCAGGATGGGAAATACGAAGGGCGACTTGAGGAGTAAGGTAGCAAGAGCCGCCCCGAAAGCGAGGATATAAGATGTGGAGCCTTTTAAAACCGTGCGCGAAAGATTGAAGGCTGCATACCCTACCGTACCAACCACCATTGGTACTACAAACTGCAGAACCTTATCAATCAGTTCCTTTTCAACCAATTGAGCATAAAAAGCAGCAAACAGACACATAATAGCCGCTGAAGGAGTAATCCATATCATAAATGCAAGAAAGGCCATCAGCAAACCTCCTACTTTATAAGCAACCGCTATAAGAGTTTGAGTAGACGAAGGCCCGGGCAATAGCTGTGTGAGTGCATTCAGTTCTATTAAATCAGACTCAGTAATGTACCTGCGTTTAACAACAAACACGTTCAGCATAATGGCCAGATGAGCCTGAGCGCCGCCAAAGGCAGAACAGGTAAAAATGACGACATCTAAAAGGAAGCGTACTTTCTTTGCGCTAAATTTCATTCTTCATTATCATCATCCTCGATTAAGGCAAGCGCCGCTTTAAGCTCCCTCCATGCGTGCTTGTCGCCTGCCTGTAAGGCTGCTTTAAGCCCGGCTTTATACGTTGAGACTGCCTTTTCTAAATCACCAAGCTTCAGATACAGGGCGGCAGCATGATAATAGGTGCCGATATAGGATGGATTATTGACAAGTAAATCCTCAAAACAAGCCCTTGCCTGTTGCTCGTCGCCCATTTTAAGGTATTCCGTAGCTATTGCGTACTTTAAAAAAGCATCTTCAGGATCTGATTTTAGGAATTCTTCGAGCTGACTTAACCTGTTCATAATCATTTTAAAAAAAGCCTTTTTTAAACTACTTTTGCAAAAGTAATAAACCCTGTCCATATTAATGAAAATCCTTTTTAAAGCCCACCCTGCTGTTAAGCACTAACTTAATAATGAAAAAAATTAAACTAGAAATCATTGGCTTATCTTACAGCCAAACTCAGTCGGGAGCTTATGCGCTTGTATTAGGTGAGTCGGAGGGTAACAGACGCCTGCCGATCATAATCGGGGGGTTTGAGGCGCAGGCCATCGCCATACAGCTGGAGAAGCTTGTACCTACACGTCCGCTTACTCATGATCTGTTTAAATCGCTTACAGACGCCTTTAACATCCGCCTTCTCGAGATTCTCATTTACAGTATGGTAGAAGGAGTATTCTACGCCAGACTCATTTGCACAAATGGCGAAAGCGATATTGAAATAGATGCACGAACCTCAGACGCAGTTGCGCTTGCGGTAAGATATGAATGCCCCATCTACGCCAATGAAAGTATTTTAGAAGAGGCGGGGGTAAACGTTGAAGACGAAGGGCTCGCTTTTTTACAGGATAAAGAAGAAGACCCCACCGACGATGAAGAAGACGGGTTGCCCGATGATGATATAAGCATCCTCTCGGTTAGAGAGCTGAAAGAGCGGCTTACACAAGCCATAGAAAACGAAGAATACGAGAAAGCCGCCAGGCTTCGGGACGAACTTTCAAACAGGTCTGCTTCATAATTAACTTTAATTCCGCAAATGGAAAGATTTACCGGGCTTACAGGCATCGTTTTAATATTCGGAATCGCCTTTTTAATGTCTAACAACCGCAAAGCTATCAACTACCGACTGGTTGGTGTTGGCTTCGGACTCCAAATCCTGCTGGCCATCTTTATACTTAAAGTTCCGCTGGGAAAAAGCATATTTGCCTGGCTCGGCGCCGGAGTAACCAAAATACTTGACTTTTCGCACGCGGGCGCTCAATTTGTTTTTGGCCCCCTGGCAGACCAGTTGTCGCTAAACAAAGCCTTTGGAGTAAATACCATCTTCTTCTTTAACATTATACCCACAATTATTTTTGTTGCCGTGCTGGTGAGCATTGCCTATTATCTGGGCATTATGCAGCGCATTATCAAAGTAGTGGCCTTTGCAGTATACAAACTTATGGGCGTGTCGGGCTCAGAGGCCCTGTCCAATGTGGCAAGCGCATTTGTAGGGCAGGTTGAGGCTCAGATTATGATCAAGCCTTATTTGAAAGGCATGACCATGTCGGAACTGCTTGCATCTATGGCCGGCAGCATGGCCTGTATAGCAGGCGGCGTAATGGCTATTTACATATCCTTTGGCGTACCTGCCGAGTATTTACTGGCTGCCAGCATCATGGCCGCCCCTGCTGCACTTGTTATTTCAAAGATAGTATGGCCTGAAACAGAAAAGTCTGAAACCAAAGAAAATATAACACTTGAAATTAAGAAAACAAGCGCCAACCTCATTGATGCAGTATCGCACGGAGCCAGTGACGGCCTTAAAGTTGGCCTCAATGTTATTGCTATGCTTATTGGTTTCATAGCTATAATAGCGCTTGTAGACTATGTGCTCGGCGCTATAGGTGCCGGACTGGGAAGCATGGGCCTTTCTTTAAACTTCATCGGCATAGACATCAATCACCTCAGTCTGAAGCAGCTGCTCGGTTCCTTATTCTCTTTATTTGCACTGGCCATGGGCGTACCACTGAAAGATATACAGGAAGCCGGTTCTTTAATGGGCACAAAGATGGTGATCAACGAATTTGTGGCCTACCTTGACCTGGCAAAAGTTAAAGACAGTCTTGATCCTAAGACCCTCATCATAACCAGCTTTGCTTTATGTGGCTTTGCAAACTTCAGTTCCATTGCCATACAGGTGGGAGGAATTGGCGAGCTGGCGCCCGAAAGAAGAACCGACCTGGCAAAACTCGGAATAAAAGCACTCATATGCGGCACCCTTGCCTCCTACCTTTCGGCAACCATTGCAGGCATATTACTTTAACAGTCCATACATAAAAAAAGGGAGTGATACTTGAGCATCACTCCCTTTTTAATATAGAAGCGTATTAGCGATTTTCTACATCGATGTAATCGCGTGTGGTGTAGCCTGTATAAATTTGTCTCGGACGGCTTATAGGCTCTTTGCTCTCGCGTTGTTCTTTCCATTGTGCAATCCATCCCGGTAAACGGCCAAGGGCAAATATTACCGTAAACAAATCGGTACGGAAGCCAAGAGCCCTTGAAATAATACCCGAATAGAAGTCGACGTTAGGATACAGCTTGCGTTCCACAAAATAATCATCGTGCAGAGCAGCTTCCTCCAGACGAATAGCTATTTCAAGCACCTCATCGTCCAGGCCGAGCTTATTAAGAACATCATGACAGGCTTTTTTAATGATCTGAGCACGAGGGTCAAAGTTGCGGTATACACGATGTCCAAAGCCCATTAGTCTGAACGGATCATCTTTATCTTTTGCCTTGTTAACCCATTTTTCCACACCACCACCATCAGCTTTAATAGTTTCAAGCATTTCAATCACCTCCTGGTTAGCACCGCCATGAAGCGGACCCCAAAGAGCAGAAATAGCCGCAGAAACAGAGGCGTACAAGT
This sequence comes from Sphingobacteriaceae bacterium UBA2059, assembly GCA_002332615.1. Lineage (GTDB taxonomy): Bacteria > Bacteroidota > Bacteroidia > Sphingobacteriales > Sphingobacteriaceae > Arcticibacter. The sequence goes on along the minus strand of DDAL01000031.1, from coordinate 40,515 downwards.
TGCTTCCTGATGAACCAACCGTACGTACGGTTGAAGTCGAACAGTTTTGCTCATGATCGGCATGAAGGATCAGTATCTTATTCAATGCATCTACAGCCACCGGATCAATCTCGAAATCATGAGTTACTTGTCCGAAGGTCATGTTCATAAAATTAGCCACATAGTCGAGGTTTTTCGACGGATATATAAACGGCTCCCCTATTGACCCTTTATATATCCAGGAAACGATGGTAGGCATTTTAGCAATAAGCTTTATAATGCTTGAATCGACCTCCTCGCTGGATGCATGCATTTTAAGACTTTCGGGGGCAAAGGCGGTAAGTGAACTAACCAAAGAACAAAGCTGACCCATAGGATGGGCGCCATGCGGAAAGCCATCATAGAACTTCTTCATGTCTTCATGCAAGAGAGAGTTCTTCTGTACCTGTACATTGAACTTTTCCAGCACATCCTTTTTAGGCAATTCGCCATAGATCAGCAGGTATACCACTTCAAGGAAGGTAGACTTCTCTGCCAATTGCTCAATCGGATACCCTCTGTAACGAAGTATACCCTTTTCGCCATCAAGAAAAGTGATAGCACTTTTAGTAGAACCTGTGTTCTTATAACCACTGTCTAACACGATGTGAGAGGTGCGATCTCTAAGAGTGGAGATATCAATCGCCTTCTCGTTTTCTGTACCGGTTATTACAGGAAGCTCATAAATTTCCCCCTGTAGTTTTATTGAAGCTGTTTCTGACATATAGCTTGAGTATTTAATATATTACAAGTGTTGAATTTGGTTTTCGGAATGTAAGATACAAGTTTATGACATATATCACTAAATTTTTAAAAGTAAAATAAGCACATTAAAAACGGGACTTAGAAGCACGGTATAATCCTTAAATGCAAGGTTGAAACTCAACAATCTACCTGCCTTAACACTCACACCTATAGATACTCTTATCTGTAAAGTAAAAGAACGTAAAGCCCTTATTTGTTTTATAGGTTTGCGTATCCAGACCTGTAAATTTGCTGAAAGCAGGTAATACCAGATGCTTTTGATCCATCACAAAGCAAGGAAGCCTTAACGACTGGTTAGCAGCTCCGCGAATGCACACGCCGGGGTGTATGTGTCCGGCAACACAAAACACGTTATCGTCAGCATCCGCGGAGTACTGATGTACAAATGAAAAAGGGTATTCATCAAACTCATTTTCGACTGTAACGATACCCAAATTCGTATAACTTGCCGCCTTCAGCCTATCGTGATTTCCCTTTACAAGCACCAGGTCAATAGAACTATGCCTGGTTCGCCAGGTTTTAAAAATACTGATATCGCTGTTATACCCATGGTGAAACATATCGCCCACCACGAGTACCCTCTCAGGCAAAAACTCATCAATGGCATCGTCAAGCCTTTGAAGGTCTTCCAAAAGCACCGACGAGGGGATCTGAATTCCATGTTTTCTGAAATGTGCCGTTTTGCCCAGGTGCATATCCGAAACAATAAGCGTTTTCTTATAAGGCCAGTAAACCACCCTTTTGTTAGAAAGGATGAGCGACTGTCCGCAGCAGGTAATATCGATCGTACTTTTAAGCATTCTTCTTCGTATTCATAGCCTCCTTTTGCATGCGCAGCACCCTGGCTTCGAGGTCTTCGCTGCTTAAGCTCTGCCTTAGGCTATCCACCTTAATGGGAAAACTCAGGGGAGTAAAGGCAGTAGCCCGTGCGAGAATAATCTTTCCTTCGTTAATACGGCGAAAGGCAGCATGCAGCCTTGCTTCATCCATTTGCAAAACAAACACCTCATTAAACGACTGCCGCAACAAAAGGTTTTGATTGTCATATTCTTCAAAAACCTTAAATATAATGCCCGATGATGCCTGAATACTCTTATTGGTCTGGCTGGTCTTGTAGTAACGCTGAAACACCAGGCCCGATATACAAGCAATATCCCTGAACTTACGGCGGGCCATTTCGGTCGAATTTACGCTGGCAACAATATCGCGCATAAGATTTTTTTCAGAGAACACCGACTTAAGGCTTGCTTCGTCCAGCGGAATAGGTCGGTCGCTCAGCAGCTCCAGGCCATAATCATTCATGGCAATGGAAAAACTAATCGGAACGATCTTGCTGATGCGGTAAGCAATTAAGGCCGAAATAATTTCGTGAATGTATCTGCCTTCAAAGGGATAAATAAATAAGTGATAGCCCTCCTTTGTATCAATCATTTCAACCAGCAGCTCATCAGCCTTCGGCACTCTTGAAAACTCTTTCTGACGATCGAATAAAGGCTTAAGAAAACGCAGTTCGCTTTCAGCACTATCGGCACTGGCCGCCTGCGTATACTTATCGCGCAGAAAACGGCTCAGGTTGGACGAAAGCGGGAGGCGTCCGCCAAGCCAGCTGGGAGTAATCGCTTTGCTCGTTTTCTTATGCCTTACCAGCACAACCATATCTTTAATCATAACAAACTCCAGCATGCGGCCAGCCAGCACAAAGGCATCGCCCACTTTTAGTTTTGATATAAAGTACTCTTCGATCATGCCTATGTATCCTCCAGTTATAAACTTTACCTTAAGCATTACATCACTTACAATAACGCCTATGTTCATGCGATGCAGCATAGCAATGCGCCTGCTCTTTACCTTAAACAGACCATCTTCAAGCACCACTTTATGAAAGTCTTCGTAGGCTTCCATGGTAGCTCCGCCTTTGGTGATAAAGTTGAGACACCACTGCCATTCCTCTTCATTCATTTGAGAAAAAGCATAGGTTTGCTGTATCTGTTGCCTAAGCACTGCCGCATCGAAACCCTCTCCTACCGCCAGGGTAATAAGGTATTGTACCAGTACATCAAAGCAAAGAAGCATGGGCAGCCTGTCTTCTACGACCTGCTTCCGGGCAGCTTCCTTTAAAGCAGCGGCCTCCAGAAGCTCCAAGGCGTGGGTGGGCAGAAAGTAAATGGTTGAGGTTTCGAAAGGCGAATGCCCGCTCCGGCCGGCCCTTTGCAAAAAACGGGCAACGCCTTTGGGCGAACCAATTTGAATAACCGTATCAACCGGCTTAAAGTCCACCCCGAGGTCCAGCGAGGAAGTAGCAATAACTGCCTTCAGATAGCCGCTTTGGAGCATGTCTTCGATCCAGATACGCAGTTCAAAATCGACAGATCCATGATGGATTGCCAGCTGGCCCGCAAGCTCAGGCTGAAGGTTAAGCAGGGTCTGATACCACATTTCGGCCTGACTGCGTGTGTTGGTGAAGATAAGGGTGGTATTGCTTTTTTCTATGACCGACAGCACCTTAGGCGCCAGCCTGATTCCCAGATGACCGGCCCAGGGAAGTTCTTCAATCTCATCGGGTATAATAGAAACGATGTCTATCTTTTTTTTCTCGGTCGAAAAGACAATTGCTTTAGCCAGGTCTGCGTAAGGCAGGAGCACCTCCTGCGCCTGCCTTATGTTGCCGATGGTGGCTGAGATACCCCAAATGCGCATAACTGGAGCAATGCTACGCAAGCGAGAAATAGCCAGCTCCACCAGTACACCACGCTTGGAGCCAAGCAGCTCGTGCCACTCATCCACAGCAATGCACATAAGCGACGAAAAATAGCGCTGGTTGTTTTTCTGAGCAAACAGCAGGTGAAGGTTTTCCGGAGTGATAATAAGAATGTCGGGCATGCTTTTTACCTGTCCCTGCTTTTCGGCAAGCGGAGTATCGCCGTTCCTAACACCTACCTGCCAGTCCAGCCCTATCTCTTCCAAGGCTTCAGACATAGCACGAGCTATGTCTTTTGATAAAGAGCGCAAGGGCGTTATCCATATAAGTTTAAGCCCTTTTCTATATTGATCCGGATGGTTAAGATAATGTGTAACTACAGCCAGAAAAACCGAATAGGTTTTTCCATAGCCCGTTGGGGCAATGACGAGTCCCGAATAATTTTTATCAAAATACTGCCAGCACTCATGTTGAAACTTAAACGGAGAGTTTCCCCTGGCGAGCATCCACCGCTCAATAATCTGGTATCCTTCAGTAGCTTTTATGCTCTTCACCTGCACTATTGCTTTAATAACATTCTAAGTTCTTCTATTGTAGTAACATCCTGAACGGTTTTATCCGTACGCCAGCGCAAAATGCGTGGAAATCGCACTGCGACGCCCGCTTTGTGACGCTTGCTTTCGGCAATACCTTCAAAGCCTATTTCAAAAACAAGCTCCGGCTTCACCGTACGCACAGGGCCAAACTTTTCGACCGAGTTGTTCTTGACAAAGCGGTCTACCTGCGCTATCTCCTTATCGGTAAGGCCGGAGTAAGCCTTGGCAATGGTTACAAGCGCATCGCCGTCGCGCACGGCAAAGGTATAGTCGGTATAATAACTGCTGCGCCTGCCGCTACCCTTCTGGGCATAAATTAAAACAGCATCTATAGAGTAAGGCTCTATTTTCCATTTCCACCAGTCGCCTTTTTTGCGCCCGCTATGATACACAGAGGCGAGCGACTTAAGCATTAAGCCCTCGCTGTTTAAAGCGCGCGCCTGCCCGCGCTCGCGGGCGAGCTCCTCCCAGGAGGCACATGCAAGCCGCGGCGAGAGAATGATCCGTTTATCCGGCAGGCTCCCCACGAGCACCTCGAGCAGGCTGCGTCGCCTGCTCAGGGCCATGGGACGCAGATCTTCGCCCTTAAACTCAAGGATGTCATACGTACAAAAGCCTATGGGAGCTTCTTCCAGTAGCTTTCGGGCAATGGTTTTTCGGTTAAGCCTTTTCTGAAGCTGGTTAAAAGAGCAAACCCGGCCGTCTTTTATAACCAGTATTTCGCCATCCAGGACCGTGCCGTCAGGCAAAGACAGACCACTGGCAGCCAGTTCGGGAAACTGAGCGGTAACAAGCTCTTCGCCCCTCGACCATATAAACACCTCGCCTGCCCGTTTAATAAGCTGCCCACGTATCCCATCCCACTTCCACTCAGCCTGCCATTCCTGCACGGCGCCCAATGTTTCCACCTCTTTGTCGATAGGATAAGCAAGGCAAAAGGGATAAGGCTTAGAGATATCCTCTCCGGATGTATTTCCTTCTACCAAGGCGTCAAAGGAGCTGTCGAGCGGACTCCACTGTCCCATAATGCTGTGCATAATCATGGAGACACTGGCCCCGGTATGCCTTGCAATGGCATTTACCAAGAGCTTGTAAGATACTCCTATGCGAAAGCCCCCGCCAATGAGCTTATTAAAAATCAGCCGTTCGGCCGTGGTAAGACCCGACCAGGCATGCACTACGTACTGCTTCTTTACCTCATCCGGCTGATCCTGCAGTGCAATGAGTTCGGTCATCCAGGTACTGAGGCTTTTAGACAGCTTTTTATCCGGCGGTGGCAGTATGAGCGATAAAGTCTCCCCCAGATCGCCCACGCTCGAATAGCATTCCAGAAAAAGCCATTCGGGCAGCCCGGTAAGCTCGAGCGCCCATTGCTTCATAAGCCCGGCTTTCACCGGCCGCTTAGGCCTCTTGCCGGTAAAAAGAGCAATCAGCCATACTTTATCCCGGTCGTCCGCTACCTGCAGGTACCTTACAATGGCATCAACCTTATCGTTTGTTTTGTTGCTTATTTCCAGTTCATGAATAAGATTAGCAAATTTTTCCATCAGCCCTTTACTCCTTCCTCCTTAAGCACATCCTGCTGCGCTTCATCATCACCATACTGCGTTGAAACCTCGCTTGCATCAATGCCCAGCTCGTTAAGATACTTTGAAAATACACTTTGATAACCGTGAGTAACGTACACCTTTTCGGCACCCGTAGCTTTAACTGCCTCCAGCAAACCCTTCCAGTCGGCATGGTCGCTTACGGCAAAGCCCGCATCGGCTGCCTGCCAGCGCCTGCTTCCGCGCACCTGCATCCAGCCCGAACAAATGGCTATAGCCCCATTGGGAATCTTTTTGATAACCGTAGTGCCCACAAGGGCCGGTGGTACAATTACTATACTATTCTTAATCAGTTCTTTATCCTGCTCCTCATGAAGTATTTTATAAGATGGAAGCACTATGCCCGCCCTGGCTATAGCGCTGTTGGTATTGGCAATGGAATTGTGAACATAGAGCGGTGTCAGGCCCTCCAGGGCCCGCATAAGCCGCTGGGATTTACCCAGGCTATAGGCAACAAAAATACTCGTACGTTGATTCATCTGGTTATATGCTACCCAGTTTTTCATTGCCGCAAACAGCTCCTGCCCGGGCAGCCAGTTATATATAGGCAGGCCAAAGGTACTCTCGGTAACAAACTCATGGCATCTTACCGGCTCAAAAGGCGTGCTCAGGCCATCGTCTTCAAGCTTATAATCGCCCGATATAACCGATACAAAACCTTTATACTCCAGCCTTACCTGGGCCGAGCCAATAATATGGCCCGCCGGATGCAGCGACACCTTCACTCCGTTAATGTCTCTGGTTTGCCCGTAATCCATGGTTTCAACTGCAATGTCGCTGCCCAGCCGATGTTGCAAAACAGGCTTAGAAAATGTATGGCACAAGTAATGACTGCTACCCCAGCGTGCGTGATCGCTGTGGGCATGAGTAATTATGGCATACTCTACGGGCTTCCACGGATCGATATAAAATTTGCCCGGAACACAGTAGATACCGCTTTTTGTAAACTTAATTAACTTCAATGTTATGGGTTAAAAGAGATGCTGAACTAGTTATATCTTCTCTTAACAAGTGAGATGCATAAAGGTTGAGCCGGAGCATGTCCGCAGCTCCGGCCTACCCAAGACTGCCCCGCGGCTTGCCTGCACCTCTTTCGTACTTTCTTCGCTGGTTATCGAAGCAGGTACGTCTCAGGTACGTCTAAAGTACCTTTAAATCCTCTTTCATAATTCTCCTATAATCACATAAACCTTGTCTTATTTGCCGGGTCTAAACCTGTATAACATTGCTTCTCCTTATGAAGAATAGCTTTAAAGTATTGGCCTTAAGCTTAAGTTTTATCCCGATAGTACTTTTGCTAAGTGCCTTTAATCTGCCGGGCTCTGAGCCTGCGTTCCGCTTCCCATATAAACAGGCCGGACTCACCGAGCGGCAGGCGGCTGTTCACCTGTTAAACCGCTTTGCCTTTGGCCCGGCCAAAGGCGATGTAGACAGAGTAGTGAATCAGGGGCTGGAACGCTGGTTTGCCGGGCAGCTGGAAGCCAGCTTGCGGGATGGCGGCCTGGACGAAAAACTTAAGCACTATCCGTCGCTTACCATGTCAAATGCGCTGATAGTGCAAAAGTACCCACCTATAGGCCGTGTACGCAGAGAAGCGCTGAGCGAAGGGGCGCTTAATAAAGATTCGCTCTCAAAAGACAGGAGAGCGCTTGAGGCTTTTATGGCCTCAAAAGGCTATCTGCCCCAGTCGGCCCTTTTAAGCGAGCTTAGCAGTCAGAAACTATACAGGGCAGCCTTTTCTGCCAATCAGCTTAAAGAAGTCCTTACCGATTTCTGGTTCAATCATTTTAATGTATCGGTTAGCAAAGGGAGCGTAAAGTCCTTTGTAACGGTATACGAGCGCGAGAGCATTAGGCCCTACGTGCTGGGTCAGTTCGAAGATCTGCTGGTTGCAACCGCCCAGTCGCCCGCCATGCTCACTTACCTCGATAATGCCGGCAGTTCGGCGGCAAACGCTCAGGCACTGCAGCGGGGATCAAAAAAGGGGGGACGGGGGAATAAAGCCGGAAAAACCTCCTTGCGGGGCCTGAACGAAAATTATGCCCGCGAAGTAATGGAGCTGCATACACTGGGGGTTGATGGCGGCTACACCCAGAATGACGTAACGCAGGCAGCCAGGGTGCTCACCGGCTGGACCATCAATCCGCAGGTGTACAAACCCGGGCGCAGGCCCGATGCCTATACCAGGCCCGGCTTTGTGCAGCAGGGAGATTTTTTGTTTAATCCCGACAGGCACGACCGCGGCGAGAAAGAGGTACTTGGCCTTCGGTTTGAAAGCGGCGGGACGTTTGATGAGGGACTGAAGCTGCTTCACCATCTTGCTGTCCACCCTTCTACGGCGCAGTTCATTTGCAAAAAACTGGCCGTTCGTTTTATAAGCGATGAGCCTCCTGCCCGTATAGTCGATAAAATGGCGGCTACCTTTCTTAAGACCAAAGGCAATATCGCCGAGGTGTTGCGTACGATGGCTTGCAGTGATGAGTTTTGGAGCGGCGAAGCGCTGTATGCCAAAACCAGATCGCCTTTTGAACTGGCCATATTTTCTGTACGCGGGCTTGATGCGTCGATACATGATGCTGAAGCTCTGAACGCCTGGATAGCAAAAATGGGACAAAAGCTCTATCAGTATGCCGAGCCCACCGGATTTCCCGACAAGGGAGCTTACTGGATCAACACCGGCGCACTGCTTAACCGTATGAATTTTGGCCTGGCCCTGGCTTCGGGACAGGTTCCCGGCGTGGG
>DDAL01000031.1:0-31962 GCA_002332615.1 Sphingobacteriaceae bacterium UBA2059 | reverse complement strand
GAGAGCCCCGAAGCAGCCCTTAACACCTATACCAGGCTTTTACTACCCGAGCGCAATGTGCAGTCGGTCGGCAAACGCCTGTATCCCTTATTAAAGGAGCCGCAGCTACAGAAAAAAGTAGACAGTGCTGCCAGTAAAGTACCCGCTGCAAAGCCGGCAGGTGCCCAAAGTGAAGAGCCCGAAGAGGTCGGGCCGAAGCAAAGGAAAAATGCTAAAGGGGCTTCCACGCAATCTAAAAAAAATAATACCCAACTGGCGCAGGCAGTAGGCATACTGCTGGGATCGCCCGAGTTTCAACGCAGGTAATTTCAATTATTGATATATGACAAGCAGAAGAGGCTTTATAAAAGCCGGGGGACTAGCGCTTTTTGGTATAGGTATTGGCGGGATTCCGGCATTTTTAGCCGATGCTGTGGCAGGTATTGNNACTTTCCGCCGCATAAAAACCCTGGTTTGTATTTTTCAGCGCGGGGCAATGGACGGCCTCATGGCTGTAAGTCCCTATACCGATCCGCACTTTAAGGCTGCCCGCCCCGATTTATACATGGCTGCCGGAAAAGCCGCGGGAGAAAGATCACTGCTCGACCTTGACGGGCGCTTCGGGCTTCATCCTTCCATGCGGGCGTTCGAACCGCTGTTTCGCGAAAAACGGCTGGCCATTGTGCAGGGAATAGGTTCGCCAAACACTACCCGGTCGCACTTCGACGCACAAGACTACATGGAATCGGGCACACCGTTTAATAAAGGCACCACCAGCGGCTGGCTAAATCGCGCCGCAGGGCTGTTGGGACATGAGGCTGCGGGCCCTTTTCAGGCAGTGAGCCTTACCTCTTCGCTGCCCCGCTCCCTTTCAGGCGACCATGCCGCCATTGCCATTAAGAGCCTGCAGGAGTTTAACGTCCGCTTGAGCGGTAATAAAGCAGGCGCCCTGAATGCTGCAAAAAGTTTTGAAGATATTTATGATCAAACAGCTGCCGGAGTGTTAAAAGATGCTGCCAGGGAGAGCTTCGAAGCTATCAGAATGCTGCAAAAAACCTCAGTCAAGAATTATAAGCCGGCCAATGGCGCTCGGTATCCTTCCAGTGCCCTGGGGAATGCGCTTAAACAGATTGCCCAGCTTATTAAAATGGACGTTGGCCTGGAAGTAGCTTTTGCCGAATCGGGCGGCTGGGACACTCATGTGAATCAGGGGACGGCAGCCGGCACATTTGCCCGCAATGTAAGCGACCTCAGCAACAGTATCGTGGCGTTCTGGACGGATCTGGGCACCCTTCAGGACGATGTTACATTAATGACCATGACCGAGTTTGGCCGCACAGTAAAGCAAAACGGCACCGGCGGTACCGACCACGGGCGGGCCTCATGTAATTTTATTCTGGGGCATGGTATTAAGGGAGGTATTGTGCACGGCAAAGTTCCTGAGCTTGCTTTGGAAAACCTGGAAGACCGCAGAGACCTTCGGGTAACTACCGATTTCAGAGCAGTATTCAGCGAAGTTGCAAAAGCTCATTTAAACATTCTAAAGGATGACGTTTTGTTTCCGGGATGGAAAGGCAGCGGCATAGGACTTACAAAAGCATCAGCTTAATCTACCGGAACAAAGGTGAACATCCATTTTACTGGATTCTGCCAGTCCTTTCCTTTGAACGAAGCTATGGGAGCCTTGATAAGCACATCGTTCCAGCCTTTTTTCAGCATAATGCGCGTAGGCGCCCGGTATTCATATCCCTCGTCAATAAGCGGAATTTCAGGATGACCTTTCTCGCCGCCTCTTTTCCATGCAGGAGGCGCAACAAGCGCGCCGTTAACCCAAACCTCACTTCCTTTTAAATCCCAGGCGCCGGCAGGAGGAGAATCGGTTGCTGGCGAACGCGAAATGTTATTAAAGCCTATCCAGAAGTTTTGCGTGCCTCCCTTTTCGCTCCATATCCTTGTGCTTGCATACCAGGTTGAGTTTTCTTTTGCTACAGGATCTATAGCTCCGGCTATCAGCGGCGCCCACCAATGCCTTAGCACAATGGTGGCTCCTACCTGGCGGCCGTAAAGCTTAGCAACGTCTGCCGCTCCTTTGTTCAGCTCCGGGCTAAATTTTTTCACCACGTCTCCCCCATTGTCATAAGGGCCATATAAGTTCCACACAAGGTGTTGCTGTTTGACGTATGGAAAAGGCAGCTTGCCGAAGTAGCGCTTTTTGTGGCTTAGCAGCCTGTTTTCAAATTCGGCAAATGTATTCGTCCTTTCTTCGCCGGGGCTGCCAATATTGGCCACCCACTTTTCTAAACCACCGCCACGCCAGGTCCTTTCGGCAAAGGCCAGCATACCCGGATAGACAAGGTTCATCTTCAGGGCATCCTCTTCGCGTTCTACACGCCTGTCGGGCCAGAGGCACAGAATAGCGCCCAGCATTGACGAGTCGCCCTGCATCTTGTCGCCTATACGTCTGTTAAACAGGGTCGTTACTCCCTCGAAAGGGTCCATATGGTTTAAATATAAATGACGCGAGTCTATAAACGAATGGGTACTTTTTTCTATCCTGCCTACGTCGTCCATCCATAACTGGCGAATGGTAGCCTCATCAATATTACCTCCGGGGCTCCAGGCAAGGGTTTTTACCCCTTTACTCTGAATCAGCTTTATCATCTCGGGCAGGAAATTCTTATTGGTGATATGCACTTCGTCACCGCCTACGTGGAAATAAGGCAGCTTGTAGGTATCAATAAATTCTGTGAGGATATTTTTCACAATAGCCACGCCCGAGTCTGTCTGCATATTGGTTTTCATTGCTCTTGTAAAAGCAGCGCTATGGCCGGGCATATCGATCTCGGGTATAAAGATTATGTGGCGGTCTTTACAGTAGCTGATCAGTTCCTTTACGTCTGCCTCTGAATAGTATTTACCCTTATTGCGAATCATGTTTTCAGCAGCCGTGAGCTGCGGATAACGTTTGCTGGCAAAGCGCCAGGCTATATCTTCTGTGGCGTGAAAATGAAGTACATTAAGCTTGTATTGCGCCATGATATCTATCTGTTGCTTTAAGAGTTCAAGCGACTGATAGTTACGACCTACATCTACCATGTAGCCCCGCATAGAAAAAGCAGGCGCATCTTTTATCATGCAGGCGTCAACATGAAGGTCTGCTTTTATAAGTTGTTTCAAGGTCTGGATACCGTTAAAAATCCCCTGAGAGTTTGCTGCCTCGACGTTTATCGCAGCCGGCGAAACAGTTACTTTATATCCTTCCTTTTCTTTTACCGCACTGCTGACAGCCAGACGGATATACGGACCCTTGGCGGGCGTCTTTGTGGCTGCATGAGTGTTTATACCTTTTTGCAGCAGAAGCTGCTGCAAAAAAGACGCTTCCTTTGCCAGGCTGGCATCTTTAACAACAAGAACTTTGCAGGTTTGCAGTGCAAAGCTGCCCTTGCTGTAGCTTATTTCCCGAGGATGAGGAATAAGGGCCTGGCTGGAAACCTGCTTTTGTTTTTGTGCCGCTGCGTGAAAGCAAAGAAGCAGGAAAGTGAATGAGTAAATGGTTCTTTTTAACATACGTACGCTTATTGAATCCCAAAATATATGCATTCTTTATGGAGATAGCAATAAAAGTGTTAACGCACACACATTCCCGTTCCGGATAGAGAGATAGAAAGGAGAACCTTAGCGAATACAATAACGGTTGACACGGCTGACAGGCATGTCCCGACATTTGTATTTTAGATTAATGAAATTTACAGAAGGTTTCCAGGCAGGTTTCATAGCGTTGCAATGTGCATGGTGCAAAATCACGGCAAACCAGCGCTTCAACTTTCTCATTGTGTTCTCGAAATACTTCTGGAATGGTACCCGATTGATAGGTTTAGTGTCTAGCCGCTGAAGTCGGTGTGCAGAACTACGGCTTCTGCGGGGACGTTTACTTTGGAGATCCAGCCCTTCTTCATTGTATACGCGATGTACACGCTTGGGATTGTCCTATTCGCCCGATGAACCCGTCTTTTAGGACTCGATTAGCTTCTTAGAATTCTGCGGATAGAGGTCACGAATTTTCTTATGGTTAATCGTCATAATATTTTGCAAGGCGTGTTTCAACCACTGCAGCGGATTCACCTCATGCTTTTTACAGATAGCGAAAAAGGAATAAATCATCCCTGCTCTGGCAGCTGCATCATGGCTTCCTGCAAAGAGGTAGTTCTTGCGACTCGGAGAGGCCTCAGTGCATTCTCAATTTGGTTGTTGACAATCAACAAGCTTCTGTCCTGCAGATAGGCACTTAACTTATCCCAACGCTCCATGGCATAGCGCATGGCTTTCTAATAGAAAACAAGCTGCAATCTGCACTACCAAGCAGTTTAAACCATAGATCGAAAGCCAACCTGAAAATAAATAGCAACGTAAATATATACTAAACTGAATTGACTGGCATTTGAAGTAAAAACACGAACTATCGTATTGTTGAGCAAATTAATCAAATGACAGATTTTGAATTGATGCTAACCGATTAATCCATTCGAAAATAATTAAGTCCATTTTTTATTTCTACTTGAAGTTAAAAACGATAACGCCTGTTTGAACCGGTGACGCCTTATCAATGCGATTTAGCTGTGTACCTAATACAGCACGTTCACATTGCTCATATAACGTGTTGTTCGAAATTGTTGTACCTCTAACCCCTGCTCGTGCAGAAATAACTTTACCGTCGCAATCGACACGAACTTCGATAGCAACTTTACCCGAGTATTTCCCGATGTTCTCTATTTTTGGAGGGACAACAAAGCGCCTGTTTTCCAAACCAACTGGCGATTCTACAAAACCAGAACGAAGTTCATGTTCGACATAATCAGCTGATCGACGGTCAGTTGGATCTATCTCATAATCCCAAAAGGATTTAAGCCAACTTAAAAATTTTGATTCATCAACGTAATCTTTTCTTATAGCTCCTGGTCCAAGGGTATTTGAAAAGAGGATTAGGTCGATATTGTCTTTCTGGGCGAACAGAACGATTACTATTGATCCTTTTCCCTCATTTGATTTAAACGCCAGAGCTGTGGGCTCATTGAATGCTGTAGTTGGCTTCCATTGAATAGAATTGGCCATCTTTGAATCTTTCTTAAGCAATTCTATTAATCCTTCTCTTGAAAACCCTGAAAGATCATAATAGTATTCGTAAAAATCATAATAATCCAATACTCTATCGGTTACGCTCTCTATGGAAACAAGATTTATGTCAACACCTTTTAATTTGCCAATGTCCGCAGTAGACCAGAGAAATTGTTGACCAAAGGCTAAGGACGGAAGCATGAACAAAAAAGCTATAAAATTTTTCATGGCACTGTTTTAATTATGGTTGTATATATCAACTAAAAATAATAATAACCACCGATTTACTAGAACGATGATTGTTTTCCTTTTAGTCCATAGCTAATTGCACTAATCCGTTTAATTCCCCTAACCACTCCCACTAAAAAATTAAACAACGAAACCCACTGATTTTCAGTGGGTTTCGTTGTTTAATTGCGGAGAGAGAGGGATTCGAACCCCCGGACCTGTTACAGTCAACGGTTTTCAAGACCGCCGCATTCGACCGCTCTGCCATCTCTCCGGGGGCAAAAGTACAAAATAAGAGTAATTTGCAAAAAAAAACTTGTGAATAAGCGTATGCTGAAGGCTATTGTGTTGTATAACAGCCGGATAATTTTTGATAGCTGCCTGACGTAGCTTAACTAGTTCTTAAACTCGTTGTGATAAGGCTTAATAATTTTGACGGATCGCTTTGACAGGTCCAGACTGGCATTTAACTCAAAGCCGATGAGTATAATAAGAGAGTTGATAAAGAGCCACAACATGATGATAATAAGTGTGCCTATGGAGCCATACAACTTATTGTAATTGCTGAAGTTGTTGATATAATAGGCAAAGCCCCATGTAGTCAACAGAGCAAGAATGGTGGACAGCCAGGATCCCGGGCTGAACATCTTCCATTTTTTTGGATAAGACGGCCCGTACCTATACAGCGTTGATATAGCTATAAAGTACACTACAATTAAGATAAGCCACCTTACTACAGTTACTAGCGTTATCCAAAACCATTCGTTAAAGTGAAGCTGGGCTTTTAAACGGCTTATAATAATTTCTCCGACGGTCAGTGATATGATACCTGTAATCAACGCTCCTACCATTACCATAGTTAATACTAGAGCTACAAAACGCTGTTTGAGCCAGCTCCTCGTTTCTGTTTGAAGAGATGACTTATTGAACGCTTGCATAAGATTGTTGACTCCGTTGGTCGAGAAGAACAGTGCAGCAAAAAAACCGAAGGATAACAATCCGCCGTTTTGTTTCTTTATAATGTCTTCTAAGGTGGATTGTACGGCTATGAATGTATTGGAAGGCAGGATCATTTCCAACAGCGACATGAGTTGCGCCTGGAAGCCGTCAATGGGTATGTAAGGGATAAGTGTAAAAAGAAAGATTATACCTGGAAATATTGCAAGCAAAAAGTTATAGGCTAAAGATGAAGCCCTGTCAAGCAAGGAATCCTTAGTTATTTCCTGAAAAAAGAATTTTCCTATTGTATAAAGTGGCAAAGGGCTAAATGCCGGAAAAGCNNGGAAAAGCTGAACGCTTGCTCCAGTCTATAAACTGCCTGTAAGGCTTTAGTTTTTGCAGCAGCTTATCAACCTGTGGCATTCTCCGCTTCGAAAAAGGGCTTTAAAAGGCTAATGAGACTTGCGGGAGCAAGACATGGCCTGTTGCGTTCCATATCTACAAAAGCCAAGGTTGATTCGCCTTCATGAATAAATTCGTTTGCCTGGTTGTAAAACTCGTATTTGAATACAATCCTGACACCAGGCATTTTTTGCAGTATAATCTTGATGGATATTTCTTCGTCATATCGGGCAGGCTTAATGTATCGGCAATGCATTTCGAGCACCGGCATCATAATTCCTGCATCTTCCATATCTTTATAAGTCATACCCAGGCTTCTCAGCATCTCGGCCCTCCCTACTTCGTAAAATTCGGCGTAGTTACCATAATAGACATAACCCATTTGATCGGTTTCGCCATACCTGATTCGTATCTTGGTTTCGTAACTGAACATTACTTTACTTCTTGATATTTCTTAAGTTCAATGCCTGCTGAAATCTTTGGGCATTGGCTTTGTGTTCTGATACATTTGTGGCAAAGTTGTGATAACCGGAAAAATCTTCCTTGGCACACATGTAGATATAATCATGCTTTTTATAGTCAAGCACAGCGTCTATAGCCTTTATACTGGGCATCATTATGGGCCCGGGAGGCAATCCTTTATGTAAATAAGTATTGTAAGGAGAGTCTTTGAGGAGGTGTTTATTAAGCACTCTGCGCATAGTGAAGTCGTTGTTTGCAAAGATAACTGTTGGATCTGCCTGAAGTTTGATACCCCTTCTATATCGGTTTAGGTAAAGGCCGGCAATCGTTGGCATCTCATCATCATGGAGCGCTTCGGCGTCAACAATGGAAGCTAAAATGCTTACATCGGCTTTAGATAAGCCCAGTTCTTTTGCTTTCTCAAGCCGGGTTAGGTTCCAAAATTTTTGATACTCATCATACATGCGTTTAAAAAACTTATTGGCCGAAATGTTCCAGTACATTTCGTAAGAATTGGGTATAAACATGGTATAAATATTATCCCTGGTGAAACCGAATTTTGATATAAACTCAGTGGAGTCCAGCAAGGACATGATCTCCGCAGAATCAGGCTCTAGCTGTTCTGACACATATTTTGAAAAGTCGCCTTTGAGTCGCTGATTACGGAAGCTCAGTTTAACGGGATCCTGATTACCAGCTTTTAGCATGTTTACAAAGCGCCTGTTGTTCATGCCTTCTTTTAAGGCGTATCGCCCGGGCTTTACTGACCCAGGATATTTCATACTTAACGCTACCCACTTAAAAACTACGCTGTCCTTTACTATCTCCTCTTTACGAATGGTTTGGTAAACATCATCAAAAGTGGAACCTGTTTTGATATAGAGGTATTTTTGGCTGTTGGTAACACTGGGCCCGAAATACCTCAAATAATAGTTGAGAGCTGTAAGGCCCAGAGCAAGGATAATAATAAGGCTTAAGGCTATTAGAAACTTGGCTCTTTTATCAACCGTTCCTGGCTTTTTTTCTTCTGTCATGATGAGTCATTTACATTGAAATGAATTCTTAATTTGTAGTTAAGGCTTCGTTTGATAATACAATATCAACGGTGCTGCCTATCTGAACTTTAGAAATACTATCGTTTAATGCAGGATATTGTTTTACCACTTTTGCAGAAGCACTATCAGTAATGTTTCCTTCGTAAAATATAGATCCGGGTTTTAAGGAAGAACCTTTTAAAGCAAACTTTGCTTCTGAAAGAGATAAACCTCTCAAGTCGGGCAGGTCAACTTCACTTGCTCCCCCGCCGTCCCCAAGAACTATAGAAATAAGTGACCCTTTGGGTATAGGATCGCCTTTGCGAATGACTTTCCCTTTAAATAACACCTGGAGTACTCTATCTCTTACGATGTCTGAAGCATAAGTGGTATCTCCTATTTTGATGCCGTAATTACTTAATATGGCTCTGGCCTCCAGGTAATTGCTTTCGAAGACATCCGGAAAGTTTACATCAGGTGCTTTGCTTGTAATAATAGTGAGGTAAATGGTGCGGTTTAGCTTTACACTTGTATTTGCGTCGGGGTCTTGCTCTATTACTAAGCCTGGAGTTCTATCCATTTGATAAATGGAGTCAACCTGGTACCTTAATCCTTTTGCTTCGAGTATTTCAATTGCTTTCTCTATTGATAAGCCTTTTAACTTGGGAACCGGCGTACCTTCGCCATGACGGGTATAAAACCGCAGACTAAAAAAAAGAAGGAATAAGAATACTGACACGGAGAGTATTGCAACGATGAGATTTTTTCTAAACGTCTTTGTATTAAGATATGACAATAACTTACCCATTTGGCTTTATTTGGTGCAAACTTACTAAAAATAGATTTGAGTGATATATGTTGAACTGGCGTTGATAAGAGAATTAAATTAAAATATATTTGTCCATGAAGATAAATGTAGCCTTAGTAACAGGCGGATTTACAGATGAATCTGTTATCTCGTTGAAAAGTGCACAAGTCATTGAATCGAATCTGAACACGGATCTTTATAACGTGTACAAGATTATAATAACAGTTGACAGCTGGTATTATGTAGACGACAATGCTATAAAACACGCTGTTGACAAAAATGCTTTTACTCTGAATATTAATGACAAGCTTATTCATTTTGACTTAGCTTTTATCGGTCTGCATGGTACGCCTGGAGAAGACGGAAAGCTGCAAGGTTATTTCGACATGATAGGCTTGCCTTATACAAGCTGCGATGCTGCAACTTCGGCTCTTACAATGAATAAGGCATACTCCAAAGCTCTGGTAGGTGCTATCAATGGACTATATACGGCTTCCTCGGTATGTTTATTAAAAAATGAGATAACTGAAGAACTTACGAAGTTGAAGTATCCGGTATTTGTAAAGCCGAATACTGGGGGCAGCAGCATTGGAATGAGTAAGGTAAAACACGAGGAAAATCTTCAGGAAGCACTGGAGAAGGCCTTTAAGCATGACAGCCAGGTTCTTGTAGAAGAATTCATTGAAGGAAGAGAATTTACTATAGGGGTTTATAAGGGGAGACAAAGCACCACCGTACTTCCCTCTACGGAGCTTATAAGCTCAAAGGAGTTCTTTGACTTTGAAGCTAAGTATACTCCCGGCATAACTGAGGAAATCACTCCCGGCAGAATGACACTAGAGGAAAAGGAGCGTGTGGAAAGAATAGTGGTTGATATATTTAAAACGCTGAATTGCAGGGGAGTGGTGAGAATTGACTATATTCTTGAAAAAGAAACAGGACACTTTTACTTCATAGAAGTTAACACTGTCCCGGGACAAACGGAAGGAAGCTTAATTCCACAACAGGTGGCTGCCGCTGGTTTAAACATGAGAGAGTTTTACACAGAGCTTATTGATTGCACTCTTGAAGCAGTAAAGCTCTAATTTCAAACCGGTTACATAAATCCCAGCTCTAAGCGGGCTTCATCACTCATCATATCTCTGTTCCAGGGAGGATCAAAGGTTATCTCTACCCTCACCTCTTTAACTCCGGGAACAGAGGATACTTTTTCTTCTACTTCCTGAATAATTTGATCTGCTACAGGGCAACCGGGTGCGGTGAGTGTCATGACTACTTTTACAATGCCGTCTTTACTTATTGACAGCTCGTAGATTAAGCCCAGTTCAAGGATATTTACCGGTATTTCAGGATCATATACCTCTTGCAAACGGCCCGTCACCTCTTCACTAAGACCGGATTCATCATTTACTATCATCATTCAACCTATTGAGTTGCATTAAACGCTAATGCATAAAGCTTCATCTGTTTAACCATAGACAAAAGTCCATTGGAGCGTGTTGGAGACAGGTGTTCTTTCAAGCCGATACGATCTATGAAATAAAGGTCGGCTTCTATAATTTCTTTAGGAGTGAAGCCTGATAAAACTCTTATTATTAAGCTGACAAGGCCTTTTGATATAATCGCATCGCTGTCTGCCTGATAGTTAACCTTTCCATTCTGCATTTCCGCATATAGCCATACTTTTGACTGACAGCCTTTAATAATATACTTATCCTGTTTATACTCATCGCCAATTGGTGAAAGTTCTTTGCCGGCCTGAATGATATATTCATACTTGTCTTCCCAATCACTTAAAAATTCGAAGTCGGCTATTATATCGTCTTGCTTGTCTTGTATACTCATTTCTGTTGAATTAAGAAAGCATTGTTATTGCCTTCTGCAAGCTATTAGCGAGCTTGTCTACCTCTTCCATTGTATTATAAACAGCAAAGGAAGCCCGTATGGTACCTGGAACGCGATAAAAATCCATTATAGGCTCGGTACAATGATGACCGGTGCGGACGGCAATACCCATTTTATCTAACAAAACGCCTACATCATACGGGTGAACTCCGTCGACAAACATGGATAGCACACTCGTTTTATGCTTAGCGGTACCTATTATTCGTAAACCGGGAATTTCGAGGACCCTGGCTGTGGCGTACTCTAAAAGCGACTGCTCGAATGCAGCAATGTTTTGTATGCCCAGTTCAGCTATAAAGTCTACAGCTTCTTTTAGTACTATGGCACCTTCGATATTTGGAGTACCTGCCTCAAACTTAAACGGAAGTTCATTGTACTCCGTTTTTTCAAAACATACTGACTTAATCATGTCACCGCCCCCCTGATATGGCGGGAGCTTATTTAACCATTCTTCTTTTCCATACAGGACGCCAATGCCGGTGGGACCATACATCTTATGACCGGAAAAGGCAAGGAAGTCGCAATCCAGGTCCTGCACATCTATAGGAATGTGCTGAACTGCCTGTGCTGCGTCTATCAATACCGGCACACCAAATTTATGTGCCCGGCTTATCATTTCTTTTACAGGATTTATAGTTCCAAGTGTATTGGAGATATAGGATATCGAAACGATCTTAACCCGTTCATCTAAAAGCTTATCATACTCGTCTAAAAGCAACTCACCCTCTTCACTTATAGGTACAACTTTAAGCTGCGCTTTATAATGCTCACATACCATTTGCCACGGAACAATATTTGAATGATGTTCCATATTGCTTATGATGACAGAGTCGCCTTGGCGAAGGTCTAAAGCAGCCAGCGTACTGGCGACCAGATTAATCCCGTCTGTAGTACCTTTGGTAAAAATTACTTCCGAGGGCTTAGACGCATTGATAAAAGCGGCTATTGCATTTCGGGATACTTCGTAAGCATCTGTTGCTTTTTGACTTAGAGAATGGACTCCTCTATGGATGTTACTATTGATGGTTTGATAATAGGAAGATATAGCGTTGATGACTGAATAAGGTTTCTGAGTAGTTGCTCCGTTATCCAGATAAATAAGCGGTTTGCCGTAAACCATTTGCTTAAGAGCCGGAAACTGTGCCTTTACTCCTTCGCCTTTATATAAATATTCATTCATCATTTTAATTGAACTAGATGGTATGGAACTCGAGCTTTTCAAACTTTCCTTCGAGTAATGCTTCAGAATAGGTTCTGATACCCTCAACTTCTATTTGAGCCAGTACATCATATATAAATGCTTCCATAAGCAAACGCTTCGCCGCCTCGTCTCCTATGCCCCGAGATTTAAGATAAAACAATGCATCTTTATTCATCTGCCCTATCGTCGACCCGTGCGAACACTTCACATCATCAGCAAAAATTTCCAGTTGAGGTTTTGAATCAACAGTTGCCTCATCGCTTAACAAAAGGTTATTATTTTGTTGGAAAGCGTTGGTTTTCTGAGCATCCGGCCTTACAAACACCTTGCCATTGAATACTGCGTTGGATCGGTCAAGCAAGATACCTTTATAGAGTTCGCTTGTATTACAATTAGGAACCTGATGGTCTACTATAGTATGATTATCAACATGCTGATTGTCTGAAACAACATATGCTCCTATCATATTTGCTTCGGAGTTACTTCCTTTTAAACGAAAATTAATATCATTCCGTATAAGCGTCGCAGATCCCAGCATGATGTTGGAGTTATTGAGTACGCTGTTGGCTTGCTGAACAATTTCTCTATGGTGTACCAAGTTTACATTGGGCCCTGCCGTATTTGATATATGAGAATGGAAAATAGCTGCTTCGTCAAGTTCCTGCTCTGATACGTAGCTTACGAAAAAAGGATGCTGTATGTCTGAATGAAAGGATTCAACTAAAGTGGCTTCGCTCTGTTTGCCCGCAACTACGAGCATACGATAAGGAACGAACAAAGAATTTCCTTCTTCTGCGTAGGTATGATAAACATGCACGGGACGGCTTACAATTGCTTTTGGCGACACATATAGCACATGCAATTGATTAAAAAGGGCCATGTTAAGCGCGAGAATGCCATTTTCGTACGTATTTGCAATGGAACCGACCTTTTTTGAAACCTCCGCGCGGGATAAAGCATCTTTTGTATCAAGGTAAGTTATACCCTCTGGCAGCTCATCAGATAGCTCTTTGTTTAGCCTGCCATTTACAAGGACAATGCGGCATGCGTCGATGCTATCAATAAATGGAAACCTACCAATTTTGATATCGGGCAGTTCTATGTTATATACATCTGAAAGTTTTAGGTGGAGATTAGTAAACTTCCAGTCCTCATTTTTTTTAGTGGGCAGGCCCTGCTCTTTGAAAAAAAGCCATGCGGCCTTTCGCTTCTCTGAAAAGTCAGAATCCCCTTCCATCGAATTGAGCGTTTGTTGATCAACCCTGCCAGTAAGGTACTTATAAAACTTATTCGCTTCCTTTTCCATTATATTCTAATTAAGAAGCATTTTGAACACTAAGTTCTTCTTTCACCCAGTCATACCCCTTTTCTTCCAGTTCAAGAGCAAGTTCTTTTGTGCCTGATTTTATAATGCGTCCGTCATAAAGGATGTGGACAAAGTCAGGTACAATATAGTCTAGCAAGCGCTGGTAGTGAGTAATAACCAGGAAAGCATTGTTTTCATTTCGTAGTTTATTCACCCCGCTTGCTACAACTCTCAAGGCATCTATATCCAGACCCGAGTCAGTTTCGTCGAGGATTGCGAGTTTAGGACTCAGCATGGCGAGCTGAAGAATTTCATTACGTTTCTTCTCACCACCTGAAAACCCTTCGTTCAAAGAACGATTTATAAGGGAAGCTTTAAGTTCAACGAGCTCTTGTTTTTCTTTCAGCAAGGAAAGGAATTCCTTAGCCGTAAGCGGAGGTAAGCCTTTGTAAGCTCTTATCTCTGTTAGGGCCGTTTTCAAAAAGTTAATATTTGAAACCCCGGGAATTTCGACAGGGTATTGAAACGCGAGGAACAAGCCCTCACGAGCACGGTCTTCGGGAGCCATTTCAATTAAATCACTGCCCTCAAGCAATATTTCTCCTTGCCCAACTTTATAATTTTCTTTACCAGCTAATACAGAAGCAAGAGTGCTTTTCCCAGAGCCATTAGGGCCCATAATAGCATGAACCTCACCGGCTTTGACCGTTAGATCTATCCCTTTTAAAATTTCTTTTCCTTCAACCGAAGCGTGAAGGTTTTTTATATCAAGCATTTTAATGTTTTTTATATGTATTATCCAACACTTCCATCTAAAGAGATGGCTAGTAGTTTTTGAGCCTCAACTGCGAATTCCATAGGCAAATGATTCAGCACTTCGCGTGCGTAGCCATTCACTATTAAAGCAACCGCTTTCTCGGAATCTATTCCTCTTTGATTTAAATAGAAAATTTGATCTTCAGCTATTTTTGAAGTAGTTGCCTCATGCTCTACGATGGAGGTACTGTTTTTACCTTCTATATATGGAAATGTATGAGCACCACATTTGTCACCAATCAGCAGAGAGTCGCATTGAGTAAAGTTTCTTGAATTTGCTGCTTTTGGAGCAATAGCAACAAGGCCTCTGTAACTGTTGTGACTTTTACCGGCAGAAATTCCTTTAGATATGATACGACTCTTTGTGTTCTTACCTAAATGTATCATTTTGGTGCCAGTGTCCGCTACCTGCATGTTCCTGGTTAAGGCGACTGAATAAAATTCTCCAGAGGAATTGTCGCCCTTTAGTATAACACTGGGGTACTTCCAGGTGATTGCAGAACCGGTTTCTACCTGAGTCCATGATATTTTAGAATTATCGCCCCTGCATATTCCCCGCTTTGTAACGAAATTATAAACTCCGCCTTTTCCTTCTTTATCGCCCGGATACCAGTTTTGAACAGTCGAGTATTTAATTTCGGCATCTTTCAACGCTACAAGCTCAACAACGGCGGCATGTAACTGGTTTTCATCACGCATCGGCGCAGTACAGCCTTCGAGATAACTTACAAAACTGCCTTCATCAGCAACAACCAGCGTGCGTTCAAACTGTCCGCTGTTCATTGCATTAATTCGGAAATAGGTAGACAACTCCATTGGACATTTAACCCCTTTTGGTATATACGCAAAAGAGCCGTCGGAGAAAACCGCTGAATTTAAAGCAGCGAATACGTTATCTGAAGCAGGAACTACCGAACCGATGTATTGCCTAACCAAGTCAGGATGCTTTTGAACAGCTTCCCCGAAAGAACAGAAAATGATTCCATCTTCGGCTAGCTTCTCTCTGAAAGTGGTGGCCACTGACACACTATCAAACACTACGTCTACTGCAACACCTGCTAAAGCTTTTTGTTCATTTAAGGGTATTCCAAGCTTTTCGAACGTATCCAGCAACTCAGGATCAACTTCATCCAAACTATCTAACTTCTTTTTCTTCGGGGCGGCGTAATAAGATATGTCCTGAAAATCGATCTTCGGAAACTCGAAGTTCTGCCACGTAGGCATCTCCATTTCCAAAAAACGGTTCAATGCTTTGAGTCTCCACTCTAAAAGCCATTCAGGTTCATTCTTCTTTGCTGAAATATATCGCACCGTTGACTCATTAAGTCCCTTCGGCGCCATTTCAGTTTCTATATTGGTTGTGAAGCCATACTCATACTCACTAACTGCGAGCGCTTCCAACAACTCCTGATCTGTACTCATAAACTTTTAATTTCTCTAGCTATCGATACTCATTCTAAAGAGCTGCATAATTACAGCTTATAATTCTTTAAAAGAAATAACCCTAGTCTTATTTAATGCAAAGTTACTATTTTTGCAATTATCCAAGTAAAAACTTGGTAAAGTTATATGCGAATAAATAAGATTTTACAGCTCCTTAAAACCCGTGGACCTCTTTCTTCAAAAGATATTGCCGAGCAGTTGTCAATCACCAGCGAGGGAGCCCGTCTGCAACTGGTCAAGCTTTCCGGACAAGGACTGCTAAAAGCCGCTACCATTTCAAAAGGGGTTGGCCGGCCGGCTCAGGTGTATGAGCTTACTGAAATGGCTCAAGCTTTGTTTCCTAACAATCATGCAGCGCTTACGGTAGAAATACTTAGTACGGTCAAGGAAAAGCTGGGGCAAAACGCACTAGACTTAGTTATAAATTCCTGGGCAGAGGAAAACACCAGACGATATAGAAGAGAACTGGCAGATATTACTGACTTTCGGTCACGGATTGAAGCATACATCAAGCTTAGGGCAAAGGATGGCTACATATCCGAATATGAACAAAGAGGTACCGACTTTTTGCTGTATGAAAACCATTGCCCTATATCAAACGCGGCCTGTTCGCACTTTGGCTTGTGTGATGCTGATTTACAAATTTTAAAGGATACTATGGGCAATGATGTTCAGGTTGAATGTATTGACTTACAAATATTTGGAAAAAGGAGATGTGCTTTCCTTCTTAAAGCTAAGAACCAAGCTAAAGTTAAATAGAACATTTTGCTTCTAATTTCTTAAGATCACTAATTACTGCTGCCGGATTCAGCGATGAGAAAACGAAGTTTCCGGCGACAAGTACATTTGCCCCTGCTTGAAGTAAAGGTAAAGCATTTTTGTTATTGATCCCGCCGTCTACTTCGATAAGCAGGTTTTCGTTTCTACCGGCGGCCATAAGCCGAAGCGTCCTTACCTTTTCATAAGTACGGTGAATAAAGGTTTGGCCTCCAAAGCCGGGATTAACAGACATAACTAGTGCCATATCAATATCTTCGATGATATCCTGAAGAACACTTACCGGTGTATGAGGGTTAAGTGCTACTCCGGCAAGACATCCCAAATCCTTAATAGCAGTAACTGTACGATGAAGATGAGTGCATGCTTCATAATGGACGGTAATAATACCTGCCCCTGATGATTTACACTGCTGCAAATACTTGTCAGGATCGACGATCATTAAATGAACGTCAAGGGCCTTCTTTGCATGCTTTGTTATGGCTTCAACAACAGGGAAACCATAAGATATGTTGGGAACAAAAACACCATCCATTATATCAATATGAAACCAGTCGGCATTACTGCCATTGACCATTTCTATATCTCTCTGAAGGTTTGCGAAATCTGCTGCAAGTATCGAGGGGGCTATTAAATGACTCATAATGTTGTTTAATTACATTCGTTCGGGAACATGAATACCTAAAAGATTCATTGACTTTCTAATTATAGAAGCTGTAGCTCCGGAAAGCGCTAAACGGAAACTTCTGATATTTCTATCTTCAGCTTTCAAAATGGGCTCTTCATGATAGAATTTATTATACAATTTAGCCAAATCATATACATAATTAGCTATTACGGAGGGGCTATAGTCGCTGGCAGCCAGAAGTACAGCATCAGGGTACTTATTTAAAGAGAGTATAAGTTCCCTTTCTGTATTAGTGAGGCCTTCAAGATGGTACGTTAAATCAGTTTGCTCACTATTTGCACGTGTAAGAACTGAGCATATTCTCGCGTGCGTATATTGTATAAAAGGGCCGGTATGTCCTTGAAAATCGATAGATTCACTTGGATCAAAAAGAAGTCGCTTCTTAGGTTCAACTTTCAGCAGGAAGTATTTAAGGGCGCCCATACCAATCATTTCAAACAAGCTCTCCTTCTCTTGAGCGGAAAACCCCTCAACCTTGCCTAGTTCCTCGGTGCGTTTACGTGCTGTATCGATCATTTCAACCATCAGATCGTCGGCATCTACTACTGTACCTTCTCTTGACTTCATCTTTCCGCTTGGCAAGTCAACCATACCATAAGACAGGTGAAATGCTCCGTCAGCCCAGTTTTTCCCAAGCTTTTTTAAGATCAGAAACAATACTTTAAAATGATAGTCTTGCTCATTACCTACAACGTATATAGATTTGTTAGCTTTAAACTCATCATGCTTCAATTGCGCTGTACCAAGGTCCTGAGTGATATAAACTGACGTTCCGTCTCCTCTTAGCACAAGTTTCTCATCCAGACCTTCCTCCCTAAGGTCTATCCAGACCGAATTATCCTCTTTTTTATAGAAGACTCCCTTAGAAAGCCCCTCTTCAATCAGATCTTTACCTAAAAGGTAGGTGTCAGACTCGTAGTAATACTTGTCGAAACTTACACCCAGCTTTCTATAGGTCTTATCAAATCCTTCGTATACCCACCCGTTCATGGTCTTCCAAAGGCTTATGACTTCTTCATCTCCTGCTTCCCATCTCTGAAGCATATTCTGTGCTTCCTTAATGATAGGGGCGTCTCTTTTAGCCTCCTCATCAGACTTTCCCAAGGCTCTTAATTCTTCAACCTGCTTTTTATACTCTTTGTCAAAAGCGACGTAATAGTCTCCCACCAATTTGTCACCTTTTAATCCGGCACTCTCAGGCGTAGCGCCATTTCCAAACTTTAACCATGCAAGCATTGACTTGCAGATGTGGATACCCCTGTCGTTTATCAGGTTGCACTTAACAACATCATAACCTGACGCCTCAAGGATCTTAGAAACAGAATATCCTAAAAGATTATTTCGAACATGTCCTAAATGAAGAGGCTTGTTTGTATTGGGAGATGAATATTCAACTACTACTTTCTCATTTATTGCATCGAATGAACCAAAATCTGAACGCTGGATAGTCGATTTAAATAATGTAATCAAATAGGCATCAGTCAATGCAAGATTTAAGAAGCCCTTAACCACATTGTAACTCTTGATTTCCATGAGCGACTCTTGCAAGTAAGCACCTAGTTCCTGCCCCGTTTGCTCTGGATTTTTTTTCGAAACCTTTGTTAACGGGAACACAACTACAGTAACATCGCCCTCAAACTCTTTTCTCGTTTCCTGTAAGTTTATACTTTCTTCGCTAATTTCTACATTATAAAGAGCCTTTACAGCAGCTATTGTACCCCTGAGAATAAAATTCATGAAGCAAAATTAAACATTAAGGTTAAATTCAACGAGATATGTTTAAATCTGATAGATTTGCAAGCATATTTCATAGCTATGGATACTCAAAACTTCTCCTTGAACGTCAATTCAGAAATAGGGCAGCTGCGATCCCTTATCATTCATAGCCCTGATAAGGGCATCGGAAAGGTGTCGCCTTCTAAAGCACAGCTTTGGCTGTTTGAAGATATCCTTCACCTAGATACGGTCAGAAAAAAAGAATATGACCTGTATGTAAAAATACTGATGTATTTCTTAGACCCTGAGAACATAAAGGGTAAACTTGCTGAAATAGATTCTCCCGAAAGCAAACGTTCCTACTTCATACCGTCAAGTCAAAGCTTTCATAATTCGAAGAAAATAATTGAGTTTGAGAGACTTTTGACAGATATTCTCCGGCAACCCGATATTTGTAAAACGCTGGTAGCTTCTGTGTGTGCTTTAGAAGGCTGCGGGTATACCTTGCAGGGTGACCTTGTAAAGTTACCACCTTCTGACCTCTCGACAGTACTTGTTTCGGGCTCCATGCCTGAGGGAGAAAGTATTTTCTCACCTATTCCTAATTTGATTTTTACCAGAGATGTGGGTATAGTTATAAATAATCATATTTTGTTAAATAAGCCGGCCAAAGATGCAAGAGCAAGGGAAACTTTGCTTGCCCGATATGTGTTTTTCAACCACCCTCTTTTTAAAACCTACCGATCGAACATTCTGGAAATACCAAACACCTTACAGTATTTTCTTCGGCCGGGTGAAGAACACGGCGAAAAAACAACTATTGAAGGAGGTGACGTGATGGTTGTAAGCCCTGGCCATGTATTGATTGGCTGGAGTGAACGTACATCCGCAAGTGGTGCAAGTGAAGCGATCAAGCTACTTTTTAAAAATAAGGTCATAACAAAGGCTACCGTTATCAAGATACCCGCCAAGCGGGACTTTATGCATATTGATACAATTTTTACGCAGGTAAAAAGAAATGTATGGGTAGTTCTTGGGTCTATCTCTTCACAGCAAAAAAATGCGGGATCTGAACCGATCGACTATCTCTCCGAAAAAAGAAACAAAGACAAACCTGTTATTCTCCAATTTGAACGTGACAAACAAGGAGTATCCAGAACGTTCAACTGTATTGAGGAGCTGCTGACAGATATAAGTGAAAATGACTTAAAATCTAAAGAAAAAACCAAGTTTATTTATTCAGGAAACAATCAGTTTCCTTATGATGTCAGAGAGCAGTGGACGGACTCGTGCAATTTACTTGCAATTAAAGAGGGGGTTGTGATAGGATATGACCGTAATGACATAACCGAGCAAGCTTTTAAAGATCTTGGGTTTACTACCATCGAAGCGACGGACTTGATTGAAAAACTGGAATCAGGAGAAATTAACTCAGAATCTATAAAAGATACACTTATCTTAATGCCATCCGCCGAGTTGTCAAGAGCCCGGGGTGGCTTTCATTGCATGAGTATGCCTTTGTTCAGAGACCCGATATAATTAATATAGCTTATGCAACAGAGTACAGCACATGTGCTTATGGTAAGGCCCGTACGTTTTTGCTTAAACACGCAAACTTTAGTCAGCAATGCCTTCCAGGAGGAACAACTAATAGACAGCAGTGCACAGGAACATGCGCTTCAGGAATTTGATCAGTTTGTTGCGATACTTAAAGGCAATCATGTAGACGTGACTGTTGTTGAGGACACCTTTGAGCCTCATAAACCGGACTCAATATTTCCCAATAATTGGATTGCAACCCAAGTTAACGGGAACGTTTATCTCTTCCCGATGGAAGCTCCTAATCGCCGGCTGGAACGCCGTATGGACGTAGTCAACCTATTGAAATCTCGCTTCAGAGTAGAAAGAGTAATTGACTTAAGCCACTATGAATCTAAAGGAAAGTTTCTCGAGAGTACAGGAAGTATGGTTCTGGACCGTCAAAACAAGCTTGCCTATACTTGCTTATCTACTCGAAGTGACTTAGAGGTGCTAAATGAGTTTTGTTCTATAAGCGGTTTTACACCGATTACCTTTGAGGCTTACGACGGCAATTCAGTTTTTATTTACCACACGAATGTAATGATGTGTATTGCAGAACGGTTTGCTGTTATATGCCTCGAAGCAATTAAAGAAGACCGGCAACGATTGATAGTGAGTCAGTCGCTGGTAAATACGGGCAAAGAGATTATTGAAATCAGCTTGGAACAAGTCAATAGCTTTGCAGGTAATATGCTTGAGGTAAGAGCGATAAACGGTTCAAAACTACTGGTTATGTCGGATCAGGCATATTCAGCCCTTAAATCCGAGCAGATACTCAGCATTGAAAAATATAATAAAATAGTACATGCACCCCTTTTTACAATTGAATCTAACGGAGGAGGTAGCGCCAGATGCATGCTTGCGGAAATTCACTTACAAAAGAACACCGGTGCTATTTCTAATTTTTAGACAACGCGGAACAATTATTTAAGAGCATTCGTAAAAGCAGAAAGAACGCAATTAAAAAGAAAACACTCAAACCAAGCGGGGAATTTTGAATAGAGGTGCGCTCTTCTATAAATGCAAAAGTAGCGAGCCCTAACACGATGGCTAGTTTTTCGGTTACATCATAAAAACTGAAGAAGGAAGCGGTGTCAGGTGAACCTTGAGGAATAAATTTTGAGTATGTGGAGCGTGATAAAGATTGTATTCCGCCCATTATTAATCCGACCACAGTTGCAATTACATAAAACTGGGTCTCTGTCTTCAGAAAGAACGCGCTTACACATATGAAGATCCAGATAACGACAAGAAGTAACAACACCTGGATACCGCCTATATGCTTCGCTACTTTAGAAACAAGAAATGCGCCTCCTATGGCTACAAGCTGGATGACGAGTATGGTCATGATTAACTTTGATGTGCCTAAGTGAAGTACTTTTTCTCCGTAACTGGCTGAAACCAGCATGATCGTTTGTACACCTGTAGAATAAAAGAAAAATGCAGGCAGATATTGTCGCAATTGTTTTGTGTGTTTTAACTGCTTCCAAACAGAAATTAGTTCCATATAACTGCTTGTAGCCTTACGATAGTTGAAGGGACCTTTGCTGAGATTGCCCTCAGGTAATGCCTTAAATGGAATTTGAGCGAAACTTAACCACCAAATACCCACCAATAAAAAAGAAATTCGAGCAGATAAAGACGTATCAACGATACCAAACCAGTCTGGCTTAATAACCAACACCAAGCATATAACTTGCAATAGTACACTTCCGATGTATCCATAAGCAAACCCTTGTGCGCTTACTCTATCCTGTTGATCTACCGTTGCAATTTCCGGAAGATAGGAATTATTGAACATGACCCCGCCTGTATACCCGATAGCAGCAATAGAAGATAAGACAACTCCTAACTCAAGTGTTTCAAGCTTGAAGAAGAATAAACCTGCACAAGCTAAACTACCTATGTACGTAAAAAATTTCATGAAGGATTTTTTATTCCCTCTATAATCAGCAAATGAAGATAACAAAGGCAACAAAGCAGCCATTATGAGATAGGCTACCGCTAAAGAATAATTTGCGAGCGCTGTATTTACATACTCTCGACCGAAAAACACAACTTTGTCTCCATTCTCTTTAGTGGTAGTGATTATAGTGTAATAGGCAGGAAAGATTGTAGAAGTTATTACAAGATTATACGCTGAATTGGCCCAGTCAAACATTGCCCATGAACGTATTATGCCTTTGTCATTCTTTGAGAGCTCCATCTGTTTATTGTTGCCTGCAAAAATAACCTTCTGTAAATAAGTTATGCTATTAAAAAACATATTACTGATCCAGTCGTTTTATTAATCGTGTTTAGTATATTAGAAGCAACTAATTAACAACCACTTAACAGCTATCCTATGAAATATTTTCCTTTGTGTATCATAGTTCTTATATTAACAGGAAGCGGCTGTTCTTCTATGAAAGGAATGGGTGATGGAGCTAATATCGGTAGTGGGATTGGAGAAAAACTTGGTGCTTTATGGGGAAAAAAAGCGGGTAATAGCGCCATAACGGCTGTTATCGGTGGAGCGATTGTCGGCTCGGCAGGGAATAGGATTGACTCATTAGTAAAAGGAAAAAATACTGCAATTCCTTCGCTCGGCAGTGACACAAGCCATAAAAAGAAGGATGATTCCCTAACTATTACTACAGCTACTCGATAAGATCGGATTAAGGTTGGAAAAGTAAAAGCTCCTTTAAAAAGTCCTANNTAGGACTTTTTAAAGGAGCTTAGTTTATTATTTGAGTTCCGGATCGTTAGACATTGAGTAAGGATAGTCACTATTAGCGATTCCTCTCGATTTATTAGGAGTAGAAGACATATCAAAGCTCAAAGTTGCTCCTTTCATAAGATCGAAATGGCTTAACCAGTTTCTGGTGTAGCTTTTTCCATTAAACCTTAAAGCGGACACATAACGGTTGCTATCACTGTTTTTAGGGGCTGTAATGACAACTTCCTTTCCATTTTCTAAGGTTAGAATGGCTTTTTTAAACAATGGTGCGCCAATTACATATTGATCCATTGCAGGGGTTACCGGATAAAAACCAAGTGCTGAAAAAACATACCACGCAGAAGTCTGGCCATTGTCTTCATCTCCGCAGTATCCGTCAGGGGTAGGCATATACATCCTGTTCATTGTTTCACGAACCCAATATTGAGCTTTCCAAGGCGCACCAGCATAGTTGTACAGGTAAATCATATGCTGTATAGGTTGATTACCGTGAGCGTATTGCCCCATATTGGCAACCTGCATCTCTCTTATTTCATGTATCACACCTCTATACCCACTTTCATCAAAAACTGGTGGCATAGAAAATACTGAATCTAGCTTTTCAACAAACTTTGAGTTTCCGCCCATCAGATTTACAAGGCCTTGGACATCCTGGAAAACAGACCATGTATAATGCCAGCTGTTGCCTTCTGTAAAAGCATCGCCCCACTTCAAAGGACTAAAGTTTTTTATAAACCTACCGTCTTTGTTTTTAGGTCTCATCAAATTTGTTTCAGGGTCAAACAGGTTTCTGTAATTGCGTGCTCTTTTGGCATAAAGATCAATTTCCGCTTTTGGTCGGTTTAAGGCCTTTGCTAATCGGTATATAGCGAAGTCATCATAAGCATACTCCAGAGTCCTTGCAGCATTTTCCCTAATGTTGACATCGTAGGGAACATACCCTAGTTGATTATAGTAAGGAGCTCCTTTTCTTCCAATCGCGTCAATAGGCCCTTCGTTGTTAGCGCCATGCTGAAGCGCCTCATAAAGGGTTTTTATATCATATCCCCTTATTCCCTTTAAGTATGCTTCTGCTACTACAGACGCTGAATTATTTCCAATCATGATATTTGAATAACTCGGGCTAGACCACTCGGGCAGCCAGCCGCCCTCTTTGTAATCATTTATCAACCCTTCCTGCATCTCTTTGTTAATAGAAGGGTATAATAAATTCAAAAAGGGATAAAGCGCCCGGAACGTATCCCAAAAACCGGTACCGGCAAATCGATACCCTGGCAAAGTTTTTCCGTTGTACGGACTATAATGGACTGGTTTATTCGATGCATCAATCTCGTACATTTTATGAGGAAAGAACAGTGTTCTATAAAAGCTGGAGTAGAATGTCCTTATTTGATCAATGGATCCGCCCTCTACTTTGATAGCATTCAGACGCTTGTTCCAAAGTGCCCGAGCCTTTTGTTTTGTAGTTTCAAAGCTATCTTTTCCTATTTCTCTAGAAAGATTAAGCTCCGCCTGTTCATAACTTATAAAGGATGAGGCAACCCTTAAATTTACTTTTTCTCCCTTAACTGTTTTAAACGCGATTACGGCTCCGGCGTGTTCAGACTTTTGCTCCTTTCCACCTTTCTGTAATTTACCTTTGTCGGAAGTATAGTAGACTTCAAAAGGTTTATCGATGTAAATCACAAAATAGTTTCGGAAGTTAGGCATAGGCCCCTGACTAACCCGTGTAGAATAACCGATTATCTTTTTTTGCTCTGGAATAATCCTTACATAAGATTCTTTATCAAAAGGATCAATTATAATGGACGAACTTTCAGATTCAGGGAAAGTAAATCTAAATTGAGACCCTCGTTCTGTGGGTGTAAATTCCGTGGTTATTATTGGGTCAGCCAGAAAAACGCTATAGTAATAAGGGGTAGAAACTTCTGCCTTATGAGAGAACCAGCTTTGCCGATCGTCTTCGCTAAATTTAATTTTACCGGTAGAAGGCATAATAGCGAACTGGCCATAATCATTCATCCAGGGAGAGGGCTGATGGGTTTGTTTGAAACCTCTGATCTTGTCTGCATCATAGGTATACATCCACCCGTCCCCCATTTTACCTGTTTGAGGAGACCACATATTCATACCCCATGGCACTCCAACAGCCGGGTAAGTATTTCCATTTGAAAGAGCATGCTTGGAGGCTGTTCCCATCAAAGGGTTGACATACTCAACCGGATCTTTTAGCTTATATATATCCTGGGAATATGCGAAGGTTGATAAAAATAAAAGAAGTAAGGTGCTTAATCTTTTCATATCGATTTATATAGTTGATTATTATTCTTGTAAATAACTAAACGTTCCTAGTAGGGAAAACCTTAGTTTTTTTTGCTTGACTGCCTCACATTCAAGGTCGCCGGAAGGACAATAGCCTTACAATCGTCTTGAACAGATTTCACATCAAGCCGTTTAAGTAAAATCGAAATTGCCTGCTCAGCCAAATCCTCTATTGGTTGCACTACAGAAGTAATAGATGGGGTATGTAAGTCAAACAAATCATGTTGATCGAATACAATTACACCCAAATCACCGGGTATAGATAAACCCTCCGATCTAATAGCCTTTAATCCCCTGATGCCCAAGTAATTAGTCGAAAATATTACAGCGTCAAGTTTACTGTCATTTCTACAGAAGGCTGCAATCTCATTGATGCAATGACCTGAAGTATCATGATACTGACAAGATTTTATAAAGCTTTCATAACCAAAGTCTGATATTGCCTTTTGATATCCCAAAAGTCTATTAAGCATTTGCGATTGTTGAGAATCTAGCGTGACAAATCCTATTCTTTTATAGCCCTGCTTAACTAAATGCACCACAGAGTTATATGTGCTTTTCTCTCCGTCAATGCTCACACTATCTACGCTTATATTTTCAAGGGTTCTGTCAAAAAGCACTACCGGCTTTCCTTC
This sequence comes from Sphingobacteriaceae bacterium UBA2059, assembly GCA_002332615.1. Taxonomy (GTDB): domain Bacteria; phylum Bacteroidota; class Bacteroidia; order Sphingobacteriales; family Sphingobacteriaceae; genus Arcticibacter. Next base: position 5,889 of record DDAL01000031.1, on the reverse strand, counting down.
GTTTTTAAGGTCTATAATTGCATCTTCAATATTAGCAGGTGGAGCAATTATGTAGCCGTCAACCTGTCTGTCATGATATAGACTAATCAATTCTCTTGTTTTTAAAGCGTCATTATCAGTACTGCTATATATGATTTTATATCCTTTTGCATAAGCTTTGTCCTCAATCAACCGTGCAACCGTGGCAAAAAATGGATTAGAAATATCTTCAACAAGTAATCCTATTATATTAGATCTCCCAGTTCGTAGACTTCTGGCAAGCACATTAGGTCTATATCCCACCTCATCGATAAACTTCAGTACTTTTTGGATAAGTTCTTCACTTATTCTCTTTTCCCGAGCTTTACCGTTTAAAATAAATGAAACTGTTGTAATTGATATGTTAAGCTGCTTTGCAATATCAACTATCGTAGAAACTTTTTTCTTCACTTTCGTATAATTACAGGAATGAAATTAAGCTTGAAAGCTTATCCATGGAAGGCAATTTAGCTTTTTTATTAGATAGGCTAAAGCCCGGAACCATCAAGTTCCGGGCCGACTTTTTACTTAAGTAAATGAGGTTTTTCTTTATACGTCTTCCATAAAAGTTCGCCAAATAGCGTGTTTGTCCAAGCAAACCACTCTCTAGTAAAGTTCTTGGGATCATCCTTATGAAAGCCCTCGTGCATAAAGCCGGTACCGCCATGAGTATTCTTCAACATCTTAATACACGATCTGATTTCCTCATCGCTTGTGCTTGTCATTGCCCTCATAATAATACTCATGTGCCATATCATATCATCTTTTTCGATATGCGGCCCCCCTATTCCTTCGGCATATTTTCCCTTATAGAAGAAAGGGTTGTCAGAAGAAAAAAGTAACTTTCGGGTATTTAAATAAATAGGATCAGTTTTACTTATCGAATTTAAGTAGGGTAGAGAAAGCAAGCTAGGCACATTTGCATCATCCATAATCAAGTGACTTCCAAAGCCATCCGTTTCAAATGCATAAACCTTCCCGTACTTCTTATGCTCAACAGTTGCATATTTGTCTAAGGCCTGACGCACTTCTAATGCAAGAGATTTAAGTTCATTGGCTGTTTTAGTATCCTGACTTATCTTTTCCATCATTTCAGATGCTTCTTTCAAACTTTCGACAGCAAAAAAGTTAGAGGGGATCAGGAAAGAGAGAACAGTTGCATCATCACTGGGTCTAAACGCAGAGCAAATTAAACCTACCGGATTTACCGGATACCCATAGCCAAGCATTGTTACCGTGTCTGAGGCCTTAGGGGTTGTACGTTGAAACTTATAGGACCCTCTTCCTGTTTTGCGCTGTTGATCCTTAAATACAGCTAGGGTAGCTTTGATAGATTGCTCCCAAACTTTATCAAAAGGGCTAGTATCACCCGTTTTCTTCCAGTAATTGTAAGCCAGCCGAATGGGGTAACACAAAGAATCGATTTCCCACTTCCTCTCATGAACGCCGGGTTTCATATCCGTGTGATCCGTGGCCCACTTGCCTTTTTTGTTAGGGTCATCATAGAAAGCGTTAGCATAAGGATCTTTAACAACACAATATTTTTGCCTGTTTATAACACCTGCTATCATCTGTTTTAAGGCCTTATCTTCGTTCACAAACTGCAGGTAAGGCCAAACTTGCGCACTGCTATCTCTTAGCCACATCGCATCGATATCACCGGTTATAACGTAAGTATCAGGCACGCCATTACTAACTTTATGAAATACAGTTGTGTCGATTGTATTTGGAAAACAATTTTCAAACAACCACGTCAATTCGGGGTCTTTGACATTTTTTTTAAACTCTGTGATAGCTTTTTCGACTGCTTTACTAACAAACTTTCTTTCGTTCTTTGCTTTTCTGACAACCGGAAATGAAGGTGCACTTGCAAATGCAAAGTTGTTACTCAACACGAAACCTGCTGATAAAGCGCCAGTGTTTCTAATAAACGTTCGTCTCTTCATAATTTAAATTATATTGTTACTACTTCTTTAGCCTATACTATTTAACTATATTCTTTCGTACCACAAACTGGAAGCCCCTAAGATCATGGCTTCTTCTCCTAACTTGGCTTGAACAATAGGAATACTTTTAAACTCAGGTTGTAAAACGCCACGCAACTTATTTTCAAATAACTCAAGTGATTTAGCTATATTTCCTCCCAACACCAGGATTTCAGGTTTTTCCATTTGGAGAAAACCATTAAGAAAATCACCCAGATTAGTTCCATACTCTTCAAACACTTGGCGGGCATAAACGTCTTCACCGAATCGTTCAGAAATATATTTAGCATCAGGCGCCTCTTTTCCACTTAACTCCTTATACCTTCTAACAAACCATCTGGTCGCAAGGTATTCTTCTGCAATACTATTTTTAAAGGGACTATTCCACATATCAGCATCTTCGGCTACACTTCCTTTGTACTTCGAAGAGCCGAGCCCAGTACCTAAAGTAAGTCCAGCAACATTTCCATAGCCTGCAGCAGCACCGGCAAAAACTTCACCTTGCAAAAAGCCCGCCGCATCGTTAATAAAACGAATATTTGCTCCGGAAACACCTAATTCTCTGGCCAAAAGTTCTTTAACGTTAAGACCATACAGCGCTTCATATTTATCCTGATTGCGCATGTAAGAAATACCATTTTCATAATCAAAAGGCCCTGGCATTGCCAACCCTATGTTGCTCACATGTCCTTCTGTTGAGCTTTTTACTTTTTCAATAACATGACACCAGCCTTTAATTATTTCTTCTGAACTTGCATGAGAATCTATTCGCTTTCTGTGATACGAGTCTGTTAAAACACTCTTACTACTAAAATCAACTAATGCTGCTGTAATATGGGAGCCACCTATATCTACCCCCATGACAATTGAATTATCCATTTATATAATCTATCTTCTTTGGTTTAGAATGCGTTGTTGTTTGTACTATAAAGCTTCGGTAAAAAACGTTTTAGCTTTAGAAAGCAAAATATAAACTTTTACTCGTAAATAAAAATATATGTATTGTTAATTTACTTTCCTCTCAAAAAGCTAGCACTGCTTGTAAAGCGTAATTGTAATTAATAGACGATGCTGATAACAAGGTTATACTCTCCTAAAAGAAGAACCTCTGTTCTCAACAGTGCGAGTTTTCCAAGCCGAGATAAAGCAAACGTCACATTTAATCAAAACAGCAATTTCGCCGCTGACATAATTAACCTGTAAAGCCATTAACGGCCTGTGGATTATCTTTGACCAGTGGCAATCAGAATCTCTCTTAAAAGATTGATGTTTTTTTAAACACTATTGAATTTAAATCGTTTATGTATATAAAAAGGAGAAAAACATGAACTACAAAAAGTATCTACCAGATTCATTAGACAGAAGCAGCGATTCTTCGACCATCATAGCAGCCTTACTTGCTGGTGTAGCAGTTGGAGCAGCGATTGGAATTCTTTTCGCTCCGGAGAGTGGTATGGAAATGCGCAATCAACTATCTGAGAAAGCAAGAGATGTGGCTGACTCAGTCAAGGATAAGGTGCAAACTGTTAAGGAGACCTTACAGACAAAAGCCGAAGATATTAAAGAGTATGCTTCCGATGCAACTGAAGCAACTAAGACAGCTGCAAACAACCTTAAAGACGACGTAAAAGAAAATTACTAACTTTAAAATCGTGAAATTACTTGTAGCCCTTATAGCTATGCTATAAAGGGCTTTTTTATAAACTTAATAATTTCCTAACTTAAAGTTCACGGATATTAGACACATTTGTGCTCTCGCTTATTATGTCTAAAAGGGAAATAGACTTGGTTGTTATATCTGATGTCCATTTAGGTACCTATGGCTGTTGCGCCCGTGAACTTCTTTTATATCTCAAAAGTATAAAGCCTAAAGTCGTAATCCTCAACGGAGATATCATTGATATATGGCAATTTAACAAATCGTACTGGCCAGACACTCATACGAAAGTGATAAGACGCTTAATGAAGTTTGTAACAGAAGGCACCCCTGTTTACTACCTTACAGGCAATCACGATGAAATTCTTAGAAAGTTCAGTGATTTGGATATCGGCTCATTCCAGCTGTTGGATAAGCTTGTTTTAACAATAGACAATAAGAAAGCATGGTTTTTTCATGGTGATGTCTTTGACGTGACGATGCAACATTCGAAATGGCTCGCCAAGTTAGGAGCTATCGGCTATGATACGCTTATCCTGATTAACAGCTTTGTAAACTGGGCCCTTGTTCTTTGCAAACGTGAGAAGATGAGCTTTTCGAAAAAGATTAAGGGAAAGTTTAAAGATGCCGTAAAATTCATCAACAACTTTGAAAACACAGCTGCTGAGCTTGCTGCGCAAAAAGGATATGAGTATGTAGTTTGCGGCCATATACACCAGCCAGAACAGAGAACCATCGACACCCTTGAGGGAAGCGTAATGTATCTCAACTCTGGAGATTGGATAGAAAATCTTACTTCCCTCGAGTACGCTCAAGGAAAGTGGACGATTTATCGTTATGATCCTGGGACTTTTTATGAAAATTTTCCGGACGAAAGTGATACACTGGATACCGAAGATCTAAAAGCAAAGCTTGATGTAAAATCGATCCTTGAATCATTAAAAAATNNAAAGAGCACCTCGTAGGAATGCTGAGTACCACTTGCCCGACGCTTTTATAATGCGCTGCTGACTCTGAAAATCAACGTAAATTAAACCGAAACGTGGGTGGTACCCTTCTGCCCACTCGAAGTTATCGGTAAGTGTCCACACGAAATAACCTTCTACCCTGCACCCTTCTCCCCTTGCCCTCAGCACCTCGCTCATATTATCTTTTAAATATAAAAGTCTTCTCATATCCTCTACTTTACCGTTTATGACCTTATCTGGAAACGCTGCGCCATTCTCAGTGATGTAAATTTTTCTAATACCACTATACGCATTAAATTTTTTAATAACTTCATACATCGCCCGGGGATAAACCTCCCAGCCCATATCTGTCAGAGGCACCTTACGTTTGGCAGCCGTCACAAGTTTTGCCTTAATATAAGGTACAAAATAGGAATGCCTTACTATTTCACGTGTATAGTTTTGCAAACCAATAAAGTCAAAGTCGAACTTCATGTTTTTTTCGTCTTCCGGTCTAAAGAAACGCTGGAGGTTTTTTAGAACCGGAACATCCTCAATAGGGTAGCCCAGTCCTAACGTAGGTTCAATGAACAATCTGTTTAATAGAGCATCAGCCCTGCGAGCCGCATCTACATCCTGACGTTTTTCACTAAAAGGCTCTATATGTGAACATGAAAATGTAGTTCCGATTTCTGCTTCTGAAAGCAAAGATCTAAGCCTGCGCCCACCAGCAGCCATAGCCAAAGTGGCATGATGAATGGATGGTAAGAAGTTTCTCAGCCCAAGTTTTCCGGGCGCATGCACCCCTATAAAATATCCGGCACCGGTAAAAACCATAGGTTCATTCATTACAATCCAGTTACTTACCCTGTCTCCGAAATGTCGGGCACATACTTCTACATAGTCTGCAAACCACTCAACGATATCCCTATTTGTCCATCCTCCTTTTCTTTCAAGTGCCAGAGGCAAATCCCAATGATAGATGGTAAGCCNNATCTTTCAAGGCAATGGTCTATCACGCGGTTATAAAAATCAATTCCACGATGATTTAAGGCGGCTTTCCCGTCAGGCATTATTCTAGACCATGCCAGTGAAAATCTAAAATTAGGTATATGCAACTTTCTAAGAAGGGATATATCACGCTGATAGCCATTGTAAAAATCGCACGCTACATTTGCAGTGTGACTTCCTTTTATTTTTCCTTTCCGGGCTGTAAAATCATCCCAAATTGATGGGCCTTTGCCATCGATGTCGCAACTACTGTAATCTTCCCTAAAAACAG